>NZ_JAMBON010000009.1 GCF_023715655.1 Oceanobacillus luteolus | reverse complement strand
TTGTCTGGTAACTTTAATTTTATCAAAAGGTGTCCTTTTTGTTTACTAAAATTATGATAAATAGAAAATAGCTTCGCGCAAAAAGCGCGAAGCTATTTTCTATTTACTGGGGTTTTGTCCCAGCCTCATAATAGTTTAACCTGCAATAGTAGCTTCGCCAGCTTCCTTTTTCACTACGTCATCTAACAGAATGTCGTGATACGTAATTTCCGGCTGACTCCCAAAACGAATATTAATCCCGGTTTGTCCTAGACCTTCACTAATATAAAAAGGCGCACCTCTAAAGTGATGGAGACCTTTCACCATCTTCATCCGGGCGAGTTTTCCCATTTTCACGAGGTGGTACGGTTTAGGCCAATGGATTTGTCCGCCATGGAAATGTCCAGATAAGAGATAATCAAATCGGTGTTCTGCCATATGAAGCACGATATTTGGATCATGAGTTAAAACTAAATGATAGCCTTCCCCAACATTCTGATAGGATTTTACAAGGTCACTACGACCAGTGCTAAAATCATCGATTCCGATTATATTGACTGCTTTTCCATTTACCTTAATCATTTCACGTTCATTTTGCAGTGTCTTAAATCCGTGTTCATGAAATACTTCTTTTAACTTTTTAAAGTTGCGTTCCCTTAAGACATAATCATGATTACCGAACACTACATAAGCGCCGTAAGTTGGCTGGAGTTTCTTTAATATATTCAAATAAGGAATCAGTTTTGGAATTGTCCATTTTCTATCAAGAAAATCACCAGTCAGCGCAATGAGGTCTACTTGCTTGTCGGAAATTTTTTTATATAATTGATCAGGCGTAATCGATATATTTTCTAAATGCATATCCGAAACATGAAGAATACGTATTGTGGGAGAGTGGGAGGATGGGTTTCCTAGTTTCATATAATTGACCGCTACGTCTTGCGTGTTTTTGTAGCCTTTATATAAGATATAGCTGATGATAACGATAAACATAATTAAAAGTCCATAAAACATATTTCTCCACCTCCATACCATTCATTATAATAAAAAAGTCAGCCACTTTTTAGTTGTAATATATGGAATAAAGAGGGGGAGAAATGGATTTTAAAGGTTACCCAGATATCTGTTTAGTAATACTTCTTTCGACATAAATAAGTATTTTGGTTCTGGAACGGTGATGGAGCATTTCTTACTGGATAATAGATGAATCGAAAAAAAGGCTACTTGTTTAAAAAGCTTATAAAAACGGTTTTGAATCGTGAATGATTCGAATCCAAGTTTTGCACCTTTGTTTAATACAGAGATTCCAATCAACCCTTTAATCTTGTCACTATATTGTTTCCCTTGAATATAGTGAGCGATGGCTGGTAGGGAATCTTGAACACTTTTGTAAATTATATATGCTTTTCGAACGTCACTATCGTAGTTTTGAATTTGCTTTAAGATTTTAATATTATGCAGATGAATCTTTAATAAACAGTCATTCTTATGAATTACAGTGCCATCGGACAATGTAATGCTCCTGCCCTTATACTTGGTTAATCGTACGCGCATAATGGTACGTTCCCCGAAATCATCTGGTACATAGTCAAGGCGGGTAATACGGAAGTAAATCGGATCCATCAAGTCCCATAGCAAAAGGCTATTTTTTTTGAGTATTGTCCACACTGTTTTAACTCCTTTCGGAAGAAGATACTCTCAATAGTATTTATGTCCATATTTTTCTTTGCCATTCGAAAATTCATCGGTCTTGATCTCTTATTAAGGATACATGAAAGGGTGCTATACAGTGATTCAAATTGTTATTCGTTATTGGATTTTCAGAACTTCCAGTAATCCATAATGAGGTGGTGGTTTGGAAAAAACAAATAGTGAGTGGATGTTGAATTAATAAAGTATAAAATAAAAGGTCACATTAATTGACTTGTTATTATAAGTAACCTAATATTATATTGTAATTAAAATTATTCAGAAAAGGATGATAGCGAAATGACAAAAGTTGGTATCGTTGTAGGAAGTATTCGTAACAATTCTTTCTCAGAGGCTCTAGCGAAGAATATTGTGGAGCTTTTCCCGGAAGGATATGAAGCAGAGTTTATCGAGATTGCTAATCTGCCTTTATATAACCAAGATTCGGATGAGAATATTCCGGAAGTGTACACTAATTTCCGCAACAAAGTAAAAGCTCTGGACGCAGTTGTATTTGTTACTCCAGAACATAACCGTTCTATCCCGGCTGCACTAAAGAATGCTCTCGACGTTGGTTCTCGTCCATATGGTTCAAACGTATGGGATGGCAAACCTGCACTAATCGTGAGCCAATCACCAAGTAACTTAAGTGGATTCGGTGCAAACCATCACTTGCGTCAAGTGCTTGCATTCTTGAACATGCCAGTTGTCCAACAACCAGAAGTTTACATTGCTAACGTACACGAATTACTGGGTGAAGATGGTAAGATCACAAATGAAGATACCGTAGGCTTCCTACAATCTGTTGTAGACGCTTATGTAGATTTTGTAAAGCGTCACCAAGCTTAAGTTGATAATATCATAAACCATCCCATATTAAAGGAAATGGCCTGCAGACCATTTCCTTCTTTTTTAACCACATACTTGTTCGGTGATATTCATAAACATGTCATAAAAGAGTGTACATGAACCCATCAATATATTTTATAATGGAGATAGGCAGTTGAATAGGTTGGTATATATGACTTCAGCCCATTTATATGGTAAAATAGATATGAATTTCTATAGAAATAAGGTGATTGCAATTAGTAATATTAGACGAGCAATATATATTATGCTAGGACTTATTTCATTTGGCGTCGGAGTCGCTGGTACAATATTACCGGTATTGCCGGGCGGTCCATTCTTCCTTTTTGCTTCCTATTGTTTTGCGAAGAGCTCTCCACGCTTGGAAAGATGGTTTAAAACGACATCCTTTTATAAACAATATGTCGATCGTTATTTTATAAAAAAATATATGACAAGATGGGAAAAAATCCGTATTAATATAATAGCTGACTTTTTTATTATTCTTTCCGTCATATTGGTTGATATCCTCATTGTACGGATTATCATGATTGTTTTAGCGCTTATTAAACACTGGTATTTTATTACTCAAATTAAGACAATCAAACCGGAAGAAATTGAACTTGTCACGACAAAATAAAAAGTGGGACATTCAGGAATTCATAACCTGGTTGTTCCATTTTTTGTTGTTCTTTGGAATAGTTCATTACTACCAAATAGACCTTTTATAAAGAAAAGTATTTGATTTTTCATTATAATGGTTGTAGTTCTGTGTATTTTTTGCTGGAAGGTGTGAGAGCAATGATTGAATTAACAAATGTTACGAAGACCTATACCCAAAATAATATGCCATTCCATGCGGTTGACTCTGTTTCCATCTCTGTTGGCAGCGGGGATATTTATGGGATCATCGGTAGAAGTGGGGCAGGAAAGTCCACGTTATTACGAATGATTAATTTATTGGAAGTACCGACAAGCGGTTCTGTACTTGTAGATGGTCATGATTTAACTAAATTATCAACAAAGAAATTACGTCTTGCAAGACAGTCTATCGGGATGGTCTTCCAACATTTTAATCTTGTATCTAATAAAACAATTTTGGATAATGTACTTGTTGCATTGGAACTGGCCAACTATTCGAAGAAAGACAGAAATGAGCGTGCAATGGAGACATTACGCTTTGTTGGATTAGAAGAACATGCAACAAAGTATCCCGGTCAACTAAGTGGCGGGCAGAAACAGCGGGTAGGAATCGCTAGAGCTCTTGCCAATAAGCCAAAGATATTATTATGTGATGAGCCGACCTCAGCTCTCGATCCAAATACAACCCGTGAAATACTTGGTGTACTTCAGAAAATCAATAAACAGCTTGGTGTAACGATCGTTATTGTCAGTCATGAAATGGATGTAATAAAAAGCATTTGTAGCATGGTGACCATCATGGATGAGGGAAAAGTGTATGAGACAATAGCACTTAAACCTCAAGGAATCGTTGACTCCGATCACACACCAGAATGGTTCTTACATCAGTTGAGAGAGGATGGAAGTCATGCCTGAAGTTTTAGTTCAATATCAAGCAGAAATATGGCAATCTATTGGAGAAACATTTATGATGGTTGGTGTGTCTTTGCTGTTTGCCGTAGGCTTAGGATTGCCTGTCGGGACCTTGCTATTCCTGACGAGGAAAGGACAACTGATGGAGAATCAAGTCGTGTTCCAAGTGTTGAACTTATTCGTCAACATTGTTCGTTCATTTCCGTTTTTGCTATTTGTTGTATTTCTTATTCCCTTTACAAGATGGGTTGTTGGAACTGCGATTGGCACAGCGGCGGCAACTGTACCTTTAGCCATTATGGCAATCGCTTACTACTCCAGACTGGTGGAACAGTCGTTGGTCGATGTGCCAAAAGGTGTGATTGAAGCGGCAGTGTCTATGGGGGCTTCAATACCCGAAATTATTTTTAAATTCTTATTAGTGGAAGCGCGTTCTGGACTCGTATTGGGACTGACTACTTCAACAATCAGTTTTATCTCTTATTCAACGATTGTTGGTGTGGTCGGTGGTGGGGGAATTGGAGATTTTGCGATCCGTTACGGTTATCAGCAGTTTGAAACAGAGCTTATGGTTTACATGATTATCATTATGATCATTTTTGTACAAGCTATTCAATATACCGGCACAACGATTTCCAAGGCAATTGATAGAAGATAATACATATTTGGAGGTTACTACCGATGAAAAAACTATTTACATTATTAACAGCGGTTATCCTTTTAATTTTAGCAGGTTGCGGCAATGATAATGCTGAAGAAAATGAAGGTGCACAAGAAGAAGCGGATACTCCTCAAGAAGAGGTGGAGTTGAAAGTTGCCTCCATCAATCCTCCGATGACTGAAATACTAGAAGTGGCTCAGCCATTATTGAAGGAAGAGGGAATTAATTTAGAAATTGTTATCGTAAGTGATAACATCCAGCCCAATAATGCAGTTGTAGAAGGTGAAGTTGATGCTAACTTTTTCGGTCATGGGCTTTGGATGGAAACGTACAATGAAAATAATGATTCGGACTTAGTTGTTGTGAAACCGATTTATCATGCAACACTAGGCCTCTATTCTAAAAATTATAATTCGATAGAAGAATTGCCTGAAGGAGCTACTATTGCCATTCCAAATGATCCAACGAATCGTGGACGCGCATTAGCTTTCCTTGATGATAAAGAGGTTATTACGTTGACAGAAGGTACAGGTATTTACGGAACGTTGCAAGACATCGAAGACAATCCGAATAATTTTGAATTTAAAGAAGTAGATTTGCTTATGCTTGCAAGAATGTATGATGATGCGGATGCTTCCGTCATGTATCCTTCCTATGCAGCTCCGCTTGATTTACTTCCAAGCCGAGATGCACTTCTTACAGAGAATCCTATTGAAGACTTTGCTATTTCATTAGTGGCAAGGGAGGATAATGTGGATTCTGAGCCAATTCAAAAATTAGCAGAAGCAATGACAAGTGAAGAAGTAAAAGAATTCTTAGAGGAAAACTATCCGGAAGCAGCACTTCCGGCATTTGAATAATTCAAATACGATCGACAGATTAAACGTAACCATAGCGTTTGTTAAATTAAGCTGTTCAGACACACGTAAAGCTTCAATCGGCAGGGATAGAAAATCATCCTTTGCTGATTGGAGCTTTATTGTTTAAAAAATGCTTAAAAGTCAAGAGTATCGTATTTCCAACTTGTGTTTCTCTAGGAAGAATAGTACAATTTTTTTAAAGTACATAATTTTTAATTAATAAAATTTTATTTTTCTTACAAGAATGGAGGCAATATGATGAAAAAATGGATGAAGAAAATTCATGCCAATCATCTTGTAAGGGCTTTCGTTAAATTCATTCTTATTTTATTAGCAATTGGAATGGTACTACTCGGAATGATTGGCGGTTACTTATTAATTGCCGACTTTTTATACAATAACTAAACAGGGCATTCAGGAATATCTGAGTGATTCATTCTTAAACAAGGGGGAAGTAGAATGACAAAAGTATATTTGATTGATGGGGCGAGAACCGCATTTACTTCGTTTGGTGGTTCGTTCGCAACTGTCACGGCAACAGAGCTGGGAAGTGTTACGGCAAAGGAAGCATTAATTCGTTCTCAAGTCGACCCGGAACAAATTGATCATGTGATTTATGGAAATGTAATCCAGTCGGAAACCAACGCAGCTTACATCGCAAGACATATTGGGCTTGAAGTCGGCGTACCAAAAGAAGTTCCTGCATATGTGCTGAACAGATTATGTGGTTCCGGCTTACAATCCATCGTTTCTGGTGCACAGGAAATCTTGGTCAATGACGCGGACATTACTCTCGTCGGCGGTGTAGAAAATATGTCGCAAGCACCATACTCTAATTTTGAAAAACGTTTTGGCGGTGCAAAATTAGGAGAATTGAAATTCCATGATATGTTGCTTGCGACATTATTTGATGAGTATACAGGCTATGGCATGGGGGTAACTGCCGAGAATTTAGCGGAGAAATACGATCTTTCTCGTGAACAACAAGACGATTATGCCGTAACATCTCACCAACGGGCAGCGAAAGCAAGGGAATCAGGCAGGTTTGGTGAAGAGATCGTTGCTGTAGAAGTAGCATCCCGGAAAGGGACAATCTCTATAGACAAGGATGAACATATCAAGCCGGATACAACAACGGAGAAAATCAGTAGTTTACGGCCGTCTTTCAAAAAAGATGGCAGCGTTACTGCAGCAAATGCATCTGGAATAAATGATGGGGCAGCGAGTGTGATTGTTGCTTCTGAACGGGCAGTAAAGCAAAATGGCTTAAAACCACTTGCGGAAATAGTTTCTTGGGCGGTTGCGGGAGTTGATCCAACCATTATGGGGTTCGGTCCAGTTCCTGCAATTAAAAAAGCATTAGAAAAAGCTAATTTGACCCTAGAAGACATGGATATTGTGGAAGTGAATGAAGCTTTTGCAGCTCAATATTTAGCTGTTGAGAAAGCATTGGAACTTGATAGGGAGAAAACAAATGTAAATGGTGGAGCGATTGCTCTTGGTCATCCGGTCGGGGTGAGTGGCACTCGCTTAGCGTTGTCAGCTGCCTATGAATTAAGAAACCGTGATAAAGAGTATGCGCTTGTTAGTCTCTGTATCGGTGGCGGTCAAGGAATCGCTATGATCATCAGAAGGGGCTAATTTCTGAAGGACAATACGGGTTCATCCCTTATTGTCCTATTTTTTAACCTGCTATCGTGGTAAAATATGGATAGTTTTGATAAGGAGCAGGTGAAGACTGGTGAAGTTTTTAAGTAAATTGGCGGTTGGTATACTTGGTATGCTTTCTATATATACTTTTTGCAATAGTAATGTATTTAAAATAAATCGAGTCCGTGTCCAGACAAGAAAGTTTCCGTTGAATGGGAAAGTGCAAATCTTGCAAATCAGTGATATGCATAATAAAAGGGCGTGGGGATTACATAAGCGGTTACTTTATAAAATTGATAAACTGCATCCGGACATGATTGTACTTACCGGTGATCTGGTCGACCGTAAAACAAAGGATTTCCGTAAAATATTTACTTTTATTGATATGCTCGCTGCAACTAAAATCCCCATCTTCTTCGTGACTGGCAATCACGAATGGGGAAATTCGAAAAATAAACAATTTTTAACAGGACTTGAAAATCGGGGAGTAATCATTTTAAGTAATAAGGCAGTTGAACTTGAATTGAATTCCGTAAAGGTAACGCTGGTGGGGATTGATGATACATCAACCGAACACGAAAATATTCCTGAAGCATTCCGGCATGTAAAAAATGATGCGTATATGATTTTACTATCTCATTCACCTTATGTCATAAAAAAATATCCATATCTACCCGTTGATCTTGTGTTAAGTGGTCATACCCATGGTGGGCAAATACGTTTTCCAATAATCGGTGCCGTCATATCTCCAGGTGGAGGGCTATTTCCTGAACTGGATAAAGGACTTTTCCAATGGGGGAGAGATAAGTATATTTATGTGGACAGCGGTTTAGGTACGAGTACTATTCCAATCCGGTTTCTGAATCAAAGTCAAATGAGTCTTATCCAAATAGAGAGGGACAATTAGGAGTGGCCTCCAATTGTCCCTATTCTTGTGCTTCTTCCGCAAGTTTACTAGCAATCCAGCGTTCAGCGACTTCCTTTTCGACCTCGTAGACTTTTCCAGCTCGAAGTAATTCGCCATGATAAGAAGTTTGTACATTCATTTTTACTTTTATTTTCAATAATCGCACCTCCTGTTTCATTATATATGATTAAGATGGAAGCGGCAGGAGAGAAATGTTGGCCTCCTGCCGACTTTATCGCGAGAGCTTATTTGTACTCACTTATTAACTACTTATTAACCATCTGTAGTGCACTTTCTGCAAATTGTTCGATACGCTCGATGTCTTCGTTGGATGGTGTAAGGTCTACTTTCATACGTTCTGGAACAACATTAGCCCCGAGATGTACAAGTTTATCACCCATGAGATCTACGGATAAACAAAATTCATCGTATGCTGTATCTCCTGAACCGAATACCCCGAAGACCCGGCCTCCGATGTCAGCCTCATCCAATTCCTCATAAAAGTCTTCTGCCTCAAATGGAATTTCTCCATCATCAGATGAGTGGGTTCCAATAAATACAACATCATAATCTAGCAATTCTTCAACATCTATCGGATCAAAATCAAAAGTCTTAATATCAACAAGATGATCTTTATATTCAAGATAGCCAGCGATTGCTTCAGCCATCATTTCTGTATTTCCAGTCATAGAAATATATAGTATAAGTATGTTTGCCATTCCTTTCCTCCTTTTGAGTTCTTTGATGTTTCCAGGATATCATACTCACTTCGTACTATTTTACCGTAATAGGAGAATGATTTTCAATGAAAGGGTCTAAAGATGTTCACTATAAACAAAAAGACACATGAGGCTCTTTAAAATTAGTGGAGAAATCTTTCTTAATATACTATATTGAAAAAGCGCGGATAACTAGGACATTAATCCCCAACTCATACGTGAAATAGAGTACAATACTAATAGATAAATGATTTTTCTAGGCATTTAACCCTAAGTGATGCGTAATAATTACTTTAATAAAGTTGGGAAACTGCCGATATAAAATAAGCTACTAAAAAATCTAATGTACAACAATCAAATAGTGGGAGTGGGGGATTATTGGTGAGGAAGAAAGCTGCTTTAAACAAAAATAAAAAACAGCTACGTCCATCTGGATTGCGGGTACAATTAACGATACCTTTTGTTATTTTAATTGTACTTGCCATCGGAATAGTAGCATTTGTCAGCTATAATTTCAGTGTCCGTACAACAACGAATGAACTTTCGAAAAACGTCGAACAGCAAATGACGAGTGTCAATCATACGTTCGAAATGTATTTCGAGAATATGGAAAACGCGCTTACCCGGATGGCAAACCATAATTATTTAAGAGCGTATAACGGCAATAATTTCAGTGATCTTTTTACATATTTACAAGAAACAAGTACAGCAAGTGACGACATCAAAGCCGCGTATGCAGGTTATGACAGTCGGGAGGAAATCGTTTATTATCCTTATAATGAAGAAGTTAACAAAATTAATCCGAAAGAACGGGTTTGGTACCAGCAAGCTGTTGAGGAAGAAGGGGAAATAGTTTGGACTGAACCATATAGTGATGCACTTTCCGGTGAGATTGTCGTTACTGCTGCAAAGGCATTTTATCAATACAATGAACTCGTCGGTACGGCTGGAATAGATGTCAGTACAACCTCCTTGTTGGAATTGATGAATGATATTCAAATTGGTGATAACGGTTATGCGGTTGTCATAGATGAATCAGGAAACTTTATTACACATCCGGATCAATCAAAGTTGAGTGAGAGTATTTCTGAACAAGCATATTATCAGGATATCATGGCAGCTGGTGAACAAGGATTAATTCGGTCATCGGTGAATGGCGAAGATATGATAATTGGATTTGTAAAAAATCCAACCACAGACTGGATTATCGCTGGATTCATCCATGAAGCTGAATTTGCCAGCAAGGCTAGCGTTATTATGGTTCCAATTTTAATCACGCTTGGAATTGTTTTGATTGTTGCAATAATCGCTGCAGTTCTAGTAGCGAATCGATTAATCAAACCGATCAAAAAATTACAAAGCTCTATGCAAAAGGTGGAAGCCGGTGATTTAACAGCGACAATCATTCTTAATCGAGAAGATGAAATCGGTCAGCTTAGTAAAAGTTTTAATCACATGGTAAGCGAAATGAGGAAAGTCATTGATCGAATTTCCTTTAGTTCCAACAAAGTATCCGATGCAGCACAAAACTTGGTTGCAAGTTCTGAGGAGAATTCAGCTTCTGCGTATGAAGTGGCTCGAACCATGGAAGAGATTGCAGCAGGTGCCAGCAACCAAGCTGACTTGACGGAGCAAAACGCAAAGGCCTTTGGTGAATTATCGCAAATGATAAATGAAATAAAAGATAAAAATGAGCAGATGTATGAAAAGGCTCGTGATATGGATAGGCTCTCCAGTTCTGGAATTGAAACCATCCAATCATTGGCGGCGAGATCGGCGGAAACATCGCAAGTTTCTGAAGAAGTTGTCGGTGCGATTGAACAGCTTAATGAAAAGTCAACGAACATTCATAGTATTGTAGATAAAATCTCAACTATTGCTAGTCAGACGAATTTGCTGGCATTGAATGCATCAATTGAAGCAGCTCGGGCAGGAGAACATGGGCATGGTTTTGCTGTGGTAGCGAACGAAGTAGGAAAGCTGGCTGAACAAACGACGAATGCATTAAAAGATGTTGCTGCAATCATTAGCGAAATGCAGGAGATGACGAAGGAATCAGTTGAGCTGGTAAAACATACGATGCAACTATTTGAACAGCAAACAGAAAGTGTCGGTGATACAGGACAAGCATTCCTTGCCATTTCTAATTCCGTTAAGGAAAATAATGATATGACGGAACAGATTGTAAAATTAACAAATGCCATTGTTGACATGGAAAAAGCACTTGTAGCCAACACGAAAGATTATGCCTCCATCAGTGAGGAAACTGCAGCAGGAACGGAAGAAATATCTGCTTCTGTTGAACAGCAAACTGCATCGATGGAACAGTTGACCAACCTTGCAACTGAACTTGAAAGTATTGCAAATACGATGCAGAAAGAGATAAATAACTTCAAAATCAATTAATGCCTACCTTTAGAAAGGAAGTACGACATGGAAACCAATCAATATTTGGATGTCTTTCTGGATGAAAGTCGAGAGCATCTTCAAGCAATTAATGATCATACATTAACATTAGAAAAAGAACCCCAAAATCTGGAGATTGTAAATGAGATTTTCCGTTCTGCACATACATTGAAAGGCATGGCGGCAACGATGGGGTATCAAGACATAACTTCACTGACACATAAGATGGAAAATGTTCTCGATATGATCCGTGACAATAAACTTAACGCGACAACCGAAGTAATTGATATCATTTTTGCATCTGTTGATTACTTGGAAGATATGGTAGAGGACATCAGCAATGGTAATGATGGTAAAAAGGATGTCCGCCAACTTGTAGAGCGGCTGGATCGGTTTGAAAAGGGAGAAGCTGCAGTAACACTCGAACCTGAAGTAGAAAAAACAGTGCAAGATATTGTGGAGGTTTCTGTGGATCTCGATGAATTTCAAATGACAATCGTGCAGCAAGCAGAGGAGCAAGGAATTTTAGCATATCAGATGGTCGTCAAACTTTCTGAGGACTCCATATTAAAAGGTGCACGTGCTTATATGGTCTTTGAAACGTTGGAAGGGAAAGGAGATATCATTAAATCCATTCCTGAAACGGAAGATATTGAAGAAGGTAACTTTGATTCTAGTTTTGAACTTATCTATCTATCTAATGAAGACCCTGAAGAAATCAAAAAAGAGATTCTGAAAATATCAGAGATTAATAATGTTGATATTCAGGCCGTCAGCTTCAAATCAGTGGATGATATTCAGGAAGAAGTTGTGCAGAATGAAGATTTGACTGAATCTAAAGTAGAGGAAAAAGTAAGTGATACAGCTGTTGCTAATCAACAGACTTCCACATCTAAAACTATCCGGGTGAATCTCGAGCGGATTGATGATTTACTTAATCTATTTGAAGAGGTTGTCATCGATCAGAGCAGATTGAATGTCTTATCCGATGGAATTGGAAATCAGGAGCTGACGGAAACAGTGGAACATATGAATCGCGTTTCCTCTGACATGCAAAGTTTGATTTTGGCAATGCGTATGGTGCCGGTTGAACAAGTATTTAACCGATTCCCACGTATGGTTCGCGGATTAGCCAGAGATCTGAATAAAAAAATCAACCTCGAGATCCTTGGAGCGGATACAGAATTGGATCGTACAGTAATAGATGAAATCGGAGATCCGCTTGTCCACCTTATTCGAAACTCGGTTGATCATGGAATTGAGCTGCCTGAAGTGAGGAAGGCGGCAGGCAAGCCTGAAGAGGGGAACATCATTCTTCGTGCCTTCCATAGTGGCAACCATGTGTTTATCGAGATTGAGGATGATGGAGCAGGCATAAATATCGAGAAAGTGCGTAATAAAGCAGTACAGAATGGATTACTGACAAAATCCGAAGCAGCTAAACTATCAGATGATGAAGTGTCCCAGCTCATTCTCGAATCTGGATTCAGTACCGCTGAAAAAGTTTCGAGTATATCCGGTCGTGGAGTTGGAATGGATGTTGTGAAAAGCAAAATTGAATCACTCGGCGGTTCTATTTCCATTGTTTCTAGACAAGGTCAGGGAAGTATATTCTCTATCCAACTACCATTGACTTTATCCATCATCTCAACATTACTTGTGAAAAGCCAAGAAGAAACTTATGCGATTCCGTTGTCGTCCATCATTGAGACGGTATTGCTGAACGAGGATCAGATTATGACAGCTCACGGTCAAAAGGTAATGGATTTCCGTGGCCAGACCGTACCGCTTCTTGACCTGCAGGAAATCCTTGAGATTCCTGATGCTGGTCAAACAGAGAAGCAAAATGCTGTGGTCGTATTGAAAAAAGGAGACAAGTTAACGGGTCTGATTGTCGATACCTTTATCGGCCAGCAAGAGCTTGTTTTAAAATCACTAGGAGACTACCTAGGTGATGTATTCGCCATTTCAGGTGCGACCATTTTAGGTGATGGACAAGTTGCTTTAATTATTGATCCGAATGCATTAATAAAGTAAGGGTGTGAAAGTAATGGCCGAGCTGAACAAATATATATTATTCCAAATGAACGAACAGACTTTTGCGATAGATGTAGACCAGGTGATTTCCATTGAAAGAATGCAGATGGTTACTGCAGTTCCTAGAACAAGAGAGTTTATAAAAGGTGTTACGGAAATCAGAAGTGAAACGACTGCCATTCTTGATTTAAGGGAATTTCTCGGAATAAGAGTAAAAGAATATACGGATAATACAAGGATTTTAGTTGTTTCTATCGATAGCATGCAAGTTGGACTGATTGTTGATGGAGCATCAGAGGTCAGGGACATCGAAGCTGAAAATGTACAACCTGCTCCTAAAATTGTTACAGGCATACGTGATGACTTTTTAAAAGGTGTTGCAAAAATGGATGATGAGCTGATCCTCCTTCTTAACCTAGAGAGAATTCTAGATTTTGAGGATAAGAATGAATTAAAAGATGTATTACATGATGCTTGATAGAGGAGAGCCCAAATGGATTTTTCCATCTGGGCTCTTGTTATTTTCTTTTTGGAATACTGATTGTTTTCCAGTTCTCATTCTTGATGTATTTCACAATATAAATGATTTGGCCTACATGTGATGCGTAATGGGCGATTTGTCTCTCAATGGCTTCAATGACTGTATGTTTTTCTCCCCGTATTGTCAGTTCTTTTAATACATCATCTGATCTGAGTTGGTTTATGGTTGTAAATAGAATTTCCCAACCTTCTTCCCAAAGTAAAAGAACATCTCTTTTTGACTGAAAATCATCAACAAATTCATCGTCTCTATTTCTATCTGACTTTTCTCCGTCGGTTGTTAAAAAATCCGTCCAGCGTGATTTCATATTTCCGTTCATATGCTTGATGATGATGCAGATATTATTGGAGTTTTCATTTGGTCGCCAGAAGAACTCTTCATCTGACAGCTGTTCAAGTGTTTTGTCACCTTGTGTCTTTATCGCCAAAAACTGCTTACGTATGACTTTTAAATATTCATTAGCAACATCCATCATGCTTACCTCTCTTCCACTTATGATTTACATATATAATATTATGAAGATAAAAAAATAACACATCAACTTGTGATGTGTTATTTTCTACTATTCTACATAAATAAGTCTAATATTAGTACGACACCGAGTCCGACTATGGATGTGATAAAGAGTAGGACACCCCATGTTTTAAATGTATCTTTAATGGAAAGATTGAAGTATTCCTTAAATAACCAGAAAGATGCATCATTTACGTGAGTAATTGTGTTACTTCCTGCAGCGGTAGCAAGTACCATCAGTACAGGATTCACATCAAATGTCGTCATGAGCGGTCCAACGATACCAGCAGCAGTTATTGCTGAAACTACCCCTGTACCAGTAGCGATACGAATCATGGCAGTGATGAACCATGCCATAATGAGTGGATTGATCGTTGTATTTGCCATCATGCCAGCAATGTAATCACCAACACCTGAATCAAGAATAATTTCTTTAAATGCACCACCAGAACCTACGATGAAGATAATCATGGCAATTCCTTTAATTGCGCTTTCAAAAGATCCCATAACTTCTTTCATATTGCGTCCAGTACGGATACCGAATACATAAATAGCAATTAATACAGCAAGTAATAAACTCATTTCTGCGCTTCCGAAGAAGTTCACCAATTGATATAGGAATGTATCTTCACCAATAAACATGTTAACAATTGTTGCGGTAGAAATCATAATTGCAGGGATTAGTGGGATGAGTAAACTAATCCCGAATCCCGGCATTTCTTCATCTTTAAATTCCTTAGGCTTTTCCAATAAAGGAGGTACAGGACGATCTTTATCCTTATAAAATTTAGGGAAGATAATTCCAGCCGCAATAACACCTGGAATAAAGACTACAATACCTAATAGATATACAAGCCCCATATCTGCTCCATATGCTTCTACTAAAGCAGTTGGTCCGGGTTGAGGTGGAAAGAGACTATGGGAAAGTGTTGTTGCTGCAACCATGGTAATCCCTAGTTTCATATATGGAACTTTTGCTTCAATAGCAATTGAAATGACTAGTGGAGCAAGTATTATAAATGCAACTTCATAGAAAACTGAAATACCAAAAATCGCACCGACAATAATAAGCGCCCATTGAACGTTTTTTATACCGAATTTTTCAAGCAGGGTAGATGCAATTCGTTGAGCTGCACCTGAATCAACCATTAACTTACCTAGAACTGCCCCCAAACCTATGATTAGAGCAAGGCTTCCTAATGTTGATCCCAGTCCGTTTTTAATTGTTGTAACGATACTTGTGAGTTCCATTCCATTAAGAAGTCCAACAAAGATCGCTGCAAGAATAAGAGCTATTACACTATTCAACTTAACTTTCATATTTAAATAAAGTAGTAGTGCAACACCGAGAACGAGTGATATGATAGGCATATTCGCCATGAACCAATCCATATTTTTTCCTCCTTACAGATAAAAAGTTATCCGTTTACATTTTGATTTTTAATTCTGTATTGGTAACAAAAAATAGCGCTTTCTTTTGTTTGTTTAGCAAACCAACTTATTATAGTTTATTTTAAAAAAATTAATACGTCAATGACATAATGTAAAATAAAAATTTTCAGAACCGGAATATGGCTCAATATTAAATTGCTGGGAGAAGGAAAGTCCTTTACAATAGGGAAGGGAAAGTTTGAGGTAGAAATGATTTACTATAAGTTTGCTAATCTGAATATGATTAGCTTTCAGTAATAATCATAGAGATGTCTTGTGAATGGGGTTATTTATTAAAGGTGGAATGCAGGAATGCCAAAAGCAATTTGGCTATTAGTTATTGCAACAACAATTAACGTAACAGGAGGGTCATTCTTATGGCCTTTAAATACAATCTATATGCACAACGAACTAGGGCAGAGTTTAGCTTTTGCAGGATTCATTTTGATGATGAATCAGGCTGCAGCAGTTGTAGGAAATTTAATTGGAGGTGCTTTGTATGATCGTTCGAGTGCCTATCGCTCGATATTAATTGCTACTTCCATCTCTCTTATAGCAGCATTGGTTATGTCTTTCTATCATTCCATTGTCCCTTATGCGATCTTACTCATTGTTATTGGGTTTGCTAATGGAATTACTTGGCCAATTATGTTTGCGATGGCAGGTTCGCTTTGGCCAGAGGGTGGAAGGAAGGCGTTTAATGCCGTCTATGTCGCACAGAATTTAGGTGTTGCTCTAGGTGCGACTCTTAGTGGTTACGTCGCGAGTATTTCCTTCGATTATATTTTTACAGCGAATGCCTGTTTTATTGCTATCTTCTTTTTACTTGTTTTATTTACGTTCAAACGCCTGGATGCTGCTCAAAATAGACAAATGCATACTTCAGTCATTGAACAAGGAAAAAAATTTAAGGTTAGTCCAGCACTAATTTCATTATTATTGCTATGTAGTGGATTTTTATTTATACACATCAGCTATTCGCAATGGATGACGACAATTGCTTCCTATACGCAGGATATTGGAATTCCTGTCGAACAGTATAGCACGATTTGGGCGATAAACGGTTTCCTTATCCTTTTATTACAACCTTTGGTACAATGGTTTACGAACCGGGTTACAAATGGAAAACATCATATTTATATAGGAACGACAATCATGATATTATCTTTCCTTGTAGCGATGAACGCTGGAAACTTTACGATGTTTGCAGTGGCGATGGCGATTTTAACAATTGGCGAGGTGTTGATGTGGCCCGCATTTCCGACGCTTGCTAATCAGTTGGCGCCAAAGGGGAGAGAGGGGTTTTATCAAGGGCTGGTAAACAGTATTGCTACAATTGGCCGTATGGTTGGCCCGTTGGCTGGAGGATTTATAGTTGATTATTATAATATTGAAGTTTTATTCTTCTGTTTACTTGGCCTGCTCATGATCCCTTATATTACAACGTTCCTTTATGACAGAAATGTAAAAGTAAACCAAGGAGGACAAACATGAAAGATATTAAATTGATAGCCCTTGATATGGATGGTACGTTGCTGAATGATGACCATGAAGTTTCTGAGAGAAATAGAAAAGCGATAGAGAAAGCACTAGAGATGGATGTACATGTTGTTCTAAGTACTGGACGCGGGTTTGCTACATGTTATCCATATGCGGTTGATTTAAAATTACCTTCATATCTGATCTCTGCTAACGGAGCGGAGATTTGGACGATGGAGAAAGAATTGCTGCGAAGAAATGGTTTGAAGGCTGAAATGATGGAAAAGCTATATAACATAGCGAGCCAAGTCGGTGTAGGTATGTGGATGATAGCCACAGAAGGGGCTTTCCGTGAAGAGATTCCTACTGACTTTGACAACTACGAATGGTTGAAGTTTGGCTGTTATACGGAAGATCAACAGAAGCTTGATATCTTAGTTAAAGAGTTCTCAAAATATGAAGAGCTTGAGTTATCGAATTCCCTGCCTACGAACATTGAGGTAAATGCCAAGGGAGTCAGCAAAGCCCAAGCGTTACACTTCTTATGTGACCGGATTGGCATTACGATGGAGAATGTCATGGCTTGCGGGGATAGTTTGAACGATATTAAAATGATTCAAGAAGCGGGCATTGGTGTCGCTATGGGTAACGCTCAAGAAGCGATTAAAAAAGTTGCAGATTATATGACGGTCACCAATAATGAAGGTGGAGTAGGGGAAGCAATCGAGAAATTTGTTTTATCCCGGTAAGTGGTCAGCTGGCTTTATGGATAAGTAGTAACCAACTGAATAAAGTTTCCATATGATACAAACGCGATTCTTCTTTAACAAGGAGAGTCGCTTTTTATATAATCAGTTGGCGATTTTTGCAATATAGGATATGATACGAGAAAAGATATGAATTACGTAATAGAAGGGTGATTTTATGAGTCTTACAAAAGGAGCGTCCAAAGTACATACAAAAAATCCGACAAAGATGCTGACGTTTACTGCAGCATTAGTCGGCATCAATCTAGTGTTAAACCAATTTACTTTGTCACTTGGCCCGTTATTGGAGATAGGCTTTGCTTTCTTGCCAATTGCGGTACTCGCCTATTTATACGGACCGATCAACGCTGGAATTGCTTCGGCTGTCGCAGATATAATTGGATTTGTCCTGAGGCCAGCAGGGTTCTTTTTCCCTGGATTTACTTTTAATGCTTTGCTGATTGGGATTATATTCGGCTGGTTTTTCTATAAAAAAGAAATCACCCTAACCCGTGTGGCGATTGCAAATTTGGTAGTCACAATCTTGATCACATTGATCTTAACACCAATCTGGCTCAACATCATGTTCGGCAGTCCGCTATTCGCTGCACCACGTATGGTGAAGGCTGTACTATTATATCCTATAGAGGTTGGCTTGTTATACGGTCTGTTGAAAAGTATCAACAAAGCGAATTTGAGACTATAAGTGAGAAATTTGCAGATAATTATCACCGGTGGAAGTTGATAGCATAAACTAAAGACATAAACCTAGTAAAGGATGGTTCTTTGATGCTAAAAAATTATTATGTTAGAGGAAATACGTCGGACGGTCTCGTTAATCATTTACAATCCAATCTGCATGGAATCCAGGAGACAATCCGACTTGAAGATACTTCTTATAAGCTGAATACAGAAATTTTAAACGCACTAATTGAAGCTAATAAAGAAGAGACTTCGGTTGAAGTACTTAAAAGTCCAATCAGTAAGGACTATTTAGATGGAGTCATATTCCGGGGAAAGCAAATCGCCGTGTTAGCTCATCACGATGAACCTTTTACAAATAAGGCATATGAATATTTTCAAAAAGGTTTAGCGGTTCATGATGATTTGGAAAAAGTTTATATTCAGGAAATGGACTTTGAGAAAGCTGATGCTCTCGCGAAGAATTTCATCCAAAATCTGTTGAGTGATAAACCGAAGCAGAGTAGAACTCCTTACGTATACCACAGATTGTTCGGGACGAATACAGTGGACGGAATTGTGAATGAAGTACCTAACCTGATAGCTGACCTTGATTACATTTATCACATTAAAGGTCGTGCTGGTACTGGAAAGTCCACATTCATGAAAAAGGTTGCCAATGCTTGTGTCGACCATGGACTCGATGTGGAAATATACCATTGCAGTTTCGATCCAAATAGTATCGATATGGTGCTTATGCCTGAATTGCGCATTTGTCTTTTTGATAGTACGGATCCACATGAATTTGAACCAGCAGACAAGACAAGAGAGGAAATTATCGATTTATATGAAGAAGCTGTCACACCTGGAACAGATGAAAAATATGCAAAAGAAATCGCTGAGTTGAATCAGGAATATAAGAGTTATATGAAAAAGGGCTTAGAAGTATTAAAAGATGAAGGGAAGAAGATTCTAGCGGCTGAAAACGGCAGGAACTTCTCTCAAATAGAAATCGATCAAATTGTAAGTCAGATTCAAACAAAAATGAACTAAAGGGACAGAGAGTCGATGACTCTTTGTCCCGTTTTTAATTCTTCAAAATACCTTAAAAGAAAAAACACATCTGCTGAGGATTCATATAATACGTATAATAATATCAGTATTTTTAATATTTTTATAATATTCCACTTGTAATTTTTGGTGAAATCGGTTACAATTAATTAACTGAAAATCAGGATGAAACAGTAAAAAAGGGTGGTGAAGTTATGGTAACGTTAAAAATGCTGAAGCCTTATTACATTAAAGCTGAGAAAAATTTTGTAAGGATTATTTTGGCTTATCAATATTTTTCTGTCATGATGAACAACAAAGTATTTCAATTTATTCCTGTCGAGTCGAATGAAATCCGTGTTAATCGCCGTACGGAAAAGATTGAAAATATCGATGCGGTCTTTGCATTTCAAAATGGAAAGGAAATTGTAAATGTCCCTATGGTGAAGCTGATTACACTGCCAGAATTTCTTGAACAAATCGAGAAAATCGCAAAACCATATTACTTCAGTACCCAAGACGGCAGTGATTTGAATGATAAGGAAACAATCGATTCTTTTATGAAAGAGTTGGAAAGAAAGAACATCTTGCGGCTCATAGATAAAGCATTGGACGAAAGAGATGAAACAAGATTCATAGAATTGACAGACGTATTAGCATCAATGGATAAAGAACAAGAAAACTCCCCTTAAAACTAAAGGGGAGTTTTTCAATCCAATCTTATTCATCATTTTTTTCTGGGTAAAGCTGATTAATCACTTCAACAAACTTACCAATCGCAAGTCCGCTTTCTTTATCTTCGGTTTCCTCGACGAGCATTGCCATTAAAATGTCAGGTGACTCATGAGGGTAAGCTACAAACCAGCTATTCTCTGCTCCACCGGTCTCTGCCGATAACTTCAATTCAACCGTTCCGGTTTTTCCAGCAATCGGCACATTTGATTCTTCCTCCGCTCGTTTTGCAGTCCCATCTGTTACAACTGCCCGTAGGATACTCTGCATCCGTTTCACTTCTTCTTCTGACAGTAAATCCTCTTTCCAAATCTGGCCTGTATCTTCACTTAAGAGTAGGGTTGGCTTTAGCATGTCTCCACCGTTTAAAAATACAGTATAAGCCGTTGCTAAGTGGAGAGCGCTCATCTCAAGTTCTCCTTGACCATAACTGGAGTTCGCAAGCAGCACTTCATCGTTTATCTCTCCCGTACTCGAAATGGTGGATGCTGGTATCGGATACTCATATGGAAAGTCTTCCTCAAATCCAAACTGTTTAAATTCTTCGATAAAGGCTTCACTGCCCATTTCCAAAGCCTGCATCGCAAAGTAAATATTATCGGATCGGACGAGGGCATCTTTCAAATCAACTGGACCATTGGATAAGGAAACCCTTGTGACTTGGTAATCGCCCCAACCTTTACCCTTGCTCCAATGTTTTCCTTCGATTTCAAACCCTTCTTCAGGATCTAATGTTCCGATGTTTATCCCAGCTGCTGCAGTTATTGGTTTTAAAACAGAGCCTGGCGCGAATGTCGCTGCAAAGCGATTTAGACTAGGGTCTTGGTCGTTTGGGTCATCCCATGCATCTCCTGACGTCCCGTACAACACTTCATTCGGATCGAATGCGGGAGCACTAACAAGAGCTAAGGTCTCACCAGTTTTAGGATCGATTGCAGCAGTTGTACCTGAATCGTCTTTATAACTGTTGTAAATTTTTTCTTGGATGTTGATATCAATCGTCAGTTGAATCGTCTCTCCATTTTCCACGGGTTTTTCGGCTATAACGACATCTTCACTATCTTCTTTCTTAATGAATATTTTTACGCCCCGTTTACCTTTAAGTCGTTCCTCATACCAACTTTCCAAACCACGGATGCCGATTTTATCATTCGGTCCGTATTCGTCACTCTCTAATTCTTCCAATTTTTCAGCAGTGATGTCGCCGATATAGCCGACTAAATGAGCTGTCGCTTCTTCACCCGGGTAAATCCGTCCGGTCATTTCTTTGCGTTGAACTCCTGGAATTGCCATCACCTGTTCATATGCTTCATCAGTTGGTAAAATTGTCGCAATTGGTACGAATAGATCATCCTGGACCCAACCTGCACTTAAAGCATCATCAATTTTTTCTTTCTTTATATTAAGTATATCGGCGATTTGCTGTTTCGCTTGTTCTGGATTGACCAAGTCCTCAGGCTTAATCCCGATTTGATAAACTGTGTCATTGATGGCCAGCGGTATCTGATTACGGTCAAGAATTTCACCGCGTACCGGCTCGATCGTTTCAATTCCGATTTCTCCACCATCTACAAGTTCTGGGTGAATAAAGCCGGCATCCCAGTTTACGAACCAATTATATTCATCCTCTTCTTCATTAACGAGTTCTTGAACTAGAGTAGCTTCATATTCGAAGCTGATCGGCCCTGCAAACGAATCCATTTCCACTGTGAAAGGAAGGGTGACACTCGGATTTTCTTCTTTTTTCAATTCATCCAGTTCCTCTTCCGTCAGTTCATCAAATGAAATATGTACGTTTTCGATGCTCAAATCATTATAAATCTTTTCATATCGCTGTATAGATTCTTCTTCTGTTATTTTTTCTTTTGTTTCTGTACTGAACATATTAAACATTTGATCAAACTCTTGTTTACTCCATATCGAAGCAAATTCCTTGAAACGTTCATTTGGAGTAACCTGTTCCTTTTCTGAACATGCAGCTAAAAGCAAAAGCGCGACAAGCAAAAAAATTACTCGCTTCATTTTCTAATATCTCCCCCCGTAAGACTTTCTACAAATATTATATCATCTTGTAAGTGGAGTATATAGCAATTAATTTGAAGAATTTAGGTAATTATATTGGTTACTTCCGTAGATAAATTTGATAATATACAGTAAAGAAGATTCTGATTATGGACGAAGATTGTTTTAATGATTCAGGATGGACCGGTAGATCAGAAACAAAAGGAGGGTGGAAAATGGATGGTGAAGAAAGGTATGAACGGGCTCGAAAAAGAGTTCGGGAGTTGCGGGATTTTTATCAGCATTTAATCATATATGTCATTGTCAATAGTTTCTTATTCTTGCTTAATTTCTTTACATCAACGGAACACTGGTGGTTTATTTATCCCTTGCTAGGATGGGGGATTGGCTTGGTAGCTCATGCGCTCTCGGTTTTTTCTGGTGGAATCTTTGGTGCTGAATGGGAAGAACGGAAAATAAAAGAGTATATGGATAAAGATAAATGGTGAATGAAAGGAGCGGATGAATCTGCTCCTTTTTATCTTGTATATAATGCATATTTAGGATACAGTGTAAAAAGTACATTTCGTTGATAAGGGGAAATATTGATGAATATAAAATTAATTGTTTTTGTGACGTCCGTTACAAATAATCAGAAACAAGGAGAGGCATTTACAAAAGAGTTTGAATCGGATTTTCGTCCTGTTAAGGGAGATATTATCCATGATTCAGGGTTCCATTCTAAATACCATAACGGATATGAAGTTGTAAAAGTGACGGTAGACTATGAGCGGAATGAGTGCTATGTATCTTTGAGTCCATTAATGTTGGAATTAGAGGATATACCTTTTGAAGAATATGTCAATCATTTACTTGCTAATGGTTGGAGAAGATTATCAAAGTAAACTTACGGCAGTTAACATTTGCTCTAAGCAAAAATTAACACCCAAGGATCTGCTCCTCGGGCGTTGAATTAACCTTGCATATGATTTGTAATTTCTGTATGGATTCGATTGAATTCTGAATCAGGTACTACATAATACCATACACCATTTATCGTGGAACCTGAACCTTCCAATTCAAGCGTTTGGATGTTATGTCTTGTTCCGAGGTAGCCTGTGAAAAGTGTTTGTATCTTATCCATGTCCAAGTCCGTTTGGACATTTCCGCCTAAAATATCAAGGATTTCACCAAACTTCGTAATGCTGGAGAAGCTGGCTCCTTTTTCCATTGCTGCTGTAATCACTGCACGCTGTCTCTCATTACGTCCCATATCACCACGCGGATCTTTTTTTCTCATTCGGATATAATCGAGAGCTTGTTCACCATCCAGATGAATCGGACCTTCAGCGAAAGTGGAACCACCTTGAGAGAAGCTTTGGGTATTATTTACTGTAACCCCGCCAAGTGCATCAATACCTTGTTTGAATCCTTCCATATTCACGCGGGAATAGATGTGGACCGGGATATCGAAAGTCTTCTCCACCGTCTCCACTGCCAACTCTACTCCCCCGAAAGCGTACGCATGGTTAATTTTATCCATGCCACGTCCTGGAATATTCACGTAAGTATCACGGGGAATACTCAACATGATCATGGAATTTGTTTTCGGGTTTAAAGACATGAGAATCATCGTATCCGAGCGTCCTTTGTCTCCTGGGCGTTCATCCACCCCAAGTAACAGAACGTTCAATGAATCTTTTGAATCAAAAATTTGTTTGATTTGCTTTTGACGTTCGGGATCTTCATCACGGGCAAGAGGGGTATGCATCGTATCTACCGCGCTGCCGAGCTGACTATAGACGTAAAACCCAATTCCACCTACTGCCAGAATGATAGCTAATAAGATTCCCCCAACCCAGTATGGCCATTTACGTTTCTTTTTTCTTTGCATTCTCGATACCAATTGAATTTCTCCTCTTATGTGTAATCTTCTCGTATTCCATTACCTTCAGACGACTTTACTGTATAAAATTATATCCGATATAGTCAATTTAGTCCATTTAAATTTGCATGGTTTATGGTAAAAAATGTAGAATTTTAGCTAATTAACTGCAAAGGTACTATAAATAACCAAAAAAAATCAAGATGAATCTAATCATCTTGATTTTCTACCGGATAGGCATAAATGATGTAACGATCTGGTGCATACCCAATGAAGTTGAATGGATAACAAGTTGTAAGAGTAAGAACTTCCTCATGATGTGGAACAATGATTGTACGATCATCTGCGCTTACTATTTTCGTTTCTGTTATTTCATAAGTGAAATCACCATATTCCATTTGCACAACTAAATGATCACCAATTTCCAACTCACCCATTTCACGAAAGACTGTATCCCGATGTCCTGAAAGGACGATTTGTTCATTTTGAAGAGGGTAGGCAGTTCCTTGGTAATGGCCAACACCGCGTTCCAATTCATCTTCATGTGTACCTTCAATAATCGGTAAATCAGCCTCTAGCTTCGGAATATGTAGAATACCGGCCGTTTCTCCCATTTCGGGGTTAAAGTTTTTTGCAGCTTCCAATGGATCAAAATCATCCTCGGCGCTAATCGCATTCCGTTCAGCGATTAGTGCTTGCGCCTCTGAAGCAGCTTCGCTCTGGGCACTTGTAGTCATATACCATTGGTATCCTCCAAAGGCTAGGAAGCCGACCCCGACAATCATTAATACGTATGATATAAATTTCATCCATGTCACCTCATTAGTAACGTTAGCTTTAGTATATACCTTTTAAATGGAATAGAAAAGGGACTAGTTTCAATGTTTCCTTACTAGTTTAAAGATTCCCCGTCTAGAGTATACTATTTAGGTTTATGATAAAGAACAGAAGATGTAAAAAATATTAAAAACTTAGTAATTTAAAGAAAATAAAAGAAAACAAGAGATAATTGTTCAATATATAGAACAAACGGCTGTTTTTGAGGTTTTCCTATTTTGAGAAAGTGCAATATACTACGACTAAGTTGTTCGTTATAAAGCACTGAGGTTATCTCGAAAAAGAACAACCGCGTTAATACATAAGGAGGGGGGACAAAGAAACAAGCAACATAGATGAGACAAAGAAGAAAGTGCTTTATGGGGAAGAAATAATAAAATTATACTAATTGGGGAGGAATTTTATAATGAGTCTAAAGAAAAAATTAATGTCAGGTGTAGGAACAGCGCTAATCGGGATGGCTTTAATCGGTGGAGGAACATTTGCTTATTTCAGTGATACAGAAGTTTCGAACAATACATTTGCTGCAGGTACGTTGGATTTAGCAGTTAACCCATCTGTAGTAATTGATGTGGATAATTTAAAACCGGGAGATACTATGGTTCGTGAGTTTGTTCTAGAGAATAACGGTTCATTGGATATTTCTACAATTGACCTTGCTACTGCATACAACGTAATTGATGCAAAAGGTGACAATGTTGATGATTTCGGTAAACATATCAAAGTATTGTTCCTAGAGAACGCAGATAAGACAGGTAATGGTTGGGTTATTGGAGATTACAATGATGTTATTTCTGAAACTACCCTGTATGACCTTCAAAACATGACACCTGATGCAGTAGAAAATCTTCAACACTGGATCACACACCTACTTGGTTTGAGTGGTGAAGGGGATGGTTTAGCAGCTGGAACAAGCGACCAAATGTACGTAGCATTTGAATTTGTCGATAACGGTGCAGACCAAAACGAGTTCCAAGGCGATGCACTTGAGCTAGAGTGGACATTCACTGCACACCAAACTCCAGGTGAATCTAGATAACGCTTTAAATACAAATAGAGAAGAGGTATGAACCTCTTCTCTTCCTACATATAGTAATCCATTAATATCAAAACATAGAAAAAATATTAATAAATCGAAATCAATCAGGAGGGGTCCCGTGAGTATTAAGAAAAATATCATATTGGGAATGGTAACCGGATTAGTGGGGATGTCGTTGATCAGTGGAGGTACTGTTGCATATTTTAGTGATGATGTTAGTACTCAAAATCAAATCATGTCAGGGACAATTGATCTTGGAATCAAGAATACATCAGATTCTGAGGGGTTCTATTTCAATTTTAAAGATAAAAAGCCTGGAGATATTTTTGAAAAATATACTTTTCAATTAGTAAATGACGGGACATTAAATATCGGGAAGCTTTTTCTTAATTCCGCGTATGAATCTTTCGACAAAGATGATAAACCAAATGATTTCGGCAGTCAGATTAAAATTAAAGAGTTGAAAGTAAATGGTGTAATAAATACTCAATTAACTGATAGAACTCTACATCAAATTGATGCGATTAAAAATAAAGCGAATTCACCTGCATTATTAATTACTGATATTAAACCAAACAATAATGTAGAAATTGAAGTGATATTTGAGTTTATAGAAACAGAAAATCAAAACAAATATCAAGGCAACAGGCTGGATTTAAATTGGACATTTGAAGCGGTGCAAGAAGTAGAAGAAAGCAAATGATAATCGCACGGACTGCATTGTGTGCAGTCCTAAGTATGTTAGATTAATATTTTTAGGACTACACATAAGAATGTAAAAGTCATTTAAAGGACGGAGATCTTTTATGAGGCAAAGCCGTTTACGAAAATTCAGATCAAAATACCGGGGTTTTTGGTTTACGACGAAAATTATTTTAATTTGGTATCTGCTACTGTTCTCTATTATGCATTTTACATCCAATACTTCTGCTGTCTTTTCTGATGCAACCAGTCCTGCAGGAAAGATAGAGTCTGGGTATTGGCCTGTAGACTATCAATTGGTATTTACGGAAAAAGGGAACTCTAATTTTGATGCATGTGGCCCTTTTGAGGTAAAGAGAACGATTAAAAATAAAGGTAAAGAAGATATGAACGATGCAGCATCTTACGAGGTTTATTACCATAAAGCTAATCCTAAAAAACACGGAGAAAAAGTTGGTGAAGGAAGTATTCCAGCACTTAAAAAGAATCAGACAGAGGAATTGAAATTTACGGCGGAAGAGCCAGGTAGATATGCATTTGTGGCTAAGTATGAAACAGTAGATGGCGAAATGGAGACGTGGAGTTTTGAAATTAAAGTAGATTGTGGATCCGGCCAAAAAACAGACAATGTGAAAGAGAAATCAAATGAGGACCACAAATCTGCACCGGAACAAAGCACTGAAGATGCTGAAAAGAACGAGCCAAACCAAGAAAAAGTGAAAGAACAAGATACTAGTGAAAATAAAGAAGACAACAATACAGAGGTTGAACAGGGGCAGCAGCCAGAAGAAAAGAAGGAAAGCGAAGCAGAAATAACGGAGTCTGGAAAAGATACAGTTCCGCCTGCAGAGCAAGAAGATAGTGAAGTCTTATCAGGCGATGAAACGAAAGATGAAGTTAAGGAGGGGGAAGAGAAATGAAAAAAAGAACATTATTTAAATGGGTGAATCGAATCGTATCTACTGTATTAATGGTCGCTCTAATTGCAGTTTTAGTCTTAGTTGTGATCAACAAAGCCTCAGGTGGAGAGCCAGAAGTTTTTGGTTATCAATTAAAAACAGTCCTATCTGGTTCCATGGAGCCTGACATCCAAACAGGTTCAATTATTGCAGTTAAACCAATTGATGGTGAAACAAAATATAATCTGAAAAAAGATGATGTTATTACGTTCATGGAATCCGAAGACAAATTAGTAACTCATAGAATCATCGAAGTTTCTGGCAGTGGTGAGAATATTACTTACACGACAAAAGGGGATAATAACAACGCACCTGATACAAGCCCAGTACTTGCCGAGAATGTAATCGCTGTATATGAAGGGTTTACTATCCCTTATATCGGTTATATTTCTTCCTTTGCACAATCACCAAAGGGTGCTATAGCATTCCTTATTATTCCTGGATTTTTAATGTTGGCATATTCCATTTTTACAATATGGAGAGCGATTAGACAGTTGGATGATCAAAAGAAGATTTCAACGGATGCAACAAATTCCTAAAAAGGAAGATGCATATGAATATTAGAAGTTATAAATCCTATCTATTAATTTTTATTGTTCTATTTAGTATGTTGTTACATGCAAATTCCGTCTCAGCTGAAGAAAGGTTATCCATAGACGTGTTGCCAGCAGATAAATTATTTGACATCAGCAATATGAAACCAGGGGATTGGGCGCCGAGAACAACGACCATAAAGAACAGTGGAAATATTGAATTTGAGTATTCAACTTCAGTTAAATCTGAAAGCGAGGATACAAAACTGTACAACGAATTGTTATTAGAAGTATGGGATGATGATACAGAACTGTACAATGGCAAACTTTCAGAGTTCGCCGGATTTTCACCTCGCATCCTATCACCTAATGAAGAAGATGAATTAGAATACATTGTCCGTTTTCCACATCATCTCGGTAATGATTTTCAAGGATTAGACGCCCAATTCACTATTTACTATACTGCAGAAGCTGTTGACAGCAATGAAAGTAAGACCGAGGGGATTACAGGAACCATTGACAGTGGTGGGGATGGTAGTGGAGGAGTTTTACCGAAAACTGCTACAAATATGTTCTCCTTCATCGTATTTGGTGCTTTGCTGATTGCGGTAGGAGGCATTATAAGCTTGCTCATACAATTAAGGCTCAAGGTGAGAAGCGCAAGAAAAATGTAGAATTTTTATTCCTCAAAACTAGAATCAATACGACAAAACAAGTCATCCAAATTAAGTAGAATTTATAGTATGATAGTCTTAGTTAGTAAAATGAATCCTCAGAAAATGGCAAACCTACTGAAAGGTAGGGGCGCAAAGTCACAGGTCTAAAGCAAAAAAAGCTAAGACGGCTGGATTACCTGAGATTGTAAATGGGGGAAGAACGAATTGGAGAAATTGTCTGTTGAGCTGAAACTGGATTATGACTGGGTTGTACTAATCAAAGAAGCAAAAAAAATAGGAATGACAGTTGAGGAGATTCGTTTGTTTTTACAATCATCTAAGGAAGGGGCATAAATTGTTTAATAATTTGTACTATATATAGAACTACTCACCTAGAATATGATATAATTTTTCTAAAAAGTAGGTGAGTGGGTTTGCTTGGTGAACGAATTAAAACAATACGGAAAGATCAAAAAATGTCCATAACGGAACTAGCCGAAAAAGCAGGAGTAGCAAAATCTTATTTAAGCTCGATTGAGCGGAATAAGCAAACAAACCCATCCATTCAGTTCATTGAGAAAGTAAGTGAGGCATTAGAAGTTTCGGTGAACGATCTTCTCTATGATGGAGAGGAAGTAAACATAGAAGACCTGGATACCGAATGGTTGGAGATGGTTAGAGAAGCCATGCAATCGGGAGTTTCCAAAAAAGATTTTAAAGATTACTTGGAATTTTATAGATGGCGAAAAGAACAGGAAATGGGTTGAATAGCCATTTCCTTCCTTATTGGATGGGAGATTTTGAAACCATAGTATAAGATACTGTGGTTTTTTACTTTGTATATAGGAGACGTGAGTCATGCGTAAACCGTATTTATATTGGCTGCTGCCAATAATCTGGATGGGAATTATATTTTACTCATCTGCTACTCCATACGACAACCAGGACATGAAGCCACTTCTGGGTGATCTGATTAATTTTTCATTTATAGAACCATACTTGGAAGGTATTTACTTTACATATAATGGATCGCCAGTCAGTTTGGAAACCCATGGCGCTGCAGGGTTGGTGGAATTTTTTATTAGAAAATCAGCTCATGTATTAGTTTTTCTCATCCTTACTTTATTATTTAAATATGCTCTGGGTAAAACAACCGATATACTATGGTACAAGCAGATAATACTTTCCTTTTTCCTTACAGCTGCATATGCTATTATGGACGAAATTCATCAAGGGTTTACACCGAATCGAACTCCATATGCTGGAGATGTGGTGCTTGATTGTCTTGGGGCGCTAGGTGCGATAGGGATTTTGTCGATTTTTAAATTTTTTCGTGAAAATAGATGATTTTCTATGAATCTCGTTGTATAATGTCCTTTAGGAAATAATAGAAATATAGACTGCGTTATTTGTAACGTAAGCTTCCACATTTTCTCTACTACCTACTAGAAAGCTTACAAACACTAGAACGGAAAGTATGAAAAGGCGGGAATAGAGTTATGGGTGAGCAAGAACGGTACAAGAATATGTTGAAAAAAGTAATTGATGCAACTGAAAATGAAAAAATTCAAACATCAGAAGACTTGATTCGCACATTAGTGAATGAACTTACCAATAATATTGGTGTGAAACCACAACAGCGTTTGGTGAAATAAATAAAAACTACATTCTAGTTATCTAGAATGTAGTTTTTTTATTATAGAGATACCAAAGTTCTTTTCTGCTTACTCACTTGTACTTTCTACATCAATTTCCACATACTTCTGGTCGATTAATTGGATGGTGGCCTGGCCATTCGTTAAATCGACGATCCAGTCATTGAAATTATCTGCCTCGTCCACTTCAACGTATACAACAAATTCGACGTTTTCCAGATAGTTAATGGTCTCTAATATATGGTCTGATTGCCGGAGGACATTTTCCAATTTGCCAAGTAATCCATAATCAACAGTTACAGAAAAGCCTTGCATGAGTACTCGTTTTACGATTCCTGTTGTTTTGATTGCCTGGCTTGTCGTGTTGCCATAGGCACGTATCAAACCTCCTGCGCCTAGTTTAATGCCTCCAAAGTAACGGGTGACTACAACGGCAGTATCCTTCAGATTTTGTTTCTTCAGTACTTCCAGCATAGGAACACCAGCAGTACCGCTCGGTTCACCATCGTCATTTGCCTTTTGGATTTGATCATGCTCCCCAATCATATAACAGGAACAGTTATGAGTTGCGTCATGATGTTTTTTCTTTATCTCCTGGATGAAGGCGAGTGCTTCTTCTTCGGTTTCAACACGGCGGACGTAACCGATAAATCTAGACTTCTGAATAATGATTTCATCTTGTCCTTCTTGTTTTACAGTATAATAATATGGTAGCATTAAATCACTCCTATAAATGAACTAGTTAGGGCGAGTTTTTTCTTTTGTGGTACTCAAGATACTGGTATAAATCAGGATAAATTCAGGTGAATTATACCAAAATAGGGAATAGACCCCATGAAAATTGAAATGGGTCTCGTATATTATAGCATATAGGGTGGTGGTAGCGTTGACTCTGAAGACGGGGGAAAAAGCAATCGATTATATTATCGATGAAATGGTACGCGTCGTCAAAAGCAGCAAAAACGAAATCTTCAACATAAGTGAGCATGCTCGCCACGAGTATGATACCCTACAAATCGAGTTGGAGGAAACAAAGCGGCTCGTTTTACAATACATAAATGAGGGAGACAGCTTAGAAAGGAAAGTACGTGCCTCCAGGAAGCGTCTTGCCGAAGTGAGTAAAGAGTTTGAAAGATACACAGAACGTGATATTCATCAAGTATATGAAGACACACATAATCTACAGACAGAGCTCATTATGTTGAGGGAAAAGGAAGAAAATTTAAGAAAGAAACGCGATGATATCGAACGGCGGCTTATTAGTTTATATGATACAATTAATCGAGCAGAGGGAATTACAAGTAAAATTTCCGTCATCGAGAATTATCTTGAAGAAGATTTCAGCCAGGTCAATGAACTCATTGAATCAGCGAAAGAGAAACAAGCATTTGGTCTGAAAATCATTGAAGCTCAAGAAGAGGAGCGAAGAAGATTATCTCGGGAAATCCATGACGGTCCTGCTCAAATGCTTGCTAATATCCTCCTCCGTTCAGAAATCATTGAACGCTCGCTAAATCAAGAATCCGTTGAGGCGGCAGTAGCAGAGATCCACAGTGTTCGAAAAATGATCAGGACCTCCCTATACGAGGTTAGAAAGATTATTTATGACCTGCGTCCGATGGCTCTTGATGATTTAGGACTAATACCAACAATCCGTAAATATATAGGGAATCTAATAGATTACCATGATATTGAAATTGATTTTGTCGTTATTGGGGAAGAAAAAAGATTGCATCACAAGTATGAGGTAGCACTATTTCGTTTGATGCAGGAATCTGTACAAAATGCAATTAAACATGCAGATCCAAAACTTATTCAAATTAAATTACAGATCCAAAGAGAAAATGTTGTTATGATTGTTAAAGATAATGGAAAAGGGTTCGATGTAAATATAAAGAAAGAGGACTCTTTTGGACTTGTTGGCATGAAAGAAAGAGTAGACATGCTCAGTGGTGATATAGACATAAAATCTGAACTTAATGCGGGCACTACCATCATCATTCGAGTTCCCTATATCATCACAGACTAATAGTGCACTTATTAAACAGGGGAAATTAGAAGTATTTGATTATCGGGAGGAAGAACAGATGACAAATGAGAAAGTAATCAAAGTAGTACTAATTGATGATCATAAGCTATTTCGCGAGGGAGTTAAAAGAATATTAGAATTCGAACCATCTTTTGAAGTAGTAGCAGAAGGTGACGATGGTACAGATGCAGCAAAATTGGTGAAAGAAAACAATCCAGATGTTGTTTTGATGGACATAAATATGCCGAACATCAACGGAATTGAAGCAACTGGTGATCTTGTTCGCTATTTCCCAGAAACAAAAATTATCATTCTGTCTATCCATGACGATGAAAATTACGTAACGCATGCATTGAAAACAGGTGCACAAGGATATCTGTTAAAAGAGATGGATTCGGATTCCTTGATTGAAGCGATTCGTGTAGTAAGTGAAGGTGGTTCTTACCTACACCCTAAAGTTACTCATAATCTAGTGAAGGAATACCGTCGTCTTTCATCAGAAAGTGTGGCGTCTGGCTCATCAGATCGAGTGGTTGAATATCGTAAGCCGCTTCATCTATTAACGAAAAGGGAATGCCAAGTTCTCCAGCTTCTTGCAGATGGGAAGAGCAACCGTGCTGTAGCAGAAACATTATATATCAGTGAAAAAACAGTGAAAAACCATGTTAGTAATATTTTACAGAAAATGAACGTGAATGACCGTACCCAAGCTGTTGTAACAGCGATAAAAAATGGCTGGGTAGAAGTATTGTAATATTACAGATAACCCCCCTCAATATTGATGGGGGTTATTTATTTTTTTAGTACAGTTCATACAAACCTCCTGCAATTATTTTCGTGATGAATAATGCTTTATTTATAGATTTCAGGTAAAATATATGTCATACGTCCGAACGTAATGCTACCAACAGGTGATTGGAAGGAATAAATGAATGTATAAGGAGAAGGTTAATAATGAGAATTGCTGTAATGACTGATAGTACGGCGTATATACCTGAGAAAATCCGCGAAGAGCTGAACATACATATGGTACCTTTAAGTGTTGTGTTTGATGATGAATCCTACCGTGAAGAACTGGATATCACTTCAAAAGAATTTTATCAAAAGTTGAAGGAGCATAAGGAACTGCCTACGACTTCACAACCATCCATCGGTTATGTAGCACAGAAGTTGGAGCAGTTGGCCGAGGATTATGATGCAGTTATTTCTGTCCATCTTTCCAGTGGAATCAGTGGAACGTACCAAGCTGTGGTCAGTGCTGGTCAAATGGTCGATGATATTAAACTATATGCCTATGACTCTGAAGCAAGCTGCATAGTCCAAGCTTTCTATTGCTATGAAGCGGTAAAACTGGCAAAGCAAAATAAAACACCAGAAGAAATCATTGCTCGTTTAGATGAAATGAAACAATCGATGCGGGCATATTTCATGGTCGATGATTTGACAAACCTAACCCGTGGCGGAAGATTATCCAATGCTCAAGCGGTTGTTGGGAGTCTGTTGCAAGTGAAACCAATCCTCCATTTTGTCGATAAACAAATTGTCGCATTTGAGAAGATCCGTACACGAAAAAAAGCAATAAATCGTATTATGAGTATGTTGGAAGAGGATGCTCAGCAAGGGAAAGATTTGAAAGTATCCTTTATTCATGCAAATGATGAACAAGCGGCAATCAATCTGGAAGCCGAGTTTAAAGCAAAATATCCAGACATTGAGACATCCATTTCTTATTTTGGTCCAGTTATTGGCACGCACCTTGGTGAAGGAGCCATTGGTGTAGGTTGGTACGAGAAATAATTTAATCGATATTGGTCTAATTTTTATTTTAATATAAGCCTAATAAAACAGCTTAACGATTATCGTTAGGCTGTTTGTTGTTTGTAGGTAACATTTCATTCCAATTCTCACTTTACGATTTACTTCCTCTTTTGTATGCGTTATCATATTCTTACCAAATTATTCTGTTGTCAGGAGGGATACAGTGCTGCGAGTAGGAGAAGTTATTACATTTGAAAGACAATTTACAAAAAGGGATGTCGAACGTTTTACGGAGATTTCACAGGATGAAGGGAAACATCACATATCAGAAGACAACCAAGGCAGATTGGTTGTTCAAGGATTGTTGACCGCCACATTACCAACAAAGATTGGAGGCGATCATGATGTGCTTGCCAGTAATATGAATTTTAATTTCTTACGACCTGTGTATACTGGAGATACAATAACTTGCATGGTTAAGATTGAAAGATACGAGAGAGTGAAAACGAATCGTATGGCTATACGTGCGACGTTCACATGTGACAACCAACATTCAAAAACGGTGTTGACAGGTGAGTTTTCCGGTGTCGTATTAGAATAGAAAGGATGATACCGTTCATGCAGCAAAACATAATGGAAAACTTTAGCGAGCTTGCCACCGTGTTAGATGGCAAGTTGCTTCGTATTGAAGAAATTCCCTTCAAATCCACGATGATTGAATTACTTCTTTCAAAGAAACTCCTCGATACAAAACCTGCTATTACCAAAACTTTACTTACCACTACATGCAAGCGCTGTGGCAATAAGGATAACCGCTATTTTGCTGAAATTCCCTGTAAAAAATGTTCCCGTACCCACCTATACTGCAGAAAATGTATTGAAATGGGGCGGGTGATGGAATGTGAATCTCTATACTATTGGATTGGTCCTCCAGCTATATGGCCGACACATCAAAATCCCAGTTCTTGGGAGGGGACATTAACAACGGCACAAGAAAAAGCTGCCAACCGTATCAAGACTGCGATTATCAATCAAGAAAAGGAAATTCTCGTATGGGCTGTATGTGGTGCAGGAAAGACGGAGATGCTTTTTCCGGGAATATCGAAAGCTTTAGAAAGAGGAATGCGTGTCTGCCTTGCTACTCCAAGGGCAGATGTTGTCAGAGAACTAAAACCGAGACTACTCCAAGCTTTCGAGGGAGTGTCCATTCAAGCTTTGTATGGTGGGAATGAAGATAAAGGGAAAGATGCACAATTTGTCATCGCCACAACCCATCAGCTACTTAGGTATCAATCGGCTTTCGATGTCATGATCGTTGATGAAGTCGATGCATTTCCATTTCATGCAGATCCTTCCTTGCCTTTTGCCCAAAAGCGTGCTGCCAAACAAAATGGTACTACCATCTATCTCACCGCAACCCCGAGACAAAACTTAAAGAAAGCCATCAACAGGAAAAAACTTCCTCATGTATTCGTACCTGTCCGTTACCATGGCCACCCCCTGCCAATTCCGACATTAAAGATGTGTTATTCCTTACAGAAGGATTTAGCAGCTTCCAGAGCTCCAAGTCGCTTCCTCCCTTGGCTGCTGAAACGAACCAACCCCGAAAGACAATTGCTCATATTTGTGCCTACCATTGATCTTGTGAATCGATTAAAAACTCCATTATTAGATTTGTTCATTGCCCACCGATTGATTAACAATGAAACCGAATTGGATGCTGTCCATGCCTCTGATGAGAAAAGGGAAGAAAAAGTAATGGCATTTCGCCAGAAAAAGTTGAAGGTTATTTTAACGACTACAATCCTCGAGCGGGGAGTCACGTTCCCATCGGTGGATGTTGCAATTTTTCATGCAGGACATGACGTATTCGATGAAGCTGCTCTTGTTCAAATAGCGGGTCGGGCTGGTAGAAATGCGAATGATCCGAATGGAGAAGTGGTGTTTTTTCATGATGGGAAAACAGAAGCAATGCTTGAAGCGATTTATCAAATCAAACAGATGAACAAAAGAGGGGGTTTTTAGTTGAACTGTTTATGGTGCATGGAAGATAGAAACAATAATCTTGGCTGGAGTGACTTTTTCATATTGAATAAACAGAATGGATTTTGTGAATCTTGCCTCTCTGGTTTACAACAATTGTCTGGGAAGCGGTGTTCGTTGTGTAGCCGTATGACTGAGTTTGAGCAATGCTCCGATTGTGAATGGTGGAGAAATCAATTTAAGAGTGATCCGCTGGAATATAACTATTCCGTCTTTCAGTATAATTCTTTCATTCAAGAAATCATTGCCAAATGGAAATATCGTGGAGATTATGTCTTGGGTGAAGTATTTCGTCCATATGTATACGCTGCCTTTATTGAAAAGTTCACGACACAGAAGAAAAACTTGATTGCAGTCCCTATCCCGTTAAGTGAAGAGAGAATAACGGAACGGGGCTTCAATCAAGCAGAGATGCTTGCGGGTTTTCTTCCGATAAGACAAGAGCTGCTACTACAAAGAGTAGATGGAGAAAAACAGTCTAAAAAGTCACGAAAAGATCGAATCACAACTAAAAATCCATTTTCTCTTGAGAAAATGGTTAAAAATCCGGTGTTATTAGTCGATGATATATATACAACTGGAACAACTTTAAGACATGCTGCCAGATTATTGATAGAGAGTGGTTGTCCTGAAGTTTATGCTTTAACTTTAATCCGTGGTTAATATATTTGATATAATATAAGAATAAGGTTAAAAGAGGAGAAATAATTATGGCGGAATTAGCAAACTGTAGCCGTTGTGGTACAGTATTCGCAAAAACTATTCGTGATATATGTAAAAATTGCTATGACGAAGAAGAGAAAGCATTTCATACCGTATATGACTTTTTACGAGTTCGTGAAAATAGACTAGCTACAATGTTAGAGATTATAGAGGCAACTGGTGTCAAAGAAGAATATATCATTAAATTCGTGAGAGAAAAACGGCTCTTGCCAAAAGATGTCCCTAACCTTGCATATCCATGCGAACGCTGTGGAAGGGATATATCAGCAGGACATATTTGTGAATCTTGTCAGAAAGAATTGAAAAATGACCTCGCTACATTTGAGAAGGAAGAACAAAATAAAGAAGATCGTAAAAAAATCCAGAGTACGTACATTGCAGTAGATAAACATAAATATTAATCCTTCACAAATCGGTGAACATGCCGATATTAATAGTAATATAAAAAAATCATATTGATGATATATATTCATGATCGTGTTGGGAGGTTAGCTTTATGAAAATAAACGGACCGAATCATTTAAATTTAAATCCATATAGACAACAGATGCAAAAACAGATGGACGTGAAAAAAGCAGAAAACAGATCTGATGAACTGCAGATTTCCAAAGAAGCTTTTAAGCTTCAAGGCAAAGATAAACCGCATGAGAAGCGTGCAGCGGTTGTCCAAGAAATAAAACAACAAATAGCAACTGGAGAATACAAGGTTGATGTTGAAAAAACAGCTCAAAAAATGATGGATTTCTGGAGCAAGTAGTCAAATCTAAGTGATGTTTCGATTTAAAGGAGGACCTCGTTGTCCATGGAGAAAATTATACAAGCTTTAAATGAATTAGTAAGTTTGCATCAGGAACTTTTGAAACTTTCCAAGCAAAAGACGGAAGTTATTAAAGAGGGAGAAGTTGAGAAGCTGCAAAGTGTTCTAGTGAGTGAAAGGAAACTTGTACGGAAACTGGAACAAGCGGAAACAAGACGGATGCAACTGGTAGGAGAATGGGTTGAAAAAGAAGGGTTAACAGGAGCGGACCCAACAATCACGTTGATTTTAGAGCGAATTACAAATGAAGAAGAGCGGACAAAGCTCGAAAAAGTTACGATTGAACTGACAAAGGCAATGACAGATTTAAAAGCTCAAGAGAATTTGAACCTTGCTTTGATTGACCAATCGATGCAATTTGTCCAATTGTCCTTGGATTTATTAAGTCCATCCCTTAAGAATATGAATTATTCGAATAACAATAAGCCGAATATGGAATCGCCAACTCGGTCCATTTTTGATTCTAAAGCATAACAAATGCTGGATGGTCTTAAAGCTAGAAAACTAGAAAAGGTTTATGATAAAGGAGTTACAGCATATGAGTACATTTCACGGATTGGAAATGGCAAAGCAAGCATTGTTCACCCAGCAATCTGCTTTATATACAACAGGTCATAATATCGCAAATGCAAACACGGAAGGATACTCACGTCAACGAGTAAATTTTCAAGCCGATACGGCTATGCCGGCTGCTGCGAAAAACCGCATGGGAATCCCAGGTCAAATCGGCACGGGTGTGAAAGCTGGATCAATTGAAAGAATTAGAAACCAGTTTCTTGATACACAATTCCGAGGAGAGAATAGTTTAGCAAGTTATTGGGAAAAGCGTGCAGACGCATTAGGTCGTGTAGAAGATGTATTGAACGACCTTCAAGAAACTGGTCTTTCCAGTGTGATGGATCAATTTTGGAGTTCTTTGCAGGATCTGGCGGTAAACCCTACAAATGACGGTGCCCGTTCAGTAGTTGCGCAGCGGGGTATTGCATTAAGTGATACATTTAATTATTTAAATCATTCACTAACACAGATTCGAACAGATTTAAAAGAAGAAATTACCCAAACAGTCAATACTGCAAATATCATAACGAATCAAATCCAAAGCATAAACGAGCAAATCAAAGCTTTGGAAGTAAATGGATATGTAACGAATGATTTATATGACAGACGTGATACTTTAATTGATCAATTATCAGGTATTCTACCAATTGAAGTGGAATATGTGGATTCTAGAAAGAATGACCATGATGACAATGTTCCGCAAAATACTAATAATGCCCAGAACGGTGTCGCTATCATTAAGTCTAACGGAATTACTCTCGTAGATGGTGTGACTGGAGAAACTCCAGCTCAGATTTCTGTAAGTTTTAGCGATGATAAAAGTGAACTCGTCAACTCTATTACAATTGGTTCTGAATCGCTTTCTGTACAATCAGAACTTGAAACAAAAGGGACTTTGAATTCGCTTATTCAGGCTTATGGCTTTGGTGATGGAGAAGGAGACATCTTCCAAACTCAACAAGAGTTGTTGCAGATTAGGGATCATTTTATAGATGAATTTAATAAGGTTCACCGTGAAGGTGCAGATGCTGGAGAGGGAATTGATTTCTTCGATGTTTCAGAAACAGGAGAAATGTTCGTGAATCCAGCTATTATCGGTAATACTGATTTAATCGCAGCTTCCTCCCCGGCGACTGGAGCAGGGGCAGGGGATGGCAGTAATGCTCTTAGACTTGCGGCTGTATTTGAAGAAGCGGGGATTAAAGGTGACTATTCCAAGTTGATTGGAACGTTGGCTGTACAAGTGGAAGATGCAGAACGTATGCAAAGAAACACTGGTATATTAATAGCGCAAATAGATGGTAATCGCCAAGCTGTCAGTTCTGTGTCACTTGACGAAGAAATGACTAACTTGATTCGATTCCAACATGCTTACAATGCAGCAGCCCGCACCATGACGGCGACAGATGAAATATTGGATCGGATCATTAACAATATGGGACTTGTAGGAAGGTAGGATAAATAAATGCGTGTAACACAAAGTATGCTTTCAAACAATTTACTACGAAATTTAAACCAAAGTTATGCTGAAATGGATAAGTACTTTAATCAGCTTAATACTGGTAAAAAATTTAACCGCCCTTCTGATGATCCTGTAGCTGCAATGAAAGGTATCGGGTTTCGTACAGAACTTCATCAAGTGGAACAATATCAACGGAATACAAATGAAGTACATAACTGGCTCGATAATTCAGATTCGGCATTGGACCAAATCAATAGTGGATTGCAAAGAATTCGCTACTTGGCAGTACAGGCGAGTAATGGGACGTATGGAGAATCTGAACTTAAAAGTATAGCTGCAGAAGTGGAGCAAATAAAAGCGGATTTAATTGAAACAGCAAATATGAAAGTAAATGATAAATATATCTTTAATGGAACAAATACGAATATACCTCCTGTAAATGTAGATGCAGAGCCGATAGTTGTCGAATTTGATGATAGTCAAGTGATCATCAAAGTAGCGACGAATTCGGAGCTTGCGGCAAACGTTGATGGAAACAAAGTGTTTATGAACGGTGAAGAGAGTTTGTTTGATACGATTGATCATTTCATCGCCAAATTAAATGGTGAAATTGACGAAGATATGGATGAAAGCATCGCAGATATGGATATTTTCATCGATAATGTTATCAATTCCCGAGCAGATTTAGGTGCAAAAATGAATCGTTTGGAACTGATTGAAAATCGCCTTGCAAAACAGGAGATTGTCGCTACATCAACATTATCGAAAAATGAAGATATAAATTATGCTGAAACCATTACAAATCTAATCACTCAGGAAAGTATCCATCGTGCCGCGTTATCAAGTGGCGCTCGGATCATGCAGCCTACATTATTAGATTTTCTAAGATAAGAGATGAATCCAACCCTTAGCCCTTATGATAGGGGTTCTAAGGGTTTTTCTTACAGATGATATTTACTGATTAAGCTAGGGGGCGGCAAGCGTGAAAATCCCACAACTACAAATGGAATCTCAATTTGCAAGAATAGCAATCAATCGGACGGATGCAAAGTTGGAGATAAAACAAGAGCTTCCAAAAGTTCATATGGAACAACGACCAGCAGATGTTACCATTCGTACAGTTCCTGGAAAGCTTACAATTGATCAAACGCAAGCCTTTGCGGATATGAACCTGATGTCCATTTTTGAAAGGAATGACCGATTCAGTCGGGAGGGTCTGCAAGCTGTCCAAGAAGGAACTGCTAGAAGAGCTAGGGAAGGAAAAGAACTTATGCAAATTGAACATGGTGGAAATGTTATAGCCGCACAGGCGAAGAGGAATACACATCCTCCAATGAAAGCACTTGGCATTACCTTTATTCCTTCCAATTTTTCTGTGAAATTAGATTATCAACCTGCTGAAGTGCAGATTGATGTGACCACCCATCGACCAAAAATTCAAGCCGAAACGAATTCTCCCCAATTTACGTACCATCCTGGGGATGTAGAAACGAGTCTTGTACAAAAAAATGATTTGAAAATAACGGTAATCGAACCGTAACTAATCTTGAGAGGAAGAATAATGCATGCAATTAGCAACAAAGTATTTAGGAAATGTCGAAGTGGATCAAAGGAAGATTATTCAATTTCCAAATGGGCTTCCAGGCTTCCCGGATGAAAATGAATTTATTATTTTAGATTTGCCCAACAACGCTGCTTTTCAATTATTGCAGTCTATAAAGACGAGCGATCTTGCTTTTGTTATAACGAATCCACATTTAATATATAAAAACTATGAAATAAAACTGGAAAAAGAGCTATTAACTACATTGCAAATTAATAAAGAAAAAGATGTTGCTGTTTATGCAATTGTGACTCTAAACAAGCCTTTCTCAAATAGTACACTTAATTTACGTGCACCAGTGATCATTAATACAGAACAACTGATGGGGAAACAATATATTTTAAACGATGATACATATTCTTCAAAAGCTAGCTTGACTCCTGATAAAAGGGAGGTCGAATCATGCTAGTATTGACTCGAAAGAAAAATGAAGCAATCCAAATCGGCGATGATATTGAAATTAAGATACTAGGTATTGAAGGGGATCAAATTAAATTGGGGATTGCTGCTCCTAAATCCGTTGATATTTACCGAAAAGAAATTTATCTTGATATTCAAGAGCAGAATAATGCTGCTGCAAATCTATCGCTCGACTTATTGGATTTAATGAAAGATACGCATACTGATAAGTAATATACAATTTTGTCTTGAATTCTATCAAAATTGACCGATAGTAATAGTAGGTATAGGAAGGGAATGGTTGGGATGGCAATCGATAAAATTGGATCTCAGGCTTTCGCACCAAGTGACATACTACATCAAGTACAGACATCAGAAAGATCCACAATGACTTATAATGCAAAAGAAAAAACTAATGAAAAACTGGATGGCTTTGGGATGCTAAAAACAGAGTCGGTAGAAGAAGCTGTTGATAAACTGAATAATTTTTTAGAACCGGTCCGTCGTAATTTAAAATTTGAATTACATGATAAACTCGACAAATATTATGTGACCGTCGTTGATTCAAACACAGATGAAGTGATCAAAGAAATTCCACCTAAGAAAATCCTCGATATGTACGCGGCAATGGCGGAATTTATGGGACTACTTGTAGATAGAAAAGTTTAAGGAAGTGAGAGAATGCGTATAGGTGGGCTAGCTAGTGGAATTGATACGGATAATATCATCAAGGAACTGATGAATGCCGAACGAATTCCATTAAATAAGCTGGAACAACAAAAAACAAAAATGGAATGGCAACGTGACGCCTTCCGAGATGTCAACAAACAGATATTTGAACTGGAACGTTTGATTGAAAACAGAAGGTTAAATATAGGCGGTAGTACAGTTAATCCAAAAATTGTTTCGTCTTCAAATGAAAGTGCGATAACTGCGTCAGGATCATCCTCTGCTGGGAATGGGGCTTATAGGATTTCTGTTGAGCAGCTTGCTTCCCGCGAGATGCATGTGATTGATTTATCGGGACAAGATTTTACCATTCCAACTGGAGAATTTATCTTCATGACATACGATGAAGCAAGTAAGGAGAATGATTTTCAGGCAGGGATGTATGAAAAATCAATCACAATTGAAGAGGGGGATACTCTTCAAACAATCGCTAAAAAAATCTCTGATGCAGATAAAAATGTTCAGGCTTTTTATGATGAAAAATCTGAAACATTTGTCATTGAAACGACAAGGTCGGGAATTCATAATTTAAATGAAAATGAGGATGAAATTGTTTTTAGCGGCGGTAATGATGATTTCTTTACACAACTCTTTTCAGCTGGTACTTATGAAAAGGTTGATGCAAAAAATGCTAAGTTTACATATAACGATGTAGTAGAATTGGAATCTAATGAAAATAAGTATACATTAAATGGGATCACCTTCAATTTCCATGACGTAACAAAGGATGAAAATGTCACACTTACTGTAGCACATGACACTGACAAAGCCGTTGAGAATATTAAAGAGATCGTTGATAAGTTCAATGAAGTGGTTGAGACTTTGAATGATTTACAAAATGAACCTGTATATCGGGATTTTCCTCCATTGACAAAAGAACAAATGGAAGAAATGTCGGAAAAAGAAATCGAACTGTGGGAGGAAAAAGCTAAAAGTGGCTTGTTACGGAGAGATCCAATCCTTTCTTCCTCTCTGACAAATTATCGTTCTATCTGGTCATCTTCCATGTCGGAGGCGGGACCAATAAGTTTGCTTGCTGATATCGGAATCACCACTACAGAAAATTATCTCGATGGTGGAAAACTTGAAATTGATGAGGAAAAGTTAAGGAAGCAACTTGAAGAAAATGGTGAAAATGTAAACAGCTTACTGTTTGGTACTGGAGAGGGGACTTCTCGTGGATTGTTCACGCGTCTTGAAGATTCCCTGCAAAATACAATTAATCAAATAGACAAGCGTGCTGGAAAAGGTTCTTCAACAAGCCAATCCTACACGATGGGACGCCAACTCGAATCAATCGAAGACCGTATCAAAGCATTTGAAGATCGCTTAAAACAAGTGGAAGACAGATATTGGCGCCAGTTTACTGCAATGGAACGAGCAATATCCATGATGAATAACCAATCGGCTATGTTAATGAGCTTTGGCGGAAATATGTAGCGGTAAAGGAGTGAGACGATATGAATAAAGCCTATCAAACGTATAAAAATAACTCAGTCAATACGGCATCTGGCGGAGAACTTACGTTAATGTTATATAATGGTTGTATTAAGTTCATTAAGCAAGCGATGAAAGATGTAGAAGACAATAATTATGAAGCTAAAAACAGAAACATCCAAAAAGCACAAAACATTATTCGAGAACTATTGATTACATTGGATCCAAAAGTAGAGATCTCTAAACAGTTTCAACCTTTATACGAATTCATGCTTAGTGAGTTGACAGCTGCCAATATTGAGAACAGCCGTGAGAAATTGGAAAATGTCTTAGAGTTAGTGACGGAATTCAGAGATACTTGGAAGCAGGTGCTATTGCAGCACCGGAAGCAAAAATTTTCTCAAAGGCCTAGCATATGATAGATGATTTGAAAAAGGTTCACGAACTTACCCTACAGTTACAGAAGCTGCTGGAGGACCCGATATCTTCTGGTGAACGCGAAGTTGTCATTGAACAACTAAATGAGCTGATCGAAGAACGTGGGAAATATATGGAGCATATTTCCCCTCCGTATACGGATGAAGAAAAGCATTTAGGAGAGAGGATTTTTCGAATGAACGTTGACATTCAAGCGAAGATGCAACATATATTCTCAGATTTGAAGCTTGAGATGAAACGAATGAAAAAACAGAAGAAGACTCAACAATCTTATATAAATCCATATAAGAATGTATCCTCTTCAGATGGCTCTTTCCTGGATAAAAAGAAATGATTTATAAACAGTGTGCTGACGGCACACTGTTTTTATATTGCCTGGGAAATCGCATAAACAGCGTCGTATCGATGTAAAAGATTATAAATCGACAAAATTTTATTAGACAATAGAAAATTTATTAATATATTGTAAACTCTTTAAAGCTTGTCATGTCAAGGTTTTCGGTGGTCTCTTTTGAAAGCCTTTACTTTTTCTTAACGTTTCGGGAGGTAAAGTTGCGGGGAAAGTAGTATAATATATATATAAAGAATAAAGGAGGACACTTTTATGAGATTTAACATTCGTGGTGAGAATATTGAGGTTACTGGAGCGATCAAAGAGTATGTAGAAAAGAAGATCAGCAAGCTCGAACGGTACTTTGAAACAACTCCATCAACCGATGTTCATGTAAATTTAAGTGTCTATAATGATGAGCAGCGCATTGAAGTAACAATTCCTATGACTAACCTGCTTCTAAGAGGTGAAGTTACACATGATGATTTATACGCAGCTGTGGACTTGGTAGTGGACAAACTAGAACGACAAATCCGTAAATATAAAACGAAGATCAATCGTAAAACACGTCAAAATGGTGCTCCAAAGCATGTGTTTGCAGAAATGGAGAAAGAAATTCAAAATGAAGAATATGATGACTCCAATGAATTTGAAATTGTACGGACAAAACGTTTTAATCTAAAGCCAATGGACTCTCAGGAAGCGATACTTCAAATGGATATGCTAGGTCACTCCTTCTTTGTCTTTACTAATGATGAATCAGGTGATACGAATGTAGTGTATCGCCGAAATGATGGCAAATACGGTTTAATCGAGCCGCATGCCTGATCTATCTGGTTAATATGAACAAGTTATCGAGAGATCACTCGATAGGTTAATTATTATAATAGCGTGGTGCTTCTATCTTTGATGGAAGTATCACGCTTTTCCTTTAGAGAAGGTAGGGCGTGTATTCCTCTCCATATGATTTACATTAAGATGAACGGATTATTCTTTTTGTTCTTCCATTCGAGGATAAATGTTGGGATGCAAACTTGTTTGAATGCTTGAGGGAATTACGATATCGGCCTTTGTTTAGGTTGTCATCAACAATTGGATAGTGTTATTATTGTTTATAAAGGCATTGATTATATTGAGGAGCGTATATAAATGGCAGGATTGTTAACTAGGATTTTTGGTGATGGTAATAAAAAACAACTTAAACGTATAGAGAAAACAGTGAATGAAATCGAAGCTCTTGAGCCAGAGGTGGAAAAGCTATCAGATAACGATTTAAAGAACAAAACAAATGAGTTTAAAGATAGAATAGCAAATGGTGAATCATTGGATGACCTTCTTGTCGAAGCTTATGCGGTTGTCCGAGAAGCGTCAAGACGTGTTTTAGGTATGCGTCCTTTCCGCTCTCAGCTGATGGGTGCAACAGCCTTGCATGGTGGAAATATCGCTGAAATGAAGACAGGGGAAGGTAAAACCCTCGCTTCCACTATGCCTGCTTATCTGAATGCGTTAGAAGGTAAGGGTGTACATGTCATTACCGTAAACGAATATTTGGCAGAACGTGATTCACGTGAAATGGGAGAGCTTTATGAATTCCTTGGTTTAACTGTTGGTTTAAATATTAACAGTATGACAAAGGAACAAAAACGTGAGGCGTACCAACGAGATATAACTTATGGAACGAACAATGAGTTTGGCTTTGACTATTTGAGAGATAATATGGTCCTATACAAAGAACAAATGGTGCAACGTAACTTGAATTTTGCAATCATTGACGAGGTTGACTCGATTCTGATTGACGAAGCGAGGACCCCATTGATCATTTCCGGCTCAGCAAAAAAATCTGCATCGCTTTATACACAGGCGAATGGTTTTGTTATGACGCTGAATAAAGAAAGTGATTATACGTACGATGAGAAGACAAAAGGTGTACAGCTTACAGAAGAAGGGATCAACAAAGCCGAAAAATACTTTAATATCGAGAACTTATTCGATCTTGATCATGTTTCTTTAACTCATCATATTAACCAAGCATTAAAAGCCCATGTAGCTATGCACCGTGATGATGACTACATGGTAGAGGAAGGACAAGTTGTTATTATTGACCAATTCACCGGACGGAAAATGAAAGGCCGCCGTTACAGTGATGGGCTTCACCAGGCAATTGAAGCAAAAGAAGGTCTGCAAATTCAAAATGAAAGTATGACACTTGCTTCTATTACCTTCCAGAACTATTTCCGGATGTATAATAAATTATCTGGAATGACAGGTACAGCAAAAACAGAGGAAGAAGAATTCCGTAACATATATAACATGGATGTAATCGTAATTCCTACGAATAAACCGATTATCCGTGATGACCGCCCAGATTTGATTTACAAATCGATGGAAGCAAAGTTCCGTGCCGTAGTGGAAGAAATTAAAGAACGTAACCAAGCGGGCCAACCAGTTCTTGTAGGTACAGTAGCCGTAGAAACTTCCGAACTGATATCGAAAATGCTCAAAAAGGCTGGTATTCGTCACGAAGTCTTAAATGCGAAAAACCATTACAGAGAAGCGGAAATCATTGAAAATGCCGGGCAAAAAGGTTCTGTGACAATTGCTACTAATATGGCAGGTCGTGGGACAGACATCAAGCTTGGAGAAGGTGTTCTTGAACTTGGGGGACTTGCTGTTATTGGGACAGAGCGACATGAGTCCCGTCGTATTGATAACCAGCTGCGAGGTCGTTCCGGCCGTCAGGGTGATCCAGGGGTCACTCAGTTCTATCTTTCAATGGAAGATGAATTGATGCGTCGTTTCGGGTCCGATAATCTACGGAACATGATGGACCGCTTTGGAATGGAAGATGATCAGCCATTAGAAAGTAAAATGATTTCAAAAGCAGTTGAATCCGCACAGAAGCGTGTGGAAGGAAATAACTTTGATGCTCGTAAAACAATCCTTGCTTATGATGATGTTCTTCGAGAACAACGTGAAATCATCTACAAACAACGTTTCGAAGTAATTGACTCAAAAGATGGTTTAACTGAAATCATCATGAACATGATTCGTTCGTCTGTGGAGCGGGTAGTTGGTTCTCATACACAGGACGACGATGAAGAACTTTGGAATTTAGAAGCGATTATCGAACATGTTCATGCGAATTTACTCAATAAGGAAGATATTGAAGTTAATGACTTGAAGGGCAAAGATCCGGAAGAGATGATAGATCTCATTATGGAGAAGGTTCAGAAAGCATACGACACCAAACGGGAAGAATTGGAACCTGAACAATTCCAAGAGTTTGAAAAGGTCATTCTTTTACGTACGGTTGATTCCAAATGGATGGATCATATCGACCAAATGGAGCAGTTGCGTCAGGGGATCTATCTTCGTGCTTATGGGCAAACAGACCCATTGCGCGAGTATCAAATGGAAGGATTCCAAATGTTTGAAGCTATGGTCCAGTCGATTGAAGACGAAGTTGCGAAGTTTGTAATGAAAGCTCAGATTCGTGATAATTTGCAACGACAAGAAGTAGTGAAGGACACAACTGCAGCACATGGTGGGCAAGATGGTAAGAAAAAAGTCCGTAAACCAATCGTCAAAGACAACCGAGTTGGACGTAACGATCCATGCCCATGCGGCAGTGGTAAAAAATATAAAAACTGTCATGGTAAGATTCAATAGAAGGTTAACAGAATAGCCTAAAGACAATAGCGTATATAAGTTTCTGACTGTGGCTTAAAATTCTACTAATTCACATGTCAATCCGCGCCCAAGCGAATATCGGAATTTCTGGAATTCATCAGTGGTAAGTAAGCCACGGTCATATTCACCGTGATTTCTTATCCCTGTGAAACAGTCTAACCGTAAATCGCTTAAGGGCGCTTCCGCTTTTGTGCTATTAAACAGTTTTTATCATTCAAATTTTTATGAGGTGATGTATGATGGATTTAGCAGAAATCAGAAATGAATTAGACAAAATAACTTCACGTGTTGAAGACTTTAGGGGGTCTCTTTGACTTAGATAATAAGCGGGCGCGGATTAACGAATTAGAGCAAGAGATGGCTAACCCAACTTTCTGGGATGATCAGCAGAGCGCACAAAAAGTTATCAACGAGTCAAATGGACTGAAGCACCAAGTCGAATCACTGGAGAATATAGAAGAAACCTTGGAGGACTTAGAGGTTTCCTATGAGTTAGTTAAAGAAGAAGCAGATGAAGAATTGTTCAAAGATTTAAATGATCAACTTGAAGAATTCTTAGTGAAGATCAGTGACTTTGAACTTGAAATGCTTTTGAGTGAACCTTATGATGCTAAAAATGCGATTCTTGAGCTCCATCCTGGTGCAGGAGGGACGGAATCACAAGATTTTGCAGAAATGCTTTTAAGAATGTATCAGCGGTGGGCTGAACAAAAAGGTTTTCAACTTGAAACATTGGACTATCAACCAGGTGATGAAGCCGGAGTAAAAAGTGTCACCCTGTTAATTAAAGGTCATAATGCTTATGGATATTTGAAAACAGAAAAAGGTGTACATCGTCTCGTTCGTATATCACCATTTGATTCATCAGGAAGACGTCATACATCTTTTGTATCATGTGATGTAACTCCAGAAATGGATGAAGATGTGGAAATAGAAGTGCGTGATGAAGATATAAAAATCGATACGTACCGTGCGAGTGGTGCTGGTGGTCAGCATGTCAACAAAACGGACTCAGCAGTACGACTGACTCATTTACCAACAAATATTGTCGTAACGTGTCAAAACGAACGCTCGCAAATCAAGAACCGTGAATCTGCAATGAAAATGCTGAAGTCGAAGCTCTATCAACTGGAAGTAGAGAAACAGGAGCAAGAATTAGCGAAACTACGCGGTGAACAAAAGGAAATTGGTTGGGGAAGTCAAATCCGTTCATATGTTTTCCACCCTTATTCGATGGTGAAAGATCATCGGACGAATGAAGAGGTAGGTAATACCCAAGCGGTCATGGACGGTGGAATTGACGTCTTCATCGATGCTTATTTACGTTCGCAAATGCAATAAAATAAAAAAATATTGTATCCTTCCAATACTCGCATAGTCAGGAATTTGTTGGTAATTGTTCACATACTATGTCGTTATCTGTGTTTTATATTAGAGTAATTAGGATATAATATTATTGATGTTCAAATTACTCAATTGGAATGGGGGATTTTTGCATGAAGAAATGGTTATTAGCAGTATTATTCGGAGCAGTTCTTGTACTTGGTGCTTGTGGTGGAGGAGACGACACGACAGAGGAGCCTGCTGATTCAGGTGATACAGGTACGGAAGAATCAACGGATGACGGCGCTGCAGTAGATACTGCAGCTGGTGAAGAAGTTTACCAAGCGAACTGTGCAATGTGTCACGGTGCAGATTTATCTGGTGGAGCAGGACCAAGCCTAGAATCAGTTGGTAGTGACTACTCTCCAGAAGAAATTGAAGACATTATTGTAAATGGTAAAGGTTCTATGCCAGCACAAAATGTTTCAGGTGATGATCTTGATGCACTAGTATCATGGTTGTCAGAACAAAAATAAGTTATGGATGAAATAAGTCTAGCTTACAATGTGAGCTGGACTTTTTATTTTGCTGAAATTTTTCATTGGAACATCCTTCCAACGACATAATCCCCTTAATTAACAAGGAAGATTACATGAAATTATCATTGAAATATAAATGTAATAATTTTATGTCTAAAAAACTCGCATATTGATGTTATAATAACTAGAGTAATCTACTAATGTTCAAGCAGCATTCAATCAGAAGAAAAAAATATAAAATTATAAAGGTGATACATATATGATTTTAATGGAAGATGTTTATAAAACATATCCAAATGGAGTCGCGGCTCTTAATGGAATTAGTGTTGAGATAAAACAAGGTGAATTTGTGTATATCGTAGGTCAAAGTGGAGCTGGGAAATCCACTTTTATAAAGCTCATGTACCGGGAAGAAAAGCCTACTAGCGGTAAGATCATCATTAATGATATTGAATTAGATAAGATGAAAGAAAAGCGCGTTCCGTTTCTAAGGAGGGATATCGGTGTTGTTTTCCAAGACTTTAAACTTTTACCGAAGTTGACAGTCTATGAAAATATCGCTTATGCACTTGAAGTTATTGAAGAATCTCCTAAATCGATCCGTACACGTGTACTCGAAGTACTGGATGAAGTCGGCTTAAAAAATAAAGCACGTTTCCTTCCAGCAGAGCTTTCTGGGGGAGAGCAGCAACGTGTTTCCATTGCACGTGCTATCGTAAACCGTCCACGAATTGTAATTGCGGATGAACCTACAGGAAACTTGGACCCAGATACATCATGGGAAATTATGAAGACTTTTGAAGAAATAAATGAAAGAGGAACGACAATCATCATGGCAACGCATAGTAAAGACATTGTTAATACGCTTAAAAATCGAGTAATTGCTATTGAAAATGGTGTAATTGTTAGAGATGAACAACGAGGTGAATACGGTTATGAAGTTTAGAACATTTACACGGCATTTTAGGGAAGGTACAAAAAATATCTTCCGTAATGGTTGGATGACAGTCGCTTCCATTGGTGCCGTAACCACAACGTTAATTCTAGTTGGAGTGTTCCTCGCTATCGTATTCAACTTGAATGAATTTGCGAAGAATATCGAATCCGATGTGGAAATTAAAGTATTGGTTGATTTGACCACAGAAAAAGATGATGTACTAGCCTTAGGCGACAAAGTTAAACAGATTGAAGGCGTAGAAAGGGTTTATTTCTCCTCGAATGACGAAGAACTGGAAAGTTTGATTAATAGTATGGGAGAAGAAGGAAGAGCTTGGGAACTGTTTGAACAAGATAATCCTTTAAACCACGCTTATGTTGTTCAAGCTGCAGATCCTCAGGATACAGAAAGAATCGCTGAGGAGATCATGGGATATGACCATGTTTATGATGTGAACTTTGGGCAAGACATCGTTGATAAGCTTTTCGAGTTTAATAATTATGCCCGAATTGTTGGTCTTGTTTTAATTGCAGCTCTAGTGTTGACAGCTGTATTCCTTATCTCAAACACGATAAAAATAACAATTATTGCAAGAAGTACAGAAATCTCCATTCAAAAGCTGGTCGGTGCCACCAATGGATTCATTCGTTGGCCATTTTTTGTGGAGGGGTTGATTCTTGGAGTGTTGGGATCAATCATCCCAATTACAGTAGTACTGGTTGGATACCAGTACGTATATGATAATGTTGCAAGTCAAATTAATATAAGTTTTGTCGAGTTATTACCATTCTCTCCATTTGCTTGGTATTTGGCATTAATCATTTTACTAATTGGTGCCACAATTGGTGTTTGGGGAAGTGTTATGAGTGTCCGTAAATTCTTGAAAGTGTAATAGATTTTTAGAATACAAGAAGTCATTTAATCAGAGCGTGCCGTCCATATATTTTCTGAAAATGTGAAAATTATATGGACGCCGTCTTGATTAACTCATTCATAAGTGGGACGCCACTGAAAAAGTTTTATTTATTGAAGGGAGAATACGAGTTGAAGAAATCCATCTTAATCCTCACTATGACTACACTCTTACTCACAACTCTAGCAACTGCAGGAGGAACCTCAGTCTCCGCAGAATCAATTCAGGAATTGAAAGAAAAGATTAATCAACATGAAGCAGAGAAATCTAAGATATCAGAAGAAAAGAATAACCTTGATAACAACAAAAAAGACACTGAATCTAAAATTGATGAAAACCTAAAGGAACAAAAATCAGTAGAGCAAGAAATCGTTGATCTTGATGAAAGATTAGCAAAAACACAAAGTGATATTTCGACTAAAGAGAATGAAATATCTGAAACGAATAAAGAAATTGATGAGTTATCAGAGCGGATTGAAACATTAAAAGAAGAAATTAAAATTTTAGAGGAAAAGATAGAAAAACGTGATGTTTTACTGAAAGATCGTCTCCGTTCTATCCAACAAAGTGGCGGAGAAGTAAAGCTGATTCAAGTAATCTTCAATTCTAAAAGCTTCATAGATTTTATTAGTCGGACAACAGCTGTAAATACGATCATGGATCAAGATAAAAAAATTATGGAAGAACAAGCAGCTGATAAACAACTACTAGCGGAAAACCAAAAAGAAGTGGAAGAAAAGAAAAAGATTGTAGTTGCGAAAAAAGAAGAATTGGAAGGGCAGAAGAAAGAACTCGTTGCTTTAAAGAATCAGCTCGATGAGCAGAAATCTGAAAGAAAAACGTTAATGGCCCAACTTGAAGAAGAGCATCAGGAACTTGAAGAAATTAAATTGACAATTGAAGAAGAACAGGAAATTCTTGCAGCTGAAGAACAAGCAAAAGCTCAAGCAATTGCTTTAGCGCAAAATAAAATTGGTGAGCTGGAACAGCTTGCTAAAGAAGAAGCAGAAAGAAAGCGGAAAGAAGCAGAACGTAGAAAAGCTGAGCAAGCGAAATCCAATCAGAATCAAGATGGCAAGAAAGTTGCATCAGCACCAGACACGAGCACAGGATCTAGTGGAACAAGTGGTGGAGGCAATGGAATATTCATTTACCCAGCAGGAAACAGTATAAGCTCTCCGTTTGGTATGAGATTCCATCCTATTGATAATGTTCATAAGCTTCACGCTGGAATCGACTTCCCTGTAGGTACGGGAACACCATTGAAGGCACCTGCAGATGGAGTAGTTAGTACTGCACGCTGGATGGGTGGCTTTGGTAATGTTATAATGATTTCCCACTACATAGATGGCCAAAGTTATACAACCGTATCCGCTCACTTGAGCCGAATTGATGTCTCACCAGGACAAGCGGTAAGTCAAGGCGAAGTAATTGGTGCAACTGGAAATACTGGAAAATCAACGGGTCCTCATCTTCACTTTGAGGTTCATCTAGGCGGATATGGTAATCCAGTAAACCCAGCTCCTTATATGAATTAAATCTTTTAAAATATAGGTATCGTTCAAATGGACGATACCTTTTTCTTTAATGAAGTTTCATAGTTACACTGGGGGAAAGTAATATACGTCATTTATGATAAGGTTCACGCTAATACGTATATTCACAATTAAATAATTTCATTTATGAGAAGTCTTAGGCATAGTCATGATAAAGATATAATGGTATCCTTTTTTATAATGGATGGAAGATATTGAGGTGGAAAGATGAAGCTTAACAAATTACAGATTGTACTTTTATTGATAGCTGCTTTAGCGCTCGGTTTTCTAGGTGCTTATGCAGGTATTTCTTTAGCAGGTAATGATGATGGCGAAAGTAACCCTAATCGTCAAGAACAAAGGTTGAGTAAGGGTTCAGACAACTTACCGGGTGAATTACAGAAGGTAGCTCAGGCATTTAATTTAGTTAAAGAAAATTATATTGAGAATATTGATGATACTCAACTTGTTGAAGGAGCAATAGAGGGGATGCTTGCTACATTGGATGATCCTCATACTTCTTATTTGAATCTTGAATCGATGGAAGAATTTAATCAACAAATTGAATCTTCATTTGAGGGAATCGGTGCCGAAGTAAGTATGGTCAATGGTGTTGTGACGATTGTTTCACCTATTAAAGATTCACCTGCTGAAAAAGCTGGACTGCGACCAAATGATCAAGTGCTATCAGTAGATGGGGAAAGCCTTGAGGGGCTAAATCTGAACGAAGCCGTTGCTAAAATCCGCGGTGAGAAAGGAACAGAAGTAACGCTGGAAATAGTGCGTGCTTCGGCTAATGAATCTTTTGATGTTGTGATCGTACGTGATACCATCCCAGTAGAAACAGTTTATAGCAGTACAGAAACTGTTGACGGAAAAACAACGGGTATTATTGAAATCACAAATTTCTCGGAAAAAACGGCAAGTGAATTTGAGGAACATTTAACGGAATTAGAAAGTGATGGAATAGACGGATTAGTGATTGATGTAAGAGGCAATCCAGGAGGATTACTCAATATTGTGGAAGAAATCCTTGCTTTATTCGTTCCTAGTGATCTTCCTTACATTCAGATTGAAGATGCCAATGGTAATGTTGATAAGTTTCATTCTAGACTGGACGAAAAGAAAGAGTATCCAATCAGTGTCTTGATTAATGAGGGTAGTGCCTCCGCATCAGAAATTCTTGCCATTGCATTGAAGGAGATTGGATATGATGTCATCGGACACACAAGTTACGGTAAAGGAACAGTCCAAACCGCTTTACCTTTAGGTGATGGCAGCTCCATTAAAATGACGACGTATAAATGGCTTTCTCCAAAAGGAGAATGGATCAATGAGACTGGTGTCGAGCCGACGGTAGAAGTTGACCAGCCAGAATATTACTATGCTAATCCGATTGTAGTGGAAGAGGAACCATTTGGTTTAGATGATAGTAATCCGAACATCGAAAATATACAAATTATGCTGGATGGATTGGGATATGAACCTGGTCGTGTCGATGGTTACTTTAACGAGCAAACAGAAACAGCAGTTAAGGAATTTCAAGCGGATAATGACTTAAAAGTAACTGGTGAAGTGGATGAGCAGACCGCTGGAATGATTGATGCAAAAGTAATTGAAAAAATCCGATCTGGTGAGGATGACGTCCAATTGGACAGCGCACTGGAAGAGTTATATAAATAATTCATGTATAAAACATAGGATAAGGCTGCTTATCCTATGTTTTTTTATTGATTTTTTCGACAAGAAAAGGATGAAAACAATTCGTTTAAAATTGTGGGTTTACAACTCGGATGAGGTAGAAGACATATTGTTTTTTCTCTTGCCCAAAAACCTATATAAAAGGATGAAATTCTCGCTCCAAAACATGAATTGCATCACCCCTGTATATTGATTTTCATGGTATACTGTTAACATGAAGTCATTGTCCTGTAAGAAGGAAAAGAAACGAATCGTGGCGAATTATAGTAGTAATGGATGCTTTACAATAGATACATAGAGGGTGGTTTGTTTGGTTGAACTATGGTTACAGGAATTAGCGAGAGGAGCGCTGAAGGTATTTGTCAATCCGTTGTTTTACTGGATATTTATCCTAGTTGTCTTAGCGGGATATCAACGGATAAAAAATGAACGACAACAATTCGGGGTTAAAGTATTTGATTTATTTAGTGAATGGAAATATACATGGTTTCCGGCAATTTTGACAGGACTTATCTTATCTATTATTTTCGCAGGTGTCGGATTAGTATACTCCTATGGTACTATCATCGTATTAAGCGTTATGATGATCATATTATCCATTCATCTACGATTCACTTTATTGTCTCCAAGCTATACGATTGGCCTAACCTATATCGTTTTGTTGTTTGCACCAGTAATTATAAAAAATCAAAATTATATACCAGAATCTTATTTTACGGATATAAATTATCTTGGGCTGGCGTTACTGTTAGGTGTGATGCTTATTGTGGAAGCATTTTTCATCCGACGGGTCAAACGGGATGAGACGTTTCCCAGGTTATTAAAAAGTGAACGTGGTATCTGGATTGGAGAACATCAAATTAAAAAGCTGACTATGATTCCGCTTATATTTCTTGTGCCTGGTGGTGTGATTGAAAGTTTCGCACCTTACTGGCCATTGATCTCAATTAATGATACTACTTATGGCCTTGTGCTTTTTCCATTTCTTCTTGGATTTTCCCATAGGGTGAGGGCAAGCATTGCTCCTCTAGCGGCAAAACACTTGAGTAAAAAAATCCTATTATTAGGTATTCTTGTTCTTGCTATATCAGTAACAGGTTATTACTTAAAAGGCTTGTCTCTCCTTGCGTTGTTGATTGCTCTGTTTGGAAGGGAATTTATAACGTATCGATTCCGTACACAAGAAAAGCAAAAGAATGCCTTTTTTAAACCCGAAGAAGTTGGTCTTCGCGTAATTGGAATTATTCCTGGAACACCGGCAGAAAGGTTGGACATCCAAGTAGGTGAAGTGGTCTATAAAGTAAATGATAAGCGAATCTATAGTTCGGATGGATTTTATGAAGCCTTACAAACTTCCGGTGCTTATTTTAAGCTTGATATTCTTGACGACAATGGGGAAGTCCGATTTGTGCAGAGTGCTTTTTATGAAAGTGATCATTATCGTCTAGGACTTCTATTTGTTGAAAAACCACATCGAACAAAACAAGCGGTTAATGAAGGTTAATGATAAAGAAAGACAAAAGAGGCATTCGTGGATAATCAGCGAGTGCCTTTCTAATTAGAAAAAATATAAGAGAAGGGGTATATGCGATGAAGTTTTTTCATACAGCTGACTGGCATCTAGGTAAGCTCGTACAGGGTGTCTATATGACAGAAGATCAAGCATTTATTTTAGAACAATTTATTCACATGGTTGAAGAAGAGAAGCCGGATGCTGTCATTATTGCAGGCGATTTGTATGACCGTGCAGTACCACCAACGGATGCCATCCAATTATTGGACGATGTATTGCAACGGATTGTACTTGACTTAAAAGTGCCTGTAATTGCCATTGCCGGGAATCATGATAGCCCGAGCAGATTGGACTTTGGAAGCAATCTAATGAAGAAAAATGGTTTTCACATTATTGGAAGGCTGACGGAAAATATAGAACCGATTATATTAAAGGATGAATTTGGTGAAGTATATTTTCATGCAATTCCCTATGCAGATCCGAGCCAAGTCCGGAACCTTTATAAAGATGACTCCATACGTAATCATAATGATGCCCAGCGTAGGATCATCGAAAAAATCCAAGCTAATCTGATTCCTAACACAAGAAATATAGGGGTAGGACATGCTTTTGTAACCCCTTATGGGGAAGAAGCTGAGAATACAAGTGAATCGGAACGCCCTTTATCTATCGGTGGTTCAGAGTATGTTGATGCCCGCCTTTATGAAATTTTTAATTATACGGCGCTTGGTCATTTACACCAAGCTCACTACGTTTCCAATGAAACGATCCGTTATGCAGGCTCTCCGCTTAAATATTCCATTTCTGAAGAGCATCATAAAAAAGGCTTCTATATCGTCACTATGGATGAAAAAGGTAATACGGAAGTCGAAAAACGATTACTCACCCCGCGAAGGGAAATGAGAACGGTTGAAGGTTATATGGATGAAATTTTGGAGTCTCCTGCGAGTGATGACTACGTATTTGTCCGATTATTGGACCGTACACCAGTATTGTCCCCGATGGAAAAAATTCGTTCTGTATTTCCCAATGCCATGCATGTGGAAAGGAAGCATTATTCCGCTTTTCATCTAAGTGGAGACAACGAATCTATAAAAGAACGGAGAAAGATGACGGATTTGGAACTGTTTCGTGCATTTTACGAAGAAGTAAGAGGGGAAGGTCCTGGGGAACAGGCAGAAACCATATTTAAGGAAGCATTAAGCATGATTACAAGTGAAGATAAATAAACTAAAAGGGGGAGAAACAGTTGCGTCCTTTGAAATTAACGATGACAGCGTTTGGTCCATACAAAGATACGGAAGTTGTGAATTTCGCCGAGCTGGAGGAACATGATCTATTTGTTATTTCTGGAAAAACTGGTGCAGGAAAAACAACGATTTTTGATGGCATTTGCTTTGCACTGTATGGAAGTGCCAGTGGACAAGACCGGGGCGAGACCAAAATGCTCCGAAGTGATTTTGCATCAGACGATGTGCATACAGCAGTTGAACTGGAATTTGAATTAAAAGGAAAACAATACCGTATTAGAAGACAGTTAGGACATGTAAAGAAAGGTAATCGCTCCAAAACAGGAGACGATATTTTCATTTATGAACGTCAAGGTGAAGAAGAAATTTCGATTGTTGATCGGCAAATTGTGTCGGAGGTCAATCAAAAAGTTGAAGATTTGATTGGACTTACCAATGATCAGTTCAAACAAATTGTTATGCTTCCCCAAGGAGAATTTCGTAAGTTATTGACATCAGATACAGAGAATAAAGAGGCTATATTACGCAGGCTATTTAAAACAGAAAACTATAAGTCAATTAATGAAGTTCTGCGTAATAAACGAAACGAGGAGCAGCTCGAATATGAAAAGCAGTTACAAATCAGAAATGAGTATATTCATAGCATCCCTTCCTTTATCAAACTCCGAGAAGAATCTCTTCTAATCGATTTACTAGAGACTGATTTTCCAAACGCTCATCAAGTTGCAGCTGCTCTAGAAGATGAAGCTGAGTATTATGAGGAAAGAATTAAAAATGATGAAGAAACATACAAGAAATCCTATGAATTAACGAACAAGATGCAGAAAGAATATCATGAAGCCCAGCATCTCAATGAACGATTCCAAGAACTCGAGAAAAAGCAACAGACCTTAAATGAGCTCTACCAGCGAAATAATGAATTCGAAGAGAAGGAAGTAAAGCTACTTGCTGCTGAGCGGGCTAATTCTTTGCTGTTTTATGAACGCCAGCTTGAACAGGTAAAACAAGAAGAGAAACAGGTTGAAAATGAGTTGCAGCTTGTTACTAATCAATTATCTAAAGCGACTAATGTTTTGGAACATGCGAAAAGTTCATATTTGAATGAGGAGAAACGTAAACCAGAGCGAGAGAAAGCTGCAAAAGAGCTTGATGAGCTGGAGAAGTATCTTCCTATTGTAAGAAGTATTGAAGAAACAAAACTAGATATTGAACGAATTAAAGAAAAAGGTATAAAAACGAAACAGAAGCTCGCAACAATAGAGAAACAACTGCTCGGTTCTGAAGAAAAGCAACACTTTTTACGAACGGAAACTTCTAAGCTGGATGAAGAAATTGATAAATTAAGTGATGCACCAACTAGGTTGATGAAGCTTGAGGAACAGGCGAGAATATATAAACGGTATGAGAATCTCGCTAAGGAAAGTGAACAGGCTCAACAGGTTGTTGCCACAATCACTAAATCTTATAATGAGTTAAAAGAGGATTATCGGGAAAAAGAAGCTTCGTGGCTCAGTAACCAGGCGGTTGTACTCGCTGGACACCTTCACAATGGAGAGCCTTGTCCGGTTTGTGGAAGTGTCGAACATCCTAAAATTGCAACCAGTAAGGAACAAGCTGTATCCAGGGAGGAACTGCAACATACTAAATTATTGTTAGACAAAAAAGAAAAAGAATTCCAAGAAGCAAATATCATCCTTCAAGCTAAAAAATCTCAACTTGCCGAAGTGAAAGAAGAAATCAAAGCATTTACAGATGGCGAGAATTTGGAGCAGTTTTACACTAGACTCATTGACGAAGGCAAAAGCATGCGTAATAAAGTTCAGTGTTATGAAAGACTTCGGGAAGAACGGAAAGCGAAGAAGCAAGAAGAGGAAAAAATACTTGAAGAAAAGCGGAATCTAGATCCGATTTTTAATAAGTTGAAAGATGAACACGTAATGCTTCAACAAGATTACAAAACGAAGCGGGCCGTTTTGGAAGAACGTTTGCGTAACATACCGGAATCACTAACTGTATTGGAAGAACTGGAAAAACAGATTAGATTAGTTTCCGAGAAAAAACAAACTCTAGAAAAAGCATGGGAAGATGCACAACTTCAACTGGAAAAAGCGAGGGAATCTTTCACCAAAACCGACGCAAATAAAACGCATCTGGAAAAGCAGTTGTCCAGTATAAAAACAAAAGTAAAGGAAGCAAAAGATAAATTTAAAACGAAATTATCAGAAGAAAATTTCGTGGATGAAGCCGCATATTTTGCTGCTAAACTCCCTGAAGAGAAACAACAGTTATTGAAGAGTGAGATTGATGCCTTTAAACAACAGCTTGCTATATTAACTAAACAGACGGACGAGCTAAAAGAGAGCTTAAAAGGCAAGCAACCAAAGGATTTAAACGCATTAAAGCAGGAACTCGACCAATTACAAAAGCAATATGAGGAAGCTTTTAAGCAACTTAATGAGGCAAGGGACTATCAAGAGCGTGCACAATCAAGGAAAATCCAAATCCTGAAAGCAGATGAGGAATTGAAGAAAAAAGAACAACTCGTCTCTGCAGTCAGTGATGTATATGATATGCTTCGTGGTCAAAACAGCAAAAAGATTTCCTTCGAACGCTTTTTACAAATGGAATATTTGGAGCAAATCATCCATGCCGCAAATTCCAGACTACAAAAATTATCGAATAACCAATATTATCTAACGAGAAGTGATAGACAAGAATCCCACGGAAAACAAAGTGGTCTCGCACTTGATGTATATGACAACCATACTGGACAGACAAGGGATGTTAAAACATTGTCTGGTGGAGAAAAGTTCAACGCAGCATTGTCGCTTGCATTAGGTATGTCTGATGTCATTCAAAGCTTCCAGGGAAACATTTCGATTGAAACAATGTTCATTGATGAAGGTTTTGGCTCATTGGATGAGGAAGCGTTGACCAAAGCAGTTGATGCCCTCGTTGAACTCATGGAGTCTGGTCGGATGATCGGTGTCATTTCCCATGTAAAGGAATTGAAAGAAATTTTCCCTGCGATACTAGAGGTGAGAAAAACAAAAGAAGGATATAGTGAAACGGCATTCGTATTAAAATAATGTTAGTTGCAGAACCAATAAGAAAAACCTATAATAAGACTGGTATGCAAGTATTGCAATTCATGTTGAGGTGTAGAAATGGAATTTAATATAGGTCCCCGGATGCTCAAGACGGGTATCGCGGTCACATTGACGCTAGTCATTACAAGTTTGCTGCAAATGAATCTGGAACTTGTTGCGGCTATTGCTGCAGTACTAGCGATGCAGCCATCGATTATGCGTTCGTTCCAATACTTTAAAGAAGTCGTCATTGGAAACTCAATTGCCGTCATCTTTTCATTATTAGGTTTATTCTTGCTGGGCAGCCATCCGTTGTCAGTAGGAACGGTCGTTATTCTTTCAATTGCAGTAAACGTTCGATTGGGCTTGAATAAAACGGTTAGTTTGACTGTATTAACCATTATTACGATTATGCTGCAAAGTACTGGGGGCATTGATATAGCATTTATTGTTCATCGGTTGTCACTCGTAGTGATTGGTGTAACATCTGCATTTATTGTCAATGCATTCGTCTTCCCACCCGATCATCAAAAACTGCTCTTTAATCGTATAGATGATGCTGTTACGCAGACATTATTTTTACTTCGAGTCATACCGAATAAAACAATGAGTGTTCCGACATTAAAAGATGAAGATCGGGAAATAGAAAAGAAAATTACAAAAATCAAAGATTATTATGATATTTTAGTTGGAGAGCGGAGCCGCCTGTTCATCCGCCATAAAATCAACTTTCTCCGTAGTATTGTCATCTACAAGCATATGATTCGTGTGTTGGAAAAGCAGTATACCCTTATTACCCAATTGGAAAAGAATATGGAAGAAATCGAAACAATGGGTAGCGGAAAAAGTCATGTGATCAAAAAGTTGATTAATGAAATAACCAATTATAGCGAGAATGTTTTCCTACTTTATCAGGATAAGATTCTTCTCGATCGTGATTTACAAAGGGAAACGAAAAATGCAATGCGCTTGACGATCAATAATCTTATTGAAGAATTACAAGGATCGGATTACGAAAAATGGACATATGTCTTTCCAGTAGCGAACAGTCTTATCGAATTGTTCGCTGAGTTGGATAAACTTGAGAAGTTTGTACGTAAAAAAGAAAATCATCCGAAAAAATCACCTAACTTTGGGACATCTTAATGAACCCAAGGTTAGGTTTTTTTTATGAAAATGGCTTATATTTCTACTGAATATGAAACCTTTCAGTTTGGACACCCGTACTACTAGGTGGAAGTATTACATCATAGATAGAAGGGGGTAAAATGTATGTTTCCATTTAACATTAAGCAGACATGTTATCAATGCAAAAAACAAATTCATAGCGATGAAGAGATTTATGCAAGAATGCGCTATCCAAGCAGTCGAGGATCTACCGAAATTAAAGCATATCTTTATCAAAATACACAGGTATTCTGTGTAAGCTGTATGAAAGAACAGTATCATGATAATTAAATTGAAATTGCTGTTTACATAATAATATGAGGCATTGCAGAATGATATCTGTTATGATAAATGTTAGAAAAACAATTAAGGGAGGTCTACTGTGAGTACAAAAGAACCTAATGTAACTCCAGAACAACTAGCAAAAATGAAAAAAACGGGGAAGATATTTGGAATAATCTTTGGTATTCTTTTAGCAATTGGATTAGTATTCTTACTTACTTTTAATTGGATCACCGATTATATATGGATGGATAACCTAGGATTTGGCAATGTTTTTACGACTATACTAGGTAGTAAATTGACGTTGATGGGAATTGGCTTTGTTTTATTTTTCATCGCTACTTTCATCACATTACAATGGATTCGTAGTTCATATGTAAATCATTTCCATGAAAGCCAATTGCCGCCTTTTCTTGCCGAAAAGAAATTCAGCCGTTTGATCATCGTCGGTACATCTTTTCTTGTAGGGGTCTTAGGAAGTTCAGTAGTCCAAGGACTTGGTTGGGAACCGCTACTAAAATTTTTGCAACATGAAAAGTTTGGAGTTACTGATCCGCATTTTAATATGGACATTTCCTTCTACATGTTTGTATTGCCATTCTTGGAGTTTGTCATTTATCTGATTCTTACATTGGCGATACTCGCACTTCTCGTCGTAGCCGGCGCTTATTCTGTTTTCCATATGTATCGGTTAAGCAGAAGAGCTCAACTCCATATCGGAGTAACAATCGGCCTTGTTGGTTTGATGGTCGCAGCGATTCATCTGCTCCAACCTTATCATACACTCTTGTCCAATCAGGTCAACTTATTCCAAACAAGCGTTGTCTATGGATTAAGCTATACAGATGAACTCATTAATATACCTAAAGCTTATGTTCTTGCTGCTGTAGCAATTATCGCAGCTGTTTGGACAATTATTGGTTTATACCGAGGAAGGATGAAATCGGTAATCATTCCAATTGCAGCTTATTTCGTCTTACTGATTGCTGGTCAGGGTGCATCGATAATAGTACAGAACTTTGTCGTATCACCAAATGAATTCCATAGAGAATCACCATACTTGGAGCGGAACTTGGAATTTACAAAGGCTGCATATAATCTTGATGAAATTAAAGAAGAGCAGCATCCCGGAAATTATTCCCTTGACCGTGACATGGTGGAGAGAAACGCATTGACGATCGATAATATCCGTATCAATGATTCTCGTCCGTTACTAGATATCTATAATCAGATACAAACATTCCGGACGTATTATCAATTTAATGATATTGATATTGATCGATATGAAATTGATGGTGACTATCAACAGGTCTTTATCGGAGCCCGCGAATTAAGTACAGAAGATTTACCAGAACAAGCACAAACATGGGTAAACCGAAATCTTCGATATACTCACGGTTATGGTGTGGCGATGAGTCATGTAAATGAAGTTACAGGCCAAGGACAGCCACAATATTTACTGAGAAATATTCCTGTTGAAGGGGCAATTGATGTAACGCGTCCTCAAATTTATTTTGGGGAAGAAGATTATAATGATGTCATTGTAGATACGAATGTAGATGAGTTTGACTACCCATCTGGGGATGAGAACGTGTCAAGCCGTTATGAAGAGGAAGCTGGTATTCAGCTGAATGGCTTCAACCGCTTGTTGTTTGCAATCGATCAAGCATCTTTCCGATTCCTTGTATCTGATCAACTCGACTCGGATAGTAGATTATTAAAGACACGTAATATTATGGATCGTGTAACTAAGATAGCGCCTTTCTTTGAATATGATTCAGATCCATACATCTTTATCCGTGATGATGGAAGCCTAGCTTGGATGATTGATGCTTATCTTGTAGCCGAAAACTATCCATATTCTGAACAATTCAGTGGAGATGATAATTATATTCGCAACTCGGTAAAAGTTGTAGTCGACGCTTATACCGGAGAAGTTGACTTCTATAATGTGGACCCTGAAGAACCGTTGGTAAGGACTTACCAGGCTATCTTCCCTGACTTATTCACGGAAGAGATCCCGGAAGATGTACAACGTCATTTCCGTTATCCTGAACAGCTCTTTAAGGTTCAAGCTAAAATGTATGGAACGTATCACATGTCCAACTTAGAAGTCTTCTATAACAGAGAAGACTACTGGCAATTTGCTACTGAAAACTATTTCGATTCTGATGTGGAAATCGAACCATATTATATCACGATGAAATTGCCGGAGTATGAAGAAGAGGAATTCATCTTAATGGTTCCATATACCCCGAAGAATAGGCAAAATATGATTGCTTGGATGGGGGTACGAAATGATGGGGACAATTACGGAGAATTATTTGTTTACACCTTCCCGAAACAGCGGAACATCTATGGACCACAGCAAATTGAGAACAGGATCAATCAGGATAGTACGATTTCGCAACAATTAAATCTATGGTCCCAAGGTGGTTCAGAGGTTATCCGAGGGAACTTGATAGCTATTCCAATAGAAGATACAATCATGTATGTTGAACCGATTTATATTGAATCTGCCAATGAAACGTCATTACCAGAAGTAAAACAAATTATAATTGCTTATGAAGATTACATTGTCATGGAATCAAACTTTGATCGTGCATTGGATGCTCTCTTTGATTTAATCGACCGAGGAGCTCCACCAACACCAATTGGTGATGGAGAGGTCGAGGAAGGTGAGGAAACGACACCATCCATTCCTTTAGAGGGAGCAGATGTTATACTTCAGCAATTCTCCACTTTATTTGATGATTACCAAGAAGCCTTATCAAATGGTGATTGGGAAGAGGCTGGAAGGATTATGGCCGAGATTGAGGAAATCCTGGCAAATATCGAATAGAATCAACATGTTAGCTTATGCTAAGACGGACAGGAAAAAATCCTGCCCGTCTTTTTTGTAATGGTCAAGTATCTAAAGCAGTTAGGAAAGTTGCAGTTTGGCATATCACATATCGTATACAAACTTATGATAATGCCGATAAATTTAAAATTTCTAAATTATGATGTATATTCATATTCTAATTGGACATCCTAATCTGGTGTAAAGAAAAATCAGGTGGTATAAATATAAAACCATCAAATTGGAAGTACCAGAGAGGTGTAAAAATGAAGACTTTTTACGAAAAACTAGGAATAATAACATTATTTATTGCTATATTCCTAGTGGCCGTAACCACATTAGAAGAGGATAGCGGCCGAGTCTATGCGCAAATGGTTCAAGTTGACAATGGTGGAATCACCGCCGAACAATTTGGACTACGAGAAACATCGTTGAACAACAAAGAATTACACCATGAGAAATCCCCGGTTACGTATATATCGAGTGACAGTATTGATGCGCCGCAAACGTTAGAAGAAGCTATTGATTTCGAACAATATGATAAAGTGAATGTAATTGCAACAGGATATACGGCCGGCTTTGAGTCGACAGGAAAGACGGAAGCCCATCCAGAGTATGGAATTACGTATTCAGGTGTCCAAGTTAAACGTGATTTGTATTCGACCATTGCCGCAGATATCAATGTTTTTCCGATTGGTACCGTGCTTTATATTCCATCTTATGGATATGGTGTAGTAGCAGATATTGGAAGTGCGATTCAAGGAAATAGAATCGATTTATATTATGAGACAGTAGAAGATGTATATAATGAATGGGGAAAACAAGAGCTTGATGTGTATGTGATTGAAATGGGTGAAGGGAGTCTGTCAGAGGAAGTTTTGGCAGAATTGAACGATAATGAAGCGCTTCAAGTTTTTCGTTCTGAATTTATCAGTGAATAGTACAGATGAAAGACCCCAGAATGGATGTCATTCTGGGGTCTTTAGTGTTATAAAAATAAGGGATGAACGAGAAAGGCGACGATTATACCGGTCAAAGCACCAAAGAATACTTCAATCGGTTCATGCCCTAATAATTCCTTCAAATCCTCACGTTTTTTTTCATCATCTTTTTTATTCCATTCTTTCGCTTCTTCGAAAATTGTTTGCAAGTCTTTCATCAACTGATTCAATACGGCAGCATGGACACCTGCATGACGTCGGATACCGGATGCATCATACATCGTAATGACACCGAATACACAAGCGATTGCAAACAGACTGGAAGTTACTCCTTCAACAATACCGATTGCAGTAATTAGTGCAGTAACCGCGGCAGAATGACTGCTCGGCATTCCTCCAGTACTGAAAGCAATTCGAACGGAAAGTTCCCGTGCAACGATTAGTTTTATTGGTACTTTAATAAATTGTGCAATGACAATTGCAATTAAAGCCGCCCATAAAGGAAAGTTTGTAAATATCTCCATCTGTCGATTCTTCCTTCCTGTTGAAAGCCTAAGTAGTAACAAGTTTACCATAAGGCCTTTGCTTAGTAAACAAGACAGGAAGAGGTCGAATCTTAGGAGGCTCTTGCCTTGATCCAAGTCGCTGGTACGCGTTTAATCAGTTGTATCATAAAGATTGCGGCAACGAAAGAGAGTGCTGCATCCTTTATGATAAACGGAATCATTCCTGCCCAAGCAACGATATAGGAAATTTCAAGATTGAGCCATGTATTCATAGCAAGATACATATAACTCACACCAATTACATAGTTCACTACAAGACCTGCCAAGGCAGCAATCGTATAACCAATAAAAGAATCTTTACCAAATTTTTCGCTGACGTAGCCAGCTGCAAAAGCGACAAAAACAAATGAAATTAAAAATCCTCCAGTTGGACTGATTAATGTAAATGGTCCACCTTGCATCCCAGCGAAAACTGGCACACCAGCTGCACCGACAAGAATGTATGTAATGATGGTAAATGCTCCTCGCCGTTTACCGAGCATAGATCCTGCTAAAATTGCAAAGAAAGTTTGTAAAGAAACTGGTACAGTCGTTCCGCCAATGGGTATGGCAAGCATTGGGAACCAAACGGTAATATTTGCCCCAATTACCATTAGACAAACAAACATGGCCCCAAAGGTTAGATCTAATGTTCTAAATTGTTTCAAGTGATATTCCCTCCCTTTTTTAGATATTACATAGAAAGGTCATCAATGTCAACTTAATGTTTATCTAGGTGACAATAAAAATCACCCCAGAATTATCTGGGGTGATCGGAATTAGAAATCTTATGCTGTTTCTAGTGCTATTTCAATCATTTCATTAAATGTTGTCTGACGTTCTTCAGCTGTTGTTTCTTCACCAGTTAAAATATGGTCAGACACAGTTAATACCGATAGTGCTTGACGGTCATATTTTGCTGCTAATGTATAGAGAGCTGTCGTTTCCATTTCAATTGCAAGGACATTATAATTCGCAAGGAGTTCATTGACTTGTCTTGCATTTTCACGATAAAAGTTGTCACTAGTAAATACATTTCCAACTTGAACAGACATCCCTTTATCCGTTGCAGCATCATAAGCTTTTTTCAGCAGGTTGAAATCTGCCAGTGGTGCATAGAAAATGTCTCCGAAAATAAGTTTGTTAGCTTGTGAATCCGTTGTAGCTCCTTGAGCAATGATGACATCTCTAACTTTGACATCTTTTTGAAGTGCTCCACAAGTGCCAACACGAATCAATTTCTTTACATCATATTCGTTTATCAATTCATTGACATAAATCGAGATGGAAGGGACTCCCATACCTGTACCTTGTACTGATACTTCTTTTCCTTTATATTTTCCGGTGTAACCATACATACCGCGAACTTCATTGTAGAGTTTTACATCTTCGAGAAATGTTTCTGCAATATACTTTGCCCGTAATGGATCTCCAGGAAGTAAAATCGTCTCCGCAATTTCTCCTTTTTTTGCACCTATATGTACACTCATGTTCCATTCCTCCTTCGGTCTTATCATAAGTAAAGGTACCATACTCAAAAATCATTGACAAATTTCTGCAATATATTATTTATCTTTAAAGAGATTTCCTGAGTTATTAGTTTGAATATAGGCGGAAATTGTTTATAATGAAAAAGAGGAAAAATACATTATTATACGTAGTGTTAAATAGATGGAAGGGAAGCGATACAATGCAAACTAAAAACTTTACAATAACAGCGGAATCTGGAGTACATGCAAGACCAGCAACTCTATTGGTGAATAAGGCGGGTCAATACAGCTCTGAGATTCAAATTACGTATAAGGATAAAAAAGTAAACTTGAAATCCATTATGGGAGTCATGTCCCTAGGAATTCCAAAAGGTGCAGAAATCGAAATCATTGCTGAAGGTAATGATGAGGATGAAGCAATCGAAGGAATTACTTCAGTAATCAAAGAACATTTAGGCGAGTAAAAAATAAAGGAAGCGTGAGGGGACTCTAGCTTCCTTTTATAATTTTTGAATACACTTCTTCCTCTAGTCGATGTAAAGTCTTCAAGGCAAGTTGATTATATTCACTGTCATTCTCTTCAAGTTTGTTTTTATAGATTTCTAAAGCCTGTTTCAATGAATCTTTATACTCCGGGATTTCCCCATCATATGGATGCACGGCTGGTTTTTTAACATTCATCTTTTCATGAAAGGCGAGAGCTTTTCTCTCGTGGAAAAATACATTCTTTGTAGCGTTCATGTTATGTAAATCTCCCTGAAGAGGATGCTTATAAACCGCAAGCACTTCAATCAGAAACCTGTCGCCACGGTCTTCGATCACTTTCCCAATATATGTTCCTGAGCGGTAGTGCGCTCGTACAATCTCACCGATCTTTACCTTGTCCATCATTAAAACCTCCCAACTCTATTGTGCCAAAATCATGAATAATTTGCGAATAATAGCTACTGATTACTATGGAATGCGTGTCCAAAAACTTTTTGATATACTAAGTAAGAAGGGTGTGAGAGAAAATGATTTATATGCCGTTTTTATATTTCCCTGAGGACAAATCCGAATATTTGCCATCAGTAATTATGTTAATCATTTTTATGTCATTTGCTGTTTTGGCACTATATTTCTTTATTAAAAAATCAAGAAAAGAAGAAAAGAAATTTGAAGAAAAATATAAAGATGTAATTGATGAAATTGAAAAAGAGGACTCAGAGAAAAATAAATAAGATTTTAGATGTTTAAAGATGACTTTTCCTGGGATACTGTTGATAGTAACCTAGAAGGAGTCAAAGACATGCGTTGGATATTCATAATTTTACTAGTCCTGTTAGCAGCTTGTGCGAGTGGGGAGGACGACTCGAAAAGAGAAGTGGACATGCTGAATGCTGACGGTGATAAACTCGGTACAGCAACCCTAACCGAAGAAGCTGAAGGAGTAAAGGTTAAGTTGAAGCTGGAAGGATTAGCTCCCGGTTGGCATAGTATCCATGTCCATGAATATGCAAAATGTGATCCACCTGATTTTACGAGTGCAGGAAATCATTATAATCCTGAAGACAAAGATCATGGTTTAATGAATCCAAAAGGACCGCATCTTGGTGACTTGCCTAATATTGAAGCGGATGGTTCCGGCAAAGTAGATGAGGAGTTAACGTTAGCAGAAGCAACATTAATGGATGGAAAGAATTCCTTGTTGCGTGAAGAAGGCACGTCGTTGATAGTCCATGATCAACCCGATGATGGATATAGTCAACCAGCAGGAAATTCTGGAAATCGAATTGTTTGTGGAACAATTACAGCAGATGATGAGAAATAGGAAAAGTATACGAGTATGGATAGGTATACTAATAATAATCGAAATGGACAAGGCTTAGATATTTGATGATATCTAAGCCTTGTTTTTATTACTCTTTAAATGTGACAGATTAGATTCTATTCCTTTTTACAGCCTCAATAATACGTTCAACTGCTTCTTCCAATGTTTCGCGTGGACAGCCCACATTCATCCTCATAAACTGTTCGCCCTCTTCACCGTAGTCCTTGCCTGCGTTCAGTCCAACTTTGGCTTCTTTGACGAAGAATTCTCTAAGTTCTTTGGCATTTAGTTTTAACCCACTGCAGTCAATCCACAGTAAATAAGTTCCTTCTGATTTCACTACGTTGAGCTCAGGTGCATGCTTTTCAAAGCTTTCTTTCACAAAATGATAATGGCTTTCCAATAGAGTATTCAATTCATCAACCCAGGGAGCGCCATATGTATAGGCAGCTTCCATAGCAACTTGCCCCATTGTGTTCAATTGATCGCTATGAAATCCTTGTTTGTTAAAAGCTTTATCAAGCAATCTCTTATATTCTTCATTTGATGTGATACAATACGATGCAGCCAATCCAGCTACATTAAAAGTTTTAGATGGAGCCATACATGTGATGGTTTGGTTTGCAATCTCTTCAGAAAGGGATGCGATTGGAATGTGCTTCTTACCTGGATAAACTAAATCTCCATGAATTTCATCCGATATGATTAACACATTATGTTTTATACATAAACGCGCCATTTCTTCCAGCTCATCTTTTCTCCATACACGACCTACTGGATTATGAGGTGAGCAGAGGATAAATACTTTTACTTGTTTTAACTTTTCTTCAAAATCAGCAAAGTCGATGGTGTAATAATTGTCCTGAAAAATAAGTGGGTTTTTTATAATGGTTCGGTCTAATGCGTTTATGGAATTATAAAACGGCGGGTATACTGGAGTTTGAATTAAAATACCATCATTAGGCTCAGAAAATGCTTGAATTGCCATATGTAATGATGCTACAACACCACTGCTGAAAGTGAGCCATTCAGGTTGTATGGACCAGTTATGTCTTTCTTTGTTCCAGTTGATAATCGACTCTTTGAACGCATGATCAGCCAGTGTATATCCGTATACACCGTGTTCAGCTCGTTTTATTATTGCTTCATTCACTTCTTGTGGAGCTTTGAAATCCATATCTGCTACCCACATTGGGATAACGTCCTTTGATTGGAATAAGGTTTCTACCAAATCCCATTTCACAGATTTTGTATTCCAACGATTGATTACTTCATCAAAGTTTCCCATGATATAACCTCCCTAACTTAATATAAACAGTATATCAAAATTCTTCTGCCATCATCCTTTTCAGACATCCAAATAGATTACAAGTAGAAAATGCCAAAAAAAAAGCAAAGCGATTTACGCTCTGCTTACAGGGGGAATACGAGAAAGTCTTACGTTTATAGTATTACCCACTATTTTTAATATTAAACATAAAAACGATAATTTTTTAAAAAAGATTATCTCAAATGAAACTTATAGGAAGATTTTTCCGTTACATAGTTGAAGGGGCATGAGGGGAAGGAGGAAGTCAGTGGAAGAACAGGGGATTATTGAGCAAGCAAAACAACATGATGAGCAAGCTTTCGCAGAGATTGTAACGATGTATAAACCATACATAGAAAGATTGGCATTTCAATTTGGAATCCGACCAGACTCCATTCCGGATGTTGTACAGGAGACATTCCTTAACATCCATCGAAGTCTGCATCAATTTGAACGCGGTAAGTTTTCAACTTGGCTATATCAAATTACATTGAATGTCGTAAGGGATCACTATCGTCGAAAGAAACGGCAATGGAAAATATTTAATAAAGTCACTGAAGATAAAAAGCTCTGGCTGCCAGGTTATTTTTACTTTGAAGAAGAGGAACATGATGTTTTACACGAAGCTGTCAAACAACTCGATGAAAAATATCGTATTCCAATCATCCTTTTCTATTTTCATGATCAAAGTTATGAAGAAATTGCAATCATTCTTAAAATCAAATTATCATCAGTGAAAACTCGTATGCATCGAGGAAGAGGGAAGCTGAAGGAAGCTTATCTAAAACTGGAAAGAAGGGGGGCGGCTAGAGATGGACGACAAACAATTGGATAAAATATTGGACGGTTTGAAAAATGAGTATGAACGATTACCGGAGTTGACGAGAAACTTTAGAAACGCCCCTGAAGATGAAAGGAAACGTCGAAAACGTGGGAAGTTATATTCATATACTGCGCTCGCAGCTGGTATCTTTCTGTTTTTAATTCTAGCATTACCGTCGTTTAGTGACTACGAGCAGGCGGATATTTCAAGCAATTATCTGACAAGTTACTATGAAAAGAAAAAGGAAGAATTCCGAATTGAATTGGGAGTAGATTCGGTTGATAATTTTTTCGAGGTGGTTGAGGCAGAAGAATTACTTGCGACGCTTCCAAAGGAAATGACAAAGGAGGTAATGGAACATACGAAATCAAGACTCGATGAAATTTTTACAACCCCAGAAACAATGATAGGTGCTTTCAATTCTGGTAAAAAAGAATTAACAGAGGAGAGCATTATAGATTTGTTCAATAAACTTAGATATCAAAGTTACGGTATGAACGATTATTTTTCCCGACTAAAACTAGAGTACCAATTAAAACAAGCTGATGTAGAGGAGTTGTACGCAAATCAATATAATTATAATGGTCCCAGTGAAATCGTAGAGTTATTGGAAACCGTGCATCAACAAGGATTACAACTTGTAAAAACGAATGTTCTTGAGGAGGACAAATTCCAAGTTGAAGTGAATTATGGTGCAATCGTAGAGCGGGTTGAAAACTGGGAAGGATTGGAAGGAATGGCAGAGTATTTGCTGCTGATAGATGAAAAGTTTGATATTCATTCTCCTGGTGTAGATAATAGCCAGGGTATTCCTTGGTACGAATTTGATGATATATTATTGGAACTGGAGGAGATCTATCATCGATACCCAGAAAACAGAGACTTGATTTTTAAAGGGCCATACATCACAAATGCGTTATACCCTGCACAAGCTTATTTGAATGACTATTTATCGACATCTATGTTAGAAGAAGGAATGTGGGAGGAGCACAGAAATACATTAGAGACTGAGCTGATTACTTTTATAGAGAATCACCCGGAATCGTTATATACACCTCTAGTTGAAGAAGCGTTGGTGGCGTATAGGGAGAATGATTGGAGGGAGCACTCTTTCTATAATGGTAGTGGTCTATATATATTATTCGATTTGATGGAAAAGGGGATTGAATATGAGGGGCTGATTGCTTTTAACCGATGGCCCCTTTCGACAGGTACGATGTCGGTTTATAATCATTATAAAGAATCAAAAGATATAGAGGAATTCTCTAGACTGAACGCTTTCGAATTCCTTAGCTTGTATATGTATGTCTCGAACATTGATAAAGAACTTTATGATTTATTACGTCCAGATGCAAGCAGTTATGAAAAAATAGATTGGATCGAAGTATATAGTGATTCTCAATCATTGGCGGAAAATAGGGTGAATGAAAATACAATTGAGTATATTTTTATCGGTAAGCATGGCGAACCAATCGGGCTGGTAGGTTTGGCTGCAACTGCGGATGGCTGGAAAGTGACCCATCAAAATTTGTATGAGTTTGAATGGTGATAAAAAATGCGCCCTGTTTTGGGCGCATTTTTTTATAATCTATCTTCTAATTTTGCTTTTTCTTCCTCAAATCCTGGTTTTCCGAGAAGAGCGAACATATTTTTCTTATAAGCTTCCACTCCCGGCTGATCAAACGGATTAACACCGAGAAGGTATCCGCTGATTGCACAAGCTTTTTCAAAGAAGTATACAAGATAACCGAATGTATAAGCATCCAATCTTGGAATTTCCACAATCAGGTTAGGAACGTCACCATCCGTATGTGCAAGCATCGTTCCTTGGAATGCTTTCTCATTGATTTCATGAAGTGTTTTCCCAGATAAGTAATTTAATCCATCTGCATCATTTTCTGCAGCTTCCAACGTTAACTCTTTACGGGACTCATGTACATGTAGAATCGTTTCGAAAATATTTCTTCTGCCTTCTTGAATGTACTGGCCAAGAGAATGGAGATCTGTTGAAAAATTCGCAGATGATGGATAAATCCCTTTCTGATCTTTTCCTTCACTTTCACCAAACAGCTGTTTCCACCATTCAGCAAAATATTGCAGACTAGGTTCATAGTTAATAAGCAGCTCAGTCGTTTTTCCTTTATTATATAAAATATTTCTGATGGCAGCATATTGATAGCTCGGGTTTTCCTCTAAAGTTGGAGTAGAGAGGTCGTCCATTGCTTGTTTTGCACCATTCATCATTTCGTCGATATTTACCCCACTAACCGCAATTGGCAACAGTCCAACAGCTGTCAACACGGAATACCTTCCGCCGACATCATCAGGGATGACAAATGTCTCATATCCTGCTTCATCTGCAGAGCCTTTAAGAGCACCCTTAGCTTTGTCGGTTGTTGCAAAAATACGGTTTCTTGCTTCTTCTTCACCATATTTTTCTTCTAAGTATTTTTTGAAAATCCGAAATGCAACTGCTGGCTCTGTCGTCGTTCCACTTTTCGAGATGACATTAATGGAAAAATCTTTATCTTTTAATACGTCAAATAATTCTGCTGTATATGTAGAACTGAGGTGATGACCGACAAAAATGATTTGTGGCGCATTTCTTTCTTCCTTGGAAAGCAAGTTTTGGAAAGAATGATTAAGCATTTCTAAAGCAGCTCTTGCGCCAAGGTAGGAGCCCCCAATCCCGATGACAAGCAGTATATCTGAATTTCCACGGATTTTTTCAGCCGCTTGCTTGATTCTAGCGTATTCTTCTTTGTCATAGTTTTCCGGTAAGTCGAGCCAACCGAGAAAATCATTCCCTGCTCCTGTCTTTTCATGAAGCAGCTCGTGAGCTTTTTCCACAAACGGTTTCATATTTTTCAGTTCATCTTCATTAAAGAATTTTAATGCCTTATCATAGGTTAATGTAACTTTTGTCATAGGAACTCTCCTTTTAACATATCGTTATACTAACTTTAAGATATATAGTATGGGAAATCAACAAAAAAACGTTTCTCTAAGTATGACTTAAAGAAACGTTCTGGAATCATTTGTTTTCAGATTGCTTAATCCACTCTTGTAATTTCTCTTTTAACGTGTTAAATCCTGCAGTAGAATCATTCTCTTGATGGGATGGAGCAGATGGTTTAGGTTGCACATTCTCTTGAGGAGCTTCTTCAGTTGCACGAATAGAAAGAGAAACTTTCTTCGCTTTTTCATTAACCTCTATTACTTTTACTTTAACCTCATCACCGATCTGCAGGTGATCATTTATATCTTTAACAAAACCATGAGTGATTTCAGATATATGAATCAAGCCTTGTGTATTTTCATCTAATTGAACAAATGCACCATATGGCTGAATGCCTGTTACTTTACCTTCAACGATTTGACCATTCTCTAATTTGTTACTCATACTGAACAACTCCTATATTTATATTCATTTTTTTACACAAGTACTCATTTTAGCACAAATATATGAATCTAGCAAAAGTGGATGAATTAAATAAAGAAAAGTTTTCTGAAGTTGAGTTATAGTAGATAAAAATTCTATTTAAAGTCCGCAGTTCAAATACTTCTCGCTGCTCCTTTGGCGGACCCTGAGCCTCCCACGCACAGGGTGTGGCGTTCTTAGTCGGCCTCGTTGTTCTGCGGACCTTGGACCGAAGATTGGAAGAGTTAGTTATAAAACAAAAAAGCGGCAGAGGCCGCTTTGTTAGATGGATTTTAATTTGTTTATTAAACTGTTGTATACTTCATCCCAAAAGTCTTGGTTATCTCGGAATGATTTTCCAATAAATTTGTACATTTCATTTGCTTTTTCTTCATGATCAGGAGCGTCCTTAGGTGGTAGGGCAGCTCTGGATTCATCAATAAACTCTTGAACTTTAGCTGCACGTGGTCCCCATTTTGCGACTTCATTACCTTCCTCATTAATGAAAATGAAAATTGGAATGGAGCGGGATTTACCATTCGTCAAGTATTGGTCCATTAATTCCAAATTATCATCTCTGAGAAGCATGCGCACATCGATGTTTGCTTTTTCGGCGATTCGAAGTAAGATGGGAACGTTTAGCATTGCATCGCCACACCAGTCTTCCGTTAAAACGATTGCTCTAAGATTTTTTTCTCGAATGTTTTCATATAAATCGGTGTGATCTGGTAAATTGAAGGTATCATAAATATGGAGGAGTCCTTCTTTATTCTTTTCCATTTTTTCAATATAATCATCGGCGGACATTGCTTTTTCAAACCATTGATTTAATGCCATTTCTACACACTCCTTCTCTTGTATTCGCTTAAATTTTATCGATAATCTTCTCCTAAGTAAACTTATTTGTCTTTTTCTGATACTATTAAAGTTAAATTTACAACTATTTGGAGGTAACATATGACGAAGTTTAATAAAGAATTTTTACTACAACTATTAAACACAGCATCACCCTCAAGTATGGAGATGGATATACAACGGAAGTGGATGGATTATGTTAAGGGTTTTGCCCATGAAGTGAGAACGGATAACGCAGGTAATGTAATCGGGATACTCAATCCAGATGCTCCTTTTAAAGTGTTGCTTGCTGGTCATAGCGATGAGATTGCGCTCGTAATCAATAGGATTGACGATAGAGGTTTTCTGCATTTCGATAAGATGGGTGGGATCAACCCCAAAGCTGCGGTTGGTATGCGTGTCGAAGTCCTTGGATATAACGGAAAGTTGACAGGTGTGATCGGTGTGAATGCGCAACACCATGGCGGGCTGAAGAACGACTTTACACTACATGATTTATTCATCGATTGTGGTTTTAAAACAAAAGAAGAGGCGGAAAAACAAGTACAAATCGGTGATCTTTGTGTATACAAGACAGAGCCGGAAATTCTCCAGGATCGTTATATAGCAGGTAGAGGTCTTGATAACCGAACTGGTTCTTTTATCGTGGCAGAAGTGTTGAAGCGTCTGTCTGAGAAAAATCCTCAGGTGGGCGTGTATGCGGTGAGTACGGTAAATGAGGAAACGAATATGGGAGGAGCCTATTTCGCTGCTGCGGGGATTGAGCCGACAATGGCGATTGCCTGTGATGTGACGTTTGCAACGGATTACCCGGGGGTCAATAAAGATAAACATGGGGATGTAAAATTAGAAGGTGGGCCTGTTCTTGCAAAAGGTGCGCCAATTAATATTAAAATCAATGCTATGCTGGAAAAAGCCGCAAAAGAACTAGATATGAAAGTACAATATGAATTGACTCCTAAGAACACAGGTACCGATGCTGACCGGATGCGATTAACAGGTAAAGGGGTTCCGGTTGGACTCGTTTCCTTGCCACTTCGTTATATGCATTCGCCGGTTGAAACCGCCAGTTTCCAAGATATTGAAGAGGAAATTGTATTGCTTGTAAAAATGATAGAAAGCTTAACAGGACAGGAAAGCCTAAATCCACTTGACTAATGCTGAGAAAATCAAGAGGTGATAAAGACCTGTTTGGAAAAGCTCAGTAGGTATATAGGCTTGACGTGTTGAAATTGGAATAAGATATTTAAAGGATAAAAGACCTTGTTTTCTTGATGTTAGAAAATGAAGGTCTTTTTTTCTTTGTTTTTTAGGGATATATCATCAATTTTAAAATGGTTTTTCTAAGGTAGTCATTTATTTATAGGTCTATATACACGAATTTCCTTATTAAGGAATCTATGTTGACTGCTATGTTACTAATACCTTAACAAAAGTCCTGTGAACGAAAAGAGGAAAAGATAATTCAAATCACTCAATTTCGAAAATTCAGTACAACTGCGACAAAATTCGACAATCTTTCGACTAAGATTTTACTATACTATGTTTAACAACATGAATCTACCTGTCGTCACTTTCAGAGAAATCGACAAGGATTGGAGAGGGGGGGAAGTATGACTACTGGTTGTTGAGTTCTCTGGGAGATAATCAAAAAGGGGGAGGAAAACCTTTGAAATTAAAGCACAAGACAAGAAGAAAAGCATTCAGCATTGCTGCTTCCGTAGTTATGGTTGCATCACTGTGTTTACCTGGTGCAGGGTTTGCACAAAGTAACGGGAAGATCAATCACTCGTTAAATGATTCTACTAAAGTAGTAGAACAAAAGGTGAGTGACCGATTGTTATCCAGTTTCAAAGACGATGAAGAAGTTACTTTTCTAGTAAAGTTCTATGAGCGGGCAGATGTACAGCAGGTTGCGAAAGAGGCAAAAGCAAATGCAGAAAATGCAAAACTATCACTCAATCAAGCAGAACATGTGCAACGGTCAGCTGTTATCGCTGAATTAAAGGAAATCTCCTTTAGCTCTCAACAAAATGTAAAATCATATATTGAACAGGAAATTGAAAATGGTAATGTGAAAGATTACCAATCTTATCATATAGTAAACGGGATGGCAGTTACTGCTACGAAAGAAGTGGCTGAGAAAATCGCTACCTTCGCGGAAGTTGAAAAGATACTTCCTAACGAAACTCGTGAGCTGTTTACTACAGTAACTGAAGAAGCTGATACTCCACAAGCAGAGATTGCTAATGTCGAGTGGAATATTGAACGGGTTGGAGCTCCAGGTGCTTGGGAAATGGGGATTGACGGTTCAGGTACAGTAGTAGCCAGTATCGATACTGGGGTACAATGGGACCACCCTGCATTAATGGACAAGTATCGTGGATATGATGCAGCAACTGGAGAGGTGGACCATACGTACAGCTGGTTTGATGCAACAGTTGGTAATGAAACACCATATGATGATCAAGGTCATGGAACTCACGTGACTGGAACTATGGTTGGAGCAGAGCCGGATGGTTCTAACCAAATTGGAGTTGCTCCAGGTGCAAAATGGATTGGAGTTAAGGCGTTCACTGAAGCAGGTGGTACCGATAGAGATTTACTAGCTGCGGCAGAGTGGATTCTTGCTCCAGGTGGAGATGCAACGAAAGCACCCGATGTTGTCAACAACTCATGGGGTGGCGGTCCGGGTCTTGATGAATGGTATCGGGACGTAGTAATTGCATGGCGTACAGCAGAAATCTTCCCAGAGTTCTCTGCTGGTAACACGACATTATTCAATCCAGGTGGACCTGGGTCGATTGCAACACCAGCGAATTATCCAGAGTCGTTTGCGACAGGTGCAACGGATATTAACGATAATTTAGCAAGCTTCTCATTACAAGGACCATCTCCTTATGATGAAATCAAACCGGATATTTCAGCACCTGGGGTAAATATTCGCTCCAGTGTTCCTGGAAGCGGGTATGAAGGTGGATGGAATGGCACGTCTATGGCTGGGCCTGCAGTATCAGGAGTGGCCGCATTGCTTAAACAAGCGAATGCGAATCTTACTGTAGATGAGATGGAAGAAATTTTGATGAATACAGCGACTCCATTAACGAATGGAACTTACCCTGAATCACCGAACAATGGATTTGGGTATGGATTAGTAAATGCTTATGATGCAGTCTCTTCAGTTGTATCAGGTTTAGGAGTCCTTGAAGGAGCAGTTACAAAAGAAGGTGAAGATACGGAAGCACCGACTTATAGTCATGAAGCTCCAGAGGGTACCTATGCAGGAATGGATTTGGAACTTGTCCTCTCGGTAGAGGATAACATCAGCATCACATCTGTAGAAGTGGTTTATGGTGAAAATCGGGTAGAAGCAAACCGGTTATCCGGAGATCATCGAAGTGGTGAGTATGTTGTAACAGTTCCGGGTGAGGATATACAAGAAGGTACGTTTGATTATCACTTTGATATTAACGACTTCGGAAATAACACCGTAACAACCGATAGTTATTCGGTAACGGCAGAACCGGGAATTACAGTAGGATATTCCGAGGATTTTGAGGGGTCCCCTGTTGGTTGGACAGTATTTGGTGAAAACAGCAGTTGGGAACACGGAGAACCAACTTCTGGTCCTGGTTCAGCAGTTTCGGGTGAGAATGTATATGCTACGAATCTGAGCGGTACGTATAATAGTAATGAGAACGCTACACTTGTCATGCCGCCAATTGACTTACCAGAAGGAGAAGCATATTTACAATACAGTCAGTGGTATAACTTGGAAAACAACTGGGATTTCGGTCACGTATTTATTTCAACAGATGGTGAAAATTGGGAGCAACTGAATCGGTTTACAAATGTCTCCAATGGTTGGGTAGATGCCGAAATCGACCTGTCCGACTATAGCGGGGAGCGTGTATATATCGGCTTTAACTTAACTACGGACGGTAGTGTTGTCCGTGATGGTTGGTATATTGATGATGTAAGTTTATCAGAAACCTCAAGAAGCAGTTCAAGTAAAGCGCCAAGTTTAGGGCTGAATTCTCAAAAAGGATTAACTCCAGATTTTGATAGCATTGGAATGAAGAGTGGCTCTGTTGATCCAGACAAAATCGTACCAGCTCCTTCAGTAGAAAAGGATGCAGCGAAGGAAGAATCAGTTGCACCTGCAGGTTTACCTGTCGGAGCTACGGTTAGCGTTGTGGAAAGTGGAAGATCAGTGAAGACGAATCCAGCTGACGGAACGTACTCACTTCTCCATGCAGCAGGTGAATTTACGATTGTTGCTGATTCCTATGGTTTTCATTCTGCGGAACAGTCAGTTACGATTGAAGCCGACGAATCAGTAACGGCTAGTTTTACACTACAAGAACAAGATCAATATACTGTAACAGGTAATGTAACGGATGAAGTAACCGGAGAAGCTATTACGGATGCAACATTACTCCTTGTTGAGGATGCAAACGTCCAACCTGCTTCTACGAATGAAGAAGGTAGTTTCAGCATCACTGCTTATGAAGGAGTTTACACCGTAAAAGTTCTTGCACGTGGTTACCATGCGAAAGAAGTGGAAGTGGACTTCACAAGTGATGGAACAATCGATATCGAACTTGAGCCGTTCTACACTGTTCCGGGTGGAGAAATTGGCTATGATGATGGAACGCCAGAAAATGTACGAGCATTCTATGATGCGGGTAACGGTTGGGCTGTACGAATGTCCTTGGAAGAAGGTCGTGACACAGCAATTGTGACGGATGGAGTCTTCCAATTCCATGGAACTGACTGGCCAAACCCAGGCGGCGTTGATTTCGCTGTAGAAGTTTGGGATGCTACTGGTCCGAATGGGGCGCCTGGAGAGCGTATTGCCGGTCCGTTTGAAGCAGAAGCAACACGTAGCTTGGATGAATGGACGGTTGTTGATTTGAGTGAACATGCAATTCAAGTAGACGGTGACTTCTACATGGTGTACATTCAAACAGATCCTAATCCAAATACACCAGGATTAGCTACAGATGAGAATGGACCATATGCAGAAAGAAGCTTCCAATATGTAGGAGGTGCTTGGTCAGCATCGCCTGCCAGCGAAGGTAATTACATGATTCGTGCCCGTGTAAGTTATGAAGTGGAGGGGCCGGTCATCACTTCTCCTGAAGAGGGATTCATTACGAATGAGACTCAATTAAACGTTGAGGGTACAGCGTCGCCGACTACTTCCGTCAAACTGTTGAATAACGGGGAAGAAGTGGATACTGTAGAAGTCGGCAATGAAGGTACTTTTAACATTCCGGTTGATCTTTCTGAAGGTGATAATGAATTAGTTGCAGTCACATTACTTGATGGAAGAGAAATTATGGAATCTGAATCGGTAACAATCGTATCAGATACGGAAGCACCAGAACTTACGATTGATAGTCCAGAAGATGGAATGAAATCAAAAAATGAAACGGTGACGGTAGAAGGTACGGTAGCAGATGCTAATCTGGATTATGTAGAAGTAAATGGAGAGCGTGCACGTGTAGATGATGGCAACTATTCACTGCGCATTCTTCTAGACGAAGGAACAAATGAGATCGAAGTAGTTGCCGCTGACCTGGCTGGTAATACAACAGCTGACTCAGTTAGCATCGATGTTGATTTTACAGCACCTGAGATTGAGAATTTAACGCCTGAAGAAGATGTTACCTTAAATGCTGGACAAACTGTAAAGTTTGAATTCGACAGTGAACCAGGACTTGATGCAACATTCGTTATCCACATGCCATTGACGAATGTACAGTCCAATCCGACAGAATTACCGATGATGGAAACATCTGAAGGTCATTATGTTGGTTACTGGACAGCAACAAGCAGTGTTGTTGCTGAAGGAGCGGTCATCGAAGTGAAAGTGGTTGATGATTACGGTAACGAAGCTAGAGAACAGGCGGAGGGCAAACTGTTCATTAATGTGGAATAAAACAAAAAAATAAAGATGCGGCAAACTGAGCCGCATCTTTTTCTTTTTATCAATATAGAAAAATGACATCACTATTTGTGTATTATGAAGGCTTTTGAATAATATTATATGAGCTATGTTTATTTGAGGGTCTCGCTTGTATTATAATCCTCCATTGATCCTGTCTTTTCTTTAACTGCTGTGATGCGAAATGTTTACCGATTGGCACTTTCGTGTAAAAGAATCCAGCGGTAATGAGAATGCCGAAAAACCAACCTGCAATTTTGTCTATAAATAAGCATTCGGTTATATCCGTCCACTCCATAAGTTTTTAATAAACATGTATTCCAGTTATGAATAGACCTCTCGAAATGAAAAGCAATTGAATGACTTGGAACCACATCATAATACCATCTTTATTATAACCTTTTAAAAAATACAATAAATACTGAAAATATCATAAAAAATTTATAGTAGCTCCCTTGCAAAATATAGAAAATGTAGTATACTTATCTTTAGTAATTAAATAATCGATTCTAATCTTCGGGGCAGGGTGCAATTCCCGACCGGCGGTAAAGGGTGAATACTCTTAAGTCCGCGAACCATAATGGAATGTTATGGTTGACCTGGTGTGATTCCAGGACCGACAGTTAAAGTCTGGATGGGAGAAGATGTCAAGCCAATTTAGGTGCGATTTTTGTGTACCTTTATTTACCTTTGCATACTCAAATCCTATAGCCCCACTAGGCTATAGGATTTTTTACTTTTTCTCTAAAGTCAAAGGATGCACGAGGCAAGGCAATCCTTCATCACGAGTTAGAATCGATTAGCAAAAGATGAAGGAGGAGAAGAAGATGCAAAAAACGAATAAGCAATCTTCAAACTTACTAAGATTAATTATATTAGCACTACTAGGAACGATTTCACTCATTCTATTTTTCTTGAACTTTCCATTGCCGTTCCTGCCACCGTATTTAAAAATTGATTTCAGTGATGTTCCTGCGTTAATGGCATCACTTATATTCTCGCCACTTGCTGGAGCTGCTGTCGTCCTGATTAAGAATTTGCTCTATTTAGCAGTTTCTGGAGCGGGAGATCCTATTGGTGTAGCAGCGAATTTCTTGGCAGGGGTCATGTTTGTTGTTCCAGTATCCGTCATTTACCACAAATACCATAAAGGTGTGAAATCGATTGTTTCCGGTTTGGTAACAGGAACGATTGTGATGGCAATTGGAATGTCCGTTTTAAATTATTTTGTCATCCTACCGGCTTATGCTTGGTTTATGGGATGGGAAGATATGACCCAATCCGTGAAATGGGGCGCAGTCCTAGCTGGGATACTTCCATTTAATATTTTGAAAGGGATTATTGTTGGACTGTTATTCGTACCAGTATTTATAAAAATGCGTGCATGGATAGAGCAAAAGCAATCGACTCTTGCATAAAAATAACAGGGAGCATCCTAAGTATGAGATGCTCCCTGTTTTGTGTTTTTTAATTATTGTTCTTCATCGACAAGAAATCGAGCAGTTGGCATTGCTTCCAGTCTTTCTTCTGGTATTGGTTTTTGTGATTTTTCACTGATGCCATAGGTCTTCTTTTCAATTCGTTCCAATGCATCTTCTATTTCCATTAGTTTTTCACGATGAACCATATCCAAACCGGCATCACGTTCTTGTTCAAATTGCTCCGTCCCGATATCTGCCGGATGGTTACCGTAATCTGCAAGTTCTTGAGTTGCTTCATTTGGCGATTCATTTTTACTTGTATTTAAAAGTTGTTCTGTTTCGGTTTTTAATTGCAGTAGTTTTTCTTTAAAATATTCCAGTTTTTCATCAGATAAATATGTCTGCATCCAAATCGCTCCTTTTAGGTCATCTTACAATCCATGAGAGAGGAAAGAGAAATGTAGCGCAGCACATGTTTATAAAAAGGTTTAGAAGAATACAGCAAGTACTAAAGAAATTCCAAGTAATAGTCCATAAATTGTATTCGTCTTTCCGGTTGCTGCCATCGCTGGCATCATCTCTAACGGTTCTGTTTTCCCACGGAAGTTCTTTATGACGAAAATAGCTTTCGGTGCACTAAGAAATGTGAGCAATGACCAAATCGGCAAGAGGTTAAAAATTATTAGGCCAAGTGTCCATCCATAAGCAACAAAGAATAAAACAGCAAGTAATGTTATTGCTTTTTCTCTTCCGATTAATACTGCTATTGTTTTTCTTCCGCCGATTTTATCGCCATCACGATCACGGATATTATTGGATAAGTTCAGGCTTCCGATTAAAATAGTGATAGGAATTGATATCCAAATAACTTCAGCCGTGAGTGTAAGAGTCTGAATATAGTACGTAATGCCGATAATGACACTACCCATTAGAACACCGGAAAACAATTCGCCGAATGGAGTGTAAGAAATTGGTATTGGCCCTCCAGTATATAAGTAACCGATTAGCATACATACTAAACCAATAACAGCAATCCACCAGCTTGATGCAAGACAAATATAAACACCGAGAATAACGGCTATTCCATAAAAAGCAAAGGCTAAATTCCGGATTGTTTTTGGGTTCACCCCATCTCGGACAATCGTTCCTCCGATACCTACAGATTCCTCGGTGTCGAGACCAAGTACGTAATCATAATACTCATTGAACATATTAGTTGCAGCTTGAATTAAAACAGAAGCAACCAGCATTGCGGTAAATAGCAGCCAATTGATAATTCCATCATGATAGGCAAGCATCGTTCCGACAAAAACGGGTATAAAAGATGCAGTGAGTGTATGCGGTCGCATTAAACGCCACCAAACATCAAAGCCTGATTTTTCATTCAGTGCTTCTCTGATTTCATTTTTTTTAGCAGTTTGCATTAGACTTCCCCCTAAGACTCTATCCAATTAATTTTAGGAAAATATGCACATTATGTCAATTTGTTTTGATTCAGTGGATTCTTGCAATGTCTGCAAACGGTTCTTTGGGCATACAATTCCATCACAAATAATGTTTCATTATATTTTTCCCACATTAATTGTTAAACATGTTCGTTATAATTTGTCAAAAAACGGGCCTTTCCTTGAGAAAGTGAAGAAAAGAGCATAAAATGGAAATGGATGTTTTTTACTAGTGAAGGAAAGAGATTTTAGTGTTGTGACTAACTGTCACATACTAAAATAGCCACGCCGGCTAAAGTACACTGTGGCTCGAGCCCAACTGCTTACTTAAATAAGAAGAGCATTTTAGCCTATGAACGTGGTAATTATCGGAGGTCTAATTATGATTGATATAAAAATGAAAAAGCTTGAAGGACAAATTGATGCGGCAATCAAATCCATCCGTTCCGATGAGTCAGTAAAGCTTTTCAGTATAACGAAGAGAATTAATAAGAAAACCCCTCTTCAGGTTTTTGAGGGGGCTAAGCGCTTTGGCAAAGATCGCTTCTATTGGATGAATGCCGAACGCACACTCACTATAACTGGTGTTGGTGCAACGATAACGATAGAGGCTGAAAAAGACCGATACCACCAGACGGAAACAGTATGGAAACAAATTTTAAATGAAGCGTGGATTGAAAATGAATATTCATCCATTCCTGCAACTGGAGTTGTTGCTTTTGGTGGAATGGAATTCGATCCATTGAAACCAAAAACAGAGCTATGGAAAAAGTTTAAGACAAGCCAATTCTATATACCTGAAATGATGGTGACAGAATTTATGTCTGATTACTTTTTCACGATAAATATATTTATTCATAAAGAGGACTGCCCAGCTGATATTGCTGATAAAATTTATGAACAGGAAAAGGCGTTCTTTTTTTCTGAAAGCTTCACTCCTGAACATATTGAAATTATCCAAAAGGAAGAAATCGAACCTATAAAGTGGAAGCAAACTGTAGATGATGCTACAGAAGTAATGAAAAAGAAAAAAGTGGAGAAAATTGTACTTGCTCGAGAGTTGCGCCTTCGCTTTAATCAAGAGGTGAATATTCCACAAGTACTGAAAAAACTAAATGATACCCAATCGAACAGTTATATATTTGCATTTGAAAGTGGAGGGGATTGCTTTATTGGTGCAACGCCGGAAAGGCTAGTTAAGCTGGAGAAAAACAATTTATTGTCCACTTGTCTTGCCGGAACAGCCCCTAGAGGAAAGACGGAAGAAGAGGATAAGCAAATCGGGTATGAGTTACTTCATGATAAGAAGAATCGAGAAGAACATGAATTTGTAGTAAAAATGATTAAAGATGCGTTACTGAAGACATGTACAGATGTTGAAATGCCAAAAGAACCAGTTCTGCATCCTTTAAAGAATTTACAGCATTTATACACACCAGTTACCGGAGTCTTAAGTAAAGGATTCTCTATTTTTGACGTGGTGAAAAATCTACACCCGACTCCAGCATTAGGAGGTACTCCGACAGAAGAGTCGCTTGCATTTATTAGAGAACATGAACTGTTAGACCGCGGCTGGTATGGTGCACCGATCGGCTGGGTGGATAGTAATGATAATGGGGAGTTTGCAGTTGCTATACGGTCAGGCTTGATCCAAGGTGATTCAGCCTCATTATTTGCTGGTTGCGGTGTCCTGGCGGATTCTGACCCTGAAATGGAATTTGAAGAAACTAGGATTAAGATGCTGCCAATGTTAAACGTATTAGGAGGATAACGTGAATGGATCATACAGAAATTTTAACTAGATACACCGCTAACTTTGTCGATGAATTAATTAATAATGGAGTTGAACACGTTATTATTTCTCCTGGATCACGCTCGACACCGCTTGCTTTGGCTTTTTCCGAACATGAGGGAATTAGAGAGTGGGTCATCATTGATGAGCGCTCGGCTGCTTTTTTTGCACTTGGTTTAGCGAAACAAACGAAGTCAGCGGTTGCTTTAGTCTGCACCTCGGGAACTGCGGTGGCTAATTATTTTCCTGCAGTTGTTGAGGCTCATTATAGTAGGGTGCCATTAATCTTGTTAACAGCTGATCGTCCCCATGAATTAAGGGATGTTGGCGCACCACAAGCGATTGATCAGTTGCATTTATTCGGTAATTATGTGAAATGGTTTCAGGAAATGGCCATACCTGAGGCGTCTGTGGAAATGCTTAGTTATGTCCGCCAAAAGGCAAGTCGCTCTGTTTATATAGCCCAAGAAGGAAATCCAGGTCCAGTTCATCTTAACTTCCCATTTCGTGAACCCTTGACTCTAGATTTTTCTCTAGAAGGGATATGGGAACACAAGGCATATAGCGAGAACTCATATAGATATCCGCTTGATGGAAAAAAACAGTTGACCCTTGACCAGCTGGAGGCTTTCATCAATCGTTTGAAAGGGAAACAAAAAGGATTAATCGTTTGTGGGCCACAAGGTGATGATGAAATCTTCCCTGAAAAAGTTGCTGAGCTTGCAGAACAGTGGCGATTGCCAATTTTGGCTGATCCATTATCCCAATTGCGGACAGGAAGGCATTCTAAGGGGAATGTAATCGAGACTTATGATGCACTCCTAAAAAATGAAGCTATTCGTGAACGGTTTAAGCCTGATTTTATTATTCGGTTTGGTGCGATGCCTGTTTCGAAATCATATCTTTTCTTCATTAAAGAAAATAAAAACGTACCACAGTTTATAGTGGAAAATCATTCTGGCTACCGCGAACCAACAGGTAATGTGACAGACTTTATATTTGCTGATCCTGTACATTTTTGTGAGGGATTATTGGAGTTGGATAAACCCAATTTCTCATATGAATGGTTGCAGGAATGGCAAGCAATGAATGAAACAGCGAAAAACCATCTGTTGACCGGAGTTGAGGAACGGATTACCGAAGGAGAAGCTATTCGAGGATTGCAAAAAGTTATTCCAGAAAATAGTACATTATATGTTGGAAACAGTATGGCGGTAAGAGATGTGGATACTTTTTTCCTAAATGACGAGAAGAATATTTCTATACTTGCCAACCGGGGAGCGAATGGAATTGATGGCATGGTCTCTAGTGGGGCCGGTGCGGGAGCTGCAGCTGAGAGGGTGACGCTTGTACTTGGTGACTTATCTTTTTTCCATGATATGAATGGTTTGCATGCAGTGAAACATTATGGAATTAATCTTACCATCTTACTGATTAATAATAATGGAGGCGGAATATTTTCATTCCTTTCCCAAGCAGAAAATCCAAAACACTTTGAAGCATTATTTGGTACGCCATTGAATTTAGAATTCTCTAAAGCCGCAGAAATGTATGGTGCTAATTACTTTAATCCCGAAACAGAAGAAGATTTAAAGAGGGATCTAGAAGAAAGTTATCAAATGAGAGGGTTATCGATCGTTGAAGTGATGACGGACCGTGAAGAAAATGTGAAATGGCATCGGTCCAAGTGGCAGGCGATTGCTGATGAAATTTTAACGAATGAGGGTTGATGATTTGTATTTTTCCGTTGGTGATATGGAGTACTGGTATGAGGTTCATGGTGAAGGGATACCTATAGTGCTACTTCATGGCTTTACTGGAAGCAGTTCCACTTGGCAACGATTCGTCCGTGCCTGTCCAAGTGGGTTTAAGCTTGTAACCGTAGATTTACCAGGCCATGGACGGACATCAGGTGAACAGATTAAGTCGATGGATGCGTGTATATCTGATTTACAACAATTATTTAAGAGTCTACAACTTGAACAATTTATCCTGGTAGGGTATTCGATGGGTGGAAGAACCGCTTTAAGTTATACGATTAAGTATCCGGAGAATGTGGCAGGCCTCGTTTTAGAAAGTGCCTCTCCAGGTCTCTCTGATGCAGCTGCAAGGGATGAGAGAAAAAATAAAGACGAACAGCTCGCTTTACGTATTGAGGAAGAAGGCGTAACGGCTTTTATTGATTATTGGGAGAATATCCCGTTATTCCAAACGCAGAAACAGTTATCGAAAGAAAATCAGTTAGCAATTCGGAAAGAACGGATCGAGCAAACAGCCATTGGTCTTGCGAATTCCTTACGTGGGATGGGTACCGGCAGCCAAGCTTCCAATTGGGATGCTTTAATAGAGGTGAAGATACCTGTCCTGCTATTGGTTGGAGAGCTGGACAGCAAATTTATAGAAATTAATCAAAGGATGAAGCAAAACTTGCCGATGGCTGAGTTGGAGATTTTTTCTTCTGCAGGGCATGCACTACATATTGAAAAACCAGCTAGTTTTTTGGAATCTGTACTAGCATTTGCAAATTCTTATAGGCCATGAGAAAATAAAAATTAATGAGGTTAGAGTAGAAAAGGGAGGAACTCGGTTTGACAGTAGAATGGGTTGAAGTAAAAAAATATGAAGAAATCATTTATGAAAAATATAATGGTATCGCTAAAGTAACCATCAACCGACCAGAAAAACGCAATGCATTTACACCGCTTACAGTAAATGAAATGATTGACGCTTTTTCTGATGCACGTGATGATTCAGAAATAGGTGTTATCGTATTAACGGGTAAAGGTGAAAAGGCATTTTGCTCTGGTGGTGATCAGTCTGTACGAGGTCATGGTGGTTACGTTGGTGGAGACAGCATTCCTCGTTTGAATGTACTTGATCTTCAACGTCTAATCCGTACCATTCCAAAACCAGTTATTGCAATGGTAGCGGGATATGCTATCGGTGGTGGTCATGTGCTTCATGTTGTATGTGATTTGACCATTGCTGCAGACAATGCGATTTTTGGACAAACAGGTCCAAAAGTAGGGAGCTTTGATGCGGGTTATGGTGCAGGATACTTAGCACGCCATATCGGACATAAACGTGCCCGTGAAATCTGGTTCCTCTGCCGTCAATACAATGCAGAAGAAGCTTTCCAAATGGGGCTTGTCAATACAGTAGTTCCATATGAAAAATTAGAAGAAGAGACGATTCAATGGTGTGAAGAAATTTTGGAAAAATCCCCTACAGCACTTCGTTTCTTAAAAGCGTCATTTAATGCTGATACCGACGGATTAGCAGGACTTCAGCAATTAGGGGGAGACGCTACACTTCTTTACTATACAACAGACGAAGCTAAAGAAGGACGCGACGCCTTTAAAGAAAAAAGAAAACCGAACTTCAAAAAGTTCCCGCGTTTTCCTTAAGAAATTCAAAAGCGGAAGAGTCCCTTACACAGGGCACGGCTTTATGATTCGTGATGAATCGATAAATGAATCTCAAACTTTCGCAAACAGAAAACCTTTGCTGCAAAGCAGAGGTTTTTCTATATGAATGATTAAAATAAGATTATTGAAAGGATCAGGTACATGTCAGAAAGCATCCCACACTGGCTAACGAAACAAGCAAATATATTGCCTAATTATCCCGCAATCGAGCTTACGGATGGTACTCATGTCAGCTTTCATGATTTGGAGATAAATAGTTTATCTTATGCTAGAAAATTAGCTGCCATTGGAGTGGAAAAAGGGACACATATAGGCATCTTATCAACTAATTGCCTGGAGATGGTGTATACCATTCATGCCATCAGTTATCTGGGCGCTGTCGGGGTTTTATTAAACACCAAACTCACGGATGAAGAACTTAATTTTCAATTAGATGATGCTGATGTAAATATACTTATTACAAATGATAGAAGAAACCGAAACCTTAGGGTGAAAGAAAGCTATACGTTTCAACAATTAGAAACAATGGAGGAAAGTTCTGTTTCACTTCAGTTCCATATCAACTTCGATGATACATTCACTATAATGTATACTTCTGGAACGACAGGGTTTCCAAAAGGTGTCGTCCACACTTATGGAAACCATTGGTGGAGTGCGATTTCTTCTGCGTTGAACCTTGGATTGAATAAGGACGATAAATGGCTTATTTCTTTGCCGCTCTTTCATGTTAGTGGGTTATCTACACTGATGAAGAGTGTGATTTACGGAATGCCGATCTTTCTCATGAAGAAATTTGATGAAAGTATGGTCCACCATGCAATCATGGAAAAGCAAATTACCATCGTATCCGTTGTGACTGTTATGGTTCAACGTTTGCTTGAAAGACTTGGTACGGAAAATTATCCAATCAGTTTAAGATGTTTCCTGTTAGGTGGTGGCCCTGCTCCAAAAGTACTCTTAGAAAGAGCTAAGGAGAAAGGAATACCAGTCTTTCAAAGTTATGGGATGACAGAAACAACATCCCAAATTGTCACTTTATCAGCTGGAGATGCCTTGGACAAATTAGGCTCAGCAGGGAAGCCGCTTTTGCCTGCACAATTGAAAATCAATAACCCCGGTTCGGATGGCGTGGGGGAGATAGTGGTAAAAGGGCCGATGGTGACTCCAGGCTATTATAAAAATCAAGAAGCGAACGAGAAGAGTTTCAAAGACGGATGGCTTTATACAGGTGATTTAGGGAGTGTTGATGAACAGGGCTTCTTATATGTGGTAGATCGCAGAACGGACCTCATTATTTCTGGTGGGGAAAATATATATCCTTCTGAAATAGAAAACGCTCTTATGAAAATGACTGAAATTAAAGAAGCAGGGGTAACACGAATGGAAGACGACAAATGGGGGTATGTCCCTGTTGCTTATGTTGTTTTACATTCCGAGATTACAAAGGAAGAAATATTCGCCTTTCTAGCCACACAATTGGCTAAATATAAGTTGCCTAAGAAAGTGTTTTTTGTTGAAGAGCTACCGAGGAATGCTTCAAATAAATTATTAAGAAATAAACTAAAGGAACTATAATCAAACCGAGCCGTGGCATGAATGCCCGGCTTTCTTTTCGGTTCCGAAGCCGTGGGATGTTTCAAATTTCCTTATTAAGGAAAAGGATATGATAACAGTGTTTATAATAGTTTTCGATCGATATAAAGTAATTTTAAATAAAATCTTTATGAATACCATGTTATTTACATGGTTTTATATAATCCAGGCAAACTAATAATAAAGGAGGACGACCATATGAAAAAGAAGTATTATTTGAATATAGCAAACGGTAGTATTGTTGATGAGAATACAGCTGACACGAATGCGAATTTTGCATTTTATGCAGATGAAGGAGACTTGAATCAAGTTAGAGAAAAGTTGGAAAACATGGACGGAGCCAGTCGAGGAAGTTATTTGAGGGCCCATATCCCGTATTATCCTGAAATGGATACACCAGAAAATGCCAAGTATGACAAAAATCTTAAAGAATTGTACTCCTTGCTTTATAAGCTGGGTGATGAGCAAGCAAAAGAACATATCCAATCGCTTGACATTATTGATAAACCTGGAGACCATCTCGTTTAAAGCAGCGGGGAGGGTCTCCCTCTTTTTTTTATGTAATCCGTAAGAGTATATTAAATAATTGATTTCATTGCCATCCGCGTCTATCTAAATCCTTACTCTAAGACGTGTTTTTGAACGTGATCTGTTGAGGATAGTACTAAAAAAGTAAAACGGATGAAACAAAGAAAGAGCAATTTCCAACTTTTAACGATATAATGACAAAAGAAGAGGAATAATAATCATCAAAGGTCGTGTGTTTTTTGATAAAATTTAGAGATTATTACAATAATGAAGTGCATCTGTCTTTTAAGGATCATCCTTTTTCTGAACAGCCTAAGCATGTACTGATTATTTGTCGCTATCAGGGTAAATGGTTATTGACGAGACATAAGGAACGGGGGTTGGAATTTCCAGGCGGAAAAGTGGAAGAAGGTGAAACTGCTGAGGAAGCTGGTATTCGTGAAGTGATGGAAGAGACAGGTGGAAAAGCATCACATCTACAATACATCGGACAATATTATGTAGATGGCAGAAAGGATTATGTCATCAAAAACATTTATTATGCAGAAATTGAAGAATTAAATGATCGGGATACTTATTTCGAAACGGAAGGCCCTGTAATTATCGACAATATACCAAATAATGTCAACCATAATCCGAAGTATAGCTTTATTATGAAAGATAAGGTTATTGATTATGCTATTGACTATATTATTAAAGAACATAATAAAAGCTAAGAAATCGCCTTGCAAAAGACGATTTCTTTTATTTCGTATGTCTGATTAGCCAATGTTCTAACTTCTCCACTCCTTTATACATTAAGGCAGCTAGAATTGCGATAATTACCAGACTTGACATGACTAAAGTAAAGTCGAATACTTGGAAACCATAAATGATTAAATAGCCAAGTCCTTGTTTAGATACAAGGTATTCTCCAACAATGACCCCTACCCAAGATAAACCGACATTTACTTTTAAAGTAGAAATCATTACAGGTAATGCTGCTGGAAAAATGGCTTCTTTAAAAATTTGTGATTTCGTTGCTCCGAAGCTTCGAAGTACCATCGTATAATTTTGGTCAACTTCAAGGAATGCCCGATAGACAACCAAGGTCGTAACGATGACCGAAATGATGAATCCCATCGCAATAATGGACATATATCCTGGCCCTAAAGCAACAATGAGTATGGGACCCAAAGCGACCTTAGGCATGGCATTGAAAATAACGAGATAAGGATCCATAATGTTGGCGAATCGGTCAGAATACCATAATGAGGTTGCGATTAAAACTCCACCGATTGTTCCAATAAGGAATCCTAGTAACGTTTCAAATAAAGTAATAGAAATGTGGGAGAACATCGTGCCATTAGAAATTCTCGTTATAATCAATTCAAAAATTTTCGTCGGTGAGCTGAACAGTAATGGATCGATGATGTAAAACCGGCTAGTAATTTCCCAACTTAAAAAGAAAATAACAGCAATGCTCAACTGCCAAGTAAAGACAATTCTCTTTTCTTTTAGTAAGCCTCTTTGATATTGTTGAAAGAGCTTTTCATCCTTCGTTAATTTCATGTCGAGTCACCTATTTTTTCCTTTGATTCTGTTTCTTCAAGGTCTTGCCAAATTTTATCGAATAATGGTTGAAATGCTTCATGTTTTCTTGCAATCATCGGAGTTTCATTTCGTAATACCTCTGGTACATCATACACATGTGCAATTCTTCCGGGGTTTGCATGCATAATGATGATGGAATCACTCATAGCAATCGCTTCACCAATATCATGAGTCACAAGGATTGTTGTTTTATGGTAGTTTTTAAGAATAGTCGCAACCAGGTCTTCAAGTTTCAATTTTGTTTGAAAGTCTAAAGCGGAGAAGGGCTCATCGAGAAGGAATATTTCTGGGTTGTTCATTAAAGTCCTTACGAGTGCAGCGCGCTGGCGCATTCCACCTGATAACTCTTTCGGATATTGGGATAATACATTACCTAAACCAACTTCCTGCAACAGTTTTTTTGCCCGGTCCTCTAATTCTTTGTTTTGCCTTTTTTGGATTTTTGGTCCTAACATAACGTTATCGAGAACTGTTTTCCAAGGAAATAGGTAATCTTGTTGCAGCATATATCCTATTTCAGCTTCATTCTTATCTATTGGTTCATTATGGATAAGGACTTTGCCTGATGTGTTCTCAAGCAATCGTCCAACAATGGAGAGGATCGTTGACTTTCCACAGCCGCTTGGTCCAAGAAGAGAAATAAATTGACCCGCCTCCATGGAAAAACTGATGTTTTCAAGCGCTTTAGTATAGCCTTTTTTAGTGAAATAGTAATGGCTGACCTCTCGAAGCTCCAAAATTGGCATTTCTACACCTCCTACTCATTCATCACTTCTTCGGCAACATTTGTATCAACTAAATCATCATATGGAGCATCGATAGGTAGTTCGCCAGCTTCGTCCATGATTGTTTTTAAGTTTTCCCATTCTTCTTCATCTAGGAAAGGATCTTCCGCAAATGAACCTTGGCTTTTGTAACGTTCGATGGATGAGGTGAGGATATCTAAGTCTGTATCTTCAAAGTAAGGTGCAATCACTTCGGCTATCGTCGATGCATCGTTTTCGGCAACCCATTTTTGCGCACGATAAATTGCCCTTGTAAATTTCTCAACATTTTCCTGATTATCTTCCAAATAGCTTTCCTTTGTCATAAAGACAGTGTATGGTACTTTACCTGACTCTTCACCAAACGAAGCAATAATATGTCCTTGGCCTTCTTGTTCAAATACACTTGCAGTAGGTTCAAATAATTGTACAAATTCATAGTTTCCTGATTGGAAGGCACTAGGAATATTTGCGAAATCAACACTTTGATCAAGTATGAGATCTGTGTGAGGATCGATATCATGCTTCTTCAGTACGAATTCTCCAACCATTTGTGGCATACCGCCGACACGTTGACCTAAGAACTCTTTTCCTTTCATATCATCCCATGTGAATTTTGGATACTCTTCTTTTGCAACAAGGAAGGTACCATCAGTTTGGGTTAATTGCGCAAAGTTTACTGCATAATCACGGGAGTCCTGAGCGTAAACGTAAATGGAAGTTTCCGATCCGACCAATGCAATATCTGCACCACCGGAAAGTAGAGCTGTCATGGTTGTGTCACCACCCCAGGTTGTCTGTAATTCAACCTCCAAACCTTCTTCTTCAAAGAAACCTTGCTCCAAAGCTACGTATTGTGGGGCGTAAAATAAAGAGCGGGTAACCTCAGCAAGATTAATTTTAACGCTCTGCTCCTGACAGGCAGAGAGAAGAAATAAAAATCCGAGGATAAGCAACCCCTTGGTTATTTTTTTCATCATGTCCGACCCTTTCGCATTGTATTAGATAGTCAACTACAGTTTATGCCCAGACGTGATTTTTGTGCAGTATTGGTAGGGTGGGGGAATAAAAAAATCCCGGAACAAATAATGTTCCGGGATTTCAGCAATAATAGCTGTATATTCTTCTCTATAATTATCCTTTTGGGATGAGGATACAATGATTAGTTTTTGTACGCTGGGCCTGCTGCCTTAATTGCTTCGCTTACATTCTCGAATTTCTCGAAATTTTGATGGAACTTCATAGCGAGTTCTTTTGCGGATTGTTCATAAGCAGCTTTATCTTCCCATGTATTTTTCGGAATAAGCACTTCGTCAGGTACACCTGCCACATGGACAGGAATTTGCAAGCCGAAGATCTCATCAGCCGTTGTTTCAATATTATTCAATTCACCTTCCAGTGCAGCGTGGATCATGGCACGAGTGTAGGATAATTTCATTCGGCTACCAACGCCATAAGACCCACCTGTCCAACCAGTATTCACGAGGAATACGTTTGAGTCATATTGATCGATTTTTTGTCCAAGCATGTCAGCATATTTAGCTGGTGCAAGCGGTAAGAAAGGAGATCCAAAGCAAGCAGAAAATGTTGCTTCCGGCTCTGTTACCCCGCGCTCTGTACCCGCGAGTTTACTTGTGTAACCACTTAAGAAGTGGTACATCGCCTGTTCTTTAGTCAGTTTACTGATAGGAGGCAGGGTGCCTGATGCATCAGCTGTCAAGAAAATAATTGTATTTGGATGACCCGCCACGCTTGGTGTAACAATGTTATCTATATTATCAACAGGATAAGCGGCACGAGTATTTTCTGTTAAACTCGTATCGTCATAATCCGGTTCACTTGTTTCTTTATCAATGACTACGTTCTCTAATACGGAGCCAAATCGGATGGCATTGAAAATCTGTGGCTCTTTTTCTTCTGATAGATTAACACATTTTGCATAGCAGCCACCTTCGATATTAAAAACGCCATTCGGGCTCCAGCCATGTTCATCATCACCAATCAAGCGACGATAAGGGTCTGCAGAGAGCGTTGTTTTACCAGTTCCAGACAATCCGAAGAACAAAGCAACGTCACCTTCTTGACCGACGTTCGCAGAGCAGTGCATCGATAAAACATCTTGCTGTGGTAATACATAGTTCATGACAGAGAAAATAGACTTCTTAATTTCTCCGGCGTACTCTGTACCACCAATGAGTACAATCCGCTTTTTAAAAGAAATGATAATAAATGTTTCTGAATTTGTTCCATCGATTTCTGGATCTGCTTTGAAGTTTGGAGCAGAAATGACAGAAAACTCAGCTTCGTGGTTTTTCAATTCTTCTTCTGTTGGTGTGATGAATAATTGACGTGCAAATAAGTTGTGCCATGCAAATTCATTAAACACTTGAATTGGTAAGCGATACTTTTTATCTGCACCTGCATAACCTTTAAATTGATATACTTCTTCCTTATCCATTAGGTAATCAATAACCTTGTGATACAATTTATCGAAGGAAGCTTCATCAATCGGTTGGTTAACGCTGCCCCAATCTACTGTGCTCTCCGTAATTTCGTCTTTAACGATAAATTTATCTTTTGGTGAGCGTCCTGTATATTTACCAGTAGTTGCTGTAACTGCACCGGTAGATGTTAATACGCCTTCTTTCCTGTCTAAAATCCGTTCGACTAGACGTGCTACCGATAGGTTTTGTTTTAAATTCCCATGTTTCAACAGTTGAGTTGTCAAGGATTTATCCACCATTTTCATTTTCATTCTCCTGCCTTTAGAAGGTTTTGTTAAGAAACATCCCAAGCTTCCTTTTCGATGATCTTAATTATGCTATTAGTATAACACATTAAATTAAATAGTCCACACTAATATGAAATATTTTTATATCATACATACGCATTTACTGAGAAAGCGTTACCTAAAATATCAGGAAACGATTACAAATATAAATAAATAACCTCCTTTTCATTTAATTGGTGTTTTAATTGTAACAAATGGGTAGCGTGATTGGAAATGCTTATCGAATTATATTTGCCAGTTTTTTTCACGTATGCTATACTAACCCACGATACAAAATCATTTTTTTGCATATGCTATTTTTATATGTAATTTAGAGTGGATCCTCTCTTATTCAGAGTCGGCGGAGGGACAGACCCGATGAAGCCCAGCAACCTCACATCTCGTGAAAGGTGCTAACCTGATGCAAGGTAAAACCTTGATCAATAAGAGTGAAAGGCTGTCTTACCTTTCCTCATGTATGTGGAAAGGTTTTTATTTTATTTGCATAGGTAATTTAATTTTACTATATGTGGATAATTAGACAGGTATAGCCTCGTCCGGCTCCAGCGCCCAGGGACTGCCCAGACTTCCCGTCCCTCCGTACGATAAGTCAACATCGACTCTCTTCGTTCGTCGTGTTTCCTTTATCTCTGAAAGGGAAGGGAAGTTCGACTAAGAACGCCCCATCCTGGGGCAACGTCAAACCACCCCACGTCCTGTGGGGCGCAGTCTGAACGTCCCTAAACGGGCGCTTACGCCTTGGCCTTTGAATAACAGGTTCCGTTACATTTTATACAAAGGAGAGAACAAGCCCTATGGCTGGAAATCGTCGTTTATTTACCTCAGAGTCTGTAACTGAAGGACATCCTGATAAAATGTCCGACCAAATTTCGGATGCAATTCTAGATGAAATTTTAAAAAATGATCCTGAAGCTCGTGTAGCCTGTGAAACAGTAGTAACAACTGGAATGGTGTTTGTTGCGGGGGAAATCTCTACAAAGACATATGTGGATATACCTCAAATCGTACGCCAAACAATAAAAGAAATTGGATATACAAGGGCTAAATATGGATTTGACTCGGAGACTTGTGCTGTCATTACAGCTATCGATGAACAGTCCCCGGATATCGCCGGCGGTGTAAATAAAGCACTTGAAGCACGGCAAGGGAAGATGGAAGAGGAAGTAGAAGCTATTGGAGCAGGTGACCAAGGGTTGATGTTTGGGTATGCTTCAAATGAAACAGAAGAATATATGCCGCTTCCCATCAACTTATCACACAAACTAGCAAAACGTTTAGCTGATGTAAGAAAAAATAGAGTGTTAGACTATTTAAGACCTGATGGAAAAACACAAGTCACCATTGAATACGATGAGAATAACCAACCGATTCGTGTGGATACGATTGTAGTATCTACGCAGCATCATGATGAAGTTTCAAACGAACAAATTGAATCAGATATTCTTGAACATGTTATTAAACCGGTGGTACCTAATGAGTTGCTGGATGAAGCAACGAAATATTTCATTAATCCATCTGGTCGTTTCGTGCTCGGTGGTCCTCAGGGTGATGTAGGTTTAACGGGGAGAAAAATTATTGTCGACACTTATGGTGGATATGCTCGTCATGGCGGGGGCGCTTTCAGTGGAAAAGACCCGACAAAAGTGGACCGTTCAGGAGCGTACGCGGCTCGTTATGTTGCGAAGAATATTGTGGCGGCAGGCCTTGCGGATAAATGTGAAGTCCAGCTTGCTTATGCAATCGGTGTAGCTGAACCTGTATCTATAAGTATTGATACGTTTGGCACAAGTCAATTTAGCGAAGCATTACTCGTGAAAGCAGTTAGAAAACTATTCGATCTTCGTCCCGCAGGTCTTATTCAAATGCTTGATTTAAGAAGGCCGATCTATAAGAATACCGCTGTTTATGGACATTTTGGCAGAACGGATATTAACTTCCCTTGGGAAAGTTTAGATAAGGTAGAGGACTTACAAAAAATAGTTAATGAAGAATAAAATAGTAGGAGCTGTCAGGGATTAGCCGGACAGCTCTTTTTCTTATATTCTGCCTAAACTTGTATGTTCTTTATAATATTTACCTTTTTCCACATATGACTTTCGGACCCGCTCCATCTCCTGATAATCTGCTTCCGTGAGTTCTCTTGCGAATTTTGCTGGATTCCCCATATATAAGGTGTTCGGAGGGATTTTTTTACCAGGTGGTACGAGACTACCCGCTGCAACAAAAGCATTCTCACCAACTTCTGCTCCGTCCAGTACAATTGCTCCCATACCAATTAACGCATTTTTTCTAATGATTGATGAATGCAAAGTAACCTGATGCCCGATTGTAACATCATCTTCAATGATAAGGGGGGTATTTGGACTTTGGTGTAATACAGTGAGATCTTGTATACTTACTCGTTTCCCGATACGAGTAGGAGACAAATCTCCGCGGATGACTACGTGGAACCATATGCTTGATTCTTCATCAATCGTTACATCCCCTATAATCACTGCATTTTTAGCTACAAAAACGGATTCATGAATAGTTGGATAGACCCCTTGATAATGATCAATCATTCTTTAACGCTCCCTTGTATTATTTTCATAAGTATGTAGATAATATAAGGATAGTATATCAAAATGGATTAGAATAACGAAACTATGTGGAGGCTATGACAAATGCATGTACCAAATTCGGCATTTGGATTACTGGACAATGTTTTTAACAAGTTATTCCCCCTAATAGATGAAGAACTGGATTATTGGAAGAAAAGGGCGCAGGCGATTCCAGACGAGGAGCTGAGAAAACAAGCACTAGCAAGTATTCATTCCAAAACGTTCCACTGCCAGGGTGGGGGTGTATTTGCATTACTAGCTGGCAGACATTGTAAAGAAGCAATCCGGTTTATTGTCGCTTATCAGACAATCAGTGACTACTTGGATAATCTTTGTGATCGTAGTACATCGTTGGACCCGAAGGATTTTCGTATGTTACATGAAGCGATGAAAGATGCTTTGATCCCTGGTGCTCCGGTAAAAAACTATTATACATATCGCGAAGAGCAAGAAGATGGAGGATATTTGACTGAACTAGTACTTACATGTCAGGGTGTTTTGGATAATGCAGAAGCCTATGGGCTCTGTCGTGATTATTGTTTAATGTTAGAAGGTTTATATGCAGACCTCCAAGTGCATAAACATGTAAAGATGGATGAAAGAGTACCACGACTGGTAAAATGGTATTTGGAGAATAGAGAGAAAGCCCTTGGATTAAGTTGGTACGAGTTTGCTGCTGTGTCTGGTTCAACGATAGGAATTTTTTGTTTAGTATCTTACACATTGTCTGGTAAACTGACAAAAACTTTAGCAGAGAAAATTATTTATAGTTATTTTCCTGCTGTACAAGGCTTACATATTTTACTTGATTATTATATTGACCAGGAAGAGGATGAAAAGGAAGGGGACTTGAATTTCTGCAGTTTTTATCGTGATGATGTTCAATTAGTGGAGCGGATACAATATTTTCTTCTAATGGCGGAAGAACGGTTGCAGGTCCTGCCTGATCCTGAATTCCATCAATTCATTCCAAAAGGGCTCGTTGCACTGTATTTAAGTGATGGAAAAGTGAAGTCACTGAAAAATGGTAGTCGAGTAAGGAGGACATTGTTGAAAACCTCTGGAATTAGAGGCGCATTCCTCCACTATAATATTAGAATTTATAATTGAGTGGCAAAATAGGACAATCCGTTATAAGCTTGTATAAAAAGCTATGTATAATAGGGGGTAGGTTTTAATGTACGAGTTGAAGACCAAAGAAAATGATCGGGACGTTATTGAATTTATTGAATCCGTAGAGCACCCAAAGCGTCGCGAGGATGCATATCGTTTCTTGGATATATTCACACAGGTGACAGGTAAACAAGCAAAAATGTGGGGCCCAAGTATAATTGGTTTCGGTTCCTATCATTATAAGTATGATTCTGGACATGAAGGCGATGCTCCGGTAGTTGCCTTTTCTCCAAGGAAGGCAAGACATAGCTTATACATCGTTATGGATGATGAGAAGCCGCAGGAGCTGCTGGAGAAATTTGGTAAGTTTAAAATGGGTAAGGCTTGTATTTATGTGAATAAGATCGAAGACATAGATACGAATGTATTGGAAAAAATTATTAAAGATACTGTTCAGACTGTAAAAGAAAGATATGATGTTTCTTAAGATTTATATAGCAGGCCAATCGTAAATGATTGGCCTGCTATATCATTTAATCGGTTAGCTTTTCGATTGCGAGCAAAAATGGCGGATTGTTCTTTTGGTTGATAAATTGATACTGAAGAACATGGTACTTTTTTTGATCAAGCTGAGTAACATATTGCAAGAGAGCGTCTTTTTCTTCTTTACCACCTTTATGACCATGGTAGACAACGAGAACAAGAAGTCCTTCATGCCTTAATTTAGTCAGTATTTTCTCGACTGCAGGTATCGTTGATTTGCTTTCGGTGATAATTGTTTTATCACTTCGTGGCAAATATCCTAAATTGAAGATTGCAGCACCGATCTGTTCGGACTCTCCCAAGAATCGATCGACGTATTCGTGACTTTCTTGGATGAGTGTAACGTGATTGATTCCGGCTTCATTTAGTCTTTTTTTCGTCGTATGAATCGCCTGTTCTTGAATATCAAATGCGAGTACTTTCCCGTCCTTGCCGACTAGTTCCGCCAAGTATAGAGTGTCGTTTCCGTTTCCGCAAGTTGCGTCGATTGTAATTTCGCCTGGTTTCAATGTTTGCTCAAGCAAATAATGGGCATAATGTAAGATGTTCTTTAACATATCTGATTCTTCCTTTCTGAGATTAAGGATAGAACATTTGGCTTATCTTGACAATAATCTTGTAATTCATTATAATTCGATATAATTATTACGATAAAAAACGATGAATAGGAATAGTAGTAAATACAGACGTATATAGAGAGGCAGCGGGTGGTGGAAGCTGCTTATGTCGTGTTTATGAACTCACCTATAAGTTGCGGGAGTGAATGGAGTAACTTCTGCCGTAAATCTTGCGTTAAAGATGAAAGTGAGCTCAAATGAGCTAATTCGGGTGGTACCGCGGGAAACAAAGCTTCTCGTCCCTTTTATAGGGATGAGTGGCTTTTTTTATTATTTTGTAATGTAAAGGGTTTTTATGAAGGAGGGTCACAGCATGAGTTATAAGCATGCGGAAGTAGAAAAGAAATGGCAAAAATTCTGGGAAGAAAATAAAACGTTTAAAACAGAGACGTATTCGGATAAAAAGAAGTTCTATGCATTGGATATGTTCCCTTATCCGTCTGGTTCAGGTCTGCACGTAGGACATCCGGAGGGATATACCGCAACGGACATCATTTCCCGAATGAAACGGATGCAAGGCTATGAAGTACTACACCCAATGGGATGGGATGCTTTTGGTCTTCCGGCGGAACAATATGCGCTTGATACTGGAAACAGTCCCGCTGAGTTTACGGAAAAAAACATCGCAACATTCAAACGTCAAATTAAAGAGCTAGGTTTTTCTTATGATTGGGATCGTGAAATCAACACGACTGATCCGAATTACTATAAATGGACACAGTGGATTTTTGTGAAATTATATGAGAAAGGTCTAGCATACATCGACGAGGTGCCGGTGAACTGGTGTCCAGCACTTGGTACAGTACTCGCCAATGAAGAAGTGATTGATGGAAAAAGTGAGCGTGGTGGACATCCAGTTATCCGTAAACCGATGAAACAGTGGATGTTGAAAATTACTGCTTATGCAGATCGTCTACTGGAGGATTTAGATGATTTGGATTGGCCGGAAAGTCTAAAAGAAATGCAGCGCAACTGGATTGGCCGTTCGGAAGGTGCCGAAGTGACGTTTACCATAGACGGTCATGATAAAGAATTCACGGTATTTACAACTAGACCAGATACTTTATTTGGTGCGACATATGCAGTGCTTGCTCCAGAGCATCCATTTGTAGCTGAAATAACAACTTCTGAACAAAAACAAGCAGTTGATACGTATCTAGATGAGGTTCAGAAAAAGTCCGATTTAGAAAGAACAGATTTGGCAAAAGATAAAACTGGAGTTTTCACTGGTGCATATGCAATTAATCCTGTAAATAATGAAAGAATTCCGATTTGGGTAGCGGATTATGTACTCATGTCTTATGGAACCGGTGCGATCATGGCTGTTCCGGCTCACGATGAACGGGACTATGAATTCGCAACGAAGTTCGACCTGCCGATCATAGAAGTGGTCAGTGGAGGAGATATCTCTAAAGAAGCTTATGTTGGTGATGGCCCACACGTCAACTCCGATTTCCTTAATGGTTTAGGGAAAGATGAAGCAATCACTAAAATGATTGACTGGCTTGTAGAAAACGGTAAAGGTGAAAAGAAAATCACGTATCGTCTCCGTGACTGGTTGTTTGCAAGACAACGTTACTGGGGAGAGCCTATCCCGATTATCCATTGGGAAGATGGAAGTATGACTGCTGTTCCTGAAGAAGAACTTCCATTAGAGTTGCCTGTTATTGATGAAATCAAACCTTCCGGTACAGGTGAGTCCCCGCTTGCCAATGCAGAAGATTGGGTGAATGTCGTTGATCCTGAAACCGGGATGAAAGGCCGTAGAGAAACAAATACGATGCCACAGTGGGCAGGAAGTTCTTGGTATTTCTTACGATATATTGATCCGCATAATACAGAACAACTTGCTGATCCAAAGGCATTAGAAGAATGGATGCCGGTTGATTTATATATTGGTGGAGCTGAACACGCGGTTCTTCACTTGTTGTATGCAAGATTCTGGCATAAGTTCTTATATGATCTAGGTGTAGTGCCAACTAAAGAACCGTTCCAAAAGCTATATAACCAAGGCATGATACTTGGTGAAGGTAATGAGAAAATGAGTAAGTCAAAAGGAAATGTCGTTAACCCTGATGATATTGTACATTCTCATGGTGCGGATACATTACGTCTATATGAAATGTTCATGGGACCACTTGATGCATCTGTTGCCTGGTCAACTACAGGACTTGATGGAGCCCGACGTTTCTTGGACAGAGTTTGGCGATTATTTGTAAATGAAGATGGAAGTTTATCAGAAAAAATAGTGGACGAAGATAACGAGAAGCTGGATAAGGTTTATCACGAAACGGTTAAGAAAGTAACAATAGATTATGAAAATCTCCATTTCAACACGGGAATATCCCAACTGATGGTGTTTATCAATGAAGCTTATAAAGTGGATCGTATCCCTAAGAAATACGCTGAAGGATTCGTCAAGATGCTTTATCCGATTGCACCGCACTTAGGTGAAGAGCTTTGGGAGAAGTTAAATAATGATAATACAATTACCTATGAACCTTGGCCGGAGCATGATGAATCCAAATTAATTGAAGACGAAATCGAAGTAGTCTTGCAAGTGATGGGTAAAGTTCGATCCAAAGTAAATGTTCCTCGGGGAATTTCAAAAGATGAGTTGGAAACTATAGCACTTAAAGATGAAGTAATTCAAGAATGGATAGAAGGAAAGACAGTAAGGAAAGTCATTGTCGTTCCGGATAAGCTCGTTAATATTGTTGCAAATTAAACGCCCCACGGACGTGGTATACTCGTTTGATTATCTACACACAGAAAATTTAATAATATCTAGTAAAAAAAGCTTTTCTTCCCCTTTAAACAGGGGGAGAAAGCTTTTATTTTTTACTTAATAATAACTTCGCCATTCCAATCTAACATCCCGCCTACCATATTGGAAACATGGAATCCTTTCTCTTCCATATATAGTGCAGCGTTTAAACTTCTTGCTCCAGAACGGCATACTAAGATATACTCTTTTGTTTTATCAAGCGACTCTGCTTTTTCTGGGATTTGATTCAAAGGGATATGAAGAGCACCCTCAATCATACCTTGCGCAACTTCTTCATCTTCCCTCACATCGATAAGGATAACATCTGATTCTTTATGTAACATTTCTTCTACTTCATCAGTAGTGACTTCTTTAATATGGGCCATATATATTTTCCTTCCTATAGTTAGATTTATTTCATCTAACATTTTACGTTTTTGATGTATAGCTTGCAACTAAGACACACATCCTATCAATGACAGTTTACAGGGAAAAGGGGAGTGAGGATGAAGACTATATTTCTTCTATTGACAGTACCATTTTTGTTTTTCCATGCATATGATGTGGAGGCTAGTGAAACTGAGCCTATTCTTCTTAATGATTTTGAAGAGGATGTCACTGGTGACGGTCAATTAGATAAAGTTGAATTATATGGAGTCCTGTTTAGTCCTGAAACAGTATATTATAGAGATATTTTTTCTGTCATCCGTTCTGGTGAAAAAGAATGGAGAATTAATTATCAAGGTGGTTACGATCCGGTTATCCAGTTTTTTGATTTAAATCATGATGGTATTAGTGATATATTCTATCAAAGCCCTACAGGTGGAAGTGGGGGACTGTATACAACACGTCTTGATTCGTTGGCTAACGATGAATTAACAAACATGCCCTTACCTGAACAGGTTTATGTAAAAGGATATTTTAAAGATGGTTTTCAAGCGGTAATAGAGATTGCACCTAATACAAAACCTATCGTGTTAAATGTAGAGGATAGGAAAGACGACTATATTCGACTTGGTATTTTTGATGAACATGGTAAATTGCTGAAAAGAACTGAGCTTATGGTTGATCCTATAGCTTTCTATGAACCGTTTGAGATAAGCGAGCAACAAGGGTTTGGATTGAAAAGCTATAAACAAGTTAGCGGGGCTTATCATGCTGATGGTTTAGGTGTGATTGAAACGCTTTGGTATTATGAAGATGGTAGATGGACTGCCTTACACACGGAATGGAAAGAAGCGAGAGAATATGACGCTAGTAAATTCTATTAAAAAAGATGTATAATCCTGCGAAAATATGAGTTTTTTATGTTGACACTTTATAAGGCTAATGCTATACTGTAAATCCAAGGTTAATTCTTTGCAAACATATTTTAATAAATATCTATTAAAAAAGATGTTGACAAAGAGAGACCTTATGTGATACATTTATAAAGTTGCTTCTGCGGAGGCAAATATTTGCTCTTTGAAAACTGAACAAAACAACCAGTATGTCAAGCAAGGTCACGTGAGTGGCCAAGCATAAACTTAACAAGAAAACCCCGTTTTCTTGTTAAACAAAAGCTAAGTTTTTCAAACACTTTTATGGAGAGTTTGATCTTGGCTCAGGACGAACGCTGGCGGCGTGCCTAATACATGCAAGTCGAGCGCGGGAAGCAGACTGATCCCTTCGGGGTGACGTCTGTGGAACGAGCG
>NZ_JAMBON010000099.1 GCF_023715655.1 Oceanobacillus luteolus | reverse complement strand
TGTGTGCGCCCGGCATGGGTGTAATCTCTAGGGTGAGAGTCCCGAGCCATGAAGGCAGAAGTAGTGGTTAGCTTAACGCAAGGGTGTCCGTGGCGACGCGGAATCTGAAGGAAGCGGGCGGCAAACTTCCGGTCCGAGGAACACGAATTTCATATAAGGCTAGGTATCATTGGGTGAGTTTGCACAACAAAACAAAGTCCTTTCTGCCAAAGGTGATACAGAGTAAATGAAGCGGATAGATGGAAGGAAAGATTATATCCTTACCCGGGGAGGCCTGATGGATACGTGAAGTACCCTTCATAACCTGCCTAGCGATAGGTAGCTGAACCATCAGGAGTCAGCAGAAGTCATAGTACGAATCGGTCTAGAACGATTCGGAAGGACGGAACAATTGAGAGAGAATAGCCCTTTACATTCAGTGAGTCATGGTGAACACAGAAAACGCAGTACCTCACTAGAGGAAAGAGACGGTGAATCCCGTTGGGGTCCTCTAGGAGGGTGGAGTGACCGCTGGCATAAGAGGATAAGCTATTCACGGAAGGAAGAGTAACGATGCTTTTGAATCAAATTCTATCACGACAGAATATGCTTCTCGCACTCAAACGAGTCGAACAGAATAAAGGAAGCCACGGAGTAGACATGATGCCCGTACAAAACCTACGTCAGCACATTCTCGAAAATTGGCCTTCCATAAAAGAAGCGATTCTCCAAGGTACCTATGAACCGATGCCAGTCCGCAGGGTCGAAATCCCGAAACCTGACGGCGGCGTTCGGTTACTAGGTATCCCAACCGTGACAGACCGTTTAATTCAACAAGCGATTGCCCAAGTACTATCCACGATATATGATCCAACATTTTCTGAACACAGCTATGGATTCCGACCGAATCGGAGTGCCCATGATGCGGTCCGGAAAGCTAAGGGATATATCAAAGATGGTTACAGATGGGTAGTGGACATGGACTTAGAAAAGTTCTTCGATAAGGTGAACCATGACCGACTCATGAACACACTTGCGAAAAGAATTAGCGATAAATCACTCTTGAAGCTAATCCGCAAGTATCTTCAGGCGGGTGTCATGATTAACGGAGTGGTTTCAATTACTGAAGAAGGAACTCCGCAAGGAGGTCCGTTGAGCCCATTGCTTTCTAACATTGTCTTGGATGAACTAGATAAAGAATTAGAAACAAGGGGGCATAAATTCGTTCGGTATGCGGATGACTGTAACATATACGTGAAGTCTAAGCGTGCGGGTGAACGTACCATGATGAGCATCCAACGGTTCATCGAAGGCAAGCTTCGGTTGAAGGTGAATGAACAGAAGTCAGCAGTCGACCGTCCTTGGAGACGAAAATTCCTTGGCTTCAGCTTTACCTCGTCGAGAGAGCCAAAGGTACGTATAGCAAAACAGAGTTTAGAACGAATGAAGTTGAAAGTAAGGGAAATCACTTCAAGAAGGATGCCATACTCGATGGATTATCGACTGAAGAAGCTGAATCAATACCTAACGGGCTGGTGCGGCTATTTCGCATTGGCAGACACGCCATCTATCTTTAAAAGTCTGGATGGGTGGATACGTCGAAGGCTCCGCATGTGCTTATGGAAGGCATGGAAGAAACCGAAGACGAAGACTCGTAACCTAATGAAGTTAGGAGTGCCCCATTGGCAAGCTTATGAATGGGGAAACAGTCGGAAAGCCTATTGGAGAATCGCGAAAAGTCCAATTTTACAACGAACCCTTGGCAACTCCTACTGGAGTCGCCAAGGGCTCAGAGGTCTACACGACCGTTATAAATTCTTGCGTTATCAATCTTGATTGAACCGCCGTATACGGAACCGTACGTACGGTGGTGTGAGAGGACGGAGGTTAATCGCCTCCTCCTACTCGAT
>NZ_JAMBON010000098.1 GCF_023715655.1 Oceanobacillus luteolus | reverse complement strand
GATCTCGCTTTGACTTAGTCAATAGAATAACCTCCCAATCTTATATGTTTATTCTAACAATAAAAAAATAAACTGCGAAGCAAGAGCCGTACGCTCTCTCACTTACACAGTTTATTTTACACTCCCCTTGCATGACTATATTCGGTCCCATAAATATTTTCCACCCCTTTCCACTTTCGTCATTTTGATCTTTATTTTCTATACGTATAAACCAAACCCAATAATTGATAGTTATGCTGTAACGGCCATCATTGTTTATATTATATCTGCATGGTTAAGCTTAAGTATCTTATCCATCGAATCCCCTGTGCACCGTGGGGTTTTGTCGTTACATACAGGGGGATGGAACCGGTACTACATATCTAAAATTATCTCTGTTGTGATTATCGCTGTTTTTCTTTCCTTCTATGCTATTCTATATCCCATTGTGTTTTCCATGTTTAACGATCCTTTAACGGTTACTATTGTTACAATCTCGTTCGTAAATCACATGATTCTAGCAATATTAGGGGTTAGTATTGCTAGTTTTTTCAGCAGAGCCATCATGACAAGTTCGATAAATTCTTTTGGTGGGTTGACCCTGGTCATTGTGCTCTCTATAGCGGCTCTAGGAATTGCTCAGATTCTGCCTTTACCTTTGAAATTTCTAACATGGATTATCCCTCCAGCGACTGCGACACAAACTGCTTTATATCATTGGAACGGTGATAGTGTTTCAGGCCTTTCAGTCTTCCCATTTATATGGATTGTCTTATATTCTTTCTTGTTATTATACTTGTTTTTAACTTTGGCAAAACGAATGCGATAGTAAGTGGGGAAGGGTAAAGTGACAGAGGGAGTTGAAAACGAATAAATAAATTATTCGAATGAGCTCCCTCTATTTTCTCAATAGACTCTTTTATTCGTTCTCCAGTAGTTGTTGGCAGCTGCAACAGTTTGGTAATGAATTGCAATAACTTCTGAAGCTGCAATGAGATTATCTGGGTTTCGAGAGTATTTTGGTCTTATCTTTTTCCTAATCTTCTCATCTGGTTGGACATATTCAATTCCTTTAGTTGCAAGTTTGATCGCCAACTCAAAACCTTCCTGTGGTGTATTGGTTTTTAAACTTTTAATCCATTCATCCATACTATCCACTCCTTATCATATTAATTCCATCATATGAAGCTAGGAAAGATGATATGTTCTATCTAATTTCCAAATGGTATTACCCCTTAAGCAAATGAAAAGCATGCCGTTTTTAGCAGCATGCTGTAATAAATATCATATTATTAAAAGAAGGAATCTTATGTAAAAAGTTCAACTATCAAGATGGTTCATCGCTCGTATATTTTTCAGGTAATAGCTCGGAAACTTGACACTTTACTATTTCTCCATCGTAGGGAATGATTACTTCCATGTCTATTCCATAGTCACTCAATAACTCACGGCACATGCCACAAGGAGTGACGACCCAACAGTGATCTATATTTTCATGAGGATGTGGATGAGCGACAGCCACAATAGAGTCAAATTCATGTTCCCCTTCTGATATAGCCTTTCCAAGTGCCATTGCTTCCCCGCAAACGGTAATTCTTCCGACATTCGCTTCCAAATGAACAGCGGAAAATATTTTACCAGATGCCGTTCGTATCGCTGCCCCGATATGGTGTTTGCCATATCGATAGTTTTTTTCTATCACTTGTTCGGCAGCTTGAATCAGTTCGTAGTCTTCAGTATCTAGTGGCTTAATTTTCAGCAAATCGATTTCCCCCTAATTGTACTTTTCTTAATCTAATATACTAAAATAACAGGTTATGGGTAAGCCCGAACTAAGAAATTTTATAATAGAAGCAACTAAAATTAAAAACAGAAACGCCAAATAACCGTGAATCTGAGATGTTTTAAACAGATTTACGGTTATTTTATTTTTTTGCACATGTTGCTT
>NZ_JAMBON010000097.1 GCF_023715655.1 Oceanobacillus luteolus | reverse complement strand
GGATGGAGTGTTACGGGCACGATGATTAGTTCTTCATGTGGCATAGAAAAGCACCTCCTTCAATTGATATTTCTATCTTAGCAAGAGGTGCTTCATTTTTGTATGCGTTGTTTGATTACGGGTTTACCCTTCAACTAATTGCTGTCCATACTAAGAAATGCATTTGAAATATGTAACTAGACAATCAAAATATCATTATCTTCTAAATTTACATATATCAAATATGACTAAGATAATAATCCGAACGTTTAATGTCTTTTTCTTTGTTTCCATCAAATCCCCCCCAATTTCTCCTTCAATAATCCCACCTCTCTAGTAAATTCAACAATAAAGAATGTTTATCCTTCTTTTACCTTTTTCAACATATCTGCCGTTTATTTATTAAGCTGTAAAACAATAATTCGAATTTCTACTTCTAAATATTTTAAATAATGTTATTATTTAATTGATATAATATTTCAAAGGGAGAGGTTTCTTTTGACAACTACTACAAATGATAAAGCTATTATTAAAGAGGTAACTATTCATGCTCCATTAAACTTAGTATGGTATGCCTGGACAATCTCTGAAAGAGTTTCTGAATGGTTTGCTCCTGAAGCAGTAGTAGAATTAAGAGAAGGTGGCGCATACGAACTGTATTTTATACCTGGAAATCGTACAAGTATGAATACTAAGGGATGTAAAATCACAAAACTTATTAATGAAAAAGAGCTACATTTTACTTGGAAAGGACCAGATGAATTCGAGGAATTAATGAACAAAGAAGATGAATTAACAATTGTTAATGTAAGTTTCAAATCAATCAACGATAATTCTACAAAGGTGATTGTGGAACATATTGGATTTAAAGATCATGAAGACTGGGTTGAAGCAATTAACTGGCACGAAATGGCTTGGTCAGGTGTTCTTGATAGTCTAAAATCTGCTCTTGAAAAGGGCGAAGGAAATCTATGTTGCCAACCCTAATGTTATTAAAGACCATCTATTTTAGATGGTTTTTTTATTCGGGGAAAATTTTAAACTAGATTTTGTTATTATAAAACCTAATAACCTATATATATCACTTCAATAATGAGGTTATATAAAAGTAAAAATAATGCACACATATTGTCACCTATAAAAATATAAGGTTGACAATATACTTTTTTAATAATAAACTTTAAAATATATTTTCAAATATTTCGAGACAGGTTTCATGGGGGGGGAAGAGAGAATGAATGATCAAAGCAAGAGGTTAAGGGTTATCATGAACTGTGCAATCTTCGCTGCTATTACTGGGATTTTGGCACAGGTAGAGATTCCATTACCATTAATTCCAATTAGTGGACAAACATTGGCGGTAGGACTAGCTGCAACGATTCTCGGAAGCCGTCAAGGGGCACTTGCAATGGTATGCTATATGCTACTTGGGGCAGTGGGTGTTCCGGTGTTTGCAGGATTCAGTGGGGGACTTCAAGTCATTGTAGGGCCATCTGGTGGATATATTATCGGGTTCATTGCTACGGCATTTGTAACAGGATTTATCTTAGAGAAAACAAGATTCACCGTCCCGATGGCACTTTATGCGAATGTAATTGGAATGTTTATCACCTTACTATTTGGTACGGTCCAATTGAAAATTGTACTAGATTTAGGGTGGGGAGCAGCTCTAGCAGCAGGTGTTTACCCATTCCTAGCAGTCGGCTTTATCAAAGCTTTCCTAGCAAGCTGGATCGGCATTACCGTAAGACAACGCCTAATCCAAGCAAATCTCATTCATGCAACAGGCAAGGCTGCTTAATAGGAAAAAGATCGGTCTCTGATAAATACTCAGTACAGCAAAAAAGCAAGAGGCTGGGACATAACTAGCCAAAAACAGTAATTAAAAAGGATTCAAGCAAAAAATTTTGCTTGGATCCTTTTTTGAGTAAAATTTATCATCATCGGTCACTATACCTGGGTTGTTGGCGGTGTA
>NZ_JAMBON010000096.1 GCF_023715655.1 Oceanobacillus luteolus | reverse complement strand
TCCCAAATGATCCTAAGACCATTATCTAGGAATATCCCAGAGCGTCCAAGTCATTTGACATATCAACAGGTTGATTAACAAGGGAAATAATAGGCGGAAACTAAGTGCCTAAACATAATATACGAGGTGGAATATATATGGAATCCTATGGAATACAACCTGAGTTGGGAATGGAGTTTGGAATTTATACGTTGGGTGATCATATTTCTAATCCGCATACAGGAAAGAGGATACCTGCAGGTCAGCGTATCAAAGAGATCATTGAACTTGCAAAGCTGGCGGAACAAGCCGGGATTGATTTTTTCAGTGTGGGGGAAAGTCATCAAGAATATTTCACTACCCAGGCGCATTCAGTAGTTCTGGCGGCAATAGCCCAAGCTACCGAAAAGATTAAGATTGCAAGCTCAAGTACAATCATTAGTACATCAGACCCGGTCCGGGTGTTTGAAGATTTTGCAACGATCGATTTAATATCTGAAGGACGCACAGAAATCATAGCAGGTAGAGCTTCACGAATTGGCCTGTTTGAGCTGCTGGGTTATGATGTAAGAGATTACGAAGAATTGTTTGAAGAAAAATTTGAATTACTGTTAAAGATTAATGAGGAAGAGAAAGTTACATGGGAAGGGAAGTTTCGTGCACCGTTAAAGGATGCGGAAGTCCTTCCACGACCAACGAAAGGTAAACTGCCGATATGGCGTGCGGTAGGAGGACCGCCTGCTAGTGCGATTAAAGCAGGTTATCAAGGGGTACCTATGTTCTTAGCAACTTTAGGTGGTCCTGCGACAAGTTTCAAATATTCGATTGATGCTTATCGTGAGGCTGCTCGGGGACAAGGTCATATTCCGGAACAGCTACCAGTAGCGACTGCAGGATTGTTTTATACTGCAGAAACGACTCAGGAAGCACAACGCGCGTATTATCCCCATATTAATGAAGGGATGAAGTTGACGAACGGACGCGGTTATCCGAAACAGCATTTCGCTCAAGGGGCTGATCCGCGGGATGTAATGAATATCGGAAGCCCTGAATTGATAGTTGAGAAAATGCTTTATCAGCATGAGCTATTCAATCACCAACGATATATCGCACAGATTGATTTCGGTGGTGTTCCTTTTGAAAATCTAATGAAAAATATCGAGTTGATCGGTGAAAAAATATTACCAGAAGTTCGTAAATATACAAAGAAGAAGTGAGGAGAAAGAAGTATGAAGGTCGTATTACTACAAGGGTCGATTGTCGGTTCAAAAACCAGGACAGCATTACAATATGTGCAAACGACTTTTAAAGATAAATATCCAGATATTGAAGTGACCATGCTTGATTTAGCACAGTACGATATTCCATTCAGTGATGGACGGAATTATTTGGAGTATACAGGAGATGCTGGTTATGTTACCCAAACTATTATGGATGCTGATGCTGTAATAATTGGAACGCCTGTATTTCAGGCGTCAATTCCAGCAACATTAAAAAATATTTTTGATCTGCTTCCGGAGCAGGCGCTGTTGAATAAAGTAGTGAGCATTGTTGTCACAGCCGGCTCACCGAAACATTATTTAATTGCTGAGACCCAAATCAAACCAATCATTTCTTATATGAAAGGTCAACTGACTCAATCGTATGTGTTTATTGAGGAAAAAGATTTTCATCGTAAAGAAATTGTTAATGATGATATTTTGTTCCGCATGGATCGGTTAATAGAAGATACAATCACTTTAACAAATGCGTTGGAGGATATCCGAGCAGCAAAAGAAGCTGAATATGGATTTTGATGAATAAAGCCGGTTGAATCGTATGTACGTATTCAATCGGCTTTTTTGATTGAGTTAAGGAAATAGAAAAATTCAAACACACAGGATCTGAAAGTGTAAACGGGGTTAGAGTAAAATGTTTGTGGGAGAACATATACCCTGTCTTTGGTGTTGAAGTCGCAAGACTTCAACACCAAAGACAGGGCAAGCAAGCGAAGCGCGGTAGTATAAAGGGCGTTTTACGTGAAAAA
>NZ_JAMBON010000095.1 GCF_023715655.1 Oceanobacillus luteolus | reverse complement strand
TTTTTGGATTTGGATGGGTTACCACCTGACTAAATCCATTATAAAGGACTTTTTATTTGCATTAAAGTAAATTAGCGAAAATTCGGGGTCTTGTTAATATTTAATCTTAATTAATGCAACGCTAGTGTGTTAGAATAAATATATAACGATTGGGAGGTTATTCTATTGACTAAGTCAAAGCGAGATGAGAAATCAGCTGAATTAGCGAACCAAATTCTAGAAAACTACCAACCAGAGACCGTAGAAGATATGCAGAATGCACTCAAAGATATATTTGGACCTATGTTTGAATCCATGTTGAAGGGTGAAATGAATCATCATTTAGGTTACGAATCGAATGATAAAACGGAAAAAGAGACAGAAAACAGACGCAATGGTTACGGGAAGAAAACCATTAAAGCAAGTTCGGGTGAGGTGGACATCAAGGTGCCAAGAGATCGTGATGGTTCCTTTAATCCTGAACTAATCCCAAAACGGAAAAAGGACGTCTCTGCGATTGAAAATAAAGTGATTTCCATGTATGCACGTGGGATGTCGCAGCGAGATATTTCTTCTACGATTCAAGATATCTATGGTTTTTCAGTGTCCCATGAAATGGTATCCGATATTACAGATCAGGTTCTTCCTGAACTGGAAGAATGGCAAACCAGACCGTTAAGTAACTGTTACGCCTTTGTTTTTGTAGATTGTATGTACACAACGATTCGCAATCAATATGAAACCAAGAAATATGCCGTCTACACGATTTTAGGATACACCATGGAGGGCAATAAAGAAATTCTTGGCTTATGGTTAAATGAAACGGAAAGTAAGCACAAATGGATGCAGATTTTTGATGAAATCAAGGCGAGAGGAGTCGAAGATATTTTCTTTATATCCATGGATGGGGTAAGTGGTTTGGAAGAAGGATCACGTGCCATTTTTCCGGATGTCATCGTACAACGATGTATGGTTCATTTGATTCGTAACTCCGTCAAATATGTCCCAAGCAAGGATTATAAAACGTTCACCAAAACCCTAAAGAAAGTCTATGGTGCATCAAGCCTCAAGGCTTGCCTAAGTGCCTTTGAATCCTTTCAACAACAATGAGCTGCTTATCCAGGAGCTATTGATGTTTGGACAAGAAACTTCCACCATGTCGAACAGCTTTATGATTATGGAAGTGCCATTCGTAAAGTTATGTACACAACCAACGCAGTAGAAAGTATCCATTCCAGCTTCAGAAAAGTAACCAAAAAAGGAGCATTCCCCAACGAGAACGCTCTATTAAAAGTATTATTTTTACGAGTAAAAGAACTCGAAACAAAATGGGAAGGTGGCCATATCCAAAACTGGGCAATGGTTATGAACCAACTACTTCTCCATGAAAATCTAAAAGATAGGGCTTTAAAATATCTTGAGTAAGTTTGAACTTACACACTTTATTTGACAAACCCAGTTGAGGTTCTTTTTCAGGATGTACCGATTCGGGAGTATCAATTAATAATAATCTTACCCTTTCTTTTTCGCCATTCTCAAATTCAACTATAATTGTATCGCCATCAACAACTCTGTCAATCGTAACAACTTCTTTATCCGCCGCAATACTTTCTGTAGCTGCAGCATTTTCATTTAAAACTGAATCTAGCTCATCACAACCAGTAATCAGAAATGTAATAGCTACTAATATCAATAATATTTTATTCATTAAATTCAACCACATTTAGAACAATATTTAACGAAATTAGGCGCGTCATCCCACATTGGTTTCAATTCATTTTCACATTCGCTACATATACTAACGGTTTTCATCTTCTTGCCATTTAGCGTCATTATAGCTGCTTGTTTCTTCGCTTCTTCCAGGCTATCAAAGGTTAAAAATTCGGCTGTACAACCACCAACATTACAAATAGCGGTTTGCAAATAAGCTTTCCCATCTTCTTCCCACACGTCAAATTGATACTCTTTATTTTTAATTATGTCGCTAATTCTTTTGTAAGCGTCAAACAATGAACACCTTCTATTAAATATCCGTTCTTGAGATAATCTCCTTAGAAAAAAATCTGGAGGTTATGCCAATGAACGATGCTAACAAAAGAATAGAATGGAAAGCTAGGTATGATGCTTGGGAAGCAAGTGGTTTAAGTGCAGCCGAATGGTGCCGCAACGAAGAAGTGA
>NZ_JAMBON010000094.1 GCF_023715655.1 Oceanobacillus luteolus | reverse complement strand
TCGAGCAGAAGTTCTAAATTTTAAAGACGATGATAGTTACAGAATGAAAAATCGTAAGACTATTTTTAATGACGATAGTGTCCAAAATTAATTAGCGAAAAGTGTTCATTTTTACTTGACGCTTACACCTTTGTGCCTATTGTATAATATTAAGTAGAAAGGTCGAATAAAGAGAGGAGGAAGTGAGAGAACTGCATCGATAAAAGTCAAAATATTATAAAAAGAGGAGGAAAAAAATTGTGGAACTTTAGATTAAAAAAAGTTAGTTTTATGTTATTACTTATTTTTACCTTATTTTTCTCAACTGTAGGGTCTGCCGACGCATATACAAATGGGAGAAAACCTAATACAAAAAACGTTGAAGTTCAAGTACAAGCTTATAATACTCAATGGGTACAAGCTTATACTAACTGGGATAGTAACCATAAATACAGGAATATATATAGTCGATCTGGTGCTCCAAATATAATGACTGCTGAATATGATTCATCTCGTCCTGGCACTTTTGGTAGAATAATATATAATAACGGTCATAGTACATACAGTACTCCTTTTTATACCTATATCAATTCATATCGCTCTGATGTACGAAATAGTGCCAATGTTCGAAGGAGTGTAGCATCCCACGAAATTGGTCATGTATTTGGTTTAGCCGATCTAAGAGGTTCAGTCAGTTCCATTATGAATGGAGATAGAAATAGAGAACGCTTAACATACCCTACTACTCTTGATATTAATAGGGTTAATATAATTCGATAAACTTCGAAAGGAGACTATTCATGAAAAAATGCACTGTTATTATAGGGACCCTCTTGATGGGATTAATCTTTTTGCAGGCATGTGGGAGTGGAGATGAAACTGTTAGTCAAATGGTTGATTCCAGTGATGAACAGAGAGTTGAACGATTGGAAGATGTTATCAATGATTCCGAGGTAATTGTAAAAGGGCACTTTGGAAAATATATAGATAAGGACAATATGGTCCGTAATTATGCAAATCCTGAAATACCATCAGAAAACACATATACTGAAGGACACATTTATGAGTTTCATATTGAAGAAGTATATAAAGGTGAAGTTGATAGTACAATCAACGTAATGATCCCATATGCTTCTGAAATAAAAGTATATGATGAGAATGCTAAATATGTAGGAAATGTAATGAATGAAAGTACAGAATATAAGAAACCAGACCCCGAAGAATCTAATATTCTCTTTTTAAATCAAACAGGAATTAAAGAAAATTTGTATGGTCCTGGAAGCATCCCATATAATATTGTAATCGACAAAGACGAGTCAATTGAGTTTGTCTCTAAAAGGATAGAAGGACAATTAGAAGATAATGTAATTGTTGAAGGCGATTCAGAGCAAGCTTATATTATTCACGAACATAGAGAAGATGTTCCTGCTGATGTCAGAGAAGAGTTCGTGGTTATACCTGATTTGTTAAAGGGTAAAACATTAAGTGATGTAGAAGAGTTACTTAAAAAATAGAACGTTAATAACGTATTCTTCATTCCAGTCATAATGACAGAGTTCAATCTAGCCTTACTGAAAATACATTTTAATTTACCAGAATAACAAAACAACCCTATACGACCATACTATCTTAGAATCGTAAAGGGTTGTTTTGATTTACCAAACATTATTTTTAAGCTATATTTAAAACGCCTTGGAATACAACCAACATTTCGCGGAAAACATACGTTAAGCACATTTCGACATAGAAAAAATACATTTTCTATACGCTAATCCTATCAAAAATGTAACGAAACTTATTTTTGACCTATTTGCTAAACATAGATAAGTGAATGAGTTATTGAACATTATGAATGAGAAAAATCCTTATAACCCTTTATTAATAAGGTGTTAGGAAACTCATGGTTTTCTGAACAATACCTTAGCGTATGTTTTCAGCGCTTTGTTGGTGGAACCCCTTTAGGAAAATGAATATTTAAGGATGGACTGTAATATTCTTCTTTTCGCAATCTCAAATACTACATGCGGCTGACTGCGGGCGTCGAGCCCTTGTTCATCGGCTATTTCAGAATTGCGCTGAAATAGTTCGCTCAAATTCATACTGTTGCGGCCAATAAAAAACAATGTAAGCCCGAACTAAGAAATTTTATAATAGAAGCAACTAAAATTAAAAACAGAAACGCCAAATAACCGTGAATCTGAGATGTTTTAAACAGATTTACGGTTATTTTATTTTTTTGCACATGTTGCT
>NZ_JAMBON010000093.1 GCF_023715655.1 Oceanobacillus luteolus | reverse complement strand
ACCGCCCATTTAACTTCACTAGAATAAACGTTTTTGCCCACGCAAAAACACCTCCGAATTAGTATTGGTTTGATTATACCATTTCGAAGGTGTTTTTTATTGTCTCATTTTATTGTGTTAGTCTATAATTATGATTAATTACAGTGGCTCTTTATTAAAGTTTACATATTGCTTTTTAAACGTTTTAAAATACGATAGTAATCATCCAAATCAATCCCTGGAGCGAATTGCTCTGGAAGTTCTGGAAAATCGGGTACAGGCGCACCTTCAGGCATTCCGTCAATTACATGCAGCCTTTCACCTGTTTCTGGGTTTGCACCTTTCCATATTTGGTTGATATCACGATAATCCGCTTCTCCCCATGTATACAACACATTGTACAATCCTTGATCCATAAACTTTTTGGCATAATCAAACTTATTATTATCCAAACTTGGAACTGGAAGCATTTTACCCACATCCACACCTGTAGCTACTTCTAGTGCTTTTGCATAGGCAATAATATGAGTCCCACCTCTGACAAGCAAGTATCCGGTCATCTCTAAGGCAGTCGGGTGGGTCGTCATTTCATACACACGCATTTTGTGGTTTCTAGCACCGATTTCCAATAAATAATTGGCGAGTAGATCTTCAACGAGCGTTCCACTGTTATTTACATACGACCCATTCCACGGTCTTCCCATCCCGTCACCTGGAAAAGCTGTTTGAGCAGTGGTTGTAAAATGTGTAGAATAACGGGCATCCTTTCCATTTTGCAGTGGGGCGGTATCAGGATTGCCAGGAATGGTATTGCCAATCGAAAGCAGATTAATTGCATTCGCTACTAATTCAACATGGCCAAATTCCTCCGCTGTAATACTTGCAATTAAATCATAAAAGGGCTTTAGCTTTTTTTTACCGCGGAAATTAAAGGATTGAAACATGTAATTGTTTAAGGTGGACATCTCACCGAATTTTCCACCCATTAATTCTTGTACAGCTGCAGCAGCATTCATATCGCCATGTTCTGGATATGGTAACTCAATGGCAATTTTATTCACGCGTTTCATCATAAGCTTTACACCTCCATCCGTAAACAATAATCATTTTCATCATATGTTGGATGGAGCTTGGCTTATTCTCACATCGTCGAATGAAACCAAATTATTTGTGCTGCACGTACATAGAATGGTGTCCCGCCCATCATGATGACGATATGATCAGGCATGACCTCTCGTAATACACCTCGTACAGAGCCGTGGGTCGTTTGAACAGCAAGGGATTGATTGTGAAGTCCCATTAAAGCTTGATAAACATACGGATCACTAAGTTTCCATTTTTCACTCATTTTCAACACACTCCTTTTCATGAAGTCCATAGCAGTATATGCAAGGAAGTAAAAATGTGCATTTGTCCAATTGGAATGTTGGTTTTCGGATTTATTCAGACATCCATTCTTTCATTAGAAAAATAAACCCAGATTCTGAATCCAAAATAAAAACACCTATGAAATAGTGTCAGGGCGTTTCAATCTTAATAATCACCAATTACTGTGTGGCTGGGGCTATAAACTTCCTGATTTGATACTCAATATCCTTCTTAAACTAACGGTGGCACCCGTTACTTTAAGTGAAAAAAATCACAGTTTATCTTGTACTACATTTTTAATGATTTCAGTAAAAGCATCATTATATCCTAAGCAGTTTATATAATTTATAAATTTATTATTTGATTCAGATACAGAAAAATTAAAAGTGTGAGAAAAGCTCTTATCGAAGTCTTCATCTACAGAGGCATAAAATTCTTTAAACTTTTCTATGCCGAAGTTTGTAGTAAGGTATTCCACAAATGCACCCGCAATCGGATAAGTCACTAAATCACTATAGTTATAAAATTTATCATTTATCACTAAGTCTTCTACTTTTACATACAAACCATTATCAATAAAATACTTAACCCACATATACTGAGGTATTCCCAAAGAAACTTTATCAAAAAACATTGCAAGTCCTTCTCTTAAAAAGGTTTGGGGCGGTACTGATAAATTATATGAAATCAAATGAGCATCTTCGTGGAATCCTATACATTTTACCTCCGTATTGTAAACGGCAAATACTTCGTTTGGTTCTTTCGCACAACCATTGCAAGGTTCGTTATCACCAAATAATTCACCCACTTCTATAGATGTCTCACACAGGAAGTAATTTATTTTTTGTTCCATTTCAACATTTAAACAATTAGAAATAAAATCATAGCAGTTTTCTTGTAGCTTTATTATCTTCTCTATATCCTTTTCTGCAAGTGACCCAACATGATAATTAAATATATAATTTTTACTTTCTCTCTTCGCCCATTCCATAATTATCCCTTCATTCACTTTAGATTTTTTGTTTTAATTCTTAAACTAACCTGCCCATTCGTATTATAAGGTTAACCAGAATTTACTGGTTGACCTTATTTCTTATGGTCTTATTATTACATTGTAGCCGGGGTAGAACGACCCTGCCCGTGGGAGATAGATCCCGTCAACTAAACTGTTCGCC
>NZ_JAMBON010000092.1 GCF_023715655.1 Oceanobacillus luteolus | reverse complement strand
AAAACTAAATAAGAGTAATGGAACGACATCAAAATAGAATTTAGTTAAGTCCTCGATCGATTAGTATTTGTCAGCTCCACATGTCACCATGCTTCTACCTCAAACCTATCAACCTCATCGTCTCTGAGGGATCTTACTCACTCGAAGTGATGGGAAGTCTCATCTTGAGGGGGGCTTCATGCTTAGATGCTTTCAGCACTTATCCTTTCCACACGTAGCTACCCAGCTATGCTCCTGGCGGAACAACTGGTACACCAGCGGTGTGTCCATCCCGGTCCTCTCGTACTAAGGACAGCTCCTCTCAAACTTCCAACGCCCACGACGGATAGGGACCGAACTGTCTCACGACGTTCTGAACCCAGCTCGCGTACCGCTTTAATGGGCGAACAGCCCAACCCTTGGGACCGACTACAGCCCCAGGATGCGATGAGCCGACATCGAGGTGCCAAACCTCCCCGTCGATGTGAACTCTTGGGGGAGATAAGCCTGTTATCCCCGGGGTAGCTTTTATCCGTTGAGCGATGGCCCTTCCATGCGGAACCACCGGATCACTAAGCCCGACTTTCGTCCCTGCTCGACTTGTAGGTCTCGCAGTCAAGCTCCCTTCTGCCTTTACACTCTACGAATGATTTCCAACCATTCTGAGGGAACCTTTGGGCGCCTCCGTTACCTTTTGGGAGGCGACCGCCCCAGTCAAACTGCCCGCCTGACACTGTCTCCGAACCGGATCACGGTCCTGGGTTAGAATGTTCATACAGCTAGGGTGGTATCCCACGGGTGCCTCCACGGAAGCTAGCGCTCCCGATTCCACGGCTCCCACCTATCCTGTACAAGCTGCACAAACAGTCAATATCAGGCTACAGTAAAGCTCCACGGGGTCTTTCCGTCCTGTCGCGGGTAATGTGCATCTTCACACATCGTATAATTTCACCGGGTCTCTCGTTGAGACAGTGCCCAAGTCGTTGCACCTTTCGTGCGGGTCGGAACTTACCCGACAAGGAATTTCGCTACCTTAGGACCGTTATAGTTACGGCCGCCGTTTACTGGGGCTTCGGTTCTAAGCTTCGCCTTACGGCTAACTCTTCCCCTTAACCTTCCAGCACCGGGCAGGTGTCAGCCCCTATACTTCGCCTTTCGGCTTCGCAGAGACCTGTGTTTTTGCTAAACAGTCGCTTGGGCCTATTCACTGCGGCTTCTTCTAAAAGAAGCACCCCTTCTCCCGAAGTTACGGGGTCATTTTGCCGAGTTCCTTAACGAGAGTTCTCCCGCTCACCTTAGGATTCTCTCCTCGCCTACCTGTGTCGGTTTGCGGTACGGGCACCAATGATCTGGCTAGAGGCTTTTCTTGGCAGCGTGAAATCAGGAACTTCGGTACTAATTTTCCCTCCCCATCACAGCTTGAAATTGCCAGACGGATTTGCCTATCTGACTTTCTCACTGCTTGGGCGCACACTTCCATCCGTGCGCATTCCTTATCCTTCTGCGTTCCCCCATCGCTCATAACGATCATGAGGTGGTACAGGAATATCAACCTGTTGTCCATCGCCTACGCCTTTCGGCCTCGGCTTAGGTCCCGACTAACCCTGAGAGGACGAGCCTTCCTCAGGAAACCTTAGGCATTCGGTGAAAGAGATTCTCACTCTTTTTTCGCTACTCATACCGGCATTCTCACTTCTAAGCGCTCCACCAGTCCTCACGGTCTGACTTCGCAGCACTTAGAACGCTCTCCTACCATTGTTCGTAAGAACAATCCGCAGCTTCGGTGATACGTTTAGCCCCGGTACATTTTCGGCGCAGAGTCACTCGACCAGTGAGCTATTACGCACTCTTTAAATGGTGGCTGCTTCTAAGCCAACATCCTGGTTGTCTGGGCAACTCCACATCCTTTTCCACTTAACGTATACTTTGGGACCTTAGCTGGCGGTCTGGGCTGTTTCCCTCTCGACTATGAATCTTATCACCCACAGTCTGACTCCCAAAAATAAGTATCTGGCATTCGGAGTTTGACTGAATTCGGTAACCCGATGAGGGCCCCTAGTCCAATCAGTGCTCTACCTCCAGTACTCTCTTTTTGAGGCTAGCCCTAAAGCTATTTCGGAGAGAACCAGCTATCTCCGTGTTCGATTGGCATTTCACCCCTACCCACACCTCATCCCCGCATTTTTCAACATACGTGGGTTCGGGCCTCCAGTCGGTGTTACCCGACCTTCACCCTGGACATGGGTAGATCACACGGTTTCGGGTCTACGACCACATACTCATTCGCCCTATTCAGACTCGCTTTCGCTGCGGCTCCGTGTCTTCCACTTAACCTTGCATGTAATCGTAACTCGCCGGTCCATTCTACAAAAGGTACGCCGTCACGCATAAAAGCGCTCCGACTACTTGTAGGCACACGGTTTCAGGTTCTATTTCACTCCCCTCCCGGGGTGCTTTTCACCTTTCCCTCACGGTACTGGTTCACTATCGGTCACTAGGTAGTATTTAGCCTTGGGAGATGGTCCTCCCGGATTCCGACGGAATTTCACGTGTTCCGCCGTACTCAGGATACACTCCGGAGGAAACTC
>NZ_JAMBON010000091.1 GCF_023715655.1 Oceanobacillus luteolus | reverse complement strand
TGGTAACTTTAATTTTATCAAAAGGTGTCCTTTTTGTTTACTAAAATTATGATAAATAGAAAATAGCTTCGCGCAAAAAGCGCGAAGCTATTTTCTATTTACTGGGGTTTTGTCCCAGCCTCTTTTTCTTTATGAATGATCACTTCTGCACGCAGCAACAAAACCACTGTAGATTTTATTTGATACTTCATCATCACTTCGGGCACTCATATGCTCCGGATGCCATTGCAATCCTAACGCAAACTGGTGCACTTCACTTTCTACCACTTCTACAACCCCATCTTTTGCAAGACCGCTAATAATCAGATCTTTACCAGGTTTTCGATTTGCTTGATGATGAAAACTGTTGACACGGATTACTTTTCGACCAGCCAATCGATGGATTAAAGAGCCTTCTGTTAATTCCACATCATGAACCGGAACATAATTTGCTGCTTTTTGGGAATGCTGAACAAGCTCCCCTTCAATTTGCGAGTGGATATCTTGATACATATCTCCCCCTGTAGCAAGATTGAGCATTTGTGCACCTTTACAAACACCAAGAATCGGCTTATCTTTCTCCAACATTTTCTGGATGATTTCTATTTCAAAAGCATCCCGCTCCGGTTGGAATGTACCTAATTTAGGATGGGGCTCTTCATTAAAGTAAATTGGATCAATATCATCCCCACCAGTTAAATATAATCCATCAATCTTCTCCACTACTTCAGCAATTGTTTTGGAGTCGGATAAATAAGGCAGTACCACTGGAATACCTCCTGCCTTTTCAATAGCGAGCAGATTATTTTTTGTTACATAATAACTCTTATTGTCCATCTCCAATGCTGGAGAAACACCAATCAATGGTTTCATGTCTTCTCTTCCTCTCTATTTCTATTCCTTCTAAAATACAATTCGCCATTTTTTGCGTATTTCCTCCCTCCATCCATCGCTAGATAAGGTTGCCAACAGAAAAATATGGTATATTAGAGAAAAATTCCTGCTAAAGGTGGCTTCTATAGTGATACAACAATCAACCACACCTCTAAAATTACTCTTATTCAGCTTTCATGCTTCGAATACGATACTTATCAGCTTTTTACCATTATATTTACAATACCAAGGCTTAAGTGGTACAGAAATCGGATGGATTCTTGCGACAGGTCCACTTGCTTCCATATTTGCACAGCCTTTTTGGGGATATCTGAGTGATAAATTCAAGACAGTAAAATGGATTCTGTTCATTTGTATTCTCGGACTCCTGATCGGAGCAATAATCTTTTTCCAAATGAAGACAATTGTTTCCCTTGTCATTATTGGGGCACTATTTTTCTTTTTTTCCACTCCAATTGGAGGATTAAGCGACAGTTTAGCGCAGCGTAGAGCGGATGAATTACGAATCAGCTTTGGATCCATTCGTATGTGGGGTTCTGTAGGTTTCGCAGCTGCTTCTCTTTCTATCGGCGTATTGTTAAACCAATTTGGAATTCAATATATTCATTGGCCATATTTGTTGTTTGGTACCATCGCTTTAATCGTCATCATTCAATTAAAGGATGTTTCTGTTGACCGTACTCCTGTTAAATTAGGTGATGTAAAACAAATCATTATGAATAAGCCATTGATGTTATTCTTTCTATTTATACTGTTCATCACCATTTCCCACAGGACGAATGACAGTTATTTAGGTATATATATTATGGAGCTCGGTGGAAGCGAAAGCCTCGTAGGTATTGCCTGGTTTATCGGAGTTTTAATGGAAGCTATTGTTTTCGCGACTGCATCCAAGTGGTTTAAGAAATACCATACGATTGTTTTCATTATCTTTGCTGGTATCATATACAGCATTCGTTGGGTCATGTATGCGTGGTTTGATGACCCATTGATGATCGTCATTTTTCAATTTATGCATGGTATTACATTTGGAGTATTTTATGTTGCAGCTTTCGAATATATCACCCGGCTTATTCCGAAATTCCTCCAGTCGACAGGGCATATGCTGTTTTACGCAATCTTCTTTGGCATATCAGGTATCGTCGGTTCGTTAATGGGAGGACGAATCATTGAACTGTTCAGTGGAGAATTTTTATATCTATGCATGGCAGGATTATCATTGGTTGGAGTCCTATTGGTAACCATATATCATGTTTTTACAACAAAAGCTAAAAGGAGCAGAACCTCTTTTTAGTACGAATGAGGCTTTGGAGGACTTTTTCTCTAAGGCCTTTATTTTTGGCTAGATGGGTTTAGTAGAATTGGAGCTGAGAGAAGAGAGCATTGGTTACAATCGCACATGGGAGAGCTTGCGTTCCATTAACATGGTGAATCTTGCTTGTAATCGAACGTGAGCGAGAATTGCGTTTGACTAGCATGATAAATACTGCTTGCTATCGTACGTGAGAAAGGCTTACGTGCGATTAGCATGATGGATACTGCTTGCTATCGTACGTGAGAAAGGCTTGCGTTTGATTAGCAGGATGAATACTGCTTGCTATCGTACGTGAGAAAGGCTTGCGTTTGATTAGCAGGATGAATACTGCTTACAATCTAACGTGAGAAAGGCTTGCGTTTGATTAGCAGGATGAATACTGCTTACAATCTAACGTGAGAAAGGCTTGCGTTTGA
>NZ_JAMBON010000090.1 GCF_023715655.1 Oceanobacillus luteolus | reverse complement strand
CCAAAATTTACCTCAATAGGTAACATCAACCACAAAATAATAAATTACTATAATCAAACTGGTATGAAAATCTAAGAAAATGAAAGAAATCGGGAGATTTCACTTACTATAATGAGGGAGTTTAGTTTAACAAGATCTGATGTTTACATTCATCTTTCTAGTATGTATGATCAAATAGGGGTGACAAAACTTGGATAATATTGAGATGATTAACCTAGTTCCAAAATTTTTATCCTTTTATAAAAAGGTCAATAGTTCTGTTGTTGATGAGGAAACTAGATGGAGCTTGTGGAAAGAACATTACAACTTTGCAGCAGTTCCACCTGGTGAGAAAGGTATGCAAATGGCTCGAAACTTATTGGATAATGCTTGGAACAAATACCGTGACAATTTATTAGTTATTGAAGAATGGACACCTGAAAAGGAAAAGGTTTATGACTACCTGAAAAAAATTAAAACATTATTTGGTTATGAAGAAACTATTAACTTAGTTATTATTTATTTCGTGGGAGCTTTTGAAAATAATGCTTTTGTCGCTCCTTATGACAAGAATCGTTTAGCACTTTGCCTTCCAATTGAAAATGGGAGCTCTAATATAATGTTAGCACACGAGTTAACGCACATTGTACACTCCAATACAGCAGATCTCTCAGCTGATTGGGAAAGGACAATCGCTTCAACAATTATACAAGAAGGATTGGCGACTCAAGTTAGCAAGTTTTTGGTTCCAGGGAACCCAGATGAGGATTATATCGAGCATAAAAATGGATGGTTTGAATCCTGTAAACAAAATCGAATAAATATACTTAAAGGAATTTATTCTTATTTAGATGACTCCTCTTCAGAAACAGTCACTAAGTTCACCTTTGGAACGGGAACGACTAATACTGAAAGAGAAGCCTATTACGTTGGCTGGGAAGTTGTCGAACACCTTTTAGAAAGAGGGCTAACATTTGAAGAAATAGCGAACATTCAAGAAAAGGATATACCAAATTTTATTAGAGAGTTTTATCCTGGCCTATTAGAATGGAGTAGACGACATGTATAAGTATTGGGTGCGTTCCTTGAAGTGATATGCTCCCCTTAAAGTAGACAAATTAAAAAATAACTATTGTGGGAAGCCATCAATTGATGGTTTTTTCTTTTATCCGTATTCTTATATACAAATGTTGAAAATTAAATAGTTGAATGATGTGACCAATATTGATCTGTATGTGTCTAATGGTTAAAAGGAGGTATTTGAATGTGATTGAGACCTGGTTTGAAAAATATGTAGAACTCATTTATAAATACATTTTCTTTATGGTGAAGGATCATCAAATTGCTGAGGATTTAACACAGGAGACGTTCATTAAAGCACATATCAAATCACATCAATACAAAGGAAACTCTGAACTGAAAACCTGGTTGTATCGTATTGCTTATACCACTACCATGAATTACTTCAGAAAAAAGCATCCAATTCCTACACTGTTTGATTCACCCATCCATGTAAAAAGTGCTGAAGAATCTTTCTTGGAAAAAAGTGATTTAGAAGAGCTTTACCGAGCCATTTCAACTTTGAAATTGAGCTATCAACAAGTAATTATACTGCGTAAAATTCAACAATTATCTGTTAAGGATACGGCTGCAATCCTTAGATGGAGTGAGAGCAAAGTAAAAATGACTACTGCCAGAGCATTAGAAAAACTCAAGCTGATTTTGGGTGAAAAGGGAGGGATGGAAATTGAAGAATCTTCAAGATCGTGACTTTAAAAAACTAAATGAGGCAGTATCATTAAGCAGACAGTCAAAAGATAACATGAAGCAGGCAATTGTAAATACAAAAATAAAACATAAGAGGTTTATATTTCCCAAATTATTAGGTAGTCTCCTAACTATCTTTGTTATTGGTTTAGCCTTTATGCTAATGTTCAATCCATTTAACGACCATAAGTTATCACAAGGGGAGATTATTGATTCCCAAACACCTGAAACTTTACCTAAGGTCGAGTTGGTAGATGACATGTTTACGATGGAGTGGCATTCTGATTCAATGGACAGAGGTAACCATGATTTACAGTCTAATGTTCATGGCAATCTGGTTGTTTCCGAAAAAATTCAACCAATTAAGCGAGGAGACATACTATTTTATAAGATCAACGAACAAGAACTGATTGGCAGAGTTATCGGCCTGCCTGGGGAAACGGTTATGATAAGAGACGGGCAGGTTTATATTGATAATAAAAAGTTGAATACCTTTTACGGTGTTGCGACGAGTATGGGACTTACAAGAGAGGAGTATTTGAAGGAGGTAGATAAAAGCAATATTAATGAAACCTCGATGGAAGATTTTTTTAATACCTCAATAGACCCTGTTTTTGTAGAGGAGAATACGGTCTTTGTCCTGGTCGATACATGGTGGAGGGGAAGAGACAGTATAGAGTTAGGTTTAATTCCATTCGATCAGGTGGAAGGAAAAGTATTGGGTTATGAAAAAGTTATTGATTAAGTCAATATAAATTATTTCTGGTCGTATTGTTGTTGATGTTCGTTCTTCAACTATAGTGTGCTTTACTTGAAGAGATTGTTGAGCTGCATAGACGGTTCTTTTTTCTTGTTTAACTAAACCAGCTAATAGTTGTCAATATATTTCTCTAAAAAACTCAAATTAATTATGATATACTTAATTTTATTCATGCTAAATAACCTTCCGTTATCACCAATCTGGAAGGTTTTGGATTTTTTA
>NZ_JAMBON010000008.1 GCF_023715655.1 Oceanobacillus luteolus | reverse complement strand
CTTATCCATGAGATTTGTCCTTTATTTTTGGATTTGGATGGGTTACCACCTGAATAAATCCATTATAAAGGACTTTTTATTTGCATTAAAGTAAATTAGCGAAAATTCGGGGTCTTGTTAATATTTAATCTTAATTAATGCAACGCTAGTGATTTAATATATATAAATCTTGAATTATTTTGAATATATCAGGAGGGAAGTAATATGGATGACAATAATTGAGTGAATTTTGCTACATTTTAACTTAATGCATTAATTAGAGATGATTTTCCCAAGCCCGTTTGGCCGAAATTACTATTTTACCTGCGTTTCATTTATACTAAATCTTTTTTGATAGAGTCAATAGATTCATAGACAGATTAATTAGTAGTTCGCAAAATTTAAGTTGCATGTACACATGTGGAATTAATTAACCTTTCTTTAAACTAAACTACTAATATGAGGATGATATTTATGAGCGATGAAAGAGTAAGATTATTAGAAGAAAAAGTTGAACATTTGGAATTTAAGTTAGACCTAATGTTTCATGATTCAAACATCAACAGGATTCTATTTGAATACGATATCACAAAAAGACAATATAACGAAATCATGAATCTAATGGACGAAATTAGAGACCAGATAAATCATAATAAAAAAGTTAGTAATAGCGAATATGAATCTAGAATTTATGAGATTACTGGTAACGAAGGTGATTACCACTTAGCCGAGTATATAGCAAAAGCACTTTGGGAAGATGGAAGATGGGATGAAGTTTTCCCTGCACTATATGGTAACTTCCCGAAGTATAAGCATATTATCAGCGAAAAGGATGGTAATTAACTATTGGACTTAAACACTTTAGGGAGCATTTCAAGTATAGTCTCTTTAGGTGGGGCTATTATTTCATGGATTTTCGCCTCTAAGACGATGAAGTATTTTAAAAATACAACAATGCAATATACATATACTGACATTCTATCAAGAATAAAAAGTATTGCGGAGGAAACACGCGAGAATAAGCGGAAATATATTAGAGGTAGTGAAAAATCTTATGATAAAATCATAACCAAATTAAACAATGTACTTTATGATTTACCTATTAATGAAGATGAGATTAAATCCTCTATAGAAGATATCATTAAAAGAATAGATAATTGCCTTAAAGAGCAAGTTTCCATTCAGCAAATGGATGAAAAAATTGCACATATTGAAGGTAGAGAAAAATTCAAGGATATTGACACCATATATAGAGAAGTAATAGAAATAATTAAAAGCAAGATAGTAATGATTCAAAATAGGAATTCAAATTCCATAATAAGTTGGGCTGTAAATAAAATAAGGCAAAAGGGACAAAAAAAAGATTGAGAGAAAGCAACTAATACGTGTATAAAAAGCAGGGGAATAACTCTGTAACCCCTGCTTTGGTTTACTTTATAATAATTATACCTATAAGTAAGGTCTCTAATTAAACAACTTAAGAACCTAATTTACCTAACCATTCCTTTTTAATAACAACTTCCACTCTTTGTTTTACCACTATTTGTGATACGGTTCTCTGGAAATTACCGGTAATATTACCCCTTAAACCAATCTCAAAAATACATTCACCAAAAATGTATTATGATATTCTTGTTCCATTCCTAACGAGTTCGTCAGGTTTCAAAAGAATAACATCCCCATCTTCTGGAACCGCACCAATTACCAATACTTCAGATTTAAACCCTGCAATTCTCATTGGAGGAAAATTAATTACTCCTACTACTTGACGTCCACAAAGTTTTTCAGGATTATACCTACGTGTGATTTGTGCAGACGAATATTTTATGCCAATCTCTTCTCCAAAATCGATTTCTAATTTTATTGCAGGTTTTCTCGCTTCAGGAAAAGATGTTGCATTTATGATTGTGCCAACACGAATATCTAGTATTAGAAAATCTTCGATTTTTACCATAATGATTTAACCACCTTTTTACAAGTTTACTCACTGCTAAGCCACCCTACGTTTATTTTTGCTACTAGAACTTTTGGAAGACCGTATTAATGTTCCGATACCAAGCATTAAAAGGAAAATCCCAAGCCACGAAATTGTGTTTAGGTTTTCTCCTAACATGAAAACCCCTAATAACGCTGCTGTCATTGGTTCTGCCAACGCAAGTGTAACTGCAGTAGATGAAGAAACATGGGCAAGTCCTTTGGCAAAAAGGAAATATGCTACCCCGGTCGCCATTATTCCAAGTTGAATGCTTATACCGACACCTCGAAAACTCATTATCCAAGACATATCAAAAATAAATAAAAATGGTGATAGACAGATTGCGCTTAGGGTGAAAACTACTGCAACCACTGATAAAGTTGAGTATTTTCCAACCATATCTCTGCTTATAAGAGCATAACTGGCAAACGATAAACCTGCCCCTAAAGCCATTATTATTCCAATAGGATCTACATACAATGATTCTTTATTCATAAATAGCATTAGACAACCTAAGATGGATAAAATTGTAGAATACCACCAAACTTTAGAAGGACGATTTTTGAAAAACATCCATTCCAAGAAACCAGATAAAATAGGGGCACTCCCAATTGCTACCACTGTTCCAATAGCCACTCCCGTAATCGAAACTGCTGAGAAAAATAACGGTTGATATAATGCCATACATAAAGAAGCCCCTATTATAGTTTTGACTGGCCAATCTATTAATTTCAATTTTCCTGTTATAAGTGCAATAAGTAATAAGAATAGACCCCCTACTGCTAAGCGAGTAGCGCCAATGGCAATCGGGTGTGCTGCTTCAGGAGCAAGTGCCTGCGTAGTACCTGTGGTCCCCCAAAGAATTGCTGCTAGCAATATTAAAAAAGGAGACAATTTACCCTTCATGTTGCTCACCTCAATAAAAAAGATAAAAAGAATAGTTAAACTTATGATAAACAAATCCATAAAAAGTTTCTTTACCAAGTTTAATATCCGCTTTATCCTTTATTAAGAATTTTATATTTCTTCGGAGGCATTCCTTCACATCTTACAAACCACCTTGTAAACGATGAAGAATTTTCAAAACCTAATTCCTCACTAATCTTTGTCATAGACCATGCTGTTGAAACTAACAGATGCTTAGCCTCTCTCAATCGAAGTTCAGTTATATACACACTTGGGCTTTTTCCCATTTTTTGTTTAAACCATGATGAATAATACGCTGGGTGATAATGTTCTATTTTCGCTAAAGTTTCTAAACTAATGGGCTCCTTAAAATGTTTGTGAATATATTCAATAGAAGGAAGTCTAGAGATATGTAGTTTGTTGGTCACATATTTAGTCAAATTTACTAAGGAAGAAGAATTTCTCTGACTCCTCGCCTCTTCCAATAACAAATAACGAATAGAAGACCATTGTTTATCCAGCCCTATATACATGGTGCTTGTATCCTCTGGCAAATAATGAATTGGTATATCTAATATTAAAAATTCGTTTCTGTCTACTGAACAATATTTAGGATCAAGCATTGGAGGAAGGTACAGACAATAATCCGGTCTCAGGTTTATCTCTTGCAAATTTGTTTGTATATCTAAGGATCCTTGTAATGGGAAAAGAAATTGACCAAACTTATGTTGGTGAGAATTAAATTCTTTAGAATAAGTCCTTTTCTCACAAGTTACTTGGTTGGCATTTCTCATTATGACTCCCCCTCTCTTTAAGATATATTATAATTCTAAACATATAGGTAATAAAGAAATTGAAAAGAGGAAGTACAGATTGACTTAAATCTTGTTTAGAAAATCCTTTGTAATAAGAACTTCTACCCTCTGCTTTACCACTATTTGTGATACGGTTCATTCCTATTAATCCTAAACCCCCGATACACCTGCTCCAACAACACCAAGCGCATCACCTGATGAGGAAATGTCATTTTGGAAAACGATAATGCGTAATCACTGCACTGCTTCACTTCATCACTAATTCCTAATGAGCCCCCAATAACAAATGCAATTTTGCTTTTCCCATATGTTGCAAGTTCGTCCAGTTTCGCTGCAAACTGCTCTGAGGTAAGCATCTTTCCTTCAATTTCAAGCGTAAATACAAATGTATCCGGTTGAATGTTACTGACGATCCGTTCCCCTTCTTTTCGCTTCACCGTTTCCATTTCCGCATCACTTAATGTTTCTGGCGCCTTTTCATCTGCGACTTCCACAATATTGACATTTGCATAACTAGAAAGGCGTTTTAAATATTCTTGGATTCCTTGTTTGAGATATTTTTCTTTTAATTTACCTACAGATATAATCGTGATCTTCATCGAATCTTCCTTTAAGAGTCTATTTTTAGACAGTGTACCACATGGAACTACCATTTTATAGGTTTCTCCATACTAAATAAAAAACACCACAGGGATAGCTGTAATTCAGCCCCCCTATGGCACTCCTTGATCCTTCAAATATTATTCGCTACCTTTGCCATTGACTCTTCACTACCGCTTATAATCAAACGGTCCCCTGTCTGTAGAATCGTATCACCATTTGGCGTAATGGCTCGGTCGCCTCGATAAATTGATAAAATAAGTGTATCGCCTAAGAATGGCAGCTTGCGCAGTGGTAGGTTATCATATCTGACATCCTCTAGAACAAACTCCCTGATTGCCTCATCCTCATCTGTTAAGAATCGTACAAGACTTGGGCTGTGGACCATCGCTTTTAGAATCATTTCACTAGCATAGACATCAGAGTATACTGTAATTCCCATGTCGCTATACTTTTTATTCAATTTAGGATCTTCAATACGAACAATCATATTTTCATATCCAATTTCCCTTGAATAATTAGCTAATTCGATGTTGAAGTTATCATCACTAGTTGTAACGATTACTCGATCAAAGGTTTCAAAAATTTGCCTTTCAATCAGTCTCTCCAGTGATAATTCCTCTAATTCAACAATCGGGAATTCATTATCATTTTCAGATTCAATCTTTGCTTGTTTCCCTGAAAAGATCGTCACTTGATAATTACTCTTTTGAAAGTTGATGCTCGCACGAAGCGCTGCACGGTTGGCACCAATAATAGCTAAACTATGCTTCTTTTCTTCCACTTTAGGGGAGATTCTAGCATATAAAATCGGTGAAATGAAACACGTCAAGATCGATACAAGTACGATTGCGCTATTCATACCCTCCGAAATTATCCCCATTTGCAAGGACACGGTAGCAGCAACAATCGCAAGACTCAAGGTCGATGTAAGCAACATCCCCGAACCTACTACTTCATTCCAAGAGAACCACCGTTTCATCAACACGGTCGGTAAACTTCTTGTTAAAAAGAGGAAGATTAAAACAATCGGTATCAGCGCAAGAATTCCAGGATTTTCAAATAAAGATGCAAAGTCAAAACCTACTCCTACCATTACAAAGAAAATCGGTATTAAAAATCCATACCCAAAACTGTCCAGCTGATGGACAAAGTCTCTGCCTGGGCTAAGTAAGGAAACAACCACACCTGCTAAAAACGCACCAAGGATATTTTCCACTCCCATTGTTTCCGATAAGGCTACGAAGAGAAGAATGAGTGCAAAAATTCCCCGTGTACCAATCTGTGCTGTTCCTCTTTTCAACGTCTCCAATAATTGCATATCGCTTTTCTTCTTGTAATAATTCAATACATAATACAGTAAAAATACTAGTGCCAAAAGTAGAACTATCCACCATACAATCGTCGTATCGCCATTTTTCAATGCCAAATAATAAGCAAATAATATCATCGTGACAAAGTCGGAAATAACTGCGATAAGCAATACCGTTTGTCCCAGTTCGGTATTAATCACTTTTCTCTCCTTCAATACCGGTACAACAACGCCTAAAGATATGGTTGAAAGAATAATCGTCATGAAAAATGGATCATCGATCATTCCGAAATATACTAGTATCATAGAAAAACCGTAAGCCAAAATGAGCATAAACAGAAAAATAACTATGGATATGAGAAAAGGATTGATTTGTTTCGTTTTCCCTGGTTTCTTTTCTTTTTTCAACTTAAAAGATGAGAAATCAATTTCTAAACCACTTAAAAACATCAAGTAAATCAAGCCTAAACTGGATAATAGCGTAAGCCATGCATTATCTACGTCTACAAGGTCCAATCCACTTTTCCCAATAATAATCCCGGCTATTATTTCTGCTACGACAATCGGTATTGCTTTTAATTTCAATCGTTGAAGCATGATTGGAATGAAAAAAGCAACACCCGTTACAATCATTAAAGAGACAATGGAAGCTGTTCCATGTTCCATTTTGTCACCTCCATTAAATCAATCAAAATATTTGTCAATATAACACATGGCAACTGAGTTGTAAAGAAAACATGTATTAAATTCATTTACGGATTGAAGAAGAGAAAGCTGTAGTCTTTGCTTTCAAACAAAAAAAGCTGATTAAGAAAACATCTAAAATGTCTTAACCAGCTCTCTATTATTTTCATTTTAAAGTTTAAATCGTCTTACTAAACCGTTTAGTTCTTCAGCAAGTCTTGCTAATTGCTCGGAGCTTGCTGCAACTTCTTCCATGGAACTGCTCGTTTGTTCTGTAGCAGCAGAGGTCTCTTCCACTCCAGCTGCCGCCTCTTCGGAGATAGAAGCTATTTCTTCAACGTTGCCATTCATCTCCTGACTTTTCGATGCGATATCAGCTATATGATCGGATACTTGATCAATCGTATGCACCATATTTGATATCGATTGGCTAATTTCATCAAATGTTTCTCCAGTAGTGATGATTTGGCTTGTTCCTGCTTCTACTTCTTTATAACCATCCTTCAATGATTCAGCAACAACACTAGATTCATTCTGGATCGTTCCTACGATTCCTGTAATGTCCTTAACCGAAACTGCCACTTGCTCTGCAAGCTTCCTTACTTCATCCGCTACTACTGCAAATCCTTTTCCTTGCTCACCCGCTCGAGCCGCTTCAATTGCAGCATTTAATGCAAGTAAATTCGTTTGATCTGCAATCCCTTCAATAACAGCGACAAGTTGTGAGATTTGTTGTGTTTGTTGGTCCAATCCTTCCACCTTTGTAACCGCTTCTTGAACGATTTGGTCAATTTTCGCCATTTGTTTTGTTGAAGATGTCATCAACTCACTACCCTTAGTAGTCAAGCCAATTACATCTTTTGTATACTCTTGTACACGTTCACTGTTTTCATTTACTTCTTGTACATTTTCTGCAAATGTACCCATAATGGAAGCTAGATCTCCTGCACTTTCTGCCTGTGTTTCTGAACCTGAAGCCAATTCTTGCATAGTCGTTGCTATCTGTTCAGAACCAGCTTTTACTTCATTAGCTGATTGAGTCAACTCTTCACTATGACTTGTAACTGTTTCAGAAACAACATTAATATCCGAAAGTATTTCACGAATTTTAGCAGTCATTTGGTTGGTCGCTCCAACTAACTGACCAACTTCATCTTTCGAATTGATTGTCAGGTCTTCTTGGCTTAAATCACCACTTGCGATACTTTTCATTCGTTCCATCACCATTTTGATTGGCTTAGAAATAATTTGTGCTGTAAAGAGTGCTGCCCCAATACTCAATACGACGATGACCACTGATACGATACTAATGATTAATAGAGAACGCGCTCCATCTGAAACAATTTGTTCACCACTTTGATTGATTTCATCTGTAGCACCCTGCGCTAATTCCTCATAACCATCCATGATTTCTCGAACAACCGGAGTTAATTCATTCAGATTATCCATCGCTCGGTCGACATCGCCACGATCGTAGACAGCAAATACATCCTCACTAATAGCAGTCCGCCATTCTACGGTCCGTTTCAACACATCTTCAAATTCCTCGCTCACTCCGACACTTCTAGCTAGAGTTTCAAATTCTATTCCCTGTTGTGTGTATGCGTCAAAACGATCCTTAAAATCACTTTCCCCACTTAAGGCATAACCACGTGCAGTGGAAATCCGGTTGGCCATCGTTGTTTCCAACCCTTTATAGGCAATTAACCGTTGAAGATCCTCTTCCACAATCTCCTCCACTGTATTATTGTTTTGGTTGACTGTAATGTAATTATAAATATTAGTGATCAATACTAATAAAATCACAATCGAAAATGCAAATATTATTTTATGCTTAATGCTTTTGAAGTTCAAAAAACTCATTTTCACTCTTTTCTCCTTTAACCGATAAGATAAATTACTAATTTACTAGCCTTAAGGTGTATCATCGTTGCTATTTTGATGAAAGGTGCTTTATATATCAACCGAACATCGTGAATCTAATCACATCCTTCTTTATAGAAAATCAAGATGGTCCCCCTAACTCAGTTTTCCCACTCTATCTATCGCACTTTTCATATTCCTTCAGAAATATAGCCAATTCATATACTCAACTAAAGAACTAGTCTATATATTTATCGGTCGAATTATCTAGATTTAAAAGTAGAATATATTGGTAAAATAATCTGATAAGATAAATAAATCACGACTATAATAGAAAAGGATGTCTCTATGAGACATCCTTCTTTGAGTCAGCTTGCTATTACTTCTTTTTTTCCATTACTTACCTCATTCTCTAAATTAACGATGCCAGGCTTAACAACAAATATACTAATTAAAGCAGCAACAGCAAACATAGCAAGAATGACATACAGCATAATGTCATAAGACCCGGTCTGCTCGAGAATGAATGTACTCAGCTGGTTGCCAGATAACCCTGCAAACGCCCATGCAGAAAGTGTCAATCCATGAACGGTGGAAATACTGTCTAATCCAAAACGATCGGATAAGAGAGGGGGCAGTGATGAAAATCCTCCACCATATCCTGCATTAACAATACAGAGCAGTGCAATGATTAAAATTGCGTATGCATTATTCATGCCATCGAACACGATTGTCGCCAAGATTGCAGCGATGGATGAAAAGAAGATGATTTTATATATTGAATTTCGATCGCTTAATCGATCTCCTAATGAAGAGAATGCTACTCTTCCACCTGCATTGAATATGGCAGTCAAAGAGCTGACCAAACCAATTGCTCTAAAACCGATAAATGCGAGCATGCCCTTTTCTTGTGAAATTAAGGCAAGGCCACATGTGATATTAATATAAAACATGAGCCAGATACCGATGAAAGTTTTGTTTTTCAACACTTTTATATAACTGAAATGTTGGCCTTCCATATTTTCTTCTTCTGATCCGAACGGTTTCTTCAATGTTAGATGTCCAATAAACATCATGACAAAATAGATAGCTGCTAAAATATAAAACATCGTATATATACTGGTCGGGTCAACCAACATACCAGTATTATCCCTTGCACCCATCAGACTTTCCATCAAGGGACTTGCAATTACTTTTGCTAAACCAAAGCCTGCAACCGCCAGGCCAGTCGCTAGTCCTTTTTGTTCTTTAAACCATAACATTAATGTTTTCACCGGTGTCAAATAGCCGATCCCTAAGCCAATCCCCATTACGATCCCGTAGGAAACATAAATACCGAGCAATGACTTCTGATAAATGAAAAATCCTGTCCCTGCCATACCAACGACAAAAAAAATCATAGCAAGTAAAGAGGACTTATGGATATCTTTTTCTACCAGTCTTCCACCAAACGCTGCAGACATTCCTAGAACAAATATAGCCAAGCTGAACGCCCATTCCACTTCACCAAGAGAACTCCCAATATAATTGGCAATATCCGCTTTAAATAATGACCAACAATAAACTGTACCAATACTGCAATGAATGAGCAATGCTGGAAGTACCGCACGAATCCACTTATTATTCATTTTACACCCTCCAAGTTTCTAATAGACTTGCGACTCGTATAATTACGTATGTTTTTCCTTAACACAATAATTATGTTCGTAAATCAGTTATAAAATACAACTTATAACTATTATTTATACTTAAAAACAACAAAATCACGAACATTGATATGGTCATTATAAAACATTCCGGCAAATAAATAAATAGAAATCTTTTACTATTAACTAGCTTTTAAGGAAAAAAGGATAATATTAAGGTGTATATTGCACCTAAAAATTGTCATTTTAGTTTAAAATGAAGAAAATTAGGATAATATATAAATGTATCATTGTGAAGGAGTGGTGATTGTATTAAGACCTGTAAAGAAGGGTTGAGGGGCGAAATTGAAAAGATGCGAGCGATGATGTATCAAGCATATGAAAATAAAGTAGATAATGATGAATTAATACAAATCTCCCAAGAGCTCGATAAGCTGCTTAATCAACTAGCTACAGTCACCCAGAATAAACATTATTAAAGTTAAGTGGCTCCATACCATTTCGTTCTCCATCAATCGTGAATAAAATAAAAGACCCGAACAGGCCATTTAGCTTGTTCGGGTTTTAAATTCATCAGTTTCTTATTTTACTATCTGTACTCTCCGAATATATCGATCTTCCACAGATAAAATTTTAAATGTTAAATTATCCCTCTCTAACACGTCACCGGCTTTTGGAAAGTCTTTAAACTCACTCAATAGATAAGCAGCCAACACATCTTCATCTTCGGGTATTTCCGTTTGAAAAATCGTGTTTAAACGATGGAGGGTGACCTTTCCGTCACAAATCACTTGAGTCGGGGTCAATTTTTCGATGAGGACTTCCGTTTCCTCGTCCATTTCATCGTGGATCTCCAGACCAATCATACCTTCAATAATATCCTCATGACTGATGATCCCCTCTGTACCACCATATTCATCAAGAACGATAGCCAAGTGCCTTCGTTCCTTCGTCATTTTGTGGAATATTTCTTCAATTGGCTGGAATTCATAAACGACGAGTGGATCGTCATCCATGAATTCTTCTAACTTTTTCTCCGGATTTACCGACCAGGAGAGGAGATATTTTGTATGCATGATCCCAACGATATGATCAATATCCTCATCATAAATCGGATAACGGGTAAATCGGTTATCAATCGCAAAATCTCTAACCTCTTCATAAGTGGAATCAATTGGTAAAGCAACGATATCCACACGTGGCGTTTTCATAACATCACGGACATTTAAATTATAAAAATCAAGCACACCTTTAATTCGATGTGATTCATCTGCCTGAAACGTCCCCTCAATTCCAGCAAGCTCAACGAGGGTACGTAGCTCATCCTTTGACACAGACAGCTCCTCTTCTCCATCTTTATTGAATATACTCGTTATAAAGGTGACGAGCTTATTTAGTAACCAAATGATTGGTTTTAAAATTTTAATCATCCCTTGAATAAGAGGTGACACAATAGAGGCAATCTCCATCGGCATTGACCGGGCAACCGCCTTAGGTATGATTTCTGCAAAAATGATGATGGCAGTAATTGTCAATGCTACTGCAAGGATCGTGTCAAAACTGGTATCCAAAGTATAATAAACAATAAGAGCAACAAGGCTCAGGTCAACGATATTATTGCCGATTACGGCAACTGTATATAGTTCACTCGGATTCTCAGTTAATTTGAGAAGTTTCTTTGCTTGTTTATCATCAGATTTTGCTTGTGTTTGCAGCTTCACTTGATTCAGGGATGTAAGCGCAGTCTCACTTGCGGAGAAAAAGATGGATAGACAGAATAGGATTACAATGATCGCAATGATCACAAACGGTTCCTCCTTCATGGAATACATGGTTTCAGTAGGTAAAGAAAAGAAAACACGGTTCCCTCAGGGAAGGTGCTTTCTTTGAGTTTTAGAACAAGTTTTGAATAAATAGTCGAACGACATCAGCACCGGCTATAAACGTACCAAGAGAACTGCCGAGATTGGCAAGAACCATAACGAGCAGCACTCGGGTCACTTTATTATCCCAAAAACCTTTTACACTAGTGACATCATCAGCAAGGTTTTCAAAATCCCGTACTACTGGCTTTTTCATATAAGCTTGTACGAACCCAGCAAACCAGCCTGCTGCAAGAAATGGATTCAATGATGTAAACGGTGCTGCGACAACTGCAGTGAGTACGGCGAGTGGATGTCCGAGAGCTATAATTGTCCCGATTCCAGCAAGCGAGCCATTCCATAATAGCCAGCTCCAAATTTGCTGAACACCCGCGTCTGGATTTTGAAAAAATGTCATGGCAATGAGGGCGATGATTACAATTGGAATAGCCCAGCCGATGACCTTCGGTGCTTTTGACTTCGGTGGTCTTTTCGTCAGTGCTTCTAAATTCTGTTCTTTATGTATTTCTCTCGTGATTCCAGGTACATGAGCCGCTCCTAGTATGGCAACTATTTTTTCTCCTGGTGCATCTTTGATTTTTTGTGCCAAATATTGATCTCGTTCATCAATGAGTGGCTTTTTCAATCTTGGGAAGCTCTCTGTTATTTCTTGAAGCATCGCATTAATCATATCTTTTTGCTTCATCTTCTCTAATTCTTCCTCTGTGATCGTTTCCTTACTGAATATGCCATAAACAACTTGAGTAAGGAGCATCGCTTTCCCCTTTAGACCGATATTTCCCCAGATTCTTGCAAACGTTATCTGGATATTCCGGTCAGCAAGAACCAATTCCGCTCCTACATCTTTTGCAGACTCAATCCCTTGAATCATCTCTTGGCCAGCATTGATGCCAAATTGTTTCGCCATTCGTTTTTGGAAAGAAGATATGGCAAGATTCATCAGTAACAAAGAGGCCTTCTTTTGCTTGATAACTTTAAAAATGTCCATTTCTTGCCACTTATTTCCGTCCGTGATTGACTGATAACGCTGTTCATCCAGTTCAATACACACCGAGTCAGGTCTTTCTTGTTCTATGACTTCCTTTACCTGTTCGGCACTTTGCTTCGAAACGTGTGCCGTTCCAATCAGGATGATTTCTTTTCCATTTATTTCCAACCGCGTAATATTATCATTGTCCACGATTTCAGATTCCTTCCTTTAGCTAAAAATGCTTATTACTTCCATAATAAACTAGCATTGCATGAAAATAAAATAAAATGTGTTTTTTTATCCTGACTACCCGCAATTTGGGCTATCTTTTTAAGCTGTAACTTTGTATGATGAAGAATATATAAATAAAGTAGGGGGGGATGAGAGTTGTTCAGATTGGATATTGATGAAGAAATTACATTGATTCAAATACAGGAATCCCATGCCGAGGAACTGTTCCGGCTTACAGATAAATCGAGGAAGGAATTGAGGGAATGGTTACCTTGGGTAGATGGAACAAAATCGAAACGGGATTCATTGACGTTTATTCGATTGACATTAAATTCATATGAAGCTAAAAAAGCATTGAATTGCGGGATTTTCTACAGGGGAAAGCTTTGTGGCATGGCAGGTTTTAATAGCATAGATTGGCAAAACTTGAATGCACAAGTTGGTTACTGGCTGGCAACGGATTTTGTCGGTCGTGGCATTATGACGAGATCTGTTAGTGGCCTTATTGAATACGCGTTTTACGAGTTGGAATTGAATCGGATTGAAATTAGGGCAGCGGTCGAAAATTCCAAAAGCCGTGCAATCCCTGAGCGCTTGAATTTTAAACATGAGGGGGTTGTTCGTCAAGCCGAGTGGTTATATGACCATTTTGTCGACCATGCCGTATATGGGTTATTACGATCCGAGTGGAGATAAAAAACATTCTTTCCACCACCAAAAATGCTGATACTTAAGGATCTCAGGCCATTGGGAACAGGTAATAACCAACAACTATCGATCTGTTTCCTGAAAATTGATTTCGATGACTTCCTCAGTCTCTGTCTTAAAATGAATATCTATAAAAACACCGAATTCTCGAGTATCGCCACGTAACCAAAGCTTGAACCTTTCTGTTGTGGTACCGTTATTATCAACTGCTCCTATATGCAAGTAATCGATGATCTCGGCATCAGGGTATTTTTCCTTTGTCACTTGCATAGCTACTTGGCCCCACTTTGCGTAGGGTGGTACATTATCTTGAAAGATTTCAGTACTTATTTGCGGCGTAATATAAGATAGGATTGGAAAAAGACTTAGAGAAGCAATGAGAATAAACTTCCACATGGCAATCAACTCCTTTTTTATAGGTTGTGTTCCACAGGAATATTTATGCTTATAGAATAATAAAAGGATATCCAACTTCAATGAAGATGGATATCCTTTTTATTAACTCATTTGGATATTATGAAGCCTTGCGAAAATCCCATTTTGGGCAATTAATTCTTGATGGGTACCTTGCTCCTCGATACCTTTCTTTGTCACAACCATAATACGATCTGCATTTTTTATAGTTGCAAGGCGATGGGCAATCACAAGAGTCGTACGGTTCTTCGCCAACTCGTCAAGGGATTCTTGTATAATCCGCTCTGTTTCCGTATCAAGCGCTGATGTAGCCTCGTCCAGAATGAGAATAGGAGGATTCTTTAAGAACATCCGGGCAATTGCAATCCGCTGTTTCTGTCCACCAGACAGCTTCAATCCTCGTTCTCCGATTTGTGTCTCATATCCATCTGGGAGTTCGTTGATGAACTCTTCCATATGAGCACGTCGAGCAGCTTCATATATCTCCTCATCTGTTGCATCCAATTTTCCATAAGCAATATTTTCTTTTAACGTTCCAGTGAAAAGGAAGACGTCTTGCTGGACGACACCGATATTTTTTCTTAACGATTCTTTCGTCATATCACGGATATCAAGCCCGTCAATAAAGATACTACCGTCATTCACATCATAAAATCTTGGAATCAATGAAGAAATCGTTGTCTTCCCAGCACCAGAAGGTCCAACAAAGGCCACCGTTTCTCCAGAGTGAATGTTAAAACTAATATTATTTAAAACTGGAGCTTTATTTTCTTCATAACCAAAGGTGACATTTTTAAATTCAATATTCCCTTCGAGGGTGTTCACATGTATCGCATCTGGCCTATCCTTCACATCCGGATCGACATCCAGCATCTCCGTAAATCGTTTGAATCCGGCCATTCCTTTTGGATACATTTCAAGCAGGGCAGTAATCTTATTGATTGGACTTGTGAGCACGTTCATTAAGAGGATAAAACTCACTAGTTCACCATATGACAAACGATTATGGAAGGTAAGCCAAGCACCGAACACGAGTACGAATAAAGTCATTAAGCGCATGAGTAAATAAATATTGGAATGTACCGTAGCCATTACTTTGTATGCACCCAATTTCGCCAGGCGGAACTTTTTATTATTCTCAATGAAACGCTCCATTTCAAACTTCTCATTCGTAAAAGCTTGGACAACACGTACTCCCGATACGGCATCCTCCACCCTCGCATTCACGTCTGCAATATCTTCGTACATTCTCTTCCACGAACGATTCATACGCATATTTCCGTAAGAAATCAGGAAAATGAGTACAGGAATTGCGATTAATACTACCAATGCCAACAGTGGATTGATCATGAACATAATGAAGAAGGCACCAAAGAAAGTCATGATTGCAATGAAGAAATCCTCTGGACCATGGTGGGCGAGTTCACCAAGGTCAAATAAATCTGTAGTGATTCTGCTCATCATATGTCCTGTTTTCGTATTATCGAAAAAGCGGAAAGACTGCTTCTGTACGTGGTGGAACAATTCATTACGCATGTCTGTCTCTATATTTACACCAAGCTTATGGCCGAAATAAGTAACTACATACTGAAGGAGGGTGCTGATAATATACACCGTTAAAAGCAGGATACCTACTGTAAGAATAATTCCCCAGTCATCCCCCATAAGTAAATCATCAATAAACCATTGTACGGCCAATGGAAAAGCAAGTTCTAAAATAGCCACAATGATTGCGGCAGTAAAGTCCACAATAAATAGCCGTTTATGTGGCTTATAATATGAAAAAAAGCGACGAATCAACGTAATGCACTTCCTTTTCCTATTTTTTTGTCTCCGTAAAAAGTATAGGCTTAGTTGATGGGAGTTTCAAGATATAAATTCCGAACTGTGTATAAGTGAAAGTCGCTTCAACGACTTGTTATAGAATGTAGAGGATAAATTAGAAGTTATTCACGATTTAAAGGAGATTATAGTGGATAAATCGTGGATAAGCGGAAAAATATAGTGGAAACTCTGTGATTATCCCCAAAGTTATCCACATATGCACAAATGTTCGTATTTATTTTGTGCTCCAACTAATTCACAATACTATATATTGATTTTAATAAATTATTTATCCACGGAATGTGAATAACTTTAATTTTTTGTGGATAATGTAATATGCCATCTTCCAGTAAAGCGGGAGATGGCATGTTATACCCTATTCTTGAGCGGTAAGGGTTACTTCCGTTTGTTGGATTTCACCATTACGATAGTACGTTATCTCTAGCTGATCGCCAATTTCCTTTTCATGAAATAGAACTTTTCTTAAGTCTATAATATTGCCAATCGGTTCGCCATCCAATTCAATGATGACATCCAAGCGCTGTAATCCACTTTGATCTGCAGGGGACATTGGCTGCACACTCCAAATGTAAACACCACCTGTTACGTCATTCGGTAAAGATAATGTTTTTTCCCATTCCCTATGTGGAATTTCATCCAGAGAATATACTTCCACTCCTAGGAATGGTCGCTCTACATTTCCTTTTGTTTCTAGCTCCTCCATGATCGGAATCGCATAATCGATTGGAATCGCAAAACCAAGACCTTCTACTGCAGCTTCATTAATCTTCATGGAATTGATGCCTATCAGTTGACCATAAATGTTGATAAGTGCTCCGCCACTATTTCCGGGATTTATGGCAGCATCGGTCTGAATGACTTCTGCTTGCCAGTCAGGTCTGCCATCCATATCAAAATCCTGGGGAATGGTCCGTTCTGTACCACTGATGACACCTTGTGTAACTGAACTGGAAAACATAAGACCAAGAGGATTTCCGATAGCTATTGCCGGCTCACCTACTTTTACATTTTGAGATATTCCAATCTCTATTGCCTGATCAACGGAATCATCAGACATACGAAGTACAGCTAAATCGGAAAATAAATCACTGCCGATTACTTCTGCTTCGACATGGGTATCATCGTAAAGAACGACTTCCACTTGATCAGCGCCTTCAATAACATGGTGGTTTGTAACGATATAGGCCGTTCCATCTGTAATTTTATAGATCACTCCTGAACCAGTTCCAGCTTCAATAGAACCCTGCTCACGCCAATAGTCGTTTTGCCGTTGAATATTTGTTACTCCAACAACGGTCGGGGTAACTGTCTCTACCACCTCGGTAACTTGTGTGGAAACATCTACACTGACAGAAGTATTCGTTATATTTCTGTCTTGAAGTTGGCTCGTTTCTTGCTGTTGCCTTGGGGTTTCACTAGTCGCCTGAGGGATAAGTCCTGCCTTCATCAGTTCAGGGATGACAAGGGAGACAATTAAAATACCAATAATCACACCTAAAAGCAGGGGGGTAAGCCAATAAAACCTTCTGTGTGTTCTTCGTCTGTAATAGCCCATGACATTGCCTCCTAGATTTCTGCTCTTATTAAATAGTATTACCAAAAATAAAAGCAACATAAACTAAAAATGGAAAAGCAGAACAGAGGTGAACTCGATAGCAATTCTATGTGAGGTGTTAAATGAGGGGGATGGGTTATTTCCAGGTTAGAGACGGAGCTTGGACACTCCGTCGTCCACCCTGTAATTTGAAAAAAATATACTACTCTTTTCTATACGACTTCATAAAGCGGTGTAGGTTCTTTCGGATCGGTGTCACAAATTTCCAAGTTGATTCCGCGTTCTTCCAGGATACGAGAAACCGACATACGGGCGAGATCTTTCATATTATTATCAAGACTCAAGTGCGCGAGATAGACACGCTTCGTATTATTGTTGATGACATCAGCAAGGGCAAGGCCAGAATCTTCATTGGACACGTGGCCGGAATCACCTAATATCCGCTGTTTCACGCTCCACGGATACCTTCCCATCCGTAGCATATTAACATCATGATTAGCCTCAAAAATATACGCATCCGCATCTTCGACAGTTTTCTTAATCCGCTCGGACACATAACCTAAATCCGTGACGAGGGCAACTTTTTTTCCACCGCTGTAAAAAGTGTAAAACTGGGGCTCAGCTGCATCATGGGAGACTCCAAAAGACTGTACATCCATATCGCCAAACGTTTTCACTTCTTCCAAGTTGAAAATAAATTTCTGGTCCGTGGTAAGTTTACCTAATGATTTCTCCATCGCTTTCCATGTCTTTTCGTTCGCGTAAATAGGCAAATTATACTTTCTCGCAATGATACCCAATCCTTTAATATGATCACTATGCTCATGGGTCACTAAAATACGAGAAAGCTGTCGTGGGTCCAGATTGGCCTTTTCAAATAGAAGATCAATCTGCTTTCCACTGAGCCCTGCATCCACCAATATTTTTTCTTTATTCGACTCTATATAAAAAGCATTTCCTGTACTCCCTGATGCGAGTACACTAAAACGTAAACTCATTCCGTTTCACTCCGATTTTCTAACTCTAGTCTTCTCTCCAAAATTGGCAACAATGTTTCTCTAAGCCCGTTATCTTCCTCTAATGCGTTTATCCGCAACAACAAGTGCTCACTAATAAAATTCAACAACATCTCTTCTGGATCATTGTCGTAAATGATTCCTTCAATCGCATTGACAAAATGATTTCGCTCTTCATTAACCTCTATTTTCCATGTCGGGGCAAACACTTGAACACCATCCGCTGCTATGCGGGAGTAATAGCCGACCTTAGCATCGGTCACTTCATCACCACGATTGAAGTAGTTGGCATTAAAAAGTTGGCCGATAACTTGAGGAGGTTGATTGAGTTGGACGAGATCACCTTGTACCTCCGACTCACCTAAAATGGTTTGGGCATAATGCGTCATCTCATTATCTTTATTTAAGAATACGAGCAATAATCCATTTTCATTATAGTAAATCGTACGGCCTTCTTTTTCTTGGAAGAAGACCAATACATTCAATTCTTCATTCCATTCCCAAAAAGAATAATCTTCACCGTAAAGGACGAGAGGTTGAACTGCAGCTTCAAGTGCTTCCGGAGTCATATCCGGTGATATTTGAACTGCTGTTTCAAGTTCAGATACGACCAGATTATTATTAAAAACTTCCGTTGTCTGACCCTCAACATTTTCGAGTTCTTCCAATTCATCTTCAGACAATTCATGTTGAATGACCGAGATATATGGTAGTTGACTCACATTTTCATCGATGTTTTCATAGGTTATATTTTCAGAAGCAAGCTGGTCCTCGATCGGCAATTCTTGGTTATCAAGGTAACCTACATCTTGCTGGCGATCAATAAAAGCAGAGATTAAGTATATATTTAAGATCAGGAAGCTAAGGATAAATAACGTTTTAATATGTCCCCATTGCATCCTTAGTTCCCTCCTCTTGGAATTTTTTCATCCGTGATATACAACTTTTGCCATATATTATTTTCTTTTTTATACCAAGCTGGAACCATCTCAATGTATTCACTCGCTTCATCATCTCGCTGATATTTCAACTCATACCCAATTGTAACATCTTGAATGTCTTCCATGGAAATATCCTCGTTTGACTCCAGGTAGGATAGGATGAATTCTCCAGACTGAAAGTCATCCACTGTCCTAGGAAAGAATTGATTATCGAATTTGAAGAGCGGACGGTTGTATTCTATCAGCTGTAAATTATTTTGATTTACTCCCCAAACCTGTTCAATCGTATCCAAGCCAAGATTATTAAAGACCGGATAACCATGATAGTACATTTGGAAGGAAACCTTGTTTGAATCCGAGTCAATCTCTTCCAGACGGTATTCCTGATTCAATCGTTCTGCCTGTGTCCAACCACTATGACTATTAATATTTGCAATGCTTTGATCCAGCAATCCTTCTTCTGATATCCGGTTAAATCCGTCAGTTGTTGGCGTAACATGGCTTATATACTCCATTCGCATTCCGTCTTGATAGACATTCATCTGCCGGTTATCCGTGAAATATGTTTGCCCAATTGTCTGCGATCTTGTTTCTCTTACAACAGACGGATTGGTAAACAAGATATTGACAAATAATGAAGGATTAATTTCAGTTGGTGTTATCGAGTATTTTTGCAAATCCATCTTACCTGCTGGAAAATATACCGGATTTATATCCTCGTTAATCACGAGGTACTCCGTTAATTCGCTCTTTTGTAAATCAGCGATTTTCTCCACCATATATTCATAAGTTTTTGCATCATTAACTAAAGCTACCGCTAACTGATCCATTTCAGGCGAGATAAATTCCAACTGTAATGATTTACTGTCAGCAATGAAACTAATCATCACCCGCTCCATGGAGCCACTTGGCTCCATATCATCGTCATTGAGACTAAATGTAAATATACTATCCAATACTTCCAGTGGAATTTCCTCTGGAAAGATTAATTCAATCGCCTGCGGAGAGCGCTCGATTGATACTGATACATCGCTGTACATTTCAAAATCAGATATGATCCAGTTCTGCATCTCTGCAAACAAGCTATCTCGATCTCTTGCATCGCTAAAACCATAATGGTCCTGTTCCATATGGAAAATGATATCGCTAGGTTTAATGAGTTCCCGCTTCTTTAGATCATCACGGCCTCCAGCATTCATTTCATTGTCGGCGATCTCTCCACCGATCGTCTGATTGGAGTTCGGCTGATAGCTCCATAACGTGTAGGAGAGGATAATACTGATACCGATCAAAACAATGAGGATAAACGATTTCACGGTCTCTAATTTCATTTCGTATCCCTCCGCTTCCTTTTAATAAGCGGGAGTGTAAAGTAAATGGACGTCCCATGGCCTTCTCTACTTTTTGCCCAAATTCGACCATGGTGAGCTTCGACCAATTCTTTTGTAATAGCAAGCCCTAGACCTGTACCACCAAGCTTTCTCGTTCTCGCCCGGTCAGCACGGTAAAAACGTTCAAATATCTTTTCCAGTTTATCATAGGCAATTCCCATACCTTCATCTTGAACGGTAATGAGAAGATAATGGCGTTTGTTTTCTACCCTGGTGATGATTCTTCCACCCTCTGGAGAATATTTGATTGCATTCGAGATGATATTATCAAGTACTTGAGTCATCTTATCTTTATCAATCCAGACCATATATTTCTTATTAGGCAACTCCCGTTTAATCGTGGTCGTTTCTGGGAGATGCATTTCAAAACGTTCGATCACATGATGGAAATAGTCAACGAATTCAACTTCCTCTTTATGAATTGGATATTCATCCGAATCCATTTTCGAAAGTTGCAGCAAGTCGTTTACCATGCGTATCATCCGCTCTGTTTCATTTTGTGTCACTTCAAGGAAACGTGGTGCGATTTCTTTATCTTCCCAGGCACCCTCTGCCAATGCTTCCAGATAGCTCTTCATCGTTGTTAACGGCGTCCGAAGTTCATGAGAAACATTGGATACAAAATCCCTGCGTTCTTGTTCGACCTTTTCATCTTCTGTAACGTCATTCAAAACAGTAATAAAACCAGTAATGACATCTTCATCATCTTTTACAGTGGAAAATGTTGCCCGGATAAGGAATGGCTGATTATCATCACTGAAATCGATAATCATCGAGCTGTTTTCCCTAAGCTCAGATATATCGGTCAGTTTTTCCTCAAGCTGAAGGACATCTATCAAATCATCGCCAATCATATCATCAGGATTTTCTCCGAGCAGAATTCCTGCCGCCTCATTCATCAGCGTAACTGAACCTTCTTGGTCGGTTGCGATAACGCCATCGGACATATTGGAAAGTACGGAACTCAGCTTAAAACGTTCTTCCTCAATCGTTGCATAGGAATGTTTCAGACGACTATTCAAGTCGTTGAAAGCTTCCGAGAGTTGACCGATTTCGTCTTTTCCATATACGTTAACTTTTTGTGTAAAGTCACCTTTCGCCATCACTTGTGCCTGCTTCGTCATTTCCTGGATTGGCTTGGTTATTGTTCGGGCAACAAGTACACCAATAATAGCCGATATGGTGATGGCAAGAAGTGCACCTTGTAAAAAGATCTTATTGATCTCATCCAGTTGATCATACAGACTCTCTAGGGATGATTCTAAATAGATGGCACCAACTATCACTCCACTGTTATTAATAACAGGATCGACACGGACATAGACATGCTCGTCCGTATCTTGATTCACAAACTTACCATCCTTTGACATCCCAAACGATAGTACCTGCTGTACAATATCTCTTGCCATCCGCTGGCCAATCTGCACCGCGTTGCTGTTGGTTCCAATAATCCTACTTTGACTGTTTACAACTATGACATTAGTAAGATCATCCGTACTGAGATCAGTTACAATTTCAGCGACTTCAGATTCGCGAGTCTGTCCTTCATCACCTTCACTGCGATCATTGTTGTATACAAGCTCAATATTGTAGGTCAGCAGCTCCATTCGACTGGAGATCGTATCGTCAAAGTTTTCCTTTAGATTCTTTTCCAGCTGTCCTGTAAAAAATGTTCCAATCAATTGAACGGCCAGAAGCAACAACAGAATATATATAATTATGAACTTTAGTTGAATCGAACGAAAAAATCCGATTTTATGCATCACAACTACTCCTGCTCAGGATTACGTAAATAATAACCAACTCCACGGCGTGTAACAATCCATGTTGGATTACTTGGGTTCTCCTCTATTTTTTCCCGTAATCTTCTTACGGTAACGTCAACGGTTCTCACATCTCCAAAGTAATCATAACCCCATACGGTTTCTAATAAATGTTCACGGGTCATGACCTGTCCAATATGACGGGCCAGATAATGCAACAGCTCAAATTCCCGATGAGTTAGTTCAATTTGTTCACCGTCACGAGAGACGACATACGCATCTGGAAAGACAGTAAGATTGCCGATAACGATATTTTTCGTCGGCTTTTCCGTTTCTTCAGGAACTTGTTGTCTTCTAAGATTCGCTTTCACGCGGGCAATCAGCTCACGATTACTGAATGGTTTCGTTACATAGTCATCCGCACCAAGTTCCAGACCAAGCACTTTATCTATTTCTGAATCCTTTGCGGTAAGCATAATAATTGGCATATTCTTCGTTTTTCTGATTTCCCGGAGCACTTCATTACCGTCTTTATTCGGCAACATAATATCTAATAGAATTAGATCGGGATCTTCCTGTTCAGCCAAATTAATTGCCTCATCCCCATCATTTGCTACTACAACTTGGTAACCTTCTTTTTCTAAGTTGAATTTTAATATATCTGCAATAGGTTGTTCATCATCTACAACTAGTATTTTATAGTTCATTTTTTGGCACATCCTTTTCAAGTAGAACTTTATTCTATTTTAACGTATTTTCGGTAATATGTCTGTAGCTATAAAGGTTTTTCAACAGTGTAGGTCGTAGGTCGGACATATGATCCTAATCCCATTTATGGAACTTTGATAGAATATGGGAATTTATCTCGCACTGTTCTATGCCCCCTATTCCCCACGATAAAAACTCTATCAAAAAAAGCACGAGACTAATGCTCGTGCTTATGCTTGCACTGTTTGTGGAATATCTGAATCTGAATAACGATATTCGAGATCCACGAATTTATTATACTCCTTAACAAAGGCCAACTCTACGGTTCCAGTAGGACCGTTACGTTGTTTGGATATAATGATTTCGATGATATTCTGTTTTTCTGATTCTTTATCATAATAATCATCACGGTAAAGGAATCCTACAATATCGGCGTCCTGCTCGATACTTCCTGACTCACGCAAGTCGGACATCATCGGACGCTTATCTTGACGGGATTCCACCCCACGGGACAGCTGGGACAGTGCTATTAACGGCACTTCCAATTCCCTCGCTAATCCTTTTAAGGAACGGGAGATTTCTGATACTTCCTGTTGTCTGTTTTCCCCTGATCCCGCACTACCTTGAATGAGTTGCAGGTAGTCGATCATAATCATACCGAGACCATGTTCTTGTTTTAAACGACGGCATTTGGAACGAATTTCGCTGACACGAATCCCTGGAGTATCATCAATAAATATTCCTGCATTGGATAAAGACCCCATAGCCATCGTCAGCTTGCCCCAATCGTCCGCTTGGAGTTGTCCGCTCCGCAATCGCTGAGCATCGATATTTCCCTCAGCACAAAGCATACGTTGAACAAGCTGGTCGGCTCCCATCTCCAAACTGAAGATGGCAACATTTTCATCTGTTTTTACAGCAACATTTTGTGCAACGTTCAGAGCAAATGCCGTCTTACCAACGGAAGGACGGGCGGCGATGATGATTAAATCATTTCGCTGGAAGCCACTCGTAATCCGATCAAGTTCCTTGAAACCAGTTGGTACTCCAGTAACATCGCCTTGATGTTCATGAAGTTGCTCAATTTTATCATAAACATCAATCAAGACATCTTTTATATTTTTAAAGCCATCACTATTTTGTCTGCTGGAAACTTCTAGGATTGTTTTCTCCGCTTCATTTAAAACATCCTCAACCTCGTCTTCCCGTTCGAATCCTGAGGTTACGATATCGGTGGCGGCACGAATCAAGCGTCTTAGCAATGCTTTTTCTTCCACAATTCGACTGTAGTACTCAATGTTCGCAGCAGTCGGTACACTTTCAGCAACCTGCGTCAGATAAGTTACCCCACCTGCTTCTTCGAGCTGTTTACGGTCATTTAAATATGTTGTTACGGTAACAATATCAATTGGCTCACCACGATCTGAAAGATGCATCATCGCAGCAAAAATCCGCTGGTGGCTCGCACGGTAGAAATCATCAGGCATTAATATTTCTGCAGCACTGGAGAAAGACTCCGGATCTAGAAAGATGGCTCCAATCACCGACTGTTCCGCTTCAATATTATGTGGTGGTACACGATCGTTCAATACTTGGCTCAAGATGCCTCCCCCTTTCTTAGGATGTATACAACTAATGAAGTAAAAAAGGACTCACAGAAGTCGTGAGCCACTGGGACATTGATCCTTTCATTCCCACATGTTTAAGACCTGCTAGATATGCATGTCTTTTTATTTTTGTTCCGTCACATGGACTTTAACAGAGCCGGATACTTCCGGATGTAGTTTGATTGGTACGGTAGTATAGCCTAGAGAGCGGATTGGATCGGCGAGTTCGATTTTTCTTTTATCGATTTTGTATCCGTGATCCTTAGCTAGTTTATCGGCTATTTGCTTGCTTGTAATGGATCCAAATAAACGGCCACCTTCTCCAGATTTAGCTTTCATTTCTACGGTAAGATCAGCTAATTTATCTTTTAATGCAATTGCTTCTTCTTTTTCTTCTTGTTCTTGCTGTGCATTTTTACGTTTCTTAGCTTCCAATGCTTTTAAGTTCCCCGGTGTTGCTTCAATTGCCAATTTATTTTTCAAGAGATAGTTTCTTGCGTACCCCTCTGAAACATCTTTCACTTCACCTTGTTTTCCTTTTCCTTTAACATCTTTCAGAAAAATTACCTTCATTCCGTTTCTCTCCCTTCAAAATATTCATCTATAATATTTTTCAGCAGCAATTCAACTTCTTCTACTGTCGTATCTGCAATTTGAGTAGCAGCATTAGTTAGATGCCCACCGCCATTCATCCGTTCCATAATGACTTGGACATTAATCTTGCCTAGAGAGCGCGCACTTACACCGACCCTTCCATCGTCCCGCTCCGAAATCACAAAGGAAGCTGTAACTCCAGTCATGGCGAGTAATGTATCTGCGGTCTGAGCGATAAGTACAGATCCATAGGCTACACCAGGTTCGGCTGCAACAATTGCTATAGAGTCCCGATATATTTCTGTCCGCTCAATTAATCTACTACGTGTTAAATAGAGATTGAGATCTTCTTTCAAGAATTGCTGGACTAATACGGTATCCGCGCCCTTAGCCCGCAAGTATGATGCTGCATCAAATGTTCTAGAACCCGTTCTAAGTGTAAAACTTTTCGTATCTACTATAATACCAGATAATAAGGCTGTTGCCTCAAGCATTTTTAATTTGGTTGATTTTGGCTGGTATTCCAAAAGCTCCGTCACTAGTTCTGCAGTAGATGAGGCATAGGGCTCCATATATACAAGTGTTGGATTATCAATAAACTCTTCACCACGACGATGGTGGTCAATGACCACTTTGTAATCCGTCATCTCAAGCAATTCAGGCTGTACAACCATGGCCGGGCGATGGGTGTCCACAATTACGACTAGACTTTGATTCGTAATGATATCCTCCGCAACACTTGGTTCTATAAAACGTTCCCACAGCTCTTCATCTGCCCGGATTGCTTCGATTAAGCGGTATACCCCTGTATCCACATCATTCGGGTCAAAAACTATATATCCTTCCACACCATTTGTCTTCGCGATATTTAATATTCCGATGGCTGAACCAACAGAATCCATATCCGGTGCTTTATGCCCCATAATAATGACATTGTCACTTGCTTTCACAAGGTCAACCATTGCATGGGAAATCACTCGTGCTCTTACCCGGGTCCGCTTTTCCATAGGATTGGTTTTTCCGCCATAAAAACGCACCTTTCCTGATTCATCACGGATAGCCACTTGGTCACCGCCTCGTCCAAGCGCAAGGTCAAGACTCGACTGCGCCAACTCACCAAGCTTCGGCAGTGGTACGTTCCCATGACCAACACCAATACTTAACGTGACATTCGTGCTTTGGTCCCCAGTAATCTCTCGTACTTCATCAAGAATATCGAATTTCACTTTTTCTATCTGTCTTAAAATCTCCCTCGTACCAATTGCCAAGAAACGTTCTTGGGAAGTACGCTTCACATAAAGCCCATTCCTCTTGGCCCAGTCATTAATTATTGCTGTTACTTCAGAGTTAAGCTGACTTTTTGAAGTATCATCCATCGGGAGCGTGATATCTTCATAGTTATCAAGGAAGATCATGAATAATACGGTCTGGTCATTTTCATAGTTCGTCTTTAACCGAGCATAATCTGTTTCATTAATGAAATAGATTAACCGTTCATCCCTATTAATCAACGTCCTGAAATAATAATCCTCTAACTCAAGGCCAGTATCTTGTTTATTTTCTTTAATATCAGTGACCAATTCCTCTGACAAAATGTTGAGGTGAGAACCGATGAGTTCCGTTTCATCCGTATCAAATTGGCGCATATAAGAATTTGCCCACTCGATTTTATAATCTTCATCGTAGAGGACAATTCCAAAAGGAAGCTCACTTAAAGCTTCTTTCCCTACCATCTTGACACGAGTCGAAATCATTTTTATTTCATTTTGTATTTTTTCCCGTCGTCTAATTTCATAACGAATACTATAAAACAAGGAAATAAGGTAAATGAAGCTCCCTGCAATCCCTATTCTCCATTCGTAATAAAATAAGATGGCAAGCAAAATAGCAGCTAATATGTAGATGGTCCATAGATGACTCTCTAATAATCGCTTCCTTTGCAGTTCCGGCATAACGTTCACTCCAATTTTGCTTACAAATAAGGCTATTTATTTTTTTGCAGCCGCTCGCGTAAATTTAATCCTATATCAATTATACCTAAGATCCTTACGAAATAAAGGAGAAATATTGGAAACACGATTGTCAACACAATACTAATGATTGGTACTGCTTTTGACCATTTCTTGTAATGGGTAAAGTAAAAGATAAAGGAAAACCCTTGAATAACTAGGAGCATTTCCAAAATGATGAGTGCATTTTGTATTGCAATAAACATCGTTCCATTAGGATCAAGGTTTATAAAGGAGACGATGATCACGATTAAATATAGCCATATGATCGATGCTGGTAATTTCAAGTTACGGAATGGCGGAAAACGATAGTTATTTTTTCCCTTTCTATTTAAAATCTTATAACTGATCCATTGCACGAGGAAAGCCAAAATCACAGCTGAAATGGCAATGAATGCCGGTATTAAATTAAGAAAGAGCTGGATTTGTTCTCTCAGGATTGTTTCCAGTCCTCCATCTTCGTCAGACTCTAAACCCATTCCCTCCATAAAGGATGTATAAGTTTGCATTTGTTCCGTTGCAATTGCCTCAAACTCTTGTTGGAAATTCACATCAAATATAAGCTGTGTACATGCAATCGAAATTAATAGCCCTCCAACGAACCCTAATATACCATAGCCTAAAGTTTCATAAGCTGAACGTTTTCTGAAAATAGCATGACCTATTAGTAAACCACCGATTCCCATCAGCAGTGTAAATGGCAGTGAGATAAGGGTGAATAAAATTGTTGATAAGATAGCTGTCACAACTATCATGAATACGCCTGGCTTCATTCCTTGCCTGGATGTATAGATGACAAATGGAATGGGGAGTAGAAAGCTTGCAATCGGAGCTAATATTGGTAGAAAAAATGTAACCAGTATGAGCACCAAGTAGATTGCAGTAAATATCGCCCCTTCTTTTAGCGTTTTAGATTGATTCATTCGTTGCACCTCAATTTATTTCGAATTCTGTTGTCCTATTATCATAACATGAAACGTATGAACTTACCGCGAATAACGTTGTTATTCCATAGTTTTTCAATGGAATGAACAGCAAAAAATTGCTCCTTTCGTATGACATCAATAACATACAAAAGGAGCTAATAATTAATATTCCACTTGTTAATCAAAAATAAACCTTTCGTACTCTCGAATTTGTCGATATTTGCGATAATTATATTTCCCGGGTAATATTTTCAAGGGTTTATGATTCAGAAAAATGTGTAATCAAGCTTCCTATCAATAATTAAGTCGAATTTTGATGGTTATTATCTTCAAATAAAGCATTTCTTCCATATTTCATCTATAATGAAATAGAATATTAAATGATGAAGGATGAAATAAATGATCTTCATAGAAGCATTCATAAATAGTTTAAAACTACCGAATAAAACTGCCATGTTCAAATTGAATCGGATAGGTATGGATATTGTCGTTGTTTACTTATTTATTTTATTATTTATCGTCACACTACCACAACTAATAATCCAATTACGAATATCCGAGGGACTGGCAGGAGGATTGCCCTTTATCCTAAAACTTATTTATTTCTTTATGTTTTACTATCTGCCACTCACGATAGCCGTGTTCATATTTATTTCCATTCTAGCTTATATCGGAATTGGATTTGCTAAACTGATGGAAAGGAAGTTACGCTACCAAATTGTTTGGAAGCTGATTGCATTTACTACAACGGTACCTTTCCTTATTTATATGTTGCTTTCATCTTATTTTCCGATTAGTGATCGCTATCTATTTCTAGCAATCATTTATTCTCTAATTCTTCTAGTATCCATGATATTGAAGTATCCAAAGCGAAAAGTAAAAAAACAGGAATCTTGATAAGGATAGGACATGGAGATTTCCTTAATCAAAGTGAAAAGAAAATGATTTAATTAAGTACCCGTACAGTTTCCTGTACGGGCATTTTTGTCATCAATATTGTTTTTTAAACTTCTTTCCATTATGTTAGATGATTGTATCACTGTAAAAACGAATAGTTCAACACAACATTATATTCTTTCTATATCTTTACTACAACATGAAAAAACTCCCTCCAGCTCTGGAGAGAGTTTTCTTCTTACTCAGCAACAAATGGTAGAAGTGCCATTTGACGAGCACGTTTGATTGCAATTGTAAGTTTACGTTGATATTTTGCAGAAGTTCCAGTTACACGACGAGGAAGAATTTTTCCACGCTCAGAAATGAAACGTCTTAGAAGATCAACATCTTTATAGTCGATATGGGTAATGCCGTTAGCTGTGAAGTAACATACTTTACGGCGTCTACCACCACGTCCACGACGAGCTGCCATAACAATTACCTCCTTTTCTGAAATGTATTATATTCGATGTTCATTTGTATGAACTAAATGATTAAAAGTTAGAATGGCAAATCATCATCCGAGATATCAATTGGTTCTCCATTATTTCGGAATGGATCTTCCGATTGAGATCCTTGATTTTGATATTGGCCTTGGTTCTGATTTGGACTTTGTTGGAACTGTCCTTGTCCACCAAATTGGTTTTGATTTTGATTAGGATTTTGATATTGGTTCTGGTTTTGTTGGTATCCTGATGAACCGGATCCTCCTCCGGAAGAACCTTTTGTTTCCAGGAATTGAATACTATCAGCAACAACTTCTGTTACATAGACGGTCTTACCATCCTGACCTTCATAACTACGTGTTTGCAAACGGCCATCCACACCGATGAGGCTACCCTTTTTCATAAAGTTTGCAAGGTTTTCCGCTTGGCGGCGCCATACAACACCATTGATAAAATCAGCCTCACGTTCACCTTGTTGATTTGAAAAAGGACGGTTCACCGCGATATTGAAATTAGCCACTGCTACTCCGTTTGGTGTATAACGTAAATCAGGATCCCTTGTTAACCTGCCAACTAATACGACACGATTTAACATCAGAACCACTCCTTATTATTGTTCATCTCGAATTGCCATGTGACGAATAATGTCATCAGAGAACTTCGCTTGACGATCGAACTCGTTAACAGCTTCTTCGCCGCTTGTGAAGTTAAGAACAACATAGTATCCATCACGGTAGTCATTGATTTCATAAGCAAGACGTTTCTTGCCTTTTTCATCAACTTTAGCGATTTCCGCACCATTATCAGTAAGAATTTTGTTGAAACGCTCAATTAAGCTCTTTTGCGCTTCTTCCTCCATGTCTGGGCGGATGATATACATGATTTCGTATTTTCTCATCCGTTACACCTCCTTTTGGTCTTAGCGGCTTCCAGTTAAGAACTAGAAGCAAGGAGCAATTTCATAAAATGTAATTACTCACGATAAGACATTATAGCAAACTTTTCTACATTTAACAAGTCTTCGAGATCCTTTTTTTACGTTTAAACATTAAAGCGGAAATGGATGACATCACCGTCTTGGACGATATATTCTTTCCCTTCCAAACGAACCTTTCCTTTATCCCTTGCAGCAGCCATGGATCCTGCTTCCAGTAAATCATCATAAGATACCGTTTCTGCACGGATAAATCCACGTTCAAAGTCTGTATGAATAATTCCTGCTGCCTGTGGTGCTTTAATCCCTTGGCGGAACGTCCATGCACGCACTTCCTGTTCACCGGCAGTAAAATATGTTGCTAAACCTAGTAAGTTATAGGACGCTTTAATGAGCTTGTCCAAACCTGACTCTGTGATACCTAAATCTTCTAGGAACTCTTCTTTTTCGTCTGGTTCAAGCTCCGAGATTTCCTCTTCTATTTTTGCACAAACAACGATTACTTCTGCATTTTCCGCAGCAGCATATTCTTTTACTTTAAGGACATTTTCATTGGAATCAGGATCAGCAATTTCGTCTTCGCTTACATTGGCAACATATAGCATCGGCTTACTAGTAAGCAAATGCAATCCTTTTACAATTTTCTCTTGTTCTTCATTAAACTCGACAGCACGAGCTGGTTTATCACTTTCCAATGCATCTTTGATTTTGGATAATACCTCAAATTCTTGAAGTGAATCCTTATCCTTTTGCTTGGCAAGTTTTTGTACACGGGTAAAACGCTTTTCAACCGTTTCCAGGTCAGCGAGGATCAGTTCCAGATTAATGACTTCGATATCATCAATTGGATCGACCTTCCCAGAGACGTGGGTAATGTTTTCGTCCTCAAAACAACGTACCACTTGACAGATGGCATCCACCTGACGGATATGGGAAAGAAATTGGTTTCCTAACCCTTCTCCTTTACTCGCACCTTTCACGATACCTGCAATATCAGTGAATTCAAATGCTGTTGGTACTGTCTTCTTTGGTTTTACTAGTTCTGTCAATTTATTTAAGCGTGTATCAGGTACTTCCACAACTCCAACGTTTGGGTCGATGGTTGCGAAAGGATAGTTCGCAGCTTCAACTCCTGCTTGGGTAATTGCATTAAAAAGAGTAGACTTTCCGACGTTGGGAAGTCCTACGATTCCTGCTGTTAAAGCCATTATTGTTCCACTCCTTAAGGATTACATTCATCTGAACGCGTTCGTTATTCCAATTATAGTATATATGATTGTAAAAAGACAAAGGCATAAAAAAATAAAATAGGTATTGTAAATGGACCTATTTTTGATGTTTTTGAGTTTATTATTATATTCCTTGGCTACACTCTACTATTATCATACTATTTATACGGTTAGTTTATCAAATCAGAGAATTTTTAAACAAAAATTTAGGGACAAGTAACTTTATCACTTGTCCCAAGTTATTCTGCCTTTTCCAGTACCTTTTTCAACTTCTTCGTAAACTCTCGGCGGGGGATCATGACACTATGGTCACACCCTTGGCATTTGATTCTTATATCCATGCCCATCCGAATGATCTTCCAGCGGTTTTCTCCACAAGGGTGAGGTTTCTTCATTTCTACTACATCATGTAAAGCGAATTCTTTATCAACCATTACGATCCTCCTTATTAAAATTAATATAAGAATAAAAAATAAGTTCTATCATTATTATACCTGCGATTTATGTTAAAAGACAATCTATTTAAGCATCATTCACAGAGTAATACATCAAATATTCTTAATATATTTACGTTTTATTATAAATTGGATAAATGATTAACTTAACTAATATATATAAATTTAATATGCCATACAGAGGATATAGAAAAGCAACTAATTGACTAAAACCTATTCCACTAAATGGAACCATAATGAATAACGAAATGATAACTATCTTTATTAAGGGCATCTCGTATTTCTTATTAATTCTCGTTACCATCCCTAACAATGTCGCTGCAGCAGTCGTATAAATCGCTATCCATAGCATAACCATCATAATAACCATAACTACAGCATTATAATTATTTATAATTGCAAATAGAGGGATCGGCGGTAACTCTGCCTCAGCTCCAATATGTAATAAGCTTGAATTATATAGTAAAGTGATGATACCAAGGATCAAGCCACTTGAGATTGAGGTAATATATATCTCGCCATTTGATTTAATTCGATTACCAACAGCACCTAATACAGCGATTAATGGAAGAATATTCAGTGCGGTAAATGGAAATGCCGCCATCCAATTAGTATGGTTGTCCCAATCCATTACGAGTGATACAGAATCATCCTTAATAAATAAAACGAGAATAAAAAAAAGTGCAATAATCAACATAGGCATCAATACTTGGTTTACATTTAATAATTCACCAATTCCCTTACTAAAGATAATAATGAGCCCAATAAAAATAAAAATGATTCCCCACCAAAAAGGCATCCCAATTGTCTCGAACGTTGCTCCACTACCGGCAATCATCACCACTGTCACACAAAACAGATAGATGAGGATCATATAATCATAGATAGCAGCTATTCGCTTACCTGTCAGCTGATGCAAGATTGGTAAATAATTTGTACTACTGAGCCGATAACTAATTTTTAATATGGTTGTGGTGCAGATCGTGAATAAGATGGTAAACAATACAATAGCTAGTCCACTTCCAGCACCAAAGAATTGCCATATTTCTCTTCCAGAAGCATAGCCTGCCCCCATCACCGCACCAGTGATGAGAAACATGTTTTTCATACCCGCTCGAAACATCTCGATTCCTCCACTTGGCATGTATAGTTTTCAGAAAAATGCCATATACTATACCAATATGTTTTTGGAGGATAAGCTATGAATCATAATAATTTTTCTGAGCAAGATTTAACAACTTTTCGGGTACAGTATCAGGATGAACAAGCTGTTAATAATCTTAGTGAGCATATTATATCTTGGTTTCCAAGGCTTCCTCGAGAATATGTTGTAGTATGTATCGGAACGGACCGTTCTACCGGCGATGCCCTCGGCCCATTAGTCGGTACACTACTAACAACAAAGAAACCAAGGCACCTGAACATTTATGGCACCCTCCATAACCCAGTCCATGCTACAAATTTAACAGACTATATGGATGAGATAAGCAAAAAATACAGGCAGCCATTTGTCATTGCTGTTGATGCTTGTTTAGGAAGGAATACATCCATTGGCCATTTAATCGCTGGAGTTGGTCCAGTTAAACCTGGAGCAGCGTTAAAAAAGTCGCTTCCGGAGGTTGGTGATATTCATATCACTGGAGTCGTCAATACAAGCGGTTTTATGGATCACGCTGTATTGCAGAGCACAAGATTATCTATTGTGATGGATATGGCAGAAAAGATCTCAGAGTCGCTTGATTTACTGGATCAGCAACTAAGTCCAAGTTTTATCCGCCCTGCTATACTGAGAGACTATCCGCACAAGAAAAAGACTATCTAGGAGTTCACACATCGCCTATTCAAATAATAAAAAAATCCAAACCTTTAAGGGTTTGGATTTAGATTTTACTTTATAGTATTAAATCACTTATATAATAAAATAAAACTACTAATAGCAAAGCGGGCATTAAATTAGCAATCCTGATAGTTTTGATTTTTAATAGATTCATTCCTATCGCTACAATGAGTAAGCCACCTACCGCAGTAATTTCAAGAATTAGTCCATTTAATATAGATTCTGGTATCCAATTTTCAATTTGAGTTGCAAACAAAGTGATGAGTCCTTGATATAAGACTAGGGGTACAACAGAAAGCATCACACCAAACCCTAACGTTGTCGTTAAAACAAGTGCTGTAAAACCATCAATTATTCCCTTCGTAATCAGAACTTCATGGTCTCCTCTGATCCCACTATCCAATGAACCAATGATAGCCATTGCACCAATACAAAATATCATTGTCGCCGTAATGAATCCTTGGGATACACTTGTCGAATCGTCTGTATTTGTAAACTTGCTACCGAGCCAGTTCCCTAAATCATTTAGGAAATCTTCAATACGCAAAAACTCCCCTACTATTGCACCGAACATTAAAGAAACAAGAACTAGCACCATATTGTTTGTTGAGAAAGCCATTTGTAATCCAATCAACACAACTGCTAATCCTATTCCGTGCATAACTGTTTCCTTATAACGTTCTGGTATCTTCGTGAAAAATAAACCAATCAGACTTCCTAATAAGATTAATAGAGCATTAACAATTGTTCCGAATAATACCATAGCCTTCTCCTTCAGCAACTTCTTCGTTATATGTAATTGTTATATTGTTCCACATGGAACTTTTTTGAAATGTTTCACGTGGAACATTTAGTAAATGTACAAGGAAGGACTAACATTTCAATGTTAGTCCTTCCTATTATTTATCAAGAAATTCAATGAGACGTTGCAGGTCATCATCATTATAAAACTCAATTTCAATTTTCCCCTTTTTCTTACCACGTTTAATTGAAACTGCAGTCCCTAGTCGATCTCGAAGTATCGCTTCTCGTTCTTGAATAAAGATATCTTTTTTCGTTTGTTCCTTTTGCTTAGGTTTTTTATCATTTAATTGCATTACAAGACTTTCTACCTGTCTTACGTTTAACTTTTCTTTTCTAATTTTGTTCACGAGTGGAATTATATTTTCTTTATCCTTCAACCCAATAAGTGCTTTCCCATGCCCCATGGTGAGTTCACCGTTGTTTATATAAGCTACCACTTGATCAGGTAAAGAAAGTAAGCGAACAGTATTAGCGATATGTGACCTGCTTTTACCTAATCGCTTAGACAATTCCTCTTGAGTAATCTTTAATTCGTCCATTAAATTACGATATGCTTGAGCCTCTTCAATTGGAGTGAGGTCTTCACGTTGCAGATTCTCCAGTAAAGCCAGCTCCATCATCCGTTCATCAGAAAGTTCTTGTACGACAACGGGGACGCTTCTTAATCCAGCTTCTTTTGCAGCGCGGAATCTTCTCTCCCCCACTACAATTTCATAGCCTTTGATACTTTTCCGTGCAACTAACGGCTGTATAATACCGTATTCTAATATACTATCTTTTAATTCTTCAATAGCATCCGCATGAAATGTCTTTCTTGGTTGATATGGATTTGGTCTAAGCTCATCAATAGAAATTTCTTCAATAGCTTGTTCCTCTTGTTCACCCATATCAGGAAAGTAAACTTCGAGACCTCTACCCAACCCTTTCGCCACTCTGCATCACTTCCTTTGCTAATTCAAGATACACTTCTGCTCCCTTAGACTTTGGATCGTAATTAATAATAGGTTGTCCATGACTTGGTGCTTCACTTAACCTAATATTACGTGGAATAATTGATTTATAAACTTTATCTTGGAAGTACTTCTTCACTTCTTCCACTACCTCAATCCCTAGATTCGTTCTTGCATCAAGCATCGTCAATAATACTCCTTCAATCATGAGTTGCTTATTCAGGTGCTTTTGAACAAGTCGAATAGTGTTTAAAAGCTGACTTAGACCTTCTAAAGCGTAATACTCACATTGCACTGGAATAATGACGGAATCTGAGGCGGTTAAAGCGTTAAGTGTAAGAAGACCTAATGATGGTGGACAATCGATGATAATATAATCATACTCATCCTGAAGATTTTCTAATGCCTTGCGCAGCCGCATTTCTCTGGACATTATTTGCACAAGTTCAATTTCCGCACCAGCTAATTGAATGGTTGCAGGTATTATATCTAAGTTGACTGTATCAGTGGAAACTACAACATCTTCTGCTTCTACCTCTTCAACAAGCATATTATAAATACAATAAGTTACATCCGCTTTATTTATACCTAAACCACTTGTTGCGTTACCTTGAGGATCTGTATCGATAAGAAGGACCTTATTCCCTAATGAAGCTAGTCCCGCGCTTAAATTAACTGAAGATGTAGTTTTTCCGACGCCACCTTTTTGATTTGCGATGGACATTACTTTTCCCATGTTGACACCTACCTAACAATTATACTTTTTATTTTATCATTAATTTCATGTGATAGACTATGAAATTTGTAATCTATATTAAATTGATTCGAACTTACTAGTAATAACAAAAATAATTGAATACTAACTACATCCAAACGTATCCATTAAAAAACCATTGTGAAAAATACCCATCTCTTATAGCAAAGATGGGCATAATAAAATGATAAACATAATGATAAGAACGTATTTATTTATTATTTTTTGGTATTTTAATAGTGATTTGATAGTAATCATCGAGCTCTTTTTCGTCAGATTCTACCTTGACACCAGTATCAGAAACCATGGATAGAGATTGACGGATAGTGTTCATTGCAATACGAATATCCTTATTGATTCCTTTTAACTGTGCTCTTTTTTTCTTTGGAGTTTCATTTTTCGCATCGAGTGAAGCAATTTTTTCTTCAGTTTGTTTAACGTTCAGATCTTGATCTATAATAAGTTGAAGAATCTCCAGTTGCTTCATTTCATCTTTTAACTTAATTAGTGCTCTTGCATGTCGTTCCGTAATAATCTTTTGTAGCAAAGCCTCTTGCACAGGCTCTGGTAGCTTTAACAACCTCAATTTATTGGCAATCGTTGATTGGTTTTTACCTAAACGTTGCGCTAATGCCTCTTGAGTCAAGGAATGTAATTCAAGTAAGCGGGCATATGCTTTCGCTTCTTCAATGACGGTCAATTCTTCTCTTTGAAGATTTTCTATCAAAGCGACAGAAGCAGTTTCTTTATCGTTCATCTCTCGAATAATAGCTGGAACATGTTCCCACTCCAATGATGTTACAGCGCGCCATCTCCGTTCACCTGCTATCAACTCGTAACGATCGTCTTCCAGTTTACGAACGATAATAGGCTGAATCATCCCATGGGTATGAATGGTTTGCGCTAACTCTTCGATTTTCTCATCATCGAATATGGTTCTTGGTTGAAATCGATTCGGCTCAATTTTACTTACTTCTATTTCAACAACTTCATTTGGATGGTATTCTGGCTCCTCAGCCTCTGAATTCGACTTATCCCCTATTCCAAAAAACCGATTAAAAGGACTCACCACTAGTTGACACCACCTTAGTAACTTTTACGCATTTCTAGCTTCATAATAAAAAATGTTTCACGTGGAACATTTTAAGTTTTCTCTCTCTATGAGTCTCTATTCTCTCTCTATCTTATAATATTCTACCATATTTACATAATAAAAGTAGCTAATTACCCAGATATTTCAGGTCGTGCAATGAAAAATAATTTATCCTTATTATATTTCTAAAAAGACAAACAAGCAATTTATAAAATCCTTGTTCCTCATTACTTTTAAAACTCTTATAGACCGCAACAAAAAAAATTGCCCGCTACATCGATAATAGCGGGCTATAACATTATTCAATAGGATTTTTGTTCGGGACACCTGGTTTTCGTGGATATTTTTTAGGTGTCTTTCTGCGTTTTCTAATCCAATAGATTGTACGTTCACTATCTTCTTGTGGAAGTGTAAAAGTTTCTTCCCCTGTTATCTCACCACCGAATAATTCAATGGCGTCTTTAGCTTTCTCTAACTCCTCTGCTGCTTGAGCACCTTTCAGAGCTATAAACATACCGTCTTTCTTTACTAAAGGCAGACATAACTCACTTAAGACTGACATTCTTGCTACAGCACGTGCTGTAACGATATCAAATGATTCTCGGAAGTTGGCGTTTTTTCCAAAGGTTTCTGCTCTATCATGATAAAAGGATACGCCATCCAAACCTAAAGCTGTTGCAAGGTGATTCAAGAATACAATCCGCTTTTGTAAGGAGTCTACGATGGTAACTTTCAAGTTTGGAAATACAATTTTTAAAGGAATACTTGGAAAACCTGCTCCTGCACCTACATCACAAACCATTAGTTCACCTGTAAGATCTTGGTGAAAAGCTGGTGTGATGGAATCATAGAAATGTTTTAAGTATACTTCGTTCTCTTCTGTGATTGCAGTAAGATTCACTTTTTCATTCCATTCCACCAAAGTCTTATAATAAGTGTCAAATTGGTTCATTTGTACATCCGTCAACTCGAACCCCTTTTCCTTTAGAGCGAGTCGAAACTGTTCTGGATTCATATAAATAGGCTCCTTTAACACATGTTCAAATCATTTAGTTAGCAACTCTTGCAATATTGCCTTGTTCAATATAAACAAGCAGGATAGAGATATCTGCTGGATTTACTCCTGAGATTCTGGATGCCTGCCCAACGGATAACGGACGAATCTTCTTCAACTTTTCTTTTGCCTCAGAAGCTAAACCATTGATTTGATCATAATCAATATCCTCAGGGACTTTCTTATCTTCCATTTTAATCATTCGCTCTACTTGTTCATTCGCTTTTTTAATGTAACCTTGATATTTAACTTGGATATAAACTTGTTCACGGGCCTCTTTATCTAGCGCTTCATTTGTTTCAATCACTTGATCAATGAAATCATAATCGATTTCCGGTCGTTTTAATAAATCATAAGCTTTAATCGCTTCTTTTAATGGAGTCGAATTAATTTCCTCCAATAAGTGGTTTACTTGATCAGGTTTGATGATAATTTTTTCAAGACGTTTTTTCTCTTCTTCTACGAGACGGATTTTTTCCACCAATTTCGTATACCGCTCTTCAGAAATGAGGCCTGCTTTATAGCCGACTTCTGTCAATCTCATGTCTGCATTATCATGACGGAGAAGTAGACGATACTCCGCACGGGAAGTTAATAAACGGTATGGCTCATTGGTCCCCTTTGTCACGAGGTCATCAATAAGAACACCGATATAGCCTTGTGAGCGATCCAAAATAATCGGTTCCTTGCCCAGTATTTTCGCTGCAGCATTAATTCCTGCCATAATTCCTTGAGCTGCTGCCTCTTCATAACCCGAAGTTCCATTGATTTGTCCAGCAGTGTAAAGACCTGAGATTTTCTTCGTCTCTAAAGTCGGCCAAAGTTGTGTTGGAGTGACTACATCGTACTCAATCGCATAACCTGGACGCATGATTTCAGCATTTTCCAAGCCTGGTATCGTTTTAATCATTTCATATTGGATATTTTCCGGTAAAGATGTAGATAAACCTTGAACATATACCTCTTCCGTATCTCTTCCTTCTGGCTCTAAGAAGATTTGGTGACGTGGTTTATCATCAAATCGAACAATTTTATCTTCAATCGATGGACAATAACGAGCACCGGTTCCTCGCTTCGCACCTGAATACATTGAAGATAATGTTAAATTATTATTAATGATACCGTGTGTTCTATCATTCGTATACGTCAACCAGCATGGAAGCTGTTCAACGAGTTCTTCTGTCGTTTCATAAGAGAAATAACGTGGATTTTCATCCCCTGGTTGAATTTCTGTTTTCGAGTAATCAATTGTATGGCTATTTACTCGAGGAGGTGTACCAGTTTTAAAACGTTTCAGTTCAAAACCGATTTCCTCTAAGTTCTTCGACAGTTCAACAGAAACACGCTGGTTATTTGGACCACTTTCGTATTCTAGGTGACCCATTAAAATTTTCCCGCGCATAAATGTACCAGTTGTAATGATCACTGCTTTTGCATGATACTCCGCATTCGTTTCAGTGACTACCCCTTTACATACTCCATCTTCAATAATCAAGGAATTGACCATCCCTTGACGAAGGGTAAGATTTTCTTGGTTCTCTACAACCCTTTTTGCTTCTTTCATATAAACAGTTTTATCGGCCTGTGCACGCAATGCTTGTACAGCAGGTCCTTTTCTTGTATTTAACATACGCATTTGAATCGCTGATTTATCTATAATCTTGCCCATAACGCCTCCAAGTGCGTCGACTTCACGGACTACAATACCCTTTGCAGGTCCGCCGACAGAAGGATTACAAGGCATAAAAGCTAACATATCGATGTTTAGTGTTAACATAAGCGTTTTAACACCCATTTTGGCAGCAGCCACCGCCGCTTCTATTCCCGCATGCCCAGCACCAACAACGATTAAATCATAGTTTCCTGCGTTAAAGTTCATCATTTTCACCCTTTCTATGCTCAATATAGGAACTGGAGATAACCAATCCCTATATTGACAATTGAATCATTTACTAGAGCTATACACACGATTATTTTCCTAAACAGAATTGAGAAAACAGTTGATCAATGAGGCTGTCGCTCGCTGTATCCCCTATTATCTCTCCTAGAAATTCCCACGTTCTCGTAACATCTATCTGCACGATATCAAGCGGCATACCGAGTTCAATTCCATTCATTGCATCTTCAAGGGCCTGCTTCGCTTTCTTAAGCAGTTGAATATGACGAATGTTTGAAACATAAGTCAAATCCCCTGTATCGATTTCTCCTTCAAAAAACGTAGCTGCAATGGCTTTTTCCAATTCATCCACCCCTTCTTCTTCCACTAGGGATGTTGTAATGACAGGACGGCCTGCTGCAAGCTCATTTATTTCTTCAAGATTTATTTTTTGTTCTAAATCCGTCTTATTGACGATGACTATATAATCCAAACCTTCAATCGTTTCGAAGAGCTTTTTATCCTCTTCCGTCAACTCTTCATTATAATTTAAAACAAAAAGGATTAAATCCGATTCCTTAAGGACTTGACGTGAACGCTCCACACCAATTTTCTCAACAAGGTCTTCCGTTTCCCTGATTCCTGCAGTATCAACTAATCGAAGCGGCACACCACGCACATTGACGTATTCCTCGATAATATCCCGGGTTGTACCTGGAATATCAGTGACAATCGCTTTATTCTCCTGCACTAAGGTATTCATCAACGAAGACTTACCAACGTTTGGACGTCCGATGATTGCAGTTGCGATTCCTTCACGGAGTATTTTCCCCTGTTTGGCAACTTCAAGTAATTCAACGATACGTTGGTGAACCTCTCTAGTTTTTGTCCGCATCATCTCATGACTCATTTCTTCTACGTCATCATATTCCGGATAATCTATATTTACTTCTACATGTGCTACTGTTTCCAAAAGTTCTTGACGCAATTCAGTAATGAGTTTAGATAATCGACCATCCATTTGCTTCACTGCAACTGACATTGCTTTATCTGTTTTGGCTCGGATAAGGTCCATTACCGCTTCAGCTTGCGATAGATCTATTCTCCCATTAAGAAAAGCACGTTTTGTAAATTCTCCAGGCTCTGCCAGACGTGCTCCTTTTGACAAGATAATATCCAACACTCTTTTTACTGCTACCATGCCACCATGACAATTTATTTCAATGATATCTTCACGAGTAAATGTCTTCGGTGCCCGCATAACAGAAACCATTACTTCATCTGCAATGTCGTTTGTTTCGGGATCGATGATTTTTCCGTAGTTTATCGTATGTGATGGTACATCGTGAAGGTTTTTTCCTGTAAATAGTTCATTAGTGATGCTGATTGCGTCAGGTCCGCTCAAACGAACAATTGCAATTGCACCTTCACCAATCGGTGTTGAGATCGCAGTAATTGTATCTGTTGTCATTGCTACACCTCCAACTTTTATATCTTCTTCATATGTTATAATTAAAACGTCACTAACAAAAAAGAATAACATATTTTACCGTAAAAATAAAGTTATCCACACGCTTTTTCTCTATTGCATTTTAACTAGATTATCCACATGTGGATAGTATGATTTTAAAAGATACATTACTTTTGAACAAAATATTTAATCCTAATTAAACATAAAAAAATCACTCCTTAAAAAGAAAGGAGTGATTTTTTTATTAAGGTTTGATAACAATATGACGATGGGGCTCTTGTCCATCAGAATAAGTTGATACGCCACTTACATCTTGCAACGCACTATGGATTATTTTTCTTTCATAAGCTGGCATAGGTTCAAGTGCTACCTTTTTGTTGATACGTTTAGCTTTATCTGCCATTTTATGCGCGAGAGATTCGAGTGTTTCTCTGCGGCGTTCTCTGTAACCTTCTGCATCAAGAGTCACCGTATAGTACGTTCCTTTTTGTTTGTTTATTGCTAGATGAGCTAAATACTGTAAGGCATTGAGTGTTTGGCCACGTTTTCCGATGAGGATGGCAATATTCTCTCCATCCATTTCATATGTCACATGGTTTTCTTCAACGGTTGTTTTAATATCAACTTCGACATTCATTTGATTTACAACTGAACGGAGGAATTTCTCCGTTTCTTTAACCGGATCCTTCTTTTTCTTCACTCTCACAATTGCACGTTTAGCTCCGATTAAGCCGAGAATTCCTTTTTTACCTTCATCAATTATCTCGATATCAACCCGGTCCTCAGTCGTGTTTAACTGCTGTAAAGCTGATTGTACAGCTTCTTCAACTGTCGAACCGCTAGCAGTTATTTCTCTCACTTTTTGTCTCCCCCAGTATTGGTTTTCGTCATCATCGGTTTATTGATCAATAACGTTTGGAAAATCATAAAGATATTACCAGTTGCCCAGTATAGCCCTAGAGCTGCTGGGAAGAAGAACGTCATAACACCGATCATGATCGGCATCATGTAAAGCATTAAATTCATCTGCATTGCAAGTTGCGGGTTCTGTGTTGATGTATTTTGGAATGACATCATCAGTTTTTGTTGTAAGAATGTAAAACCACCAACTAAAAACGGTAAGATGTAATCCGGCGAACCAAGCTCGAACCATAAGAATTGATAATTACTAATTTCTGTCGTACGCATGATCGCGTGATACATTGCAATTAAAATTGGCATTTGGACAAAAATCGGTAGACAACCTGCTAATGGGTTAACTCCATTACGTTGGAAAAGTTCCATTGTTTCCTGTTGCAGTTTTTGTTGTGTATTCGCATCTTTGGAACTATATTTCTTTTGAAGCTCTTGAAGCTTTGGTTGAATTTCCTGCATCGCTCTTGAGCTTTTAATTTGTTTAACACTTAATGGTAAAATTGCAAGGCGAATAAGTACCGTTACAATGATAATTGAAAGACCATAACTATTATTTAAAAACACGGCTATTTTTGTAATTACCCAAGAAAGCGGGTAAACAAAGATTGTATTCCAAATTCCTTCACTCTCTGCGGTAATCGGTTCGTTAATTTCCGTACAACCAGCGAGTAGTAGAGCTAAACCGATTAGCGCAAATAGCAGTACATATTTTTTACGCAAAATTTTTCCTCCTTAGCGTCAACCTTGAAACTCTATTAGCTATTTTATCCTAATTGCAGATAAGATTCTATATTTAACTTGTTTTATTTTTTAACAAGCAATTGCTGTTTATATAGTAAATGGCTTAAGCTCTTTTTCATTTCATGAAAGCCCATACTTTTTGTCGGTTGTCTAGCAATAATAATTATATCAATGTCCGGTCTGATGTCAGATTGCATCTCATGAAAAGCTTGGCGCAAATACCGTTTAATTTGATTCCTTTTTACGGCATTACCTATTTTTTTGCCAACAGATAATCCAATCCGAAAATGTTCTTGTCCCGGTTTTTCCGCATAGTAAATAACAAGCTGCCGGTTTGCAAACGATTTTCCGTGCTTGAATATGTATTGAAATTCTTCGTTCTTTTTAATTCGATTAGCTTTTTTCATTACTTTCACCTTTACTGCTTATCGTCTATGGGATCTTTCTTGTTGGAACATTATCCCCCTGGACCAACATCCAGTTTGATTGTCCCTAACCGAACGCTTCAGCTTTTCGTATTATCTAGCTCAATTGACCAGGAACACTAAAAACTTCCTGCTCCTCCAATCGGTAAATCAACATCGGTTCGTTACTCACCGTGTTTCCTTTATCTTCTTTCACCGCAGTCCAGTTTAGTCATCCCTATACGTGCTTCAGCTTTTCGTATTTAGAATAGAAAAAAAACCACTGATTGTTCAGTGGCTTATGCTGATAGTACTTTTCTTCCTTTTTGACGACGACGAGCTAATACTTTACGACCGTTTTTAGTAGCCATACGTGCACGGAAGCCATGTACTTTTTTACGCTTACGGTTACTTGGTTGAAATGTTCTTTTCATTTATTGCACCTCCCTATGGGATCTAATATATAATATCATTTTTTAACTTATCCAGTAGACAGTCTCAATAATTATACGTAAAACTCCACCCTCCTGTCAACCCAGTTTTTTAGTCTCCACTTTATTAGAAATGAAAATTTTATAACCAATCATCCAAACTCACCTTAACTCTGTTCTATAACAGAAAATCCTGAAAGCAAGTTATCATATACTTATTCACAGTAGCACTTTTTACCGTTGTCACTTATTCGACATCTATCGACAACTTACTCACATCATAAACGGGTGTGAATATTTTTTTGTAAACAAACGGATAGTAATGTGGATAACTAAAATAAACACGTTGCATCATAAGCTTATCTTTGTTATTATTATAGTGTTTCGCTTGTGGAAAACTAATTCAGTTTAAAAATTACTCACAGCCTGTGGATAGTTTTGTGGATATCAATTCACAGCTTCTTTATTAAAATTTCCACAGATTTGTGGATAGAGTTTATAAATCATGTTAAACTTGAAAGACTCCATACATTTCATCCACAGCCTATTATGGAATTTACTTTAAACGCCTTTTCCATTCGACTGATCGAGGGAGGCTTTTTTCTGTCTTTCATTAAACATAAAGCGTGGAAAACAAATAACCCTACAATACAACACTATGTGTAATAATCATCCCATTAGAAAGGAGTGACTTCCCGTTTGGAAAATATTGATGAGCTTTGGCAAGCTGCTTTAGAAAAGATTGAAGAAAAAGTGAGTAAACCTAGTTATGATACATGGTTAAAAAATACAAAGGCTGTAGATTTAAGTAAAAATACATTAATCATTTCTGCACCTAATGAATTTGCGAGAGACTGGTTGGAAAACCAATATACAAAAGTCATCAATGAAGTAGTTGAAGAAGTAACTGGCTCAAAACTAGAAACGAAATTCATCATTCCTGATTCTTCCAAAGAGCTGGAGGAAACAAAAGAAGTTACAAAGGAAATACAACCTCAAGGAACTTACAATGACTTCCCAAAATCAATGTTAAATGAAAAATATACATTTGATACATTTGTTATCGGAGCTGGAAACCGTTTTGCTCATGCAGCTTCCCTTGCTGTAGCAGAAGCGCCTGCCAAAGCGTATAATCCCTTATTTATTTACGGGGGAGTTGGTTTAGGGAAAACACATTTAATGCATGCAATCGGCCATTATGTCAGAGAACATAACCCAGATGCCAAAGTCGCTTATGTAACTTCAGAGAAATTCACAAACGAATTCATTAATGCAATCATGGATAATAAATCGAATGCTTTCCGCAATAAATATCGAAATATAGATGTTCTATTAATAGATGATATTCAATTCATCGCCGGAAAAGAATCTACGCAGGAAGAATTTTTCCATACTTTTAATGCATTACATGAGGAAAGTAAACAGATTATTATCTCTAGTGATCGCCCTCCAAAGGAAATTCCGACATTAGAAGACAGATTGCGATCCAGATTTGAATGGGGCCTAATAACCGATATCACCCCGCCAGATCTTGAAACAAGAATTGCGATATTAAATAAAAAAGCAAAAGCGGAAGGTCTCGAAATTCCGAATGAAGTCATGCTCTATATCGCCAATCAAATCAATACAAATATTAGGGAACTCGAGGGCGCGTTGATTCGTGTTGTTGCCTATTCTTCCTTAGTAAACCAAGATATTGATGCAGCCCTGGCTGCCGAGGCTTTGAAAGATATCATTCCTAGCAATAAGCCAAAGGAAATTACAGTGGAAGGAATTCAAGAAGTAGTTTCTCGGAAATATAATATTCGCATGCAGGATTTTGCCGCGAAAAAGCGGACCAAATCAATTGCCTTCCCTAGACAAATAGCAATGTACTTATCAAGGGAGCTTACAGATTTGTCTCTTCCAAAGATTGGTGATGAATTTGGAGGAAGGGATCATACAACTGTTATACATGCTCATGAAAAAATATCAAAAATGATTGCAGATGATACAACATTTAGTCAAGAAATTGATGAATTGATCGAAACAATCAAATCGATGTGATATTTTCCTTGTGTAAACTGTTCATAACAAATTACACATATAAACATATTGTTAACATGTGTAAAACCATACTGAAAAAGATATCAAGGAACTTATCCACATATCAACAAGCACTATTACTATTATTACTATCTTTTTATAATAAATAATATATATAGAACTTCCATTAGGAGGATATTTTATGAAATTCACAATCAAACGAGATTTATTGATGGCAGCTGTACAAAATGTAATGAAAGCTATCTCATCACGAGCAGTCATCCCTATTCTTTCTGGAATGAAAATTGAAGCAAGTATACATGGAATAAAATTAACAGGAAGTGACTCTGATATTTCTATCGAATCATTTATTCCTAGTGAAGAAAATGGAAATGTGAACGTAGAAAATATTGAGCCTGGAAGCATCGTTCTTCAAGCAAAATATTTTCCAGATATTGTACGTAAACTTCCGCAAGATACCGTGGAATTTATAGTTGATGACAATCATCAAGTTCAAATCAGTTCAGGAAAAGCTGAATTCACACTTGTGGGCCAAAGTGCAGAAGAGTACCCTCACCTTCCACGAATTGAAGCGGATCAAAGTTTCGAAATGCCGATACCATTAATTAAAAATATGATTAAACAAACTGTCTTTGCTGTATCGACTATGGAAACACGTCCAATTTTAACCGGAGTGAATATGCATTTGGAAAATAATGTCCTTAACTTTACAGCAACGGACAGCCATAGATTGGCAATGCGCAAAACAACGATCGAAGCAACTGAAGTAGAGTTTCATAATGTTGTTGTCCCAGGTAAAAGTTTGAATGAATTGAGTAAAATCTTAGATGATGCAGAAGAAACAGTTGAAATCAGTGTAACGAATAACCAAATCTTATTCCGTACCAAACATTTAAGCTTCCTCTCACGCTTACTTGATGGTAATTATCCGGAAACATCTCGTTTGATTCCGGAAGAAAAGAAAACTAGTATCACTGTAAATACAAAAGAATTATTAAATACAATCGATCGTGCTTCATTACTTGCTAGAGAAGAAAGAAATAACGTGGTCAAATTAACGACAGAAGGAAATTCAGTTGTTGAAATTACAAGTAATTCACCAGAAGTTGGAAATGTCCATGAAGAAATTGTTGTGGAATCCGTTGAAGGTGAAGATTTGAAAATCTCTTTCAGCTCGAAATACATGATGGATGCATTAAAATCCATAGAGTATGATGAAATTACGATTGATTTTACTGGAGCAATGCGTCCATTCGTACTTGTTCCAAAAGAAGATGATTCCATATTGCAATTAATCCTGCCTGTAAGAACTTATTAATTTAATTTCCTGGATACACGCAAGAAAACTCTTGTCCACATGTGGATAAGAGTTTTTCTGTATTGATTATATGAAAATTAAGTTTTCCGCTGTGGATTACATCCAAAAAGAACATCAAAACTTGTTTTTTCTTTCTCATTATTTTTTTGGTCAAAGGGGAAATGGAATCTCGAATGCTGAAATAAACAAAAATAAGCCCCTGAGAGAAGTTTTTCGATACTTTTAGGGTCTTACCTTTCATAATTGCAAAAACTTTAGTAAAATAGGTTTATAGAGTTTTTATCGGTAAATACTGTTATTAAGCAGTCATGAGACAAAATAATAAAATATTTTCATTAAGAAAACTGGTGATGACATGCAAGAAGAAGTAAAAATATCGACGGAATATATTACATTAGGTCAATTTATCAAGGTTCTGAATGTACTGGAATCGGGTGGAATGGTAAAAGCATATCTACAAGAGCAAGGTGCTGTTGTTAACGGGGAGCTTGAGCATCGCCGCGGGCGCAAACTTTACCCCGGAGATACCGTTGAATTAGAAGGTAATGCCTATATCGTTGGTTCCGAGGATTAACTGCATGCATATTGAACAGTTAATCCTGACCAACTTTAGAAACTATGACGAGCTCAACATCACGTTTGACGATAAGGTGAACGTCATTATCGGCGAAAATGCTCAAGGTAAAACAAACCTCATGGAAGCAATTTATTGTTTAGCTTTCACAAAATCCCATCGTACTCCAAAAGAGAAAGAACTTATTCAATGGGACCGAGAGTATGCTAAAATAGAAGGTAGAGTAAAAAAACGAAATCAAACCGTTCCACTTGAAATGACCATCTCATCCAAAGGGAAAAAGGCAAAATTAAATCATTTAGAACAACGCAGACTAAGTGATTTTATTGGTGCACTTAATGTGGTTATGTTTGCCCCCGAGGATTTAACTTTAGTAAAAGGTCCTCCCCAAACACGTAGACGATTTATCGATATGGAGCTTGGTCAAATTCAAGCAACCTATATTTATCATTTAGCACAATATCAAAAAATATTAAAGCAACGAAATTCTCTTTTGAAACAATTACAACGCAGGGAAATTACAGATGTCACCATGCTGGAAATCCTTACCGAACAATTGATCCAACATGCTGTCATTATTCTTCATAAACGATTCCATTTTTTAAAATTATTACGGAAATGGGCAGCCCCCATCCACCACCAAATCAGCCAAGAATTGGAAGAGCTTGAAATAAAGTATGATGCGAGTATTGATGTGGATGAGCAGGACACAACGGAACAAATCATGCTGCGCTTTCAGGAAAAATTCGCAAGCATCCAAGACAAGGAAATCGATCGTGGTACAAGTTTAGCTGGCCCCCACCGTGATGATTTGATTTTTTACGTGAATGGAATCAATGTGCAAACTTATGGTTCGCAAGGTCAGCAGCGTACAACTGCTTTATCTTTGAAACTTGCAGAAATTGAATTGATTCAAAGTGAGATTGGAGAATACCCGATATTGCTATTGGATGACGTGTTAAGTGAGCTGGATGATTTTCGCCAATCCCACTTATTGAATACGATTCAAGGAAAAGTCCAGACCTTTGTTTCGACGACCAGTGTAGATGGCATACATCATGAAACACTGAACAAAGCTGAAATTTTTCGAGTCACAAAGGGAACGGTCACCACAGAGAAAACCAAAGGGGGTTGAGTCTTTACATGTTTATTGATATTGGTAATGGAAATGTCATTCAAACCTCCACCATTGTTGCTATGATCGATTATGAATTAATATCATCTTCAGGACTTTTACAAGAGATGGTGAACCAAGAAAAAGAAGAAGAAAATATCAAAGGTCCGCGGAGATATGTAAAATCCATGGTCGTTACAACAGAAGAAACCTATTTCAGCACCCTATCCATCGCAACACTGAAAAAACGCACGAGCATCAAATCAGTAATCAAACATATCGACGACTACTCGGAATATGATTCCCATCTTTATGATGTTTAATATAAATTGTTTTTATAAATATGTATGCTGATCGACTATATTAATACTCTTTAATTAGTTTCTCAAGTGAATGTAGTTTTCATGCAACAGGACAAGAATGGACATACAGATGGAAGAGAAAGCTAATTTGTTTATCGAGAATGATTCTTTAATAAAAGAAATGAGTGTGAAAGAAATATGGAAGAAAAAGTAACAAACAACCAATCCTATGATGCGGAACAAATACAGGTTCTTGAGGGCTTGGAGGCTGTACGGAAACGTCCAGGAATGTACATCGGTTCAACGAGTGGAAAAGGTCTTCACCATCTTGTCTGGGAAATTGTCGATAACAGTATTGACGAAGCCTTAGCTGGATACTGTGACCATATCCAAGTCATCATTGAAGAAGACAATAGTATCACCGTAAGAGATAATGGGCGGGGAATTCCTGTTGGTATTCAAAAGAAAACAGGTCGTCCTGCGGTAGAAGTCATCATGACAGTCCTCCATGCCGGTGGAAAATTCGGTGGTGGCGGATATAAAGTTTCAGGTGGACTACATGGGGTTGGGGCATCGGTCGTTAACGCCTTATCATCTCAACTTGATGTAAAAGTGCATCTCGATGAAAAAATCCACTACATCGCATTTGAACGTGGAAAAGTAGTGGATGAACTTCAAGTGATCGGTGAAACAGACCGCCAAGGAACAGAAATTCACTTCAAACCAGATCCAGAAATTTTCACTGAAACTACCGTATATGATTTTGACATATTGGAACAGCGTATTAGAGAGCTGGCATTTTTAAATAAAGGCTTGACGATTACGTTGGAAGATAAACGAGATGACCGAGAACCTATCAGTTATTATTACGAAGGTGGGATTAAATCCTACGTAGAATATATTAACCAAAATAAAGAAGTGCTTCATGAGCCGTTTTATGCCCAAGGAAGCAATCAAGGTATTGAAGTCGAAGTATCGATTCAATACAATGATGGATTTGCTTCGAATTTATATTCCTTCGCGAACAATATCCATACGTACGAAGGCGGTACTCATGAAGTCGGTTTTCGTACAGCATTGACTCGTGTCGTTAATGAATATGCACGTAAAAGCAATATTTTAAAAGATAATGATGATAATTTAACGGGTGATGACGTCCGTGAAGGTATGACAGCAATCGTTTCTGTAAAACACCCAGACCCGCAATTTGAGGGTCAAACGAAAACCAAATTAGGAAACAGTGAGGTCCGTACCGTTACGGATCAAATATTCAGTGAAGCTTTTCAAAAATTTCTACTGGAAAATCCAAGTATCGGAAGAACGATTGTAGATAAAGGGATGATGGCATCCCGTGCTCGTGTTGCAGCGAAAAAAGCAAGAGAACTGACGAGAAGAAAAGGTGCGTTGGAAATCTCCAACCTTCCTGGTAAGCTTGCGGATTGTTCTTCTAAAGATGCTGCTATCAGTGAGCTATACATCGTTGAAGGTAACTCTGCCGGTGGTTCTGCAAAAGCTGGAAGGGACAGACATTTCCAAGCAATTTTGCCGCTTCGAGGTAAAATATTAAACGTTGAAAAGGCAAGGCTTGACCGCATTCTCTCCAATGCTGAAATCCGTTCGATGATTACAGCGATTGGTACTGGAATCGGTGAAGATTTTAATATAGAAAATGCGCGCTACCATAAAATCATCATTATGACAGATGCGGATGTTGATGGTGCCCATATTCGTACATTATTGCTCACGTTCTTCTTCCGTTACATGCGACCGCTTATTGACAATGGTTATATTTATATCGCACAACCGCCGCTTTACCAAATCAAACAAGGTAAATCGTTGCAATATGTGTATAGTGATGAGGAATTGCAACAGGCTCTTTCTAATATGTCGGACACACCAAAGCCAGCGATTCAGCGTTATAAAGGGCTTGGTGAAATGGATGCGGAACAACTTTGGGATACGACGATGGACCCGGAAACCCGGACATTGCTTCAAGTCCAGTTAACTGATGCCATCGAAGCGGATCAAGTATTTGATATGCTGATGGGAGATAAAGTTGAACCACGTCGTAACTATATTGAAGAAAATGCAAGATACGTACAAAACTTAGATATTTAGTTCTAAATATCGTTGAATATGAGATTGTATGTTTTGAAAAACAAATTTTAATTTATTTGTAAATGAGGAGCGGGGTCATTCCCCTCTTTTCATTTCGTCTGTATAGGGAGTTTTGTTTTTTCCCGACTAGGAGGTAACAGAATGGCCGAAGAACGTAAAAATGTTCAAGAAGTGAATATTAGTAATGAAATGCGAACATCTTTCCTTGATTATTCAATGAGTGTTATCGTATCAAGGGCTTTACCGGATGTTCGTGATGGCATGAAGCCGGTACACCGCAGAATTATCCATGCGATGAATGATTTAGGAATGCATCCGGATAAAGCATATAAAAAGTCTGCCCGTATTGTTGGGGAAGTAATCGGTAAGTATCACCCACACGGTGACACTGCAGTTTACGAAACGATGGTACGGATGGCGCAAGATTTCAGCTACCGCCATATGCTTGTAGACGGTCATGGAAACTTCGGATCTGTCGATGGAGACCAAGCGGCAGCAATGCGTTATACAGAGGCAAGGCTTTCAAAAATTTCAATGGAGCTCGTCCGTGATCTGAATAAAGATACGGTTGATTTCCGTGATAACTATGATGGTTCTGAACGGGAGCCAGAAGTCTTCCCTGCCCGTTTTCCAAACCTGCTTGTAAACGGAACGTCAGGAATTGCGGTCGGAATGGCGACGAATATTCCTCCTCATAATCTTGGGGAAACGATTGACGCGGTACTTGCTTTGTCAAAAGACCCAGATATTACAATTGAGGAAATTATGGAATATCTTCCAGGTCCAGACTTCCCTACTGCCGGAATTATCATTGGCCGGAGTGGAATCCGGAAAGCCTATGAAACTGGAAGAGGCTCCATTACGATGCGGGCAAAAGTGGAAATTGAAGAACATGCCAACGGTAAATCGACAATCCTTGTTAAAGAGTTGCCGTATCAAGTGAATAAAGCAAGACTTGTAGAAAAAATTGCTGAACTTGTCCGTGATAAAAGAATTGAAGGTATTACCGACTTAAGGGATGAATCCGGTCGTGAAGGTATGCGTATCGTGATGGAAGTCCGTCGAGATGCAAATGCGAATGTGATTTTAAATAATTTATATAAATTTACAGCCCTCCAAACGAACTTTGGTGTAAATACGCTAGCCCTTGTAGATGGACAGCCAAAGATTTTAAATATTAAACAATGTCTCGAACACTATCTTGATCACCAAGTAGTTGTAATCAAACGACGTACTGCTTTTGAATTGAAAAAAGCAGAAGCCCGTGCCCATATTCTAGAAGGCTTGCGGATTGCACTGGATAACTTGGATGAAGTGATCAGCTTGATCCGTAATTCCAAAACAACGGAAATTGCTCGTGAAGGATTAATGACACGATTTAAGTTATCGGAAAAACAAGCCCAAGCAATTCTCGATATGCGACTCCAGCGTTTGACCGGTTTGGAGCGGGAGAAAATTGAAAATGAATATAGTGAATTGATGGCTCTGATTGCTGAATTAAAAGCTATCTTAGCGGATGAAGAAAAGGTATTGGAGATTATCCGTGAAGAGTTGACGGAAATTAAAGAGCGCTTCAGCAACGACCGTCGTACGGAAATTGTTGCAGGTGGGATTGGCTTCTTCGAGGATGAAGATTTAATCCCAGAGGAGAATATTGTAATCACCCTCACCCACCAAGGCTATATTAAACGTTTGCCAGCTTCAACTTACCGTACACAACGTCGCGGTGGCCGGGGTATTCAGGGGATGGGTACGAATGAAGATGACTTCGTTGAACATTTAGGTTCCTGTTCGACCCATGATACACTGTTATTCTTTACGAATAAAGGTAAGGTATATAAGCTTAAAGGCTATGAAATTCCAGAATTCAGCAGAACGGCAAAAGGAATTCCGATCATCAATCTACTGCAAGTGGAAAATGATGAATGGATCAATGCCCTTATTGCGGTGAAAGAATTCGACGAAGATGCTTACTTATTCTTCACGACGAAATACGGAATTGCTAAGCGTACTTCCTTGTCCCTGTTTGCCAACATACGTAAAGGTGGTCTCATTGCCGTTCATTTACGGGATGATGACGAGCTTATTTCTGTTCGTTTAACTGATGGAACGAAAGATATGATGATAGCTACAAAACAAGGATCCCTCATCCGCTTTGAGGAAGAGCAAATTCGTCCGATGGGAAGAACTGCTGCAGGTGTGAAAGGTATTTCCTTACGTGATGACGATGAAGTAGTATCGATGGAAATTATTGAACCAGGTTCAAATATTCTTCATGTTACGGAGAAAGGCTATGGTAAACAAACACCAGAATCTGAATACCGTAGAATCAATCGAGGCGGTAAAGGTGTACTTACTTGTCGAGTGACGGATAAAACAGGAGAAGTTGTTACTGTTAAAGCTGTTTCTGGAGAAGAAGATTTGATGTTGATCACGATTGCTGGTGTATTGATTCGTATCCCAGTAGCAGAAATTTCTCAAACTGGAAGAAGTGCAATGGGTGTTCGACTCATCCGTCTACAGGATGAAGAGTCGGTAGCAACTGTTGCCAAAGTGGAAGAGGATAAAGAGTTGGACGAAGAAGTAGAAGCAGAGGAACTTGACGTCCAAGAAACAGATGAAAATATAGAGGAATAATCAAGCTTTCAAGTGACTCATGTTTAACGTAACTCGTTTGACTTGAGTCACTTTTCCCATTTCTATGTTGGAGGTGAAGGCATGCGCGTACATCCGTCACAATTAATTGAAGGTTGTATACTAATGCAGAATGTCCTAGGAAAATCAGGTCGTCCGATCATGCCGGCAAAAACTGTTTTGACGGATAACCATATTACCGTTTTACATAAATTTTTAATTGATTCAGTTGAAGTTTCTTCCAAGCTTGAGGATGGAAAAACGTATATGCCGAAAGAAGTTGAAGTTATAGAGAAAATACAGCCACAAATTAAGGAATCTGAGATTTACTCAGAGCAGGAGGAGCTCCCTCCCTTCTCTACTCATTATTTACAAGCGGTGGAAGAATACAAACGGTTCTATACAGAATGGAATAACGGCATTCCTATCGATATGTCCAAAATCAGAAGATCAATCATTCCATTACTTGAACGAATAGAAGAGCTCGATATGGAAATATTTACGTTGCATCAATTTGGAACGGCAAAAGATTATAATTACCATCATAGTGTCGCTATCAGTCTTATTTCCGCGTTTTTAGGCAAGGAATTGGGGTATCGTAAAGGAGAATGGATTCAACTTGGACTTGCTGGTTATTTATGCGATGCAGGAATGACGAGAGTGGATTCTGAAATTATTTCAAAAGGTGACCCGCTCACCGAAAGCCAGCACCAAGAAATTCGTAACCATTCCACGTACTCTTATCGGATGGTGGAAAATATAACAGGTCTGTCAAAAGCGGCAAAAATAGCAATCCTTCAACACCATGAACGGATAGACGGGAGCGGCTATCCACTTGGACTAATGAAGGATAAAATCAATACATATGCTCGGATTCTTGCAGTAAGTGACACTTATCATGCAATGACGAGTGAACGTTTATATAAAGCACAACAGCCAATATTTAAAGTCATTGATGAAATTGCACATGAACGGTTCACGAAGCTGGATCCGCTCATCGTCCGAAAATTTATTGAGAGCTTAACAGCACGGGCGGTCGGAAAAACAGTCTCCTTAACGAATAATAAAAAAGGGGAAATTGTTTTTATCGACAAGAGTCATTTAACAAGGCCGATTGTGAAACTGCATGATACAGAAGAGATAATCAGCTTGCAGATGAACCCCGGGCTACATATCGAAGAAGTAATGTTAGATTAAAATCAATTGTAAGTAGAAACAGGAGGCAATATGAGTAATCAACCTTTTATACCAATAATCATCGGAACAGATATTAATGCCTACAATATGGCAATATCCTTCCATGAAGCTTATCATATTCACCCCATCCTAGTTGGGAAGCAAGAAATGGGATTCACTAGTTTTAGTACAATCCCGGAACGAATTGATATTCATCCAGATTTAACCGATGAAGGAAGATTCGTTCCTATATTGGGGGAGTTGGCTAAGGAATTAAGCAGCCGTAATAAAAAATTAGTTCTTGTCGGTACAAATGATGCATATGTGCGTTTAATTATAGAAAATGAAGCAGCACTGAAAGAATATTATCATTTCAACTATATTTCCGAAGAGCTTATGAATAAGCTTCAAAAGAAAGCAAACTTCTATAAGCTTTGTGAACAGTATGGAATCGACACTCCAACGACCCATTTTTATGACTGTAAGGATGAAGCTCCTTTCCAAGAGGAAATGATTTATCCGATCATCATAAAACCAAGTAATGGAATTGAATATTACAAACATCCCTTTACCGGTCAGGAAAAAGTGTACCGGGTGAACTCGGATGAGGAACGAGATAAAGTCATTTCCATGATTAAGGCAAGTGGCTACCGCGATGAATTGATTATCCAAGATTATATTCCGGGCGAGGACACGTATATGTGGGATTCTGTCCTTTATTTGAATTCGGAAAGTAAGACTCAGCTAGTGACATTTGGACAAGTTGTCCTTCAGGAGCATACGGCTACCGCAATTGGCAATTACACGTCTGTCCTTACCAGATACAATGAGGATATGATGAAGAAGCTGCAGCGATTTTTAGAAGAGCTTGGTTATGTTGGTTTTGCCAATTTTGATATGAAATACGATGAGCGGGACGGGAAGTTTAAGATATTTGAAGTGAACATCCGACAAGGACGCTCCAGTTATTATGTGACAGCCCTTGGACATAATATGGCGAAATACATTGTAGATGATGTCATTTTTGGGAAAGATAAACCAGTGACTTATCTGAATGAAGAATTTCTGTTCACCGTTGTGCCACGTATTGTGTTGAATAACTTTGTGGAGGATGAGACCGTTAAGAAAGATGTTAAGCGACTCATCAAGGCTAAGAAATGGGGTAATCCCCTCTTCTATAAAAAAGATAAGAGTCTGAAGCGTAAATTTTATATGTTGCTGCGCCAGTTCAATTATTATCGAAAATATAAAAATAACCAGTGGTAGCAGTAACTATTTGAACCTGATTATTTAAGATGGATAGCAAATAAATGGGAAATGATTTTTCTTTTTAAGCAATAGATAAAAGGGAAAGTCATTTCCTGACTGTTCGTAAAAATTGTGAATCTATTTACTATTCCCATTAAGTTCGAAGTGGTTGAAAAACCGCGATATTTAGCGTAAAGTAAATAAAAATAACTTATAACTTATAGCTAATCAACGGGATAAAGATTTATAAATAATTAGGAGGCTAGAACATGCGTGAAGATAAATTTGGCAAAGAAGGCTTAACGTTTGATGACGTATTATTAGTACCTGCAGAATCAAATGTACTGCCTAGGGATGTGAAGCTCGATACTCAACTATCGGAAAAATTGAAATTAAAATCCCCTTTTATTAGTGCTGGGATGGATACCGTAACAGAAGCTGAGATGGCGATTGCGATGGCCCGTCAAGGTGGTTTAGGGGTAATCCATAAGAATATGACGATTGAAGAGCAAGCAGAAATGGTGGACCGTGTAAAACGTTCAGAAAGTGGCGTCATTACCAACCCATTTTTCTTAACACCTGAACACCAAGTTTATGATGCTGAACATCTTATGGGTAAATTCCGTATCTCCGGAGTACCGATTGTGAATGATATTGAAGAACAAAAACTTGTAGGTATTTTGACAAACCGTGATCTTCGCTTCATTCAAGATTATTCCATCCAAATTTCTGAAGTGATGACGAGCGAGAACCTTGTTACTGCTCCAGTCGGTACGACGTTAGAAGAAGCTGAGAAATTACTACAACAGCATAAAATTGAAAAGCTTCCACTCGTTGATGACAATAATATTCTAAAAGGTTTAATTACCATAAAAGATATTGAGAAAGTAATTGAGTTCCCTAACTCTGCAAAAGATTCCCAAGGAAGATTGCTCGTTGCAGCTGCAGTTGGTGTGACTGGGGATTCTCTGAATCGTATTGAAAAATTGGTGGAAGCCGGTGTGGATGCAGTTGTTATCGATACGGCCCATGGTCATTCAGCTGGTGTACTTAACCAACTGAAAAAAGTAAGAGCCGCTTTCCCTGACTTAGATATCATCGCAGGAAACGTGGCAACAGCAGAAGCAACCGTTGCTTTAATCGAAGCAGGTGCATCTGTTGTTAAAGTCGGAATCGGCCCTGGCTCGATTTGTACAACACGTGTTGTCGCAGGTGTCGGTGTTCCACAAATTACCGCTGTTTACGATTGTGCTAAAGCTGCAGCAGAATATGGAGTTCCTGTCATTGCCGACGGAGGAATCAAATATTCTGGTGATATTGTAAAAGCTATTGCAGCGGGTGCTCACGCGGTCATGCTCGGAACGTTATTTGCAGGTACAACTGAAAGCCCAGGTGAAACAGAGATATATCAAGGTAGAAAATATAAAGTTTATCGTGGTATGGGTTCACTTGGTGCGATGAAAGCAGGATCGAAAGATCGTTACTTCCAATCTGAGACAGAGGATACGAAGAAGCTCGTACCAGAAGGAATAGAAGGACGAGTCCCTTATAAAGGGGCATTAACGGATACGTTCCATCAATTAGTTGGTGGTTTACGTGCTGGTATGGGTTATTGTGGTTCAGCGACAATTGAAGATTTGCGTCTCAATGGTCAGTTTGTACGAATCACTAATGCTGGCCTTCGTGAGAGCCATCCACATGATGTGCAAATTACGAAAGAAGCTCCGAACTACTCGATACAATAATCTTTTAAGACATAATAAGAACGCCTATTATTCAACTATGAAGATAGGCGTTTCTTTTTGTGAGAAATAACATAGCTAGATTTCAACCCTATGAATCAGGTAAGGAGCTTCGTATTGTTTAATGTCCATCTATTTTTTTAAGTCGAAATATGATAGAATAACTAGGTGTTACATATTAAAATCTTTAATTATGTTGGAGGTAAGAAAGTTGATTCAAGTTACTAGAAAAAGTGTATCAATGATACTCGCTCTTGTATTGTTGTTCACGACGTTTACGATACAACCGCTAACCGCAAATGCAGAAAGCACCCTTGATTTAAATGCAGAGTCTGCCATCTTAGTTGATGCAGGTACCGGAAAAGTCCTCTATGCGAAAAACGCAGATGTTGCCCTTCCTCCAGCAAGTATGACTAAAATGATGACCGAATATCTTGTCCTGGAAGCAATTGAAAATGGACAAATTAGTTGGGATACGACAACTCAAATAAGTGATTATGCATATAAAATCTCCGCGAACATTTATTTTTCTGGAGTAGGTTTAACACAAAATAAAGATTATACTGTAAAAGATTTATATAATGCAATGGCCGTATTCTCTGATAATGCAACAACCATTGCACTTGCAGAGTTGATTGCAGGTTCTGAAACTGAATTTGTAAAAATGATGAATGATAAGGCTGAGGAATTGGGCCTCTCCGAATATTTATTTGTAAATAGTACTGGTCTTGATAACTCTAGTTTAGGTGATGATGTCCCTGAAGGAACTGATCCAAATGCGAGTAACTTATTATCCGCAAGATCTGCAGCTCAATTAGCTTATCATTTGGTAAATGATTTTCCGCATGCATTAGATATTTCAAGCCAGACGGAAGTGGATTTCGAAGGTTATACGATTGAAAACTTGAACTGGATGCTCCCTCATGAAGCAACCTTCTTACAACAATTCCATTATGAAGGAATGGATGGATTAAAAACAGGAAATACTGATCTTGCTGGATACACTTTCACAGGTACAGCAGAGAGAGATGGCAAGCGTCTTATCACCGTTGTAATGAAAACCAACTCGAAAGAGGAACGTTTCCGTGAAACGGCAAAACTTCTTGATTATGGATATAATAACTTCCAGAGTGAGGAATTATTCGCAGCTGGCTATCAATTAGAGGATGAATCTACCCTGCCAGTCGCTAAAGGTAAGGAAAAAGAAGTGAGTGTTTCTATTAGTGATCCAGTTTCTATGCCAATTAAAGCAGATGAAGCAGAACTGTACAGCTTAGAATATCATATTGATGAAGAGAAGTTGAATGAAGAAGGCGAACTCGTCGCACCGATTGAAAAAGGTGAAAAGGTTGGAACTGCTACACTCGTCTATCAAGGCGAAGCAACCGATCACGGTTATATTTTTGAACAAGAAGCAGTATCTGTTGACCTAGTCAGTGACGAAGCCGTTGAAAAAGCTAACTGGTTCATGCTCACTCTTGGAGCAATCGGTGACTTTTTCGGTAATGTCTTCACGACAGCTGTCGATTGGATTAAAGGATTATTTTAATTGATCGGCTTGTAGACAATGTACACTTGCATTTTTAAAATAAATCGGCTATGATGATAGAAAATATTAATAACTAATAGTACTGACAGGAAGTAGTAGCAAGTTATTCTTCACTTAGAGAGTCGATGGTTGGTGCAAATCGATGTAGAATGCTTGTGAATCCATCCTTGAACTGGTTTATGGAAATAGATATATTCTAGAGTAAATAAACCCGGGTCCCTGCACCGTTAAAGCAGCTGAGCCGGAAGAGGATTTCCTCTTCAACAAGGGTGGCAACGCGGGAATTTAAACTCTCGTCCCTATTTTTGGGACGGGAGTTTTTTGTTATTTAAAATAAAAGGAGGAAAAATATTATGTTAGACATGAAGTTTTTACGTAATAATTACGAAGAAGTAAAAGCAAAATTGCAGCACCGGGGTGAAGATTTATCCGAACTTGATACGTTTGGTGAATTGGATGAAAAGCGTCGTAAATTAATCGCTGAAACCGAGCAGTTAAAAGCTAAAAGAAATGCTGCGACACAAGAAATCGCAAAGTTGAAGAAAGAAAAGCAGGATGCTGAACCGGCAATCAAAGAGATGCGTCAGGTTGGAGAAGAAATCGGCAAGCTGGATAAAGAGTTGAAAGAAGTGGAAGAAAGACTGGAACAGGTCATGTATTCCATTCCGAATATCCCACATGAAAGTGTGCCGATCGGGGAAGACGAAGACGATAACGTTGTTGCCCGTGAATGGGGTGAACTTCCTAAGTTTGGATTTGAAATTCAAGCCCATTGGGATATTGCAACAAACTTATCTATTGTAGATTTTGAACGTGCAGCTAAGGTGACAGGAAGCCGATTTGTCTTCTATACAGGGCTTGGAGCAAGACTTGAACGTGCACTAATCAACTTCATGATGGATTACCATGCGGATCAACATGGTTATACAGAAGTGCTCCCTCCACAGATTGTAAATCGTGCGAGCATGACTGGAACTGGGCAACTTCCGAAGTTTGAAGAGGATGCCTTTAAGTTAGAGGAATGGGACTACTTCTTAATCCCGACGGCAGAGGTGCCTGTCACGAACTATCACCGTGATGAAATTTTACTTGATTTACCGAAAAAGTACGTTGCGTACAGCGCTAACTTCCGTTCTGAAGCGGGTTCTGCAGGACGTGACACAAGAGGCTTGATTCGTCAGCATCAGTTTAACAAAGTAGAGTTAGTACACTTCGTTAAGCCTGAAGATTCTTATGAAACTCTAGAAACGTTAACAGGTCATGCGGAAAAGATTTTGCAGGAACTTGAATTGCCATATCGTGTGATGAGCATGTGTACAGGTGACCTAGGCTTTACTGCAGCGAAAAAGTATGACATTGAAGTTTGGATTCCTAGCCAAAGCATGTACCGGGAAATTTCTTCTTGCTCTAACTTTGAAGATTTCCAGGCAAGACGTGCAGGCATCCGTTTCCGTCGTGAAGCGAATGCAAAACCAGAATTTGTGCATACTTTAAATGGTTCAGGTCTCGCGATTGGGCGAACAGTTGCAGCGATTTTAGAAAATAATCAGCAAGAAGACGGCTCTGTCATCGTGCCGAAAGTGCTTGTACCTTATATGGGTGGTCTAGAAGTTATCAAGTAAGATAGAAGGTTGGCTGTATGAGCATCTCATGCAGCCTCCCCTCATTAACAATGCCGTAAAATAATATTTGACATCATTCATGTTTTTATGATATATTATATCTTGTCTTGAAACGGAGGTATACCCAAGTCTGGCTGAAGGGATCGGTCTTGAAAACCGACAGGCGGGTCAAACCGCGCGGGGGTTCGAATCCCTCTACCTCCTCCATTTTTATAAATTCAAATCCTTTAAAAACGCTTAAGTAATATTAGGCGTTTTTTGTCATTTAATGGAGAAATTCCTAATGAAGATAAAGCTTACTAGTTATAGTCCCTCTTATATTGAAAGTGTCCTGACCCATTAAAATCCGCCCCTTGACAAAGCGATTTTTTTATCCTACTATTAACAGAAATCAAATACATTTTAGACGATGATGAGGCCAGTAATATAAGAACTATCTGACAGAAAATGGGATTCACCGGCTGAGAGATCCCTGCTGATAAGCTTGTATGAACCTACCTGGGAGTCGTTAGCTTATAAACTAACCACAGGAAACTGTGTTATCAATGAAGAGTGGGCAGATTGCCAAATTAGGTGGTACCGCGGAAGCTGATTTCCGTCCTTTTTTAGGACGGAATCAGCTTTTTTTATTGGAAATTTAAAGAAGGAGTGTATTTTTATGGATAGACGGATTTTATTTGTTGGTTGTGGTTCAATGGCAGAGGCAATCATTGCTGGTTTGTTGCAGACAAAGACAGTCGACAAAAGCCAAATTTTTGTTACCAATAAACAAGATACAGCGCGTTTAGCTTATATGAAGGATACGTATGGAGTAAAGACTTCCTATGATAAGGAAGCATTGTTTAGCCGTGCCGATGTCGTTGTTTTAGCAATGAAGCCAAAAGACTTAAAGGATTCTTTATTGACGATTAATCCTTATATAAAGGAAAATCAGCTCATCATTTCCGTGTTGGCCGGTGTAATGACGGAAACGATTGAAGAAACGCTCAACAAGAAAGTAGCTGTTATTCGGACGATGCCTAATACATCTGCCCAAATTGGGCATTCCGCTACTGCTATTACGGGTGGAAAATATGTAACTGAACAACAACTTGAATATGCAGAAAAATTATTTCAAACGATCGGTATGACCAAGATTGTATCTGAAGATGATATGCATACCGTGACAGCTGTTTCTGGAAGTGGTCCAGCTTTTATCTATTACTTTGTAGAAGCGATGAAGAAGGCTGCTTTAGAGGCAGGTATGGATGCACAGACAGCCGATGCACTGATCACCCAGACTATCATCGGTGCCGGAAAAATGCTGGAGCAATCCGGGCAGTCAGCTGATACACTAAGGAAAAATATTACGAGCCAAGGTGGAACAACCGAAGCGGGACTTCAATCTCTGCAAGCAAATGAATTTGAAAAGATTATCATGGCTTGCATTCACAGTGCAAGGAACCGCTCCTTGGATTTAGCAAAAGCTATAAAAGTTTAAGAAGTTAAGGCAGGTGCAAAAATCCTGCCTTGTTTTTTTCATCAGATTTTGTATAATAAAAACATTACTGTATGGCTCCGTAGCTCAGGGGATAGAGCGTCAGTTTCCTAAACTGTGCGTCGCAGGTTCGAATCCTGCCGGGGCCGTTTCATGAACAAAGATAAATAGTAGAACCCAGGTTTTATTTAAACCTGGGTTCTTTTCATATTAGAGATAATCTGCCATAATTCCTCTAAAGGTTAAAATGCCAACAATAATGCCAATGATACTGATGGTTATAATTAGTCCCCCAGCCATTCTTCTTTTCCTTTTTGTATCTGCACGTTGAAATAATTTCTTATCAATAAATAACACTGCGAGGCCAAAAGGCACATAGGCAAGCATCGCAGCACCTACTGCTATAACAGCTAACATCCTATCAACTCTCTCTTTTAAAAATTAACCATAAGACTATGCCACATGTATTTAAAGGCAATGATTGCCAACAAAATACCAACTATATTAAGTAGGAGAATCTTTCTTCTAGCTTTCTTTTGTTTTTCTTCCGACTTACTATTTTTAATATCTCTGTAATAAATAGTTATTGACCCTGCCGCAAATGGAAAGTAAATCATGAGTGCAATGAAGGGAAAAACTAATAATACCAATATACAGCATCCTTTCCGTGATTCATTTACCTAACTTAGTATACAATAAAAAATTAGCCTTCTGGAGGGTTTAAATGCCTATTAGATTAGAACCTTCCCTCTGCATTCTACCTGAAAAAATAAAAAATCTTATACTCAAATACTTTATATATGTCACAAAATGTTCTAAAATAGATTCAACTTACTAAAAAATTCAACAATTTAATGTTATATGAAATGTTAACGTTTACAATAAAGGAGAGATAAACGATGGACATGCAGCCAATTCCTGCTAGAGTCGGAGATTATAACTTACAGGATTACGATTCGTTCAGAGAGAACTTTACGTGGGAAGATGTTAAGAGGAAATTCAGCTGGCATACAACTGGAAAAGTGAATATGGCTTATGAAGCATTAGACCGTCATGCAGAAAATCCGGAGAGAAAAGACAAGCTGGCTTTAATTTATTCGTCATCCACTCGAGAAGAAACACTTACATTTCTTGAGTTAAGCAAGCTGAGTAATAAATTTGCAAATGTGCTTCGGAAATATGAAGTGAATAAAGGGGATCGCGTTTTCCTTTTTATGCCGCAGAGGCCAGAATTCTATACTGTCTTTTTTGGGATATTAAAAATTGGAGCAATTGCCGGTCCGCTATTTGATGAGTTTATGGAGCAAGCAGTATATGATAGGTTAGAAGATAGCGAAGCAACGGTACTTGTCACGACAGAAGAGTTACTGGAGCGTGTGCCTTATCAGGAGCTTCCTCATTTAAAGAAAATCATTGTAGTTGGAGATACTCCGAATAAAGAGAGTATCTTTATTAGCTATGATGAGGAAATGGCAGCTGCAACTGATGTATTTCCGATCGAGTGGGTCGATTTGGAAGATGGAATGTTGATTCATTATACTCCTGGATCTACAGGAAAATCTAAAGGAGTCTACCATGTCCATCATGCGATGGTGCAGCATTACGCAACGGCTGAATGGGTGCTTGATTTAAAACCATATGATATATACTTTTCTACTGCTAACCCAGGTTGGGTGGCTGGCACGAGCTACGGAATATTTGCACCTTGGCTCCATGGGATAACGAACGTTGTAGTTGATGGAGAACGAACACCGGAAAATTACTATGAAACATTGGAAAAATACAATGTATCTGTATGGTATACTTCCCCAACAGTGCTCCGACTGCTTATAAGCCAAGGAGAAAAAGTAACTAAAAATTATAATCTCCTCGCATTGAGACATATCGTAAGTGGCGGGCAGCAACTAAATCCGGAACTTATTACGTGGGGCTTGAAAGAGTTGAATTTGAGGATCCATGATACTTGGCTCATGACTGAAACAGGGGCACAACTTATTGCCAATCTTCCATGTAATGAAATTAAACCAGGTTCGATGGGGAAAGCAATTCCGGGCATAGAAGCAGCAATTATAGATAACGCAGGAAATGAACTGCCGCCGAAACAGATGGGTAATCTCGCCATCAAAGCAGATTGGCCAGCAATGATGCGGAAAATCTGGAATAACCCTGGACAATATGAAAGTTATTTCATGGATGGTTGGTATATTACCGGGGACAGTGCTTATGTGGATGAAGATGGTTATTTCTGGTTCCAAGGTCGTCTGGATGATGTCATTCATACTTCAGGAGAGCGTGTCGGCCCCTTTGAAGTAGAATCTAAATTGATTGAACATCCTGCTGTCCTTGAAGCGGGAGTAATCGGAAAGCCTGATCCGAAACATGGTGAAGTGATCAAGGCGTTTATAACGTTAAATCCGGGCTATGAAGAATCGGTGGAATTACTGGAGGAAATACGTGGATTTATAAGCAACACGTTAAGTGCCAATGCTGCACCAGATGAAATCGTAGTAAAAGAAGAAATTCCAAAAACAAGAAGCGGAAAGATCATGCGTCATCTGTTGAAGTCTTGGGAGCAAGGTGTAGATGAGGGATTAGAGATTTAGCTAAAATAAAAATCCTGTTTGATACAGGGTTTTTATTTTAGCTTATAGAAAGTACTGAATTGTAACAAAAGGGGGTGTAGATCATATGTTAGGCTACTACAGCAAGCTTTCCTCGGAAGTCTATAATCTGGACAAATATATTGGCCGCTCTTTTGGTGATGTAGAATTTTATCAAGCAAGATTAGAAGGTTGTAAAGGTCCGATTCTTGAGCCGGGCGTTGGTACAGGTCGTATTCTCGTCCCCCTTCTTGAGTACGGATTGGATGTGGAGGGATTTGACGTATCAACTGAAATGCTGGAAATATGTCAGGATAACTGTGAACAGAGAGGCTTAAAACCAATATTATACCAAGGGAAAATGGAAGACTTAAATCTAAATAAAGCCTACGAAGCTATTATTGTACCAACTGGAACATTTCTACTGTTGCATAAGAGGGAAGAATCCATCCAGGCATTGAAAAACTTCCATCGTCATCTTGTTGATGGAGGTAAGCTAATCATTGATATATTTATGCAGTCCGATTTAACAATTGATCAAGTAAGTACGAGGACTTGGGAAACAGAAAATGGTGACTGGATTACATTAGAAACAAAAATTGTTGAAGTCGATTATATCAATCAGTATACCGTGTCACATAACCGCTACGAAAAATGGCGGGATGGAATATTGGTTCAAACGGAATTGGAGCGGTTTCCGATTCGTTGGTATGGGATTGAGGAATTTAAGTTGCTCCTGGAATCAGTCGGGTTTAAAGATATTGTTATATCAGCCAATTATTATTACGGAGAGTATCCGACAAATTTAGAGCAAACCATTACATTTGAGGCAATTGTTCATAAGAAATAATTTTAACGGTCAGTTTATAAATTTAAAGGAGCAAATAAAATGGACTTTCCAGAGTTGGAAACAAAACGGATAAAATTAGTGCAAGTCGTACAAGAGCATGCTAATGCTTATTATGACATCATGTCAAGAGATGACGTCACGGTTTATTATGGGATGGATAGTTTGGAAAGTGAAAAACAGGCTGTAGAAATGATCGATTCGTTTCATTCCACATTCGAAATGAAAAGAGGAATAAGATGGGGAATCCTATCGAAGGATACTGGAGGATTTATTGGAACATTAGGTTTAAACAACCTTAATATTAAGGGGAAAAAGGCAGAGATAGGTTATGAATTGCATCCTTCTTATTGGGGTAAGGGCATTACAACGGAAGCAGTTACGAAAGTACTGCAATACTCGTTTGAGGACTTGGATTTATTTCGGATCGGCGCGGTAACCTATCCGCAAAATGAACCATCTATTCAATTATTAAGGAAACTAGGATTTTCACAGGAAGGATTACTGAGAGGATACCTCTATCAACGCAAGCAGTCACATGATGCGCTTGTTTTTTCTCTATTGAAGCCAGAATGGATAGACAGAGGAAATACTCTAGAAGTTTAATCATCCTGCTACTAAACATGACAGAAACATTTGCCAAATGGTACCATAAAGCCAGTCAGCAATGAAGCATGGTGAGGTAGGCCATGTTCCCTCTCATGATTTACTATGGTTTTGAATTCAAAATAACTTCATTGCATAGGAGGTATATGGAGTTGGTCGAATGCGACGAACTAATAAATGACATCCGTACTAATTTTAGAAATAAAAGCATGAAAAGACCATATCTTGTTGGAATCGATGGCTTGGGTGGAGCAGGTAAAACAACGTTGGTTCATCAATTGATGTCTCGTTTACAAAAATATTGCCCCGTTGTAATCATCCGTCTGGACGACCATATCGTTGAAAGAAACAAACGCTATGGAACTGGAAGAGAAGAATGGTATGAATACTACTATTTACAATGGGATATTAGTATGTTGACAGAGGAACTATTTATGAAGATCCATGAAAATTGTTCCTGCCTGACTCTCCCCTTCTATGATAAATCAAATGATACATATACGATGAAAGACATTCCGACTCCAACAAATTTTATTGTTATAATTGAAGGTGTATTTAATCAAAGGATTGAATGGATAGGATATTATGATTTTACAGTGTTTGTTGATTGTCCAAGAGATATACGGTACGAAAGAGTCTTGCAGCGAGATACATATATAGGGAGTAGAGAAAAAATATTAGATAAGTATAGAAAGCGATATTGGTTAGCTGAAGAGCATTATTTGGAAGTAGTGAAGCCGGAAATGACTGCAGATAAAATTTATAGAGTGAACTCATGACACTGGTGGATGTCCTAAGTTTGTAATAGATTGAGGTTAGAAGATTGAAGGAAAAAACGAAAAAGAAATGGTTGTATTATTTGATCGGGATGGTTCTACTAATATATTTCCTTTACTATCAAAACAATTCTTTAGTGACTAGTGAATATACCATTCCATCCAATAATCTGCCTAAAAGCTTTCATAACTATAAAATTGTTCAACTATCTGATTTGCATAGTAAGTTATTTGGCGAGGATCAAGAAGACCTGCTTAAACGGGTGAACAGGACAGAACCGGATTTAATCGTCTTTACCGGTGATTTAATTGATTCGAATAGATCCGATGAGCAAACTGGTATTCTTCTGATGGAGAAATTAATTGAGATTGCGCCGGTTTTTTATGTGACGGGAAACCATGAATGGTGGTCAGGAAAATTCAATGAATTAGAGGAAGATTTAGAATCTATCGGCGTTCAAGTCATGCGCAATACAAGTGAGTACATTACCATTGGAGAGGATAAGATTCAGATCATTGGATTAGACGACCCGGCTATCGAGGGAAGCTCTCATGCAGAAAAAGCAAAGACAGAAGAAAATATCAAAGAAGCGATCACAGGTTTTGAAGGCGAAGACCATTTTCGATTTCTATTATCACATCGACCGGAACTGTTTTCTCTTTATAGTGATTATGGATTTGAGCTTGTATTTTCAGGGCATGCACATGGTGGACAATTTCGAATTCCTTTTGTTGGTGGGTTGATTGCTCCTGATCAAGGATTATTTCCGGAGTTTACATCTGGGGAACATCATTCAGAAGGCACTACAATGATTGTTAATCGTGGGCTTGGAAATAGTATTGTTCCATTCAGGATATTTAACCGTCCAGAAATTGTTGTAGTGACATTACGTTCAGCATAAATTAGCTTATCGTTAATCCTAGATTTGCTAGAATATACTTCATGTGGAAAGGTGAAACATTGTGAATGAGAAGAACGACATCGAAGAAGCAGCAATGACGCATTATTACCCAGGCACCTCTATTCGTATGCAACCAGGGGATGTCCTTTATTCGCATAAGTATGCTTTATCCTCAATTTTAGTCGGCCATACTGGAATTGTCGGTACAAATTTCCGCATCTACCATGTTAACCGCTGGAAAAGGTTTGGTCACTCCGACAGTATGCCACTTTATCTTTCCCGTCACAAAAAGGGTGAAAAAATTACCGTTTTACGTCATTCCAATGAACGGGAAGCGAAGCAAGCGGCACAATGGGCTATGCAGCATTATGACCAAATCAGGCGGTATGTCTACGTCCCCGACCTTCGTAAACTGGAGGATAATTATTGCTCCAAGTTCACTTGGCAGTCCTTTTACTTTGGCACGAATGGAAGTGTAGATTTATTGCAGAGCAAAAAACGAAAATCCCTCACTGCTTTTGTCTTACCAGGCTCCATTTACCGTCGCCTCAAGAAGGTTGTACGGTTTGATAATAATTGATATCAAACAAAGTAGCTATGTTTTATTAACTATGAAATGGGAAAACTCTTTTATGTAATATCAATATAAAGGAGTTGGGAATTATGGGTAAGAAAATAGCTACTGTCATTACGAACCTATTTGAGGATTCAGAGTACACAGAGCCGGCAAAAGCATTTGAAGAAGCAGGTCATGAAATTGTAACTATTGGAAATCAAAAAGGTGATACCGTTATTGGTAAACAGGAAGAATCCAAAGTTCCAATTGACTATGGAATCGATGAAGTTGATCCCAATGAGTATGATGCTCTCTTTATCCCAGGTGGCTTCTCACCAGACCAGTTACGTGCGGATGATCGCTTTGTAGAATTTGCCAAGCACTTCATGGACGAGAAAAAGCCAGTCCTGGCGATATGTCATGGGCCACAGCTATTAATTACTGCAAAAACATTGGAAGGCCGCGATGCAACAGGTTATAAATCCATCAAAGTAGATATGGAATATGCCGGCGCAAAATATGCTGATAAAGAAGTAGTCGTTTGCCAAGACCAACTCGTAACAAGCCGTCAGCCAGACGATATTCCAGCCTTTACCCGTGAGTCGTTGAATATATTGAAATAAAAAAACACTCTCCTTGGATTACCAGGGAGAGTGTTTTCTATATGGGGTCAATATCTGCTTTCATTACGGAACGCATCAAGTATAGCGCATAATCATTATTTTCTTTTTCCTCAGAAGCCATACAGTTTTTAGGAATATACAAATCCATTTGGTACATATACGCATCTTTAGCGGTGAAAAGAATACAAATATCACCGGCAATACCCGCAATGATTAATGTGTTTCGATTGAGGTCAGTCAGTAATGATTGCAGCGGAGTCTGGAAAAAAGCAGAGTGCTGTGGTTTAATCAAGAAATAGTCACTATCATCTGGTTTCATGGACTCTATCAATTCTTTGCTGTTTTCATTGGTACAGTACTCAATTATTTTATTGAAATCTGCTTGCCATAATCCATAATGATCATTAACATAGATGACAGGTAAATCATTTTCTATGGCAAAGCTTTTTAATTTGATTAGATTAGGTAAAATTTCCATTGTATTACTTAGTAACTTCTCTCCTCCGACGAAGTTAAAATCATTAATCAAATCTACAAATAGAACTGCTGTATCATCCAAATTCCTCATAGCATCCTCTCCTTTGTGGTAAGATACCTAGTATATAGATAGATTGTTTAAGAATAATATGTTTCTAATTAATTATTTCCTAATCTCATTTTTTTCAAACTAATTATGAAATGTGTGTGTTAGATGACTGACGAAAAATTTATGCTAGAAGCAATCAAAGAAGCCAAGAAAGCACGAGAGATGGCAGAAGTACCAATCGGTGCAGTGATTGTGCATGAAGGCGAAATTATCGCAAGAGGTCATAACCTCCGTGAAACATCCCAAGAAACCCTATCTCATGCAGAACTCATCGCCATTGCAGAAGCCAATGAAAAAATTGGCAGCTGGCGTCTTGAAGATTGTACATTATATGTCACATTAGAGCCTTGTCCCATGTGTGCTGGCGCCATCGTTCAATCCCGGATAAAACGAGTCGTATATGGTGCACCGGACCCGAAGGCTGGATGTGCCGGCACATTATTCAATTTGTTGGAGGAGCCACGGTTTAATCATCAAACCGAACTTGAATCAGGTGTAATGCAGGATGAATGTGCCAGCTTATTAACTGATTTCTTTAAAGCACTTCGTAACAAGAAGAAAAAATGAAATGATTATCTAGCATTTTAAGTGCAGATGAATTATTTTCCATTGCAAAGCGACACAAAAACCGTTATAATGATAAATACCGTGCTAAGCGGGGAGGTAGCGGTGCCCTGTACTCGCAATCCGCTATAGCGAGGCCGAATTCCCAGCCAAGGTACGGCAACTGTATGGTCAGCCTTAGTGGATTGGTGTTGACGCCCGGGTCCTGCGCAACAGGAACCCACGAACCCTGTCAGGTCCGGAAGGAAGCAGCAGTAAGTGGTCATTCTTGTGTGCCGTAGGGAAGCCTAGGCCGAGCCATGAAGCTAAGAAGCGCATATGGTCGTCGTATCGACGTTGGGTGCACGGTTACATAGCTTATGATCAACGACTCTGAACATCATGTATGGTGATGTTTAGAGTCGTTTTTTATTTTTCTTATATAAAGTTTTAAACAGATATGCTAGTATGTAATTAACTAAATTATCTAACTAAATAAAGGGAGGGTTTATTTTGGCTGGAAAATATATCGAGGTCGACCCTGGAATTGAGCTTTTTTTTGAAGATACTGGGAAAGGTGACCCCATCGTTTTCATACCTGGTTTTACTTTTACAACAGAATCTTTCGAGAAACAAGTCTCCTATTTTTCAAAAACGAATCGAGTGATTGTTATTGATCCAAGAAGCCATGGAAAGTCCACAAAAACTATTCATGGCAATGATTATGTTACTCACGGTACAGATCTGGCTAAAGTACTAAAGGAATTGGATGTTCAAGATGTAAATCTTGTCGGCTGGTCTTTCGGATGTTTAACTGCCTGGGAATATTTTAAACAAAATGGTACAGAACGATTGAAATCGATGGTATTAATTGATATGCCGCCAAAATCACTTTCTGTTCATGTAGATGACTGGGTGGAAGGCGCACTCGATGATATTGCTGGCATCTATAATAATTCCCTCCGTTCACCACAAGGACAGCGTGAATTTATTACTGCTTATATTACTGGTGTAATGATTCAGAGAGAATTAAGTGAGGATGAACTAACCATTTTAGTAGAGCAGTCAATGAATACTCCATATTATATTGCTGGAAATCTTTTCGCATCAGGTATGTTCTCTGATTATAGAGAAGCAGCAAAACAAGCAAGTGAACAGCTTCCTACCTTGACTGTTGTAGCCGAGCATTGGGCAGAGACAGCTGCCCGATTTACAAAAGAGCTATCTCCAAAAACACAATTGGAAGTGTTAGGTGGACATATGATGTTTTGGGAGCATCATGAGAAGTTTAATCAGATTTTAGAAGATTTTATCAAAAATTAAAAAGTGCCATTTCCGCTTCAGGTGGGAATGGCATCTTTCACTTGAAGTGCTGAATGATCGTTAATTCTCTATTTCGTGTAGAGGAATTTCTAATTCTACGTGGTCCCCTGCTACATGTGGAACCGGTAAACTGATGCCTAGTGAATCTTCAGTTACATAGATAAAAATACCATGTTTCCTGTCTTCACTATCAGCAAGTGCTTCCATCAATACCTGATCATTTTCATACGAGCTGAACGCCATTTCTTTTACTTGATCCACGTATTTATCTTCTAAATCTCCAATATAAGTTGCGTTTTTTAGTTTCTGGATAAATGCTTCATCTATATTCTCAACGAAGTCGGGTAAAAATAATAATTCTCCAGTATGGAGGTCAATATTCGTTGTAAAGAAGCGGTTGAACGGATGAGCAGATGGAGTGATGTTATTGTAACTCTTATATGCGATACTTAAAATATTTTCATTGAACATCTTTATTTCATAATCACCATCCGCTTCATAATGTTGATCCGGTTCTAATTGCATGATGGTTTCCAAATAAGGCTTTATTGCTTCTTTTTTGACTAACTGATTGATATCGTCTTCCTTTTCTTTATCAGAAATTCCCGTAATTTGGGGATACTCTATTACTACATTTTTATCCTCATACTTTTCAGGTATTATTTCATATTTCTCTTTCGTACCATTCTCTATAATAGGTGAACTATTTATCCACATGTTATTAACTTCAGCAGTTTCTGTCGCCCCCACTTTTCCACATGTGAATAAAGCGAAAGAAACAGTAACTAACAGAAACACTTTTGTTGTCAAAACAACACGCCCTTTTTAAGCTATCATCATAACATTATTATGGACTGCTTGCTGTATTTTTATGATGATGACTCTACATAGCAAATATTCATCGTCTATATTTTGACGACGATATATTCTTCCAGTAACATAAAAAGAAAAACGAATGTAAGGTGAGTCGGATGAAGATCCTATTGGTGGAAGACGATCGAACGATTGCATCGGGATTGGAGTATTCCTTAAAACAAGAGGGTTATGAGACAGTAGTTTGTTACAATGCCTCTAAAGCGAGGAATACAATTAAGCAACAGATGAAAGAAATTGATTTATACATCTTTGACTTGAACTTGCCAGATGGAAGTGGCTATGACTTATGTAAGTTAGTGAAGGAACAAGAAGATAAACCTGTCATCTTTTTAACGGCTTATGATGATGAAGTCAATGTAGTCATGGGGTTGGATATGGGAGCTGATGATTATATCACCAAACCTTTCCGTATCCGTGAACTTATCTCTAGAATCAAATCTGTACATCGTCGCTATCATCGCAGTGCTCCACAAAAAAATATAATTGAACTTAAAAATATAAAAGTTAATATTACGGAAGGCAAAGTGTATAAAAACAACAAGGAAATCTTGTTGACAGCTCTAGAATATCGGCTTTTCCTTATTTTTGCCAATCATATTGGACAAGTGCTTACACGGGCGCAGCTTTTAGATCGGATTTGGGATGTTGGCGGGGATTTTGTAAATGACAATACACTAACTGTCTATATCAAAAGGTTAAGGGAAAAGTTAGAGGATGACCCACAGAATCCAACGCTGATTCAAACGATTCGCGGAATGGGCTACAAGGTTGGTGAATGAGTTGCTGAGAAATCGGGAAATTAAAATTCTGCTTACTGTACTTCTTTTGATTAGTGTATTATTCACTATTTCTACGATGCTGTTTATTTCCTATGCTGCAGCAGGTATGATTCTTGGTTTGGCCACTTTACTGATCATCTGTATGATGGTCTTCACTAAATGGCGTTACCGGGAAATAGAAAAGCTATCCCATTATTTACAAAGAATAGGCAGTGGTGATTATCATCTCGATGTACGGGATAACTATGAAGGAGAATTGAGCATATTAAAGAGTCAAATCTATAAAGTAACGAAAATGCTTGCAGAGCATGGAACCGTTTTGCGTGAAGATAAAGCAAAACTAACGGATGCCATATCAGATATCTCTCACCAACTAAAGACTCCTCTCACTTCCATGACAGTCATGGTGGAATTATTAAGTGATAAAGGACTGGGAGATGACCAGCGGGAAAAATTCACAAGGAATCTGCAAGTACAGTTGAAACGCATGGAATGGCTAGTATCCTCTTTGTTAAAGCTATCTAAGATTGATGCAGGTACCATCGCCTTCAAGCAGGAAAATCATTATGTTGATTTGCTAGTTCAAACCGCAGTCGAGCCGCTGCACATTCCAATGGATATTAAAATGCAACAATTATCCATTCGAGGAGAAGACCAGGCAACTTTTACAGGTGACTTCAACTGGACGGTGGAGGCGCTTGTCAATATCCTGAAAAATTGTGTAGAGCATACTCCTGAAGGCGGCAAGATTAGCATTCATTTTTTGGAGAATCCGTTATACACTGAAATTCAGATTTCGGATAATGGATCAGGTATTCCTAGGGAAGACCTTCCATACATTTTTAAACGATTTTATAAAGGAAAAAATGCCAGCGATGAAAGTGTAGGAATCGGACTTGCTATGGCACATAGCATCATTACGAGCCAGAATGGTGATTTGGAAGTTAAAAGTAATCCTGACGAGGGAACGACTTTTCATATAAAATTTTACAAGCAGGTGATTTGATCGATTCATCATCTGTTTCTTTTTTTCTTTCAAAGTGAATAAATTGTCACTTAAGAGTCACTTTAAAGTCATACCGACGAAGTATACTGACCTCATGAAGTTAATCAATGGAGGTTATTTTTATGAATATATTAGAAGTAAAGAATCTGTCCAAGGTGTATGGCGAAGGTGAAACAGCAGTAAGAGCGCTTGATGATGTTTCCTTTACAGTTAAAAAGGGAGAATTTGTCTGTATTATCGGTCCTTCCGGTTCAGGGAAATCCACGTTGCTCCATTTACTCGGTGGAGTGGACCAACCGACAAGTGGCAAGGTATTCATTGACCGAACGGATATATATGACCTGAACGAAACACAGCTGGCAATTTTCCGAAGAAGACAAATTGGTTTAATCTATCAGTTTTATAATCTGATTCCGATTTTGACAGTGGAAGAAAATATGCAGTTGCCAATGCTTTTGGATGAACAGCGAGTGGATACCAAACAGTTTAATAACATTGTTGACATCCTCGGATTAGAAAAACGGCTCTCCCATTTGCCGAATCAGCTCTCAGGTGGACAGCAGCAACGTGTATCGATTGGCCGAGCTTTGATTAGTAACCCCGCATTAATGCTGGCTGATGAACCAACAGGGAATTTGGACAGCAAAAATAGCGAGGATATTATGGAATTGCTGAAAATGTTTAATAAAACATATAATCAAACACTCATTGTCATTACCCATGATGAACGCATTGCCTTGCAAGCGGACCGTATCATCTCGATTGAAGATGGAAAGATTGCTAAAGACGAGGTGATCCGTCCGTGAACATCGTCAATAAAGTCACGATTAGACATTTAAAGGAGAATAAACGCAGGACCTTGGTGACCATTATTGGAGTAATCATCTCTGTAGCAATGATTACTGCCGTCGCAACCCTTGGTGTTTCTTTCCTGGATTTAATGATTAGACAACATATTACGAGTAATGGGGAGTGGCATGTTCAATATAGTGATGTCACTCCAGATCAAATCGAGGCAATCGAGCAACATAGTGAAACTAAGAAATTAGTTATTTCAAGTGATGGATATGCTTTTTTTGAAGAGACGAACAACGACAATAAACCATATATTTATATACAAAGCTATAATGGCCCAGGGATGCAACAATTCCCTGTGGAGATTATAGATGGAAGACTACCGTATAAACCTAATGAAATAGTCGTTTCTGAAGAGATGTTAAGTCAGTCAAAGGTAGATTATAAAATAGGTGATGAACTTCATCTTGAAATTGGTGAACGTGTGGATTTAGAAGGGATGAAGCTTAAACAACATCACTTCCTTGAGCGTGATGGAGAAACTCTCCATGAAGAATTACGTAACCAAGAATCTAAAGAAATGGTGATTGTTGGGGTAATGAAACGTCCAACCTGGGAAGTTCCGTGGGCACCAGGTTATACGGTGCTTGGCTATGTCGATGAAAAGTTATGGAGTGAAACAAGCTCCATCGATGCGTATGTAGTTGTAGAAGACGTCAATAGTTCTATCTATGAAAACGCAAAAAGTCTGGCAAAGGAACAGGGAATCGAAACGGTTAATTTTAACTCTGATCTGCTTCGTTACTATGGAGTTACGGCTAATGATAATCTACGCCAAACGTTATACTCATTGGCCGGTATAATTATGACAGTCATCATTATTGGATCTGTCGCTCTCATTTATAATGCATTTGCCATTAGTGTATCTGAACGCTCTAGACATTTAGGGATGTTGTCGAGTGTCGGAGCTACAAAGAAGCAGAAAAGAAACTCTGTCTTTTTTGAAGGGACGATAATTGGGGCAATTAGTATACCGATTGGAATTATAGCAGGCCTTGGGGGAATTGGTGTCACCTTTATTTTTATCAATACATTTATTCAAAATGCACTAGGAATTTCTGAAAAGCTGGAGTTGGTAGTCACCCCTGCTTCTATATTGGTCGCATGTGCTATTTCTATTTTGACGATCTTCATTTCCACATATATACCTGCACAAAGGGCGTCAAAGATTTCAGCGATAGATGCCATCCGTCAAACCCAAGACATCAAATTGTCGGGGAGAACTGTGAAGACTTCAAAAATTGTAAGAAAAATATTTGGGTTGGAAGCTGAAATTGGATTAAAGAATGTGAAGCGCAATAAGAAGAGATATTTAGCGACTGTATTTTCATTAGTCATCAGTATTGTTCTATTTTTATCCGTTTCATACTTTACGGATGGGTTGAAAAAATCGTTGGAGATGTCTCAAGATAACATTCAGTTCGATATTCAGCTATACGGTGACACGTTGGAAAAAAATGAGTTGAAAAGCTTTGCATCAATGGACCATGTCACAGAATCATTTCTAGTCTCTGAGGTATTACTTGATGCGTTCATCGATAAGGATGAATTACCAACTGAATTGAAAATGCAAATAGAAGAATATGACATGACTTTGGAAGATGGGAAATATCCTTATTATGTCACCTTATATAGTTTGGACGATGAAAATTTCCAAGCTTATGCGGAGGAAGTCGGAGTAGATACTGAAAAATTTACTGACCCGTCTCAACTGACTGCCATCGTCATTGAACAAATTTCCTATGAAGGTGGAACAAAAGGTAAAATTATTGAAACAAAGTCGATTGAGTCGGAAGTAGGAAATAAAATTGATGTATATTTACCGTCTTATAGTGAAATCGAGTCAGAGCAAAACGAGCCGGAATTTCTTACTAGTGTAGAAATCGGTGCCCTTACTGACCTGGTTCCGGTGGGTGTTAATACTGTCATGCTTGGGGGGATTAATCTTATTATCCCTGAGTCATCACTGAAGCAGCTTTCCATATCTGACGAGAGAGTGAGCACCTATCTATATATGAATAGCTCGGATCCTTTAGCAACACAAGCAGCAATTGAAGAAAGAAACGAACCTAATGTTCATGTGTATAACGTCTATCAAAGCCGTCAGCGTGAAGAACAAATGATTTTGCTCTTGTCTATATTCACTTATGGATTTATTACGTTGATTTCGCTTATCTCCATTGCTAATATCTTTAATACCATTACAACAAGTATTTCTTTAAGGACTAGAGAGTTTGCCATGCTTCGATCTGTTGGTATGACACCAAAAGGATTTAATAAAATGATCCGTTATGAAAGTATGTTTTATGGAATGAAAGCATTAGGCTATGGATTGCCTATCAGCATGTTGATCATGTACGGCATTCATCGTTCCACGAATTATACATTCGAATATGCATTTCGTCTCCCGTGGATGAGTATCGGCTTTGTGATTATCGCCATTTTCTTGATTGTAGGATCTGCGATGCTCTACTCCATTGCGAAAATAAAAAAGGAAAATATTATCGAAGGATTAAAACAAGAGAATATATAAAGAAAATGCGATTAACCTGAAGTTAATCGCATTTCTTTAATAATACGGTCTGGATAGCCTTTCGAGAATGTTGGAACGGATGTTATCTGAATAGGTCTTCCATCGCTTGCGTATACTCTCCAGCCCAATGATAAAAAGGAAGCTCATCATACCAAGTGACTGTCTTCGTTGCTTTAGCATTACCCCAATCCAAAACTTTTTGATGAAGCATATGCACCTTCAACCGTGTTATGCTATCCACTTTATTAGTCAGCTTATCAAAATACGCATCAACTAAATGTTTTGCTACAACTTTTTCATTGTTATCAAGATAATACGTCAGCATTTTGACCAAGTCGGAAACTGGATCTCCAAAAAAGGAATTGGTAAAGTCAAAAACACCGCTGATGCTCCAGCTGCTTTCTTTCTGTTGAACGAGGAAATTACCCGGCTTAAAATCCCCCATTACAAACGTTGGAGAGGTAATACGTTGGAAAGCTTCCTTGGAATCTTCCAACAGATTTTTTGTCCATTGTAAATCATCGTGAGTGACTTTAGAATATTTCCTCGCATCCTCTAACCAAAATAGAATTCTATCAAAGAGCCATTGATAATAACCCGTTTTAAACGGTGTGATTTTTAATGTATGGGTGTCAAGTTCACCGAAGTCTTCCACTTTCCATTGATGAAAAGCGAATAATGCATCGGCAATGGATTGGGCAATACTGCATTTATCTTTGGTATTCATGGTATGTTGCAACGTAGAATCAGTTAAATGTTTCCCTTTTAGTAGTGGCATCAAAGCATACTTCCATCCAAAAATATCCGTAGAATCATCAATAAGATAAGGAATTGGGACGGGTACTTCGGTTCTCTGTCGTAGTTGTTCGATAAAGTATTTTTCTTCTTCTAATTGTCCTTTATATAGCGGATTCCCCTTAAATACAAACTCTCCTTTAGTGGAAATGATGAACATAGTTTGTCCCATTGCTCCTTGTTCCGTTTTCTTTGCACTTAACAGCGTACCTAATTTAAACTTGACGAGCGTTGCTTGCAGCTGTTCATTTCGAATGTTACCTAGTTTATTTGAACCAAAGATTATTTTTGTTGTCATATATGTCTCCTAATTAGTTTTATAATAGAAAACAAGTTTTTATCCAAAATTCCTATCTAGAAATAAAAGTAGAAAACTGCCTGCACAGAGATAAATGGCGATTTGGGTGACAATATAAATAGAAAGTTCACTACTCGTCAGTTTCCTTTCTTTCTTCATTTTCTTAAACTGTCTGTAGTAATAGAAGGAACAAAGGATTAGTATTGCTGCTGATATTTGAAAGATGTTTTCCAATAAACTAACCAAAGTGTCATTCCCTTCAATAAATATCATGTCTACTCCAATGTAATCCTTCTATTTCCTAATCCATATGTTCAACAAAACAGTGTCATTTTCCTTCTTGATTCTTCCCGCTTTAAAGAACGGTGTATTTTTCTCAGGACAACCTGAAGCCTACAAAGTAAGATGTATTCTAGCTTTTGTAGACTTCTTATAATAAATTCAAGTACAATCTACCAGATATTTTTAGCCGCATCTAATTCATCTAGGCTGATTAAGTTTTTCTGCATGGAAGGCGGACATGATTTATTATATTTATTGATTTTTTTATTGATTGCTTTTACATGCTTTTCTGTTTCACAACTATGGACTAATTGAGAGATTTCTTTTTGCAACTCTAACCAAGGAGGCAAATACCCTGCATCCTTTGCTATCTTTTGAAAGTGTTGAAACGTGTCCATCTTCAAATAATCTTTCGAAAGAGGTTTTCCTTTTCCTTCGTAGTTAAAATTATCTTTTTCCCCTGAAGCTTCTAGTATTTCCCCAATTAAATCATTGTACTTCTTTTCCATATTGATTCCTCCTAGCTTTCTCTCACACTGATTTCCAGCTGATTTTCATCCTGGAAGAAGTTCCTTTTCTCAGGTTTCCATATATAAAATGAAAAAATAAAGGACGCGAGCAGCATGGAAAGTGCGAGGGTGACAATAGTACTTCGCATTGAAATAATATCCGCTACAACCCCTATTCCTAAAACAGCAAAGACTTGAATGCCGCTCTGGATGAGATCATATATGCTCGTTACTCTACCCATCATTTCCACCGGGACGTTATTTTGATAAAATGTCATCATTCCAGCATTCAAAAACACGTTAAAGAATCCCAAAATGACAAAACCAACAACAATAGAAGTAAAAGACCATGAAAAGGCATAAATGATATAGCCGGCCGTCATCATGATTAATCCAATAGAAATCATGAATCGAAGCGGGATTTTATTAGAAAAAACCGATAATAGGAAAGCGCCTGTGACCGAACCGATGCCGGTTATACTTACAAGTAGACTATAATCAAATTCAGAGAGACCAATCACCTGTTGGGTAAAAACAACTTCCTGTGCATCCATTGCAAATGAAAAGACGATGATCACAACAAAGCTGAGATACACATAAGCTACATATTTATTATTTGCCATAAATTTCTGAACAACCGTAAAGTCACGTATTATCTGATTCAGAGTTAAAGTAGGAATGCTTCCTTTATCTATATATTCTTTTTCAGGAAGAAATGATAATAAAACTGCTGATATCAAAAAGAATATTGAATTTATCCATAAAGTCACTTCGATTGATGTGATTAATAGCAGAGAACCACCAACTGCAGGACCTACAATGAAAGCCCCTGAGCTCGTAAATGATCGAATGGAATTAAAACGCTTTCTTTTATCTTTTGGAATAAGGATAGTAATATATGTAATAGAAGAAGGATTAAAAAATGCCTTAGCCCCACTTAAAATTACTAATATTCCGTAAATAACTACCGTATTCGGTGCGAACGGAATAAGGAAAATAAAAAGAGCTCGGATTAAATAGGTAACCATCATTACTTTACGTTTGCTTCGATAGTCGATAAAGCTTCCAGTCCAAAGTTTCATAACGATGTTCGTGATAGGTCCTATAATCCAAAGACCTGCGACAGCGGCTGCTGAACCTGTAAGCTGATACACCATAATATTGATTGCCACTAGATAGATAAAGTCACCGATACTTGAAAATCCAATCGAGGATAATAAAATTGCTGGGTCTTTCCAGTTATTCATGCTCCTAATTGTGCTCTACCTCCATTGGTGTTTTGTAATAAGTTATTATTGAAGTGTGATTTTGTACTCTTTCATAAGACTAATTATTTCCAGGGCAATATATTTTTTATAAATTAGTCTAGTATAATAACCCCTGCTCCAATTGCCATCCAAAGTTCCAAAGGAAATCTACCCTCATTCACTTCAAAACGATATGTTTTATAATCTACTATTTTTTTCAAAAATGAAGATACTCGGTCTGCTTGGATGCCAAGTTCCCTACCCTATATGAAATAGAAAAGGAATGATCGGCAAGCTTAAAGGATACTTTAAACACTTCATCATCTATATTGATGTGGTATTCCTTAAATATAGATTTTTTCTTATGTACAGGAACTTGATTAATGTTAGCGATAGGATGCCCTTCTACATTTTCTAGTATGAAGCTAAATCTTGTAAGACTTAACTTTTTCACTTTTCCTTTGTAAATAAGATGAGTTCCTTGAAAAAAATTAAATATGGGCTGGAACTTAAACTCTGGCTGGATGGTTAAAACATTAGAACCTTCTTCATTTTTAATGTGTTGTTTCATAACGCCGAAGCTTGGATAAGTGTAAGAAAATACTTTTCTTTTACTCACTTCATTTCCCCTTTTAACAATGAAAGGGATACTGTTTATTATTCACCGCAACTAATTGTTAGAAAATTCAATCTATTTTGTTTTATTATACTTTTTCTTGCAAAAAATTTAATGATAAGAAAATAAAAAAGCATACTTCAAGAAATAGCAAAGCCCCGATCTATTATCTCGAAATGGTAATAACCCCACCGCAATGTGAGAATGGTTGAAAAAGAACATGACATGAATTTCCTAAATCTGATTCGAATTCATTAAAGACAAAATAAAACTCATCATCATCCCAATGATGAAGATTTTCTTGGCGGCAGCGATTCAGATCTTCTCTGTTTTGAAACACAACGTCACCGATATATATTTTTCCTTCTTCTTTTAAGAGTGGCAACAGTCTATTTATAAACTCAATTTTTTCTTTATCATTTAAATGATGTAATGTGTATGTACTGACGATGGAATCGTATCTATTTTCTGAAATCTGAGAAGGCAATCCTTGTGTGATATCCCATTCCAATAAACGAGCGTTGGGCATTTTTTCTTTTGCAATGGTGATCATTTCATCCGAAAAATCCAAACCATCTATATAGTGGCCGCGTTCATATAATTGACTCGTTAATACTGCTGTTCCAAAACCGATATCAAGTACGTTTGAACTGGATTTTTGCATGACTTCATTATAGATATGGTTCAAAATTTGTTTGTATCCGGCAAAGGGATATTCATGATTATCTTCACTAACCTTTACTGTTTGATCATAATTATCTGACCATAGATTAAAACCTTGTTTGTCTAACATGTATCTTCCTCCAATAAATATTATTTAACTAACTAGTGATACTTGTATCAGTGAGAGACGCTATAAAATTGGTAGGACTTGAAGTAAAGGAAGTTATTCCTGACAATTACACTCGTACTCTATAAAGGTATATTCTTTAATAAATTTTAGGTTCTCAAAGTCTTGATTGTCTGATGTAAATAATCTCACTACCGGTGCAATATCTTGTTTAGCAAATTCTCTTATTTGCTCATCTAGATTGATAGACAAGTCCAGAGCGTACCTGTTCATGTCCTCGAACAATTGATTATGTGCACATACATCATACGTGACGGCTAGATAGAAGGTTTTCATTTGTTCACTGTCCTTTATATGAATGGGTATTACTTTTTTTGCAATGTAACCAAGGTAGGAGCTGGAGCGAACGGAAAATGGTTCAACGTTTCTAAAGCATATTTGTCTGTTGTATCGAATTCTCCAGAAAATGTTTGGTAATCTAGTTTTATCGCATCCCGTGCCTGATGTATAACTAATTGAGGAATTAGATATGAATGTTCCACATTATTTGCTCCACACCACCCTAATTCAAGATTGCCTTTCAAATCAGACTTGTGAAGGAATGAATAGGCTAATATTTCACTATGGTCCAAAAACATATAACTGTGTTTCTTTAATACATCATCAGCTAAAATAAACTCCTGCCATTGCTCATAATCTAATCTTGCTACAGGATTTACCAGATGTGACTGTTCATAATTCCTTCTTACAAGGGACGTAAGTTTTTTCATCAATAAGTTGTTTGCTGATGCCTCTTCAAGATTTATCTTTTTATAATTTATTTGTTTGCATTCAGTAAGATCTATATCTTTTGTAAGAGTTAAAGTCGGTGTGTAAGTTTTTCTGATTATAGAAAATCCATTCTCTCTGTATATTCTTAATAGGGAATCTGAAGTTTCCCAGAGTGATGTTTGCAATGGTAAATTTACTAATGTAAGAGTCTCTAGTTTTTCTAAAAGCAATTCGGCAATTGGTAAGGAATGATAGAGTGGATTTACTAAAATACGAAAGTAAATGCAATTTGGATGAATGGTGTTCTTCCAAGCGAATAAAATTCCGACTAGCTTATGATTTAGGAGGGCAGAATATGCAAAAAGCTTTCTATCTCCATACACTATTGTAAGCAAGTTTTCATCTTCAAAATTAACTTGAAATAAATGCTTCAATTGTTCTTTATCTTCACTTTCATAGGCGTTTATTGTAATTTGCATTTTTTCCCCCGAATAATTAGGACATTAATAGATGTATACTGGCTATTTTCTTATCCAAAGTACCAATTCCATGCGTTGAAATACATTATTTTATCTATTGCTATTTTATCAAACAACTCCATAATCATTTCAATATCTGCATACTCAAAAGGCCTCTTTGCTCTCGTGGAAGGCAAATCTGTACCAAACATCAGTGCATCTGGATTTACATCATAGATCGATTTTAAAGTACTGGTTACGTTGAGCTCGACACGGCCGAACCCGGTAGCTTTTACTCGAACCCCTTGATCCGCCAATCTCAGTAGATGTGGTAGACCTTCCTCGGATAATCCCAAATGGTCTATCGATATAGCGGGCAAGCTTTCAATGGTTGCAGTTATATCAGGTAAATCCTTGGCATCGATATATAGTTCGCTATGCCAGCCCACTAAGTCATATACTCTTCTTGCTAAGTAATCAAGGTTTGATAAATCTTCTGATCCCCCACGTCTAATGTTAAAACGTAGTGCTTTTACACCTGCTTGATTGAGCTTAATGATTTCCTCATCTGAAACCGTAAACGGCAATTGTGTTACGCCGCAAAATGATGGTCCCAGTTTATTTAGAGCGTCGATCAAATAACTCTGATCAAAACCTTGGAAGGAACCAGATACCACTGCTCCACCAAGTATATGCAAGTCTTTTGTTATTTCTCGATAGTTTTCTACGACATAATTTGGTGGTAAATATCCCTGATTTTCATAGATTGGATAGCGGTAATCAATAATATGAAAATGGGCGTCGAATACCCTCAAACAATTTCCCCCTTCTCACTTATGTATCTTTTTTTGATAATAACTCTTCTACTTTTTCTTCTATACGCTTCAATCTCTCGTTGTTCCTTCTCGATTTTCTTATAATAGAAACGATGCTCACAATCAATGTCAACAGGATAAAAATGAATAATAATTGTACGATGAAGTCACCTATTTGAAATTGATTTATTGTTAATAAAGAATACATGATTCCCACCTCTTAATCGCTTACATAATCGAAGTGCATTAATAATTCTTCCGTAAATATAATTATAGTTGGTTATTATCGTTTATTTTTTCCTCCAACTCCTGTAATCTTGTCTCTAATAAGGTGACTCGCTCTTTTAGTTCGGCTGTGGGTTTTGTAAATCTTTGTGATAAACCGCCAATGATTCCAATCACAGCAACGAAGACCACAACAATTGCCGCTGCAAACATAAATATCACTTCCACCGTTATCCTCCTAACTTACTCTTTTTTTAGCGTAATACTTAAAAATAAGGAAATTTAATGGCCCGCCAAATATCAACCCGGCAAAAATAGTTGCTAAGAAAAAGGCGATATGTGACATCCATACGATTTCGTTACCTAACAATACGTCGAAGGAGATTCTGAAAAAGGTAACTAAAATAGGGAAAACAAATGACCAGTAAAACATGATTTTTAATCCTTTAGCCATGTTAAACCCTCCTATAAGTAAATGTTTTCCAAGATGTAACCAAAAAAAAATCCCAGCACTTAAAATCCCATATTTTTCAATTATTTCTATAAGTTCAGTCTACATCAAACGCAGCGGTAAATAAATAGTCTGTAACAATATTTCCAAATTACATTTTCGCAAATGTTTACCTTCATCGGTTCACATTCACCCCTCATATCGGGTATAATTAGAAATAGACTGTAGAGGAGAATCTATATCATGAGCTATCAAGCTTTATATCGTGTTTGGCGTCCAAGAACCTTCGAGGACGTCGTTGGACAACAACATATTACAAGGACATTGAAGAATGCGATTTTGCATGAGAAATTTTCGCATGCTTATTTATTCACTGGTCCACGTGGAACAGGGAAAACGAGTGCGGCGAAGATCTTTGCAAAAACCATCAACTGTGAAAGAAATCCGGTGGAAGAGCCATGTAATGAATGTGCTGCCTGCCTAGGAATCCAGGATGGTTCCATTTCGGATATTATTGAGATTGACGCAGCTTCGAACACGAGTGTCGATGATATTCGTGAAATCCGTGATAAAGTAAAATATGCACCGAGCGTTGTTCCTTATAAAGTCTATATTATCGATGAGGTCCACATGATCTCTGTTAATGCGTTTAACGCCTTGTTAAAAACATTAGAGGAGCCACCAAAACATGTCGTGTTTATTTTAGCTACGACAGAACCACATAAAATTCCACTGACAATCATTTCCCGGTGTCAGCGATTTGACTTTAAGCCGATATCCAATGAAGCCATTGTAGGACGTATGAAAACAATCGTTCAGACAGATGGACAGAAGGTTACGGAGGAAGCGCTGGATGCAATCGCGCGGACGGCAGAAGGTGGAATGCGTGATGCTTTAAGTATCTTGGATCAGGCCATTTCATACAGCAGTGATGAGGTGACGTTAGAAGATGTGCTTGCCGTAACAGGCGGTGTATCTCAAGGAATTTTAACCGAAATCACAAAGGCGATGTTTGACCGTGATGTCCAGCATGCGATCAAGCTGTTGGATACGATCATTCAAGAAGGAAAAGACCCCGGGCGCTTTGTATATGACCTTATCTATTACTTGCGTGACCTATTACTATTTAAGAGTAATCCAACTTTAGAAGGAATGCTTGAACGTGCACGGGTAGACGATGCTTTTCGCGGGCTGGCAGAAGAGGTTACAGTCAATTGGATTCAGGAAGCAATCACCCGTCTGAACATATGCCAACAGGAAATCAAATGGAGTAACAGTCCGAAAGTATATATTGAAATTGCTATACTTACGATTACAAATGGCCCTAACAATGCTGGTAGTCAGAATGCAGTAGCAAGTGACGAGGTTATGCGTTTAACCGATAAGTTGGCTCAATTGGAGAAAGAGCTTACCCGCTTCAAGGAACAGGCACCAGCCGCAGCTAGTCAACCAACACCACAACGGGAACAAAGACGTCCACAATCCCGTGGCGCAAAGAGCAGTTTCAAAGTTCCGACTGAACAGATATATGGTGTGCTGAGAGAAGCAGAAAAACAGGAATTAAGAAATGTTCAGGGCAACTGGGCGAGCTTCTTAGAACGGCTCAAAAGCACGAATGCCCCTGCACATGCGACGATTCAGGATAGTAAACCGGTCGCTGCATCTCCAGAGTCTCTTGTCGTTGCGTTTAAATATGAAATTCATTGTTCCCTTTTCTTAGATAATCGGGAGCTTGTTGAATCCGTACTCGCAAGTGTTTTAGGTAAGCAATTGCGAATTATCCCACTTCCAGATGCGAATTGGCTGGATTTGAGACAATCGTTCATCGATTCTCAGGATAAGCCAGTTGAGAAGGAAGACGAAAAAGAAAAAAAGAGTGATCCGCTCATTGAAGAGGCAAGGAAGCTCGTGGGCGATGACCTATTGGAAATTCAAGAGTAAGTGCTCTTATTAAAATAACCATTTCAAATTTGAGGGAGGTATTTCCATGAGAGGAAATATGAACAATATGATGAAACAAATGCAAAAAATGCAAAAGAAAATGATGAAGGCACAAGAAGAACTTCATGAGATGACATTTGAAGCTTCTGCTGGTGGCGGTATGGTAACTGTGATTGCCAACGGTAAAAAAGAGATCACAGACGTTCAGATTAAAGAAGAAGTTGTCGATCCAGATGATATCGAAATGCTGCAAGATTTGATCATTGCTGCAACAAACGATGTTTTAAATCAGGTTGACGAAAAATCAAATGAAACGATGGGACAATTTACTAAAGGCTTAAATATGCCAGGAATGTTTTAAACACATTCTAATGGATTGAAAAAGTACCTGTTTTTAGCAGGTGCTTTTTTCCCTTATTGTTTAGGAGGAAAAGTTCATGTATTACCCAGAACCGATTTCAAAGCTTATTGATAGCTTTATGAAATTGCCAGGAATCGGTCCCAAAACCGCTGTTCGTCTGGCCTTTTACGTTTTGAATATGAAGGACGATGATGTCTTGAACTTTGCAAACGCGTTGGTCAATGCGAAGAGAGAGCTTACTCATTGCTCGATCTGTGGCCACATTACGGATAAGGAAGTTTGTGCAGTTTGTTCCGATCCGCATCGGGATGAATCGATTATTTGTGTAGTCGAGGATCCGAAAGACGTTATCGCTATGGAAAAAATGAAAGAATTTAATGGTAAATACCATGTTCTTCATGGTGCGATTTCACCGATGGATGGAATTGGCCCAGAAGATATCAATGTCCCTGATTTACTTAATCGCCTGAAGGATGAAGAAGTAAAAGAAATCATCCTTGCGACCAATGCCAATATTGAAGGGGAAGCAACAGCGATGTATATTTCTCGACTTGTGAAACCATCTGGTATCCGCACAACTAGAATCGCCCACGGACTACCGGTTGGCGGTGACTTAGAATATGCGGATGAAGTGACACTATCAAGAGCGTTAGAGGGAAGAAGAGAATTATAGAATTCGGGTGAAGAACATGGCAAGGAAATTGAATAAAAAACAGGTGGATGCGGAGCTGCTGCATGCGATATTTGTAGTAGAAAAAGAGTGGAAACAAATTCGCGAATTAGGCTCAAGGAGTATTGAACGCACCCTTGAAAGCAGAGCTGCCGAGAAACTTGCTGAGGCCAAATATTTATATTTGCTCCGGGAAGCGCGACGCCGAAATGTTAATGCATTGGATATTTAAAAGACTAAGTTGAACCTTAGTCTTTTTTTATATGTAAATACATATACATAGACTAAGTGGGACATGGAGTTCGAATCTTGTTCTCGTTAGACTTGAGTTGTAGGAGGATTGTTAAAGAATGAGCTCAACCATGGTAATTATCATAATGATTTCCATTATTATTTTGTTGCTTACCGTTGGAGCACCGGTGAAACCAATGAAACTGCTCGGACAAGGGTCTGTGAAACTAGTAATCGGGGTATTATTATTATTTTTCGTCAACGTTTTCGGAGCCAATTTTGGTATTCATGTCCCGATTAACCTCTTCACTGCACTTGTTTCCGGGATATTGGGCCTTTTCGGAGTGGCATCCTTGGTCGCAATCCATATTTTCATATTATAAAAATGGGCCAGAATGTCAGGGTATATATCCGTTTCAACATGAGATCAAAAATTGGACCCTACGTATACGGTCCATTTTTTTATTATGAAAATAGTAATATTCACATTCCATGAATAGAAATCATAAGATTAGGAGATACTACTTTCATGGAGGTGGGGAAATGGAAGCAAAGACGCTTAAAACTTGTGGTATATGTGAAGAAGAAAAGCAACATGGTATTCATCTTTATACAATGTTTATTTGCCAAGAGTGTGAGTATAATATCATCCATACTGAACCACGTGAAGAAAAATACCGCTACTATGTACAGAAATTAAAAAGTGTAAATCAACAGCAACTATTTTCCTAGAGTCTTTGTATAAAGCAAAGGCTTTTTTATTTGTTTTTGTAATGTAGGTTATTGTCGTAGAAATTAAACTCGCCCTTCATGCAGGATTTTTCTCCCTTTTGCCGAATATAAAGCAACGAGAAAATACATATGAAAGGTAGTGTATCGTTGATTATTAAACCTCTTAAACCTCCGATCGAATTGCTGCAGCATGAAGCTTTAAACGAAAGGGTTCCTCAAAATCATCCTCAAAAAGAAATCATTGATTCAAGAGCAAGAAACATACGCGCCGGATATAACGGAGAACAAGACCTTCAGTATATGCTGAACTTCCTTCCTCCAGAAAAATATCTTATCTTCCAATATCTACGCATCAAGGATAATCAGAGTTATTTCCAAATTGATATTCTACTATTGTCTGCACAATACTTACTGATCATAGAAGTAAAAAATATTCGTGACCATGTCATATTTGATGAAATGGGACAGGTAATACGAAAAGAAGTTGATAAAGAACAAGCATTTACCAATCCGGTATTTCAAGTGAAACTGCAACACCTCCGACTACTCCGCTGGCTAAGGCAGTACGATTTCCCCTCCCTTCCAATTGAAAAAATTGTAGTCTATAGTAACTCGAATACCATCCTTAAAAATCATACCAATAATAATGAATTGCCCAAAATGGTTATGCATAAGGATAAGCTGCTTGATAAAATTGAGGAATTTGAAAAGATGTACCCGGTAGCAAGACTATCAGGAGACCAATTGATGGAGATTTCCAATCGGTTACTTGCTGCACACTCCGAGAAAAAAGAAGATCTTCTGGCCAAATACAAAATTTCTTATGGGGAATTAATAAAAGGAGTTATCTGTCCAGAATGCTTGCAAGCACCAATGATACGTAAAGGAGGAAAATGGCTTTGTTATTATTGTAGAGCAGCCTCGAAAAAAGCTCATAGACGTGCATTGGCGGAATACGGACTATTAGTTAATGAATATATAAAAAATCGAGAAGCGAGGGAGTTTTTGCAGTTGGAGTCTAGACATATTGTTAAGCAATTATTACAAAAGGAGAAGTTAGAAAGCTATGGGATAAAAAGCGGACTAGAATATAAGCTCGAACCTTATCATCTATTAGATGTATAGGTAAATGCTCAAATCTACCAGATAAATGCTCAAATACCCATTAAAAATGCTCAAGTTGGCAGTAAAGATGCTCAAGTCCAAGATAATAATGCTCAAATTCACAAATATCCGCTGTATCAAGCCAGTTCCTCGCACCCCCAGCCCTGCTCACTCTATGATAAACTAAAGAATATAACCAAAAATCACGGAGGAGTCTCCAATGAACCAGAAAAACATCCCGATTTTACAAATGCTAGAAGAATTTTCCACTACCAAATCCATATCATTTCACGTTCCTGGCCATAAAAGTGGGGTTATCTTTCCGGAGCAGGCGAAGTCATATTATGAACATATTTTAAAACTGGATATGACCGAACTACCGGGCTTAGACGACCTTCACGCTCCCCATGGAGCAATTGCTGAAGCAGAAAAATTGGCGAGTGCGTTTTTCCAATCTGATCATACCTTCTTCCTTATCAATGGCAGCACGGTAGGAAATTTAGCGATGATTCTTGCTGCGTGTAAGCAAAATGATAAAGTGATTGTTCAGCGAAATAGTCATAAGTCGATTTTGAATGGGCTGGAACTTGCTGGTGTGAGACCGGTCTTTCTTGCACCGGAGTATGATGCCAAAGTGGAGAGATTCACCAGTCCAGCGATTAATACACTTGAAAAAGCACTAGATGAACATCCGGATGCTAAAGCTGTCATCCTTACTTATCCCGACTATTTTGGTCGTACTTATGATATCAAAACGATGATTGAGCTCGCTCATGACCGGAATATTCCCGTTCTTGTAGATGAGGCCCATGGAGTGCATTTCGCTTTAGGGGAACCATTTCCAAAGTCTGCCCTCGAGCTTGGCGCGGATGTCGTCGTCCATTCGGCTCATAAGACGGCTCCGGCAATGACGATGGCTTCTTATCTACATATAAAATCGAAGCTGATCACAAAGGAAAGTCTGGCATATCGATTGCAGATGCTGCAATCGAGCAGCCCGTCATATCCATTAATGGCTTCTTTAGATATTGCAAGATATTATCTCGCCATGCTGAATCAGGAGAGGATCCAACAAATCTTAGAAGACATCGACAAAATAAAAGCATTATTTCGGGAGGCAGTCAGTCACTGGGACATCATTCCATCTGACGATCCGTTAAAATTAACGATTCAGCTTAAAGATGGGTATACTGCAAAAGAGGCTGCGAGGTTGTTTGAGGAACAAGGAATTTATCCGGAACTGACTACAGACAGGCAAATACTTTTTATTTTTGGTTTAGGCCCTTTCAGTGAATGGGCACGTCTGAAAAAAGTCCTGAAATACGTGATGGAAGCATTAAAAAACAATGGAAATCATGCTACAATAGAAGTGGTAAACTATTTTACCAGTACGATTCAAGAATTAGCCTTAACTTACCGGGAAATGGAAGGATTGAAACAAAAGCTTATCCCTTTTGAAAAAGCAATAGGTGAAATTGCAGCAGAGCCGGTGATTCCGTATCCACCGGGGATTCCTCTAATTTCAAAAGGAGAAATCGTTACACTGGAGCACTATACAGCAATCAACCAGCTTATCGAGCAAGGGGTGAGAATCCAGCAACGGGAAGAAGGCATACGTATATTTATGAGCAACCTGAAGGAGAAGCAGACGTGAGTGGATATTTTATTACATTTGAAGGTGTGGAGGGTGCGGGAAAGACATCCGTACTTCAAGCATTAACCAATACTTTGACAGAAATGGGTTACGAGGTCCTTACAACGAGAGAACCAGGTGGCATTGATATTGCTGAGCAAATCCGGAACATCATTCTTGACCCGGTCAATACGAAAATGGAGGAGCGTACGGAAGCACTCCTTTATGCTGCAGCCCGCAGACAACATCTTGTGGAAAAAGTTCTCCCAGCATTACAGCAAGGAAAAATCGTTCTTTGCGATCGTTTTATTGACTCTAGCCTTGCTTACCAAGGGCATGCACGGGGTCTTGGAATCGAAGAGGTTTATGAAATCAATCAATTTGCCATCAAAGATATCATGCCAAACTTAACTCTTTTATTTGATATTGATCCAAAAAAGGGATTAGAGCGAATTGCGGCGAATAAAGATAGAGAAAGAAACCGGTTAGATTTGGAGAGACTGGACTTTCATCAGAGAGTTTATGAAGGCTATAACATTCTTCATGATCGATTTCCAAACCGAATTCAAAAAATCAATGCCGACCAAGCTCTTGCAGCTGTGGAAAAAAGTGCATTGGATTGTATTTTAGCTTACTTTAAAAAACAAGGGGGAGCTGGCAAATGAAATTAATTATGGCGGTTATTCAGGATAAGGATTCCAACAGACTTGTTAATGCACTAGGTGATGAGGATTTCAAAACAACAAAACTTGCATCTACTGGTGGATTTCTAAAAGAAGGAAATACAACCTTGATGATTGGTTGTAACGATGACCAAGTAGACTTAGCTCTAAAGGTAATTAGAGATAACTGTTCGCAGCGTGAACAGATGGTTGCACCGATTTCGCCAATGGGTGGCAGTGCAGACTCTTATATTCCGAAGCCAGTTAAAGTAGAAGTTGGCGGTGCAACTGTATTTATTCTGCCAATTGAACAATTTGTCCAGTTTTAAAAAGGAAAAAGTGAACTTGGAAGGAGCGGAGCATGAATGAAAATCAGCCAAGAATTTAAATCTCAGACAGAAGTTAAGGTAACAAGAACTGCACCAGCTGAAACCCAATCCTTCCAAAAACTCGTACAGTCTGAGTCTCTAAAGGTAAAACAACAAGAGCTTGAAGAATTGGTTAAAAATATTGCAAGTCAAGGTGAAAAACTTGCACATTATCGCACATTACGTGAGCTTACAAAGTTCAAACGATTGATTAAAGGTTTTTTAGAAGAAACTGTATCAAACAGTTATCAATTAAAACAAGGCCATTCCATCGGTTTTGATGGAAGTAGCCGTAAACTTACGATTTTAAAGAAAATCGACGAGAAGTTATTGGAATTAACGGAAGATGTTATGAATCAGGAAAAGAAGACAGTGGACATACTTGGTCACATCGGTGAAATCAAAGGTCTGCTGATTAACATATATACGTAACAACAAATTGCACACGCTCATTTAGCAGCAGATGGACTGTGAATGACGGGAAGTTTGGCGTGTTTCTCGCGTCGAACTTCCAGGTCTTTTCAAATAAGTTTCATGGCTGCCTGAGCGTTAGTGTTGGACGAAAAGGGACGGATACTCATGAACACTTGGTCTAAAATTGCAGAAATACAGCCACTTGCAACGACTATTCTCACCAACAGTTTGGAAAAAGGCCGAATTTCTCATGCGTACCTCCTGCAAGGTGAACGAGGCACGGGAAAAGAACGGATCGCCCTTGTAATGGCAATGAGTCTTTTTTGTGAAAACAAGCAAGGAATAGAACCGTGCAACACATGTAATAATTGCAAACGTATCCTATCTGGCAACCATCCGGACGTCCATTGGATCGAGCCAGAGGGTTTATCTATATCAAAAGAGCAAGTGAGGCACCTGCAAAAGGAATTCGCGTTTTCAGGTATGGAGTCCAATCAGAAGGTTTATGTTATTAAACATGCTGATAGGATGACGGTAAACGCGGCAAACAGCCTCCTTAAATTTTTAGAGGAACCAAGTAAACAGACGACTGCGATGATGCTCACTGAAAATAGTGGGTCGATTCTTCCAACGATTCGCTCCCGTTGTCAGGTGATAGACTTAAAACCACTTAATCCTCTCCAGTTCCAAAAACAGTTGATCAGTGAAGGGATGAAAGAACAGGATGCATTCCTGATGAGTGCGCTTACGAATAATTTAGATGATGCGTTTCAGCTCTCTGAAGACGAATGGTTTGTGGAAGCGAGAACGCTAGTGTTACAATTAATAGAAATGCTAACCACAAGGCCTGAGAATATCTATCTCTATCTCCATAGTAAGTGGCTTACGCATTTTAAAGAGAGAAAAGATCACGAACGGGGGCTTGATCTGCTGCTCCTATCTTTACGTGATGTTCTTTACTACCATATTGGTAATGAGGGGAAGATGACCGTTTTCAAACCAAATGATACATTACTAGAGAAGACCTCGATGAGATTTTCGCAAAACCATTTATCGAAACTACTCGATTTAATTATCCAGGCCAAACGGAAACTCTCGCAAAATGTACAGCCTACATTAGTAATGGAGCAGCTTGTACTGCAAATGAAGAGGTGAAAAAATTAGAATGATAGAAGTTATAGGTGTCCGCTTTAAAAAAGCGGGTAAAATATATTATTTTGACCCGGGGGAAGAAGATATCACACTTGATAGTTATGTGATCGTAGAAACAATTCGTGGTATTGAGTTCGGGAAAGTTGTCATTGCCAGTAAGAAGGTCGATGAAGAAGATGTTGTACTTCCTTTGAAGAAGGTTATCCGTGTAGCAACGGAAGAAGATAAACGAACTGTCGTTGAGAATAAGCGACAAGCAAAAGAAGCATTGGAAGCTTGTTCCGTAAAGGTGAAAGAACATGACTTGGAAATGAATCTAGTCGATGTTGAATATACATTTGATAGAAATAAAATTATTTTTTACTTTACAGCAGATGGTCGGATTGATTTCCGAAATCTTGTTAAAGATCTTGCAGCTATGTTCAAGACAAGAATTGAGTTACGCCAAATTGGTGTACGCGATGAAGCAAAAATGCTGGGTGGTATTGGACCGTGCGGTAGAATGCTTTGTTGTTCAACGTTTTTAGGGGACTTTGAGCCGGTCTCCATTAAAATGGCGAAAGATCAAAATCTCTCTCTCAATCCAGCAAAAATCTCAGGATTATGTGGAAGATTAATGTGTTGCTTAAAGTATGAAAATGACCATTATGAAGAAGCTAAACGGGAGATGCCAGACTTTGGTGAATCCGTTAAGACTCCACATGGAAAAGGAAAAGTCGTTGGACTAAACATATTGGAAAAACTCGTGCAAATTGAATTAACAGAACATGAACGCACGATTGAATATACATTAGATGAAATGATTGAAGAAGGAATCTTAGCGCAGACCACAAAATAAGATGACGCTGCATTCAATGGGTTATTTAAGGCGCTGAACGTGCTAATGGACTTACTTTAATAGATACTCACGTTAATCGGCTTCTATCCTCATTGAATGTCAGTCGAACGAGTCAGGAATTTGCGGGCTGCATTCCATTCTCCAATTTTGTTATAAAAATGGAAGGTTTCAGCCGGTTAATGCGTGATAAAGAGGTGAGTGGGCGTGAATAACAGAGAAATATTTGACCAAGTTGCCGATATGGAAAAGCAAATTGGTGAGTTGTATGAACGACTTGGCGAATTGAAGGGAAAACTAAGTAGTGTCCTTGAAGAAAATCATCGCCTGCAAGTTGAAAATCATAATTTGCGCAATCATTTGGAGCAAACGAATCAGGAAAAAGAAAAACAAGCGAAAGAGAGTGGCGAGGAAACGAAGGAATATCTCCCGGGAGAAGGACGTGACAACCTCGCAAGGCTTTATGATGAAGGATTCCATATCTGTAACTTAGAATTTGGAAGTCCACGACAGAATGAAGATTGTATTTTTTGTTTGGATTTCTTTGCAAAGAGAAAATAATGCTTTAAACTTGAACTGTCCTATTCTTAAAGTAGGGCAGTTTTCTTCAATGTATAGGAAAATCAACCGAATTACAGGTTGTTTATTAATAGTCTACAGAAGCTTCATATATTCTCGTAAGACTATGTGTGACTTAATCCGAAGTACACTACGGCGCTCTCCTGAAAGGTCACTCAGTCTTTGTAAAATTTAATATTGGAATAGAAAGGACACCATCATGGTAAAACTATACGACGATGAACGGCTCGACTATTTATTGGCCGATGAATCAATGAAAATAATACAGAGCCCGAGCAGTTTTGCATTTTCACTGGATGCTGTGCTGCTCTCTCATTTTGCACATATTCCAATCAAGCGTGGGTCAATACTTGATTTATGTACGGGGAATGCAGTGGTTCCTTTGTTGTTATCAAGACGTACACAAGCGAAAATTACCGGTGTGGAGATACAAGAACGTATTTTCAGCATGGCGGAAAGAAGTATTGAAGTGAACGAGCTTGAGGATCAAATCTCAGTCCTTCTTGGTGACCTGAAGGAAATGCAACCGGTGCTGGGCCACAGTACGTTTGATGTTGTAACTTGTAATCCCCCGTACTTCCGCTCACCGAAGTCGACGGAGCATAATGACAATGATTATTTGACGATTGCACGTCATGAGGTATATTGTACACTGGAAGATGTAGTGAAAGCGTGCAAGCTGCATGTCCGCCCAGGCGGTAAAGTTGCAATGGTTCATCGCCCAGGGAGGCTGGTGGATATCATTGATTTATTCCGGAAATACAAATTGGAGCCTAAACGTATCCAGTTTGTTTATCCAAAGCGAGGTAAAGAAGCGAATATGCTTTTATTCGAGGGAATCCGTGATGGGAAACCCGATATAAAAATCCTCCCCCCGCTCTACATTTACAATGATGACGGGACGTATACAGAGGAAGCTAGGAGTATCATTTATGGATGAAGTACATCTCGTATATATATTGAAATGTAAGGATGATACACTCTATACAGGTTATACAAACAACCTGCCTCATCGATTAAAAATGCATGAAATGGGGAAAGGTGCCAAATATACGCGTGGCCGGGGTCCTTTTAAAGTCGCTTACATGGAGGAATTTCCAACAAAGGAAGAGGCTATGCGGCGTGAATATCAAATTAAACAGCTCTCCCGTCCGGAAAAGGAGAAATTAATCGAGAGCAATGGAAAGAAGTGCTTGCTGACATGATGATCCAAAAAAGTTTTGATAATGAAGCAGAAGGTGCAATATTTCTTGTACCAACCCCAATCGGCAATTTGGAGGATATTACATATCGTGCGTTAAATACATTGAAAACAGCAAATGTTATAGCGGCAGAGGATACGAGGAATACGAAAAAACTCCTTAATTATTTCGAAATAAACACACCGCTAACAAGCTATCACGAGCATTCTAATTTAGGGAAAATAGAAGATCTAATCCGCCAAGCGGAAGAGGGGGCGAAGATTGCTGTTGTCAGTGATGCGGGTATGCCGGCTATTTCTGACCCAGGTTCTGGTTTAGTGGAAGAAGCGTTGAAGCGAAATGTCAAAGTGATTGTCTTGCCTGGAGCAAATGCTGCACTCGCCGCTCTCGTAGGTTCTGGTATGTCTACCAATGAATTTTATTTTTATGGATTTTTACCACGTAAGAAGAAAGAAAAAATAGAAGCACTTACAGATTTAAAAAAAATATCTGCAACACTGCTTTTTTATGAATCACCATTTCGTGTGAAAGATACACTTGAGAATATTCGAGACACCCTAGGGAATAGAAAAGTAGCATTAGCACGGGAGCTCACAAAACGTTTCGAGGAATATATTCGCGGAACGGTGGATGACTTATTGGCCTGGGTTAAGACAAATGAACTGAAAGGTGAATTTGTTATTGTTGTGGAAGGAGCAGAAGCAGGAGCAGAAGATGCTGAAGATAACTGGTGGTCTAATCTTGGTGTAAAGGAACATGTGGACCACTATATCGAAACAGAAGGGATTTCGAGTAAAGAAGCAATTAAACAGGTAGCGAAGGATCGAGGGGTTCCAAAGCGGACGGTTTATCAAACTTACCATATTGAAGAATAGGGATACACAAAAATAAAACTGGGTAGGATATTTCACCCAGTTTATTCTATTTTATCTTTAATATTTATTCAGCAACAAGACGGGATTCGATTTCTTTAACTAATGCTGCTGCGCCTTCCTTACTTAGAATCAGTTTACCCCCTGCTAAAAGCAAGTTATCATCTGAGACTTCACCAGTAATTTGGCAACTCATCCGAGATTCATACTTTTTCAAAATAATTTTGTCGTCATCCACGTAGATTTCAATTGGATCTTTCTCATGGATGTCCAGTGTACGTCTCAGCTCAATAGGGATGACCACCCTTCCAAGCTCATCGACCTTGCGAACAATGCCAGTAGATTTCATATTTTATCCTCCCCAATAAATGTCGGAATCGTTTCACTGTTGATAGAAAACGCTTCCTTTTCTTTTTTTATCTTTATCTTTACCAAAATAAGTTGCAGTGGATTTTTTAATCTCTCTTTTCTGCAACTACTGATAAAAATAAATGATACAAAAGAGCTAATAGTAAAATCTTTCTAAGCAATAGAATACCAACACCTGAAAATAATGTCAATTTTATTTCCAAAAATATACACTAGTCAGATAATTCGCCTGTTAAATTATTATATAAAATGGATAATGAATGTTAAGAATCTGTATAAATTTTTAGTCATTATCAATAAAGAATTAATCAATTAGCGACATAATAACATAATTTAATATTTGAATATATAATGTATCTAATACAGATGTAGCCATTAAATACAGTTAAATCAACACTTTATATAATTAACACAATATCCAATTAACGACATTTTATCCCTTTTATTGAAGAAATGTTTATAATGCATTTGAAAAATCCCTAAAGCGTCAAATATAAGAAGATACATCGGTTTTGCTAAAACATTATTTGGCAAATTCTTATATAATCGATACAATAGATTTTATAAGTTAATGATACTAGAATGAGGAGGTTCACTTATGGGTAACTCAAAAAATACCTTTTATATAACAACCCCAATTTATTATCCAAGTGGGAAACTACATATCGGTAATGCTTATTCCACTATTGCTTGTGACGTAATGGCTAGGTATAAACGGATGACCGGATACGATGTGTTCTATCTGACGGGCAGTGATGAACATGGACAGAAGATTGAACAGAAGGCAAAGGAATTAAATGTTTCTCCTAAAGAATATGTTGATGACATGGCCGAAGGAATGCAGAAGCTTTGGAAGCTGTTGGATATTAGTAACGACAAGTTCATTCGTACAACCGATCCGATGCATAAAAAAGTGGTGCAGGATATCTTTGAACGCTTCCTTGAACAGGGTGATATCTACCTTGATGAATATGAGGGCTGGTATTCGATTCCTGATGAAACCTTCTACACAGAAACTCAGCTGGTAGATGTTGAATATGATGAGGATGGAAATGTAGTCGGAGGTAAGTCTCCGGATAGCGGCCATCCATGTGAACTTATCAAGGAAGAATCCTATTTCTTTAGAATGAGTAAATATGCAGATCGACTATTAGAATACTATGAAACACATCCGGAATTCATTCAGCCGGAATCCAGAAAAAATGAAATGATTAATAATTTTATTAAACCAGGTTTGGAAGATTTGGCTGTATCTCGTACGGTATTTTCTTGGGGTATTCCGGTTCCGAGCAATCCTAAGCATGTTGTGTACGTGTGGATTGACGCATTGGCGAACTATATTACAGCCCTCGGATATGGTACGGAAGACGATAGTAAGTTTAAAAAATACTGGCCTGCAGATGTTCATATGGTTGGTAAGGAAATTGTCCGCTTCCATACGATTTACTGGCCAATTATGCTTATGGCCCTTGATATACCTTTACCGAAGAAAGTATTCGGTCACGGCTGGTTATTAATGAAGGATGGAAAAATGTCCAAATCAAAAGGAAATGTTGTCTATCCTGAGATGCTTGTCGAGCGTTATGGACTCGATGCTCTTCGCTACTACCTCATGCGTGAAGTTGCCTTTGGAAGTGATGGTGTATTTACGCCGGAAGATTTTGTATCACGTGTCAACTATGATTTGGCGAATGACCTGGGTAATTTGCTTAACCGTACGGTAGCTATGATTAATAAGTATTTCGATGGTCACGTACCTAATTATCAGGGGGTAGTAACGGAGTTTGATGAAGACCTGAAGCAAACAGCTGCTGATGTAATTGAGGATTATCAAGAAGAAATGGAGAAAATGCAGTTCAGTGGTGCCTTGTCGCATGTATGGCGTCTAATCTCACGTGCCAATAAATATATTGACGAAACAGAGCCGTGGAAACTTGCGAAAGAAGAGGACAAGCGAGACGAGTTAGCAAGTGTCATGATTCATCTTGCTGAAAGCTTACGAATTTCCGCTACTCTGCTGCAGCCGTTCCTCACCAATGCACCAAAGAGAATCTTTGAACAACTTGGCCTGGATGTAGAAACGGAAGGAAGTTGGGAGCGTGCACAATTCGGCAATTTCCCAGAGGGTGCAACGGTCATCAAAAAAGGTACTCCGATCTTCCCGCGTCTTGATGCTGAGGAAGAAGCTGATTATATCCGTGCTCAAATGGCTGGAGGATCTGCAAAGGAAGAAGAGTGGAATCCGGAAGAAACTGAACTTATTTCTGCAAAAGAGAAACAAATTAAAATTGACCAGTTTGATCGGGTAGAGCTTAAAGTTGCAGAAGTTATTGAATGCTCAAAAGTGGAAGGTGCGGATAAATTACTTAAATTCCGCCTTGATGCTGGAGATAAAGCACATCGTCAGATTCTTTCTGGGATTGCTGAGCATTATCCAAACCCGGAAGAATTAGTCGGCAAAAAAGTGGTCATTGTTGCTAATCTGAAACCGCGTAAAATGCGTGGAGAAGTGAGTCAAGGAATGATCCTCTCCGCAGAAGCCGATGGCAAGCTGACGGTGATTGAAGCACCGCTAGGAGTACCAAATGGTTCACTGATTTCATAATTGTTATATACCCTGCTACGTTCAGCAGGGTTTTCTTTTTAAAGATAGGAGGTAGGGAAGTTGTTATTTGATACACATGTACATTTAAATGCTTGGCAATTTAAAGAAGATAGGGAAGAGACGATTCAGCGTGCGTTTGACACAGGTGTTAAATACATGGTTGTTGTAGGTTTTGACCACGAAACAATCCCACTTGCGATAGAAATTGCAGAAAGGTACGAAACGATTTATGCTGCAGTCGGTTGGCATCCCGTTGATGCGATTGATATGACAGATAAAGAACTGGCCTGGATAGAAGAATTATCCGAGCATCCCAAAGTTGTCGCCATTGGAGAAATGGGATTGGACTACCACTGGGATAAATCTCCGAAAGATGTACAAGCTAATGTATTCCGTAAACAAATCCGGCTTGCAAAGAAACTGGATATGCCGATTATTATCCATAATCGGGAGGCTACAGAAGATATTATCCAAATTCTCGAAGAAGAGGAAGCGCATATGGTTGGCGGGATTATGCATTGTTACAATGACTCGGTAAAATATGTCCAGCGAGTTCTCGATATGAATTTTTATATATCTCTCGGTGGGCCGGTGACATTCAAAAATGCCCCCCTTCCAAAAGAGGTGGCCAAAGAAGTTCCGTTAGAGCGTTTACTGATTGAAACCGATGCACCATACCTCGCGCCGCATCCAAAGCGTGGGAAGCGGAATGAACCTGCTTATGTAAAACTTGTTGCAGAACAAATTGCCGAACTGCGAGGTATCCCCTTAGAGGAAGTGGAAAGGCAGACAACGGAAAATGCATTTCAGATTTTTAATATTAAAGCATAAAGCGAAGTGGGCGAACTAGAGCTTTTTCTCTAATGAGCCCTCTTTTTATTTGATGAGATTAAAAATGGATGTATGTCGCTAAATATGCCATTAAATAAGATGAATCAGCTTATTATCTTAAAGTTTCCTCATTGGAGAAAACCATTTGGGATAACTATGTCGAATTCCCTATAATATTGCAATATATAAGTAATAATTGTCTTATTAGCAGAAAAACCTAAACTCCTTGAAGCTTTATATTAAGCCTAATCGATAATTGATAGAATATTACGCAAAACTTCAAACCCTTGTGGTTCAAGGGTTTGGTAGCTTTGAAATATAAATCGAATCGAAGTGTAATAGAAATGTAACTTGATTGTAAACGGAATGGCTTTGACTTCACATACAATCAATTACTATAATCGATTCGAACAAGGAGGCAGGAGCATGAAATTAATTCATAAGCTAATGCTAGGATCCAGAACGAAAATGGTTCTTTCTGGATTTGGTGTCTTAGCTCTCGTATTATTTACGAGTTTGATAGTAGTCGAAGCTTCTAAAGCAGAAGTTACTATCATAGACAACGGAGAAGAACAAATCGTAAATACCCACAAGAAGACGGTGGGAGAACTATTTTCAGAAATGGGAATTGCAGTTGGTGCCTATGATGAGTTATCTCATGATCAAGAAACACCAATTGAAGATGGAATGACAATCGATTATAAGACAGCAAAGCAGGTTACCGTTGACATCGATGGAAACCCTGAAACTTACTATACAACAGAAGAAACAGTACAGAGTTTCTTCGAGGAGAATGATTTATCTTTTTCTGAGCATGACGAAATTTCCCATTCCACTGCCGAAGCGTTATTTGATGGCTTGGAGATTATTGTAAAGCAGGCGTTCAACGTTGCAGTAAATGATGGTGGGAAAGAGCTTGAGGTATATACAACTGGTGGAACCGTGGATGAGCTCCTGCAAGCTAATGGCATTGAGTTGAATGGAGAAGATCGAATCAAACCAGCATTAGATAAAGCAGTAACAAAGGATACAGAGGTTAATATTGTCCGTGTTACATCTGAAATGAAAGAAATCTCCGAAGATATTGAATTTAAGACAGAAAAACAAGAAGATGATACCCTTCTGAAAGGGAAAGAACAAGTGATCACTCAGGGAGAGAATGGTGAAGTGGTCAGAAGGTATAAAATCACAAAGGAAAATGGTGAAGAAGTCTCCCGTGAGCTGATTGAGGAAGAAATCATAAAGGAAAGTAAAAACCGTGTTGTTGCAGTTGGTACGAAGGAACCTATGCAGCAAACAGCATCGACAAACTCTGGTGGAAAGCTTGTTACATTATCAAGCAAATCCTCAGAATCTAGTGGTGGTAAGTCGATGACTGTTACAGCAAGTGCTTTCACCGCCGATTGTAATGGGTGTTCTGGAGTAACATCAACGGGAATTGATTTGAAATCAAACCCAAATCAAAAAGTGATTGCAGTAGATTCCACTGTCATTCCACTTGGGACTAGAGTGTGGGTGGAAGGCTATGGTGAAGCGGTAGCTGGAGACACTGGCGGAGCAATACGTGGTAATCGCATTGATGTACATGTTCCAAATAAAGATGCAGCGAATGATTGGGGAGTCCGTACAGTAACGATTAAAATTCTTGACTAATAGAATACTTAGGCAATATGCTCTTCTCGTGTTAAAATCAGGGGAAGAGCTTTTATTTTTGTGCAGTGCGGGAAAATATTATTACTACTCTTTAAAGCTGTTCGTGGAATAGCCGCAGGTGCTGAGCATATGTCGCGAATTTAGCCTGCGAGGGTGCTTACGCTTTTGTGGTAGGAGGAAAGAACTTGAAGATTAAAGAAATCATCGTCGTTGAAGGAAAAGACGACACGGCAAAAATTAATCAGGCGATTGAAGCAGATACAATTGAAACAAATGGATCTGCAATCAATAAGGAAATTATCAATCGGATACGTCATGCTAAAGAAAAGCGGGGAGTAATTATTTTTACAGACCCTGATTATCCTGGTGAACGTATCCGGCATATCGTAGATCAAGCGGTTCCTGGTTGCAAACATGCTTTCCTTACCCAAAATGAGGCTAGAGCAAAGAATCCCCATAACAATAGCTTAGGTATCGAACATGCTAGTCCAGAAGGGATTCGTCAAGCTCTCAGTCAGGTATATGAACTGACGGAACAGCAACAAGGTGATATTACAAAAAGTGACTTGATCAAATATCGTTTAATTGGTGTGAATGAGGCTCATGAACGAAGACGTAGGCTTGGTGAATATTTACAAATCGGACATACTAATGGTAAACAACTACTGAAACGACTGAATCAGTTTCAGATAACGAAAGAAGAGTTTGAAGCGGCGGTGCAAGCCATCCAACAGGAGGATGAAGATGTCAACTAAATTTATCGCAACCCCATCCAGGACGAAAGAAATCTTAAAAAAATATAGTTTTGCATTTAAAAAGAGTCTTGGGCAAAATTTTATTATTGATCCAAATATTTTAGAGAATATATTAAAGCATGCAGGTGTAGATAAGTCTGCTGGTGTCATTGAAATTGGACCAGGAATAGGTGCTTTGACTGAACAATTGGCTATCCATGCAGATAAGGTTGTTGCTTTCGAAATAGACCAGCGCTTGCTCCCGATATTACAGGATACGTTGAAGAATTATTCCAATATTGAAGTACTCCATCAAGATATATTAAAAGCTGATGTGCACCAAGTGATCAAAGAACAATTTGAAGAAAATCAGCCGATTCATATCGTGGCTAATTTGCCTTACTACATTACTACCCCAATCTTGATGAAACTGCTTCGCGATCGGTTGCCGCTGGAGAGTATTACGGTTATGATCCAAAAAGAAGTAGCTGAACGTATGGCTGCTAAACCGAATACAAAAAGTTATGGTTCATTAACCATTGCCATTCAATACTATACGAATGCCAAAGTTGTGATGAATGTGCCTAAGACGGTATTTAATCCGCAGCCGAACGTTGAATCCAGCATACTTAAACTTGAATTACGGGATGAACCGGCTGTTCTTGTGAAAGATGAGGATTTCTTTTTTGGTGTGATGAAAGCGAGTTTCGCACAGAGAAGGAAGACGTTAAGAAATAATTTAGCAAATCATTTGCAAGAGATGGATAAGGAAACATTGCAAAAAGTGTTGGACCGTGTGGAGATTGACGGTGGTCGCAGAGGCGAATCTCTAACGATCGAGGAGTTTGCAAGGTTAGCGGACGGGCTATATGAGGAAATAAATGGATAAACGAAAAACGGCAGTACGCTTTTAGCGTACTGCCGTTTTTCGATTTAACATATGTTAATGATCTTCTAACCGATAATTATGAAGTGGTGGTGGTACAATCCAACCTTTCTCCTTCATCATACGTAAGAGTTTACCGCCAAAGGATGCTTTTTGCATGTGGAATTGACCGAACATCATAGCAATATCTTCACGAATAGATTCTCCCATGATGGTGCTGCACGCCACTAAACCAGCTGAATTCTGTGCTCCGAGCATTGTTGCCATTTCCTGATCTGCAAATCTTGCTCCAACAGGAATATCCTCTGCGTGGGCGTGTGGCCTTTCTGGAGGCGTTGGAGGCAGTCCTACGCCGTTTACCTTTAAAAGAGCTTCAATCTGCTTAATTTCCTCCTGGCTGCAACGAATGGCTTCCTCTAACATCTTCTTAAGATCTTCATCTCCTGCGTGATTATATTGCGTTTGATTGGCGGCGACTGTACCTTTAGCTGTCATTAAATACGACCATATTCCAAATACCTCACCATAATGCAGCGGTTGTTCTTTTGGATTCCCACTAAATATCCCCATATTAAACCTCCTAAGTATATTCATGCCAACAAGCACTAGCCATAGTGTGTTCCGTTCAATTATTTTCATACATTACGGAGTCACCGCTTTTAAAAAGACTGGGAAATTGGTTCAGAACCAACCGATATGGTGAGGCAGGTTAGATATATTTTGGGTATAAGCACAAATTCAATCCTTTTGACATAGCCTATAGAAGTAATCCTGGGCGATTGAGGTGTGTAGATGGATATAAAAATTGGAGATATCGTTACAAGGAAGTCATATAACCATGATATTGTATTTCGAGTCTCAAATGTAGATAAACAGATTGTACAGCTCCTTGGAGTCGAATTACGTCTTGAAGCGGATGCTCCGCTCGATGATTTAACCATTGCAGTTCGAACAGACTTGGAAAAAATACAAAAGAAGTCAAAGGAAAAAGAAGAGTTTTCATATCGGTTGTTCCGTCAAGATTATCAGTTGATGCGAGAGAAAAAGACGCACCAGATCAGTGGTGGATACAAACGGAATTTATCTTATTTTCAACTGCCTGCGAAGGTGTTGCATTTAGATGGTGACCTAATATATTTAAGAAAATGTATCAGCCTATATCAGCGCATAGGCTTACATGTCCATGGAGTGCATTTGTCGGAAAAAGAAATGCCACAGGCCGTTGGTCCGCTTATTGAAAGAATCCAACCTGATATCATTGTCATTACAGGTCATGACTCCTATTCTAAAAACAAAGGGGAAAAGAAAGATTTACGTGCTTATCGTAATTCCAAATACTTTGTGGAAACGGTCCGAGAAGCAAGAAGGGTCAATCCACATCTAGATCAATTAGTCATTTTTGCTGGTGCTTGTCAATCTCATTTTGAGTCAATGATTCGAGCTGGGGCTAACTTTGCCAGCTCTCCTTATCGGATTAATATCCACGCTCTAGATCCAGTTTATATTGCTGCAAAAATAGCTTATACACCGTTTATGGAGAGTGTTAATGTCTCCGATGCCGTCCGGAATACACTAACAGGTGAGAAGGGCATGGGAGGAATTGAGACCCGCGGTCTTTTGCGGACAGGACTACCGTTCATTGAAGAGGCAGAAAAGCATACAGATCAACCTGATGATGAAAATATCAAGGAATTTTGACGATTTAGGGACTGGGTAAGCCTTGTCCCGTTACATAGTATTTATATATTTAGTCCATACTATAGTATGAAAGTAGGATACAGAATAAATATTGTCAAATCATACATAAAAAGTTAACAACTAGAAATAATACGTGTAATAGCCAAAATATTATTGTTGACAGGTAAATTGGTATGCTGTTATAATATTTAGTTTCATTTGACTACCGAACAAGCCTGTGTTATAATAAATTACAGTGAGGTGGAGTCTATTGGCGAAAACATTGAACGAAATTAAGCAAGGTCTTGATTGCCGAATTGGAAGGCGTTTGAAATTGAAAGCAAACGGCGGCAGAAAGAAAACAATTGTTAGATCCGGTGTTTTGGCGGAAACTTATCCTTCTGTGTTCATCGTTGAGCTCGATCAAGACGAAAATGCATTCGAACGTGTTTCTTATAGCTATGCAGACGTACTTACAGAGACTGTTGAACTTAAATTTTTAGATCAGAAATAGAGAAATATACATGAAGGCAGTAGAATACCTACTGCTTTATTTTTTGGTGTTTCTATTTGTTATTCACATAAATATCGTGCCTAGATATAAAACTTATCGGTTAAAACAGGCGCTTTCGCTTTTGTGCTAAACTTTCCCTTTGTTCCCGTAAGCTTCCGGGAGTTGCTGATGCACAATCGGTTAAACTAAGGGTGTCGTAAATGCCATAACAAAAAGGAGCTGTTTTTTCATGGGAAGGCGTAGAGGAGTTATGTCAGACCAGTTGAAAGAAGAAATTGCCAAAGAGTTAGGATTTTACGACACGGTGAAACAAGAAGGCTGGGGCGGGATTAAGGCCAGAGACGCCGGTAATATGGTGAAGCGAGCCATTCAAATGGCGGAGGAAAGTATCGGAAAAGACAAACCATAGGTGGTTTGTCTTTTTTTCTTTATAGATATACTAGCTATTGGGTGATTACCATAGAAGTCGCCACTATTTATCGATTATGGTACAATTTGTTTAACTTTTTATTGAAGCAGGTGAAGATCATGACAATCATAGAGAAAGCACCAGCAAAAATAAACCTATCCCTTGATGTATTGCGTAAACGGGAAACGGATGAATATCATGATGTGGAAATGGTTATGACAACAATTGATTTAGCAGATCGCCTGGAATTCACCTCTCTTGATGACGATCGGATAGAAATCTCATTAGAAAGCCGTTACGTACCAAACGATGAACGGAATTTGGCATATAAAGCAGCGAAAGTATTTAAAGATAAATTTGGTATTAAAAAAGGCGTTCACATTAAAATTGATAAACACATTCCAGTCTCTGCAGGTTTAGGGGGAGGAAGTACGAATGCTGCGGCTGTCGTGCGTGGTCTTAACCGCTTATGGAATCTAGACTTGGAGCTTTCTGAGCTTGCTCCTGTTGCAGCGAAATGTGGTTCAGATGCCACTTTTAGTCTTTACGGGGAGACGGCAATTGCTAAAGGATACGGAGAGATCATTGAAAAATTACCTTCTCCACCACCGTGTTGGGTCGTTCTGGCAAAACCAAATATTGGTGTTTCCACTCGAACGATCTTTCAGCATGTGAATGTGGATGAATTGGTCCATCCGGATAACGACGCCCTTATTGAAGCGCTTTATAAGAGGGATTTCTCAGGGATATGCAAGCATATCGAAAACTCTTTAGAATCGATTACGATGGGATTGCATCCAGAAGTGAAACGAATCAAAGATTCTATGAAGAATTTAGGGGCTCCTGGTGTACTGATGAGTGGAACAGGCCCTACAGTTTATGGTTTAGTCCAGCAACATCAGAAAGCAAAGCGGATTTATAATGGGATGCGGGGATTTTGTGATGAAGTTTATTTAGTCCGTCTTTTAGGATAATTATTGCCTAAATACGTATGAAAATGGTATATTTAGATAAAAATATACGGGTTTTGAGGTGTAGAAATGAAAAGAAGTAACCGTTTGATCGTGTTAACCCAATATTTTCTAGAAAATCCCCATACACATACCCAATTACCTTATTTTGTGGATTTATGTAATACAACCAAATCTTCCATCAGTGAAGATCTAGATATTATACATGATGTATTTGAACAGCAAGGTATAGGATATCTCCATCGGACGACAGGAGCTAGTGGGGGAGTACGATTCATTCCTAAAAACACAGAGGGAAAAAATGAGAAATTCATTCAAGGCCTTTGTGAAATATTGAAGGATCCTGATCGTATTTTACCGGGTGGATATTTATATATGAGTGATTTGCTAGGCGACCCGAAGACAGTCCGGGAAATTGGCCGTATCTTTGCTTCCAGTTTTGCTTCTCTAGAGATTGATGCCGTTGTCACCGTAGCGACGAAAGGAATTCCCCTTGCTTATGCAGTAGCTTCATTTTTGAATGTCCCCGTCGTCATTGCCAGAAGAGATCCGCAAGTGACTGAAGGTTCTTCAGTAAGTATTAATTATGTTTCAGGTTCCTCCAGAAAGATTCAAACGATGGTGCTTGCAAAACGCAGCCTTAAAGAAGGGTCTAAGGTTTGTATCATCGATGATTTCATGAAAGCAGGCGGAACGATAACTGGTATTATGAATTTGCTTGCTGAGTTTGATGCAGAGGTAAAAGCGATTGGTGTATTTGCGGAAGCCGACGATGAAGAAGAAGAAAGAAAGGTTACCAACTATACATCGCTTATTAAAATTTCACATGTTGATCCTGAAGAAAAGAAAATGGAGATCATTCCGGGGAATTATAGATAATAATTCCCCTAAAATAGTTGCCTTTTCCCTTTTTTGAAAGTTGTTTTAACCAAAAAGAAACTTTTTTAAAATAAAAGCAGGAATTTTAAGACTTTTGTTGAACTATAGAAATAGAGTTCAAATGGGAAAAGGTGGTGAAACATCGTGGAAGTTACTGACGTAAGATTGCGCCGCGTAAATACTGAGGGCAGAATGAGAGCGATCGCATCTATTACTTTGGACCAGGAATTTGTAGTCCATGATATCCGTGTAATTGATGGGAATAATGGGCTTTTTGTAGCGATGCCGTCCAAACGTACACCGGATGGAGAATTTAGAGATATTGCCCATCCAATCAATTCTAATACGAGAAATAAAATTCAGGACGCAGTACTTGAGGCGTACCGACAATCAGGAGAAAGTGAAGTCGAATTCGAAGAAGCAGGCGCTTCCTAAATCGGCCATAAATAAACAGGGGGGACTAATCTTACATAGGTTAGCCTCTTTTTTTGTCCTCCTTTCCTTTCCATAAAAAAACACCTGCATATTCCCGCAATCCCTTGAAATCCTTATACGTTTACGATATATTTTAAAGTGGACAATTAGAAGAATATTGGAGGTTTCTTTATGACGAAACGCTATGCTGTCATTCTTGCTGCAGGGCAAGGTACTCGGATGAAATCAAAGCTTTATAAAGTGCTGCACCCTGTAGTCGGAAAACCAATGGTTCAGCATGTTATAGATCATTTGAATGCCGTTAACTTAGATAAAACGATTACTGTTGTCGGCTTTGGTGCTGAGAAAGTAAAAGAAGAGATTGGAGCACAAACGGAATTTGTGATTCAAGAAGAACAATTGGGTACAGCCCATGCCGTTCTACAAGCGAAGGATTTACTGAAAGATGCCGAAGGGACAACTATTGTTGCTTGTGGGGATACACCACTCATTACAGGAGAAACCTTCCGTAAATTAGTTGAACACCATGAACAATCAGGAGCAAGTGCAACAATTCTAACAGCTGATACTCCTGACCCTGCTGGATACGGGAGGGTTATTCGGAATGCGGAACAGCAAGTAGAGCGGATTGTCGAACATAAAGATGCAAGCGAAGAAGAGCTACTCGTCAATGAAATAAATACAGGTACATATTGTTTTAATAATGCACATCTGTTTGAAGCACTTCAAAAAGTATCTAATGACAACGTCCAAGGTGAATATTATTTACCGGATGTCATTGAAATTATGAAAGATGATAACAAGCTTGTTACAGCTTACTTGACTTCTGACTTTGAAGAGACACTCGGGGTAAATGATCGGGTTGCGCTTTCAGAAGCAGAACGTATTATGAAGAAACGGATCAACGAAAAGCATATGCGTAATGGCGTTTCCATTCTTGATCCTGAACAGACATATATCGGTCCGGATGTCGTTATCGAACAAGATGTGACGATTCACCCGGGAACTACAATCCAAGGAAAAACAACAATTGAATCAGACGCTGTGGTTGGACCGAATAGTGAACTTATTAACGCGCATATCGGTCAAAATACTGTCGTCAAACAGAGTGTGGTACATGATAGTAAAATTGGAAGTGAAACGTCAGTTGGCCCATTTGCACATATCCGCCCAGATTCAATAGTAGGAAATCACACAAAAGTCGGCAACTTTGTTGAACTTAAAAAAGCTACCCTCGGTGATGAAAGTAAAGTTTCCCATTTAAGCTATATAGGTGACGCAGAAATAGGGAAAAATGTAAATGTAGGCTGTGGTACGATAACAGTTAATTATGATGGACAGAATAAACATTTAACCAAAATAGCAGACAATGCATTCGTAGGTTGCAACTCGAACTTGATTGCACCGGTTACCATCGGTGAAGGGGCATATGTTGCTGCAGGTTCTACCATTAATAAAGATGTGCCTGACAATGCATTATCCATCGCCAGAGCAAGACAGACGAATAAAGAGAATTATGCAGAGCGACTCAAGGGAAACAAAGGAAAAAAAGATTAACGGAGGGTTATTTTAATGGCATCGAAATATGAGGACGGATCGCTAAAGTTATTTACACTTAATTCAAATCCTAAATTGGCACAAGAAATCGCAGATCATATCGGGATCTCCTTAGGAAAATGTACTGTATCAAGGTTTAGTGACGGTGAGGTACAGATTAATATTGAAGAAAGTATACGTGGAAGTGAAGTATACGTGTTGCAATCCACTTCTGCACCGGTCAATGACCACGTAATGGAATTACTAATTATGATTGACGCTTTGAAGCGTGCATCCGCTAAATCAATCAATATTGTTATGCCTTATTACGGTTATGCAAGACAGGATAGAAAAGCACGTTCAAGAGAGCCGATCGCAGCGAAATTGGTTGCTGACTTGCTAGAAACAGCAGGAGCTACCAGGGTCATTACACTTGATCTACACGCGCCACAAATTCAAGGGTTCTTCAATGTACCAATCGATCACCTACAAGGGGTACCAATCCTCTCTGATTACTTCGAAGAGAAGAATCTCCAAGATGTTATTGTTGTATCTCCTGATCATGGTGGGGTAACACGTGCAAGAAAACTTGCCGATCGTTTAAAAACACCTATTGGTATCATTGATAAGCGAAGACCAAAACCAAATGTCGCAGAAATTATGAATATTATCGGGAATGTAGAAGGCAAGACTGCCATTCTAATTGATGATATCATCGATACTGGTGGTACGATTACGCTCGCAGCAGACGCTTTAATTGAAAATGGAGCTACAGAAGTGTATGCTTGTTGTACACACCCAGTATTATCAGGACCAGCTATTGAACGGATTTCAAAATCCCAAATCAAGGAGTTGGTTGTGACGAATAGTATTCCACTCCCAGAAGAAAAACGAGTGGATAAAATCAGTGTATTATCCGTTGCTCCATTGATTGGAGAGGCGATTGTCCGCGTTCATGAAGAACAATCCGTAAGTATATTGTTTGATTAAATTTCGGAGGTTTTGCAGTAAGGTATATATCTATGGTTGTTTTTCCATGATTACTAGATAGTACAAAACGTTTTTTTAGCTCGACTTAAGATACATGTGTAAGATTCAGCTACCAAAGGTTAGTAAGCATACGTTGGTGTGGTTAATAGTAAATTTTTGGAGGATGATGAAGATGGCAGTAAAACTTAAGGCAGTTAAGAGAGATGATTTAAGTAAATCAGTAACGAAACAACTTCGAAACGAGGGACAAGTCCCAGCAGTTGTTTACGGAAAGGATAAACAGCCGAAAACGGTGGCGGTTGATAGTGTTGAACTACTAAAAACTGTACGTGATGAAGGAAGAAACGCAATCATCACACTGGAAATCGAAAATGACACGAAGGCAGATGTTATGCTTCATGAATATCAAATGGATGCGATTAAAAATTCATTAATCCATGCAGATTTTTATGTGGTTGATATGAGTGAGGAAATGGAAGTTTCCGTACCTGTCCGTGTTGAAGGGGAAGCTGTAGGCGTTAAAGATGGTGGTGTGTTACAGCTTGCACAGTACGAATTGTTAATTAAAGTGAAGCCTGCTGATATTCCGGAGGAAATTGAAGTCGATGTGACAGAATTGGCAATCGGTGATGTGATCTCCGTTGCAGATCTGCCAAAATCCGATAAATTCGAATATGTCGATGAGCCGGATACTACAGTTGTTACAATTGTAGCGCCTTCTTCAGGAGAGCCTGCGGAAGTTGATGAAGATGCAGAGCCTGAACTTGTTGATGGTGAAAAAGAGAACGAATAATTACCAAGAGTTGCATATATACTAGAGAACAACCCTCCTATCAAGAACATATCAGATGTTGTGTTAGGAGGGCTTGTTTAGTCTTTTTTTATCCCGAAAACGTGACTCGATAGAATTTAGAAAATTCAGTTACGCGGAGAGCCGACAAAATAGTAAATGAGGAAGTATAACATGAAATTAATAGTTGGGTTAGGCAACCCGGGAAGAAAATATCATAAAACCAGACATAATATTGGGTTTTTGGTGATTGACGAACTGCTTGCACGTCATGATTTAAAATTGGATAAAAGTAAATTCAACGGAGATTATGCCATGGAAATGGTTCATGGGGAGAAGGTTATCTTTTTGCAACCGCAAACCTTCATGAATTTATCAGGAAATGCTGTTCGCCCGTTAATGGACTATTATGGTGTCGATTCGGAGGATCTTCTTGTAATTTATGATGATCTTGATTTGCCGACTGGGAAGATTAGACTTCGGGCTAAAGGTGGGCATGGAGGACATAATGGAATGCGCTCCCTCATTGAACATCTCGGTTCAAAAGAGTTTAAGCGGGTCAGATTTGGAGTTGGCAGACCGACAAATGCGATGCCTATCGTCGATTATGTGCTCGCTAATTTTGCGAAATCAGAGCAAGATGTAATCCAAGATAGTATTGGAAAAGCAGCTGATGCTTGTGAAGAATGGATAAAGGGCAAAAGTTTCCTTGAAGTGATGAATGATTACAACAGTTAAGTGAACGCTCACGTATAAACGATGCTGAATCGGATAAACTTTATTTATAGACTCTGAGGAGGCGATATACGTGGCGATTATCTATCAATGCAGACATTGTAAGGAAGAGATTGGCAGACTAGAGGAACAAGTACTGGATGCCGCCCTACTCGGTATTGATCAACTTACAGCAAAGGAAAAACAAGAAATGTTGAAGTATCAAGAAGACGGTAATATAAAAATTTTTGCGATTTGTGATGCATGTGAGGATACCCTGCAAGAACATCCGCATTATCATGAACTCGATTATTTTATACATTAGGATATACAGCTTTGGTGGTTGGACCAAAGCGTTTTTTGCATTTATTTTGAAATAGGTAGAGTGGTATACATGAGGGAAATACATCAATTTTTACAGGAAAAAGAGGATATCCAGACGATTCTGGACGGGATATCCAATGGCATGAAGGAGCAGCTTGTAGCGGGATTAGCTGGTCCTGCTAGAAGCATGCTCGTTTCTGCCATTAATGAATCAACTAAACGGCCGGTACTGTTAGTGACTCATCAACTATTGCAAGCTGAGCAGCTTTATGATGACATCACAGATTTAGTCGGGGAAGACCGGGTACACCTTTATCCGGTAAATGAGTTGATAGCATCTGAAATTGCTACAGCGAGTCCTGAGTTAAGAAGTCAGCGGATTGAGGCGCTTACTGCCTGGTCGAAAGGAAAGTCGGGCATTCTGATTGCCCCTATTGCTGCTTTAAAAAGGATACTTCCAAGTCCGAGTGACTGGTTGAAATATCAACTGAAGTTTAAAGAGGGAGAAGAAATCGATGTAGACGCCTATTTTTCCTTTTTAGTAGAAATGGGTTATGAGCGTACACAAATGGTCACGGCCCCTGGGGAATTCAGTCAAAGAGGCGGAATTATTGATATTTATCCACTTACAGAAGAGCACCCTGTTCGTATTGAGTTGTTTGATATAGAAATCGATTCTATTCGTTTCTTTGATGCGGATACACAGCGTTCATTAGAAAGAATTACGGAAATTAATATCGGCCCAGCGACAGAACTTCTCCTTACACAGGAAGATCTGCTGTCTGCAGCAGAGCGGATTGAAAAGGCGTTGGCAGAAACTTTGAAGAACAAAACATCAAAGTCAGGAAAAGAGGAACTTGTAGAAACGATTGAACATGATATTAGTCGTTTGAAAAATATGGAACGCTTTCAGGAAATGTATAAATATATCGGATTTTTCTATGAAAGTCCTAAGAGTTTACTAGATTACTTACCAGATGATGGTCTGATTGTTTTGGAAGAAATGGGCAGAATTCAGGAGACCGCAACAAACTTGGATACAGAAGAAGCTGAATGGTATAGCAGTCTCTTAGAGGCCAATCGCATGGTTAAAGACAGCCGTTTTTCTTTTGATTGGCAGATTGTTCTGGAGAAAATGAAACAACAGCGTATTTACATGTCTGTTTTTCTACGTCATATTCCGAATACCCAACCCGAAAATATCATTAATCTCTCATCACGGGCCATGCAAGAATTTCACGGTCAGATGCATTTATTCAAAAGCGAATTGCAGCGTTGGGAAAAATCAGCTTCATCGGTACTCATATTGGTGCCTAATGAACAGCGGAGAGAGAAAGTCCATGCCATTTTAGAGGATTATCAAATTGAGGCGGTAGTGGCTGAACAATTACAGCTCCCGGTTTCCAAGCCTACAATTGTTGTTGGGAACTTATCGAGCGGAGTTGAATTGCCGATGCATAAATTGGTCATCATCACCGAAAACGAGTTATTTAAAAAGCAGACGAAACGAAAACGTAAAACACAAAAAATTTCCAATGCTGAGCGGATTAAAAGCTATCAAGAGCTGAATATCGGCGATTACGTCGTTCATACGAACCATGGAGTCGGGAAATATTTAGGTATTGAAACATTAGAAATGAACGGCATGCATAATGATTATATGCTTATTAAATATTCTGGAGACGATAAGCTCTTTGTCCCTATTGATCAAATTGACCAAGTCCAGAAGTTTGTCGGTTCAGAAGGGAAAGAACCAAAGCTTTATAAACTTGGTGGAACAGAATGGACGAAGGTAAAACGCCGTGTGCAATCGAATGTAGAGGATATTGCGGATGAACTTATTAAGCTCTATGCCGAACGGGAAGCGAAGAAAGGTTATGCTTTTTCTCCAGATACGGAAATGCAGCGGGAGTTTGAAGCTTCCTTCCCTTATCAGGAAACAGAAGACCAACTCCGATGTATTGAAGAAATTAAAGCTGATATGGAGAAGGCTCGACCAATGGATCGCTTGCTTTGTGGGGATGTTGGATATGGAAAGACAGAAGTTGCTATCCGTGCAGCATTCAAAGCCATTATGGATGGAAAACAAGTGGCTTTCCTTGTGCCTACAACCATACTGGCTCAACAGCATTATGAGACGGTTCGAGAGCGATTCCAGGATTACCCGATCAACATTGGGTTACTGAGCCGCTTCCGAACAAGAAAACAGCAGACGGAGACATTAAAAGGACTTAAAAAAGGAACAGTTGATATTGTAGTCGGGACACATCGTTTGTTATCTAAAGATGTGGAGTATTTTGATTTAGGTTTACTTATCGTCGACGAAGAGCAACGATTTGGTGTAAAACATAAAGAGAAAATTAAACAGATAAAGATCAATGTCGATGTGCTTACACTGACGGCGACACCGATTCCGAGAACATTGCATATGTCCATGTTAGGTGTACGTGATTTATCGGTCATTGAGACGCCACCAGAAAATCGATTTCCGATCCAAACTTATGTCATGGAATATAATCCCATCTTGGTTCGGGAAGCCATTGAACGTGAAATGGCCAGAGGAGGACAAGTATTTTTCCTATATAACCGAGTTGAAAATATCGATAAAGTAGCTAGGGATGTCGGTATGCTCGTCGATGGTGTCCGAGTTGGGATTGCACATGGACAAATGAGCGAATCAGAATTGGAAAATGTAATTTTAAACTTCCTTGAAGGGGAATTTGATGTTTTGGTAAGTACGACGATTATTGAGACTGGAGTAGACATTCCCAATGTGAACACGTTGATTGTAAACGACGCGGATCGAATGGGATTAAGCCAGCTCTATCAATTGAGGGGCCGGGTCGGTCGTTCGAATCGGGTAGCTTATGCGTATTTCACTTACAAGAAGGACAAAATCCTTAGTGAAGTGGCGGAGAAGCGTTTACAGGCCATCAAAGAATTCACAGAGCTCGGTTCCGGTTTTAAAATTGCTATGCGAGACTTATCCATTCGTGGGGCAGGTAACTTGCTTGGTTCGCAGCAGCACGGATTCATTGATTCTGTTGGATATGACCTCTATTCGAAGATGTTGAAAGATGCAATCGATGCTCGAAAGCAGGGCAAGGAAATAGAAGATATCACACCGTTTGATCCGGAGATCTCATTAAAAATCGATGCCTATATCCCAGAAGATTATATCCCGGACGGCAAGCAGAAGATTGATATTTATAAACTGTTTCAAACGATCGAATCAGAAGCGGATATTTCCGAACTACAGGACGAACTCATTGACCGTTTCGGTGATTATCCAGAAGAAGTGGAACATCTATTTACGGTATCGAAACTGCGATTGCATGGCCGCAAAGAGAGGGTAGAATTTATCACCGAGAAGAAAAAGCAACTGGAAATGTTGTTGGAAGAAAATCGGAGTCAAATGGTAGACGGTGCCAAGCTCTTTGAATTGGCCAACAGTTTTGGTCGTAATGTCCAGCTTGGAACGGAGAATAACAGATTGAAGATTGTTATTACATGGACGAGAGAAACCGAACGGAAGCGCTATGAAGTGGCGGAAGAACTAATCAAAAAATTAGCGAATGTAAACCGTGATACCTAAATTTATTGATAATGTATAATTATCCCATGTTGCTTCATACTAACACCAACACTGGTGATATTTAGTAAATGTATTTTCTACTTGAAAGTGAGGCAGAATGGTATGAAAGCGACAGGAATTGTACGAAGGATTGATGATTTAGGCAGGGTTGTTATTCCTAAAGAAATCAGACGAACGTTACGTATCCGAGAAGGCGACCCTCTTGAAATATTCGTCGATCGGGATGGGGAAGTTATTCTAAAGAAATATTCGCCTATTAGTGAACTAGGACATTTCGCGCAGGAATATGCAGAGTCTCTATTTGATTCATTAAAAATACCAGTGTTGATATGTGATCGTGATGATGTAATTGCGGTTGCTGGTGAATCGAAAAAGGACTATTTAAATAAAATGATTGGTTCCGATGTAACAAAAGCTATTGAGGGTCGTAACCAAATACTTAAAACGGATAAAGGGACGTTTGAATTACTGGACGGTAAGGAAACAGAGCTTGAATCTTATTGTCTTAGCCCAATAGTAGCGAACGGCGATCCGATTGGCTGTGTATTATTATTCTCAACAGAAGGTCAAAAGTTAACAGATGTCGAAGCGAAGGTTTCAGAAACAGCATCCATATTTTTAGGAAAACAGATGGAATAACTTCATTGGGTCAATCAGGGCAGTCCTGGTTGACCTTTTTCTAGTTAAAAATGTCTGATGTAAAACAAAATAGTCACCATTAATGAGAACAAGACCGTTTAGATTGTCTGATGTTCCCATTACAAGGAAGCTCTTTGACGCGTTAGAGTAAAATGTTTGTGGGAGAACATATACCCTGTCTTTGGTTTTGAAGTCGCAAGACTTCAACACCAAAGACAGGGCAAGCAAGCGAAGCGCGGTAGTATAAAGGGCGTTTTACGTGAAAAAGAGGACCCAATTTTATATAGTTAGAGTCTACCAAAACAACAACTATA
>NZ_JAMBON010000089.1 GCF_023715655.1 Oceanobacillus luteolus | reverse complement strand
GACATAATTCGCCGAGCATGTAAAAGGCTGTCGCCCCTACGGGGCAACATCCTTTTACATGCCTATCCCCATAGAAAGTGTTCATTCTTATTTAGCAATAACTGTCTATTATAGTTTAGCAGTTACAAAAGGTTTGTATATTGGGAAAATTGAACTGTTCCCATGCTATATATTGATGAAATTCTCTTCATTTCATGAAATTTTTCCAGTTAGAAAGGAAAAACAGTAGAATAAAGAAAATCGTTGAGAAGAATTAATAACTCAGTGGGGTAAAGATCTATACCAAAAATTGACTTTCGTTTATAGAATAAGTAAGCATAAGATAATTCCACTTATAAATTGAACGGTCTCAAAAACGAATGTTTTTGAGACTTTTTTTATTACACTAAAATAGCTTATAATTATAGTTTATTTTGTCTTTAAAGATTGCTCAATATCTATGTATCATTTACCACCCTTTGTGATATAATTGTACTGAAAAGGTGGTATTTTTTTATGAGTCAGTATATTTATGGGTATGCTCGAGTTAGTACACGTCAACAAGATTTATCACGTCAATTGGATTTATTAGAAAAATATAACTGTAATGAAATCTTAACGGAAAAAATGACTGGAACAAAATCAAACCGTCCAGAATTAAATCGTTTAAAGGATAAGTTGAGACCAGGGGATATCGTTGTTGTAGAAAGTTTTTCAAGATTGGGTAGAAGCACAAAAGATTTAATTGATTTAGTAAATTACTTTGAAGAAAATAATGTGAAATTAATTAGTGTGAAAGAAAACTTTGATACTACTACTCCCCAAGGAAGATTAATGATGACCGTTTTTCAGGCTTTCAGTCAGTTTGAAAGAGATTTGATTGTTGAACGCACAAAGGAAGGATTAAAAAGTGCCAGAGCAAGGGGAAGAAAAGGAGGACGACCGAGAGTAGCAACTAAAGATATTACAAAAGCCATAAATCTTTATAATACTAAAGAATACAGTGTAAAGGATATTGTTGAAATGACTGGTATTAGTAGAGCCACTTTATATCGATATTTAAATAAAGATAAGATTAAAGAAACCTAATCGTACAAGCTTCATTTATTGGAAGGAGCTATTTTAATGAAAAAAGAACTTCCTCCGTTGACATCCTATTCAGAAGATCAAAGACAAAAGGCTATGGATAAATACAGGTTAATTGCACCATATCTTAACCACGAGAAGAATTTGAAAACTATTGCCGAGGTATCTGAATGTTTCTAAACGAACACTTCAATATTGGATTAGTAAGTATCAGCAATTTGGATTAATTGGTTTGGTTCGAAAAAGTCGAGCAGACTCGGGAGTCTTTAAAGTAGAAAAAGAAGTACAGGAAGAAATTAAAAATTTAATACTTAGCCACAAAAGAAATTCGGTCACTTCGATTCACAGAAAGATTTGTGAAATATGCAAAAAGAATAACTGGAAGCAACCCACTTATTATCAGGTCTATGCTATCTCAAAGTCTTTATCGCCAGGACTGAAAAAACTAGCCCATGAAGGAAAAAAAGAATATCAAAACACTTATGATATAATTCACCGACGAGAGGCTAGTTACCCTAATGAGATCTGGCAAGCTGACCATACCCCATTAGATATAATTGTTTTAAATGAAAAAGGAAAACCAGAAAGACCTTGGTTAACAATTATTTTAGATGATTATAGTAGAGCAGTTGCTGGATACTTTTTATCTTTTCAAGATCCGTCTGCTATACAAACATCTTTGGTATTACATCAAGCCATATGGAGAAAAAGCAACCCGGATTGGCAAATATGTGGTATCCCTGAAAAATTTTATACAGATCACGGAAGTGACTTTACCTCTAATCATTTGGAACAAGTAGCAATTGATTTAAAAATTAATCTAGTTTTTTCTACAGTAGGAGTTCCGAGAGGACGTGGGAAAATCGAAAAATTCTTTTCGACCATTAATCAGTTATTTCTACAAGATTTACCTGGGTATATATATGATCGAAATGATTTAGCAATGATATTAATCGGAATGCCCGGAATTGAGAAGCGATTGACTCGATATCCTCAACTCTACTCTAGAATTGGATTTGCTCATGAATTTGATAAACTCAGTAAAGATGAAACCCACCATATTTTAGAATATAAATGGGAAGAGTTAGGACTTTCTATAAAACTCGAGGATTTTTCTGATTATGAAGCAATAACCAGTATTATTAAGATTACTGGAGGGAACTTTAGACTAATACAAAGGCTCTTTACCCAGATCGAAAGAATACTTGAAATTAATAATCTTGAAACCATAACAACAGAGGTTGTTGAAGCTGCACGAGACAGTTTAGTAATCGGAATCAAGTAATCATTAAAAGCTATCTTTTTATTATAAGATAGCTTTTAATGATTATTTTTAATGCAAAATAAAAAACAGGTATAACTCCAAAAGCGACAGGTTAAAATTGTCTCAGAAATATTCGTTTTTAAGAAGTAATCCCATACTTATTAGTTGTCCTACTTTTCAATATATTTTAACAAAAGTTCTCTTATCTAGCAGGAGTTTTCAAATAAAAATAGAATATATATATATGTGGATTAGGAAATTGCTACTTTTCGAATAATACCAACTCTTTTTCGACTTTTAATTATTTGTCTGGGTTATCTGAAGTTATCTCTAAATGTGAATTCAACATATTATACGAGGGGGTGCTTTATGAAACAGGTCATTCAACACTTTTCATATTCGGATTGGAAATGTAGCTGGTGTGGTTGTAAAGTATGAAGAAAATCCTGTTATTATTATTTGTTTGTATTTTACTAACAAGTTGTCAGACAAAAAAACAACCAGAGACCCTTAGCACTCTTTCAATGAATGAAGATTCAAATGAAACAGTTCTTTCTACCAATACAGAAATGAGTTTAACATTAAATGAAGCCGTTGAGATTGCACTAGAAGAGGCGTTAAAGGTAAGCGTCAAACAATGAACACCTTCTATTAAATATCCGTTCTTGAGATAATCTCTTTAGAAAAAAATCTGGAGGTTATGCCAATGAACGATGCTAACAAAAGAATAGAATGGAAAGCTAGGTATG
>NZ_JAMBON010000088.1 GCF_023715655.1 Oceanobacillus luteolus | reverse complement strand
CGAAATTGGATCAACTACTACCTTGGTCACCGTCCATTCCAGCGGAATGTCGTGTACCAAATAAAACTAAATAAATCATAACAATAGTCCACATCTAAAACTAGGTGTGGATTATTTGACGTTTACAATTTCACGGTTTATATCTTGATCGCTTTCTTCATGTTTACTTCTGAATGAAATAGGTTTAATCTCTTCATCTGCCAATAACTCACTGACGGAAAGCCCTAATATACTTGAGACTACTTCGTAATGTTTTGCTTTAAATTTCACTTGTTCTAGTAAAATATCATTTAGTAAATTCTGATCTACATTATACTTCAATGAAATCTCACCAATGCCTAAATTTTCCTTTTCTACTTCCGCTTTTACCATTTGGGATAATTGATATTGAGTGTATTTCGGAATAGTATCCACCAAAATAGTCACCCTCCCTTTAAAATAATAGAATTCATCTTTCATAAACAAACACCACCTTTTTTGCTTTAGTATTATCCGTCTATAGATAAACTTATGCATAAATTAGTGGTAAGTTGCATTTATGAAAAAACTATTTAATCTTTATGTCATGTTCTATCTATAGAATACCACTAAAAAGTACATTTTCCTATTAAATTTTAATAATTGTTGTTAATTATTAATAAATTTATTAAACATTTTTGGAACTTCGAACCATTGATATCAAGATGATTAGTTGAAATGGGAGCTAATAAACAACAACTTGAGGGACAGTATTGTTAGTAAAAAGAGCAAAGAAAAAGAACCCTCATCCAACGACCAAGAAGAATAAGAGTTCTGAATCACAGCAATGGGTTAGGGGATATATTCCCCTTTCCCATACATCATTATTATATACATATAATAACTAATATAAACAAAATGGACAAGATTGGAGGTATCTTTCATGTTAAACATATCTATTTTCATTTCCATTCTTTCAACCAATATTTCTGTAATCACGTTAATTATTATTAGAAAAAAGGCACAGGTAGCTTTTAATTGGTTTAGTATTCGGTTGTGAAGTAGAAAACTGTCACTTTAGGAGTTATTTTGCATTAATTTTAAGTTTTATTTTTCGCTATAAACGATACTGAAGACCTTTTAAGAATCTAAAACTTAAAAAGTCGAATTCCACTAAGGAACCGACTTTTTTGCTAAAGCATCAGATTTATAAGAAGTTCATTGGTTGTATCTTTTCTGCAATTACAATTTCTACTTCTTCTACCATATCGCCTAATACAAATAAAGTGTTGATTCTTTTTCTTCCATAAAGAAAACAAACTGACAGAGAAAACTTAACTGTGCGCATAACAAATCAGTTTATTGAAGGTTGAGATGATTTGTTAAGGTACCACTTTAATATTTCATCTTTATCTTTCGACGGTTTATGGTCATAGCTAACTAATTTTAGTCCATCAATCTCACGTTTAAATTGTAATGTATCAGTACCGATTGTATTATGTGCCCCAATAAACGTAGAAATCTGAACAGTAATATCAAAGGTTAATCCGCCAGTCATTTTAAGATCTAAAATTTTCTCGTTTTCGAATTGAACGTCTTTGATATCGTAGTTTTCATTAACTGCTTTATAAATGTCATCAAACATCAAGGATGTTAGTGCTTTTTCACATTCTGATTTGTTGTAGGCTTCAACTGTGGGAACAATTGGAATAATAAAAAGAAACAAAGATAGAGCAATAGCTTTTCTCATTTATCTCACCTCCATATGTTTATCTTGCCACCAATTTTAAAAAGTATTAGGTTTATAATTTTAAATTTTGCAGGTAAAATGTATGTAAAAGTAGAAGAGTTGACTAAACTGTCTCTGCAAAGGTACTTAACAAAAGACTTATAAGTTATTGAAGCATCTAAATTAAATATTGGGAATTAAGAAATATGTAAGGTGATGTAAACGAGGAAATCAATCAATATGTGGAGTTCAATTTGTTGAAAATAAAAAGAATCTATTTCAATCATAAAATAGATTCTTTTTATTATGAGTGGAGCATAGGTATTATTGAGAAATATAGTCGATAATTTTCTTCCTGTTATAACTAGAATTGAAATAAATTAAGAACTCATTAGAAGTTGATTTTTTAATTACTTAGAATACAGAATAAACGATATTATACTTTGTTCCAAATTCAATTGCATTTTTGACATTAGTACTGTTAGAGGTACCAAAGTATACATCAAACCAATAGTAATCTCTTTTCCGGTCTAAATCACCAGTATCAGTAACCATAAAAAGGCTTTTATTACCATAGCCATTTAGATATAGAGGTTTCGAAGTAACTATTTCACTACCGAAGGGGAATATAGGATCTTTATTCGTCTTTGACTTTTGGTGAACAGCAACAGTCTGATACTGTTTATTTGGGAACAAATATGAACCGTGACCAATGGTACCTCCTGTATAAGCAGTGACTTCACCTGCGGTATATGCATGAGTTGTAGAGGAAAATGTAAAAACAAATAAAAAACACGCGAGAGTAAAAATAACTATATTTTTTTTCATAAAATTCGACTCCTTTAATTTTTGTATTGTTCTTTTTCGGTTTTTTCTACAAACTCTCCTGTCTCTGCATTGAACATTAGGTAGACGATGTTCTCTTTGGTCTTATCCCAACCAATAACCATCACAATAGGGATGTTTTTTTCCGGGTCTTTCGAGAAACCAAAATTATATCCTTTGGCAAAAACATCTCCCGGATATATCTTGGTGACTTTTTGACCCTCTTCTAGTAACTCCGGTGTATCATATTTAAATTCCTCTACGTTATTGATAAAGAAATTTTCAGGCATACTATCTAATTCATTAGGTAAATGCTTTGTTTTCCATACCTTTCCATCTTGGATAGATACTAAATACCAATCTGTTTTACCAGGTATACCAAATTGGATGTTCCAGTGTTTTCTTCTGCCATCCATACCAGTTTGTTCTTCATCTTTATCAACACTAATTCCTACATATAACCTAGCTTCTTTATTCCACTTTAACGGTAAACGTCAAATAATCCACACCTAGTTTTAGATGTGGACTATTGTTATGATTTATTTAGTTTTATTTGGTACACGACATTCCGCTGGAATGGACGGTGACCAAGGTAGTAGTTGATCCAATTTCGG
>NZ_JAMBON010000087.1 GCF_023715655.1 Oceanobacillus luteolus | reverse complement strand
AATACTAAGAATCGGGCACTACAGTCAATGGCAAGCAGCAAAGCTGTGGCTGCTCTCACACTATGGTTTCAAATAATATTACTACTGGTCGAAAATATGCTTTTACACAGAATTATGGACTTGACTTCTTTGTGGAGGTAATGATGGCTTTTCGTGCATAGAGAAGGTTCATATTGTAAGTTTTGCAGTGATTGATGCCTGTTTCGTGTATAGAGATAAGATTTGCAGTGTTTAATGTCTCCTTCGTGCATAGAGGGCAGTTCTATTGTGTGTTTTGGAATTGAATACAGATTCTTCATGACAATACAGTAATTACTTTAATTTCCTTCATCAGGTCGGTCTCGGCTTGATGTTTTTTAATATATTCTTATTAAGTTATAACATTACAAAACTTTAAGCATATTGAAATCGTATGATATGATAGATAAAGCTATAAAAGTGGGTGATTCTTTGATTGTTATTATACATACGAAACTGCGAGGTCATGATTTAATTGTCACGTCACGTGAAGCGAAGGATAAACTCATCGATTTACTGAAAAAGAAATTTACGAGAGTGAACTTTAGGAAAATGAAAGCCGATCATTATAAAACAAAAAAGCCTGGAATTCATCATGAATTCCAGGCTTTAATTTTTATTCGACTTCATAACTCTTAATCAATTCGTCTATCAACGAACCGATATAATCAACTGCAATCTTGATAGGGTCTGCTGTGGACATATCAACACCGGCTAATTTAATTAACTCAAGCGGCTTCGCTGTACCTCCAGCTTTGAGCACTTGAAGCCAGCGATCTACAGCAGGCTGACCTTCCTCTTTTATCATCTGTGCTACTGCAGTGGAAACGGTAAGTCCTGCAGAGTAAGTATATGGATAGAGTCCCATATAATAATGCTGCTGCCTCATCCAAGTCAAACCAACCCCATCATCCACCGTAATGCTGTCTCCCCAGAAGTTTTTAATTACATCCAGCTTCTGTTCAGTCAGGACATTTGCTGTTAGTGGTACACCATCTTCTGCAAGCTGATAGACACGGCGTTGTAGTTCACCTTCCAATAAATGGGTGATGAAATTATGATGATATGTTCCGAGCAATTGGGTGATTACCCAACGCTTCATTCGTACATCATCGGTTTGGTTCATGAGATGCTCAGCTAGTAGTAATTCATTTAAAGTGGATGGTGCCTCTACAAAATATGTAGAAGGACGTGTATTCAATAATGTCTGGTTTTTCCCAGCCAAATAAAAATGCCCGGCATGTCCCATTTCATGCGTTAAGACGAAAGCGCCTCGCATTGTATCTGTCCATGTAATTAGTATGTATGGGTGAACCCCATACGGACTTGAACAAAATGCCCCGTTGGCCTTGCCGATATTGTCTGCTCGATCAATCCAGCCATCATGAATTGACTTTCTCATGATCTCTTGATATTCCGGCCCCATTACAGATAGGGATTCTAAAATCGTTTTTGTTGCATCCTCGTAAGTCGTTTGTGGGTTGAATTCTGGGTCTAGTGGTGCTTTTAAATCACAATAATGCAGCTCATCCAGTCCTAGTTTTTCTTTCTTTAACTTAGCATACCGCTGCATATGTGGAGCCAATTCTTTTCCGATTATATCAAGTTGATTATGGTACATTTCCTGTGTCACTTGTTGTGGTGCAAGCAGCATGTCTGTTACCGATGGGTAGTTTCGGAGTTTGGATAACGTGACTTGCTTGGAAACCTCTGTTGCATAAACTGCAGCAAATGTATTTTTATATTGGTTCAACGTTTTGGTGAATGACTGGTATGCATTTCTTCTTGCCGTTGTGTCTGATGTAAATTCATAACGGTCTTCATATAAAGCTTCAGACATTGGCAGTTCGACACCTTCAGCATTTTTAATATGATCGAATTCCATGTCTGCAGTTTTTGCCCGTTGATAAATGCGATGGGGGGCACCATGGATATCTCCAAGAGCTGCAAGTGTTTCTTCAATCTCTGGTGAGAGCTGGTGTGGTTTTTCTTCTAACGTATCGTAAAATAATTTTTTATAAATCTTCAATTCTGGTTCCTTTTCCAAATATTCCTCGACTTTTTCTTCGGTCAATTCCAGTAACTCGGAATTAAAGAAGGAGATTTTTGCACTGATTTTAGCTAACGCACTGGCAACAAGCGCGGAATCTTGTTGGTTTGCTGGATCAGCTCCATCGGCGTTCACTTTTAAGTTCGAGTAGGTGGCCACACGCACCACTTTTTTCTGGAAGTTCTCCATAGCTTGAATAGCTTGCAATAATGTTGAAGGACTTTCAATGAGCTTTCCTTTAAATGCAGTAACCTGCTCGACATCTTTTCCAAGTGTATCCAGTTGTTCTTTCCATTCTTCATAAGTTGCGAATAAATCTTCCAAGTTCCATTTTTGCTCCTCAGGTACGTCAGAACGACTATTTCGTACGTTTGTATGAATCGTCATGGTATTACTCCTTTCGAATATTTCGGTACACTAAATAATTATAATACAAAGATTGATAGAATGATATTACTTTTCAGAAATAAATAAATGCAAAAAAAAACAGCTATACAAGATAGCCGCCAAAAAGGAGAAATATGGTGATTTATTACAGATAGAAACAAATAATTAAAGTGAATTTTTTCTTATCAAACAAACAGAAGTTTCGTGACTACCTAGCCGGATGATCACATTCATCACATACATTACCGTAACAATCAGCTTTTTCGAAGATATCATGACCGCATTTCTGGCATTTTTTCTTCGGTAAACTTTTGAAAAACTCAATTAAACCTTGCATGTGGGCTCCTCCTCATCTGTTATATGATAAGTTCATGTTAGATGTATTGTAATATAACAGTATTCGGTTTGTCAATACTGTGTTACTAAATTTTTTAAAATATTTTCAGATTTATTTAAAGATGCATGTATTGAGCGGCTTTTCAGCATATTTAGGAGTTTAGAAGATTAATTAAAAAATGTAAGAGTTGGTTTTGTACATATATAAATTGATGCTAGTATAGTTTCATAGACACATCTAAGTTAAATTTATACAATGAATTTCAAGGAGGATGTGTCCGATGAATACAAGAAATAACGGTAAACGATATAATGATGATTTCCGTAAAATGATTGT
>NZ_JAMBON010000086.1 GCF_023715655.1 Oceanobacillus luteolus | reverse complement strand
CCGAAATTGGATCAACTACTACCTTGGTCACCGTCCATTCCAGCGGAATGTCGTGTACCAAATAAAACTAAATAAATCATAACAATAGTCCACATCTAAAACTAGGTGTGGATTATTTGACGTTTACGTTTCAAATGAATAATATAAAAGCATTGGGTATTGAAGATTACTTTGAGACTATTCTTATATCAGAGTGGGTAGGAATGAAGAAACCTGAACCAATAATTTTCCAACAAGCTTTAAAGGAATTAGATGTTTTACCATCTGAAAGTATATTCGTGGGTGACCATCCTTTAAATGATATCATTGCTGCCAATATGGTAGGTATGAAAACTGTTTGGAAAAAAGATAACCAATGGAAAAATGTGAAGGCAGATTATACGATAGAAGACCTCCAAGAAATCTCTTTAATCATAGGAGAATTAAACAAATAGAGTAATAACTTTTATAGGGTGCTTCCTTTTAAAAAGAAGGAGAAGCACCCTGTTTTGTTGAAATTATACACAAAGCATTAAAATTGAAAAGAGCTAATCTAATTAAAATTTTGTGAGGTGTTTTATGGAGAATCCCATATTAAAACAGATAGGAACAATATTTATCCCGGTAAGTGATATTGAGAAAGCAAGAGATTGGTATTGTGATATTTTAGGGTTAAAAGTAAAAGATGAGATTCAATTTGGACATCTATACGTTATTCCCTTAGATGGTACAAACATCGTATTAGATAGTAAGATCTATTCGGAGGAAAAAATATTTCGAGCACCAGCATTCCACTTTAATACCAACAACATAGAAGAAGCATTTGAATATATGGAAAACAAGGGTGTAAATTTAATTACAGAGATTGAACATAACCATTATTTCAACTTCAAAGATCCTGATGGAAATATTTTAATGGTTTGCAAGTGACGATTCTAAATAAACCTAACATCCAGGTAAATGTTTTGAGGAGGGTTATTCGCTGAACAGGATAGAATATAATATGTTTTATGAGATGGTTGGAAACAGAAATGGTTGGGACTTTAGTAGTTTGCAAGTAACTCACGAGGGAATAGAATGGAACTTTTATGAAGAAGTAATGAAGAAATCTAGAAAAACAGATGTATTGTTGGATATCGGTGCAGGTGGTGGGGAATCTTTACTACCTATTGTCTCTTCACTGCTTTTCACGGTAGGCATTGATATATCAAGTAGTATGGTGGAAACTGCTAAGAATAATGTTGCAGAAGCCAACCTAGCAAATGTACGGTTCTTTCAAATGTCCTCTAATGATATCCAGTTTCCTGATGATTTCTTTGATGTCATATCATGTCGTCATGCACCCTTTAATTCCTCTGAAATAGCTAGGGTTTTAAGAGATGGAGGAATATTTCTTACCCAGCAAGTAAGCGAAGCGGATAAATTGAATATCAAAGAAGCTTTTGGTAGAGGACAGTCATACGGTGAAACCGATGGGACATTAAAAGAAAAATATATACGCGAATTAAAGGAAGTTGGCTTTTCAAAAGTACAATCATTTGAATACAACGCAGCAAGTTATTACCATCGAACGGAGGATCTTATATTTTTGCTGAAGCATACCCCTATTATTCCGGGATTTGGTCAGAGTCAGAGAGATTTTGATATGGTACATCATTTTATTGAAGATAATCGAACAGAAAAAGGAATCTTCACCAATACGAAAAGGTTTATATTAATAGCTGAAATGTAGTAGAATTTACAATATATGGTATTAAACATTTAGTTATGACACGCGACCTACGAAAAAGATTAAAAGTATTGCCGGATACACCGGGTAGTAAGGAACTGGGAGGACCTCTATGAAAAAGACATCGAACAAATAGTGGTTTTGGTTATCAGTCATTTGTCTTCTAGTAGGGATTGCATTATGGTTGCCTAATTTTATATTGCAAGATGGATATAGTTTTTGGTTGCTAGTTTTTATAATCCATCCTCTTGGTGCTTTATTTGGCTTTCTAGCTAGAAGCAAATTCGGGGTTATTTCAAATATCATGATGATTTTTAGCTTTTTTATCATCATGTTTTTGGGATATCTGGCCAATGCATCGTTTAGTTAAGAACTAATCGCATCAAATAACAACTAAGATCGTCACTATGGCGATCTTTTTTATAATGGATGATTGTTGAAAGTATTGGGGGTATCTTTTTGGATAACAATCTTTTAGTGAAAGGTGCCGAATTATTTCATGCTGATGGGAGAGATTTGAAATTACTAGGCGGTTTTTCAAATAATGTCTATGAATGTAAGAAAGATAATCATAGTTTTATTTTGAAATTTTATCTGAGCTCCATGTATAAAAAAGAAAAGCTGGAAGTGGAATTAGATTGGATAAGCTTCTTAATGAGGTCAGGTGTGAATGTTACGGCACCTTTACCATCGATAAATGGTAATTATTTGGAGATTATTCATGAGGACAATAATGAATCATATTATGTGTTGGCTTTTGAAAAAGCTGAAGGCGTGTTAATAGATACTGACAATCCAAATGAATGGAACAGTAAGCTATTCTACAAATGGGGAAAAACGATGGGGAAATTACATTCATTGTCGAAAATATATCATCCGCCTGGAAATATAAAGAAACAAAATTGGAATGAGGGTACTATCTTTACTAAAGACCTCAAAGGTTTAAATGAGACGATTATTCAGAAATGGGAAGAATATGTCGATGTGCTGAAAACATACCCAAGTAATGGAGAATTTTATGGAATGATACACAATGACCTTCATCACGGAAACTTCTATCTACACGACAACGAGATCGTCTTATTTGATTTTGGAGATTGTGAGTATAATTGGTTTGTATATGATATTGCCATTGTTTTATATCATGCGATACAGACAATAAACGAAGATGATATACAGTTAAGGAAGGATTTTGCTTCTGGCTTTTTTAGTACATTCATGCAAGGATACTTTACAGAAAACAAGTTAGATACATATTGGCTGTCAAAAATCCCTTTTTTTCTGAACTATAGGCAAATGTTTAGTGCAAAATAAAAGTTAAGAGAATTGCAACCAAAATGTTAGAAGGTTGCACAAAAAGAAAAGGCTTGCCAGCCCTCTCAAAATACCCTACCGTTATTGGTGTCGAATCAACTAATGGTGGG
>NZ_JAMBON010000085.1 GCF_023715655.1 Oceanobacillus luteolus | reverse complement strand
AATTTAAAAAATAGAAGAACCCAAACATTTTAGAGCAATATAGGGTTGATAACGCTAACAAAACACTGGACGAAAACAGTATAAAATAAGGGACTTAAAAAACTCCCACAAGTACTTGACTCAATCTCCATCTACCGTAGCATTGACACTATCTCCCCTTCTCAGATATAATGAAGTTAATTTAAAACCTGCACGGAAGAGGTTCATAGCTGAAACCCTCTATAAAAAACTATGGATATATTAAATTATTATCCATATCCCATTCGGATATGGATTTTCTTTTAAAATCTTAGTTTTCTATGGCCTCTTGTAGTGTTTGGTTACAACATACAAGGAGGTTTTTTTTATGTCTGGAAGGAAAGAACAAGGTCTGGAAGATTTAACACTGCTTGGTAATAAAGATACAAAATATGCAACTGATTACAATCCTGAAATATTGGAGTCTGTAGATAACATCCATACGAATCGTGATTACTTTGTAAAATTCAATTGTCCTGAGTTTACTAGTTTATGTCCAATTACAGGACAGCCAGATTTTGCAACGATGTATATTTCGTACATACCCGATCAAAAACTTGTTGAGAGTAAATCTTTAAAACTATATTTATTTAGCTTTAGAAATCATGGAGATTTTCACGAGGATTGTGTGAATATCATTATGAACGATCTAATTGAATTACTCGATCCACGTTATATAGAGGTGTGGGGCAAATTCACTCCGCGTGGCGGGATTTCCATCGATCCATGGTGTAACTACGGAAAGCCCGGCACAAAGTATGAGGACATGGCAATGCATCGATTAATGAACCATGACCTTAACCCTGAGAAAATCGACAATCGATAAACTGAATAGAAGAGGTTTTAGCGACCCTCTGTAAAGTGAAACTTCATTTAGTGGGGGCTCTTACCCACTGAATGTTAGTTGAACAGAATCAGGGATTTACGGGCTGTTTATCCTCACCTTCACACATTGAGTTAACCTCATAGTTACAGGTGGGTATTACAGCCCGTTAATCCGTGATAAAAAACTAAGAAAACAGCCTTGCTTTCTTAGGGCTGTTTTTTTGAAAAGGAGATTATACATGAAGGAAGAAAAAGCCATTGTTGTCTTTAGTGGCGGACAAGACAGTACGACTTGCTTGTTCTGGGCTAAAGAACGATTTAAAGAAGTGGAAACCGTCACCTTTGATTATGGTCAAAGGCATAAACTGGAGATTGAGTGTGCCACAGAAATTGCAAAGAAGCTCGATGTAAAACATCACATCTTAGATATGTCACTTCTCCATCAACTTGCACCTAATGCTTTGACTCGGGAAGATATAGAGATTTCCGAGGGTAATGAGGATAACTTACCAAACACCTTTGTACCTGGAAGGAATCTGCTTTTCCTTTCCTTCGCTGGTATATTAGCAAAACAAGTCGGTGCAAAGCATCTAGTAACTGGAGTTAGTGAAACAGATTATAGTGGTTATCCGGATTGCAGAGACAATTTCATCCAATCATTAAACCTTTCTCTTAATCTAGCAATGGATGAGGACATGACAATCCATACTCCTTTAATGTGGTTGGATAAAAAGCAAGTGTGGGAGCTTTCCGATGAATTAGGAGTATTGGAGATCATTCGCGAAGAAACGTTAACTTGTTATAACGGAATCAAATCGGATGGATGTGGAGAATGTCCGGCTTGTAAGCTCCGCAATAATGGCTTGAGGCAATATTTAGATAGTAAGGGAGAGAAGTAAGATGCTACGAGTCTTTTTATATTTAATTTCCATCGTCTCTGCAAACGTAGTAACCGCAGCCCTTATGCCGCTGCAGATCGGTATTTTTATCATTCCTATGGGAACATTCTTAATCGGAGCGACATTCATCTTCCGTGACTTGGTTCAAAATAAATATGGTAGAGCAAAGACCTATATGTTTATTGTTACAGCATTAGTTTTATCCGCTTTGGTCTCCTTTTTCCTCGGAGATACATTAATGATCGTTGCAGCATCAGCTCTTTCCTTTATCATTTCCGAAACAGCTGATACAGAAATTTATACGAGATTAAGACTCCCGATTGCATGGCGCGTGTTTTACAGTGGAATCGTCGGTGGACTATTAGATTCAGTCGTTTTTGTTATTGTTGGTTTAAGTCCAATAGGGGCAGGTTTTATCCCTTGGGAGGCTGTTCCGGCAGCTATTTTAGGGCAAGTCATTGCGAAAACAGTCATTCAACTGTTTGGAGCGCTGGCCCTATATCAAGTGTATACAATTAGAGAAAAACGTGTGTCAGTAGGTTAAATACGAATTGGGTGCCAATAGATTTATTGGCGCCTTTTTTTAATGTTTAAATTAAGTTTTCGATTGTAAATATAATGATCTGGTGCCATAGAATCTTTGGAAAAGACTACAACAAAAAAGACGCTCCCCGTAGAGAGCGCCTTAAACTTTTAATTATGATACCGGTGGTCGGGGTCGAACCGACACGTCCTCAACGGACACGGGATTTTGAGTCCCGCGCGTCTGCCAATTCCGCCACACCGGCATATAAGATATCTGGAGGCGGTAACCGGATTCGAACCGGTGGTAAAGGTTTTGCAGACCTCTGCCTTACCACTTGGCTATACCGCCACCGTTAAGATAAGAAAGAGCGGAAGACGGGATTCGAACCCGCGACCCCCACCTTGGCAAGGTGGTGTTCTACCACTGAACTACTTCCGCAAATTGGCTGGGCTACTAGGATTCGAACCTAGGAATGACGGGACCAAAACCCGTTGCCTTACCGCTTGGCTATAGCCCAATTTATGGGGCGACCGGTGGGAGTTGAACCCACGAGTGCCGGAGCCACAATCCGGTGCGTTAACCACTTCGCCACGACCGCCATATTAAATTAAAGAATAATGGCAGGGGTAGTAGGAATCGAACCCACATCAAAGGTTTTGGAGACCTTCGTTTTACCATTAAACTATACCCCTATTATTTAATAAATGGTGGAGGGGGGCAGATTCGAACTGCCGAACCCTGAGGGAGCGGATTTACAGTCCGCCGCGTTTAGCCACTTCGCTACCCCTCCAGCAAACTTCTACAAAAGTGGCTCGGGACGGAATCGAACCGCCGACACACGGATTTTCAGTCCGTTGCTCTACCGACTGAGCTACCGAGCCATAATGTTTAATAGACTTCAAAGAAATTAGTGGCGGTCCGGACGGGACTCGAACCCGCGACCTCCTGCGTGACAGGCAGGCATTCTAACCAACTGAACTACCGGACCAATTTGGTTGCACTTTCCAAGTACTGCTGATTATCAACTGTCGTTGATATTATTTGGTTGCGGGGGCAGGATTTGAACCTGCGACCTCTGGGTTATGAGCCCAACGAGCTGCCAGACTGCTCCACCCCGCGATAATTGGGAATATGCACTTTA
>NZ_JAMBON010000084.1 GCF_023715655.1 Oceanobacillus luteolus | reverse complement strand
ATTTATGAAGCATTATAATGAAGAGCGTATTCAAGAAAAATTAGGCTACCAATCTCCAATAGAATTTCGTGGAATGGCAGCCTAAGAAGGTGTTTTATTATTGTCTCAAATTGCTATGTCAGTCTAGTTCGCCCAAGGCTCTTTCTTAGAATCTGCTGAACAGACCGATTATAGCAAGGAGACCAATAATAATCCAAAGCCAATTTTTTCGGATGCTCGCCGGTATGATTCTCTTTTTATTCCAGCGGTTCGGGTCAAAGCTTACATCGCCATCGTTTTCCGGATAATGGTGTTGGTAAGATCTCCAAGGTGAAAATGGTCGGATGCTACGGAGTACAAGTGGAGCAATCATGAACCCACCCGCAAAGCCGCCTAAATGCGCAATAATATTGATGTTTCCTCCTGCAAAAGACATAAGCACACCAACGATGAAGATGGTCACCACCATCTGTGAACTGCCATAATCAAGTAGATGCTTGCGGAATAAAACCATAAAAATATAAATTCCAAATAAACCGTAAATTGCTCCAGATGCACCCAGATGGAAATATTGCAATGGCTCAAATAAATACGTTGCAATATTTCCGATGATCCCTGTGACTAGGTAGGCTAAAATAAATCTTGTTTTACCAACCATTTGCTCTAATGCTGGTCCGAAGATAACGAGGGCAAATGAATTGAACAGCACATGTGCTGTATCGCTGTGTAAAAATATCGGAGTGGCTAATCGCCAATATTCACCCATGGCGACCAACAGATTATAGCCTATTCCAAAATTACGGATTTCCATACCAATGGGGAGCCGTAGAAAATTGATAATCAGCCAGAGAACGAGATTGATGATTACTATTGTCGAGACAATAGGATATAGTTTTATAAATTCCTTGATACTTCTTTCATTTCGTATGAACAATGAAGGAATCCTCCTGCTTATTTAGTTTCCAAGAAAGCTTAGATAATATTATAATAAATAAAACTTTAGGATATGACCAACAATAGCTACTATTTTTATCAGAGGAGATATGGCGATGATTAAAGGAATTGGAATCGATATTATCGAGTTGGAACGAATTCATAACAGTATTGAAAAAAGTGATCGATTGGCGGAACGGGTTTTAACAGAAAGAGAACTAGAAAGATATGCTTTCTTTGACAATAAGAGAAGACGAATAGAATATTTAGCTGGAAGATTCGCAGCAAAAGAGGCATGCGCAAAAGCCTTGGGTACAGGGATAGGCAAACTTAGCTTTCAACATATTGAAGTGATGAATGATCAACAAGGGGCTCCATATATTGTAGTAGAAGGATATGAAGAATACACCTTTTTCCTTTCCATCAGCCACAGTAAGCAATATGCCGTCGCTCAAGTGATTATTCAAGATTAACAGGACAAGAATCTGCATAAACCAAATAGTTGTCTCATAGTATTTTAATGCGGGCAAGAGGGAACTAATTGATATTGTCACCGCAAAGGAAAAGTACGAGATTGACAAGCACCTTGCAGAATTTCGGTTGAAAAGTAGGAATTGCTTAAGCAACATATCAATCAGTTTAGCTATGTACTCTAATTTTAAGAAGCTACTACGCAGAGTATACGCACGTCTACTCTTATGTCGCGATTTACTATGCAGCACCAGAGTCAGTTTGCCTGAAGGTGATCAGATTGGGCTTATAGAATGATTCATTGATTGGAAGAGATGAAGTTAAGTGATAAGAATTGCAATCAATATTACATGTTATAAGCCAATTCCGATTTATATCCTTCTGGCTTCCAATGTAGAAGAAGCTATAAAAAAAGCCTTTAAATTTAGGAGTGGAGACCAGGGTTGCGAAAATGAAGGTGAAAATATCTAGAAAGCACCTACGCGTCTCAGGTTCTCTAAAGATAAGAGGGTTTCCTTCGTGAAAAAGGGAACTGACCACCTTGACGAATCAAGTTTTCAAACAAGAAAGTTGAATGGCTGGAATATGCCAAAAGCAATCCTTATTTCCAGCAATACCTCTTTTTAATATCTAAACCTAAGCATGATGTGCAACATTCATTAACCGAAAGGATTGCCTTGGTGTGTAAAGTGTACCGTATGTTTTCCTTATAAACGTGATAATGTTCCCTTTGTTAATTGAGACAAGGGAGATATGTGTATGAAGAATCGCTATCTTGGTGTAATATTCATCGTCTTTGGTTTGATGTTCATGGCAGCATGTGGGGAAAAGTCTCAAGAGGACGTGGTGGAGGAGCTGACAGAAGTGTTAGAGGAGATGGATGGATATAAGGCAGAGGCGGAAATGACAATGAAAACTGGACAGGAGGAGCAAAAGTTTTCCATTGATGTTTGGCACCAGAAGGATAATTTCTACCGGGTGAAGCTTGGTCACGCTGGGGATGAGCGAGGGAGCCAAATCATTTTAAAAAATGAAGATGGGGTATTTGTCCTGACACCTGCGTTAGAGAAAAGTTTCCGGTTCCAATCTGAGTGGCCAGATAATAGTAGTCAGCCTTATTTATTCCAATCGCTTGTAAAAGACGTCATACAGGATGAAGAAGCTACTTTTGAAGCGACAGAAACGCACTATGTATTTAAGACACGAACAAATTATCAAAATAACAGTAACTTGCCTTATCAACAAATATTCTTTGATAAGAAAACTTACTACCCAGCTGCCGTACAAGTGTTGAATCCCGATGGCCAAGCTTTAGTAGAAGTGAATTTCAGTGCATTCGATACAGGGGTCAGCTTTGAAGCGGATGACTTTGCGATGGAAAAGAATATGGAAACAATTGCTGAAGAACCAACGTTCAACAGCATGAATGAAAACGACTCCTTTTCTGTAGTCCATCCTCTATATACAGCTGGAGCAGAAGCGGTTGACAGTAAAGAGGTTGAGCTGGAAGATGGGAAACGAATCATCTTAACTTATGACGGAGAAAAGAGTTTTACACTCGTCCAGGAAAAACGCTCAGATGTTCCTGCTTTATCTGCACCTGAAACAGTGCAAGGAGAAATCGTGAATCTCGGATTTACGATTGGAGCGATGTCCGATCAAACCATCTACTGGAACCACAATGGAATTGACTATACATTGGCAAGTGATACACTGACGCAAGAAGAATTGATTGAAGTAGCACAATCTGTCCGTGGCCAAGAAATAAAATGACTCTCAGTATCTCTTGACAAAGCCCCTTAAGATGGATACAGTAAAACAAACTGTGACTTATCTTAAGGGAATATTTTTGTACGGAATATACGGATGCACCCTCAAACCTCTTAAAATAAGGGAATACCCTGATGTTTATCAATTAAAACTCCAACAATACGACAAATTTTCCTTTTTTTTATTGAAAAACTCTTAAGTTAGAGTAAAATGTTTGTGGGAGAACATATACCCTGTCTTTGGTTTTGAAGTCGCAAGACTTCAACACCAAAGACAGGGCAAGCAAGCGAAGCGCGGTAGTATAAAGGGCGTTTTACGTGAAAAAG
>NZ_JAMBON010000083.1 GCF_023715655.1 Oceanobacillus luteolus | reverse complement strand
AATTTTATCAAAAGGTGTCCTTTTTGTTTACTAAAATAACGATAGCAAAAAGCGTAGGGCCTACACATTTTTTGTGTGAACTCCTACGCCTTATTTTTTATTTACTGGGGTTTTGTCCCAGCCTCTTGCTTTTTTTGTTTACATGCCTTGTTTTTTACTCGTTTCATCTCTTTGCCAACATTCTAGGTCTTCAAATCCTTCTATGTTGTCAGCGTAAAACACAGGGTCTTTCCCTTCTTTTCGTTGTTTGAGATAATCTTTCAGAACAGGTGCCACTAATTTCCCGATAAATGCTAGAGCAATTAAGTTTACTATGGCCATTAATGCCATGAATAGATCACCTAAGTTCCAAACCATCTCCAGGCTTGCTACTGATCCGAATAGCACCATTGCTAATACCGCAATACGGAATACAAAAATGGCTAATTTGCTTTCCTTAATGAAAGAAATATTTGCTTCGCCGTAATAATAGTTTCCGATAATCGAGCTGAAACAGAATAGTAATATAGCAATAGCGATAAAGATACTGGCCCACTCACCTACATGGGCGCTTAAAGCCAATTGTGTTAATTGGATACCTTCTGCACTATCCGTTGGAATATCCGTGGCGAATAGAATAATAAATGCTGTAGCAGAACATATCAGTAGCGTATCAACAAAGACTCCTAACGTTTGAACGAATCCTTGTTTAACTGGATGCGAAACATTTGCAGTTGCAGCCGCTACAGGAGCGGAACCCATACCTGCTTCGTTACTGAATAGCCCTCGTTTCACTCCATTCATAATCGCGGCACCAATTCCCCCACCGACAGCTTGCTCTAAACCAAATGCACTTGATACAATAAGACCGAAAACAGCAGGGATTTCTGAATAATTTATGACTACGACATATAAGGCTAAGGCGACATATAATATCGCCATTACTGGAACAACAGCTTGAGTTACTTTCGCAATTCGTGTAACTCCGCCAAAGATGACAAACCCTGTAAGAATGGTGATGATCGAACCGATAATCAAAGGTTCTATTCCGAATGCTTCATTAAAAGCTGAAGCGATTGTATTGGTTTGAATAGAATTAAATGCGAAACCAAAACAGAACGTAATTAGGATAGCAAATAGAACACCCATCCATCGTTTTCCCATTGCTCTTTCCATGTAATAAGCAGGTCCACCTTTGAATCCATTCGTACCTGGATCTTTCACTTTGTACATTTGAGCTAAAGTGCTTTCGACAAAAGCTAACGAAGCACCAAACAATGCGATTACCCACATCCAAAAAACGGCACCAGGACCGCCTAAAGAAATAGCAACAGCAACACCAGCTACGTTACCAGTCCCTACACGCGTTGCTGTACTTATGGTGAATGCTTGAAAGGAGGATATTCCTTTTTGATTTTCATCTGAAGATTGAGTGGAATCTCCCAATAGCCGGAACATTTCTTTAAAATTCTTAAATTGAACAAACCCTGTCTTAAATGTAAAATACAAAGCAAGACCAACGAGTACTATGATCAATATATAAGACCAAAATAAATCATTTCCGACAGATATAATGTTTTCTATAACACTCATCATATTCTCCTTTCTCATGTTGTAACTTAATTTCAAATATTATATCACAAAAATGGTGTTCCTTTTTATAGTAAACTATTGGTAAGTATGTAAGTTTTATTGTCTGGCAAATTATACTATTTGGGTGTTGTTGTTTGCAGAAAACTCTATAACAAGGAACGGTATATTTGTTAGACAACGTTTCCTTCAAGCGGCACCTATTGAAGTAAAAGGAGATGCTCGTTGATAAAAGCTAGATAATTTTAAAAGCGGTTCAAGCGGAAAAAAATTCTGATTGGACCGCTTGTTTATTGCATATATTTAATTCCTGTTTGTCTTATGTAAGTATCTTTGGTGACAATGGTCTTCTTAACATGTGCTCTCTAATTTGGACAGAGTTCCTTTTCACAACTCTCGTCCGTTTTCTTTGTCTTCGGAGTGATGAAGCGCTTACTGGAAATTTAATTTCTTGTCCGTTTTTAAATAATACAATCGCCTCTTCGGAATGCGATCCATCTCTGATTTCGGAAACATGGTGATAGGCTATCCAGCAGCAGTCGAAATGAACCATAGCATGGGTAGGGAACATATACAGTTCACCCAGATAGATTGGGATGGGAACTTTCTTCCAATAGCCTGTATGCAGCTTTACGGTCCGTCTTGTTGCTTCGAGGGAACTGTAATTGTGGAGTAACACACCCTTTATTAAATCTAAAGGGGTATCTTTCACAAATACTTCCTTATCGAATTCTACTACATGTGTTCCATACAGATGATGCTTTGCAGGTAACAATGCCATCGTGTCCAAATGGATAAAATACTGCGATAAATAGTTATTCATTACGAATACTCCTTCCTTAGAAATAATAATGTGGTAGATCCCTATAATGTCCTCCAATCCTTTAAGTGGTAATATTATAGGTCTAAACATATAGTACGATAGACCTTGGAAAAATTCACCTATTTTGTCGTAAAGTTATATAAAATTCCAAATTTAGTTATTTTTAACTATTAAAACACTACTTTTTATTGTTTTCTCAAGGGAAAATTCATATAAATACCCAATGGGGGTATGAGTTAGGCTCTTTGAAATTTAGAGTCAATGATACTAATCTATAGTCAAAACAAATACCGATATACGAGGGGGAATAACGATGAAGAAGGAAAAATCATTTACATTTGAGGAGATTTTTAAGCAGAATGAAAGGCGTATTTACTATAACCTACATCAACTGGGTATTCGTGATTATTATGGAGAATATTATTCGGAAGCAATGTTTGCCATGTGGATTGCTTATAAGAAGTATGACAGGGATGAAGGTCCACTCTCCACCTATTTCAACTACGCCATTCGGAATCGCCTCATTGATCTCATACGAAAAAAGACGAGAGAATATGAAGTTGAGAAAGAGTACATCGAGCAAGAAACAGCGCTCCTTATAGCTGAAACGAACTCCACTTATACATCTTCAGATACAAACATCCCCGATGAAAAACTGTGGAAGAACGTGTTTTCTACATTGACTATCAATCAAAGAAAATGGGTTTATTATGCGATTATATTAGACTATCCGGTGAAAGAGATTGCTGAAAAAGAGAATGTTTCTGTGGAGGCGGTGAAAAGTTGGGGGAAGGAAGCGAGGAGGAAGTTGAGGGGGGTGTGGGATGTAAAAAGTGAATTCTTGTAAAAGTAGTAGGAACTATCAAAGTGATTAATAAGTTAAGACAATTTAATCACCAACATATGGTAAAATAGTTATAGATTATATTCATTGCGAGGTAGTTAAATGAAAACCTTAGAGATTATTACCATGCCGTTTTCCCAGAATTCTATAAATAACTGTAAACCCGTAATCAAACAACGCATACAAAAATGAAGCACCTCTTGCTAAGATAGAAATATCAATTGAAGGAGGTGCTTTTCTATGCCACATGAAGAACTAATCATCGTGCCCGTAACACT
>NZ_JAMBON010000082.1 GCF_023715655.1 Oceanobacillus luteolus | reverse complement strand
TACCTAGCTTTCCATTCTATTCTTTTGTTAGCATCGTTCATTGGCATAACCTCCAGATTTTTTTCTAAAGAGATTATCTCAAGAACGGATATTTAATAGAAGGTGTTCATTGTTTGACGCTTACTTTGAAACTGACCTCTACCATTAGTGATCATTCCAAGAACAAGATTATTATTTCTTAAACCCTCCAGCATATAATTGAGGTTGGGGAACGGCACACATGCATCTTTAAATTCCGTAATGTAATCCTGTAATAACTCTTCCCATGTAACATGGATGATATCAAACTCAGCCACTATTTGTTGGTAGACTGTATCCTTCCATACATAACCTCGATCATCAAACTCAATAAACCTCTCGATGTATTTATCTCTAGGGATATGATTTAAGGACTGATATAACCGTTCGTATTGCCCTTCAACAAACAATTTTAAGGATGCATCTCTATTTAATAAGGTTCCGTCCAAATCAAAGATAACAGCTTTGATTATACAAATCACTCCTCCACAGTTGTTCAATTTTATAAAAAGCACTTGATATATCAAACTATCAAATGCTTTTATGAAATACTATATTTGGAATTTTAAGGCAACCTATTCCCCCGTGAAGCCGTGTAAAGTGTATACCATTCCTCTCGAGTCATCAGCTCCGCCTGTCGGATTGCGTCTTTACATTTCGCAATGCGTTCTGGATTTGTTGTACCGATGACAGGCTGAATCATCGCTGTGTGACGCATTAACCACCCAAGCACTATTGCTTCTTGGGAGGTTTCTTTTTCATCTGCTAATCTCTTTACCAGCTCTATCGTAGCCAGGTCTGCTTCCGATGGATTTTCTATAGAGCGACCGGAATACATTCCATTTGCCAATGAACCCCACGCTTGGATTTGCACATTTTCTAGTCGGCAATACTCCATCATCCCTTCTGGAAAGTTCACTCCTGCTCCTGCCTTTTGGTTTACTAATACACCATGCTCCAGCCAATCGATTTCCTTCAAACTCATGTTCAACTGATTAACAACCATAGGTTCCGAACAGTAGGCGTTCAATAATTTTATTTGGGAGGCACTCATGTTGGAAACACCAAAATAACGAACTTTACCTGACTCCTTCAATGTTTCAAACGCCTCTGCAACTTCCTCTGGTTCCATCAACGGATCGGGGCGATGCAGCAAGAGAACATCGATATACTCGGTGTTCAATCTACTCAATATGCCATCCACCGAATCCAAGATATGACTCTTGGAAAAATCATAGCGGTTTGGTATCTCTCCATCAGCAAAACGGATCCCACATTTGGATTGAAGTACGATATTTTCCCTGAGTTCAGGACGTGATTTCAAAATCTCACCAAATACTTTTTCCGCTTTACCTCTCCTATAAATATCGGCATGATCAAACATCGTAATATCGTTAGCCAACGCAGCATCAATTGCTTTTTCTGCATTTAACATATCCTCTATTGAATAAGGTGAATGATTCCAGTCACCACCAAACCCCATGCAGCCTAACACAAGGCGGCTCGTTGTGATACCAGTTTTTTCAATAGGCATTACTTTCATGATTCTCTCCTCCTAAGTCATTTAACATTTCAATATTTGATTTTATTCTAACTGGAAAGTCGTAACAAAAATGGTAGTGCAATCGTAATTTCACGCTTTTCTCCGCTGTTTTCTTATATGTATTCTATATATGTACGTTTTCCATTGAAATTAGTTTCATATTACAGGCCCGTTATATTTTGCTAGGTCAGATCCAAGTGCTAGTTGAGGAATAATAGTTAACCTTCACATAATTGTTTTCTTAAGAGGTTATATGTTGACTTGAGTTCCTCGGCAGTGGCGAATTCTTCATGAGTTGGCAGCTTTAAATCAATTTTTTCGTTATGATGCCTCGTGCGCATGCATAATATCTTGCTGTGCATGGAATCCATTATCATTGAGTATAGTAAAGTCATGACAAACTTCGGCTGTAATAAGGAGATTTGATACCTTAATCAATGTTTTCATTATTCCTTGCATCACTTCTTTGTCATCTATTGCATCTAATCTACCAAAGTGACGGTTAGGAATAACTAAGGTATGCCCCATAGCCACAGGATTGATATCAAGGAATGCGGTAGTGAACTCGTCTTCACATAATATGTACGAACTTATTTCCTTACTAACAATTCCACAAAATATACAGTGCTCCAAATCGATTCACCACTCCCTAATAATTTTTTCGAATCTCCAGATTTACACACATCTGAATTTATCCTTTTATGTTCATCCGTTACCACAAGAAAATACTAATCATTTCCATAAAATGAGACACACTATGACCAAAGGAGGTTGTGGAATGGATAAAAGTAAAGAAGTAAAAAAACAAGAACGTCAACAACAAAGAGAAAAGTCTGGTCCTATAAAAGGTGATAAGAAATTAAATGGTCCAAACCGTCCTTCCATTTAATTTAAACGGAGCGAAAAGGATTTGTTTTCCAACAGATCCTTTTTTGCATATCCACCAGAAGTACACCGATGGATTACTGATGTATCAGTTTAAAGCTTTTCCCATAATGGCTTGTAAATTGTCCTCTGAAATTACAGGGACATCTTTTTTAATCATTTCCCATCCATGCTTTCTATAAAAGTTTATCGCAGGCCTGTTCTCCATACCAGTTGTTAATACAGCACTATTATAGTTCACACTTTCTAATAAAGCATGATGTAATTTACTAGCTATACCTAGGCGTCTATATGATGGCAATACCGCTAATTCAACAAATTCAAAGCAATTGAATAACCAGGTTTTAATATCTTCTTCGGATAAATGTTCAGCAATCTTTTCTCTGTAAAATTGACCTGGTAAGCTTGTATATCCATAGGTAAACCCAACAATATTTCCATCATCATCATTTGCTTTTAGTCCGATAAATCCTTCATAATTAGCATGTTTATTAATATTTTTTATAGCATTTTCTTCCATCGAATAATTATCAGTTAAAAAAGTGACACAGTACAATTCTGCTATTTTTTCTATATCAGGATCTCGATGATAAAAATCATCAATCTTTATATTCCCCATAACACAGCCTCCGTTAGCTTTACCATTTACTATACTTTCCTCGATTCTACATGGAAATCTATTCAGCGGTCTTCAAATTCTAGTGTAGGCCAAATATTCAGCCTATCCATTAATATTCTATATGAAAAGTTCTTTTCCTTCTTTTATATAATTAATGGCCCTTAATATAATAATGTACAAAAAAAGTCTAATTCTACGCAGGAGAAGTTAGACTTTTTATATGGCTATTTCTTTTGGATAGGAGACAAGGTTTCTAGCTCTCCCTGCGCTACAATCGTCCTTAATATTACATGGGCTTTTGCATGTAAACTAATGAAAGATGCCAACCCCATAAAAATTAACGGAGATCCAAGAAATACGGAAATTATAATTATACTTAACATGCTTATTTCTTGTATTGATGATGCTGAGAGCAATAGGTTCGGAATAGAAAACGGGATGCTCACCATGACAATCAAACTTCCTACACCTAGTGCTCTAGCTGCAGTAGCAAACATTACACCTCTATTTTTATTTTCAATCAAGTATAAAAAAGCTCCGAAAATAATAATTAATATCCCTACCATACTGCCAACTTTCGTAATATAAGGTTAACCAGATATTTCTGGTTGACCATTTTTTATATGGTTTTATTATAACAGTAGCCGGGGTAGAACGTCTCTGCCCGTGGGACATTTGATCCCGTCAACTAAACCGTTCGCC
>NZ_JAMBON010000081.1 GCF_023715655.1 Oceanobacillus luteolus | reverse complement strand
TAATATTTATTTGGGTCATCTTTTCCTACCTCCATGTGTTGTTTTCTTGGTCGAAAATATTTTAACATGGGTCTGGAAGATGACCTATTTTTTTATACCTTTTTACACAATTATAAGGACGTTATCGCTTTCGTGTCCTTAGAACACTTCTAGGTGCACGAACGAGGATGATTTCTATGCTTTCGTGTCATTAGAACACTTCTAGGTGCACGAACGAGGATGATTTCTACGCTTTCGTGTCCTTAGAACACTTCTAGGTGCACGAACGAGGATGATATCTGCGCATTCGTGTCGTTAGAACACTTCTAAGTGCATGAACGAAGGTGCTTTCCACGCTTTCGTGTCATTAGATCACTTCTAAGTGCACGAACGAGGATGCTTTCTATGCTTTCGTGTCCTTAGAACACTTCTATGCACTCGAACGAAGGTGCTTTCTACGCTTTCGTGTCCTTAGAACCTTTCTATGTGCACGAACGAAGATGATTTTTTCGCTTTCGTGTCGTTAAAAACCTCACCAGTAACCAATAAAAAGGCTTATATCTCTATTTTACCAGAGATATAAGCCTCATCCTACCGTTTTTAATTGTCTGTTTTTGGAGATGCTTTCTTTATATCTTTCTGTTGCAATCTTCCTTCGACATATTTCCCTAAAAACCAAAATAAACACATTCCTATTAAAACGACAATCGTTTTCATTGGGTTTTGGGCAAATTCCATTATGCTTGATCCCACATACGCTATGGAAAAAATCATCACTGTCTTTCCTAATAGTACAGCCAATATGAATTGTTGCGTACTTACCTTGGAAAAACCTGCAACAACGTTGATGATGGCAGATGGCGAAAACGGAAAACATAATAGCAAGAACAATGGACCGAAACCATGTCGTTCGACCCATTTCGTCACTCGGGAAACTTGCTTGTTTTTCATTATTTTACGTTCTACCCATCCTACACTTGATAGCCTTCTCATTAGAAAAAATACAAGGATGGCGCCAATACATGCACCAATCCACGAATAGAAGAATCCTTTCAACAACCCATAAGCGGCAGCATTACCCAACACAAATACCATCAAAGGCAGAAACGGTAAAAATGCTTCTATAAATGGCAATAAAATTCCAGGTAAGGGGCCGAGCCCTTCATATTGATTTAAAAGCTGCTGAATAAAATCATCTAGTTCTTCGTTCTTTAATACGGTTCTCCAATTATGAAATGTTATAGTGTCAAGTACATACATTTATTTATATTCTCCTCAGTCAGATCAAACACGTTTCTTTTATTTTAAATTATCACAGAAATAATTCCTAGTTATATACCGAAAATTTGCCACTTTCTTTTCCATAATATTATTTTGTAGTATTTTTTTCAGTTATAGCGTATAATAAAAACACAAACATATGTTCTAAAAGGAGAATGACTCATGCGTTTTCTAACTGAGGAAGAATATTCCATTGCCTCTCGTTTTCTTTTCCTTTCTATGGCAATTGCTGTAATTAGGTTAGACATCCGAAATGTTGAGCAAGGGGCGTTTAAAATAAAGGCACCTTATCTGGAAATGTTAAAAAAAATGGAGTCTCTTGCGTTGGAAGAGCGGAGGGAGTTAAGAATCAGAATGAAAAAACAATCGATAGAGGTTGTTACATTAAATAAGAACGATTCCTTCTCCTCCTTCCTTTTTCTATGCCAAGGCAGGGAAGAAAAACGTAATTTTTTTAATCCAACAATACGTAAAAAAGTGGAAACAATCATCCAGGAACTTCTCGTTCATGCTCTTTCAGCACTCGAGCAAAACGTTCAGCTTTCCACCTCATCTAACTCATAATTTTTAGATGGGTAGCGTTCAGCTACAAATCCCTTTTTAATATTCCTCATCCGATTATCAAGAAGGAATCTGAACTGTGCCGTACGACGGATTTGATTAAGCATGGAACCATAAGAAACATCTAAAACAATGGTCTTACCATTTCTGAAAATGATTTCCGTCCGTCCTTCTGGCAATTCTTGTACTCGATCAACATGTGAATGGGCGATCCATGAGCATTTTGGACTCATTGGGGAGTATGTAGGGAAGAAATACATCCCACTTGCAGGATCAATGGAAATCGGAACCTTATGGGTAAGCCCACTAATATTCTTGGTACCTTCTTGCCTTCCTTTCAGACTGCTTCCAAAAAACATACAAGCGGCATCGATGAGTTTACTCGGGGGTTTCGTGCTGACGTACTCTGCAGTTTCCTCTAAAATGTAACTGATTGGCCTACCTCCTTCATCTCGACTGGCGATTACCGCCATCGTCAAAGGACTAATTTCATGATAAGCTGTGAAAATTTGTTTTTCCATAGTGAACTTCCTTTCCTATGGAAAAGAAAGCGGCTTGCTAATATAATAACAAATACCTAGGTAAAAAGAAAGCTAAAAAAGCTAAATTTATCAAAAAATCTAACAAATCGTAAAAAAGTAACTGCAAAATATGCTATTAAAACGACAAAAGCATCTATAGACTTTTCTATAGATGCTTTTATTATGAGCAAAACAGATTCACGCATATGGGTCTTTAAACCCAAATCAATACAATAAATTAATAAAATCTTCTTTTGAGATTTTTCCTAAATAATGAGAAACTGGGAAATCTTCCAATGCTGCTTCAATCGTTTTACGATCGTGACGAAGACCGATTAATTTTTGTTCTAATTCTTTGATATCACCAATTCCAAAGAAGTCACCAAAAATCGTGCAATCTTCAATCATTCCTTTTTTTACATTTAAACGGACATCGACAAGACCGGCTGGAAATTTATATTCTTCTTGAATATTAAATTCAGGTGATTTTCCATAGTTCCACTCCCACTTTTGGTAACGATTGCGAGAGATCTCATGGATTTTTTCCCAATCTTCTTCGGTCAACACATATTGCGGAACATCCTTTACATCTTCCACCTCAAATACGTGCTTTAAAATCATTTCCTTAAACTCATCGATTGTCAGTTTTTCCTCAAGGAATTCGTTTATATTCGCAACACGGCTTCTTACAGACTTGATTCCTTTTGATTCAATTTTTATCTTCTTCACTTTTAATGCCTTTGTCAGCTCTTCAATTTTAGAATTAAGCATTAATGTCCCATGGCTGAACATACGACCTTTTGTAGAAAACATCGCATTTCCGGATATCTTGCGTCCTTCAACAGCAATATCATTTCGACCTTGTAGTTCTGCAGGGACTCCTCTTTCATTAAGTGCATCAACGATAGGCTGAGTGAACTTCTGGAAGTTTTGGAAACTCTCCCCATCATCCTTCGTGATAAAGCTGAAATTCAAGTTTTCTTCATCATGGTATACCGCACCGCCACCAGAAAGCCTGCGAACAACTTTGATATTATGTTTTTCCACATATTCCGTATTGATTTCTTCAATCGTGTTTTGATTCCGTCCAATGATGATAGACGGTCCGTTCACGTAAAAGAGCAAGTATGTATCTTTTTCACCAAAATTCTCTAGAATGTATTCTTCAATTGCAAGATTAATCATTGGATCTGTAATTCCTTTGTTGTCTATAAACTTCATCTATTGCTCCTCCTCTAATGAATGAAATATCTAACATTAGTTTAATGTAAACAAAAAAGTAAAGCAATTAACTAAGCCAACTGACGATTGTAGTATAACAGCACAAAATTCCTCTGAAGATTTGGATCTACGTCAATATTTAGGACACATTTAAGTTAGTTTTTTGGTTGTGCTTTGAAGCTTATTTGAATAGATATGTGAAGGCTTGACATGGAGCCTCTGTGTGCGTGGTGATTTGCGAAAGACGAA
>NZ_JAMBON010000080.1 GCF_023715655.1 Oceanobacillus luteolus | reverse complement strand
TTGGCAATTAAGGGTGTTGGAAGAGATACAGTTGCTGGATTTTTTGCCGAAGTTGGTGATTTGAATGAATATTCCCACCCAAGGCAACTGATTAAGTTAGCTGGATTAAGTCTCAAAGAGAACACCTCAGGAAAGCATAAGGGAAGAACTACCATTACTAAAAGAGGTAGGAAAAAACTGCGTGCCCTTTTGTTTAGAGTTTGTATGATACTAGTTGCAAAAAACACCGCATTTAAAGCTTTGCATGCTTATTATACGCAACGACCTGAGAATCCGTTGAAGAAGATGCAATCCCTTATTGCTTTGTGTAATAAATTGATTCGCATACTCTTTGCGATAGGGAAAAAGCAATTTGAATTTAGTGAAGAGAAAATGTTGCAGGATATTCCTCATATGCGAGATTTAGAGTTAGTGAAAAAAGCCGCTTAGGAAGCAATTTTTTAGGAGATTACAAGCTTGATTTTAGTATTTAGTGTTTATAAAAACTGAAGCACGGATTAGTCAGCAAAGCAACTAAACTTCGGGCATGGACCCTGTGGGGCAGCATGACTGACATCCACCTCATGGTAAGGTTGGACGAAGGAATTTTAGAGCGAAGACTCTGTGAGACATGGGAGGGTTGACCTCCATGAGACGTGTGGAGATCTACTTGTGCGATCATACTTTAACTCATTTACCAATTATTACCTATAAATGGTCTAGTTGAATGTGAGTCTTTTTTGCTCTCTTGGTCCAAAATTTACCTCAATAGGTAACATCAACCACAAAATAATAAATTACTATAATCAAACTGGTATGAAAATCTAAGAAAATGAAAGAAATCGGGAGATTTCACTTACTATAATGAGGGAGTTTAGTTGAACAAGGAACAAACAACATAATTTGTGTAAATGAAAAAGACGATTTAAATAGGTACCGACCCCCGAAAGTTAGAGTAAAAAACTAACTTTCGGGGGTGTTTTTATGGCTAAATATAGTGAGGGATTTAAACTGAGTCTTGTTACCGAGTACTTACAGGGGAACCTTGGTTATGCATTATTGGCGAGAAAATACAATATGCCGTCTGATACACCGATAAAAAATTGGGTTAGTGCTTATAAAAATCAAGGGGTGGAAGGGTTAAAAAGAAAAAATAGTAGGGAAGCATATCCTGTTCAATTTAAATTGGATACGATACACTTTATGTTACGGACAGGCGCTTCTTATCAGGAAACTGCGGATCAATTTATGTTAAACAATCCATCTCTAATTGCTCGTTGGATGATAGAGTTTAGAGAACAAGGAGTAGAAGGCCTGAAACAAAAACCAAAGGGGCGACCTTCTATGTCTAAGAAACCTAATAAGCAAAGGAAAAAGGAAGAAAAGTTAACACGTGAAGCAGAGTTAGAGCGTGAAAATGAACTACTGAGATTAGAAAATGCGTACTTAAAAAAGCTAAAAGCTTTCCGGGAAAATCCGAATGCCTATCTCGAAAAGCACAAGCAAAACTGGCATTCGAACTCAAAGAAGAAGGATTCCGATTAAAAGATATTTTCCTTGTGGTGGACATTCCGGAAGCAACCTATCATTATCACGTAAAAAACTTTGGAAAAGAAGATCCCGACACTGACCTAAAAGAACATATTACCCAGCTATTTAAGACGTTTCATGAACGTTATGGCTATAAACGGATAACGGATGAGTTACAGAAAGTAGGATACATTGTAAATCATAAAAAAGTGTATCGCCTCATGCGAGAGCTAGGATTAAAATGTGTTAAATTCATGCGTAAATCCCGTAAATACAATTCCTATAAGGGGAAGGTTGGCAAGGTATCGAAAAACCGTTTAAATCGTAGATTTAGTACCCCTATCCCGCTTCAAAAGTTAGTAACGGACATCACAGAATTCAAATGTTTAGGCGAAGAAAAACTATATTTAAATCCAATTCTTGACCTTTATAACGGAGAAGTTATTGCATTTGGCATCAAGAAACGTCCAACGCATGATCTTGTCATGGAACCTTTAAATGAAACAATAGAAATAATAAGGAATCACGCAACTTATCGCACTACAATCCATTCGGATCAAGGATGGCACTACCAGCACAACCTATGGGTGAAAACATTAAAGACAAATAACGTATTTCAAAGTATGTCGCGTAAAGCAACCTGCGCAGACAATGCTTCAATGGAGAATTTCTTTGGCATATTAAAGCAGGAAATGTATTATGGAGAGAAATTAGTGAGGTATGAAGAATTAAAACGCCGAATCGAGGAATACATCCACTGGTATAACCACGTACGAACCAAAGCAAAATTGGCTGGATTAAGTCCGATAGAATACCGAACTCAATCCAGCCAATCAGCTGCATAATAAAAACTCTAACTTTTAGGGGTCGCCACCATAATCGTCTTTTTTAGTCTGACTTTTGTTTCTAATCTAATTTATCTAGGACATCAATAATGACATCGGAGATTATCTCAGCACCTCTATATTCTTCCTCTAAAGTATTTTCAAAACCACCAATTTCAATTAACAATGAATTTCGAAATAAATCTTGATTGTAGCTACCTCTATTTGAACCTTGTGATATTGTAATTCCTCTTGATACACCTGGATAATTATCCTCTAATGTCTCGTGAAGTAGTTCAGCTACTTTAAAATTCTCTTCGTAATTACTATTATTCTGATAAATGACAAAAGAAATTCTTGGTACCTCAGTCCCACCAAAATTGGTTGTAGTAAAACTTCTGTCCAAAGAATCTCTGTGGATATCTAATACTAATTTTATACTCTCGTGTTCATCTAAAACATTTTTTACTATTTCACCAGAAATTAAATACGAATCCTCGTATTCTAACCCTCTATTTTCAAGTTGCTGCACAATATCAGTATTATCGTGAAGGACATTAATCCCTTGCATTTCTAATATGTCAGCAATTCTTTTTCCAACCATCGTAATGTTTTTCTCTTTATCGAATGCTTTATTTGTATCATCTGTATCAAGAAGAGGCATAAAGGACTCTGTATTGTGGGTATGGTATATAAAAACGGTTGGTTCTGAACTATTTATAGTGGGATGTACACTATTATTTTGATTTACTGTTGATAACAATGTTTGAAAAGAACTGGTTACATATTCTGTTCCATTGAAAAATGACAACCATATAATTAAAGTTAGCGTCAGTGCTGTTGCGAGTGTATATTTAATCTTCTCTTTGAATCGGTATAGTTTATTACTTCTATTTGCCTTTGTAATTAATATTCGCTTTGTTTCTCTAACAAATTCAGGTCTAGGTTCCAACTCAAAAGAATTCTTTACTTTGTCTAATAGCTCTTTATCCGTTTGCATTTTGGAAAACCTCCCTTGACGGTATTAGTTTCCGTCTAAGTATTTTTAATGCACGATGATAATCTACCTTCACCTTAGATTCCTTACAACCTAGTATTTCTGCTGTTTCTCTAATGGAGAATTCATTAATTCCCCTAAGTATAACAACAGCTCTATAGTGGGGTTTTAAGGATATGATAGCTGCCCTTATTAGTTCCTTGTTTTCCTTCTCGTCTACTACTTGGGGTACAGTCAGGAAAATGCGGATTTACAACGCTAAGCCCATTTCCCCGACTATTCCCCCAGTTTTAACAACGTTAAGAAAGTTTCAAGGGTCTTAAAGAATCTAACGAGACCATTTTCTCCGAATTAAAATGGTATTCTCCAAGTAAATTAATATGTACCCAACCTAGAGGTGACATATGGTGCAATAATTCTTCATTAAAACTACCTGACCGTTTTTGATATTCAACTGCCTTTGTTAGATGTAAAGTATTCCAGATACTGATGGCATTAATGATTATATATTTAAGGCACTGGCCCTTTGCAATTGATGCTGTATGGTTCGTTCCCTAAGCTCGCCTTGTTTTCCGAAGAAAATAGCTCTTGCCAGTCCATTCATGGCTTCTCCTTTATTCAATCCTTTTTGTATTTTTCTTCTTAATGATTCATCCGA
>NZ_JAMBON010000007.1 GCF_023715655.1 Oceanobacillus luteolus | reverse complement strand
AATTCTTAAAATCTGGCTGTCGCTCAAGTCTAATTGTATATTGTAAAAAAAATGAATGGAGCCACCTTTAGTTGGGTATTTACTTTTTTGGCTCTAATAGAAAAAAGATTAAAACTGAAAATTCTGGTATTATTTATGCAACGCTAGTGAAGAAAGGAGAATGAAATATGGTAGCTTATAATCTTTTTGGTGGTGGAGCAACATTTGCAGCGATTATTGTTCTCTCTTCATGGGGCTCCCAGTGGGTCTTGCTGGAATGTTGATCTTTGTTGAAGCACTCATTGATATGGGACGTACAGCATTTAATATAAATGGTTCCATGATTGCCGGAACATTGACATCCAAGATTCTAGGTAGTCATAATGTAGAGAAATTCAACGATAAAAAACCTATTGACAACGTTTACATTTCTGGTTACACTAAGGTTAACAAGTTAATAAAAGGTGATTGAGACGTTGAGACCACACTATTTTTGTATTTCCTTTTTAAGGGAATGCATATTACAGTGTGGTCTTTTTGTCATACCTAAAACTCAGAAGTATAACTTGTGAAAAACAATAAGGGGTGAGTCAGGAATGACCGAATTTTCCGGGGAACTTGTTGGTACCATGATTTTGATTATTTTTGGTGCGGGGGTAGTTGCAACGAGTGTATTAAATAAATCGAAAGGTCAAGATGCTGGATGGGTATTGATTACCCTCGGCTGGGGACTTGCAGTAGCACTCGGGGTCTATGCTGTGGGGAATGTTTCAGGTGCACATCTTAATCCAGCTGTTACATTAGGATTTGCAGCAATTGGTGATTTTCCATGGGATAAAGTTCCGATTTATATTACGGGACAAATGATTGGGGCATTTTTGGGAGCAGTTATCATTTATTTTGCATTTTTACCTCATTGGAAAGAAACGAAAGACACTGGAGCAAAGTTGGGAGTCTTCGCGACAGGACCTGCTATACGCAGACCGCTTTCCAACTTGGTCACAGAGGTGATTGGTACATTTCTTCTTCTGTTAGGTTTATTATTTATCGGAGTGAATGAGTTTACGGAAGGATTGAACCCGGCAATTGTTGGTCTATTGATTGTCGCCATTGGGATGTCATTAGGCGGCCCAACAGGCTATGCGATTAATCCTGCTCGAGATCTAGGTCCAAGAATTGCTCACGCGCTTCTTCCGATCCACGGGAAAGGAACCTCTGATTGGGGATATGCTTGGGTACCGATCATTGGTCCAATTCTGGGCGGTATTTACGGAGCATTATTCTTTAAGGCTATTTTTGAAGGTGTTTATACGGCAGCGTTTTGGGTAGTAAGTGTTATTATTGCGGTACTATTCATTTCAGCAGCAATCATAGAGAAGCAACATGATGATAAAGAACAAAGTAAGAGTCGAAATATAAAGATATCATGAATGGAGGAGAATCAATGGGTAAATATATTCTATCCTTAGATCAAGGAACTACAAGTTCACGTGCAATTTTGTTTAATCATGAAGGAGCAATTGTGGAGACTGCTCAAAGAGAATTTGAACAGCATTTTCCGAAGCCAGGTTGGGTGGAGCATGATGCGAATGAAATTTGGACATCGGTCCTTGCGTGTATCGCAGAAGTATTAAGGAAAGCAGATGTAGAGCCGGAACAAATCGCAGGAATTGGTATTTCAAACCAAAGGGAAACAACCGTTGTTTGGGATAGAGCTACAGGTAAACCGATCTATCATGCAATCGTATGGCAATCTCGTCAAACAGAGGAAATTGTTCAGGAGCTCAGGAATGAAGGATATAATGACTTATTTAAAGAAAAAACCGGACTCCTTCTAGATCCATATTTCTCCGGTACAAAAGTAAAATGGATTCTGGATCATGTGGAAGGTGCAAGAGAAAAAGCGAATAATGGAGAGCTTCAGTTTGGAACAATTGATAGTTGGCTCGTTTATAAACTATCTGGTGGACAAGCTCATGTAACGGATTATTCCAATGCTTCACGTACCTTAATGTTCAATATTTATGATTTGAAGTGGGATGACGAGCTGTTAGAGATTTTATCGGTGCCAAAAAGTATGCTTCCGGAAGTTCGTCCATCATCCGAAGTATATGCTCATACCGTTCCTTATCATTTCTTTGGTAAAGAAATCCCGATTGCAGGTATAGCAGGGGATCAACAAGCTGCATTGTTTGGACAAGCAGGCTTTGAACAAGGTATGGTGAAAAATACGTATGGTACAGGTGGATTCCTCGTCATGAACACGGGGGAAGAACCGGTAGTTTCAAATAATAGTTTACTAACGACCATTGCTTGGGGTGTGGACGGAAAAGTTGAATATGCGTTAGAAGGAAGTATCTTTGTATCCGGTTCAGCAATCCAATGGTTACGTGATGGCTTGAAATTAATTGAAACATCACCAGAAAGTGAAGAATATGCAACGAGGGTCGAATCGACGGATGGCGTGTATGTTGTACCAGCATTCGTTGGCCTAGGTGCACCTTACTGGGATAGTGAAGCACGTGGTGCTGTATTTGGAATAACCCGTGGCACAAAGAAAGAGCATTTTATCCGAGCTACCCTTGAATCACTGGCATACCAAACGAAAGATGTGGTAGATGCTATGGTTGCCGATTCCGGAATTGATGTGAAGTCTCTTCGCGTTGATGGTGGTGCGGTGACAAATGACTTCCTCATGCAATTCCAAAGCGACCTGTTAGACGTACAGGTTGATCGTCCAGTCATCAATGAAACGACAGCTTTAGGTGCAGCATACCTTGCTGGTTTAGCTGTCGGCTATTGGAAAGACAAAGAGGAAATAGCAAAACAATGGAAAGTCGATACTACGTTTACACCTGAAATGAAGCAGGAAAAACGCGATGAATTATATAAAGGATGGAAAAAAGCTGTAGAAGCGGCTAGAGTGTTTAAATAAAGCTCCCTTCTCAGGTTCAACCTAACAACAAATCGTAGAATCGTAGTTTCATGACTATCATCTTATAACGATGTATGTTATACTAAAGTCAAGTTAATATGTTGGACGGAGAATCCTGAGAGACCACAATACTCTATATACTATAGAGCTATTTGTGGTCTCTTTTTCGTCTAAATTATCACATATATTGAAAACAAATGAAGGAGTGGTCCAATGTTTTCTAGTTTAAGACGAAACGAAATTAAAACGAAAATGATGAATGAATCGCTTGATTTACTTGTGATCGGTGGAGGAATTACCGGTGCAGGGATTGCAGTGGATGCTGTCACAAGAGGGATGAAGGTTGCTCTTTTAGATATGCAGGATTTTGCTGCAGGCACATCCAGCAGGTCTACGAAACTCGTTCACGGTGGACTTCGCTATTTAAAACAGTTTGAAATTGGTGTCGTTGCCGAAACAGGAAAAGAACGCGCCATTGTCTATGAAAACGGTCCGCATGTCACTACACCAGAATGGATGATGCTTCCGTTTTATAAAGGAGGTACGTTTGGTCCATTCACGACCAATATCGGTTTACGTGTATATGACTTTCTTGCCGGAGTAAAAAAGGAAGAACGGAGAAAAATGTTCACCGCAGAAGAAGCGATGGAACGTGAACCATTATTAAACTCGGAAAATCTTAAAGGTGCCGGTTACTATGTCGAATACAAGACAGATGATGCGAGACTGACGATTGAAGTAATGAAAAAAGCTGTTGAAAATGGCGCGCTCGCATTAAATCATATGAAGGTCGTTAACTTGATTTATGAAAATAAGAAAGTTGTTGGTGTGGAAGTGGAAGATCGTACCGATGGTTCCATTCACCAGATTTTTGCAAAGAAAATCGTCAATGCAACAGGTCCTTGGGTGGATACGTTACGTGAAATAGATCATTCCAAAAAAGGAAAGTATTTGCATTTAACAAAAGGGATTCATCTCGTATTTGATGGCAAACGATTCCCGCTAAAACAAGCAATATACTTTGATACGCCGGATGGACGAATGCTGTTTGCGATTCCGCGGGACGGAAAAACATATGTGGGTACAACCGATACCGTTTATGAAGGCGATATTACGAATCCGAAAATGACGATAGAGGACCGGGATTATGTTCTGAAGGCCATTGATTATATGTTTCCGCAAGTGAATATCAAGCCTGAGGATGTCGAGTCAAGCTGGGCTGGATTACGTCCGCTTATCCATGAAGAAGGAAAAAAACCTTCAGAGATTTCCCGTAAAGATGAAATATTTGTATCCGAATCTGGGCTCATCTCCATTGCAGGAGGAAAGCTGACTGGTTACCGGAAAATGGCGGAAAGTATTGTTGATCTGGTTGGAAAACAGTTCCAAGAGGAAGAAGGTAAATTATTCTCGTCCGCACAAACGAAAGAATTGCGTATCTCAGGTGGAGATGTTGGCGGATCAAAAGGTTTTGCGAACTATATCAAGGAAAAGGTTGCAGAGGGCAAGCGGCTAGGTATGGAAGAAGAGCAAGCTAGAAGTCTTGTAAAAAGATATGGTTCCAATATCGATGTGATTTTTGAACTGTATCAACAAGCGAAATCCGAAGCTCAAACTGAAAATCTCGATCCAATCGTATTAACTGTTCTTCGTTATTCGCTAGAGTACGAATTAGCTTATAAGCCAGTCGACTTTTTCATTCGCCGGACAGGGGCAATGTTCTTTGATATTCATTGGGTCAGGGAGCATAAAGAACAAGTGATAGATTATATGGCGGAAGCGTTACAATGGTCCAACGAACAGAAGGAAGAATATACGAAAGAATTAGAGCAGTTGATGAAAGAAGCGACACATCCGGTGGCATAGCGACGAGAATATTTAGACAGCCCTGCAGGTTATAGACTGCAGGGCTTTCGTGTTGAGGGGGTAGTTTTGGGGATAGCGCAGGAACGCTGCCATTTATGATTCGATTCAAGGAGACAGTCCCCCCCTAGGTTGATTTCCCTAATTTCCTCTAAAAAAGTAAACAATTTCCCTACTTTTATCCTGTTATTATTTACAAGATTCGAGCAATTTTTTAACACCCCTTTGCTAGTATGGAAGATAGATAGACTATGTAAAGGGGAGGGGTTCTTTTGAATCGAAAATGGGTTAGCGGTTTATTAGTCGGGTTGGTTGCATTTTCAACGATTCTTCCAGCAGTGCAAGCAGAAGGAAATCCGGTATCGGAAGCACGTTCCGCGTCATCCAATAAAGCAGAACCAATGGTCACAGTTGGAGAAGCCGGGGAGACGCTGTTAGTAAATGAGAATTCTGTAAAGATTGGACCGGGGATTGAACTATCTCAATTTGAACGGTTTGATGCTCGGGGTTGGTTGAATGGAGAAGTGATGACGGTCGATCTTTCTCATGAGGCAGTTTCTACAGACTTGCTTTTTCCAGGAGTAATCTCCAGCGCCAAGCCGCTTTCGGAAATGGCGCAACAAGCCGGTGCAGTTGGTGGAGTGAATGGGGACTTCTTTGATATTAATAATACAAAGGCACCATCAGGCACAATGATACAAAATGGTGAGTTGTTAAAAGGGCCACAGGGATCACATAATCTAACGGCCGGTGTCGATGAGCAAGGAATAGGCAAAATATCCAATATTTTTCTGGAAGGGAACATTCAACTTCCGAGTGGGGAATATAAGCTTGATGCGTTGAACCAGTCCGGTATTCGGGCAAACGGTATTGGACTTTATACATCGGTTTGGGGACAAGCGCAACGAGCTGTTAGTGGAAGCAATGTTTATGAAGTTGTAGTGCGTGATGGTGAAGTGATCGCTGTTTCTGATCAAGTTGGCAGTGGTTCTATTGAAGAGGACACGTTCATCTTTGTCGGAAATGGGACAGGAGCAAATATATTAAAAGAACTTTCTATTGGGGATCCGGTAGATGTGAGTTATGCGCCAAAAATTGACGGAGAAAACCTCATGAAGTTTGCCATTGGTGGAAATGTTAAATTGGTGGAGAATGGACAAGTTCCCGCAAATTTAGATGACAGCACCACTGCTCCGAGAACTGCAGTCGGTTTTTCAGAAGATGGGGAAACGATGATTTTGACAGTGGTAGATGGCCGTCAAGTGGACAGTCGTGGAATGACTTTCAAAGAATTGGGTGAATTAATGAAGGAATATGGTGCTCATCAGGCGCTAAATATTGATGGCGGCGGATCGACTACGATGGTCGCACGTGCACCAGGTAAGGCGGATGCAGAAGTAGTCAATCAGCCATCTGACGGAATGGAGCGTTCTGTCCCGAACGGAATTGGCATTTTTGCGGAAGCTGGAAGTGGGGAACTAGCAAACTTTTCTGTGGACACGGTAAGGCAAGATGAGAAAAGTACGCGCATCTTCCCGGGCTTAAGCAGAAGTTTTGTAGGTCTGGGGCATGATGAAAACTACTTTCCTGTAGATGTAGAAGGAATCAAGTGGCAAGCGATACCAGGAAAGGTTGGTTCATTTGATGAGCAAGGCGTTTTTTATGCTGAAAAGTCAGGGTCAGCTGTAGCTCGAGCGCAAATCAAATCAGTAAAAGGGACAAAGGAAATTACAGTTCTTGGTGAATTGGACCGGATAGAAAGCAGCCAATCCTACCTCGGTCTTGAAATGGGCCGTACGACAACTTTTTCAGTGACAGGTTATGATAAAAATGGCTACTCCGCACCAATTGAAACTCGTGATATCGAATTGGATTATGATGAGGCTGTAATTTCTTTAGATGAGAATCAAGATGGAAGCTATACGGTCACCCCTTTACAAGACGGCGGATCGACAACAATCAAGATCAAGGTGCACGACCAAATGACGAACCTGCCTGTTACCGTAGGCCTCTCGACAGTGGAAATTTCTGATTTTGAAGATGACTCCGGCTGGTCGGTTACGAAATTTCCGGCAGAGGTTGGAGCTTCGATGGATATCGTGGAAGGAAGAACCGGCAATGGCTTACAAGTAAACTATGATTTTTCAACAACAACAGCGACGCGTGCTGCTTATTTACAAGCATCACCAAGAATCGAACTTCCCGGTGATGTACAAAAAATCGGTGTATGGGTGCACGGGGATGGAAATGGTGCATGGCTGCGCACGGTCATCGAGGATGCAGCAGGCACAAATTATACATTAACGTTAGCAGACCAAATCAATTGGTCGGGGTGGAGATATGTGGAAACCACCTTACCAGAAGGAATCCAGTATCCTGTCAAGCTCTGGCGGATTTATCCAGTAGAAACAAATCGAGATAATCAATATACGGGGCAGCTCATTTTTGATGACTTGACCGTAAAGGTACCTCCAGCTATTGAAGGTTCCGAAGAAGATAGCAAGACGGAAGATCCAATCATTATTAAAAACGGTGAAATAGAAGAAGACCGTTGGAAATTCGCGGTTTTATCGGATACTCAATTTGTCGCAGCATCACCGAACAGTCAACAAGTGCAAATGGCTCGGAAGTCGTTACAGCAAATTGTCGCTGCAGACCCAGAATTCCTTGTAATTAATGGAGATTTAGTCGATACAGCTTGGGAAGAAGACTTCACTTTTGCTAAGCAAATATTGGAAGAGGAAGTCGGAGATGCTTTCCCAATATATTATATTCCTGGAAACCATGAAATTACTGGCAGTGGTTCATTAGACAACTTTTTAAAGGAATTTGGAGAGAATCGATATGACTTTGACCATAACGGAACGCGATTTATTTTATTAGATTCTTCAACTGGAAGTTTCCGGACAAGTGATTTTGATCAGTTGATTGAATTGAGAGAATCATTGATTGAGGCAGCAAGCAATCCTCAAATTAATAATGTTGTCGTCGTTGGGCACCATCCGACACGAGATCCTTTACCGACGAAAAATAGTCAGTTAGCAGATGTAAAAGAAGCGGAATTGATTGAGAATTGGTTAACAGAATTCCGTGAGACTTCAAAAGGCAAAGGTGCTATGTATATTAGTGGACATGCACATACCGTTCATATGGAACGGGTAGAAGGTGTACCGTATATGGTGACTGGCTCAGCTGGGAAGGCTCCATATGGTTCGCCTCAGGATGGTGGATTCTATTCATGGACCATGTTTGGCATCGATCCAACTCCTATACCTGACCGGGCATTTGGACCGGAACGTGCAGCTGAAAATAGTAAGGTAGCAGGGAAAGAGTGGGTTCAAGCTGAAGTTAGACCAATTTTAGAATCGATTACTGTCCATGCTCCTGAAACGGTTACGATTGGTGAAACTGTCGAAGTTTCTGCCGAAGGACACCAAGCAGGAAATCTAAACTTCCCACTACGTTACCCGGCATCCGCTAAATGGGAAGGCAGTGACAATGTATTCATCGGAACCGGTGACGCATTGGAACGTGCGAAAAAATCCAATAAGTATGCAGCAGTATTCAATCCAGAGACTGGTGAATTGACAGCAATTCATAGTGGCAAGATTTCACTGAAAGTGATATCTAACTTTGAGGAGGCTGTGGCAGAAGTGGTTGTTCAATAGTGGCTTATTGCTGTAGAATATGTAAGAAGCCCTACAGGCTAAAGGTCTGCAGGGCTTTTATTTTATATGTGTTAAGATTTCGTTGCGGTCTGCTTATCCGACACACCAAGCACATCAAGCAAGAAAACAAACACCGGGATCCCGATGATCAAGCCCCAAACGCCGAAGAAATGCTGGGAAAAGATCAGGACGATGAATGTATAAAAGACTGGTAAATTTGTTTTCGATGACATCAGTTTAGGATTGAGGATGTATGCCTCCACCGCATGAATTACCATGATTCCGACAAGCAAGTAAAATACCGTCAGGAAACCGCCGATTGTAAAGGCGATCAATGATAAAGGAATCAGTGAAATAATAACCCCAGCGACTGGAATCAGTCCCAGGAAAAACACCATAAATGACAATGCGAAAATTTGCGGAAAACCGAGCAACAGCAAAATAATCGCTGTCAAGAATGTATTGATAAGTGCAATCATGAATTGTGCTTCAATAACTTTACCGAATGTGCGTGAGAACTTACTGCCAAAATATTCGATTTCATAATAAAACGGAGCAACTTTACTACTCTTGAATTGATTCGTGAATTGAATCAAGCGTGGTTTTTCGATTAGGAAAAACAAGCTTAGTATGAGAGCAATCAATACTTGCACGCTGAAGTTGCTGATATCGCTTAATGATTTAAGCAAGAAGGTAAAGCCATCTTGCAAGTAAGTCGTAACCTCGTTGCTGGTAATGATCGTTTCAATGTAACGGAAGATTGGATGATCATAAGAATCGGTGGAGAAGTTTGAAATATGCTTGATAAGCTGGCTGATCTCCATTGTTATAATTGGTAAGTATCTGACAACCCCAACCGTCAACAAGCTGACGATAAGCGTGTACAGCAGTAAGATAAGCAACGTACGATGAATTTTGACGCGTTTCAGGGTAAACTTGACGAGCCCATTCATTAAAAATGAAAAAATAAAGGTTAAGAGTATGATATTCATCATGCTCCTCATACTGAAAAGAATCAGGATGATCAAGGCAAAAATAATGACTCGTCTAACCTCTCTTTTCCTAAAAAAGTCGATAATTGATTCCATATGCAAGTTCCCCTCGTATTCCGATTAAAAGAATGATTTTTATTTTTTTATCTTATATTCTAGTATCCACTTTTATGGATGAAAATACAAGAAAGGAATCCGGGGTTTGATGCTTGGGGGATCTATTTTTTAAAAAAAATCTAACCGGATAAGTAGTAACCGACCCACATTTCTACTAGATTCCTCAGTATAATGATTTCCAGCCAATAGGAGGAATATCTTATAGACTGGCCTATTCCCCGCGGAATACAGGCTTTCTTTTCTCAGTAAAGGCCCGAACCCCTTCTTGAGCATCTTTTGTTCCAAAACATTGTTTAATAAAAGCATACTCCTGCTTTAGAATCGTGGTCAGATCCAAGTCAGGGCTTGCAGCTAGCAATCTTTTGGATAACGTTATTGCTATCGGTGGTCCTGCTGCTATTTCCTTGGCAACATTCATCACCTGTTCGAGGAACTCATGATGGGGGAATATTTCGTTGACCAATCCGACTCGTTCTGCTTCATCCGGATATATGTCCCGACCGGTTAGAATTAATTCCGCAGCCTTAGCTTGTCCAACCAATCGTGGCAAGAAATAAGTTGTCCCCGCATCAGGACTGAGACCGCGACGGATGTATCCAGTTGTTATCTTTGTATCAGCGGACATGAAGCGAAGATCACAAGCTAAGGCTAGCGCGAGGCCCGCACCGGCAGCAATGCCATTTATTGCAGCAATCACTGGCTTATCACAGTGAACGATTCCTAATGCTTGATGGCCAACCCAGCCTAAATCATCCAATTTTTGATAACGAGATGAAGTGTCTGCTTTCCTTTTCGCATAATCGTTCAAATCAAGACCCGCACAAAATCCTCGTCCGCTACCGGTAATGACAATGACACGGACTTCATCATCTGCAGAAGCCTCGGAAATGGCCTGGATAATTTCATTACTAAGTGTTTCATTTATAGCGTTTAAACGTTCAGGTCTGTTCAGTGTTAATGTACGGACGCCATCTTTTGTCTCAACCATAATATGTTCCATTCATCATTCCTCCTAATAGTTCAGAAATAGTTTGTTGTTAACCTGAAGAATATTCATTCACGTTTCTTTAAAGCTTTTTCTATGGATAAAATCTAATTTGATGTAGATTGTTCTCTCTAAGGTGGAATTTATAATAGAGGTCATTTAAGGGTGTATCGTATTCCAGGTGACTAGTAGATTTAGGTGAGAGTCATTATTCCTGTAATTTTTCAATACCTAGATATACAGAATTCAACAGTTTTAAATAATCTGTAGATAAATCTTTCGCTGGGGTTTCAAAGTCTTCATTAATCCAACTTACAATCAAGCCAAACGTGCCGTAAGCCCAAAGAATGACGGCAGAATCCGTGTAGTTCGTACATAAGTTATTAAAGAGAGGATGTTCATTCTTCTTTAATTCATTAATTATCGTATCGACAAATTTGTTCATAAAGCCTGGAATGGATTCAGGTTTATTCCAAAGTTTATACAAGTTTTTATGTCTTAAAATGTGTTCAAAGATTGTAATTTCTTGTAGTTGCAACTCTTGAGGTGGCTTTAATATAAAGGATATCGTCCGAGAAAAATCTAATAAGGTCTCCCTAATAATCTCATCTACTAATTCTTCCTTATAATTGTAGTAATTGTAAAAAGTAGTTCTGTTAAAATCTGCATGATCTACGATATCTTTTACGGTAACTTTTTCATATGGCTTTTCTTCAAGCAACTCGATAAAAGAATTCTTTAAGCTATTTTTAGTTCGTCTCACCCTTCGACTTTCAATACTGTGGACCATTACCATGGAAAATCACCTTTCTTTTTGTTTTTTTCAACAGTTTTGGGAGAACTGTTGTATCTGGCAACAAAACATAGAAAATTAATGATTGATGTATCATCCAATGGGGTCTAAGATTAGTATTTAATAAAGCCTTTCTGAGTTGACTTCATCATTTCTTTGTTTCTATTTTACATCAAACCACAAATGAAAGCGATTACATTCAATCGACAATTTTCTCGTCTAGTAAACTCAGAAATTAGAACACTAAGGTAAAAAGATCAATGATGTTTGATAGAAAGGCCTCTCAATAAATGAAAAGGAGTGAGCTGTAAGCGCGAGAAAGTATCGTTACAAACCGTTCCATCAAGGGAAATTTATTGTTTCCCTATATGAGAAGAGTTGAAAAGGAAGTTCTATAGGAGACAGCTGTGAATATACTAATTTTAACCTTTCACTAAGACATAAAGATACTGATTGGTCAGTATGTAGCTGATTCATGTAACGAAAATACTAGTTAGTCAGTATGTACGCTGGATGATGTATTGAGGATACTGATTAGTTAGTATGCAAAGAAAGATCGCGTTTAATAAATACTGATTGGTTAGTATGTACAGCGGGTTCATTTCTAAAAGATACTAATCAGTCAGTATGTATCGGGGTAGTACTAATTTTTCTAATAGGTTAGTTCAATTTATTAAAAATATATAAGTCTAAGGAGATGAGAGGTATGGATTTCAGCTTATCAGATGAGCAACGGATGGTGCAAAAAACAGTAAGGGATTTTGTTAATAAGGAATTAATTCCACTTGAACAGGAAGTATTGAAAAATGAAAGGGAAGGAAGACCCGGAATTGCAAGGGAAAAAATTAGAGAGTTACAAAATAAAGCGAAAGATATTGGTTTCTGGGGAATAAATACGCCTGAAGAATATGGTGGAGCCAATTTAGGTCCGATGATGGCTGCATTAATTGCAATGGAGATGGGACGTACTTTTGTGCCGTTCAATTTTGGCGGATCAGCAGATAACATTTTATATGAGGGCACGGAAGAGCAAAAGGAGAAATATTTACTCCCAGTGATTAATGGTGAAAAGCGGTCCTGCTTTGCAATTACTGAACCTGATGCGGGGTCGGATGCTCGAGCGATTAAAATGCCAGCTGTGAAAGATGGGGACCACTGGGTGCTTAATGGAGAAAAGGTGTTTATCACGGGTGGAAATGAAGCAGATTTTGCAATGGTCTTTGCAGTAACGGATAAAGAAAAGGGTGCGAACGGCGGTGTAACCTGTTTCTTGGTTGATCGTGATATGGGCTGGCGCTCTGAATATATCCATACGATGGGAGAATGGGGACCGGCGACATTAGTTTTTGAAAATGTACGTGTACCGGAGGAAAATGTATTAGGTGAAGTTGGACATGGATTTAGATTGGGAATGAAATGGATTGGTCAAGGAAGATATATGATTCCAGCAGGAGCAATTGGTGCAGCGGAAAGATTGCTTCAAATGGCGATTGAGTATGCCAAAACAAGACAGACTTTCGGAAAGCCTATCGCTGAAAGGCAAGCTATCCAGTGGATGATCGCAGATTCAGCGGTGGAAATAGAGGCAGCAAAATGGATTGTTTTACGTGCTGCATGGATGGCGGAAAATGGGATGGATGCTCGACACCAGTCTTCGATGGCGAAGCTGCATGGGGCAGTTATGGCGAATGAAGTAGTGGATCGTGTGTTACAAATTCATGGTGGAATGGGCTATACAAAGGAATTACCGATTGAACGTTGGTACCGGGAATTACGACTTACTCGTATTTTTGAGGGAACCGATGAGATTCAGCGTCGTACGATTGCTAGAAACCTATTAAAAGGACATGTAAAAGTAGGGGAATTACTGTAGGCTTCTTAGTCTTGAATGGTAGTGATTACTAGTTTAATAAGTTCTCATAGCTTCGGGATACTGAATACTCAGTATGAAGGTGGGGTGTTTGAATGAAAACAGAAAGAATTGCAGCAATCGTAGGAGTTGCAGAATCAGATCTCGGTAAAGTTCCTAATAAAAATGTTTTGCAGCTTCAAGCTCAAGCGGCAAAGGCTGCTTTGGATGAAGCGGGTTTAACTAAAGATGATGTCGATGCATTGTTTACTGCAGGAAATTGGGCTTGGGCTCCTAATTTAATGTTAGCAGAGTATCTCGGCATCGAGACGAAATATTCGGATTCCACGAACATAGGTGGTTCATCATTTGAAGCTCATGTAGGACATGCGATGGCAGGGATTCAAGCAGGATTATTCGAAGTTGCATTGATTACTTATGGGAGTACGAACCGCACGAATCCTACGAGAAACACATATAGTGCTCCTTTAACTGGCCAGTATGAGCAACCATATGGTTTACCGGGAACGGTTGGATCCTATGCTTTAGCAGCGATGCGTCACATGCATCAGTATGGCACGACTTCAGAACAATTGGCTGAAGTCGCGGTTGCTACTAGAAAATGGGCGACATTAAATGAGAGGGCTTACAAGAGGGAGCCTATCGATATCTCAGATGTCCTAAACTCTCGGATGATTGCTGAGCCTCTCCATTTATTGGATTGTTGTTTAGTGACTGATGGAGGTGGTGCAGTAGTTGTCGCATCAAAAGAGGTGGCAATGAGGACGAAAAAGCGTCCGGTTTGGATATTGGGACATGGAGAGGCGCACTCGCATAACACGATCACGAACATGCCTGATTTAACTGTGACGAGCGCCCGTGAATCGGGAGAACGAGCATTTCAAATGGCGGGAATTTCTCGGGATGAGATTGATGTCGCAGAAATTTATGATTCATTTACGATAACGGTCTTGTTGACTTTGGAAGCATTAGGTTTTTGTGAACCTGGTGAAGGTGGGCTGTTTGTAAGTGGTCAGCGGACAGCACCTGGAGGAGATTTTCCCATGAATACAAACGGTGGTGGATTGTCTTACTGCCATCCAGGTATGTATGGTATCTTCCTTCTCATTGAAGCGGTGCGGCAACTCAGACAGGAAAGTGAAGCACGACAAGTGAATGATGCAAAAATTGCTTTAGTACACGGTACTGGTGGAGTATTATCCTCAAGTTCCACGGTTATTTTAGGGAGGGATTAACATATGAATCTCCATATTCCCAAGCCCGTATACGATGAAGAATCGAAGCCTTTTTGGGAAGGTCTAAATAATGATGAATTACTCATACAGCAATGCCGTTCTTGCCATAAGAACATATTTTATCCGCGGTCCTTTTGCCCAAACTGCTTCTCTGAAGAAATCCAGTGGAAAAAAGCTAGTGGAAAGGGGAAAATCTATAGTTATACGGTTGTGCATCATGCATTCGGCCCATTTAAAGAAGAAACTCCATTTATCGTTGGAATAGTGGAGCTCGATGAGGGTGTAAGAATGCTGACACGGATTATTGGTGAGCGTAATCAAGTTCAGATTGATAAAGAAGTGACGGTCGTTTTCCAAAGAATAAGTGAAGACTTCACACTGCCGTATTTTATGTTAAGTAATGCAAATTGAATAATAAAATCTAATCCGATCATTCATAGATATGGTTTTGTCATTTAGATAGAACGGAGGAAGCTGTCGTTCTTTCGTTCTATCCCTCAAATTATTGGGCAGCGAAAGTAGATGAAGTGTAATGATGGATAAAAAGGTTTTTTTTTTACTAGGATTCATTATGTTTTTGACCATGACTGGTTATGGGATTGTTCTCCCTACATTACCTTTTATCGCCGATGATATAGGATTAACCTCTTTTGAAATGGGGTCCCTCATAACCGGCTGGGCAGTTTCTCAATTAATTACTGCCCCAATATGGGGGCGCTTTGCAGATAAATTGGGCAGGAAGCCTGTTTTGATTTTTGGATTGTTTGGTTTTGGGGTGGCTTTTCTTATTTTAATACTAGCCCAAAGCTATTGGCAATTGCTGGTTGCCCGGATTATTGGGGCTGCTTTAAGTTCTGGAACACACCCAGCTGTGTTTTCTATGGTAGCTGATTTTTCAACTCCGAAGAACCGAAATCTTTCCATGGCACAGATGGGCGCATTAAATGGCCTGGGGTTCCTATGTGGTCCGGCTATCGGTGGTCTATTTACGCCATTTGGGATTATGGTCCCCTTTATCGTTGCGGGCAGCTTAGCGTTAATCACGATACCTCTAGCGTGGATTTTTATTAGAGAGCCGATGGAGAAAGAAACTCAACTGGACGAAGAGGAACATCCATCGTTTTGGCGTTCGATCTCCATGGTGGCAAGAACCGGTTATTGGGATTTATATACGATTACGCTTGGTTTATCTATCGCTGCATCTAGTTTTTACGGATTACTAGGATATTTTATGATAGCACGGTACGATGCGAGTGCATTATATGTGAGTTTGGCTTTTAGTGCACAGGCAGGAACATCCGTTACCGTTCAACTATTTCTTCTAAAAAAACTGTATGCAGTCTTCGATGAAGAGAAATTAACCAAGATTGGCTTAAGCATTGTAACGATTGGATTTATCGCGATTGCTACAGCACCTGTTCCTTGGATGGTTATTTTTGGTTGTATTCTGACTGGATTCGGGCAGTCGTGTGTGAGACCAACAGTGATTTCACTCCTATCCAAGCGGGGGGAAATGGGGCAAGGAATCACCATGGGGCTGCAGCAGTCTATGGATAGTCTAGGGAGAATCATAGGTCCACTCTGGGGTGGGTGGATTTTTGTGTATCTTGTACCAGGACCGTTTATGACATCCGCTTTAATCACTTTCTTATTATTGGTCATGGTGTTGGTGAATTCAGGAAGACAAGTCCATTTACCAAGTGTGGGAAAAGAAAGATCTCGCATGTAGGGTGAGCGAGCCACTTAGATAATTACCAACTAAATAGACGGAAAATATAAATTATTCAATGTGTTGATTGTTGAAGAATTAGAAGTCGTTCGGTAATAAAGTTTTGTGGAGGGATACCATGCTTCTTACACAGTTATTAGAAGAGAATATTAAATCTTTCGGTGAGTACTCACTTCTCTATTATGGGGATAAATCGTATACGAATATCGAAACGAGGAATATCTCAAAAAAATTTTCGGCTTTAATTAGTGGGTTGGGGATAGCTGAAGGGGATCGAGTACTCGTTTGTATGCCAAACTGTCCAGAAGTAATCTTTTCCTATCAAGGTATTTTACGATCTGGATCAGTAGTTGTACCTGTCATGTATCTATTACATGAAAAGGAAATCAATTTTATTCTAGAAAACTCAGAAGCAAAAGCAGTAATCACTTCCTCACATCATCTTAGCAAAATACTAAGGGCCACGGATGGATTAAAAGAAAAGCCAAAAGTGATTTGCGTAGATAGTCCGAAAGTAGAAGATTTGATTCACAACCATGATGTAGAAATTATTGAATGTGAAAAAGTCCTTTCAAAAATAGATGTAACGAAAGAGCGGAGTCCTTTATTGGAAGAAGAGGATATGGCAGTTATTTTATATACTTCTGGGACGACTGGACAACCAAAAGGAGTAATCCTCACACACAAAAACTTATACTCGAACACTTCCAACGGTTTATCGCTCAGAGATAAGGATGAAGAACGAGGAACCACATTAGGTGTTTTGCCGTTGGCCCATATCTACGGATTCGGGGTCATGAATGGTATCTTGATGCAAGGTAACTCTGTCGTTATTTTTTCTAAATTTGATGCGGAGGAAGTATTTCAGGCGATTGAGAAATACAAGGTTAAATCTTTTGCGGGTGTACCGGCTATGGTCTATGCGATGGTGTATGACCCGAACGCTGATAAATATGATTTATCTTCTCTAGAGACGGTCGGTTCTGGCTCAGCGGCACTGCCGGTAAGTTTACGGAAGAAATTCATTGAAAAGTTTAATGCTGAAGTGCGTGATGCCTATGGTTTATCAGAAGCATCACCAGGGGTTGCCACACAACGGAATGATATGCCGATCAAGGAAGGGTCTGTAGGTCTTCCGATGCCAGGTGTCAAGATTAAAATAGCTGACGAAAATGGCGACGAGTTACCTGTAGGAGAAGTTGGAGAGTTATTAATCCAAGGTGACAATGTTACTCAAGGTTATTTTCGTAATGAAGAAGCTACAAGGGAAGCGTTTAAAGATGGCTGGCTATGTACTGGAGATATGGCCAGGGTGGATGAAGATGGATATTTATACATCGTCGACCGCAAAAAGGATTTAATCATTCGTGGGGGGTTCAATATCTATCCTCGAGACTTGGAAGAACTGCTTGCAAAACATGAAGCGGTCCTAGAAGTGGCTGTCATTGGCGTTCCATCTGAGAGAATGGGCGAGGAAATCCTAGCTTGCGTCGTTAAGAAGGAAGATGTCGAAGTAACGGAACAAGAATTATTAGAGTATTGTCAAATACACGTGGCTAAATACAAATCTCCAAGACAAATTGTCTTCATCAAAGAACTGCCAAGGAATGGTGTTGGGAAGATACTAAAGATGCGACTAAAGGATATGTACCGGGATCATCAATTTCAAAATTGACAAAAGCAACGGTTCTATTTGAAGGAGGAAGAGAATTTGGTAAACACTAAAACTCCATTGTTGCAGGTTGAAAAAATGACGACAGTCTTTCAAACAAGAAAAGGGACTGTTGAGGCAGTGAATGATATTTCCTTCAGTATAACTAAAGGGGAAACAGTTGCTATTGTTGGCGAATCTGGTTCTGGAAAAAGTGTTTCTGCCTTATCCATACTAAAATTATTGGAAAGTAACGGAAAGGTTTCATCAGGAGCAATCCTGTTTAATGATTTGAACCTTGCTGAGTTAAGTAATGAGGAAATAAGAAAAATCCGTGGGAAGGACATTGCAATGGTCTTCCAAGATCCAATGTCCTGTTTGGACCCGGTATATACCATAGGAGATCAAATTATCGAGACCATTAAGATTCATGAAGATTTATCGAAAAAAGAATATGTGGAGCGAGCAATAGAGCTTTTACGACTTGTGGGTCTGCCAGATCCTGAAAACAGAATACACACATACCCTCATCAATTATCAGGAGGGCAGAGACAAAGGGTAATGATTGCCATTGCACTCGCTTGTAGACCCTCATTAATTATCGCGGATGAACCGACGACGGCTTTAGATGTAACGGTTCAAGCGCAAATCATGGAACTATTAAAAGATCTACAATCAAAATTTGAAACTTCCATTCTGTTGGTGACACATGACTTAGGCGTCGTCGCTGAAATGGCAGATAGGGTTGTTGTTGTTTATGCTGGCCAGGTTGTAGAACAATCGAGTGTGATTGAATTATTTGAGAATCCGCAGCATCCTTATACGGAAGCTCTCATGAGGAGTATTCCGAGGATCGAAACTGACCGTAATCAGCGACTGCAGACAATCAAAGGTAATGTCCCAAGTTTAGATGATACTCCGACCGGATGCAGATTCCATCCCCGTTGCCAGTTCGCGACAGAAAAGTGTCGTGTGGAGGAACCTCCATTATTTCAGGTTGCTGATAATCGGATCAGTAAGTGTTGGCTTGTCGACCCTGATTCTGACATAGAAATATCATACCCTAGCGCTACCAAGGAAAAAATAGATGAAGATGTTTATATCGATGTATCTAATCGATTAGAAGAAAAGGAATTATTATTGGATGTCAAAGGACTCAAAAAGCACTTCCCGATTACAAAGGGCATATTATCCAGAACGGTTGGCCATGTCCAAGCTGTGGACGGTGTCTCCTTTCATATCCGTCAGGGTGAAACGTTAGGGCTAGTAGGAGAATCTGGATGTGGGAAATCTACGGTCGGAAGATTAATTACAGGTCTGATTGATTCCACCGACGGAGAAGTCAGCTTTGATGGCAATGATTTAATAAGCAGTAATCGTAAAACCATGAAAGATTTAAGGAAACGAATGCAATTTGTATTCCAAGACCCTTATAGTTCATTAAATCCTCGCATGACTGTACTTGATATTATCGGAGAGCCCTTAGAAGTGCATGGACTGGCCAAGGGATTAGATAAGCAAGAAAGAGTAGGGGAATTATTGGAAACGGTTGGATTATCCAAAAATGATATGAATAAATTTCCACACCAATTCTCAGGTGGACAGCTACAACGGATCGGAATAGCTCGTGCCTTAGCTACAGAACCAGATCTGCTTATCTGTGATGAAGCGGTTTCCGCATTAGATGTGTCGGTGCAGGCGCAGATTCTAAATCTGCTGAAAGATTTACAGAAGAAAATGGGGCTTTCCTATTTGTTTATTTCTCACGACTTAAATGTAGTGAAATATATTTCTGACCGGATAGCGGTTATGTATATGGGAGAAATAGTGGAAGTCACAGATTCCGAGACGCTTTTTGAGAATCCAATGCACCCTTATTCCAAAGCTCTGATTTCTGCAGTGCCGATACCAAATCCTACGATAGTGCCTGAAAGAATTATATTGGAAGGTGAAGTACCGAGCCCATCCAATCCGCCTAGTGGCTGCAAATTCCATACACGTTGCCCAATGGCGACGGAATTTTGTAAGCAACAGAAACCTGTACTTAGAGAACTATCATCAGGTCATATCGTATCATGCCATCTGTTCGGAGAGGGGGAAGAGAAGTGGGGGAATATATTGTAAGGAGATTAATATACGGTGTTCTCGTTCTATTCATCATGGTAACCTTTGTTTTTGTTGTGATGCGAGCAGTTCCAGGTGATGTAGTCACACTCCAATTGGCAGATTCAGGTGCAACAGAGGAACAAATCCAAGCTTTAGAGACTGAGTTAGGTCTGGATAAAAGTATGATAGCCCAGCTGGGTGACTGGTTGACAGGAGCATTTCAGGGAGACCTGGGAAATTCCTTATGGTCGGGGTTGCCAGTAACAGAAATCATTGGTGATAGACTCCCTGTTACTTTACAGTTATCGCTCATGTCAATCGTACTAGCGATTTTAATCGGGATACCTGTTGGTGTTATCTCTGCTGTGAAGCATAATACGTTTATTGACCATCTGTTACGCATTACTTCCGTTGGTGGTTTATCGATTCCAAACTTTTGGTTAGGGTTGATCTTGCTGACTGGCTTTGCTTTGGTCTTCAATTGGATTCCTCCTTTGGGTTATCAATCATTTATTGAGAATCCGGTTGTGAATGTACAACAAATGATACTACCAGCGATTTGTCTAGCGATCACGCTGAGTGCCAGTATTGTTCGAATGACCCGCTCTGCAGTACTGGAAGTTTTACATTCTGATTTTATCAGAACCATCCGCTCAAAAGGCGCAAAAGAGCGGGTCGTGATTTATAAGCATGCACTTAGAAATTCCCTAGTCTCTGTCATTACATTAATTGGCCTTCAGGTAGGTTATCTACTTGGAGGAACAGTTGTATTAGAGTCGATATTTTCCCTTCCAGGTTTAGGCAGTCTTATCTTTGAAACGGTCTCCGCAAGAGACTATCCTGTTGTTCAGGCTTCTGTACTCATCTTTGGAGCGATGTTCTTGCTAGTTAACTTGTTTGTGGATGTGATGTATGGCTGGGTGGACCCGAGAATAAGAAACAGTTGACGGAGGTTGATTGACCAACCATAGAAAGGAAGTGATTCAATGTCCCAAGTACAAATAGAATCTGAGATTCCGATAAAAAAGCATCTTGCAACAAGAACAAGACTTTTAAGAGTTAAAAATCAATGTATCCGATTTATTTCCATGCAAAAGATAGGAGTGATCTCCGCTTTATTTATATTGCTCGTTATTGCTGTTGCTATTTTAGCTCCTGTCATTGCGCCTTATGATCCGGTTGCTCAAAATAGAGAAGCTTTTTTGTCAGCTCCTACGATGCAGCACTTGATGGGAACGGATGATTTAGGGAGAGATGTATTTAGTCGAATTATCTATGGAGCTAGAATTTCTTTACTGGTTGGTTTTGCTACGGTTATCATTTCCATCATCTTAGGAACAATCATTGGGATGATTTCCGGTTTCTTTGGTGGAATTGTAGATATGGTTATTCAAAGGATTATGGATTCCATCATGGCAATTCCAGCATTAATATTAGCTCTGTTTATTGCAGCTTTACTTGGGCCGGCAGTTCAGAATGTGATTATTGCTCTAGTTATTATTGAGATCCCGCGTTTTGCTCGGATTGTCCGTGGGGAAATGATGCGGATTAGGGAAACGAATTATGTAGAGGCTTCACGCTCGGTAGGTGCAAATTCATTACGAATTATCATGAAGCATGGTTTACCAAATATGATGGCGCCAATTATCGTTATGGCAAGTTTGGCATTTGGGCAAACAATCATTGCGGAAGCATCCCTTAGCTTTCTTGGGATAGGGACGCCACCACCAAATTCATCTTGGGGATTGATGCTTAGCAACGCTAGTAGATATATGGAAAGTGCCCCTTGGCTTGTATTTTTTCCTGGTTTAGCTCTAAGTCTATTAGTATTAGCGTTTAATTTGTTGGGCGATGCATTGCGAGACTTCTTAGATCCAAAACTATCCTCATAGTCTTCGAATAAAAAAAATTAAAAATAAGGGGAGGGTATTGCATGTTTAAAATCAGAAATTTATCCGCTGTGGTTTTATTTGGATTTCTGTTGTTCTTCGTAAGTGCTTGTTCTTCTTCTGATTCTAGTACCGATAGTAATGCCAATTCTGAAGCAGAGTCAGCGAATGGGGAAGCAAACACTTCAGAGCCAAAATACGGCGGGACGTTTACAATGGTTACTCCAGCTGATCCCGATACATTGGATCCCCATCGTCAATCGTCCATTTATACACATCAAATGGCTGGATTTGTTTATAACAAATTAGTGACGTATGAAACAGGGCCTGACGTTGATTTCACGGATTATAATGTCGTTCCAGACCTTGCAGAAGACTGGGAGATATCTGAGGATGGAACAGTATATACCTTTTATCTGCGAGAAGCATATTGGCATGATAAGGAACCTGTAAACGGCCGCCAAGTGAATGCAGAAGATGTCGTTGCCACGATGGAGAGGATTATTGAACTGCCTGGGCATCAAGCCGCTCTTTTATCAGAGGTAGAGAGTATTGAAGCAGCAGATGACACTACCGTAGTTTTTACATTAAAACAGCCATTTGCTCCATTTCTAAATTTTATGGCCAATCATTTTATGTGGATTTTACCTAAAGAGGCGATAGATGGCGAAGTAGACTTGACAACAGATGCGATTGGGACGGGGCCATTTGTTTTGGAGAAGTGGGATGACAATGTTCAAGCGACGTATTCACGTAATCCGAATTTCTTTGAAGAAGGAAAACCTTATCTGGATGAATTGATATATAAAGTTGTACCTGACCAGGGTGCACGTATTGCAGCATTCCGGACGGAGCAAGCGGAAGTAATAGGTGGAATATCACCAGAAGAACTAGATACCTTGGTTAAAAGTAACCCAGACATAACCGTAAGAGAAGTATTGTTTCCTACGCAAGAACAAGTATATGTAAATATGGAAAGAGAGCCGTTCAATGATTTGCGGGTTCGTAAGGCGATTAGTATGGCAATTGATCGTCAATCGATGGTAGATAGCATCTATGGTGGTGGAGAAGTGAGTGGACCAGTAAATCCATCTTTAGGCAGCTGGGCATTACCATTAGAAGAAAGGGAAGCACTTCTACCATATGATCCAGAAGGGGCGAAAGAATTACTGGCAGAGGCTGGATTCCCTAATGGATTTGATACGACCTTAATTGTAACAGATGGATATGGTGAACAACTGGTTCGTGTTGCCCAATGGATTACCGAGGATTTGAGAAATGTCGGCATTAACGCAGAAATGGAAGTTGTCGAATATGCTACTTACTTTTCTGAGAGATGGCCAAAGGTTGATTATGATATCGGTGTAGGCTATCAAACGTATTTCCAAGAGCCTGATGAATGGTTGCGTACTCAAATGCATTCTCAAGGTGCACGTAATTGGTATAATACGAAAGATTCAGATCTAGATGAAATGCTGGATGACCAACGGATGATCTTAGATGAGAACGAGAGACTGGAAAAAGTACACGAGATTCAACGATATATACTAGAGAATGTCCTGAATCCAATTCCGGTATCGACTTACTATGTGATGACTCCGCACCAGCAGTATGTGAAAAATTACGAGCCTCATGCATCTTATGGTCATATTCATATGAAAAATGTATGGCTGGATAAGGAATAGTAGGTGATGTTTATCATTAATTTTCCATCTATTCAGTTTTCTTATGGTGACAGTTGGTTTTCTAACCTATAAAATAACTTCAAAAAAGGATTTGAATGAAACATGGTGCAGAGAATAGAGAAAATAGAGCTATCCACCAATTTTCCGATAGGTCCTGTAAATGTATATCTAGTATTTGGGGAAAAATTGACACTTATAGACGCAGGGATCCAAACAGAACAGGCATGGAATGAATTAATAGCTGGCCTTCGTTTGTTTGGCCTAACCGTACAAGATATTGAGCAGATTGTACTGACCCATCATCATAATGATCATATGGGACTTTTACAATGGATTTTAGAGAAGAATCCAGTTCCGGTTTATGCGCACAAAGATACGGAGACATACCTGGCAGACGAAGCCTATATGAAATGGAGTGGAGAGTTCTTTGACCGACTTTTTGTTGAGTTTGGTCTGACTGAAGAAGTGGCAGAGAAATGGGCTTATCGTAAACGCGACCGGGATGTATTGGCAGGTTTGAAGATAGAAAAGGGACTTCAAGAAGGGGATGGCATACCCGGTTTACCTGGCTGGGAAGTAATTGAAACAAAAGGCCATTCCCAAGACCATATCTCTTTGTACCATGCTGGAGAACAAATTTTCATATGCGGAGATCATGTCATTGATGATATCCATGTTGGAATTTTTCTAGATGCACCACTTCCTGGAGAACAGCGTGCTAAACCACTGATACAGTATATAGCGAATTTGAAAAAATGCCTTAAGCTTCCTATCAAGATAACCTACTCTGGTCATGGTCCTGACATTTATGACATCAGTCGCTTTATCCATGCTCAGTTTGAACGGACGGAACATCGTGTACAACGAGTGAAAAACGTATTGGAAAAAGGGAATGCAACCGGGCTCGATATTGTGAAGAAGATGTACCCAGAACGTTATAAAAAAGGATTGATTACATTTGTTTTTGAAATCATCAGTGTTCTGGACTTATTAATGGAACGTAATGAAATTTTTGCAGAGAAGCAGAACGGGGTATACGTATACAGTCTAATTTGATAGGTACAAATGTTTTCTCAAAACAATAAATCTATGAAGGGCTATAAGGTTATAGCGCATTCATTGAAGGAGGAAGTAGGATGGCGGATCGATTTAATGGAAGGGTAGCTTTTATTACAGGAGGAAGTCGTGGTATAGGAAAAGCAATTACTGAACAATTTGCAGAAGAGGGTGCGAAAGTAGCAATCATCGATATTAATGAAGAGGCATTGCAGGAAACGGAAAGGGAATTCAAGGAAAAGGGCTATGACATTCTCGCTTTAAAGGCAAATGTGGTAGAAGCGGAAGAAGTGGAATCTGCAATCAGTGAGGTCGTGAATCAATTTGGTTCATTGGATATTTTGGTGAATAATGCTGGGATTATCCGAGACAATCTTCTATTTAAGATGACGGACAGTGACTGGCAACAAGTAATAGATGTGCACTTGAAGGGTGCATTTAATGCTAGTCGAGCAGCACAAAAATATATGGTGAAGAATAACTATGGAAGAATTATCAATATATCCTCGACGTCAGCTCTAGGTAATCGAGGGCAGGCTAATTATTCTACAGTGAAAGCAGGACTACAAGGCTTTACGAAAACACTGTCTATTGAACTTGGAAAATATGGGATTACAGCAAATGCCGTTGCCCCAGGCTTTATAGAGACGGAAATGACGAGGGCTACGGCAGAAAGGATTGGTGTCCCTTTTGATGACTTTGTAAAGGCCGGTGCAAGCAAAATCCCTGTTGGTCGGAGTGGAAAGCCAGCCGATATTGCGAATGCCGTTGCCTTTTTTGCCGATGAAAAATCATCCTTTGTCAGCGGGCAAGTGATTTTTGTAGCTGGAGGACCTAAAACATAAGGAAGGGAGAAGGAATTAGATGTACAAAGATTTAATTGGTAAAAGATCGGAAAGAGTGAAAAGTACGGTTGAAAGAGGGATGGTCAGACGTTTTGCTGAAGCTGTCGGCGATTTGAATCCTATTTATATAGATGAAGAGGTTGGTAGAAGGTCAAGATACGGAAGGAATATTGCGCCACCGACTTTCCCGCGTGTCCTAAGTTCCGGTGTTGTGGAAGGGTTGAACCTTCCTAAAAAAGGACTGATACATGGAGAGCAAAATTATCATTATAAACGTCCACTGTTCGTAGGGGAAGATATCTATTCCTATTCTGTAATTGAAGATTATTACGAAAAACAAGGAAGTAGTGGGTTAATGGGTTTCTTATCAACAAAACGATATGGTGAAAATGACAAGGGAGAAGTTATATTTACGGAAGAATCCGTCATTATCATCACGGAAACTGTGAGAAAGGCGATGAAAGTATGAGTCATATTTTAGAATTAAAGAAGAATGATACGCTTGCTGTCACGCTTGATCCTGTCTCCAGAATGGACTTAATTAAGTATGCCGGGGCTTCCGGTGATTTCAATCCGATTCATACGATTGATGAAGAGGCAAAAAAAGCAGGTTTACCAGGTATCATTGCACATGGAATGTGGACAATGGGCAATTTAGCAAAATTGTTTACACCGTATTACGAGGAAGGGTTTATTCAAGATTACCAAATTCGCTTTTCAGGGATGGTCTTCCTGCATGATGTTGTTACGCTTCAAGCAGAATTGAAAGACAAAGCAGCAGACTATATGGACTTTGATGTGAAAGCAATGAATCAAAAAGGCAGAGAGATCATTAAAGGGAAAGTTCGTTTTGCGACATATCAATAGAACTGGTCCGTTGGGAAAGGCATAAGTAAAAAACGATTAGGAGTTGTAAAATATGAATAGAGATGCCGTAATTGTATCGGCGGTACGAACTGCTATCGCTAAACAGGGAGGAGCCCTGGCTAGTCTCCCCGCTCATGTTTATGGGGGAGAAGTGCTGAAAGAGGCGGTAAGACGAGCGAAAGTTGATCCAGAAACAATTGATGATGTTATTATGGGAAATGTACTGAGTGGTGGAGGAAACATTGCTAGATTAACAGCATTACAAGCAGGATTACCGATCAGTACTCCAGGACTCACGATCGACAGACAGTGTGGGTCTGGGATTAACGCAGTTGTCCTGGCTGCTCAAGCCATCCGGTCAGGAGCAGGGGATATCTATGTAGCGGGTGGAGTGGAGAGTATGACACGTGCCCCGTATTTAATGGAACGACCTGAGCGGCCTTATAGCTCTGCACCACCAAAATGGCATCGGATGCAACATGCACCAAAAGAAATTGGAAGCCCTCCAATGGGAGTCACCGCAGAGAATCTAGCAAATCAATATCAAATCTCCCGAGAGGAACAAGATGCTTTTGCTTATAGTAGTCAGCAAAAGATGGCAACAGCAATGGAAAAAGGATTATTTGATGAACAAATTGTCCCGATAAAGGTTCCGGTGAGAAAGGGAGAACCGATTGTGTTTGACAAAGATGAACACCCACGACCAAACACGAATTTGGAGGCGCTCTCAAAGTTGCCGCCGGTATTTGCTAAAGAGGGAACAGTAACAGCGGGGAGCAGCTCGGGTTTGAATGATGCAGCATCTGCCCTAGTCGTAATGTCAAGAGAAAAAGCAGAAGAACTGGGTCTTACCCCGCTAGCCGTCGTTCGGGAGTCTGCTGTTGCAGGGGTCGATCCAAACATTATGGGAATTGGACCGGTCCCAGCCACGAAAAAAGTAATGGAGAAATCAGGACTCACTCTCGACGATATGGATCTGATTGAACTTAATGAAGCTTTCGCTGCTCAAGCCCTAGCTTGTGTCAAGGAATTATCTATCAATCTTGAAAAACTGAATGTAAATGGTGGGGCGATTTCACATGGGCACCCATTAGGTGCTACTGGTGGTATACTTGTTGGTAAAGCAGTGTACGAATTAAATCGTTCAGGTGGAAGGTATGGTCTTGTAACAGCATGTATCGGTGGGGGGCAGGGTATTGCAGTTATTTTAGAGAGAGAGTGATTATTAATTGTCCTCCCTTGTATGGATAAAACTGGAAATATATTGTTTCGATGTAATATTAGTGTGCTAATATTATATTATAGAAGTAACAGTTGGGGAAAGGGCGTCTGTGATGAAGGACAAATTAATACAAGCAGCTATTGACCTATTTGATGAAAAAGGATTCAAGGGGACCTCGATTGAAGATATTACCGATAGTATTGGTGCGACTAAAGGAACATTCTATTATTATTTCAAAAGCAAACAAGAAATGCTGAAAGATATTCATCTAACCTATATTTTAGATTTACTGGAGAAACAAAAAGCAATTATTCAAGACCCGAACAAAAGCAACTATCAAAAGCTGTATGACATCATCTATTTAATCATAAGTAATATTAGAACAAAAGGAAAAAATGCTAGAATCATCTTCAGGGAAATGAGACATCTCGAAGGAGTGTATTTAGAACAAATTAAAGGGAAGAGAAAAGATTTTAGATTGAATGTCCAAGCATTATTAGAAGATGGCATTGCAAAGAACGAATTTAATCAAAATGTAAGGGCTGACATTTCTGCGTTCAGCATACTCGATATGGTCAATCGAACCTATTATTGGTACAACCCTGATGGAGAATTGACAGAGGAAGAATTGGCTGATTATTATTTAGGGTTCATCCTAAATGGAATAAAATCTAAGGAGCCTTTGTAACACATAAATTAATGGGGGTATCCATTTGTCTACTTTAAATCGGAGTATTAAATTAGTAAGCAGGCCACAAGGAATGCCAACGAATGAAAATTTTGAGCTAGTTACCAATTCATTACCTACTATAAATGAAGGCGAATTATTGATTCGGACGATTTATTTATCAGTAGACCCATATATGCGCGGAAGGATGAATGGAGTAAAAACGTATGTTGATCCATTTCAATTAAATGAAGTACTTATTGGTGGCGTAGTTGGGGAAGTTGTAGAATCAAAGAATAATGATTTCAAAACTGGTGAGATTGTGGAAGGTCGCCTGGGATGGTCAGATTTTTCTGTATCAAATGGCAGTAATATTAGGAAAATAGATCCAACTCTCGCACCGATTTCAACCTCATTAGGAGTAGTTGGAATGCCAGGGCTCACCGCATATTTCGGATTACTTGATATAGGAAAAGCAAAAGAAGGGGAAACCGTCGTCATCTCTGGAGCGGCAGGTGCCGTTGGCATGGTCGCAGGACAAATCGCAAAAATCAAAGGTTGTCGCGTAATCGGTATCGCAGGTTCTGAGGAAAAGGTGAATTATTTAAGTAATCAACTCGGTTTTGATCAAACGATAAATTATAAAACAGAAAATGTATTAGACGCTCTAAAAGCAGCATGTCCTTCTGGAGTAGATATATATTTTGATAATGTTGGTGGAGAAATCTCTGATGCGGTTATAAAATTGATCAATTACAAGGCGCGTATCATTGTCTGTGGGCAAATATCTCAATATAACAATGAACAAATTGAGACAGGGCCTCGTATTCAAGGTCAATTAATCCAACGAAGTGCACTCATGCAAGGTTTCATCGTTTCCGATTATGCTGATCGTTTTGGAGAGGGGTACCGACAGTTAGGAAAGTGGGTAAAAGAAGGTAGATTACAGTATCGAGAAAATGTCGTCGACGGCTTAGAAAATGCCCCGGATGCATTCATTGGATTATTCCGGGGAGATAATATAGGGAAACAACTAGTTAGGGTATCGGAAGAGTAACCTATAGGTTTGGATAAAATTCAAATGTAATTGAATTTTGATGAATGAAAAGTTCACAGAACATGGTAAATGAGCTACCAATATGCGCTTCATAGCCAAATTGGTAGCTTTTATGTTTTTTACAAGTCTCCTATAAATAAGGTTATACCGCTATAATTAGGGTCCAATAAAATTCTATTAGATGGTAGCCTTGACTTTAATTAACATAATATTTACTCCCTTTTAATATCTTATTAACATCTACTTTCTATACTATAAGTTGACATAATAGGAGAGATGGAGGGAGTATATTGAAACGAAGGAGAAAGGCACTTCAGAAACTCTTTACTGCATACCTAGCTTTGCTGGTACTAGTAAGTCCGATGTTGCCGATAGCACAGCAGCAGGTGTATGCGGAAAGTGTTTCTGGAAGTGAAGTAGAAAAAGAAGGGGAAGCTTCGATTCAACATGAGCAACCCCAAGCAGTAAATGCTAATGAAGATTTACAGCTGTCTGTCCAAGCTGAAGGTGCTATTGCGGTGGATGTGAACTACATGGTACATAATGAAACAAAAACAATCGCAATGACTGAAAATGAAAATGGTCAATTTACTGCAGTGATTCCAGCTGGTGATTTAGAACAAGAGAAATTCGAATATTGGTTTCTAGGAAAATATGAAAATGATGTACAACAAGCAACGAAGCCTTACATCATACCTTTAAATGAAGAAAATGAAACATCTACAAAGGACGAACCTCAACAAACTGATTCAGAACCACAGCAAGAAGAACATCAAGAAGAATCCTTTCAATTACAACATGATCCAATTACACAAATAAACGGGAGCAATGATTTGAAGGTAACCGCTCATGCACCTGGTGCAGAGCGTGTGAAAATGATCTTTAAATCTGCGAAAGAGTTAGAGGCGGAAGAACTGCTTTTAACAAAGGAAAACGATCAATTCAACCTTTCCATTCCGAACGAGAAACTTTGGTCGACTGTATTCCAGTATGAACTGATTGCCGAAGATGCGGAAGGTAATACGAAATCCACAGATGTGATTGAAGCGTCTGTAACGAAAGATGAGCATACAAAAGACATTCCGGAGCTGCTTATTACAGAAGTCGCACCTCAAACGGAGCAGGCTTATGGCTTTATCGAAATCTATAATAATAGTAATCAACCGGTTCATTTGAATGATTATCAGTTTGTCTATCAGTCTGAGTTGGCTGGAAAAGTAGACTGGGATATAGCGGATGATATAGAAGTAGGACCGCAAGAAACGGTTGTCATTTGGATACATAACAGTGAGAAGACCCTGACAGCCGATGATTTTAATACTTTCTATGGAACAAATGTCGCCGAAAGCAACCTCGTATTTGTTAAAAGTGAAGCAATGGCTGCTGAGAGTGGTACGATAACCATGAACGACAAGTCAGGACATACGATAGTACAAGCATCCTTTGATGGTGAGGATGTCTCCCAAAATAAAGGGATAATCTATCTCTATCCAAGCGAAGGCACTTCCATGCAAAAAGCAGGTATCAGTACGGAAGCTGACCCGGAAAACTTGATTCCTGGTCAAGTGCCGTCAACTCCAGTTGAAGTAGTAGAGACGGAGCAGGTAGAAGAGAGCTTGGAATCCGATTTACAGAATGATGGACAAGCAGAAACAGAGGAAGATTACGATCCTCAAGCTGTACCGCGTCTGCTTATCACTGAAATCACGCCAGATACAGCCAATATGAATGGCTCGGATGCGTATGAGTTTATCGAAATCTACAACAATAGTGACCAGTCCATCAATATGAAAGACTATCAACTGATTTATCGTTATCCAACGAATACAGCAGACCAAATCTGGAATATTACCGAGGATAAAGTGATTGGTCCACAAGAAACATTCATCGTTTGGATTAAAAATGCAGGAAATAAAGATGCTACATTAGAGGATTTTGAAGCTGCCTATGGTATTGAGTTGTCAGAGAGCCATGTAACAACAATAGGAAGTGGCGGAATGGCAAACGGCAGCGAACGTACAATTATCATTAGTGATATGGTTGGCAACACGATTGCTGAAGCGACTTATAATGACGGGTCCAAAGATGTTTACCCTGACAGAGGGATTATGTATCAATTCCCGACAGAAGGACATGTAATGGATAAAATCGGAGTCGATGAAACGGTCACTCCACTTCACGTTTATCCGGAACAAGTGCCGTCGATCCCGGTGAAGGTAGATACAGAAGCAAGTGCACCAACAATTGGTGAAGCAGCAATTCATCTTGAGGATGGACTCATCCAAGTCGAGGTGCAAGTGGATTCGGAACTACCTGTCACAGGTGTTCAAGTATTCTTCCGTCAAACCACGGCGATGGAATTCCAGTCTCTAACGCTGACTAGTCAAGATGGAGAGAACTTCACCGTCGCGATTCCGGTCGAAGAGATCTGGAGTGAGGGAATAGAATATTATTTCGTTGCCACTAATGACGCAAGACAGGCAACTTCCGATATCGGTGTAGTGGAACTTCCAAAAGCGGATATCGACTATCAACAGATTCCACCACTTCTCATTACAGAAATTGTACCGGACACAGCGAATGTGAACGGCGCGGATGCTTATGAGTTTATTGAGGTTTATAACAATACAACGGAAGACATTCGCTTTAATGATTATGTTTTACGTTACCGTTATCCGAATACGGGAGCGGAAGGGGATCTGTTATGGGGACCGCCGCTGGACCATGAGGATATTATTGTTCCTTCAGGAGAAACCGTCGTTTTATGGATCATTAATGGTGGGAATCCACATTTGACTGGCGAGGATTTTAATAACCATTTTGGAACGGATTTAACAGAAGGACAGAACCTCATCAAGATTTATAACAATGGAATGGCAAATGGTACGGAAAGGACATTGGTCATTGCCACGCAAACAGGGGATGAGTTATCTTACGCAGCTTACAATGATGTAACTGGGGTTGATGATACGCAGCCGGATAAAGGAATTTTTTATCGTTTCCCACAAGACGGCAGTATGCAATCTCAAAAAATCAGTGCGGGAGAGTTGGATGCAACTCCTGGTGCTGTGATGATCGAGCAAGTCCCATCGGAAAAAGTGCAGTTGCCGACTGATGTGACTCAACCGGAAATACAAGATAATACAAGAGAAACACTTACTTCAGGAGAAGATTTTCATATCACGGCGACCATCACCGATGATGTTCAAGTGAAATCTGTATTCTTGTACTACCGCACGATGGAGGACACGGATTTTATCAAAGTGAGTCTGCCGCGTGGTGACAATGATGAATTTCTATATACGGTGTACACTCCTGAATTAATCGGACAGAAGCAACTTGAATACTATTTGGTTGCGAGTGATGGAAAAAATGAAAGTCGTACGAACTTGAAAACTCTATCCATTGAACATCCACATGTTCAAACTGGTCTTCGCTTAAATGTAGCGGACGAAGAAGTGATAGCAGGAGAAAAGATCATTAAAGCAACTGCCGATGAATATACGAATGACATCGTCTTATCGGTGGATGATGAAGAAGTTCAAGATACATTCCGTGCTATGGAAAATGAAGCATATTTTGCTTTTGACGTGACGGAAACGAATATTTATTTCCAAAATGGTGTCACGATGGGTGATGAAATTTTAACCATTTTTGATGACACGTATAATGACTTTGTGACATTAACCGTGCCGATTCCGGCAGATAAATTAGAGATTGGCGACAATACGATCTCCATCCGGGCGGGTAATAAAGTCAGCCCATTTGATGAAGGATCGACAGAGAACCGTGACGACTTCACCATCAAAAATATCCGTCTTGTTTTATCAGATGGAACCGTCATTTATGACCCGGACTACAGTGATCCAAACGTCAATTACCCTGTAGGCGACAGTGCTGGGAAACAGGAAGTGTTTGATTTTACGTTTACGTTAGAAGATGAAATGTTTACTTCGCTTGCTTACGTCTTCGATACGCCGACGGTAGAAGATGGGGAATACAAGATTCAAGCGGAGTTTGAAGAAGAAACAGTTGCAGCAAATGTCATTGCGGATAATACAGCCCCGACCATCGTACCGACGATAGAAAATGGTCAGGAATATAAAGGGGAGTTCCTAATTGATGCAGAAGTTTCCGATGCAAACGGAGTACAAGATGTAACAGTTCAGTTAGGCGGAAATTATATTTCCTTGCCGCATGAAACATCATCTGCCCTACTTGAACCAGGTGAGCATGAAGCAATTTTCCGTGCAACGGACATCGTAGGGAATGTAGAGGAAAAAACAGTAACATTTACTGTCACCGAAGAACATCCTTGGCTGCCTGACTGGTTGAAGGGTACTCCTGAAGATACGAGCGCTAATTTATCGGTTCGAGTGACAGACCCGACAAATGATGCGATGGATGTAACGTTTTATGAGGCATACCAGTACACAGCAGAAGATACGGATCATCTGACGATCAAGCAGTTTGCTTCGACAACAGAACCGCCTGAATCGTTCCAGCCAGAAGGGGAAAAAACGTTAACTGAAGATGAGCTTCAGGAACTTAGCGCATTAGATGGTAATGGAGTTTCAACTGAATCGATGACAGAGTTCCCATATCATCGTTTTGATGTAACTGTCGATGAGAACGTTGATGATGACGATGAAATTGAAATCGTCTGGAATGGTTCATCGTTGGAAGGCAGAAAAGTGACGATGTATGCCTGGAACTATCATACGGAGAACTGGGACGAACTGACGTCTACAGTCGCTAGTGAAGAAGCTTTTGAACTCGTTGGTTCTGTAAAAGGTCCAGAATATCTCAATGACCAAAAGGTGAGCGTCATAGTTCAAGACCAGATTGCAGAATATGGAGAGGATTTCAGTTTTGTTTGGTTTACCGATACTCAATATTATTCTGCACGTTATCCATGGATCTATGAAGACCAGGTCAATTGGATGGTTGAAAATAGAGATGCGTTAAATATTGAATATATTTTCCATACCGGAGACTTGGTTGATGTTTATGATGACTTTGACCAGTGGAAAGTTGCAGATGACAACATGCGCGTGTTGGATGAAGCCGGAATTCCTTATGGTGTATTGGCAGGAAACCATGATGTCGACAACAAGAGCCATAACTACGAAAATTATTATCAGTATTTTGGAGCGGACCGCTTCGAGGATCGTTCATATTATGGCGGTTCCTATGAAAATAACCGTGGCCACTATGATTTGATCAGTGTGAACGGCATTGATTTCATTATGGTTTATATGGGATGGGGTGTTGACCAAGAAGGAATCGACTGGATCAACGAAGTTCTTGCTGCGCATCCAGATCGAGTCGCTATACTTAATTTCCATGAGTACTTGCTTGCTACAGGTACGAGAAGTCCAATTGGGGATGAGTTGTTTGAAAAGGTAGTTGTGCCGAATGAACAAGTTAAAGCCGTTCTCTCTGGACATTACCATAATGCACAGACATGGATTGATGAAATTGATGATGATGGAGACGGCGTTGCGGATCGTACGGTATATCAATTGCTTGCCGATTACCAAGGCGGTCCGGAAGGTGGACAAGGTTATTTAAGAATCCTTAACTTTAAAATGAACGAGAACAAAGTAGCTGTCCAAACCTATTCTCCGTATCTTGATGATTATAATTTCTATGAACCAGAGGAGTATCCGGAGAAAGACGAGTTTACCATGGAATGGGATCTGGAACCAAAACTCAAAAAAGTAGAGACGGATTATGTTGAAATCAATGTCTATAGTAATCATCAAATTGGCACGGTGGAAAACGTACCAAGTGGAGAAGCTGCACAAGTTACATGGACGGGGCTTCAACCAAACCATGAATATTCCTGGTATGTCCATATAACGGATGAATTTGGCGGATCAACGAGATCTCCAATTTGTAGTTTTGAAACAGTGGATGGAGAGGTAACATTACCTGAAGAAGAAGTGGACAATGATGAAGAAAATGCAGACAATGAATCTGGCAAAGGCGACAACATAGAAGATGATCGAGAGGGAGATGAATCAGGAACAACCGATTCAGACGGATCATCTTCTGCTGGTAAGAATGAGGAAGAAGGAAAAGAAAAACCATCTACAGGCTCTTCTGGACATACGGTTGACAAAGCAAAAGCAAATCAAACCGATAAGTCAAAAGAAACTTCTGGAAACAGCTTGCCGAAGACGGCAACAAGTATTTTCAACTACTTGTTGATTGGACTTACTTTGATTGTAGTTAGTATCGGAATTTTAGTTTCAAGAAGGTTGAAGGTGCGGATGTTGGGAGAGTAGTCTGGAAAGGAACTCGGACACTTTTACGTTACGTGAACATGTGAATAATAGATACGTGAAGTAAGGATATTTGGAGCAGCACGTTCCAGATATCCTTACTTCTTTTATAGAATAAGTCATGAAATAAATGCTAAATCTAACCACTCTACAAGAGATGAATATTATTTACTCTTCTATTGGCATACCTAAAATTACTCTGTAATATTAAACTTAATTAAATTAATTAATAAACATTTCGGGAGCATTATTTTATAGGTGATTTAGAAAGCGTTTACTCAAACACGTAAAGGCATCGCTCTTTAGCTCAAGGATTAGCGGTATCTTTTTTGTAAAAACCCATGATAGGTGTGTTACATATCTGACTGACAACAAATTAGGGGGTAGAAAAAGTGAAAAAATGGATGACAGTAATCATGGTGGTGTTGTTGATATGTATCCTTTCAGCTTGCTCATTTGGGGCTGCTAAAAATACATACGAGGAGTCCGGTGTTCTGACAGCATGGGCTTGGGATCCATTATTTAATGTGGCTGCATTAGAAATGGCAGGAGAGTACTACAAGCAGGAAGATGAGGATTTCAAGCTACAAATCATAGAAAATGGATAAAAAGATATTGTTCAACGATTAAATACTGGATTGAGCTCCGGGACGATGCATGGGATGCCGAATATTGTTCTCATTGAAGATTACCGGGCACAAAGCTTCTTACAAGCATATCCAGATGCTTTTTATGATTTATCGGATTACTTCGATATCGATGATTTTGCAGATTATAAAAAGGCGCCGACAAGTTTTGAAGGGGGCCAATATGGAGTACCCTTTGATACGGGTGTAACTGGGTTATATTTACGGACCGATTACTTAGAAGAAGCGGGATACACTCCAGAGGACCTGACGAATATCACATGGGACGAATTTCTTGAAATTGGTAAGGACATAAAAGAGAAGACAGGGAAATACATGATTTCCATTAATCCAAACGATCCGGATGATTTAAGACATATGATTCAGACCGCTGGTGTCTGGTTCACCGAAGAAGATGGAAGAACAGCAGATATCAGTGATAATGAAGCGGTGAAAGAAGCGGTGCGGATTTATAATGCATTGCAAGAAGAAGGAATCGCTCATATCAATACAGATTGGAGTTCCAGAGTTTCAGCTTTTAATAGTGGAGCAGTCGTCAGTGTGGCGGTAGGAAATTGGATGACGCCGAATATTAAAGCGGAAGAATCACAAGCTGAAAAATGGACGGTAGTGCCGATTCCAAGACTGCCGGTTGAAGGCGCGGTGAATGCATCCAACCTGGGCGGAAGTTCTTTCTATGTACTGAATATTCCTGGTAAAGAAAAGGCAGCAGAATTTTTAGCAAGTACATTTGTTTCAAATAAGGAGCTATATCAGGATCTCGTGACAGAGATTGGTGCCATCGGTACGTATTTACCGGCTTTAGACGGAGAAGCTTTCCAAATTCGTGATGATTTCTTCGGAGGACAAAAAATTATTGCCGACTTTATCACATGGATGGAAGAGATTCCAAGTGTGAATTATGGAATGCATACGTATGCGGTCATGGATATTCTCATTGGTGAGATACAGAAATATAAAAGCGGTAAGAGTCTCGAGGAAGCTCTAGAAGATGCCCAAAAGCAAGCAGAAGGGCGACTTAGTAATTAAAGGAAAGCTACCTATCTATCCTTGCTAGATTGATAGTTATAAAAATAATCATGGCTTTCTATACATCTCAACGTTTGGAGTGATCACAAATGAAGCTTGTAAGAAGTAAAGACTTATTAGGTTGGTTTTTCATCCTGATTGCAGTTATTTTCATTACTTTATTTTATTTTTATCCGATGCTGCAAGCTCTCATCCTATCTTTTCAGTCGGGGATGGGAGTGAATCTGGAATTTGCTGGATTGGATAATTATCGACGTTTACTCAATGACCCGGTGGCATTGACGGCGATCAGAAATACGTTCATTTACTTAATTATTCAGGTTCCGGTCATGATTTTACTTGCCTTGTTTTTCTCTGTACTGTTGAATAATCCTGATTTGAAGTTTAAAGGATTCTTCAGGACGGCTATCTTTTTACCGGCTGTTATATCACTTGTTGCTTATTCGGTTATCTTCAAGTACTTATTCTCAACAGATGGGATTGTAAACAAGTTTCTATTAAATCTATCCTTAATCTCTGAACCGATCGAATGGTTGATGGACCCGTTTTGGGCGAAGGTATTGATCATCATCGCTATTACGTGGCGTTGGACGGGGTACAATATGATCTTCTATTTAGCAGCTTTACAAAATGTGGATAAATCTGTTTATGAGGCAGCTAGGGTCGATGGAGCAAATTCCTTCCAACAGTTTTTCTATATTACGATTCCGATGTTAAAGCCTATCATTCTTTTTACGGCGATTACATCTACCATTGGAACACTTCAATTGTTCGATGAGCCGATGAACATCACAAGAGGTGGTCCAGGAAATGAAACATTAACCATCTCACAATATATTTATAATCTATCATTCGAGTACACGCCTGACTTTGGTTATGCGGCAGCTGTTTCCTTTGTCATCGTTATTTTGACCGTGATCTTCTCTATCATTCAATTCAGACTTCGTGGTGACAAAAAATGATTAACTGGAAGTCGATCTTTACTTACGTGATATTAAGTGTGGCGGCATTCGTTTCCCTGTTTCCATTTATTTGGATGTTAATCAGCATGACGAATAAATCGGTTGATATTACTCGGGGGAGCTTAATGCCAGGAAGCAACTTGTTTGAGAACTTAAGCAACCTCTTTGCAAACTACAATGTTGGCTCCGCGTTGTTTAATTCATTTTTTATTGCTATTATTGCTACAGTATTATGTCTCATCGTATCCGCTCTTGCGGGATATGGATTTGAAGTTTACCAGAGTAAGGGGAAAGACATTGTCTTTACGATTCTCTTGCTTTCTATGATGATACCGTTTGCTGCTTTGATGATTCCGTTATTTAGGTTCTTCGGAAATATCTCGCAAGTGTTTCCAGCAATCGGAGTGGACACGTTATATGCAGTTATTTTGCCATATGTAACTACAGCATTTTTTGTTTTCTTCTTTAGACAGAATACAAAGATGTTCACGAAAGATTTGATTGAGGCAGGTAGAATTGATGGACTTAGCGAGTTAGGGATATTTTTCAGGATTTATATGCCATCGATGAAAAATACGTTGGCTGCTGCCGGGATTATATCTTTCATGAACAATTGGAATAATTATCTATGGCCATTAGTCATTATACAATCGCCAGAAAATCAGACGATCCCATTATTGATTTCGAATTTAGGGTCGGGATATACCCCGGACTATGGCGTCATTTATACAGCGATTGTGATAGGTACGATACCGACTGCTCTCGTCTTCTTCTTCCTACAACGATTCTTTGTTGAAGGAATGACCGGATCGGTTAAAGGTTGATGAATCTTTTGTTTTTTTAGTACAAGATATTTAATATAGTAGATAGACAGTTATCACATGAAGTAAACGGGGGATACGTATGGAACGTGGTTCGTTTCAATTAATGAAATCCGTCAATAAATCGATCGTTTTAAATAAAATACGAACAGCTGAGCCAATATCCAGAGCTCAAATTGCGAAGGATACTAAACTAACGCCCCCAACGGTGAGCAGTATCGTCAGGGAACTGATGAAAGAGGGGATCGTTACAGAAAGTGACCTTGGAGAATCCAGTGGCGGGCGCAAGCCAAAGATGCTTCAAATCAATGGCGACGCTTTCTATGTCATCGGGATTGATGCAGGTCCTGGTTCTGTAGACTGTGTATTAACCGATTTGTCCGGAAACATACTAAAGCGCTCAGAATCTTATACGTTAACGAAGCCATTAACGAATGATAAATTCCTTTCCATTTTGATCGAAATGGTTGAAGCGATGATCCGATCCACTGGTGGCGATCATGGAAAAATCATTGGAATCGGGGTTGCGATGCATGGGGTCGTTGATGTCCATACGGGAATGTCTTTAGTCGCCCCAAACTTGGATTTAAGAAATATTCCGATTAAAGAAACGTTGGAAGAACACTTTGATTTAACGGTTCAAGTGGAAAACGATGCCCGTGCAATAGCGCTTGGGGAATCGTGGTTTGGCGGTAATGGCGACGTCGATAGTATGGTTGCAGTAAATATCGGTAGTGGTGTTGGAGCCGGTTTTGTGATCGATGGAAATCTATATCACGGTGCACAGGACATTGCGGGAGAGTTTGGCCATATGTCAATCGATTTGCATGGTGAAATCTGCGAATGTGGGAACCCTGGTTGTTTACAGGCCTATGTAAGTGGACATGCTATCGCAGAACGCTATAAAAAACAATTCCAGCTTGAAGATGCGTTGAACGGTGAAGAAATCTATAAGCTGGCAAAAAGCGGGGACGCGGAGGCTTTACAATTTTTACAAGAAACAGGAGAAATCATCGGGATTGGACTGACGAATCTCATTCATATCGTTAATCCTAGTCGAATTGTACTCGGTGGTGGCGTCATGAAAAGCCAGGAATTTATTGTTCCAGTGATTGCTAAAACAATCGAACAACGAGCTCTGACAACCGAGGCGAAGAAAACGGAAGTGACCGTTTCACGCTTAGGTGATGATGCAACATTGTTAGGTGCAGTTTCTCTATTGCTTGTGGAATTGTTTCAGAAATAGTATATAAATGAAAAGCAGTTAATCCTTGTGTTTGGGATTAACTGCTTTTTGTTATTCATGAATTAGAAATTCAAACAACGTATGTTGTCTATATGTTTCATCAGGGTGGAGGATGATGCTTGGAAAGCCTGCGTGATGTAATGAAGCAGGTGAGCCTTGTGTTTCAAAGCATACTCCCAGGTGTTTTTTACCTGCAGCTTCTCTTAGTTGTATATTTTCATTTAAATCATTGGCTGTATATAGGACCATTCCTGGCTGATTACTATACACTTTGAGAACGCGTCCGCTTGTCGGTTCTGTCAACGTCACTTGTTCTCCGCTATGAGTATCATCAAAGATGAAATAATGATCATAACCGTTCAGCTCTTTGGTGAAACTTTCTCCAAGAACCCGACTGTTCCGAAAATCAAACCTTGAATCTTCTACATCAATTATCTTTCCGGTTGGTATAAGTTCTTCATCCAATTCTACAAAACTGTTACTGTTCATTGTTAAGAAGTGGTGTTGCACAGTATCTCTTAGATTACCACATAAATTAAAATACGTATGGTTGGTAAGCGCAATTGGTGTTGATTTGTCAGTTACAGCTGTATAGTCAAGCTGTAACTGATTATCATTGGTTAACGTATAGGTAACGGTAATGTCCACATTACCAGGGTATCCACCGTCCCCATCACGGGATTGGTGGGTTAATGTTAACCCAATGCAATCTTTCGTTTCAAAAGGGCTCACTTTCCAAATGATTTGATGTAACCCGGCAGAACCGCCATGTAAATGATGGTTGCCGTCATTTGCTTCTAATGAAAAGGTTGTTCCGGCGATATCAAAAGAAGCGTCTTGAATTCTGCCAGCGACCCTGCCAATAATCGCTCCAAAGTAATTAGGGTTTGTTTTATAATCTTGATAATCCTTAAAACTTAGTACGATATTTTCCAGCTTACCATTTCGGTCGGGAACAAGGATCTTTGTAATGATAGCCCCGTAGTTTAATACACTAACGGACATGTTTTGATCGTTCGTTAAGGTGTATTCCTCCCAATTTCCAAAAACCGTTTCCTTTTCTATCTTCACTATGTGTCACCTACTTATTCAACGTGTCAATAAATCGTTCAAAAACTGCACGTTCTTTTAGTACACCTGCATCTTCTAGTATTCTCACAAACTTTTGTCCGAGCTCGACTTTCAATATTTCCTTTGCTTCAGCATCATGAGTAAGAGCTGGATATTTTTCGGTTAGTTGGTTTATCCATGCTTCATGGTGTTGTGCGATATTGCTGGACTTTCCTAATAGATAATCTTGAATCTCTTGTAGTTCATCTTTCAATCTTGGCGGTAATACAGCAAGCCCCATTACTTCGATGAGTCCGATATTTTCTTTTTTAATATGGTGAACATCAGCATGCGGATGGAAAATACCCATCGGATGTTCCTTTGATGTCCGGTTATTTCGTAAGACGAGATTAAGTTGAAATACATCACCTTGTTTTTGTGCAATAGGCGTAATCGTATTATGCGGTGTGTCATCTGTATAGGCGATGATATCCGCTTCAGGGTCGGAATAATTGCGCCATGTGTTTAAGATATGTTCTGCTGCACGCACGAGGTCAGCGATCTTTCTTCCTTTCAGACGGATGACTGACATCGGCCATTTCGCAACGGATGCAGATACGTCAGGGAATTGATTCAGTTCAAAATGGAAAGCATCTTCTGCTTTCATCATCGGAAATTCATATCTCCCGGCTTGGTAATGGTCATGACTTAATATCGAACCACCGACGATCGGCAAGTCCGCATTGGAACCGATGAAGTAGTGTGGAAATTGATCCGTAAAGTTGAGCAGCCGTTCGAATGTATTCCGGTCAATTTTCATATCCCGATGCTCTTCACAAAGCAAAATGCTATGTTCGTTGTAGTAAACATACGGAGAATATTGCAGATACCAGTTTTCTCCAAGCAATGGAACCTTTATGATCCGGTGATTGGCCCTTGCAGGATGTCCGGTTCTACCTACGTATCCTTCGTTTTCTACACAAAGCAGGCATTTTGGATAATTCAAGTCCCGTTTCATCGTCTTTTCCCGTTTGATCTGTTCCGGGTCCTTTTCTGGTTTGGATAGGTTGATGGTGATATCCAATTCACCATAATCCGATTCGGCCTTAAAGGAGATGTTCTTTGCTATTCGATTCATTTGGATATAGTTGCTGTTCTTACTTAAATGATAAAAGTAGTCTGTTGCTTCTTGTGGTGAGGACTCATATTTCTTATAAAACGTTTCATTGATGACGGACGGTCTTGCGATAAAACAGTTCATGATAGTAGCGGATAGGATCTCCTTATCATCGAACACATCTTCAATCACTCTATGTTCAATAGCATAAGAAATGAGATGTTCCAGGATATTCGGGATACTATCATTCGTCGGCTCTACGGCTTCCGGAAAAGTGTCCAGTCCTAATTGATGGATAACCTGATTCCGGACGTAAGGCACATCGGCTGAGTCAATCAACTCTGCCTGCAATGCTTGTTGTATCAGTCCTTCGATATGATTGTAGATCATGCTTCATCTTCCTTTCCGTATCCGGTTGGATGTGTAGAATGCCAGTTCCAAGCATCTTCCATAATTTTTGTAATATCTGTACGTGTTGGATTCCAGCCAAGGATCTCTTTTGCTTTTTCCGAGCTTGCAATTAATGTGCTAGGGTCGCCTGCACGACGTTTTCCGATTTTAGCAGGAATTTCTTTTCCAGTTACGTTACGGGCTGTATCGATCATTTCCTTCACGGAGAATCCTTGATTGCTTCCTAAGTTGAAGATATCACTTTTTCCATTATTTCTTAGATACTCTAAAGCTAGTAAATGTGCATCAATTAAATCTTCGACATGGACATAATCCCGGATACACGTGCCGTCGGGAGTATCATAGTCATCACCGAAAATGGTAATATACTCGCGTTGGTTCAAAGCCGTCTGTAAAATAATCGGGACGAGATGGGTTTCTGGTCGGTGGTCCTCACCGATTTCTGCCGTTTCCCTGGCACCAGCTACATTAAAATAACGTAGTGAAACATATTTAATGCCATGAGCTTGTTCTGTCCATTTCATCATTTTTTCCATCGTGAGTTTTGTTTCACCATACGTATTGGTCGGATTCGTTGGCATATTCTCTGTGATTGGTACGGTCTTTGGTTCTCCGTAGGTTGCAGCAGTTGAGGAGAAGACGATGTACTTCACATTTGCTTCGACCATCGCTTGCAATAATACCTGGGTTCCGTAAACGTTATTGTCAAAATACTGGAGCGGCTTTTCCATCGATTCTCCAACGAGTGAGTTTGCGGCAAAGTGAAGCACAGCGTCAATTTTTTCCCTCGCAAAGATGGAACGGATAAACTCAAGGTCCCGCAAATCACCTTCATAAAAAGTGGCTTCTGGATGAATTGCACTTCCATGCCCGGTTGTTAAGTTATCAACAACGACAACCTCTTCCCCCTGATCAATTAATTGATGGACTGCGTGGGAACCGATGTACCCGGCCCCTCCCAAAACTAGTACACTCATCTTAAACCTCCTCCGTTATTTGAATTTCTCTTGCACCTTCGCCAATCGTGGCAGTATAGAATGTAGCTTCATAACCGACTTTTTCTTTATAGACCTTATTAATCTGTTGTTTGATGCTTTCGGCTTTCTCTTTTTCAATGAGGGCGATGGCACATCCTCCAAACCCTGCACCAACCATACGAGCACCGAGTACACCATCGAGATTCCATGCTGTTTCGGAAATCGTATCAAGTTCCACTCCCGTCACTTCATAATCGTCTCGTAACGAAATATGTGACTCGTTCAATAACTCTGCAAAAGCTTCTAGATCCCCTTGTTGTAAAGCATCGAAAGCTTCCAGTGTGCGGGCGTTTTCATAGACAACATGTTTTGCCCGCTTTTGATTTACTTCATCGCTTATCAAATGCTTACTCGCTTCAAATTCTTCTATCGTTAATTCTCCTAAACTGCGAATCTTCAATTCTTGTTGCAAATCTGCCAATGCAGCTTCACACTGAGCACGTCGTTCATTATATTTTGTTCCGGAGAGCTTTCTTTCCTTGTTCGTGTTGATGATCATAATGACGTGATCCGTTAAATTAAGTGGGGCATATTTATATTCCAATGTGTCACAGTTTAATAACATCGCCTGATTTTCTTTACCCATACCAATGGCGAATTGGTCCATAATGCCACTGTTGACGCCGATATATTCGTTTTCTACTTTCTGACCGAGCTGAATCAACTTTATTCGGTCGATTGTTTTCTCATAGATTCCTTCTACTAACACTCCAGTAACGAGTTCGATGGAAGCGGAGGAAGATAGGCCAGCACCATTCGGGATATTGCCGTAATAGAGGATATCTGCACCATGGGAAAGGTGGAATCCGGCATCCATTAAATGTAGAAATACTCCCTTTGGATAATTCGCCCAGTCATGGCTATCATTAAATGTTAAATCGGCAATGTCACAAGTGATGATTCCTTTTTCGGGAAAGTTCATCGAGTAAAAGCGTAATTGTTGATCGTTTCGTTTTGCTGCTAAAGCATAGGTACCATAGGATATCGCCGCTGGGAAAACATGCCCGCCATTATAATCGGTGTGTTCGCCGATTAGATTGATTCGTCCAGGTGCGAAGAAGGTTCTTGGTGTGCTGTTTGTTTGAAAGATAGAATGAAATTGTTTAATCAATGTTTGCATGCGTTCGTTTTGACCTCCTAAAATATTTATTAATATTGATAATTAGTTCGTTTGATAGTACAATATGGTTACAACATAACTTTATTAATTAATTTAATTAAGTTAACATAAGTGTACTATTATTTTTTTAGTTACGCAATAGGGGTGGTAACAAATACATAGAAATGTTGGCGTTTTCATGATTGCGTTTAATAAATAAATTTTTAGGAGGTTATCATGTCATACTTTAATGATTTTAAACAATTATCCGTATTAGAAAAGAATCGTTTGAAAGATCGATCCTATTTTCTAGCCTATTCAAATAAAGAAGATGCTCTTACGTATCAAAGAAGCTATGCGAATGGTTTTCAATTATTAAACGGACAATGGAAATTCCATTATGCGGAAACTCCAGAGACCGCCCCTCAGGATTTTTATGAAGATGATTTTGATGTGTCACAATGGGATGATCTACAAGTTCCATCGAATTGGCAACTGAATGGTTATGGAAGGCCTCATTATACAAACGTTCCCTATCCGTTTCCTGTAGACCCGCCGCATATTCCGAGTGAAAATCCAACAGGTTCCTATCGCCGAGAGTTTTATGTTGCGAAAGAGGCGTTGCAACAATCTACTATTCTTCGTTTTGAAGGAGTAGATAGTGCATTCCATGTTTGGGTCAATGGCGAATTTGTCGGCTATAGCACAAGAAGTCGTTTAGCTTCTGAATTTGATGTGACAGCATTCCTACGTGAAGGAAAAATACCATCTCCATTCGTGTATACCAATGGTCGGTCACAAGCTATATAGAAGACCAGGATATGTGGTGGTTAAGCGGGATTTTCCGCGATGTGTATTTAATCAGAAAGCCGGACACCCATGTCTATGATTATTTTATAAAAACTGAACTAGACGAAAAATACGAGAATGCCGTATTGCAAATAGATACAGAGATTCATTCGAAATTGGAAGGACAGAAATCCTATACGGTGGAGTATGTATTATTGGATGCGGACTTCGAGTTTGTGGCTGAGGATCATGTAGAGACAGCAGTGGATAAAGAAGAGCTGCAACTATCAACGAGCATTCCAGTAACAGCACCGAAAAAATGGACCGCGGAAACACCATATCTCTATCATTTGCTTATTGCTTTAAAAGATGAGAATGGTCATGTGGTGGAAGTGATTCCAACAAAAGTAGGATTCAGACAAGTAGAGTTGAAAGATGGACTGATTCAAGTGAATGGCGTGCCGGTTATATTTAAAGGGGTCAACCGCCATGAACATCATCCTGATTTAGGAAGAGCAGTTCCAATCGATATCATGAGGAAAGATATTGAGCTGATGAAGCAGCATAATATTAATGCAGTTCGTACGGCGCATTATACAAATGATCCACGATTTTATGATCTCTGTGATGAATACGGGTTATATGTCATTGATGAGGCTGACTTGGAAACGCATGGTTTCAACTTGGTTGGGAATATCAGTCAATTAAGTGAAGACCCAGATTGGGAAGAAGCATACTTAGACCGAATGAAACGAATGGTCGAACGTGATAAAAATCATCCTTCCATCATTATTTGGTCATTAGGAAATGAATCCGGTTTCGGCCAGAATCTGATTAACATGTCAGAATGGGCTAAGCAACTAGATGAAACAAGATTGATTCATTATGAAGGTGAAACACGTGCCATCATGACAAAGTCCGATAATGAGCCGCAAGAATTAAATGTGGCAGCGGATATGTTCTCGACGATGTACAGTTCCGTGGAGCTGCTTGACAAATGGGGTAAACGGACAGACTTGGAACAGCCGCATATTTTATGTGAATTCGGCCATGCCATGGGGAACGGACCTGGTGGGTTTAAAGAGTACTTTGAAATGTTTTATAAATATGAGCGCCTGCAAGGTGGATTTGTTTGGGAGTGGATTGACCACGGTATCCGGACAGAAACACCTGAAGGGGAAGAATATTTCGCCTATGGTGGTGACTTTGGAGACCAGCCGAATGACTCCAACTTTGTCATTGACGGAATGGTCATGCCTGACCGGACACCATCTCCAGCACTGCTTGAATACAAGAAAGTGATTGAACCGGTTAAAATCGAAGCGATTGACTTGGAAAAGGGAATCATAAGAATTCGTAACCGTTATGATTTTGCTGATTTGAATCATTTAGCAGCTTCTTGGTCCATCCATGCTGAAGGTGAGCTGGAGAGTACCGGGACTATCGATCTTCCGGAAATACAACCTGGAAGTTACCAAGATGTAGAGATTTCTTTTGCAGTCCATGCGAAGAGCAAAACGGATTATTGGTTAACGGTAAATCTAATCGAGAAGAACGATACAAAATGGGCAAAAGCTGGACATGAAGTAGCATGGGAACAGTTTTTACTACCTGTTTCAGATGAGGATACAACAGTAGAAAGAGTAAATGCTAAAGCTCCATGTAATGATTTTTTCAAATACATTTGCATTCCGATTTTCGGTAAAGTGATGGAACCTTCCCCATACTCACGATTCCGGTATTCGCAATTTCGTACGTGAAAGAAGTTTCGAATCCCCAGTTTGTTCCCGGTGGTGCAATTCCCCGACCCCTTCCAGCAAATACTAAGAATCGGGCACTACAGTCAATGGCAAGCAGCAAAGCTGTGGCTGCTCTCACACTATGATTTCAAATAATATTACTACTGGTCGAAAATATGCTTTTACACAGAATTATGGACTTGACTGTGAATCGTGTCTGTTTTACGGTAAAACTTACAATAGAACAGTTCTCTAGTCACGAACAGCTTCCGTTTAGAGGTAAAACATGCAATAGAGCTCTTCTCTTGTCGTGAATCGTGTCTGTTTTACGGTAAAACTTACAATAGAACAGTTCTCTAGTCACGAACAGCCTCCATTTAGAGGTAAAACATGCAATAGAGCTCTTCTCTTGTCGTGAATCGTGTCTGTTTTACGGTAAAACTTACAATAGAACAGTTCTGTAGTCACGAACAGCTTCCGTTTAGAGGTAAAACATGCAATAGAGCTCTTCTCTTGTCATGAATAAAATACATGGAAGTATCATTCCACCTCATTTTAAACATCATGAAATTCCCATCAGATTAAGCATCCTAAGCTGCCATTAATTTTATTCGCCTTCCTCTTCAAGCCTTCTAGACTTCCAACTATTATTATGCTACGTTTTTAACAGAGTGAAGGAGCGGAGAACATGAAATTATATTGGATTTGGCTAGGTATGAATTTCCTCATTTGGCCGTTGGCAATCCTTTACACCAATGAGCCGATTGAAGAGATGATGGGGAAATTGTTAGGTACAGCCCTTTATTTTATTCTGCTTTTTATTTTCCCGTTATTCGCAAAAAGACCGAAAGCATTGCTAGTACTTCTCAGTATAAATGGTATCTTGGCGATTCTGATCTTTAACCCCGGGAATGCTTCGGAATTCAATCCATTTCTTCTATTGGTATTGACATTAAATCTGGCAGAAGGTTTTTTCCGTCTGTCGTTACGAGCGAGTTTAATTCAGTCAGGTATCGTCCTCGCAGGTTTACTTATTGCTTTATTACTATCCGGACTAAACGTAATCACACAAGGTTTTGTCATCATTTACTTTTTATTCTTAATCACAGGATTCATTTATTATAAGAAAATCCAGGAGCGCAAAGATGATCTGGAGGTCCGTTACGATGTGCTGATAAGTGAATACCGGAATGCAAGAAGGAGAAATGTAACGGAGGAAGAGATGGCGAGGCAGGAGGAACGGATGTTGATTGCGCATGAAATTCATGATTCAGTCGGACATAAGCTGACAGCCCTCCTCATGCAGCTTGAGGCTTATCGCATTCAAGTGCAAGAACAGGATAAGGAAAAAGTACAAGTTTTGAAACAGCTCGCAAGTGAAAGTTTGGAAGAAACGAGAAGGGCTGTAAAATCGCTGAAAGCTTCAGAGCCTGGAGGTGTGGCAGGCATCCTGCGATTAATCCGCAAACTGGAAACAGAGAGTTTTATGAGGTTCCACTTCTCTGTGAAACATGGGGCGTTCTCAGCACCACTATCGGGGGAGCAATCCTTCGTCATTTATCGTTCCGTCCAAGAGGCATTGACGAATATAATGAAGCACAGTGATACGAGAGTAGCGGAAATTTCATTTGAAGCACCGGGCGGCCGAATTTTCCGTTTTGAAGTGAGCAATAGTTTTACATCGGATCGGAAGTTTCAGGAAGGGTTCGGGTTGAAATCCATGCGTGAACGTCTCGAGAAGCATGGCGGTGAGTTGGAAGTGTATCAAACGGATGATCAATTCATCGTGCGCGGGACATTAGAAATAGATATGGGGGATGACAATGATTCGAATATTATTAGCGGAAGACCAGACGATGGTACGGCAAGGTTTAAAAATGATGATTGAGTCCGACCCGGAAATGAAAGTGACTGGGGAGGCGGGTAATGGAAAAGAAGCGATCTTTCTTTGTGAGAAACATGTATTTGACATTGTTATCCTTGATATCCGCATGCCAGTGATGGATGGGATTGAAGCGGCGAAAGTCATCCATTCACGTTGGCCGAATATGAAAACATTGATTCTCACGACATTTGACGATAATCAGTATGTTTTGGAATCGTTAAAGAGTGGTGTGAACGGCTATATTTTAAAGACAGGGGACACGGAATCTCTGCATCGTTCGATACGCAGTGCACTGACTGGGGGATTGTCAATTGAAGACCAGGTCGCTGCCAAAGTAATGCCACTTCTACTGAAAAAGGATGAAACTAACGAAGCCGATCCTACCCTGACACCACGAGAACGGGCGATTCTAAAATGTATCGGGGAAGGATTGAGTAATGGAGAAATCGCGGAAAGATTAGCGATATCAGTAGGTACGGTGAAGAATAATACGAGTCAAATCTTGAGCAAATTGGATTTACGGGATAGGACACAGCTTGCGATTTATGCGATACGCCATAATTTGGTGTGATGACAGGAATAAGTAATGGAAAAATGAATTAAAATGATGATAGTAATGTTTACTTTATGCAATCGTGACTAGAGACAGTGTTTGTACTGTTTCTTTTTTTATACAGTAAAGAAGGTAAGACATTTAGTTCATATGAAGGAGTGTTTCGTTATGCTTGAAACAGTGGGTTTGAGCAAAACATTTAAAGAAAAGAAAGCCGTAGATGGCATTGATATGTATCTTGATGTAGGGGAATCTGTTGGTTTGCTTGGGCCGAACGGAGCGGGGAAATCAACGACGATCTCCATGATTGCTTCCTTGATGAAGCCGACTTCTGGTGATGTGCTTTTGAATGGGAAAAGTACGATTAAAAATCCGGCAGATATCCGTAAAGTGCTTGGGGTAGTTCCTCAGGAAATTGCTTTATATGAGGAATTATCGGCATATGAGAATCTGAAGTTTTTTGGCAAGATTTATCAGGTGAAGAAAGCAGAGCTGGAATCCCGTATTCAAGAAGTCTTGGATCTCGTTGGATTGGCAGAACGGCAGAAGGATTTGGTGAAGACTTTCTCCGGAGGGATGAAGCGGAGAGTCAATATCGCTGCCGCATTATTGCATCATCCAAAAATCATTATCCTCGATGAACCGACGGTCGGTATTGATCCGCAATCAAGAAATCATATTCTGGAGACCGTGCGCAGATTAAATGTAGAGCAAGGAACGACGGTGCTTTATACGAGTCACTATATGGAAGAAGTCGAGCAATTATGTGATCGCGTGTACATTATGGACCACGGTAAAATCGTAGCTTCCGGTACCCAATCCGAGCTGTTCAGTATTTTATCCAGTGAAGATACGTTACAAGTCCAATTCAGCAAAATCAGTGAAAACTTCCTGGAAGCAATCCGCGCGATTGAACATGTACGCCGTGTAGAAGAAACGGGAGATGGTGTCCGCATCATTTCGAAAAAAGGCAGCAATATGTTAAGTGAGTTAGTGCATGCTGCTGAAAGACATCATATCCAAGTGATTCACTTCCAACAAGAAGTACCAAGTCTCGAGGATGTGTTTTTACATTTAACTGGAAAAACATTGAGAGATTAGTGGGGAGGGAAAAGATATGGATTCATTTTTTATAAAAGATGTACTTGTGTTTTGGCGTGACAGAAAAGAGGTCTTATTAGCTCTGTTGCTGCCGATTGTACTGATCGTCGTTTTGAATTTTGCATTCTCCAGTATATTTGGAGTAGATGATCATTCGACGAACTTAGAAGTAGCGCTAATCCAAGAGGATGATACTGCAGCGGGAATAGAGCAGTTTGAAGTGTTGCTTACAGGTATGGAACTATCAGAGGAAGAAAAGCAAAGCTTCATGCAGCAGGCAGCACTATTTGCACCTGGTGATATCATCGTATCCTTTCTTCAAAACGATGATATGAAAGAGTGGATTCACTTACACGATATCAGTGAATCGGAAGCGATGACTCGAGTGGAAAATGGACACCTTGATGCAATTATTCGTATACCAGAAGGATTTACGTATGATGTATTAACCTCACTCGCATTGGGGGAGACATCCAATGCATCACTTGTTATTATGACAGAAAAAAGATCCTCCGAAGTAACGACATTACAAAATATAATGGATCAATTCCTCCGCACGATGAATTATCAGTTTGCGCTTGGAAGTATCACAGAGGGTGCGTGGACCGAACCTGATTTACCGACAGGTGGCAGGGAAGTGATGGAGAATGTGGAACCATACACGATGCTGCAATATTTGACGGTTGCAATGACTGCACTATTTGCTTTATTCCTATCTCAAACAGTAGCGATTAAAACATACACCGAAAAACGGGAGCATGTCTTTGATCGTATCATCCTTTCAAACAGCAACCCGATTCATTTTCTGTTAGGGAAGATGTTTGCCACCTTTTGTTTAGTTTGGCTGCAAATGCTGCTTACAATCGGTGTCGCACAAATAGCACTAGGTGTGTTTGAAGGAAAATCGATGGAGTTCTGGATTGGATTCTTTGTGATGATGACGATATATTCCTTAACGATAGCTGGACTTGCCGCATTATTCACGAGCTTAGCTTTAAATATAAAAGATATGAACATGGCAAACGGAATCATGTCACTCGTTGTCTTAACCTTTGGATTAATCGGTGGAGGATTCTTCCCGATCCAAGGACTTCCAGAGATGCTTCAAAACATGGGGGCTTGGGTACCAAACGGCATTACACAAATTGCGATGATCGAGTGGATCCAATTGAGCCAAGTAGAGAACTTGATTCCAAGTGCTCTCCTCTTGCTTGGTAGCTTTGTTGTCTTTTTTGCAATTGGGTATGTCACTTTTCCTAAAAGGGGGCGAAGCGTATGAAAGCAGTCATGTTGGCTCAATTTTGGAAAGATAAACGAGCACCATTCATCATTTTACTTTTCATGGCAATAAGTATCCTGTTAACGGTCATATTTGGCGATGCCGAGCGGATTGACCAGACGACTGTCGCCATATTCAGTTCAGAATCAGAAGAAATAGAGGAATTCTGGGAGCAACGGTTAAATGAAAGCAGTGATATTGAATTCGTCATAAAAGATGAAGAAGAAGCCCGTGAAGGTGTAATTCATGGAACGAGTGATGCAGCGGTACACGTCATGGAAGATGATTTTCTTTTGATTGCGAGTTCCAATAAACCGAGTATTCAAATGATAGAGCAGGAAGTTCATCAAGTGTTTCTTGAGGAAGCACAGCTGCAGGCGGTTGCAGGAAGTGGAAACATGGATGAACTGAGAACCGAAGTACAGGAATATATGAAAAATCCTCCGATCGAAGTGGAGACCAAGTCATTGGAGGGTGGGGCCATTGCAGATTATGATATGGGCATCCAATTACTATTTGGATTTACACTGTTTGCGTCGATGTTTACGATCGGATTTAAAGTTAATGGCATTACCATCGATAAGGCGAGTGGGGTATGGAACCGGATGATTCTATCACCTGTCAGCAAGACGAGCATGTACATGGGGCATCTCATTTATAGCTTTCTTGTAGGCTTTTTCCAAATATTGATGGTTCTCCTCATCTATGAATTTTTAATGGGATATGACTTAGGGAACTTCCTCATGATCGTAACCATTGCTGCCGTATTTGCACTCAGTATGGTAAGTGTTGCAATGCTGATTGCCGGTTTTGTCAAATCGCCAGAACAATTTTATATGATTTTACCTTCCATTCTGCCGATTATTCCTGTTGTCAGTGGCGTCTATATGATGCCGGGTACGATCACCAACCCTGTCTTACAATTTATCGGCGACATTTTTCCACTGTCCCATGCAGTGGAAGCGATGGTTGATGTGACGTTATTCCAGGCAAATTGGAATGATATTCTTCTGCCGATTGTGTTCATGTTATTGATTGGTGTCGTCGCTATGGGGATTGGAATTAACATGGTGGAGCGGAGAAGGTAGAAACATGGTTGAAGCCATATGAAGTAGATAAATGGGGACAAGTAAGCAAATAAGGATTTCTGGGGGGACATTCCAGAAATCCTTATTAGTTTTTCTATAACAAGATGTAGATGAAATATATGAAGAGAAACTATAGTACAGACAGAAATGTTGAGGAAATAACAAAGGCTACATGAAATCAGGATCTAAGAACGGTAATTATATGTTGAACGTCTATTATTAAATCGTCCATTTTTTAAAGTTATTGTGGAATAACAGGGTTTAAATATCATATTTATAATTATATTTATGTAAGCGTTATCCATAGTTTGTAATCAAACTTTCCCTCAATGATAGTTGTAGTTTTATCGTTTATAGAGTCGAAAACATGTTAAAAAAATTGAAAAGAAGAGAGGTGAAAATAACTGCCCAAGTAAATTGTCGGAAGTGCTGTTACCGGATGAATCTAGTTCATATTTTCTGTTTCAAGCTTCCGCTAATTAAAGGTGCAGGGATGTCCAGATGACACAAGCAAAAATTGGCGTTCTCATGTTGGATACCAAGTTCCATCGACCAGTAGGCGACATTGGGAATCACGATACCTTTTCTTTTCCAGTCGTTTATAAAAAAGTGAAAGGGGCGAGTGTTGCACGGGTAGTAAAACAAGGCGACCCCAAGTTAATTATATCCTTCGTTAAAGCGGCAAGAGAACTAGAAAATGAAGGGGTAAAAGCAATTACAACGAGCTGTGGATTTCTTGCTTTATTTCAAAAAGAGATACAAAACCAATTATCCGTTCCTTTTTTCTCATCCAGTTTATTGCAAATACCGCTCGTGAGTATGATTGCCGGCGAACCGATTGGTGTCCTGACAGCTTCAAAATTGAGTTTGACAGCAGCACATTTTAAGGGAGTCAACGTCAGAAACGAATCGATCGTTGTAGAAGGATTGGAAGATATGCCGGCTTTTGCAGGTGCGATTATTGAAGAGGAAATCGAGTTGGATGAAAGAGCTGTTGCAGAAGAAATGCAACAGGTGACGACGGAATGGATTGCAAAAAATCCAGACTTAAAAGCAATTATTTTGGAATGTACCAATATGCCGCCATATAAACAGGCGTTAAGAGAAGTAACGGATTTGCCGATTTTTGATATTACAACCTTGGTAAATTATATCCATCAAGCCCTTTAGAAAGGGAAAATCATAATAAATCAAGGGGGTCAGGTGATGCTTGAAATCCTTATCCCGCTACTCTTGTTATTTAGTATTGCTTTGATTAAGCAAATACCGAAGATAGGCGGGAATATAAAGGTAGCTTTGTTGGTTGCTTCTATTTCTTCGGCGATTATTTCCGGACTTGGGCCGCTTGAAACGTTACTGGCGTTCGTTGATGGAATTGACCGGTTGTCCTGGGTCATCGCGCTATCGATTTTCGGGTCATTATATGCGGAGTCTCAAGTGAAGCTTGGGGCGATGGATACGACTTTAAATAGTCTCCGGTCTTTGTTTGGCGACTCGCCAAGAGGGCTGATTGCAGCAATATTCATTACACTAATTATCGCCGGTTCTTTTTTAGGGGATGCGATAGCGGCTGCGACAGTCATTGGATTCCTCGTTATTAACTCACTTCATGAATTAAAAGTGAAACCAGAACAAATCGGGATGATCATTCTTGTCGGGGCGTCAATTGGTTCTATTATGCCTCCGATTTCACAAGGAGTATTTCTTTCTTCTGCATTAGTCGGTATTGATCCGAGTCCTGTTATTAAACTTTCCTATCTTACGGTCGCGATTATCGGAGTTGTCGCTATACTAGAATCTTTCCGTTTTGTTCGTGGAAGAAAGATGCCGGACCATTTAAAAACTAGTAAATCGATTTCTCAAATTTTACGTGAACGCTGGAAGACCTTAATTCCGCTTGCTGTGTTAGTTGCCATCGTTATCGCTAATACCGGGTTTAGTTATAATATTTTTGAGGAATGGGCATTTTTTGCAGCAATTTTGAATCCACTGAAGGAGATTCCAATTTTACAAGGGATGACATTTCATGTGGTAACAGCAATTATCGTTGCGATTGTTGTCAGTTTTATTTTCCCATCGGTACGGAATCAGACAAAGGGTGTGTTGAAAGGCGGATTGTCAAAAGTTAATCAAACCGTGCAAATCCAACTTTGCGCTGGAATCATGGTAGGGGTCTTTTATGCATCTGGTCTCATTGATAAGGTAGCTATGATGACAGAAGGGCTAACGGCTTCGATGGTGAAGATTGGGGGCGCCTCTTCCATGGTGATTATTGGGATGCTCACCGGTTCCCAGACAACCGCCCAATCGGTCACCGTTCCCTTTTTGGGGCCAATAATGGAAAGTATGAATGTTGATCCGACTTTAATCTCACTCGGTGCTTCTCATATTGCAGCAGCCGGCCAGAATATGCCACCTGTTGGACTGACTGCATTTGTTGTTTGCGGATTAATCGGTGGAATTCTCAACAGACAAGTGGATCCACTTAAAGTGATGGTCCTAGCTTTACCAAACTCTTTGTTATTTTTAGCGATTGGACTACTCGTCTGGTTTATTTAAGAAGCGATGCGAGACTTAAAATATGAGTGGTAGGGGGTGCCTATGCGTCAGAAAGTAATCGTAATAGGAGGTGGACTGATTGGTACATCTACCGCCTATTACCTTGCGAAATACGGGGTGGAAGTCACACTAGTGGAAGCAAAAGATATCGCGTCGGGAACTTCAGGAGCTTGTGATCGTGCGATTATGCTCCAATCAAAAAATCCTGGACCAACATTAGAGCTTGCCATTAAAAGTGCTAACATTTATGAAAAACTGGAAGACGAACTGGAAGTGGATCTTGAATATAGAAAAAGTGGTGGAATGATCATCATTGAAACGCTGGAAGAAATGCAGGCAATGGAGCATATGGTGGAGCGCCAGCAAAAAGCCGGAATTGACGTTAAGCTCATTTCGGGTGAGGAAGCAAGGAAATGGCAACCGGGATTATCAAACGATATCATTGGTTCCACTTGGTGGGAAGGGGATGCAGAAGTCAACCCGTTGAACGTTTCCTTTGCATTTGCCAATGCTGCCCGAAAACTTGGAGCGGAAATCAGACTGAATTCACCGGTGAAACGTCTGATTACAGATAATAACCGGGTGATTGGAGTGGAAGTTTCTGGGGAGCGGATCTATGCGGATGCAGTTGTAGTGGCAATGGGGGTATGGACTCCAATGATGCTAAAGCCGTTAGGGGTGGAAGTGCCGATTATTCCAAGGCAAGGACAAATCCTTGTGTCTGAGAAACTTCCATCCTTTCTTCAAGTTGGTATTCTCAGTGCTTCCTATATTTCGAATAAATTAAAGAAAAACCATGAGGATGATAAGAAAGATCCGTTTGGAGTAGGTTTGGCAATTGGACAAACACATAGTGGCACCCTATTAATTGGTGGTTCCCGACAATTTATCGGATATGATAAAACGGAAACCAATCCAGAGATTACGAGAAAGATAGGTGAGGCAGCTATTCGGGCATTTCCTTGCTTGAAAAAAGTCCGAATGATTCGGTCCTTCACTGGTCTACGTCCCTATACACCGGATGGAAAGCCAATTTTGAGTCCAGTTTCCGGAATCGATAGCTTGTATATCGCAGCTGGGCATGAAGGAGATGGAGTGGCACTTTCCCCTATATCAGGAAAAATCATGGCGCAAGTTGTATGCGGGGAAAAGCCTGAAATGGATATCCGTTCCTTTTCTTTAAGTCGATTTTAAGCAAGAGGAGTGAATATGGTTTGTTCAGAAAAAATGAATGAATTTGGGGGAAGAGGTTTTTTAAATGGATGACACGATTATTTGCCGTTGTGAAGATGTTTACCTTTCAGAAATACTAGGTGCTATAGAGGAAGGGGGCAACAGTTTCCCGGGAATTAAAAAAAGGGTTCGAGTTGGGATGGGATACTGCCAAGGAAGAGTTTGCCAACCGATGGTGAGCAATATTCTCTTAGCAACTTGTCAACGTAATACAAGACCGGTTCTCCAGCGTGCGCAACCCCCGATACGGCCGGTCCTATTAGGCGACATCATAAAAAAATAGGTGGTTGAATTTTATTCGTACTCCCTTGAAGCTGCGATCATTTGTTAAGATTGAAATACCAATCCATTTTAATAAATCATTACATCTAATAATAGACTGAAGAATGAAGGAGGTGTTCCTTTGGCCAAGCGATCAAAACTTTTCATCATAGGTGGGGACCAAAGGTATCTAGAAGTAATCAATCAATTGGCTGCAAAAGATATTGTAATTTATTTAGATGGGTATGACCAACTGACATTTTCCGATTCCAATATCCATAACGAAGTTCCCGGTGATTTCAGCCAAATTGATGCGATTTTAATCCCGTTAAACGGAACAGATAAAGCAGGTAAAGTGGAAGCGGTGTATTCGGATCAATCTGTGGAACTATCACTGGATATGTTAAAACAGACGCCGGAGCATTGTGTCGTATACACCGGTATTTCAACGGACTATTTAGATGAGGTCTGTGGATTAGCGGACAGAGAGCTGGTATGTTTGACCGACCGGGATGACATTGCCATTATGAATTCTATTCCTACAGCTGAAGCGACGTTACATCTTGCCATTCAAGAGACAGATTTTACGATACATGGGTCAGATGTAATGGTGCTAGGCTTCGGCAGAGTTGGTATGACGGTAGCCAGACTGTTTGCGAATGTAGGGGCCAAGACCCGCGTAGCTGTCAGGAAAGATACCGACTTTGCAAGAATAACTGAAATGGGAATGCAGCCGGTTCAGATTGGTGAGATAGCTGAACATATGGCTGGGGTTGATATCTGTATCAATACCATTCCTCATATGATTTTGGATGAGCATGTTCTTTCACAAGTGGAAATATCTACTCTCCTTCTTGATCTTGCAAGCAAACCTGGAGGTATAGATTTCAAGTTTGCTCATGAAAAGGGATTGAAAGCAATTCATGCTCTTGGACTGCCGGGTAAAACCGCACCAAAAACAGCTGGAAAAATAATAAGCGACGTTTTGTACAGATTGTTAACTTGAAGAAGGAATGCGATGTTGTTGGATCTGACAAGTTATGTCTATTATCAATCACATTGAAATGATGTTCTGAAAAGAGGAGCAAGGAAATCTAAATAGTTCTTCCTCCATCGACGATTTCCGAGATGGTGAAGATTTGCGCTCATTTGCTTGACGCTTTTGATAGAATTACATAAAGTGTCTAGTGAGTAAATAAATTATAGGCGAGGGAAGAACATGCATACCTATTCAGAGAATAAAATAAAAGCATATCAACAAGAAAATGAGAACCGGGCACGGTTATTAATACGATGCCCAGATCAACCTGGCATAGTTGCGACAGTATCCCAATTTCTCCATGAGCACGGGGCCAATATCGTGACGTCCGACCAATATACCCTAGATCCAGAGGGCGGGCAATTTTTCATGCGTATCGAGTATGAGTGTCCCGACTTATTGAAAAAGAAAAGCAACATGGAGAAAGATTTTTCTCTGATTGCAGATAAATTTGAAATGAATTACGACTTCATGTATGTGCATGATATAAAAAATGTGGCAATTTTTGCATCGAAAGAGCCGCATTGCTTGCTTGAGCTCCTATGGGAGTGGGAAAGTGGAGATCTGATGGCTAATATTGCAGTTGTCATCAGTAACCACGAAACGGTAAGAGAAATGGTAGAATCACGCGGTATTCCATTTTACTACATTCCAGCAAACCCTGAAATTCGCAAGCAAGTAGAAGAGGAACAAAAGAAGATACTAGAGCAATATGATATTGATCTTGTCGTCCTTGCGCGTTATATGCAGATTTTGACACCAGATTTTGTAAAAGAATACAAGAATCGGTTAATCAATATCCATCACTCTTTCCTACCTGCATTCATTGGTGCGAAGCCGTATGAGCGCGCATTCCAACGAGGAGTGAAGATGATTGGTGCCACGTCACATTATGTGACGGATGATTTGGATGAAGGTCCGATTATCGAGCAGGATATCGGTCGAGTGGATCATCGGGATGATGTGGCTGCAATGAAGAAAATAGGACAAGAGATTGAGCGCAGCGTTCTGTCCCGTGCAGTAAAATGGCATTTGGAAGACCGCATTATTGTTCATGGGAATAAGACAATCGTATTTTAATTGTTGTGCTCGTAAATGCAAGTCAATTTAAATTTTCATAGGTAACAAAAAACAGAAGCTGCCGAATGAGGACAGCTTCTGTTTTTCATCCGGGGACATTAAATTGAATACAGTAGGATATAGATGAAAAACGTACTTGCTTTTACTGTTTATTTTATTTACAAGGAATCATGTTCTTTAACTTCTATTAATCAGATGCATTTAATTTAGATCTAGTTTTCTATATAATAGAAGATGTTAGTTTAATTATCAGACGACTGTTACTATTTTAATTTGTAAATGAATGGAGGGGTGCTAAGAATGAGTGAAGCGAAAATAAATATCCCACCGCTTTCTATGCATGCAATCACAGCAAGATTATTTACACATGTTGAAAAAGCTGTGGTAGCAAAATTTGGTGAAGAAGCAAAAGAATTGATTGGAAAAGGTCTAGAAATCTTCGGTTACAAAGATGCAGAAGAGATTGCTAAAGATGCCACGTTGAAAAATGAAAATCATATTCTATTTGACTATATTCCAGCAGACCACCAGACGGAAAGAAAATATGAAAACCTGACAATCTATGCTTTAATGGCCAAGCTCTTTGCTCAGATTGCGAAACAAGTTGTTGATACGTACGGCCCGGATGGAAAAGATGCTGTGAGGGAAGGTGTCCGGACATTCGGTGAAGAACGTGGCAGAGGAATCGCACAGCGAGCACGCACGAATGGTGAGAATAATACTATTGAAAACTACTTAACGAACTACGATATGGAACGAAGCGATTTATTCGAATATACGACGGAATATCGACCAGAAGTCATTGAACAAAACTTCACTGCTTGTCCTTTTGGCCAACAATGGGCAGATGATAATATGCATGAATACGGCATTTTGTATTGCCAAATGATCGACCCAGCGGTTGCGAGAGGATATAACCCGAAATTCGAAGTAGAGCATGACAAATATATTTTAAGAGAAGGCAACTGCCACTTCTTATTCAAATTAAAGGATGAATCAAATGATTAATGGTAATCGGTTAAATAAACATATCGAAGAACTTGCAACAATCGGTGGCACGGAAAATGGTGGCGTCACCCGCTTTTCGTATTCAGAAACGGAAAGAGAGGCAAATGAGCTTGTCAAACAGTATATGGAAGCAGCTGGTTTAACCGTGGAGGAAGATGCAGTCGGAAACGTGATTGGAAGCCTGGATGGCGACAAGAATCTTCCGGTTATCATCATTGGTTCCCATATCGACACCGTACCAGATGGTGGGAAGTATGACGGAGCTTTAGGTGTACTGACGGCAATTGAAGTCATTCATTCTCTAACCGAAAAGGGAGAGCGGCTGAACCATCCGGTAAAAGTCATTTCATTTAAAGATGAGGAAGGCAGTCGCTTTGGATTCGGGATGATTGGAAGCAGAGCAGCAGCTGGTATACTAACCGAAGCCGATTTGGAATATACAGACGATAATGGGATTACAATCAAACAGGCGATGGAAGATGCAGGATTGAAGCATACTAATTTCCAACAAGCTATCATCGACAATATTAAACTTTATTTAGAAGTCCATATTGAACAAGGGAAGATACTCGAAAGCAATGAAATGCCTGTTGGAAATGTGACAGGAATTGCCGGCCCGCTTTGGCTTGAATTCACGCTGAAGGGGCTCGCTGAACATGCGGGGACAACCCCAATGAACCAACGGCAAGACGCCCTTGTCGGAGCGAGTATCATCATCTCTGAAATTGAGAAAATCGCATCACGCACAGACACGACTGTAGCTACTGTCGGTAAACTGAACGTCAAACCTAACGGGACAAATGTCATTCCTGGAGAAGTCCAATGGAACGTCGATATCCGGGATATTGATGAAGCGAAGAGAGATGTGGTTGAAGAGCAAATTAGAACGTTTGCTAATCAAGTAGCCGATGAACGTGGTTTAGAATTAACAATTAACGAACTGCAACGTGTGGAGCCCGTTCTCTGTGATTCTCGTATCCAGGAAGCGATTAAGAAAGGTATTCAAGAGGAAGTGGATGGGGAAGCTATTTCCCTTCCAAGCGGTGCCGGCCATGACGGCATGCAATTTAAACATGTCGCGCCTATCGGAATGATTTTTGTAAGATCCAAAGATGGCATCAGTCATAACCCTAAAGAATTCACGTCAGAAGAAGATATTGAAAAAGCGGGGAATGTACTGTATAGAACGTTGTTGGAGTTGGATCGGGAGTAGTTGGTCCTGTTGAGGAATGCTGATGTTTCTTGTGAATATGCTGAAGTTCACAATTACCAAGTCACTCCTTTTATAGTGCATCCTGGATAATTATTACACGAAAAAGGAAGATGCCCTTCATGACATCTTCCTTTTTTTGTTTTTAAAAAATATTTTACTAGAGTCACTCTCTGACGTTTCCAAACTGTGGTAGAAGTAATATTCCGGATCAATGTAGAGAAACGTTTTGAAGTTGTATTATAGTGAATTTTATGCGAATTGAATATTTTATATTGACACCGCTTTCAAATGATTATACACTTAATTTACCGATTGTACAAAGTTGTTTCTTTTTAATACTGATTTTATATGGTCTCCATAGAAAGATATTTTAATTTGAAGGGAGTTGGAAAGCTTTCTTAGTGCACTGGAGGGACAAAGTTCCGGTTGGCAATCGATAAGAGAAGGTTTCTAGTAATTCTGTTAAATAGTCATAAAAAGGAGATTATCCGATGAAAGAATTAGTAAGTCTAACATTAGACGGAGCTACCAGTACAGCGAGGTTGAGTCTGAAAGAAAAGGTAAATATAAAAATCTATTAAACTATTACTAAGGAGGAAAAATAATGAGAAAGTTTTTCTTGGTGTTGCTAGTATTCATGCTATTTATTTTAGGTGCATGTTCTGATGGTGAGTCTGAAACTAGTACTTCAAGTGACGCAGACGAGACTGTAGTGGCCGGGGAAGATATAGAAGATGCAACTGAATTATCATTTTGGACCTTTGCTGGTACACATGCAGACTACTTTGCAAATGCTGCGGAGAGATGGAATGAGGATAATCCTGACAGGCCAATAAAATTGTCTGCAGAAACATATCCGTTCGATCAGATGCACAATAATTTATTGCTTGCATTGCAATCTGGAAGTGGTGCACCGGACTTGGCAGATATTGAAATTGCTAAATTCTCGAACTTTTTAAAAGGCGATATACAATTAGAACCCTTGAATGAATTAATTGAACCAGAATTAGATAGTTTTGTAGAGGAAAGACTAGGGATATATACGAAGGATGGTAATTACTACGGTGCTCCAACACACTTAGGTGCAACAGTAGTTTATTACAATCAAGAAATAATGGATGAGGCTGGAGTTGATATCGACTCCATTGAAACTTGGGATGATTATGTTGAAGCTGGTAAACAAGTTGTCAGCGCAACTGGTAAACCAATGACAACGATTCCAACAAATTGGTACGGTATTTGGCCGTTCGTTACTCAAAAAGGAGCAGACTTCTTTAATGAAGAAGGTGAACTAACACTTGATAGTCCAGAGGTTGTTGAAGCACTAGAATTTGTTGATTCTTTAATTAATGAACATGAAATTGCTGAGATCACACCTGGTGGCGGTTACCATTCAGAGGAATTCTACGGTTTTATGAATAATGGTGGACAGGCTTCTATTGTCATACCTATGTTTTACATGAAAGACTTTGTGGAGTATATGCCTGATCTAGAAGGAAAGATGCAAATTCGACCAATGCCGTTAGCACCTGGCTCAGATACCCAGTCTGTTGCAATGGGTGGGACGGGTACTGCAGTAATCAGTCAATCAGAGCATGCTGATTTAGCGAAAGATTTCCTTTATTACGCCAAACTATCAAAAGAAGGAAACATTCATTTATGGACTGAACTTGGATTCGACCCACCACGTTGGGACGTATGGGAAGCACCAGAAGTAAGGGAAGATAATGTGTTCTATGAGTATTTCCATGAAGATATCTTTGATATTTTATTATCAGTTAAAGATGACGTTGCAGGTATAAATCTATCAGAGTATACACCCGATGTTTTATCAGAGATTGATTCCAATATTATGCACAGCGTCTTAAGAGAAGGAAATCAAACCCCGGAAGAGGCTTTAAAACAGTCAGCTGATACAATCAGTCAAAAAATGAAGAGTGCAAATTAATAGGTAAACTAAAAAGGACAGGAAACTGTCCTTTTTCCCAAAATATGATTGTAAGAAGGGATAAAATGATAAATAAGGTTAGACATGATGTTGAAGGCTTTGAATTTGAAAGAAGAAAAAATAGAAAAGAGCCACCACCAGTGAAAAAAAGAAAAAGGGCTAAAAGCTTTTTAAATTCAAAACAGGTCGTACCATATGTGTTTGTGTCTCCATTTATTATTTCTTTTTTAATACTTACTCTTTATCCGACAATTCAAGCCTTTGTCATGAGTTTTCAAAGGATTTTACCTGGTCAAGTTACTTTTATAGGTTTTCAAAATTATGAAAGAATATTCAACCCTGCTTTTTTCAAGGCATTAGCGAACACAACGATATATACAGTAGCAACAGTAGCTATTCTTGTATTAGTACCAATGATTTTAGCAACACTATTAGACTCCAAGTTAGTAAGGTTTAAAACGATATTTCGATCTGCTTTGTTTATTCCCTCGCTAACATCCGTAGTCGTAGCAGGTATTATTTTCAGGCTATTTTTTGCTGAATCAGGAGGTTCGATAGCTAACCAGATTGTAGGTGTATTTGGTATTGATCCGATTAGTTGGCAATATACTGGCTGGTCTGGAATGTTATTAATGGTACTAATTGCATCTTGGCGTTGGATGGGGGTTAACGTTCTTTACTTCCTGGCTGGATTACAAAATATATCAAAGGAACTTTATGAATCAGCAGATATAGATGGTGCAAATGTATTCCAAAAATTCCGGTATATCACACTGCCTTCTTTAAAACCTATTATAATTTTTGTGACTACCATTAGTATCATTGGTGGTTTTAGGGTATTTGAAGAAAGTTATGTATTGTGGCAAGGTAATTCGCCGGGTAACATTGGGTTGACTTTAGTAGGGTACTTATACGAACAAGGTATTCAGCAAAACGACATGGGATTTGGAGCAGCAATTGGAGTAATTGTCTTATTAATCATTTTCATCGTAAGTATACTCTACTTATTAATAACAGGTGGATTTAAACGAGGTGACGAATAAATGAAAAAGAAAAGTAATAAGGTGGCTACATGGCTACTCACTATCATTATCGGTATCATCGCCCTCATTGCATTGTTTCCGTTGATTAGTTTAATTATCTCTTCATTTCGTCCCTCTACGGAACTAATGAGAGATGGGATAACTTTCTCCATTAACTGGAGTGAACTATCACTAGATAACTATTTATATATATTTACCCAAGCTGGTGAATACTGGAAGTGGTATGGTAATAGTTTAATTATTTCTGGTCTGATTATTATCTTTTCGTTGTTTTTCTCTTCCATGGTCGGCTATGCATTGGCATCTTATGATTTTAAAGGGAGAAACTTGATCTTCTTATTTGTTTTGATTATTATCATGATTCCATTTGAAGTGTTATTGTTGCCACTGTACCAATTGATGATCGATTTAAGATTAATCAATACCTATACTGGTATCATGTTACCTTTGATAGTTTCCCCAACAGCAGTATTTTTCTTTAGACAGTATGCGATGGGACTACCGAAAGAATTGATGGACGCTGCAAGAATTGATGGAAGTACAGAGTATGGAATATTTTTTAAGATAATGGCGCCATTGATGTTACCGTCTTTTGCTGCAATGGCAATTCTACAAGGCTTGCATAGTTGGAATAACTTTTTATGGCCATTACTCGTGGTAAGATCCAGTGATTTATTTACGTTGCCGATTGGTTTGGCTACATTGCTAACCCCTTATGGTAATAACTATGACATTTTAATTGCAGGTGCTGTGATGACAGTTATTCCTATTGTCATTCTCTTTGCTTTATTCCAGCGTTACTTTGTTGCAGGGCTTACAACTGGTGGTGTAAAGGGATAAGAGTAAGTTATAACGATTTGAAGAAGGTGTAACGTAGATGAATGTAGATGGAATTACTGGTTCACTGAATACGATTCTTACTTGGATAACCCGCTTAGCATTACTGAATCTCTTATGGATTCTATTCTCCATACGGGGTCTATTTATCGCCGGCATTTTCCCCTCGACCATTGCTGCCTTAGGTATATGCAGGTCATGGAAAGAGGGAAATCAAAATACCACCATGTGGAAAACCTTTAAACAGATTTATCGTAAAGAATACATCGCTGCAAATATTCTAGGTTGGTCAATCACTTTAATGGGATTACTTTTATATTTAAACTATCTAGTTATGAGTAATAGCGTTGGAGAAATTCCCATCATCGTACTCACTGCTTTTTACCTGATCACTTTTTTATACGTTATTGTAGTCATTTGGTCATTTCCATTACTATCACATTATAATGCTTCCATCATCCAGCATCTGAAAAACGCAATGATAATCGGGGTAGTAAAAATTCATTACACGTTAGTCATATTAATTCTTTTGTTTGCTGTTACCTATATATCCTTGGAATTTCCGGGAATGATTTTATTCTTTAGCTTTAGTATTGCTATCTTATGTTGGTCTTGGATTTCAGAATATATATTCAAAAAGATGGAAGCCGCAGAATAGATCTATGTTTGCAGGCAAATCAAAAACTTAAAGTTACAAATGTAAAAAAGAGATACATAGATTTTATAACGGGAGAGGAAGGAATAGAGTGGAGAAAGAAATGATAAGCGCTAAGATGTTGTTAGATAAGGAATTTGTGATTTCGGAAATAGATCCTAGAATCTATGGTTCTTTCATTGAACAATTAGGAAGAGCAGTTTATGGAGGAGTTTATGAACCAGACCATCCTACTGCAGATGAAAATGGGTTTCGCCAGGATGTAATAGATCTAGTAAAACAGTTACAAGTGCCAATCATCCGCTACCCAGGCGGGAACATGGTGTCAGGCTACAATTGGGAAGATGGTGTAGGGCCTAAGGAAGAACGCCCTCGTCGTTTAGACTTAGCTTGGAATGCTTTAGAGACGAATCAGGTTGGTACGAATGAATTTGTCGACTGGTCCAAAGCGGTTGGTGCAGAAGTGATGATGGCTGTTAATCTTGGAACAAGAGGAATAGATGCTGCTCGTAATTTGTTGGAATACAGTAACCATCCAGGAGGAACGTATTGGAGTGAGTTGAGAAAACAACACGGATACGAGGAGCCACATAATATAAAAACATGGTGCTTAGGAAATGAAATGGATGGACCGTGGCAAATCGGCCAAAAGACAGCTCATGAATATGGTCGTCTAGCTGCAGAAACAGGAAAAGTGATGAAGCTCGTTGATCCAACTATTGAGTTAGTAAGTTGTGGTAGTTCAGGTTCAGGAATGCCAACATTCCCTGAATGGGAAGCTACAACTCTTGAACATACATATGACTTCGTTGATTACATCTCTTTGCATCAGTATTATGGGAATCGTGACAATGATACAGCAAACTATTTAGCAAATACTTTGGATATGGATAACTTTATTAAAACAGTTATTGCTACTTGTGATTATATAAAGGCTAAAAAACGCAGTAAAAAGACAATGAAGTTAAGCTTTGATGAATGGAATGTGTGGTTTCATTCCAATGATCAAGACAAAGAAATCGAGCCATGGACCATTGCACCACCACAACTAGAAGATATTTATACATTTGAAGATGCAATTTTAGTTGGATCAATGCTAAACACACTGCTTAAGCACTCGGATCGAGTAAGGATTGCGTGTATGGCTCAGCTTGTAAACGTTATTGCGCCAATCATGACTGAAACAGGTGGGGGAATTTGGAAACAGACGATCTTCTACCCATATTACTATACTTCGGTTTATGGCAGGGGAACTGCGCTGAACCCAATCATTAAATCTCCGAAGTATGATAGTAAAGATTTTACAGACGTTCCGTATCTTGATAGTTCAGTTGTTTACAACGAAGAGGATGATGAACTCGTCATTTTTGCCGTAAATCGCCATTTGGAAAATACGCTGAAAGTTGATATCGATATTCGATCATTTGAAGGCATGGAAGTAGTAGAACATGTGGTGCTTGAAAATGATGATGCGAAAGCTACGAATACACTTGATAATGAGCAGGTAAAACCACATTCTAACGGTCAATCTTTTATTGAAGATAACAAGTTAGTCGGAGTGCTGCCAAAAATGTCTTGGAATATGATACGGTTAAGACAGTTGAGTAATGCCAATGGTGTAAGTCTGTAGGGTGAAGGTACAATTTAATAGTATAATGACAAGACGAAGACGGGTAAAGCTGACTTCGTCTTTTTTTCTATAAAACTACATTTTGTGCTTAAATAAAAAGGGAGATGTCAATCACAACATCTCCCTTTTCATGTACATGAATCTACCATATGGGTTTGCTTGTTCTTCCAAGTTAGCTCGATCAATAATCTTTTATTATGCAATTACTAATTTAATAACTTACTCCTCTACCGGCTTATACATAAAGTAATCAAAATCTGCAGGTTTACGTTCTCCTGATGTATCCTGACATTGCATTCCGACAAAAGCTCCTGTGAAGAAGCCGCCACCGCGGATATAGTCATCGGATAGTTTGTAAGAATAAAGCTGTACAGGAATCTTCTCCCATGTTTCGCCATCAAATGAATAGGAGTATTCGTATATATTTGTATTAACTTCCACTCGAAGGGACACATATTCCACATCATTAGGTACAACGATTTCATTACCCCTTAATGGTTGCTCAAACGTAAAGTTATCGCATATCGTCAAGTCTAGTATTCTACCTTTTTCCTCATTCCATGTAATCTGCAGAGCGCTCCAGTTTTCAGTATTATAATAGTTTACTAGACCTGCAGCTTGCTGGAATGATTCAGGGTTGAAAGCGACCTTGGTTTCCGCTGTAAAATTAAAATGCTGCCAACGTCTTGCTACATGGGCTTGGGTGAATTTCGATGTTAGAGACTCTCTACCATACAAACGAAGATGACCAGGATTGTCATTCAATGATAAAATCTCTTCTCCTAATGGAATCCGTAATGTTTGGAAGTGGAGATTTAATTGGTTGGAATCAAAATCATCCTTTTCCTCATAATCCGGTTCCCATTTTACTTCTTCAATCGCAGGGCCTTCAATTTCAAGGGAAGGCTTGTTCCCGCCAACAATGTACGGCCAATCATCTTTCCATTCGAGACGCTGAATGGCTGTTTCACGGCCTAGTGGACAGAAACCGCGTGGATCAAGTAGAGGCTGATCCTCGTTCGGTAAAGGACGGCCAGTCAAATGTACGAAGAACCATTCATCTGTATGTGTTTGCACGATGGATCCGTGTCCAGCTTTTTGCAATGGATCTCTTGGGTGTGCAAAGGATGAAATTAATGGATTCTCAGGATGAACTTCATAAGGTCCCCATAGATTCTTAGATCGGGCAATGGTTGCCTGATGATCGAATCTTGTCCCACCTTCTGCAGTGAGTAAATAATAGTAGTCATTAATTTTATATATATGAGGTGCTTCCACCAACTTCACATCGGTGCCTTTGAAGATGATTTCTTTTTTACCAATCAGTTTTTGCTCAACCGGATCGTACTCTTGCAGCACAATACCATAGAAATTATGATTGCCGACACGATGGTCCCAGAACATATTGGCAAGATATTTTCTGCCATCTTCGTCGTGGAAGAGGGAAGGGTCGAAGCCGGAACTGTTCAGGTAAATCGGTTCTGACCAATCTCCATCAATCGTTTCACTTGTTACGAGGTAGTTATGGCAGTCTTTCCATCGTCCTTCCGTCACTTTGACATCGGTATAAATCAACCAGAACTTTCCATCATTATACGAAAGCTGAGGAGCCCAAATCCCTCCAGAGTTTGGATTCCCCATCATATTCAATTGGCTGAGTCGATTTAACGGTCGGGATACTAATCGCCAGTTTTTCAAGTCTTTCGAATGGTAGATTCCAACTCCAGGAAACCATTCGAATGTTGATACGGCAATATAGTAATCTTCATCAACACGGCAAATGCTCGGATCTGGGTTAAAACCTGGTAAAATTGGATTTTTAATCGTTGTCATGAATTTCCACCTCATTTAATATTTTATTTATGCGCAGGAATGCGCTTTCATTTAATGCAACTAGACAATAAGTATTCTTTTCTATACAAGCCAAGCTTGTGTCCCAGGAATTAAAGGGCGTATTTATTATTTTCCTGAAACACTTTGCTTGAAATGAAATTTTCTGCTGAAAACGCCGCAACACCTAAGGCAGTGGAATGCGTTTGCAGACCGGAAAAGTCAATCGTCAAATCTTTGCGGCTGAACCATAAGGATTGCTCTTCGATCCATTCCATCATGGAAGGCTCCAACCACTGTGCTGCTTCAGCCATTTGGTTGCCGATGATGACTTGTTCAGGATTAAAGATATTGATGATGTTATTGATGCCCACTCCCAGATATTTACCGATTCTGTTGAATAATTGCTGAGCGGTATCATTGCCACTTTCCGCGAGTTTCATGATGGTTTCAAGTGATAGTTCACCATCTAATGTCTCTTTTAAATCAGATCGCTGAGCATTGAATAGCAGAGACTTCTCTGATGCATATAGTTCCCAACAACCATTGCTGCCGCAGCTGCATTTTGCTCCATCTGCTTCAATCGCCATATGACCGAATTCTCCGGAAAAGCCATTATTCCCTCTATAGAGCTCACCGTTCAATATCAGACCTACACCAATCCCGATGCCGACACTGACATAGATGATATTATCGTTGTGTTTACCGACGCCGAAGTTCTTTTCTCCATAAGCTCCGGCATTCGCTTCGTTCTCTACAACAATTGGGAGATTATATTTATTCTCCAACTCTGATTTCAAGTCGATGCTTTTCCAATTCAGATTAGGTGCAAGTAAAATTTTCTGATCTTTGTTGACGATACCTGGCACACCGACTCCAATTCCTACAATTCCATATGGACTGGATGGTGCGGATTTAATGAGTGTGTCAATGATTGCAAACAGTTCTTCCAAGATTTCTTCATACGTTAAATCACTGATGTTCGTCTTTTTCTCTTGACAGATATTGCCCCTTAAATCTGTCAACACACCGAGAATATAATTGACACCCAAGTCAACTCCGATGGAATAACCAGACAGTTCATTGAAGAGTAGCATAACCGGTCTTCTGCCTCCACTGGATTTACCAGGACCAACTTCATTAATTAATTGTTCATCCAATAATTCCTTCACTAAGGATGAAACGGTCCCTTTATTCAGTCCGGTGGAAGTGGCGATATCCGCTCTTGAGATCTGAGAGTTTGCTATGATTGTTTCGAGAACTAAAGCTTTGTTCTCTTGCTTTACAACTTGCTGGTTCCATGTTTTAGTACTCTTCATCTTTTCAACTCTTTTCACGTTTTGAGAATAGTATAGCACATAATTTTACTTTACTACAAACTTTGTTCATCCACTAGACAAACGATGTTTTGTCTGCTACTATAAAAATAAGCTTAGGAGGATAAGCTATCAAAATACTTTTAGGGGGTTCAATGATGAATTTTAAGAGAGCGTTTACATTTCCTGCGATGTTGCTGGTGTTGGCTTTGTTTTTGGCTGCTTGTAGCGGGGATGATGGGGGAGAAGCCGAAGCGACTAGTTCATCTGATGCAAAGACAGTAAAGTTCATGCACTTATGGCCTGAAGGAAGCTCTGCTCAGCATCACCGAGTGGTAAACGAAATTATTGCAGATTTTGAAGCAGAACATGAAGATATTAAAATCGAACTTGAAGTACTAAGTAATGAGCAATATAAAGATAAAATTACGGTATTATCTACTTCTGATGAATTGCCTGATGTTGGGATGACATGGGCTGCTGGTTATATGGAGCCATTTGTCAACGGAAACAAATTTGCTGCTCTTGATGATGTAGTTGAAGGTGAATTAGCCGATGATTTTGTAGCGGGAACTTTAGAAGCCTTCACAATTAATGATAGTGTTCATGGACTTCCGTTAGAGTTGAATATCTCTACAATCTTTTATAATAAACAAATCTTTGATGAGTACGGTTTGGAAGAACCGGAAACATTAGATGAACTAAATGAAATTGTTGCAACCTTAAATGAAAACGGTGTCAATCCAATCGCTCTTGGAAACCGAGATGCGTGGACAGGTTCGATGTGGTACATGTACTTAGCAGATCGGATTGCCGGGGATAAAGATGCTTTGACCCAAGCAATCAACCGGGAAATCTCTTTCGAAGACCCTGCATTAGTGAAAGCTGCGGAAGAAATTCAGAATCTTGTAGATGCTGACTCATTCATTTCCGGATTTAATGGACTTGCAGACGAAGAAGCCAAGAGCATGTTTATGTCTGAACAGGCAGCGATGTACCTGATTGCTACTTGGGACTTGCCGAACTTTACGACAAATGAAGATGTTCCGCAAGAGTTCAGAGACTCTGTCGGTTACTTCAAATTCCCGACGGTTGATGGCAGTGGAACAACGGACAGTTATGTAGGTGGACCTGGTGTTGGTCTATTTGTAGCGGAGAACTCGGATGTCAAAGAAGAAGCGAAGACATTCGCCTCTTACTTCGTGCAGCAATGGGGAGAAAAAGCGGTGACTGATGTTGGGGTTATCCCTGCAACGAAGGTAGACACCGATGCATTGGATCTCCCGCAAATGTATGTGGATGTTTTAGATGATCTGAATGCAGCGACAAATATCACATTGTATGCGGATGTCCAAATGAGTGCAAGTGCCGCTCAAGTACATTTAGATATGATTCAAGCATTATTCGGTGGTGAAGTAACCCCTGAAGACTTTGCAAAAACGCATGAAGAAACACTTTCTCAAGAGTGATGCCTTGGTTTTACTATGAAAAACAGATGAGAGAAGGGCATCTATTGCCCTTTTCTTATCTAACAGTTTTAGAGAAAAGGACTTCCAAATCGATAACATGGGGTTGAATATCATGAATAAAGTGATGTCCAATAAGTGGATCATTTTCTTATATACACTCCCGGCAATCCTTTTGATAGCTGTTCTAATCCTTATTCCATTATTTCTTTCAGGATATTTTGGGTTAATGAAATGGGACGGCATAGGGGCGATGGAGTTTATCGGACTAGATAATTATATTGTTGCATTACAAGATGCAAAGTTTTGGCAAAGTGCCAAGCATTCTTTCCTGTTGGCGATATTTTCTGGTCTTAGTCTGATCGGTTATTTAGCAGTTGCATTAATACTTGCGTCTAAATTAAAAGGTACAAATCTACTTAGAAAAATATACTTAATACCAATGCTTTTATCCTCTGTTGCCATTGCTCAGTTGTGGATCAAAGTGTATAACCCTTCAAACGGTATGTTGAATAGTATTCTCATGTCTCTTGGAGTGGATAATCCTCCAGCATGGTTGGCAGATAACGATCTTGTGCTGTTTGCAATATTTGTTCCTATCATTTGGCAATATGCGGGATTCTACATCTTAATCTACTACGCTGCATTAAAGAACATCCCGGAATCCTTGATAGAAGCAGCCAAAATTGACGGAGCGTCTCCATTGCAAATAGCGATGAAAATCAAAATTCCATTAGTGATGAACGTATTTAAAGTTACGATTGTATTATCCTTTGTCGGTTCATTAAAATACTTCGACTTGATTTATGTAATGACAGGTGGAGGACCGAACGGAGCTAGTGAAGTGATGGCATCGTACATGTATAAGTTAGCCTTCTCTAGTTATGATTTCGGCTATGGAAGTGCCATTGGTTTCTTACTGTTGATCATAACGTTGATTGTTACAATCGTTGTTCGCCGAGCAACCGCAAATAATGAGGAAATTCAATACTAAGAGGAGGATTGCAGATGCGTCGACTTGGTCTTACGATACTTTATATTTGTTTAGGTTTAGTCGCTGTCTTCCAGATATTCCCGATCATTTGGCTGTTCACGTTTTCCTTAAAGACAAACCAAGAGATATTCGCGGGTAATCCATTTGCGCTTCCGCTGGATCCGAAATGGGAGAACTATTTAAAAGTATTTGAAGGCGGGATTGGAACATATTTCTGGAACAGTATTTGGATAACCGTTGTTGCTACAGTACTGACGGTGCTCATTGCAAGTATGGCAACGTTCGCGATAACGAGGATGAGATGGAAATTAAGTGGGCTGGTTCTAGGGATTATTATGATGGGTCTTATGATTCCGATTCATTCCGCTTTGATTCCTTTGTATAACATGTTTTTAAATGTCAATTTAATTGATAATCCATTATCTATCGTCATTACGTATGTCACTTATAATTTGCCGATTACGGTTATGATTTTATATGGATTCTATACGACGATCCCTCGGGAAATTGAAGAGGCGGCGATCATTGACGGAAGTTCAATCCATCGCATGTTCTTCAGTATTATTCTTCCGATATCGATGCCAATCATGTCAACAACCGTGATCATTAATATGATTTACAATTGGAACGAATTCGTATTCGTCAATACGTTTATCAGTTCCGATAAATATAAAACACTTACTGTTGGTATCCAAAACTTTATCGGACAGTATATGACGGACTGGGGTGCGATAGGGGCGACGTTGGTGATTAGTGTATTACCTATCATCATAGCATTCTTATTCTTCAGCAACAAAATCATGGAAGGAATCACGGCCAGCGCTGTGAAAGGGTAAAAACACACCACTCCAGCCGCTTGGGAAGAAATGGTGTGAATGGTCAGTTTGCTTGTTGTTTTTCTTGAATTTTATTGAAAGCATGCAAGCTAAGCCAAGTGGTGATAAATGCATAGGTTGTACCACCGAATATAAAAAATAATGCTGGTACCGCTTGCATAATGAAAAATATGGAAATGAGACAGACCATCATCAAGAAACTATGTATCGGACTAATGATCATAATTAAGAATGCATTTTTCAAGAGTGGCAGAATCTTCAAGTCGTAATGCACAAAGCTCGGAAAAATGTAAAACAAATAGATAAGGATAATCAGCATGAATGCGAATAACGGGACATACGTCCAGGTAAGTTGTTCATTTGCATGTTGAATGTAATAAATATCTATGGCGATGAGAGCGAAAAGAACATTAATAAAGATTCCTAAAAGGTTACTTTTCCAGAAGTCCTGTTTATAGTAATTCCAATAATTCTTAAAGACCGGGATGTCTGATTTTCCTCGCAACCAGTCGCGGACCATGGCAAACATGCTGATGGTCGCAGGATAAAATCCAAGTATGACGCCACCGAGCAAAGTGAACAGAATCCATAACAGATTCACGAAGGCAAATCTGGTGACCCATTCGAATATGGAATAAAGCTTGCCCATTGCGTTGTTCAAATAATCTCCCCCTGTTCAAATTGTCTATGATGTACAAGTATTATACGACATCAAATTCTCTTTATCTATCCAGACAACAAAGAAAATGGTTGGAAGAGGATAAACGGGGAGATTTTAAAAGATATAGATTGATAGATGAATAAATAAGGGATTAAAACCGAAACTCAGTTCAGTTGCTATACTAACTGAGTGTAGAGTGATTCAAATAGTAGAAACATTACTTTCAAGAAGTTTCAACATTATTAGGAGGGTGTATTCATGACATACTTTAAAACAATTGAGAAAATCCAGTACGAAGGTCCAAAATCAACGAATCCATTAGCCTTTAAATTTTACAATCCGACAGAAAAAGTCGGTGGAAAGACAATGGAAGAGATTCTTCGCTTTGGTATTGCCTACTGGCATACATTTACAGAGGACTTATCCGATCCATTCGGTGTCGGCACTGCCGTCCGCCCTTGGGATAAGTATACAGGTTTGGATTTAGCGAAAGCACGTGTCGAAGCAGCATTCGAATTCTTTGAAAAAATCAATGCCCCATATTTCGCTTTTCATGATGTGGATATCGCTCCTGAAGGGGATACATTAAGGGAAACGAATAAAAACCTGGATATTATTGTAGCGATGATCAAAGATTACATGAAAGACAGCAAGACGAAATTGCTCTGGAATACAGTGAACAACTTCAGTCATCCACGATTTGTCCATGGAGCGGCTTCATCCAATAACGCAGATGTGTTTGCGTATGCAGCAGCTAAAGTGAAGAAGGCTTTAGAGGTTGGAAAGGAATTAGGTGCCGAAAACTATGTATTCTGGGGTGGTCGTGAAGGATACGAGACTCTCTTGAATACAAATATGAAGCTGGAATTGGATAATCTGGCGCGCTTCTTCCATATGGCAAAAGATTATGCAAATGAAATTGGCTTTGATGCACAGTTCCTGATTGAACCAAAACCAAAAGAGCCAACATCTCATCAGTATGATTTTGATGTGGCGAGCGGATATGCTTTCTTACAACACTATGGCTTAGAAAATATTTTCAAATTCAATATTGAAGCAAACCATGCAACACTTGCAGGTCACACATTTGAACATGAATTGCATTATGCAAGAATCCATAACATGCTAGGTTCTGTAGACGCAAACCAAGGTCATCCGTTACTCGGCTGGGATACCGACGAATTCCCGACTGACCTGCATACGACCGTACTTGCCATGTATGAAATTTTGAAAAATGGTGGCTTAGGCCGCGGAGGATTGAACTTTGATGCGAAAGTACGCCGTGGTTCATTTACACCAGAAGATCTGTTCCATGCACATATTGCGGGTATGGACAGCTTTGCAATCGGTCTAAAAGTGGCACAGCGCTTAATCGATGATAACGTATTGGATGGAATTATTGAAGATCGTTACCAATCGTATACAGAAGGCATCGGCTTGGATATTGTGGAAGGTAATACAGACTTGAAGAAATTAGAAGCGTACGCGTTAGATTTGAAGGATATCCAGCATGCATCTGGTAAGCAGGAAAGTATTAAAGCTACGATTAATCAATACTTATTGACAACATTTAATGATTAACCAAAATAATAAAGACGAAGAACAGGTAGCCAGCTTCGTCTTTTATTATAGGAAAAGCAGGTGGGGAAAGATGAAATATGTGATTGGTGTTGATTTAGGAACTAGTGCAGTGAAAATATTATTAGTGGACCAGCATGGAGATGTCGTTCAGGAAGTGTCGAAATCTTATCCGCTCTTACAGGAATGGGCCGGATACAGTGAGCAAAACCCACAAGATTGGGTGGACCAAACGATGGCTGGGCTGGCAGAACTTATGAAAAATTTTACAGGGCGTCCAGAAGAAATTGAAGGACTCAGTTTTTCGGGACAAATGCATGGTTTAGTTCTGCTTGATGATCAAAATGAAGTGTTGCGGAATGCGATTCTCTGGAATGATACGAGAACAACGGAAGAGTGCCAAGAAATTTATGAGAGAGTTGGAAAAGGGCGCTTATTGGAGATTACAAAAAATCCTGCATTAGAAGGCTTCACTCTTCCTAAAATACTTTGGGTGAAAAAACACGAACCGGATATTTTTGCGAGAGTAAATACATTTGTCTTACCTAAAGATTATGTACGCTATTGCCTGACTGGAGAACTCCAAATGGAATATTCTGATGCTGCAGGAACACTCCTCTTGGATGTTGCTGAAAAAACATGGAGTAATGAAATCTGTGAAAGCTTAGGAATCACTCGAGAAATTTGCCCACCACTTGTGGAATCACATGCTGAAGTTGGAACAATAACGGAGGAAATTGCGGAAATTACAGGGCTTAGCAAACGTACAAAGGTGTTTGCTGGCGGAGCGGATAATGCATGTGGAGCGATTGGTTCGGGAATCTTGGAAGACGGAAAAACATTAGTAAGTACCGGGACGTCGGGTGTCGTCTTGTCTTATGAAGCTAGTGTTGAGAAGGATTTTGCAGGAAAAGTCCATTACTTTAATCATGCGGCACCGGGTGCATTTTATACGATGGGTGTGACCTTGTCTGCTGGGCATAGCTTGTCCTGGTTTAAGGATACATTCGCCGAGGATATCAGTTTCGAAGAGTTATTAGCTGATGTCGGGGATGTATCCATCGGGTCAAATGGCTTGATCTTCACCCCGTATATTGTAGGGGAAAGGACCCCGCACGTCGATTCCACGATTCGGGGAAGTTTCATCGGAATGGATGGAACACATAAGAAAAAGCATTTTGCCCGAGCTGTTCTAGAAGGGATTACTTTTTCCTTAAATGAGTCCGTTGAGATATTCCGTCAACATGGAAAGAAAATCGATAAAATTGTCACCATCGGTGGAGGAGCGAAAAATGAAATTTGGCTGCAAATGCAAGCCGATATTTTTCAAGCGAATATTATCAAGCTGAAAAGTGAACAAGGACCAGGAATGGGAGCTGCTATGCTAGCGGCTTATGGTTGTGGCTGGTTTGGCTCATTAAAAGATTGTGCTGATGCTTTCTTGAAGGAAGATAAAGTGTATACTCCGATTCCTGAAAATGTAGAGAAGTATAAAGGGCTCTTTAAAATTTACCAAGGGGTATATGGTAAAACGAAAGAGTTGAATGAACAGTTGATGGAATATAGGAATTAGTATAGAGCTACAGTAGTCCACGGGTTTTCTACTTGTGGACTACTATTGTGATGTAAAGGAGAGGTGACGATGGATGTTTCTGCAAATGTTATAGGCCATTTACAAGGTAAACAAATCATCGCTTATACGATGAAAAATAATAACGGAATGCAGATGACCGTTCTGAATCTAGGTTGTATCGTTACTGAGATCTTAACACCCGATAAAGATGGAAACTTTGAAAATATCGTCGCCGGATTTGGTCATATAGAAGATTATTTATCTAACCCTGCCTTCTTTGGGGCAATTATTGGAAGAGTGGCTGGAAGGGTAAAGGATGCCACATTTCAACTTGATGATGAAATCTATAAGCTTGCTGAAAATGAAGGTCCAAATCATCTTCATGGTGGTGTGGAAGGTTTTCATAAAAAGATTTGGGAAGGTAAGATACTCAGAAAGGAAAATCAAATCGGAGTTGAATTCACGTATCTGAGCAAGGATGGAGAAGAAAACTATCCAGGAAACGTGACAGCAACCGTAACTTATTTGCTGAATGATAAAAATGAATGGACCCAGATGATTGAAGGTAAGACCGATAAAAAGACGTTGCTCAATCTGACGAATCACAGCTATTTTAATTTATCGGGAAACTTTAAAAGGGACATGCGAAACCATGAATTGAAAATGGATAGTACCCGTTTTCTAGAGTTGGATGAGAACTTTATTCCGACAGGTAACATGCTGGAAGTGGATGGAACTGTATTTGATCTCAGAAGAGGAAGAGAATTGAGAGAAGTATTCCAATCAAATCATCCGCAAATTGAGTTAACAGGGAATGGATTCGACCATCCATTTATGCTGAAAGAGGATGCTAGTAATATCACTTTAAGTGAAAAGAAATCCGGCAGGGTACTAACGGTGGAGACAAACCAGCCCAGTGTCGTAATCTATACATCTAATAATCTAGGTGATGATTTGGTGATGCATGGAGGAAAGAAGTCTTCTAAGCACATTGCAATTTGTCTGGAAACTCAAGCTCCACCTGATGCGATCCACCACAGTAATTTTCCAAGCATCCTTTTACAACCGGGTGAAAAATATTATTCTGTTACTAGGTATAAATTTGGAGTTCAGGTATGAAGAGGAATACGTATACTAAAAGGGAGATGTCATGACAACATCTCCCTTTCATTACAATTAAAATCTATCTGCACGTCTGCTTCTCGTAGTTGCATGCTCTGGATACATCCCTTTATTTTCCGTATCATGGGACATGAATGTGGCATAAACAAGGTTTTCATGTTCTTCATCCGCTTCAACTAGTACAATAATTTTTCCGTTTTTAAGGAAACCTTCATATTGCTTCGCTTGCTCTTCTGGAATACCTAGTCCAACAAGAGCACCGACAATACCACCGCCGCCTGCGCAATTCCAGCTCCAGTCAGTGCTGCCGCAATCGGACCTGCTGCGGCGATCTGACCAATACCTGGAATGGTTAAGAGTCCTAGTCCTAAAACTAATCCGCTTAGTCCTCCGAGCAACCCGCCAGTCGCAGCTCCGATACCAGCTCCTTTACCAGCATTTTTCGCTCGACCTTCATCATCCGTAATGACTCCAGTCCGTGTCTCATCTTCCAGAACGTTTGCTTTACTTTTATCGTGCACAAATACAGAAATATCATTGGAAGTGTAGCCTTGTTCCTTCAATTTTGTAATGACTTGTTCTGTAGTAGCTACATCCGAGAATACACCGCCGATTATTTTTTTATCCATCAAAAAGTCCTCCTTTTTGCGTTTAGTCGTCTATACCCGATGTTGAAAGATTTATTCGTTGGTGAAGGAATAGCGTGGAAAGTTGCCATTTAGTTTCATAATTATGTTTGTTGGTTAGAATGATAGATAGAGGAGTTTTAAATATCAGTACGAATAGAAGGATAGAGGGAGGGTTGATTATGGGATCATTTTCGGTGCTTGGAGCGATCGTCGTACTTACAGGTTGGTTTGCGCTCGTTGAATATGATCAATATACGGAGTCGGATAAGAAAAAAATACTGGAGCGTATTAAAAACAGTCCAGCAGCAATCTTAACAATCGCCCTAATGCCTGTCGGTCTTATCGTAAATATGTTAGGAACTTTTATGGGTTCTTTACTGCTGGTCATGATTGGTGCGACTCTAATCTTCATTCAGAGCATTATTGTTTCCTTATTATTTTGGAGGAAAAAGCGATGGAAAAGCATTCTGCTGCTCGTGACAATGTTCATTCTTGGTGTACTCCTTTATATCCCTTTGTTTCTTTACTGAATACCAAATAATGGAGTCTCATTGACGTATTTTGTCGATGAGTATTCCAAAAACAGACAATATTCCCCGGGAAATAACCTTGCACGTTTGCTTAGCCGAAGTGCAAGGTTATTTTTTTGCAATAAACAATCAAAGAATTCATGCCAATCGATACTTCCAGAACCTTTGCCAACCCGCCCAAAAAGTCAAGTTTAATAAACGGATAGGTCGGGAATGTGTCAAATGATTACAAAAAGTTTTGCTAAACGATGTGGATGGACATGGCTAATGAAAAAGATGACAGATACGAACAGGAACCAATGGATCATAAAGATGCACAGCTCGAGGTGGAACGTAAAAAGAATACAGGTGGAGACCGTCACCTGACAGACGACAACGGGGTGAAAGTTTCTAATACGGAAACAACTTTACGTGCAGGAAAACGCGGTCCACTAGTTTATGAAGATGTTCATTTTTATCGAAAACAGACAGCATTCAATCGGGAGCGTATTCCGGAAAAATATTATACAAGCGGTACAAACAGGAGCTTATCCGGAATATGAGCTTGGTGTTCAGTTGATTGAAGAGGAAGATGCAACGAATTATGATTTTGACATTCTGGACGATACGAAGTTTTGGCCAGAAGAAGTTGTACCAGTTGAAACCATTGGGAAGATGACATTGAACCGACTCATGGATAATTTCTTCGCCGAGGAAGAGCAATCAGCATTTGATCCTTCCAGCCTTGTACCTGGTATTGATTTCACAAATGACCCAGTTCTACAAGGAAGAATCTTTGCATATCGGGATACCAAGCTTTACCGTCAAAACTCAGCAAACATCAACGATATTCCGGTAAACCGACCGATTAATGAACGAAATCAAAATACAAGAAACAGCTATCAAAAACATCCAATTGATACGGACCCAGTCCATTTCCATAAGAATTCACTACAAGAAAATACACCAAGAGAAGCAAGTGAAGAAGAAGGCGGGTTTGGACATTATCCTGAAAAGGTCGAAGGACATAAATCGAGTGAAGTTCCAAGTGATTCGTTTGAGGATTACTTCTCTCAACCAAGAATGTTCTGGAACAGCCTGACAACAGTAGAGCAGAAAGATCTGTTAGAAACATTAACATTCCACCTGCAGAAAGTAAAATCAAAATCTGTACGTGAACAAAACGTAAACATGTGGGTTAATGTGGATAAAGACATGGCGACAGCACTTGCTGAAAATCTTGGCGTCGAGCCTCCAACAGGGTCCCATGTCCCAGTAACAGAAAGCTCGGAAGCAATCAGTCTTGCAAATACACAACCTTCTGCATTTACGAAAAAAGTTGCAGTATTGATTGGTAATGACTTTAATGATGAAGAAGTGGAAAAAACACTTTCAGCTCTTAAAGAAGAGGGGGCGTTTGTCCATATCGTCAGTGATCAGCTTGGCGAAGTGAAAGGGACTAACGGAACAGCGCTGCAGGTAACGGATACATTCCTGACAACCCATCCAACTCTTTTTGATAGCCTATATGTTGTTGGCGGAATAAGTAAGAATCAACAAAAGTTCGATGATCAAGTCCAAGAATTCATAAATATGCAATATAAATACTTCAAGCCAATCGGTATCGCAACAACAGGAGCGAAATACTTAGCGAAACAAGACCAAGAAAAATTAGTTGGTGTTGTGTTGGCTGAGGGTAATAGTGGCTTTGAAGAGGAGTTTGTTGCTGCGGTTGTGAAGGGACGTTTTTGGGAGAGGCAGTAAGTAGCAAGAGTTATGTCATGTGATTTAAAAAAATGATTAGGTATTTAAAAAGGCTACTACTCCAATATAAATGGGATAGTAGCTTGATTTTTGTATGGGATTTGAACTTAATCTATTCAAACTAATCATTTGAAATGTAAGAGGGAAGTAATAAAAGAAAAGGCATCCACTTGGGTGTCTTTTCTTTTGGCATGATTTTGGAAAATTCATCCAGAAGATGGGGATAGTTTCACTGTAAAGTCGCTCCTTAGCTTCATGTATTTATTTTTTATTTCGAATGGAATATAGAAGTACAGTGTGATGATGCGAAAAGCAAATAAGAGAAAAATAAATGAAAATTTCGCGGACTCTGTAAAATGGCTATTTTTCAATATAGGTTGCGCTTTCTATTAAAACTATAAAATTTTACCAAGCGAAAATTATCAAAAAACTAATTGACAGAAAAAAATAAAATGAATATAATTGCACCTAACACTTGTTAGGCGGTGATATATTGCATACCAAACTAATACAAGCAGCACTTAATCAATATTCCATTTATGGATATAATGGCGCGACGATGCGGAAAATCGCAGAGGAAGTCGGAATCAAACCTGCATCGATATACTATTTTTATAAAAATAAAGAAGAATTGTTTATTGCTGCATTTCAGCACCTGCTTGACAACCACTTTTGTAAAATGGAGAACATTTTAAAGGAACATAAAGATAAACCAATTCAAGAGATTTTTAACGCGATGCTTCAAGGGATTGTAGATCATCATACGGATGATATGCAGGGAACGAATGCATACATCTCCCTAGTTACTTCTCCCTTAGATGAAATATCCGATTATCTCCATAATCATATGCTGCGATACAATGATTGGCTTACAGAATCGTTGGAATCCATCCTTAAAAAAAGATATCCGGGGATGGCTACAAATGAAGTGGACTGCATCGTTAAACAATTTATCCTAATTGGGAATGGAGTTTTCTGGGGAATTAAGCTTTACGAAGGAGAAGTCTTAAAGGAACAAATAACGCTTGCTGAAAAAATTATTCAATCTTTATGTGAGGAAATCAATGAGAAATATATCAAGCAATCGTTTTCTGAATAGGTGACGTCAGTCTTGAGAAAACAATGACAAGTTTTGTATAAAAGACATCAGCATTTTTGATAGATTTATGTAGCAAAACTAGAAAGCTATGATAGTTACTTCTCGCGAGAATGACAATAATAAATCAGACAACATTAGGAGGCAAGGCAATGGGACAAAAAGCAAATATTGGAGACGACTTTTCATTATCAAGAGTGCCGATGTCAGCAAGACAATCACTATGGAGCATTACTATTATTCGCGTAGGTGCTTTAGCGACGATTTCACAATTCATGTTGGGTGCATCCTTAGGGTTTGGAATGTCATTTTGGGAAGCATTCTGGGCGACGATGTTAGGGAGTGTAATTTTACAAGTTATTAGTTTTCTGCTTGGATATGCAGGTGCTCGCGAAGGGTTATCTACTAGTCTATTAGCTCGCTGGACCGGGTTCGGTAGATATGGATCAAGTATTATTGGGGCAGTTATTGCCATTTCCTGTATCGGCTGGTTTGGTGTTCAAAATTCCGTTTTTGCGAATGGAATTGTCCAAGCAACGGGTGGAAAATTATCGCTTCCTGTCGCTGCGACGATCACTGGACTTGGAGTTACCGTACTAGTAATTTTTGGATTTAAGCTGTTAAGTATTACGGCCTCGATTACGGTTCCTCTCTTTTTACTCGCTGTTGGCTTTGGGATTTATCAAGTGTTAAGCGAACATTCTATCCTTGATTTGATTGGTGCTACGCCAGCAGGGGAGCCATTGACGATGGGAGCAGCTGCCACTATGGTAGCCGGGGGATTTATCATCGGTGCTGTCATTACTCCAGACTTCACCCGTTTTGCAAAGAGTGGAAAAGATGTTTTTTGGATGGCAACGATTGGTGTACTTATCGGTGAACTCGGAATTAATATGATTGCTGTTCTGCTTGCACTTGCTGCAAGAACCAATGATGTCGTTAGTATAATGGTTGGCACAGCCGGTTGGTTCGGTGCACTTGTCGTCATTTTATCAACGGTTAAAATCAATAATCTGAATTTATATTCTTCTTCCCTTGGCTTTACGAATATTTTTGATTCTTTGTTCAACATCAAACTGAACCGCGGTATCGTGACACTTGTCATTGGAATTATTGGAACAGTGCTTTCTGTAATAGGAATTCTCGATTATTTTGTTGATTTTCTCGTATTTTTAGGTGTACTCGTTCCACCAATCGCTGGAATCATGTTAGTGGAATATTTCATCCTTAAAACTCATCGTCAAGCATTGGATGAAACTAGAAAAGAAGGTACATTACCAGAGAATATTGGTAGCCTACATCCAATTACATTGATTGCTTGGGTCGCAGGATTTGCTTCAGGATATTTTGTTCCACTTGGTATCCCTTCCATCAACTCCCTTGTCATCAGCGGGTTGGTTTATCTAATCGGAGCAGTGATCATAAAAAAATTTAACGACAAGGATCGTTTGACTAGAAAAGTGGCATAAATTAGGAGGTTATAATAAATGAGAAAAATAGGCAAACAAGAGATTGAAGATATGGCAGTAGGAGCCGCACTCCTTGGAACTGGAGGAGGCGGAGATCCGTACATTGGAAAACTGATGGCTTTGCAGGCTATTGAAGAATTTGGCCCGGTGACTGTGTTAGACCCAGAGGAAGTACCGGACGATGCACTCGTCGTCCCATCTTCCATGATGGGTGCTCCGACCGTCATGTTGGAGAAAGTTCCGAGTGGGGAAGAAGCGATTGAAGCTTTTCAAAAATTAGAAGCATATTTAGATGAAAAAATCTATGCCACGTTTCCAATTGAAGCGGGAGGTGTCAATTCCATGCTTCCATTTGCGCTGGCGGCAAGATTAGGTTTACCGGTAGTGGATGCAGATGGGATGGGACGAGCATTTCCAGAATTACAGATGGTTACTTTCTATTTGGATGGAATCTCTGCCACTCCGGCAGTAATTGCAGATGAAAAAGGAAACAGCGCATTGTTGACAACGATTGATAATGTATGGACCGAGCGGATTGCCCGAGCAGCTACGATTGAAATGGGCGGCTCTGTGATGAATGCGATGTATTCCATGCGCGGAAAACAACTGAGGGAAAGTGGAATCCCAAATATTTTAAGGCTGGAAGAAGAGATTGGAAAGACGATCCGTCTCGCAAAAGAAAATAATGTGAATGCGATTCAAGAAGTGTTGAAAACCGTTGGCGGATTTGAGTTATTCCGTGGAAAGGTTACCGATATCGACCGGAAAACGGAGACTGGATTTGCCCGTGGAATAGCAACGTTTGAAGGAATCGGCAATGATAAAGGGGAAACACTACAGCTCCGTTTCCAAAATGAACACTTACTAGCCACGAAAGGTGAGCAAGTGGTCTGTGTCACACCAGATCTAATTGCAGTCCTTGATGCAGAAACAGGACTTCCCATCACGACGGAAGGCATCCGTTATGGTACACGTTGTGTCATCATTGGTATCCCATGTCATCCAAAGTGGCGCACGAAAAAAGGTATCGAAACGGTGGGACCAGGATATTTCGGTTATGATGTTGACTTTGTTCCTGTCGAGGAACTGGTGAACAAAGGAGGGGAAAAATAATGAGCAGTTATCGAATTGGAATCGATGTTGGGGGAACCCACACAGACGCAGTACTATTAGATGAAAACAATCAGGTCATCTCGGAAACAAAAGCTTCAACAACGAAAGACGTCACTACTGGTATTTACGATGCTATGCATGCGGTTATTACGGAGGCTGATGTTCCCCGTGAAAATATTCACTATGCCATGCTTGGAACGACACATTGCACGAATGCAATTGTGGAACGAAAAGGATTAAATAAGATTGCGGTAGTCCGCATTGGTGCTCCGGCTACGTTGGCGGTAAAACCTTTAGTCGGTGTGCCGGAAGATTTGCGGAATGCGCTCGGAAAATATGTGTATCTAGTCCGCGGGGGACACGAATTTGATGGTCGGGAAATTACAACATTAGATGAAGAGCACTTGTACCAAATAGCACATGACGTAAAGGGCGAAGTGGATTCCATAGCGATTACATCTGTCTTTTCACCGGTAGCTACCGTTCATGAGGAGCGTGCTCGGGATATTTTTACAGAGGTATTGGGGCAAGATATTGCCATCTCTCTGTCCTCTGAAGTAGGTTCAGTCGGACTGTTGGAAAGAGAAAATGCAACCATTTTGAATGCATCTGTTGTTCAAGTCGCTAAAACAGCTGCTGATGGATTCCTCAAGGCACTAGAAGATGAAGGCATTCAGGCGAGAGTTTTCTTTGGACAGAACGATGGTACGTTAATGTCCGTCGAATATGCAGTGAAATATCCTATTTTCACGGTCGCTTGTGGTCCTACCAACTCCTTGCGTGGGGCATCCTATTTAGCTGATTTATCAGATGCTATTGTCGTGGATGTTGGAGGAACGACTTCTGACGTTGGAGTTCTCGTAAATTCCTTCCCACGCGAATCGTCATTGGAAGTTGAAATTGGCGGAGCGCGGACAAACTTCCGGATGCCAGATCTTGTTTCAATCGGCCTTGGTGGAGGAACGATTGTACGTATCTTGGAAAATGGGGAATTCACAATTGGCCCTGATAGTGTCGGATACCAATTGCCGGAGAAGGCTCTTATTTTTGGAGGCGACACATTAACGACAACGGATGTTGCCGTTGCATTAGGTAAAGTAGAACTTGGTGATCCTTCAAAAGTTGAGCATTTAGATAAAGCATTATTGGAACGTGTTTATGCGAAAATGGTTGAAATGGTTGAAGAAGCGGTAGATCGTATGAAAACAAGTGCTGAACCAACTCCTGTCATTCTTGTCGGCGGTGGCAGTGTTCTATTCCCGACTGAATTGAAAGGTGCATCCGTTGTCCTTCGACCAGAACATTCCGGTGTTGCCAATGCAATAGGTTCTGCTATCTCCCAAGTCAGTGGTCAAATAGAAAAAATCTATCTATTAGATGAGGTTGGAAGAGATAACGCAATTAAACAGGCGAAAGAAGAAGCTATGGCTGAAGCGATGAATGCAGGGGCAGATGAAGACAGTCTAGTCATTGTAGATATTGAAGATGTGCCACTTGCTTACTTGCCGGGAAATGCTACAAGAATTCGTGCGAAAGCAGCTGGTGAGTTGAAGCAATAAGTAAAACAATACCTACTATATAAAGGTTAGGCTTCCTTTATGATAAGGTTGGGATAAGGGGATAGGCTGAGGTCACTGAAAAAATCCCTTAGATAACAAGAATGATTTATTAGCTTTATCGAATAGAAAGAGGGACAGTTTCCTTATCTGTTTCATCATTCAGAAACAGACAGTGAACTGTCCCTTTATCCTTTTTAATACAACAAATACCCTCTCCGCACCTTCTCAAATTCCTTCAAATCATGCTTCCATCTTTTTTCCATCTCTTTAACGGATTCACCATTCTCAATTGCCTCACGAATCCACCCGTTTCCAATCAAGTTATCAAAGAAGGAAATACCTGCACTGTTTTCTGCACGGAATTCAAAGTCATCTGGATACATATCATGCAAGGTTTTCACGATGTGAAGCCCTGTTTCGATTGGCTTGTAGGCTTTCTCGTTTTGAATGTGGATCTGCACCCCGTGACTTAATGTTCCGCTATGTTTTGAAATGGTCGGTGTGAAGGATGCCGCACGGAATGTAACGCCAGGTAGCTCCAAATCATTTAATGCAGCTGCAAAATCTTTACTGTTTACAAATGGTGCACCGATCAATTCGAATGGTTTTGTCGTACCGCGGCCTTCTGAAACGTTCGTACCTTCAATTAATGCTGCGCCTGGATAAACAATGGCAGTATCTAATGTAGGCATGTTCGGTGAAGGTAAAACCCATTCCAAACCAGTATCATCGTAGTACATATTTCGTTTCCATTTTTTCATTTCAACGACGGTCAAGTCCGCATTAATGTCGAACTCCTCATTAAACAATGTTGCTAATTCTCCGACTGTCATCCCGTGACGTAGTGGAATCGGATAGTTACCGACGAATGATGCGTATTCTGGGTCGAGTACTGGCCCCTCGACTTTATGTCCGCCTAATGGATTCGGGCGATCAAGGACAATGAATTCGATATCGTTTTCAGCTGCAGCTTCCATCGCGTATGCCATCGTGTAAATATACGTATAGAAACGTGTACCGACATCCTGGATATCAAAGAGGAGGACATCTACATTTTCCAGCATTTCTGGAGTAGGTTTACGCGTTTGTCCATATAAACTGTAAACAGGCAATCCGGTCGACTCATCAATATAAAATTCCACATATTCACCTGCTTGTGCATCACCGCGAACGCCGTGTTCTGGGCCGTACAGGGCGGTGAGCTCAACATCAGGGTCTTCATACAAACGGTCTACAATACTATTTAATTCTTGGTCGACTCCGGTAGGATTTGTGATTAAGCCGACACGTTTTCCTTCAATGAGATGTTTTTGTTCATCTAATAGAACTTCCACACCTAACTGGAAGCTCTTTTTCTTCCCTTTGCCTTTCCCGTTGCTTTCTCCTTTGTCTGCGAAAGCCATCGTAAGGGACGTAAGAACGAGCGTAAGCGTTACGAACGCGACTAGTATTTTTTTCATTGGTGATCCCTCCGTTAATATTTTAATAGGAAGCTCAGACCCTCAGTGAAGAGGAGGGGGGCTGACCCCCTCACTTAAACTTAATAGGAAATTCCAAAACCAAATTCGTATAGGACATCGCCGTTTTGGTCAGGAATTGTAACTGGCAATGTGCCTGTTGGATTGTTTTCTCCAAAAATGGTTGCGGCTGTTGCTTCAAAGCTTGCATCTCTAAATCCGTATTGTGTCAGATAGGCATCGATTTCAGGGAATGCCATAATGTCATATGGATTACGGATGGCTGCTCCAATGACCGGAGCATCGACTTCTTGAATAAGCTGGTTTACAAGCAACATTTGCGGACTCAATGGGTCACGTCCACTGACATTAAACGTATAGGATCCGAAGATGACCGCACTTGCGTCTGAGAGTTGTTCGAGCTGTGCGTCAGTCAATGGTCCTGAAGCAGTGATTAGTTCTGTGTTAGCGTGGTAATCACTGATAGCTTCATGTAACTTGCTGATGTAAGTGTTCCCGACGACAACGATTTTCTCATTTTCATCTGCTTGCAGTGGCAGGACCTGATCATTTTTTAGAAGTGTAATCGATTGCTTTGCAGCTACCGCCTCTACCTCTTTATGGAAATCCTGTCCAACGACCTCTTCTGCATTTCGTACCAATTCGTCTACAGGAGTTGGGGTTTCTGGTTTAATAATTCCGCGATTCAGCTTCAACGTTAGAATCCGTTTCACCGATTGTTCAATCCGTTCCTCGGTAATTTCTCCAGTTTCCACTGCTTCCAGTAATCCTTCAACGACTTCTTCTAATCCTACTGGCATCAGGATGATATCTGTTCCGGCATTGACGGAGCGGATGACTGCATCAACTGGACCGAAATGGTCAGCAATTGCGAGCATGTTTAATGCATCCGTTATAATTACGCCATCATAGCCCATTTCTTCACGCATGAGACCGGTCAATACTTTATGCGACAAGGTGGCAGGTAAAGAGATTTCCGTACCATCTTTTTTGGAGATTACTTTTGTATCATCAATCTTTGGAAAAGTGACATGTGCTGTCATAATCGCATCGACATCCGCTTCCATTGCTTGCTGGAATGGATATAACTCTACTTCCAGCAAACGTTCTTTATCATGTGGAACTTCCGGTAAGCCAAGATGAGAATCTACGGATGTGTCACCGTGCCCAGGGAAATGTTTTGCTGTCGTTGCTACGCCTTTGCTTTGAATCCCTTTTATATAAGCAATTCCAAGGTCTGATACGAGCTCAGGTGATTCGCCAAAAGAGCGTACACCGATGACAGGGTTGTCAGGATTGTTATTGACATCGAGTACAGGTGCCAAGTTCATATTAATCCCCAATGCTTGTAACTCAGCGCCAATCACTTTACCGACTTCCTCTGTTATTTCTGGTGATCTTGTAGCACCAAGCGCCATATTTCCAGGCATGTCTGTTCCGGATTGGAGACGTGTCACGATTCCGCCTTCCTGGTCGATGGTCAGTAGTAATCCGTATTTTTCACTAGCCTCTTTGTAAGCAGCTACTAATTTTGTCGTTTGCTCCGTTGTCACGACATTTTCTGCAAACAAGATGACGCCGCCTAATGAATAGTCTTTTACGATTTGTTCAATTTCCGGGAGCATTTCTGTCACGTTTTCGCCATTCCATTTTCGGAAGTCAGGCATGAGCATTTGACCGATTTTTTCTTCGATTGTCATCCCTTGAATGGCATTGTCGATGATATTATATTTTTTGCCTTTCTTTTGGATGATTTCCGCTTCGCCGTTTTTCACGTGAATGCCAATTTCATCTTGGGATTGGCCATCTGTCACCGAAATCCATGTACGTCCATTTTTACCTGTAAGGCTCACCGTACCATCTTCATCTACAAAGGCAACGGTTCTATTTTTGGAATTCCATCTCAAGTTATCGGATGTGGTTTTGAAGTGGCCATCTTCATATACATTTAATGCTTGCAACTGTATTTCACCATTCACTACTTCTGCTTCCACTTCTGGAACGTTTTCGAGGATGACCAATTCTTTCCCGGAATCCTTTTTCTTGGCATTTGTTTTCATGGTGCTCGGACTAATACTTAATGCAATGGCCAACAACACGATGAACGATGCTTTCAGTAATCTTTTCATGGTTTCCCTCTCTCCTTTATATTAATAATTTCTCTTTTCCCATTCGTTTTCCGTTATGTTAATCGGTAATTCTCGCTGACTAGGATCTGCAAGCTGAAGATTGCTTACATACCAACCACGTCCGTTCGTTGTTGCATCAGTTTGATAGCGGAAGCGGATATGAGTTGTCCCTGCTGGAATCTCCAAGGTTTCTTTTACAAAGTCGACACTGCTACCCGAAAATGTACGAAGCGGACTCCATGTTTCTCCATCATCTGATACTTCGACAAATCCGAAATCATAGCCCTGTTCTGTTCGGTACCACGTATCGAAACGTAATGTCGCATCCTGTTTGATATCGACTTTCAAAGTGAGAGGCCGATTCAACTCGTCACCGTAGCCGGCAAACCATGCCTTCCCTCTTTTATCCGGTAATTTGACCGGAATGGCATCTGCCACATGTCTCGATAACGCACGGCGTGCAGGGTTTGTTGATACGGTTTCGCGAGTCGGATGGACACGGTTCGTTAAAAGGATAGCGATCGTATCGTTGTTTAAATTAACGACGATTGATGTTCCTGTATAACCAGTATGCCCAAGAGTGGACGTTTCCGATAATGCATCCATATACCAGCCCTGTGAAAGCTCCCAACCTAAGCCATGATCATTACCAGGGAATTCCGGTATTTGGTTTTCAACTAAGAGTTGGATTGTTTCTGGGTGTAATATGCGCTTTCCGCCATATCTGCCTTCATTGATGAACATATGAGCTAGTTTTCCTAAGTCATGGGCAGTGGAGAAAACTCCGGCATGTCCGGCGATGCCATCTAAAGACCAAGCATTTTCATCATGCACTTCTCCCCAGACGACACCCCTGTTTGTCCATGGTTGATATTCTGTTGCAGCGATTCGGTGTTTTAGTGATTCAGGCGGGTTATACATCGTGTCAGTCATTTTCAGTGGTTTCGTGATGTTTTCAAAAACGTATTCATCGAGCCCTTGTCCAGAAAGACGTTCAATTAAAGCTCCTAATGTGATCATGTTCAAATCACTGTATGTGTATGTTGTTCCTGGTTCGTTTGCTAGTGGATATTGGAATACATATTGAAGACGTTCCTCTCTATTCTCACCAATCGTATAAAGCGGAACCCAAGAGGTAAAACCTGAAGTATGTGTCATAAGCTGTCTGATTGTCACATTTTCTTTTCCGTTTTCGGCAAATTCCGGGATGTAATCAGCGACAGGGTCATCGAGTTCGAAATGTCCATCTTCATAGAGAATCATGGCGGCGGTTGTTGTGAAAATTTTACTGATGGAAGCAAGGTCAAAGATGGTGTCTTTCTTCATTTCAATCGGGTTATCGACATAGTTGCCCGCATCATCACTATAAAGAAGCGCATGTCCATAGGATTCATGCTGGACGATGTGTCCGCGTCTTGCTACAAATGTGACTGCACCAGGCATCATGCCTTCTTCAATTAAAGAATTCATGGTTTGATCGATTGCATGAAGTGGTCCCTCTACCATGCCAGCTCCCCTAATGGACCCAGGGTGCAGAACTGGTGAAGTCGGACCCGGGTTATCCCAAGAAAAACGGGGATGGGGGACGTTTGTGATTTCTTTTTCTTCTTTTACTTCAATGGTTGGCGAATGGATAGGTGAATGGTTTGCACCCATTACAGTTGTTGAATGAAAAAGTATTGCGGAAGTGATTACGACAGTAGATAAAAGCGACATCCTTTTTTTCTGCATCCTATTCCTCCTCATCGGGGTCATGCCCCTATTATGTTAAAGTGCCAAACTCTTAAATAGATAAACCTCCTTTACATTATTTTTCTCCTTTTTTGTTGATTGCAAAATGAATATAGAGATTTTTATCCATATTTGCGCAATATTGAAAGTGCTTACATTTTAATTTACAATGATTAGTGGTAATTGTCTATGAAACTTTGTAACTGAATGGTGATGGGTATTTGGAGGTAAATGGGACTAGGGGATAGGTTCCTCGTACCTTTGCTTTGTATATGAAGAGGTGATTTTTAGATAAGAGAGATAAAAAAATGATTTGTGGATATGGTAATCCACAAATCACTCTAGGAGACGCGAATGTTTGCATTCTCCTATTTGGACCCGTAAAAGGTACCTGTTCCGATGTCCCTTAACTTACTTGTTCTTTTTCTACATATTGTTCTGACTTATTTTTTCTACCGTGGGTGAAATAGTAGAATATGATACATAATAAAACAACTACTGCCATACTGATATACATTCCCCTGTAGCCTAGTGAAGGAAGCATAGCACCTAATACGAATGGTCCTATTCCTAATCCTAGATCAAAGGAAATGAAAAATGTCGAATTCGCTAGGCCTGCTCTGTGGGGTGGTGCTTTCTTGACCATAATCGTTTGAACACTCGACATTGTCGTACCGTAACCAATCCCGATACATGCCCCTGCCAATAAAAGAACAAGGCCATGCTGAGCTTGACTGAGGATGACTAGTCCAATCAAGAATAGTGCCATACATGGGTAAACTACTGAGTTTTCCCCTTTTAAATCAAATCTTTTTCCAGTGAATGGTCTTGATGCCAGAAGGAATACGGCATAGACGATAAAGAAGAAACTCGCGGCTTCTGATAGGTTCACTTCATTTGAGTAAGAAGAAATAAAAGTGAGGACACTGGAATAAGCAAAACCAAGGATGACCATCATGAGAGCCATCGGGGCTGCGCTGAATTCAAAGAAGTCACTGATTCTGAATCCCTTCAAACTATCAAGCTCTTCCTTCGATAATGTGATATTCTCCACTTTTAAAGCTAAAGAAGCTAGTAATGCAACAACTGCAAAAGATAAAGTCATTAAAAAGGTCATGCTATAACCTGTATGTTGCACAAGAAGCAATGCAATGAATGGTCCGATTGCAGTTGCAATCGTTACACTCATGGAAAAATATCCAATACCTTCTCCGCTGCGTTCACGCGGGATGGAGCTTGTCATCACAGTCGTTATCGCCGTGGAAGCAACCCCGTACGCTGCACCATGAATAAAACGATCTATCATTAACAGAGGCAAATGATCAATCACCAAGTATAGTCCTGTAGTAATCGCAAAGATGATGATACCGGTATAAAGCATTTTCTTTCTTCCGATAACATCCAGGTACTTTCCGGCCAAGGGGCGCACACAAAGGGTTCCGATAATAAAGATACTTGAAGCAAGTCCGGCCAAACTTTGCGGAGCATCAAACTTTATTACAGCATACTCGGAAAAAATAACCATGAGCAGAAAGTAGTTCATTGCAAGAAGTAAGTTTGTTACACAAACCATAATGAAGTCTTTTGTCCACAATTTCGGTCGCGTCAATGTTACCACTCTCTCCTTTTTGATTTTATATTTGTCTTATCACCATTCATATAGTTTTTAAGACACGCACAGTGCTTATGTTACAATAGGATTTGGAATAAATAAAATAGATATATTTTATAAAGGAGATAAGTAAATACTTATGCCAACGATTACACAGCTAGAAATCTTTGTGAAAGTGGTGGAAGAAAGAAGTTTTACAAAAGCAGCACAAGCGCTACATATGTCGCAGCCAGCTGTCAGCCATGCCATCTCCATGTTAGAAGAAGAGTACGGTGTGAGCTTGCTTGTGCGGGAGCGGGGGAGGGAGCTATTCATTACGGATATTGGGAAACGCCTGCTCTACCATGTGAGGATTATCCTGAACAGCCTCGAGAAGATGGAGCAGGAAGTTTCCTTGGAAAAAGGCTTGATCACTGGAACGATCCGGATTGCAACTTTTCCAAATGTCACTGCTCATTTCCTGCCCAAAATCATCCGGACGTTCCAGCAAAAAAAGCCAAATGTTTCCCTGACGTTTAAGGAGGGTTCCCAAGAAGAAATTATTGAATGGTTGACTTCACGGGAAATCGATATCGGTTTTGTCGAACTCCCTTGCACTGATTTAGATACTATTCCTCTCGTCAAGGATCGCTATGTAGTGATGCTGCCGAATGGCCATCCATTAATGGCTAAAGAGCATGTGCATCTTACCGATTTGGAAAACGAATCATTGATTGTATCTAATGCGGGTTATGAAGCAACGATTACAAATCAATTAAAAAAACAAAAAATCCCTATCACCGAAAAATATAAAACAGTGAATCTGAATACATCATTGGGCATGATTAAGGAAGGGTTAGGGGTGCTGATTCTGCCGGAGCTTTCACTGGAAAACCTCTCCTTTTCAAAAGAGAATGTCAGGCCTTTGGAAACCAACCATTACAGACATATTGGGTTAGGACTCCCCTCCATCAAAGCAGCATCGCCAGCAGTTCAACTATTTATTGAAATTACAGAAGGACTTTTTCAAGGTCAGAGCTCCAAAGGAAGTTGAGAGGGAATTGATTGCCTCAAGCATTTATTGGAGATGTTGTTCACCATCAAAAAGCCCCACTTACAATGATGTATGTGGGGCTAATCATTTTAAAGTTTTATCCAACGAAAGCGATAATCCCTTGTTCATCATCCAGCTCTAACTTAATTCCAGCAAAAGGATCTCCGTTCAGATATTCCTCAATCCATAGTCGTATTGCTTCAATGAGATTAGACATGATCAAGACTTGCTTCCTGCCATTCCAAAATACTTCTGCGGAAAAACCAGTGTCATCGTCAAACATTAATTCGACCTCGACTTCTTCTGGCTTTATTTGCTTTTTACGTGAAACATAAACACAGAGTGCATTAATGATATCTTGTTCAGGAAGGACTAATTTCTCCATACATTCGTATCCTCTTTCTTTTTACGCTTGAACAATAATTGATAAATCTTCACCGCGATAGCAATGATGAACGCGATGGCAAGAGCATTAATCAATAGGCCGATCAGTGAACCTAATATACCCATGCTGCCAAGCAGACCGCCAAACAATAATCCTGCAAGTCCACCAAGCATAAGGCCTTTCATGAGACCGCCTGACATCAAGCCGCCTTTATTATTTGTGTTTTGTTTTGTAGTGGATTTATTGACGTTGGAGTCTTTCTTATTATTTTGGAAGAATGAATTGTTGTTATTGTTGCTTCCTGGGTTGAACGATTTTTTACCTGACTTATATCGCTTCGCCTCAACGGTTGTTGTACCTGTATCTTGGAAAACATAATCTCCAATCGGTGAGAATATGAGTGTAATTGCAAAAAATGCAGCTATAATTTTCTTCATTATTTGACCCTCTCTATTGTTGTCGTATTTTGTAAGTACACTTCTATTATAATATAACTTCCTCTATTTTGTCTGGTTGGATGTCGAGGATGCCATAAATATTTCGACAATTTTCGACAAACCCTATTGTTTTTCCGAATAGAATCGTATATAATTACTTTATTCTTTTATTAGATGAAGTGATAACGTGTTAAAAAGAAATTGTTCAGGAAGTAGGGAATGACATCATGTTGGCTGAAAAACCTCAGGAACCGAAATTCAAGGAAAAATCAAAAATACCACATACGTTTATCATTTTATTTGGCATTATTGTTCTTTTAGCAATCACAACTTATTTTATTCCGGCTGGTGAATATGAACGGGAAGTCAATGAAGATGGAAGAACGGTCGTCATCAATGGGACCTATCAAGAAACCGAAGCAAACCCAGCTGGATTTTTAGATATTTTTACTGCTGTATTTGATGGAATGGTCCAAAGTGCTGATATCGTCTTCTTATTATTTATCGTTGGTGGATCATTTGGTATTTTAACAGCTACTGGTGCAATTGAAGCACTATTTAACCGGTTGATTACAAAACTGAATGGTAATGAAATTTACCTGATTCCGATATTAATGACATTTTTTGCGATTTGTGGGGCAACGTTTGGAATGGCGGAAGAGAGTATTCCATACTTGATTATCCTGTTGCCTTTCTTATTGAAACTCGGATTTGACCGAATCATCGCAGTCGCTACTCCGATGATTGGTACGTCCATTGGCTATGCGGGAGCTGTTACAAATCCATTTAATTTAGGGGTGGCACAAACCATTTCCGAATTGCCATTGTTCTCGGGGATGTCTGTCCGGATTGTACTACTAGCAGTATTGATCATCGTGGCGAGTCTATATGTCATGAGATATGCTAAAAAGGTATTGAAGGATCCGGCGAGAAGTCTTGTTTATGGTGATGGACAGTTGATTCCACAAGGTGAAAAAGTGACGTCCAATCATTCATTAACGAAAAGCAAAATTGTTATTTTACTCGCTTTTCTCCTTACCATTATCATTATTCCTTTTGGTATCATTAAATATGGATGGTATATGAAGGAAATTGCATCCCTATTTTTAATCATGGGAGTTATTGTAGGGATCATTGCGAAGATGAATGATAATAAAATTGCCGAATCATTTACTAAAGGTTGTAATGATATGGTCGTTGCAGCACTTGCTGTCGGATTGGCGCATGGTGCAGTAGTCATTTTGGAAAATGCCAATACAATTGATACGATCGTACATTCATTAGCTGGGTTAGTTGAAGGTCTTCCATCCACATTTGCAGTTGCTGGAATTTTTGGTGTACAGAGTGCCATCAACTATATCGTCAGTTCGGGAAGTGGACAGGCTGCATTAACAATGCCGCTTATGGCACCTTTAGCTGATTTGCTTGAAGTGCACAGACAAACTGCCGTTTTAGCGTTCCAAATTGGTGATGGAATTTCCAATGCACTTACTCCTACCAATGGTCATTTGATGGCTAGTTTGGCTCTGGCAGGATTATCATGGATTAAATGGGCGCGTTTTTTCATTCCGTTAATCCTCATCCTTTATGCGGTAGGTCTAATTTTCCTTCTCGTTGTACATTCATTTGTGTGGGTATACTAATTGTGATAAAAGGAGGAACAATCGATGTATGCTAGTTTAGAGGAACTAATAGAGAACCCAATATTTAAGTACTTTTATGAAATATCCCAGATCCCGAGAGGCTCAGGGAATGAAAAAGAAATCAGTGATTATTTAGTCGGCTTTGCACATGAACGTGGACTGGAAGTCATTCAAGATGAAGCATTAAATGTTATTATCAAAAAGCCTGCTACAAAAGGGTACGAGCAGGCAACGGCCGTTATAATCCAAGGTCATATGGATATGGTTTGCGAGAAAAATGATGGAACCATCCATGATTTTAAAAAAGATCCATTAAAGTTACGAATTGAAGATGATATGTTACACGCTACAGATACTACACTTGGAGCGGACAATGGTGTCGCGGTTGCTTATGCATTAGCGTTGTTGGATGCAAAGGATATCCCACATCCAGCATTAGAAGTTGTTATTACGACAGAAGAAGAAACGACGATGAACGGTGCATTATCCGTTGATCCGAGTCATTTTGAAGGGAAAATTTTAATCAATATTGATTCGGAGGAAGACGGTAAACTATTGGTCAGCAGTGCAGGAGGATTACAGACCATTTTGGAGATACCGTTAATAGAAGAAAATCTGCCTTCGGAATACGTGAGTTTCCAACTAGCGGTAAAAGGTTTAATCGGTGGACATTCTGGAATGGAAATTGACCAAGAAAGAGGAAATGCGCTTAAATTAATGGGACGTCTATTGTATGACTTATCCACTGACTTTAAATTTGTCGTCCAGCATGTACGCGGCGGTATGGCATCTAATGCAATCCCTCGTGAAGCAATCATTACAATTGCATTGCCGGAAGCCGAAGTGGCAAAGTTACGTGAGAAATTAGAAGAGTGGACAAATACTCTGAGGCTTGAGTTTGCGAGTTCTGATCCGAATGTTTTCGTTGAATTGAAGCAAGCCGAAAATTCAGCGGCGACATGTTTCTCGGACGAAACTAAACAGAAGGTAATTAAGGCACTGATGTTATTGCCGAATGGAATTCAGAATATGAGCTTGGATATCAAAGGGCTAGTGGAGACTTCGGTTAATGTAGGAAAACTTGAAACAACGGACTCCTCCATTATCATTGAAAGTGATGCAAGAAGTTCCGTGAAAAGCCGCAAATATGCAATAGCTGATCAATCTAAGCTCGTTGCTGAAATTCTAGACTGCAAGTTTACAGTCACCTCTGATTATCCAGAATGGCCATACAATCCAGATTCCAAAGTACGTCAATTATTTGAAAAAGTATATAAGGAACGAGAAGGAAAAGATCCTGAAATTATCGCCGTGCACGCAGGGATCGAATGTGGAATCTTCATTGAGAAAATTCCTGGTTTAGACGCCATTTCGATTGGTCCGGATATGTATGATGTACATACTCCAAATGAACATGTGAGCATCCCGTCGATGTTGAATAATTGGGAGTACTTTGTGGCTGTGTTGAGAGAGATGAAATAGGTGACTTTTTAGTCCCTGAATATTTTACATGTTGATTTATTTTATCGTTCTAATAAATATTTAAATTATCAAGAGCCTTGTAGAGTATAATCTCAACAAGGCTCTTAATTGTTATCTCTTCTATTAATATGACATTGGATTGTTTTCTCAATGTGAGTGCGTTTTTACCCTAAATATTCAAAATTTCATAAAAACCCCTTGTAAAGCGCTTTCTTTTATAGTAAACTCTTACTAAATCGGTTTACTAAATCGGTTTAGTAAATGAAAAAGGTGAACTTATGAAAAGAACTACAATTGAAGACGTAGCAAAACATGCTAACGTGTCGAAAAGTACCGTATCCCAGTATTTAAATAATCGCTTCGATTATATGAGCAGTAAAACTAGAAAGCGAATTGAACAGTCGATTATCGAATTGAATTATCAGCCGAACATTCTGGCCAGAGGTTTAAAACAGAAAACATCCTCCACAATTGGAGTCATTGTTGCGAATATCTTGCACGTGTTCTCGACTCAGGTTATTCGGGCTATCGAAGATTATTGTAATAAGAGAGATTTTCATGTCATCGTCTGTAATGCAGAAGATGACCCAGTCAAAGAGAAAAGATATATTGAGATGCTCCGAGCGAAACAAGTAGATGGAATTATCGTGTTTCCTACTGGTGGAAATGTTGAGCTATATAAGGAAATCAAGAAAAGTAATTATCCAGTTGTTTTTATGGATCGGTTGTTGCCAGAAGTTCCTGTCCATTCGATTTTACTGGACAATGAGCTTGCCGCTGAATTGGCAGTCGATGAGTTTGTGAAAAACGGCCACCGCCAGATCGGATTGGTTTCTCCTCCATTGGAGACAAAAGTGACGCCACGACTAGAGCGGTTGGAAGGATTCAAAAAAGCACTGGAAAAACATCATATAGAATATAATCCGGATTACATTATCGACGGTAAAATTTCTAGTATCAAGGACAAGTTGAAGGATTTTCTTGCCCTGCCTAATCCTCCAACAGCGGTACTTGCGATTAATGACCGGACATTGTTGGAAATATTGAAATATGCGAAGGAAAATGACATAAACATACCTGAAACAATGGCACTTATCGGGATTGACGATGTTTCCTATGCAAGCATCTATAATCCAACACTGACGACAATTGAACAACCGACATTTGAAATGGGGAAGAAAGCCGTTCAAGTCCTCTTCGAATTGATGGAAGGGAAAAATAGAAAGATCGAGCCGGAAGTGCATCGTTTCGAACCAAAAATTATCGTGAGAGAATCATCTGAAGAAAGGTTGATGCAAAATGAATAATATCATTCATACTGTTGCTGCAGAAGTCAGCGAAGTTCTAGCCAAAGTGAATTCCGAAGAAGCAATCCAACTTGCCGAAGCCATGAGAGAGGCAAACCGGATCTTCATTGCAGGGACGGGCCGTTCCGGATTAATTGGGAAAACATCTGCCATGCGGCTCATGCATGCGGGTTATTCTGTATACGTCGTTGGTGAAACAATCACACCAAGCATTGCTTCTGATGATCTACTTATTCTTATTTCAGGCTCGGGAAGTACAGGTTCGCTGGTCAACTATGCAAAGAAGGCAAAGGAAATTGATGCGAGAACCGCGCTTGTAACAACGAATAAAGCATCAAAAATAGGTGCTTACAGCGACCAGTTTCTCATCATCCCTGCTGCTACAAAAAAGCGGACAGGGATGGAACCGGATACGATCCAGCCTCTTGGCAATCAGTTTGACCAATCGGCACATTTATTGCTCGATGCAGTCATCGTTTATCTTCTTGAAAAGTATAAAGACGAAAGCAGCCATACAAGTTTGAATCAAAAACACGCCAATTTAGAATAGGAGCGATATCAATGAGTATAGAACAACAAATCCAACAGGAGAAAGTGGTCTCCGTTATCAGAAAAGCAAATGAAGAAAATATTGTGCCTATATTGGAAGCGCTTCATGAAGGAGGAATCAATTCTGTCGAGATTACTGCAGAAACACCACGGGTCCTTCACATCATTGAAACAGCTGTAAAACATGTCGGAGATAGAATGAACATTGGGGCAGGGACAGTGCTAGATACGGAAACGGCAAGGGCTGTCATTATGGCGGGTGCTTCTTTCATCGTTTCGCCTACATTGAACACGGAAACGCTGAAACTGACAAACCGATACGGGATCTTGAATATTCCAGGAGTGCTCACCCCGACAGAAATAGTAACTGCCTATGAACACGGTGCTGAAATGGTCAAAATTTTCCCTGCGGGGACATTTGGACCAAATTATGTAAAAAATATTCTCGGTCCACTGCCACATGTTAAAGCAATGGTGACAGGAGGTATTACGCTAGATAATATGACGGAATACCTTGCGAAGGGAAGTGCTGCGGTCGGTATTGGGAGCAATCTCGTAAACGCAGGAAAATTGAATACGAAAGAAGATTACGAGAAATTAACTGCTGTTGCGAAACAGTATACAGATAAAGTGAAAGCATTCGAAAGGGGTTTGTAACATGCGTAAGAGTTTTATGGTCATACTCGGATTGCTGATGGTGTTTTTATTATCTGCCTGTGGAACGGATGAACTGGAAGTGGAGGCGGACGGAACAATCAAATTGATTGCCGCTCATAACCAGACATCGCCTGATAATCCTTATCAGACAGGATTATTGAAATTTAAAGAAGTCGTAGAAAATGAATCCGACGGAAAAATTGAAGTCGAAGTCCATGCTGGAACGATTGGTACAGAAGAATCCCAACTTGTCGAGAAACTTCAGTTGGGTGCAGCCGACCTCGTAGTCGTTTCGCCGGGATTGATGACACAGACAGGTATTAGAGAAGTTGATATTTTATCAGCACCCTATTTGTTTAAAAGTTATGATCACTGGCTTCGTGCCATTGATGGGCCAGTTGGGGAAGAAATGGCCGAGATTATTAATGAAAAGTCGAATAACTCCTTTAAAGTACTAGGTTATTGGACTGCTGGTGTCAGACATTTCTATGGGAAAAAGCCATTGGAATCGATTGATGACCTAAAAGGGGTTTCTCTCCGGACACAAACATCAGGTGTCATTTCTGACTTCTGGCAAGCGACAGGTGCAATTCCTTCATCTATTTCTTGGGGAGAGCTTTACCAAGGATTACAGCAGGATGTTGTTGACTCGTCTGAAAACGCTTACCCGTTCTTCGTGCAGCAAGCGCACCATACAACGCCGAACGGTAAGTATATAACGGAAACTGCACATGACTTTACGACAAGACTCGTTTTGTTTAATGGGGAGAAATTTGATAACCTACCTGAAAACTATCAGGAAATTATTTTGAAGGCTGCCGAAGAATCGGTGATTGCGGAACGAGAAGCGACGAATACGCAGGATGTTGAATATAAAGAAAAAGCAATTGAAGAAGGTGCAGTCGTGAACGAAATTGATCGTGAACCATTTATTGAAGTGGCTGAACCGATTTTAGATGAGTTCGTAAAGGAGATTGAAGCTGAAGAATTACTTCAAAAGATCAGAGATTTAGAGTAAGGGTTAGGGGGAGAGAAACATGAAGAAGTTTGTAAACACTTTGGAAAAAATACAAATGACTGTTGGTGTTTTGTTTCTATGCATCTTCGTTTTTGTCATTGTACTGCAAATTATAACGAGACATCTCGGTATTTCCATCATCTGGACAGAAGAAGTGGCGAATTATTCATTCATTTGGGCAATATTCATGGGTGCAGCAGTTATGATTAATCGCCGTGAACATTTCAACTTCGATTTTATTGTACAGAAATTGACCGGTGCGAAAAAAGCGGGACTAAGCATTTTTAATGATTTAGTGCTCATTGTTTTCAATTTTGTCATCTTCCTGTTAGGCATGCAGGTCGTTACAGAGTTTTGGAACTACAGATGGGCGACATTGCCGGAAATGAAGATGGGTTACGTGTGGATTGCAATTCCAATTATGGCACTGACGATGATTGTTTATTCCATTTCACATCTGATTGACCATGTGAGAGCAGTTAAAGCGAAGGAGGTTATCGAGTAATGGGCTTTTTACTTCTAGCTATATTTCTCGTGTTAATGATTATTGGGGTTCCGATTGCATTTGTAATAGGGATCGTTGCTTTAATTGGTATTATCAGCATTCCATATACACCGGAAGCAACGGTGCCGATGTCAATGGTGAACGGACTGGACTCCTTCGTTCTACTCGCTGTTCCGTTATTTATTCTTGCAGCTAATCTGATGAATTCCGGTAAGATTTCCGAAAAGTTGATTGAGCTTGCTTTAGCGATTGTCGGGCCGATCCGCGGTGGTCTTGCCCATGCAAACGTTCTCGTTTCCATGATGTTTGCGGGAGTTTCCGGGGCGGCTCAGGCAGATACAGCAGGCGTAGGGAAAATCCTTATTCCAAGTATGCTGAAAAAAGGGTATGACAAAGAAACTGCTGTAGGGATTACCGCTGCGTCATCTACGGTAGGAGTTGTCATTCCTCCAAGTATCCCGATGATTATCTTCGCTGGACTGACGAATGCTTCGATTGGTGCTTTGTTTCTTGGTGGAATTGTTCCGGGGATACTCATAGGAGTAGGAATGATGGTTTTTGTTTATATCGTAGCGATTAAGCGCAATTATCCACGAGCGGAACGGGTGGAAATTAAAAAATTCCTTAAATTACTCGGAGAATCGATTCCAGCACTTTTTACACCTGTCATTATTATAGGCGGTATTATCAGTGGATTTTTTACTGCAACAGAAGCTGCTGCAGTGGCTTCGATTTATACTTTAATAGTTTGCATGTTCTATTATAAGACGATAAAAGTAAAAGATTTATCAGGGATTTTAATGGATACGCTTGCACTAAGTTCCTTGTCATTGTTTGCTCTCGCAGCAGCCAGTGCGCTCGGTGAGCTGATGAGTTATTACCAGATAGGAGCTATGGCTCAAGAGTTCTTTGACAGCAATATCGGTTCAAAATGGCTGTTCATTTTGATTATCATTGGATTCTTCCTATTTATCGGTACGTTTATGGATGCGATTCCAGCAATGATTTTATTTGTTCCTGTCATACTGCCGACAGCCCTTGAGTTTGGCATAGACCCTGTGCACCTAGGTCTTATTGTTGTCATTACACTTGCGATTGGTCTTATCACACCACCATATGGTCTATGTTTATTACTCGCAGCGAAGATCGGGAATATGTCTGTGGAAAGATCTTTCGTTGCAGTGATACCATATATTGCAATTATTTTGGTTATATTACTGTTTGTGGCGTTCTTCCCGCAAATTGCATTTTATATTCCAAAATTGATCAACCCGGCATTATTTTAATACCGGCTAAGAGGTGAATTACTATGGAGGATAAACAGATAGCAGCAGAAGCATCTGTCAAATATATACGAGATGGAATGATAGTTGGACTAGGTTCTGGTTCAACGGTTAACTATATGTTGCGGAAACTTGGAGAGCGGGTGCAACAGGGACTTCAGATTAAAGGAATTCCGACTTCGGTTAAAACGGAAAAACTGGCAAAAGAACTTGGTATTCCATTAACCGATTTCTCTGAAACCAAGCAGATTGACCTTGCCATCGATGGTGCTGATGAAGTTGATTCAAGCTTGAATCTTTTAAAAGGTGGAGGCGGTTCCCTTGTCAGAGAAAAAATTGTTGATCAGGCTGCAGATGAATTGATAATCATTGCTGATTCATCAAAGGTGAAATCCGTGTTGGGAAACTTTCCATTACCAGTCGAAGTAGTTCCTTTCGGTTATGAAAAGACAATGGAGTATATTGCTGCATTTGGATGTACCCCAGAACCAAGGGAAAAGGATGGTCGGGTATTCATTTCCGATAATGGTAATTATATTTTAGATTGTAAGTTCGACTTAATTGAAAATCCAGTGACTCTCCATGAACAATTGAAGTCTTTGACCGGGGTAGTTGAAACGGGACTATTCCCTGAGATGGCGAGTAAAGTCATTCTTGCCAGAGAAGGTAAAGTAGAAATTTTAAGCAAGTAAAACTTGTAAGGAGATAGATGAATATGAATGATATTATAACAATAGGTGAAGCGATGATTGCCTTCAGTCCCCAATCCAATGGGCCGATGAGATTTGTAAACGGATTTGAAAAGAAAATTGGTGGCGCAGAACTGAATCTCGCTATCGGTTGTGCTCGGCTTGGTTTGAAAACTGGTTATATCAGCCGATTGGGCAATGATGAATTCGGAAAATACATTTATAATTTTGCCCGTGGTGAAGGAATTGATATGTCGCATACTGAGTTTGTCGACGGATACCCAACTTCCTTGAACTTTAAGGAGATTATGGCGGACGGCAATGTCCGGACATTTTATTATCGTGATAAGTCTCCTACATTAACATTAACGCCTGAAGATCTGGATGAAGCATATTTTAAAGATGCAAAAATACTTCACCTTACAGGCATCTATCCGGCTATTGGTGATATTCACATCGAAGTGATGGAGAAGGCGATTGAACTCGCGAAAAAACATAATCTACTTGTTTCCTTTGACCCGAATATTCGTTTGAAGATGTGGACGAAAGAAGAAGCAAGGAAAGTTTTATCATCCATCTTACCTAAAGTGGATATACTGCTTGCTGGTGCCGAAGAAATGGATATCATCATTGGTGAGAAGGATCCGAATGTAATCATTGAAAAGGTGAAATCGATGGGCATCTCTTTTATCGCTGTGAAACAAGGCAGTGAAGGCTCTGTCGGGCACTACAATGGTGAAACCATTGATGCAAAACCGGTGAAAGCTAATAAAGTCGTCGACACGGTAGGTGCAGGAGATGGATTCAATGCGGGTGTCCTTTATGGAATTCTAAATGAATGGCCGCTTGGAAAGACGCTCCATTTCGGTAATACGATTGGCTCAATGGTTGTGAGTGTTGTAGGGGATAACGAGGGACTCCCATATTATGAAGAAGTACGAGAAAAACTCGGCGAGATTGAGAGGATCGAACGATGAAACTGCAACTAGCATTGGACAGGCTATCGTGGGATCGTTGTTTCCAATTAATCGAAGAGGTGAGCGAAAGCATTGACATCATTGAAGTAGGAACTGGTGTCATTAAAGAATATGGTATGGCAATTGTGAGGGAGATTCATAACCGATATCCGAACCATGAAATTTTAGCAGATATGAAGACTTGTGATGCTGGTAAACATGAAGCAAAACAGGCTTTCTCTGCTGGAGCGGATATTACTACTGTTATGGCATTTTCAGCTGATTTGACTATTAAAGACACACTTGAAGTTGCTGAGGAGTCAGGCGGCGAAATTATGATTGATTTACTTGAAGTCGATTCAAGGAATCGCATGGAAGAGCTATCGAAAGTGGGTGTTCAATTAGTCAGCCTGCATCTAGGAAAAGACAGGCAGCAACAGGAAGGTTTTCAAACTGATTTATTTTCCCTTGTAAAAGGATTAGACCTCAAAATTGCAGTGGCCGGTGGCGTGAACTTGGAGTCACTTCCTCGAATCATTCAAGAGAAGCCGGATATTGTAATTGTAGGCAGTGCCATTACAGGTGCGGATAATCCGAAAGAAGTAGCACGGCAAATGAAGAACATGATATCTTGAGCTGTTTGAAAGTTTTTTGATTCATGTCAAAGTTATTTACAGTTTTACTACCCAAGTGAGGGAGCTCAGCATCCCTCACTTGGGTAGTTATTTTAGTAGAACGATTATTTCCCAGTCGTCATATTCCACTTATGTAAGGAAAGCTCCCGTGCTTCATGGACGATATACGGATCATTCTCTGCCATTTCTTTAGCTTCCTTAAAGTTATCAGCAATATAAATAACCAACCCGCCTGTTCCATCTTCCAATGGACCTCTAGCAAAAATCTTTCCCTGTTCTTCTAACTCTTCCAAGTAAGATAAATGATCGGGTCTAAACGTTTGGCTCAATTCAAGGTCTTTCATTTTTAAAAACGCTGCGAAGTAAGACATATGATTCCCTCCGTTACTAGATTCATTTCTTAGTTTTAAGATTAACATAATTCCGTATTACAACAACATCCCCAAATACTTTTCAAAATTAATTCCTTCGATTTCAGGGACGCTTTCCACCGAAGAATCATGAATAGCTTCAGTGAGGAATTTTACTGCAAGCTGGACTGCATCTTTCAGGTTTTCCCCACGCATCATACTTCCCATAATGACGGATGCAAATAAATCACCAGTACCAGAATAGCTCTTCCCGTTATATTCCATACCTTGGTAAAAGGCGTTGTTTTTATCAATATAAAGATTTCCAATGGACTGCTTGTCACCAGGAAGCGCAGGGGGATTCACGCCGGTGATAATCACTTCAGCTCCGGTTGCTTGGCGCAGATGTTTACCTGTTTCTTCCAGTGCTTTCATGTAATCTTCTGCACTTGAGTAGTTCTGCAGTTTTTCAAAGGAAAGCCCCGATAATAGGCAGCATTCGGTTACATTTGGTGTAATGACGTCTGCTTGCTTCACCAGGTCCTTCATTCTCTCCAGCAGGCCGTCGCTAAATATATCATAAACTTCTCCGTCATCTCCCATGACTGGATCTACGAGTAAACGTGTTTCTTCTTTATAAAAGGTGTCCAAGAAATGGAATATATTATTGATCTGCTCCCCGCCTGTTACGAAGCCAGTGAATATTCCATCAAAGGTTACCTCGAGCTTATTCCATTCTTCCGTGAATTGATTCATTTTGGATGTGAAATCTTCCCAGAAATAACTAGGATAACCCGTTTGTGCAGAAAGAACCGCTGTTGGCAATGGACATGCTTGCACTCCCATAACGGAAAGAACAGGTATCGCAGCTGTTAATGAGCATTTTCCAAAGGATGATAAGTCTTGTATGACAGCAACTTTTTTCATAGTAACCTCCATTAGGCGAACAATTGAAACTTTTCCTATTTTACCATTTGCAGGCCAGATTGTCATGAACCCGGGGTGGCCTTTCAATAAATATATGCCAATCTAAACTGACCCCATTAAAAATTCATAAATTGACACTTTGGATTATGCCAATTCTTTGCTAAAGTAATAAGAAAATTCTACTTGGGAAGGAATATCGAGATGGAGCAGACACCAAATTATGCGAAGCAACGAATGAAAACACAAGATTTAATACTTACCTCTATGTTAGTCGCACTTATTTTTATTGCTACTTTTATTAATATCAGACTACCGATTGCTGCAAATGGCGGGCTTGTACATTTAGGAACAGCGATGCTCTTTATCGCTTCCATACTCTTTGGTCCGAAAAAAGGAGCCATTGCCGGAGCGATTGGAATGGGATTATTTGATTTGTTAGGTGGATGGGTAATCTGGACACCAATTACGATTGTGGCACGTGGATTGCAGGGCTATATTATCGGAAAAATTGCTTGGGCTAATGGTAGAAAAGGGAACAGTTTTGCCTTCAACCTGACTGCGATGCTCGTATCCACTCCAGTAATGATCGCTGTATATTATCTAGGTGAAGTAATCCTTTATGGCAACTGGATAACACCGTTAGCATCCATCCCTGGAGATATCACATCAAGTGTGATTGGAATTCTTGTTGCACTGCCACTTTGTGCAACCTTGAAGAAAGTTTCTTATTTTAAGTAGATAAATCGAGGTAGGGACAGGCCATTTCTGTCATCGAATAGACGATGACAGAAATGGCCTGTCCTTTATTTTTCCATTGATGTTTTATCCAACAATGAACATAAAAAGACTGCCTGCACATAGACAGACAGTCATTATCTTTTATATAAAGGGGGAGTCATCTAACATAAAATTTAACTTTCGAGCCACTATCATTCCTCTGAATCTGTCGGCTCTTCTGTTTCTAATTCATCTTCCGTTTCAGCGTTTGGATCCTCAGCATCACCTGGTTCAGATCCTGGCTCTGAATCAGTAGCAGGTTCCTCTTCTTCCATTTCTGTGTCTGTCCCCGGATCCGTTTCTCCTGTACTTGGGGTCGTTTCCGTCTCAGCTGGTGGGGTCTCCATCATGTCTTCTTGGTCTTCCGCTTCTCCTGAGCAAGCAGCTAACGTCAATGCGATACCAACAGAAAGTACACCTGTAAGAACTTGTTTGATCTTCATCTATTGACCTCCTAAACATTTGACTTCCCTTATAGAATAACTGAAATATGTAAGAAAACTGTGGAGTTCTCATAACAAACCAATATCATTATGATGTCAAAGGAAAAAATGATGGTAGCTAACAAAACGTTGAGGTAATCTGCTTATTCAAAGAATTGGCAAAAACAATTTAACAATCGCTTCATCTTATTGTAAAAAACATTAGATTTTTATGAATCTTATAACGGGTTGCAATGTCTAGGGCAAGCTATTTAGTACGGTACACTTCGTAACTACCAGACTAGATATAAATATTCATCGACGTTGTAAATGCAATATGAAGTGGAGGGAATCATTTTTAAATCTCTAGTTAGATTGTCTAAAAGGTAGAAAATATTCTTCATACAATTTGTGCATTGTTTAGTTTTTTAACTACTGTTAATATAGTGAAAACACAGTAAAGTGAAATCTTGATACGAAATGTAATTCACTTGTCAGAAATGAATTATCAAGTTCGAACCATATAATGAAAGCGCTTATATGGGGTGGTCTATCTTTTCTATTTAACTATTATTATCTATGAGTCACATAACAAATAATTAGTACGGCAGATTTCAAATTGTTATTCCCTATACTTAGATGAAGTTGGAGGAAAAAATATGAGTAACTTAAAAAAAGACGATATTATTGTTGTAGACAGGAAGGCTGCTAAACAGACGGTTTTCGTTACATCACTTGGTAATGCCATGGAATGGTTTGACTTTGGTCTATATGCGTATTTGGCTGTTACGATTGGTAAAGTGTTCTTTCCTGAGATCGATCCTGCTTATCAATTGATTTATGCATTTGCTACATTTGCCATTGCATTTATTGCACGTCCAGTTGGAGGTTTGGTGTTTGGGATGTTGGGGGATCGGATTGGTAGAAAGAAAATCCTTTCGCTTACACTAATTATGATGGCAGCGTCTACCGTGTTTATTGGTCTTATTCCAAGCTATTCTACTATAGGTGTTGCAGCTCCTATTTTGTTGCTGTTTGCCAGATTAATTCAAGGGTTCTCAACCGGAGGAGAATATGCAGGTGCTATGACTTACATAGCCGAGTCGACGCCGGATAAAAGACGTGGTTTTTTAGCAAGTGGTTTAGAAGTTGGAACACTCGTGGGTTTTGCTTCTAGTGCTGCATTAGTTACATTGTTGACTTACATCCTCGGTCCTGAAAAAATGGTGGAATGGGGATGGCGGCTGCCATTCTTGATTGCTGGGCCGTTGGGAGTTATTGGTTTTTATATGCGCTCTCGCTTATCGGAAACGCCTGCATTTATGGCATTGGAAGAAGCAAAGGAAGAAGATCGGCATCGTGCTTCGCTTAAAGAAATATTAACGAATCATTGGAAGCCATTGCTAATTTGTTTAGGAGTAGTATTCTTCTATAATACAGCGCTCTATATGGTCCTTACTTATATGCCATCCTATTTAACTGAAGAACTTGGTTACGGTGAAACAAAGGGATTGGTTTATTCACTTCTAGTGATGGTTTCCATTATTCCTATCATCTTAATAATGGGTCATTGGAGTGATCGAATTGGTCGCAACAAGATTGTGATAGGGGCTCTAATCGGAAACATTATCCTTGGAGTACCAGCATTTATGATGATGAGTTCAGGTAATGGTTTTATTGTTTTCTCTGGGCTGTTTATACTTGGAATCATGCTCGCAGCTTTCCAAGGTGTTCTACCTGCAACATTGCCGTCCCTATTTTTTACCAAAGTACGTTATGGTTCACTTGCGATCACGTATAATATTTCTACCTCATTATTTGGTGGGACAACCCCGCTAATTATCGCTTGGCTAGTAAGTATGACGGACAACAGTATGATTCCTGCATATTACTTGATAGCTGCCTGTATAGTCGGTCTTATAGTAGTCAGTCTCTTTGTAAAAGAAACAGCTGGCAAATCGTTAAGAGGTTCTGCACCAACTATTGAAGATCAAAGCGAAGTGGATGAGATACTGAAAAATCCAGTTCAAGCTCTTTGGTGGAAGGAAGAAGAACCAGCGGAGATGCATGTAGAAGCTTCGTACACCCAAAACTCTCCTGCAAAAACAAACATTAAATAAAGAAGTAAAACACCTTATAAATCTATAAGTTATAAGGTGTTTTACATTTTATTAGCAAAGATGTTTATAACCAATTGGGATTCTTGTATGATGGAAGTGTATCTCAATCATTTCGTGTGTGTTTATTTGGTCGTTCCAGAATATAATCTATTGGTGACATTTGAGAGGAGAGATTGTGAAATGTTGCATGTCCGTGATATTATCGAACTCCCCCTTTTGAAAACGTCTACATTAAAGACAGGTAAAGCTGTATTAAATAATAAAATGGTGGAATGGGTTTCGGTTATAGAATACCCTGTTGAAAATTTTGTAAGAGAAAATGAATTTGTACTCACGACAGGAATTGGCTGTCACGAGGATATTGATATTTTATTAGAGTTTGTGAAAGATGTATATGATTCAGGGGCATCAGCATTAGCGATTGCAACAGGACGCTATATATTTGAGATACCTGATGAGATTATTCGATTCGCGGAAGAGCGAAACTTTATTATCATCGAATTGCCATGGGAAATCCGCTTTGCTGATATCATCCAAGAAGTGATGAGAGAATTAAATCAAATTCAGCAGCTCGATCTAAAGCGTTCAAATGGGATTCCACAAAAATTGATTCAAATGATTTTAGATGGTAAAGACTTAAGGCAAATCTCAAGTTATGTCGAACAAGAGCTGAATCTTCCTATTTTAGTTTTAAACAAGAAAGGAAAACCGGTAGCTGGCAGTGCGGACCATTCCAAGGTCTTTGCGATAAGGAATCAATTTAAAAAGCAAATCAAACAGGAAGGATCGAATCATCCGCTGCAGTCTAAAATTAGAGTGATAACAGATGAAGAATTCAACTTGTATCACCTTTCGATTCAAACAAATGGGGAACATGAAGGGGAAATTTGTGTTTTATCTGATGTAAACGATCCGTTAAATCAGGGAAAGATTCATATAATAGAACACGCAACGATGGCTTCTGCATTATGGTTTACTCGAAATAGTGTCGCTACGGAAGCTGAGATGCACTTGCAAAATGAATTTCTGTTAAAAGTGATTAAGGATGAGAATTTGTCCGAGGAATATAAAACGACGAAAGCCGAGCAATTTCAATGTAATTTAGAACTACCTTACGAATGTATTGTAGGGTATCCAGAGAATTTAGATACATTAATGGAAAAAGATTATAATAGAAATTTAAATAATGAGAATGAACTGGAGCAGATGATCAGCTATCTAAAAGAAGAATTGATTTATGCGGCAGAAGCTGTTAAACATCAAATGCTATTTGCTTATGAAGATGACCTTATCATCATCTTTTTAGAAGTAACGAAAGAATCCACCACTGATTCCGTTAATCATTTTTTAGATTTGATTGAACGTAGATTACATCATTTCTTTCCTGGTTTGACCTTTTCGTGGGGAATTGGAAAACATAGAGAAGGTATTGGAGAGTTTCCTAAAAGTTTCAAAAAAGCAAAAGCGGCATTGGATATGGGAAGGAATCAAATTGGAATAGGTAAACGGCTAAAATTTGATGAAATGCGTATGAATCGGTTATTGCTTAATTTGGCGATAAATGAAGAAGTGCAAGAAATAATCGCGGGTCCGCTCTTACCATTAATACAATATGATGAAAAACGGGATATGGATTTAATTCATACATTCAAAGGATACAACCGCAATAGCGGAAATGTAAGTCAAACTGCACGAGAACTCAATCTTCACCGTCAGTCTCTCTTATATCGGTTAAGGAAGATTGAATCACTGACAGGACTATCACTCGTTAATCCAGATGATCTCTTTCTGTTGGATTTTAGTATTCGGGTCTGGTCGACAGGTGTCATTAAGAGAGAACAAATTGAGAAATCAAGCCCTTCACCTATAAATGGGCTTTAATACAAATATATAGATTAAAAGCTACAGGCACTCTGTTCGGCAGAGTGCCTGATTTTATTTTATCAGCATTTTCATGAGGTAAATCTGTATAAAGAACAATATAAATCAAACTGTATGAAAATATTTTATAAAATTCATACAAATTATCGAATGTATTATTGGAGTATTCCTTCTATAATTAAGTTAGGGAATCATCACAATCTTATAAAATAATATTTACATCAGAAAGAGAGGGAACATGATGTTGCCATTCAGTTTGAAAGAGTATAAAAAACGACTAGATCAAACAAAGAAAAGTATGCAGGAAAAAGGGATTGAAGTTTTAATCGTGACTAACCCTTCCAATATGAATTACCTTTCTGGATTTAACTGCTGGTCATTTTATGTAGATCAGATGCTAGTTGTGATGGTCGATGAGGATCAGCCGATATGGATAGGCAGACAAATGGATGCGAATGCTGCTAAAGCTACTACCTGGCTTTATCATGAAAATATTATCCCTTACCCAGAAGATTATGTGCAATCAAAAACAAAGCATCCTAGCGAATTTGCTGCTCAAATTTTAACGCAAATTGGTCAATCCAACCGGTCCATTGGAATTGAAATGAATTCTTACTTTTTTTCTATAAAATCATACGAATGTCTAAAAAGAAATCTTCCTAATGCGACATTCTCTGATGCTAGTTTACTAGTCAACTATGTACGTATTATCAAATCCGACCAAGAAATTGAATACATGAAGAAAGCAGCAAAAATTGTAGAAATCGGCATGCAAACTGCTGTGAATTCCATCCAGGAGGGTGTTAGAGAGTGTGATGCCGTCGGCGATATTTATCGGGATTTAGTCCGGGGGACGGATGATTTCGGCGGAGACTACCCAGCGATTGTACCTATGCTTCCTTCTGGAAGAAATACATCTACGCCACATATCACTTGGACGGATAGGAAATATACAAATAATCAAATGGTCATTATTGAAATTGCCGGATGCCACCAACGCTATCATGCACCGCTGGCCCGTACTGTATCACTTGGAATGCCAAGTGAGGAAGCATTGGATGTATCCAAGGTTGTGGTTGAGGGATTAAATGCAGCCCTTGATGTGGTCAAACCAGGTGTTACTTGTGAAGAGATCGAATTTGCCTGGTCAAAAATCATCTCACAGCATGGACTGGTCAAAGAATCAAGAGTTGGTTATTCCGTCGGTTTAAGTTATCCACCTGATTGGGGTGAACATACAGCAAGTATCCGTAAAGGAGACCTCACTGTTTTAGAGCCGAATATGACATTCCATTTAATACCGGGCCTATGGTTTGAGGATTATGGAATTGAAATAAGTGAAACGTTCAGAGTGACAGAAACGGGCTGTGAAGTGCTTACGAATTTTCCAAGAGAGTTGATTATAAAAGATGATACCATCTCCACGTTAATTATATAGGCGTTGGCAGGCAGGGGGGAGTACCTAATGATGGTAACGAATGAACTTATTGGAGAAGTGATGGCAATTGAAGGTCAGCTTGTGAGCTGGAGGAGACATCTTCATCAATACCCAGAATTAAGCTTTCAGGAATATCAAACGGCAGATTTTGTTGCTGAAAAATTGAAGGAGATAGAAGGAGTTTCTGTTCAAGAACATATTGCAAATACTGGAATCGTAGCAACCATTTCTGCTGGTGAAGGGAAAACAGTGGCGATTCGTGCTGATATGGATGCTTTGCCGATTATGGAAAAAAATCAACATAGTTTTGTATCAAAAAATCCCGGTGTGATGCACGCATGTGGCCATGACGCCCATACAGCAATTTTACTTGGAACAGCGAAAATACTAGCGGAAAAGGCTAGAGAAGGATTATTCCAAGGGACGATAAAACTAATTTTCCAGCCTGCGGAAGAAGCGACGGACCATGAAGGTTTATCTGGAGCACCCCGCATGATTCAGGAGGGGGTATTGGAAAACGTCGAATCGATTATTGCTCTTCACATGTGTCCTTGGGAACCTGTAGGGACCATCCAAATGAATGATGGCTATAGTATGGCAAATGTCGATGTTTTCCATGGAAAAATAAAAGCGACAGGAGGGCATAGTGGATATCCGCATTTGGGAACGGATCCGATTTGGATGCTAGGCTCCTTTTTGCAAGCGTTTTACGGAATCATCTCCAAGAAAATATCTGCACTGGATACAGCTGTTGCAAGCATTGGTCAAATCCAGACGGGAACTGCCAGCAATATCATTCCTGAAGAAGTATCGATCACAGGTACATTGAGAAGTTACTCACCTGAAGTCAGAGATCAGCTCGCCAAAGAGGTGGAGCAAGCATTTAAAGTGGTGGAGCCTTTCGGAGGCTCCTATACATTCGTTGTAGAACGAGGTGAACCAGCTTTAAATAATGATCGCGAAGTGAATGAAGTGATAAGAAATGCTGCCACAGAACTGTACCCAGAGCTAAAGATTGTGCAAAAACCATTTGGTCTTGGTGGTGAAGATTTTGGATATATGACAAGACAAATACCAGGAGCCATGTTCTTTCTTGGATGTGCTATGCAGGATGGAATCTCACGTGACTTGCATACAAATACGTTTGATATTGACGAGCGCTGTCTTCCGATGGGCGTATCCATTCTTGCAGCATCTGCTCTAAGATTATTGAAGCAGTAATCTTTTAATCATTTTTCAGGAAGGTGTGATGTTATGAAAACCGAAGTGCTCCACACGAAAATGTTTCTTGCAGGTGAATGGGTCAGTAAAGACGAATCGATTGCAGTTTGGAACCCGCAAGACGATTCATTTATAACCAGTGTTCCCGCAGCATCGGAGGAAGATGTGTTATACGCCATCGAACAAGCGAAAGAAGGGGCTGAAATTGCTGCTGCGATGCCGGTCCACGAAAGGGTCAGCATCTTAAACGAGGCTGCTAATTATATTAAAAAGAATAGTGAAAAGTATGCGGAAACTATTGCATTGGAAGGTAGTAAGACCATTGTTCAAGCCAGATCTGAAGTGGAACGCTGTATCCAAACATTGCAGATATCAGCTGAAGAGGCAAGGCGTATCCATGGAGAAACCATTCCTTTCGATCAAAGAGAAGGCAGTGAAGATCGCCTGGGCTATTATTATCGTTTTCCAATTGGAATCATTGCCGCCATTACACCTTTTAATGACCCACTCAACTTAGTTGCCCATAAAATCGGTCCCGCTATAGCGTCAGGAAATGCCATTATCGTCAAGCCGGCAACTGTTACGCCGCTTAGCGCTCTGCTATTAGCGGAAGCATTTGAAGCTGCAGGTTTACCGGCCAAAGTGCTCTCGGTTATTACAGGGCATGGTGGAGAAATAGGCGATATGCTAGTCACTCATCCGGCGATTCGAATGGTTTCCTTTACAGGTGGCCTAGAAACAGGAGAAGAGATTGCACATAAAGCAGGATTGAAAAAGATAAGCATGGAGCTGGGATCCAACTCACCTGTCATCGTTTTAAAGGATACCGATGTTCAAGAGGCAGTAGAATCAACGGTATCGGGAGCTTTTTATGCCACGGGTCAAAACTGTCTTGGAGTCCAACGGATTTATATTGAACAGGAAATCTATGATGAATTCTGCTCCGAGTTCATTGTCCAGACTAATCAATATCGTGTGGGAGATAAGATGCTGGAAACGACAGATATGGGTCCGATGATTAACGAAAAGGAAGCGATGAGAGTAGAGCGATGGGTGAATGAAGCAGTTGATAAAGGTGCAAATCTCTTAATTGGAGGCAAGCGGGAAGGAGCATTTTATTATCCAACTGTTTTAACGGATGTTCCGGCAGATTGCAAAATTGCAAAGCAGGAAATATTTGGTCCGGTTGTACTACTATATGCCGTGGATGATTTTTCTACTGCGATCCAACAATCGAATGACGTTGACTATGGCCTGCAAGCGGGAATTTTCACAAGAGATATCGAAAAAGCATTTGAAGCCATCGAGAAAATGAATGTTGGTGGAATCATGATCAACGATAGTAGTGATTATCGGATTGACGGTATGCCATTTGGTGGTGTCAAAGGATCTGGACTGGGAAGAGAAGGTGTGAAATATGCCATCCAGGAGATGACAGAGCCAAAGGTCGTAAGTTTTAAGCTGAATTATAGAAAATCTATGTAATCCTATGCAGCAACACCTTTAACTAGGCTATTAATCAGGAAATCCAATAGCTTAATAGCTGAAAAAATATAATAATACCTGGAGGGAAAATGAATATGTTATTAAGAGAAACGGAAAGCTTACAAAAGCAATATGAAGAATTGGCTGAACTGGATAAGAAGCATTTCTTTCATCCATCCACCTCATTCAAACAACAACAGGCAGATGGGCCAGGGTTTATTTTTACAGAAGGAAAAGGAATCTATTTAAAAGATATAAGAGGAAGAGAAGTCATTGATAGTCTGTCTTCTTTATGGAATGTTAACATCGGACATGGAAGAGAGGAGCTTGCAGTTGCGGCAATGGAGCAAATGAAAAAATTGGCTTACAGCTCCACATTCGCAACGAATAGCCATGAACCAGTCATTCGTTTAGCAGCAAAAATCGCCGAAATGACTCCTGGAGATCTCAACTACACATTTTTCACTTGTGGTGGCTCAGAATCGAATGACACGGCATTTAAAACGGCACGTTACTACTGGAAAATGAAAGGCTATGAAAAGAAAACAAAAATCATCTCTCGCGGAAAATCTTATCATGGAGTATCCCTTGGTGCTTCACCTGCGACTGAGTTGTTCCCGTTCAGAGATTTCCCAGGGCTATCTCAAGAACACCTCTATGTAGATTCATCGATTGACGCACTGAAGGAATTAATCGAACGTGAAGGTGCCGAAACCATTGCAGCCATTATTTCTGAACCAGTTCAAGGTTCTGGCGGGGTGAACCTGCCACCATCAGAAGACTTCTTTAAAGAAGTTCGTGAGATTTGCGATCAAAACGATATTTTATTCATTGCAGACGAGGTCATCAATGGTTTCTATAGAACCGGTACAACTTTTGGTATCGACAACTTTGGTGTAGTGCCTGATATGTTGGTGTTTGCGAAAGGTGTGACTAGCGGTTATGCTCCGCTTGGAGGGGTAGTATTTACTGATAGACTTAAAGAAGAGTTGACAGAGCTGACAGAGGGCAACTTCTACCATGGATATACGTACAGCGGTCATAATACTGCCTGCGCAGTCGCTCTTAAAAACTTGGAACTCATTGAACAGGAAAAATTAAATGAAAATGTAAACCAAATGGGTGCTGAATTACTGAAAGGATTCAAATATCTAGAGCAAACTCATGATGAAATCGGCAATATTCGTCAAATTGGTTTACTCGGTGCCATTGAAATTTTCAAAGATAGAGATACAAAAACAACATTTGAAGAACCGCTTGCACCTAAGGTAGTAGAGGAAGCTCTGAAGCATAATATGATCGGCCGGGCAATCATTTATGAAGGTCAAGATACCATCGCATTTGCACCACCATTCTGTATTACAAAAGATGAAGTAGAGAAAATGATTTCGATTATCGATACTTCCTTAACGGCAGTGAAAAAAGGATTATAATGGAATGTAGAGGCAGATTCACTTCTGCCACTATTACGAAATAACGCCATCTATCCTATTGTTAATTCTGAAATATAATGTCAAACTAGGACTGGTGAGTGTCCATCACTAGTCCTAGTTTTTCGTGAATGAAAGGTGCACTTTTGTTGATGATTTTGACCATTAATTATCGTGGATATGGGGTGGAAAACTTTACCTGTATCCCGTCATGTCGCATTTTATAGTAAAAAAACTATTAAACGATATTTTTGCTATATTTTCAAAGAATTTGGTGATAGAATACAAGTGATAAACAAACTTTTAACAGCAAGGGGGCTTACAATGAAAGACACAATTGTTTGTAGATGTGAGGAAGTAACATTACAAGAGTTAGAAGAAACAGCAAGAAAATACAACAGTTCAGCACGTGAACTCAAGTTGCTGACAAGAGCCGGGATGGGCTTTTGTGGTGGGCGTACATGCCGTCAAGCTGTTGACAAGGTATTAACTGATATAACAGGGGAAGATCCTACAAATGAGCTTCCATTAAAGGTCGCTCCTCCAGTGAGACCACTTTCATTGACAGATTTAGGAGGCCTGGCAAAAGATGAATAATAGAATAGTAGACCATCCGGTGTTAGGTCAAATTGATCAAAAACGAAAGGTAACATTCCAATTTGATGGTAAAACGTATGAAGGATTTGAAAACGATACCATTGCATCGGCTCTTTTAGCTCATGGAGTCCGTACGTTGCGTAAGCATGAGGAATCTGGTAATCCTCGTGGCATCTATTGCAATATCGGCCATTGTTTTGAATGCCGGGTAACGGTTGATGGGGAAGATAATGTGCGGGCATGTTTAACTCCTATCCAGGAGAATATGGTTGTTGAAAGCGGGCAGGTTCAGCCTCATCCATTAGACCCTTCTAAGGAAGGCGTGAAGCCAAGAACATACGCGGAGTACAAAGAGCAGGAGGGACAGAAGTAATGCAACAATTAGATGTTGTTATTATTGGGGCTGGGCCTGCAGGGTTAGCGGCTGCCATCCAATGCAGAGAAAATGATTTAGATGTCGTCGTATTAGATGAATTTCCGAAAGTTGGAGGCCGTCTTCTTGGACAGCTCCATCAAGAGCCGAGTGGTGAATGGTGGAACGGAATTGAAGAGAGCAAGGCGTTACAGACAAAAGCGGAAAGTCTGAATACAGACATTCGTTTAGGTTATTCGGTTTATCATATAGAAAAATTGGAAAAGCAATTTGTTGTACATACGAAGCAACAAAAATTTGTAACTAATAATGTTCTTATCGCAACAGGTGCTGCAGAATCACCAGCTCCTATTCCAGGCTGGACATTACCGGGTGTCATGTCGATTGGTGCTGCACAAGTAATGACAAACGTTCATCGTGTAAAAGTCGGCGAAAAGGGAATTGTTGTCGGTGTGAACGTGTTATCTGCAGCGATTGCAAGAGAGTTGCAGCTTGCCGGGGTAGATCTTCACAGTATGGCTCTGCCAACTCGTAATGTCGTTTCAGAAGATCAAGCGAATCCGCGCCTTGTGATGGAGCGTTTGTCACGAATTGCACACTTGGCACCATCGAAGTTTATTCAATTCGGAAGCAGATTTGCAAAATGGAAATGGGTTCAAGATTTAGTCGTCCAATATTATCCTAAAAATGGAATCAAGATGTGGGGCATGCCAATCTATTTGAATAAGGCAATTAAACAAATCAATGGTACAGACAAAGTTGAATCCGTTACCATGGTTGATGTCACGATGCACGGGGACATCATTGGAAATTCCGAAGAGGAAATTCCTGTCGATTTTGTTTGTATAGCTGGCGGATTGTATCCTTTAGCAGAACTTGCAGGAGTTGTCGGTTGTCCATTCATTTACTCAGAGGAACTTGGTGGTCATGTGCCGGTTCATAATGAAAAAATGGAGACACCGGTAGCTGGAATTTATGTCGCGGGGAATATTACTGGAATTGAAAGTTCGAAAGTTGCCCGTGAACAAGGAAAGGTTGCCGGTCTGGCTATCGTCATCAAAGAAAAGAATACTTCTGAGATTACTGGTAAATTACAAACAGCTATCAGCGAAGTGAAAGCAACTCGGGATGCAGCAAGTATCCAATTCCACCCGCATATTCCAGAAGGCCGTGCGAAAGTATCCGCAGCATATGATGATTTGGTAAAAGCACAAGAAGTGGAGAAAGAATTGGAATACGTATAATTAACGGAGATAGTTTAGGGTAGCTTTTAAATTGTTTTTTAATTATAGGTTGGGGGTTATGATGTATGCCTACAAAAAATTATGAAGTTGCCATTATTGGCGGCGGAATTGTCGGCTGTTCAGTAGCTTATTATCTTGCTGAATCAGGATTGGACTGTATTCTGATCGAGAAAAATGATATTGCAAGCGGTACAAGTTCCCGTTGTGATGGTAACGTATCCATCGTTGATAAGGATCCCGGATTCGACAGCCATATGTCTTGGGTAAGCCAAGAATTGATTGAAGACTTGGCCAAAAAGTTAGATCGACCATTTGAATATAGAAGATCTGGTAGTATTCTAGTTTGTGATAATGATGATGAAATGCAGGCTGCTGTTGACTGGGTTAAAACACAAACGGAAAACGGTTTGAAGTTTAACGTGTTGGATCAGCAAGATATCCGTAATGAATCACCATTTTTCGCACATGACATCCCAGGCGGATTGGAATGTGAAACAGACTCTTTAATTAACCCGTATATGTTCTGCTATGCGTTAATCGATAAAGCAGAGAGAGATTATGGATTAGCCGTAAAAACACAAGCTGAAGTGAAGCATATTTCAAAGGACGATGCGGACTTTACTATCCAAACAACAAATGGAAATGTACGTGCGAAAAAAGTCGTTAACGCAGCTGGTGTTTGGGCACCATTCATCGGAAAAATGCTCGATGTAGATATTCCGATCATTCCGAGAAAAGGACATATTCTTGTCGGAGCGAGACAAGAGCCCGTCATGATGCGAAATGTCATGGAATTTGGTTACCTTATGAATAAATTTGGCCGTGAGCGTATCGCTGATGAGCGTACTGCTAAACACGGTGTTGCTCTCGTTTTGGAGCCGACAGAAAGCCAAAACTTCCTGCTCGGAAGCAGCCGTCAATTTGTTGGTTATGATCCAACGATTGACATTAATGTGGTTGAAACGATGGCAAGACGTGCACTCCGATTTTATCCGAAGATGAATGATTTCAAAATCATTCGTGCGTACACTGGTTTCCGACCGTATACGGAGGACCATTTACCAATTGTTTCAGCTGTCGACGAAGTTCCAGGATTTTATATCGCAGCAGGACATGAAGGGGACGGAATCAGCTTAGCGACTGGTACAGGTAAACTGATGGAAGAGATCATCAATGAAAAATCTGAAACGATTATGCCAACAGAACCGTTGAGCTTTAACCGATTCAAGAAAGATAAAGTGTATGCTTAAGTGATTATGAGAGTGAGAAAACCTGAAGAGAACTTCTCTTCAGGTTTTTGATTGGGGGCGTGGTATACGTTTTAATAATTGCTGCTCTCTTGTCTATTTTGCTATCGTACAGTATTCGTTCGTGACAATAGAAGCTCTCTATTGTACATTACACTCCCATACTAGCTTGATTCGTGTCAATAGAACCTCTCTATTGTACATTACACTCCCATACTAGCTTGATTCGTGATAACGTCCTTATAATTGTGTAAAAAGGTATAAAAAAATAGGTCATCTTCCAGACCCATGTTAAAATATTTTCGACCAAGAAAACAACACATGGAGGTAGGAAAAGATGACCCAAATAAATATTAC
>NZ_JAMBON010000079.1 GCF_023715655.1 Oceanobacillus luteolus | reverse complement strand
GATGGAGTGTTACGGGCACGATGATTAGTTCTTCATGTGGCATAGAAAAGCACCTCCTTCAATTGATATTTCTATCTTAGCAAGAGGTGCTTCATTTTTGTATGCGTTGTTTGATTACGGGTTTACGATTCAGAAGGTACCCTATCTGAAACTAGGAACCCGCAATTTAGTTTAAAGGCAATATCATCCTTGAGGCGTTGAATAAGATCTTTTACCATCGGAATACGCTCAATATATCTAACGAAAATAGAGATAATCATGGCGGCATAGTTTAGTTCTTCCGGTGCGCCAAGTCGTGATTTTTTCGTTACTGCATGATAGATTTTATCCAAGTCTATCGCTGCAATAATGGCATCATATTTTTGGGTAGGCTCCATGTCATATAATTCCTGGATGCCAAATAAACTTGGTTGTCGTATAATGGTCATAAGAAGCACTCCTTCAGTCTTTTTATGGTTGTATAGTCAACTACCATTATACAAGATTTGGGGAGGTGCTTCTTTTTTTAACTCTCAAAACCGTTGGGAGACATGGACTAAGAATTATGAAATTCATTCAATTATATATTCTACTCGCATTATTTTATCTATCCCAAAGGTTGAGGGGTACATATATTTTTTCACCGTAGATTTCCCTATGTATAATAGGTTTTAAAAATTGCTTATTTAAATCCTGAAATTCATTCTTTTGGGTACGATATCGCACTTTTACATCAACTCCTAAAATACTATCCACCTGTTCTTTTGAAATACCCATTAAAATCATCCTTTCTTAATTTTAATATGATTATTATCTTCTGAATTATCGATTGTATGTACTCAACTATAGATAAGTGTAACTACAATTTTTCTTTATTTTCTTAACAACTCCAACACTTCTTCAATTGTAATACTCGTTTTAGATAGGGAAAGCAAGTAAGGAACCATGTCTCACTTTGAAATAAAGTTTGATTTAAAATCGTGTTTTACGGTAAATAAGAAGAACTATTTTGAAAAAAGCGGAGTAAAATGGATTCTAAAAATTTTCACCTATGACTATCTATTTATAAATAAAGTTAATCTTGCAACTTCCTTCTTCAACTATCCTGTTCCTTTTGTTTAAGTACATGTCTTCACAAAGTTTACAGATCAGTTAGTTAATTTCTATGAAATAAGTATGCACTGTGTATTAAAAAAAAAATTCCATTGAACAGGATTGTGTGGCCCTACAGGATTACAGTAATCTGTAAATATGTATATATGTATATATGTATTAATTAATAATAGAAAAAAATCATTGCAGAGTAATCTCATGCAATGCTATAAAATGTTCAATTACTTTCTATTTCTAAGGATTAATTATTTCTTGCCGCATGATCCGAAATGATATTCTCATCACATCTTCTAATTTTTTCAAAGCTAGTTCCTCATCTTTTTTACTGCTTTTTGAAATACCTTTTAAATTTTCCCTGGTATAGTCTAACAACCTAAATTTATGAAGAAGACTCCATTAGGGAAAGTTGTTCCCCAGTCTTTAAGGAGGCAGAGGTAATAAGGTAATACATTGAATATTGTAAGATGGGAAACATACCAATAAAAGAATCCCCAATGGAGTTAAGCCAATTGTATTAACAATTCAAGCCACACCGTCCTGAATTTCAATTGGGGATTTTATCAATTTGCAGGAGTGGAAAAGATGAGAAGGAAAAATACCATTTACCTAACAATATTTGCGGTTACCTCGGTGTTAATCTTGGGGGGATTTGCCAATCCATCCGCAATTCTGGCATCCCCGGGGACCGATAAGGATAATCTTTACCAAAAGATTGAGTCCTACGATGAAAAACATAAAATAGATCCGATTGACGCAAAAGTGGATAAGATTTGGAAAGCAATACCCGGTTACAATGGGTTACGTGTAGATGTTAATGAAAGTTATAAAAATATGGAGAAGGATGGTCGTTTTGATGCAAGCAAAATTGTTTATAAGGAGGTATCGCCAAGTATCCATTTGGATGACCTGGAACCTGAACCAATCTATAGGGGTAATCCCCAAAAATCTATGGTGTCCCTGTTGATCAATGTAGCCTGGGGTAATGAATACATCCCCAAAATTCTCGAAGTATTAAATGAACATCAAGTTAAAGCAACCTTTTTCTTTGATGGTAGTTGGACCAAAAAGAACCCCGACCTTGCTATGATGATTCATATGGAGGGGCATGAAATTGGTAATCATGCCTATAGCCACCCCGACCTAAGCCAGCGTTCCAAAGCTGAAACAATGAATGAATTAACAAAGACAAATGAAGTTATTGAATCAACCCTTGGCATAAAACCGAAGTGGTTTGCACCTCCGAGTGGAAGTTTTAATATGGAAACAGTTTCTGTTGCAAATCAACTAAATATGAAAACGATTCTATGGACGGTTGATACGGTGGATTGGAAAAAACCAGCACCTTCCGAAATGGTTAGTCGTGTTGTAGCAAAGGTTGAAAAAGGTTCTATGGTTCTTATGCATCCGACAAAACCAGTTGCTGAGGGCCTAGGGGCAATGATAACGAATATAAAAGCAAAAGGTTATCAGCTAGGTACTGTCAGTGATCTTATGAGTGAAAAACGACTCTCTAATGAATTTCCGTAGAGTGGTTAAAAGGCCAAGAACAAATACCATACACTTATTTTCCAACCCGAACATCAAAAAAGCAGGAATCTAAAATCGAATTCATTTTGTGGATTTCTTAAAAGCCTAACTATTTGCTGTTAGTCCTTATGAACTTGGAAATCAAAAAGCTGAAGTATTTAGCAGGAGTCAAAAGAGAAAATTAATACAGTGCCTTTTTGTGTTAGTGGTTCAGCATACTAAAGGCTTCCGAATCGCAGACTCATACCTTTTAATTTATAAATCAAAAGGTATGAGTTCCATACGTTCAAACAAAAAAGTACTTCTAATGAGAATAAAAGAAATTTAACACAGTATAAGATTGTCCCATTGGATTTTCTCCAGGAGACAAATAGAACCCTGTTAAAGGGTTCTATTTCTTCTTAGCCTAAATCCTTGTTGAACTATTGCACCCATTTGTTAAGGAGTAAAAATCCACCATTCCCCTCCACTCCACATTACTATATAATTATAATTCAATTCGTAATATTATATAAATAAATTTTTATTAATGAATAAATATTTGTAACCTTTTCTAATGCTCATTCGATTAATAGGTGAATAGCAAAAAAGGAGGGATTAAACTTGGCTAAATCAACTGAGATAAATGGAGATATTGAACTAATTTATCAGAGGCATTATTTGGACGTGTATAAATTCTTGATTTGTTTTGTTGGTAATCGCAACGAAGCTGAAGATTTAACTCAAGAAGTTTTTATTAGGGTTTTGAAACATAGTTCTAATTTTAATCACCAATCAAAATTATCAACTTGGATTCTTTCTATAGCAAAGCATACAGCTATTGATCACCTCAGAAGAAAAAAATTTACTTCTATATTCAAAGATAGCTTTTTTAATCAAATCCTCGAAGAGAGCAACAATCCCGCACAAGTAGGGGTAGCGTCAGGAAAGTGCGGATTTACAACGTTAAGGAAATCAAAATATAAAAAGTCTAATTTCTCGGTGTTATAAGTGAAAAATTAGGCTTTAGTTACTTCATTAAAGCGCCTGATTGATGAAGACTAAAGTTTATATTCACCAAGAAAATTGATGTGCTCTTATCCTAACAAATTGTAAAAAAGAGACATGAATGTTGCTTTTTTTCATACTGTATTTTGGAGGTGGAAAAATGGCAAGAGTCGCTTACCGAGATGCAGACGTTGATTTAATGGCAAGGATGATGAGAGCAGAGGCTGAAGGTGAAGGAGTACAGGGGATGCTATATGTTGGAAACGTGATTGTAAACCGTGCTGTAGCTGATTGTGCGGATTTCATGGATGTAAGGACCATTGAAGATGTTATTTTTCAAGTACAAGGGGGAAATTACTCCTTTGAAGCTGTGCAAAAAGGCAATATGTTTTATCAACGAGCAAGAGAATCTGAAAGAAGATTAGCAAGAAAGAATTTGGAATATTGGAGAGATTACCCAGCGAAATATGCTCTTTGGTACTTTAATCCATATGGTCCGTGTCCTCCAACATGGTATGACCAACCTTTTAGTGGTCAATTTAAACAACATTGTTTTTATGAACCAGCGCCTGGAACATGTGAAAGCGTTTATAGTCGTTGAGGAAAAGATTCGAATATTTTTAAAAACTAAAACTTTTAGCAGCAAAAAAAAGAGGCTGGGACAAAACCCCAGTAAATAAAAAATAAGGCGTAGGAGTTCACACAAAAAATGTGTAGGCCCTACGCTTTTTGCTATCGTTATTTTAGTAAACAAAAAGGACACCTTTTGATAAAAT
>NZ_JAMBON010000078.1 GCF_023715655.1 Oceanobacillus luteolus | reverse complement strand
TTATCATCTCGACGATCTCGCTTTTTTCGTGTAATCGTAATGGTTTCGAGCGTTGGTTCTTCGATTTCTGGATTCGCAGTATCTTCAGCTTCATTGAAAAGGGAAAGTTGATCTGGATTGGTCTTCTCGCTGGAAGAACCAAAACGACGCTGTTGACTTAACCGAAATTGCTCCTCATACCATTTTAGCTTTGCTTCCAAAGCTTCCTTCTCTATTTCAAGCTTTTCGTTACGCTCTTTATAGTATTCAATTGATTCCTGATTTTTGGTGTCTGTATTTTTCATAGTTTCATTATACGAAAGAGAACCCGAATTGACTAGTCGGATTCTCATTTTTCTTGATTTATAGAATGGTACGTGCTTTCACTTCTGGATGCGCTTGTTTCTGTTCAATAGATAGCCCGTCTAATAGCCAGCGTAGTTGGCGGGGACTGATATCCATTGGTGCCTCAGTGGTCTCGAACCGTCCCCATGTTTCCTACTTAATCCACCATCCTGCTTTCTTTCGATTTCTCAAATGTTTTTTGCATTCGAGTGGCGAGCAGTGGTTTTAATACGATTCCAACAAAGAACGCTAGAAGCATGAATAAGAGTAGAATTGTCATATCCTTTAGAACGAGGATTGGAATCATTCCTCCTACTGCTTCTCTCAATAGGTTAATCGCATAGGTAAATGGCATAAATGCGTGAATCGATTGAAAAAACGGTGGTGCGACATCAATTGGGAATGTAGCGCCACTGCTTGATAACTGAAGCACAAGTAAAATAATTGCAAGTCCCTTACCGATATTCCCTAGGATGGATGCTAGCGTATAAACGATTGTCATCAATACAACTGAAATAAAAATAGAAAATACGACGAATAGAACAGGATGTTTTGCGTAAATGCCAAGCAGTTGTAGATTTCCAATACTAACAACAAGTCCTTGTAGAACACCGACGATTAAAAATAAAATAAGTTTACCAAAGTACACATGGCGAATAGTGTAATCTTTTCGCATATCAATGGGATGGACATTGGTTGTAATGGAATTGGATAACAACAGTGCCCCTACCCAAATACTTAGTACTGTATAAAACGGCGCATTTGCTGAGCCATAATTCGGGATTTCAAATAAACGCTCTTCTTTTAGATGAATTGGACTTGCAAAGAAGTCACTTTCCTCATCTAAATCATTTCGTAAAATATTGATTAAATCATTGATTTTATCCTCTTCCTCAATCTCACTGAAGTGATTTACCGTCTGATGAATAACCTCTTCAAACTCAGGCAAATACTCGCGACTGTAATGATTCAATTCACTTAATGAATCTTTCACCTTAGGAACTTCTTCTTCTAAAATCGTAGCTACATGATGGTATCTTTCTTCGATTAAAGGAAGTTCCTTGCGCATCATGTTAGCTACTGCATGCACCCTATCCTCGATTTGCGGTAGTTTTTCATCAACAAATGCCGCTAAGGTTTCGATAACCGTAATTGCTTTTGGAAGCTCGGCTTCTGTTTTTTCAATGAGACCTTTTACTTTCGCTTCCACATCAGGTAAGTCATTGAGTAGCTTCTCTATTGTTTCTCCACCCGTATTTATTATCTGATCAGCGTGGGCTAGTATGTCACTAAGTGAATCTAAATCGGAGTAAGCATCCATTAATCTATTGTTCGACTGCCCATACCGCTCAATTAAATCTGTAAAGGCTGCAGTAAGCGTCTTTCCCGATTCCCAATTTATAGAGTGAGCCAAGTGTTCAGATGCTTGCTCGACTCTTTGGGTTCTTTCACGAACGCTGTTGAATTGATTTGAGTCGATACTTCCTTGTTCCAGCTCATTTTCTAGTGAAACCAGAACTTCTTGTAAAGCGGATAAGTCCTCTCTCAGACTCACCAATTCACGAACCGTTGCTTGGACATCTTCATTTTGCTTGTCCTTATCTAACAAATTATATAATTCGATTGTTTGGTCGATTACATTGAGCTGATTGATTAATTGCTCGTTTATTTTTGTGATGGTTTCAGTTACTTCATCTAGCGATTCCTCATTTTCTAGCATAGCAAGAACTTGATTGGTCATCTGAGCTGCTCTATTTATAAATTGAAGTTGTTGTTTAATGATTTCATCTATTGTAACTGCAGACTCAGAAGCTTCATCAATAAATGTTTGTAACGCCTCAATATATTCTTCTGCTGTTTCCTTTTTTTCAGCTAATGCTGGGATTGCTTCCTGCATACGGCCAATAATCTCTTCCGCTCTTTTCGTTTTCTCGTAGGCTTCTTCCAACTGCTCCGTCACTTCAAAAAAACGATTGCCAATCGCGCTTATATCTTTAATAGCTACTTCCATTTCTGGAATGGATTCCTCTAGCTTAATCATCTTCGCACCTAACTGATTAATTTCTGGAAACTTCTTCTCCAAGTCATAGATTAAATTGGCACCCTGATGAATTTCTGGAAAATAGCCCCCTATTGCTAAAAATTGTTCAACACTATCATCAATCTCATCCCAGTCTTCCTCGACACCAATTAATCGTTCCGCGAATTGATTAATCTCTGGGAAACGCTCCTCAAGCTCACCGATGATATGCTTTAGTCTCCGCATGGTCGGAAGTCCTTCTTCCATTCGAATGCCGAGCTTGTCAAATTGTTCAAAAAGGGCTTTTGATGTTTCTTCGATGAACTGATTATTCATTCCCGTAACGATTGCTGAAGCTCCAGCTGATGTCATTTTAGGAGCAATTGCATTGATTTTCTCATTCACTTGATACAATACTTCCGCCTGCTTCGGTTCTCCATCTAGAATCTGGACCAAGTCCTGCGAAAAAGCTTCCTCGATATAAATGGCAGCATATATATTTCCAAGCTCTACTTCATCCTCTGCTTCTTGTTTGGAAAGAAATTGCCAACCAAAATCGTCATTATCTTTGAGGTTTTCAACAATTTCCTCCCCTATATTTATTAGTTCCCCTTCTATTTCTACCCCTACATCTTCATTTACAACAGCAATTTGTATACTCTTTGTATTTGCATAAGGATCCCATGTAGAACCTAGATTAAACCATGCATATAATGCAGGTAAAATAGTGAGTGCGATTAGCAGAAGACCGATAAAAGGAACTCGCTTTATATTCCTTAGATCTTGCTTAAAGATATTCCAAACGTTTTTCATAACTTCCTCCAATATTATAAAGTAACTATTGACTAGAATCGTTTTCCGGTCAACTTAAAATAAAAAATGAAGTTAAACTTCATTTAGCAACACGCTACTCCTAACTAAATATGCGTTTAACTTATTTGTGTATGTACTAGTATATAGATAATTTATTTTTTATTACCTATTCCCTCTATAAAATACATCTTAATGAAACCTGTAATTTCATCTTGATCCAGTGCTTGGTGCCGTTCTTTCCAATCATTCACCAGGTTTATATACATTTTGAACATTAGAAATGCTGTCATTTTAGGATCACACTTTTGCAGTTCTCCCCGCTGAATTGCTGCTGTGATTTTCATTTCGATAAATTCACAGATTTCATCTTCGACCTCTTGCAGCACTTCAATTACTTCAGGGGTCCCCATATCCTTTACTTCTTGGGAAAGCTTAATCATTAACTCATGCTCTTCCTGGAATTTAGTTATCGCATGCAAGGCTGCGTTGAAATTTTTAACAAACGGATCTTCCTGTATAATCGCACCTCTGGCGACTTGTCTCATCTCAATAACATATAATTTAATAATTTCATTTAGTACATCCTCTTTGGAAGAAAAATACGTATAAATTGTTCCTTTTCCTACTTGTGCTATCTTTGCTATTTGGTCCATCGTCGTTGCCTTGTAACCAAAATGGCTAAAAGATTTCATCGCGGCATTAATAATGTTCAACTTTTTATCCTGAATCATTAACAAATTCTCCTCATAATGACTATAATACTATAACGGTCAATTGTTAGCCTAACATGATGAATGGTATAAAGCAAGTTTAAAAAAGAGAAATGCGGAACCCCCTCTGTTAGGATAAATGTCGTAGGATACTTTAGTGTTATACTTAAGTAACTAACACGGAGGTCAATCGATATGACAGGAAATAGAGTACGCTATTCGAAGGAACAAAAAGAAGCTATTGTGAAACGCATGATGCCACCAAGCAATGAAGCAGTGAAGCAGTGAAGCAAATTGCCAAAGAAGAAGGCATCACAGAAGTGACCTTGTACAAGTGGCGTAAGGAAGCACGTGCAGCTGGTGAAGCGACAGGTGCCAATTTATATGCACTGCAAGATTTGCATACAAAACTATACATCTTTGATAAACATTCGGTGATAACTGGATCAGCAAACTTCACATTTAAAGGTTTTTTCAAAATGTCTGATATGAATAACTTCACTAGCGTTGCATAAATAATGCCAGAATTTTCAGTTTTAATCTTTTTTCTATTAGAGCCAAAAAAGTAAATACCCAACTAAAGGTGGCTCCATTCATTTTTTTTACAATATACAATTAGACTTGA
>NZ_JAMBON010000077.1 GCF_023715655.1 Oceanobacillus luteolus | reverse complement strand
TTTGCCGCCCGCTTCCTTCAGATTCCGCGTCGCCACGGACACCCTTGCGTTAAGCTAACCACTACTTCTGCCTTCATGGCTCGGGACTCTCACCCTAGAGATTACACCCATGCCGGGCGCACACAAAGCACGCTATTTCCCATTTGAAATAGCGTGCTTTAAGTTTTTTACAAACTAACTTAAGAATATAAAATACAGAACAAAGACTACAAATAATCCATACATGATTGGATGAATTTGTTTTCCTTTGCCCATAACGATCATTGTAATCGGATAGAAGATAAATCCGATTGCTATCCCTGTTGCAATACTATACGTTAAGGACATCATTAGAACAATAAAGAATGATGGAACAGCAACTTCGAAGCGATCCCATTCAATGTTTTTCAGTTGTGACGCCATCATGACTCCAACAATGATCAACGCTGGAGCAGTAACTGCACTCGTTACAACACCTAGTAACGGAGAGAAGAACAGAGCCAATAGGAAAAATCCTGCTGTCACAACTGATGTAAATCCAGAACGTCCACCTGCACCAACACCAGCAGTTGATTCTACATATGAAGTAGTTGTTGATGTACCTACGACTGCTCCTACAACAGTTGCAGTGGAGTCAGCCATCAATGCACGACCAGCTCTTGGCAGTTTATTATCCTTCACAAGACCTGCCTGCGTCGCAACGGCAACTAACGTACCTGCCGTATCGAAGAAGTCAACAAACAAGAAAGTTAAAATGACGACTAGCATTTCGATTGTAAATATATCACCAAAGTTAGCAAAAGCTTGTCCAAATGTTGGTGATAAACTAGGAACAGATCCTACGATATCATTAATTCCTTGCGGTGTTGGAATAAGACCAAAAATCATACCTGCAATTGCTGTGATGATCATTCCATAAAAAATACCAGCTTTGATACCGCGAGTAATTAAAATTACAGCTACTACCAATCCAAAGATAGTAAGAAGTACATTTGGATCAGTTATATCTCCCAATCCAACTAAAGTTGCTTCATTATCAACTACAATTCCAGCACTCGATAGACCAATAAAAGCAATGTACAAACCAATCCCAGCTCCAACTGCTAGTTTTAAGTTTGCTGGTATCGCATTAATGATAATTTCTCTCAAACCAGAAAGTGATAAAAAGATAAAGATAATTCCAGATACTAGAACTCCTGCTAAAGCAGTTTCCCAAGGTATTCCATATTGTAAAACAACTGTATAAGCAAAGAACGCATTAAGCCCCATACCAGGTGCAAGTGCGACTGGATATCTTGCAAGTACCCCCATCGTAAGTGTACCAACTGCTGCAGCTACTGCGGTTGCGGTAAATACGGCACCCTCAGGCATTCCAGCGGCTGCAAGTGTAGCTGGGTTTACAAAAAGAATATATGCCATAGATAGGAAGGTTGTTAGACCAGCAATAAATTCTGTTTTGTAATTCGTTCCTAGCTCTTCAAACTGAAAATACTTTTTCATTCAATTTTGCCTCCTAAGTTGCAAAATGCTCATGCGTCAGGAAAACTTGCTCTTAGTTGTCTCCAAACTCTTATGTTTTATCCTCAATTTCCCTTAGGGAAAAAGATAAATCTCCCTTTTAAAAAACAAAAAAACGCTCTTCAAAGGAGCGTCTACCAAAACACAAAGGAAAGAGAATGATAATAATATAGAAATATAGTTATTCCTATTTTCCCTGCGTAGTCAAACCTTTTACGGTGGTTTGGTAGAGACTTTGGGCCATATTCCCGAAATTATACGCAATGCATTTAATTATATTCCTATTCTACTTAGCTCACGTCAGTTTGTCAATGAAATCCGAATGTTGATTTCATAACTTGATTTAATATTCGGATATAAACAGTAAATCTATTCATTTATCAGTAATTTCAGTTAAAATAACCTTTAAATAAAAACAGAGTACTCTACCTACATAAAGGTAAAGTACTCTATTACTGATTGTTTAATTTTTAGGCTTAAGATCTTCGATTGAATCTATGTCCATGTAATTTGGAACAACAAGACCAATCTTAGCACCTGTTAAATTTGGACCTAAATCTATTAAGTTATCTTTATGCTTATTGTAGAATTCTTTATGAGTGATTGGTAACCAGGCAGCCGCCGATGCATCTGCATTTCCAGTAGCTACGGATTCAAAAACAATCGCTACATCTACATCTGTCACGGTTACATCAAAGCCTTTCTTCTCCATTGCTGCTTTTAAAACACCTGAAGAAGCACGCTCTGAGTCCCAAGGTGTCGAAACAAGTTCCACTTCCACTCCATCGACATCATCTACACCTTCTAACCAGACAGCAACCTTATCTTCGTTATCCTCTACCCACTCATAGGCGATTTCCTCTATATCACGGCCAGTCTCTTCCGCCTCAAACATGATGGATTCCATATCTTCAACATCCCATTCAAATTGATCGATCAGTTTATAGGCTTCTGGTTTTTCTTCTTCTAAACCAAGTCTCGCTATGGAATTAATACCTTCTTCTCCACCATAAATCCCTTTAGGATCTTCTAAATATTTCATGTCAGGGTGTGCTGCGAACATCCAATGTGGATTCCAACCTGTGACGACAATTGGTTCTTCATTTCTGATGGCATTATCCAATTCTGTCATCATGGCACCAGTTGAAGACAATGCCACTTCCCAGCCCTGTAGATTTTCATATTCTTCTATAGCTGCCTCCGTTGTAACAGAAATACCTGCTCCTGGTTCAATACCAATAATTGTATGATCAACTGCTTCACTATAATTTACTTTCCCATTATTATCTGAGTTACTTTCTGTCGCCTCCGAATCACCACAGGCTGCAAGCATAAATGTAACTAGTAATGCAAAAATAAAACCAACGTTCGTTATTTTTAACTTCAAACATATCCCCCATTTTCTGCAAATAAATTGTTCCTAATAGAAATTCGATTCCAAAATATCACGAAGCGAACCTTTTAAAGAACATACCGTTAAGTATTTTACAGTTATCCAGCATTCTACTCAAACTGGATATTTGGGGAAATAACGTTTTTTGAAGGGATAAACTAACCTGACAGTAAAACGACTTAAGAAAAACTTACAATCCTTCCAAAATGCTAAATAATCATCGCAATACTTAAGAAAGTGATGATTGAACAATTTTTCACACGAAAATAATGGTTAAAATACTTTAGCCTTCGGAACCGTTAACCAAGGACGATTATCTTCCCAGCGAACCGTAACCGGTATTTTATAAGTTTCAGATAAGCGCTCATCTGTTAATACTTCTTTTTTCGGTCCACCGGCAACTATTTCTCCATCACAGATTAATAAAACATGAGATATGACATCGACAATCTCTTCAATATGGTGCGTTACATAAAGCAAATGACAATCCCGTTCATTTACGTCATTGATCCATTGTAAAACTTCTTCCCTGGCAAGTACATCCAAGCCAGTGCATGGCTCGTCCAATATCAATATCTCAGGCTTGCTCATCAATGCCCTGGCAATTAGTACCTTTTGCTGTTCCCCTTGGGATAAACTGCGATAACTTTTCCCTTTGAGATGGGAGAGTCGTAAAGATTCAAGCAATTGGTCCGCCTGAACCCAATCTTCTTCAGAAACTTCTTCATAAAGGCCAATAGAGGCGAACTTTCCACTCACAACAATATTTTCGGTGATTTCCTTATGCAGATTTTGTGAAAATTGATCCAAAGAGCTGCTGACAAAGCCAATTCTCTTTCTCAATTCCGGTATATTTGTTTTCCCGAATACATTTCCGAGAACCGAAACCTTTCCTGACGTCGGATAATTATACCCGGTTACAATATTCAACAGGGAGGTTTTCCCTGATCCATTCAATCCTAGAATGCACCAATGTTCCCCTTCCTTCACTTCCCAATTTATATCTTTTAGAATTTCGCGCGAGTTTCTTCTCCACGTAACCTGTTGAAATTGAATGATTTTCTCCATGAAACATCTCTCCCGATACTTTTATGTTATAATACTCTTGATTGTAGAATATTTCTGACAATATAACAATGATTTTTACTGATTGAGTAATTCTTAGTTGAGGTGATCCATGAATAGAATCCCTATTAAGAAACGCTTTTATGAATTGCTTATTGATTACTTGGTCATCATGGCGTATATTTTTTTATTGTTCATTGTAAATGCCACTATTTTCACCTTCATTTTTGATGGGTTTCCAAAGTACACGGAAATCCACGTTCAAATTATTACTACATGTACATCTGTCATACCAACTATCTTTATCTTTTCGTATTTGGATTTTTATAAGAGAGGTTCGATAGGCAAAAAAGCTGCTGGGTTGAAACTCCTCTACGAAAACCACCAATTCCGTTCAAGCCTGATAAGAAATATAATTAAATTCTTACCTTGGCAATTGGGACATATTGGAGTGATTCGGGGAATGTATCAAGAATTCGATATACTGTAAACGTCAAATAATCCACACCTAGTTTTAGATGTGGACTATTGTTATGATTTATTTAGTTTTATTTGGTACACGACATTCCGCTGGAATGGACGGTGACCAAGGTAGTAGTTGATCCAATTTCG
>NZ_JAMBON010000076.1 GCF_023715655.1 Oceanobacillus luteolus | reverse complement strand
GGATGGAGTGTTACGGGCACGATGATTAGTTCTTCATGTGGCATAGAAAAGCACCTCCTTCAATTGATATTTCTATCTTAGCAAGAGGTGCTTCATTTTTGTATGCGTTGTTTGATTACGGGTTTACTACAAATCTTCACCGTATCCCTCTCTTCCAATACAATAATTATTAACTAATTTATGCAGTAAAACTCCTTTTCGATTGGACATTGCTTTCAATTCCTATAGACTACATCATCATTCTATAAACCGACAGTAATAAATAGTACAGGCGGACATAGAATGGTTTATTGATATCTAAACTGTTTTTGAAAGGTTGATGTATTTTGAAGCTTATAACCGTAATAGGTGCGCGGCCGCAATTTATCAAATCAGCACCTTTTTCTGACGTCTTTCGAAAAAAACATAAAGAGATAGTCATTCATACAGGGCAGCATTATGATAAAAATATGTCAGATATTTTCTTTAAGGAGCTCCGTATACCTGAACCAGATTATCATTTAGGGGTCGGCTCGGGAAATCATGGTTTCCAGACCGGAAGAATGCTTGAAAAGATTGAAGATATTATTTTAAAAGAAAAGCCTGATGGGTTACTCGTATACGGTGATACAAATTCTACTTTGGCTGGTGCATTAGCGGCTAGTAAATTACACATCCCTGTTTTTCATGTTGAAGCAGGCTTGCGCAGTTATCATAAACGCATGCCAGAGGAACAAAATAGAGTACTAACAGACCACATCTCTGATTTATTGCTATGTCCAACAAAAACCGCTGTAGAAAACTTGAAAAAGGAAGGAATTACTAAAGGGGTAATTCTTACAGGTGACATTATGTATGATACAGTCAATCGATTTATCAAACTATCAAATAGTCGTTATTCTAAAGATGCCTGGCTAGAATCCCTAAAGGCTGAGAATGAGGTAATTCCTTCTGATCTTCAAGAAAAAGAGTATTACCTTGCCACTATTCATCGAGCTGAAAATACGGACGACTTAAAAAAGCTGCAAATCATTTTTTCTGCTTTTGAAAAATTGGATAAACCGGTACTAATACCGTTACATCCGAGAACTCGTAAGTTAATTGATAAATTGAATATCAAATTTAAAAATGTAACGATCATCAATCCCGTCGGATATTTATTAATGCTTTACTTAACCGCAAACGCTTATATGATTGTGACTGATTCTGGAGGCCTTCAAAAAGAAGCTTACTTCCTGAAGACCCCATGTACAACACTAAGAGACCAAACGGAATGGGTTGAAACATTAGAATATGGGTGGAATATGTTAAGCCGAATAGAAGTACAAACAATCACTAAAACAGCTACGCGAAAATTAGACTGTCTGAAACATTCTCAAGCCCCCCTATTTGGAGATGGAAAAGCTGCGGAATATATATGTCAGGCGATATTAAAAAGAGCTTAAAAATAGAATCTTTTATTTACGGTTATAATTCTCCAATTTTCTTTTCACGACATTTCGCTTCAAGATCATCAATCATCTCAATTAAACGATCAATATAATCAACAACGAAAAAGCGTCAATCCCTCGATAGACAAAGGATTGACGCTTCGTTCTTAGTGATTCCGATTGGGCTCGAACCAACGACCTCTACCCTGTCAAGGTTTTTGAGTGGGGCAAGATCGTTGTCCGAGTCATATCAATGAATAAGTCTCTAGTGGACTCAACACGGACTTTAAATTTATTGAACACTAGGTTGTGTTCATTATATTACATAGTATATTAGTTGATTCTCGAGCTTGTCAAGACTAACAGTATCTTTTTCCTATTAGAATAGACGCAATTGTTGTCTAATTTTGTTATAATTGCTGTAATGGGGATTCGTGGGAAGTTTTATTTCATTTAGATATTCTTATTCATTACCCTCTAAATCTATAGTTGGGAAAATGCGAATCACCTCTTTAGTTACCCTTAGCATTTCATCTATTGTGTTTAAATGAAATTAAGAATCCTAAACTATCAGAATACATAAACAGGAAGTGAGACGACAATAATTAATAATAAATCGTGATTATCTTTAAATGGTAAAGATGGTAATGCAACGGGGATATAATGTTCATTATGTTCTCTCATATCACTTGAACAATCCTTTAAAGCCTTCAATCGTTGAGCTCGTAAGCTTCAATGTCATTAAAATAATCCCATACATAATTAGACCTCGCTTTTTTCATGCTTTTCATAGCGTGCTCTAAGTCATGATAATCTTTGCTCTCAAGGGAATCTACCGAATGATCATAGGGAATGTCCCCTACTGTTACATCTAACGTACTGATTAGTTACTTTCGTAAAAGAACATGCTCCCGCGGGATAACAGCGCCGATTAAAGCGATTCCCATCGCCAATAATGCAGACTTCGTCGTGCGTTCCTTGTATAAAATAAAGCCTCTAATCAATCAAACGATAGGCTGCAAAGCAAGGATGATTGTTGAACTTGCGACAGAAGTTAGTTTTAACAATCCGAACCATAGTGCAAAATGTAATGCTAGAAATAATCCTGAAAAGAATAACAATAGCCATTCCTTTTGGGATATTTTTTGGAATTCTTCCCGCCTTGTCCAGACAAAGGGGAATAATAAAATCGCTGCCATCCACATGCGGTACATACTGGATCGTTGCCGGTGCTTAAGACCCTTTTAACGAAGATGGCAGAGAATGATATTGCGATAATTGAGACGAATAACGGCAAGACAATCAACTCTGAAGAGTTTTCATTATTCAATGTTACATTCTCCTTGTTAGCTTAGAATAGGATATTGCATGGTAGCTAATCGATTATACTTCAGCTTGCGCAAGGGATAAGGAGAGCGCGATTTATGCGGCGATAGTTTTTCCTTTCTGTTATAGGATATAAATGCTCATCGATGTAAAAATAAGCTTTGTTTAACATCAACTGAATATCTTATAAATATGAAAAATATAATACTAAATAGACGAACACACATTTTTCCTTGTTTGCATATACTGCTAAGGGATTTCGAGAAAAGGAGTGTGTAAAAATGAGTGAAAAATGGAATATTAATGATCCGTATGTTTATCAGGCTTTAACGGCACTTCATAATCAATCCCTTGCCGTTCAAACGACACGTGGCTCAGTACGAGGTATATTACAACAGGTCATGCCTGATCATATCGTCATCATGATGGGCGGGGCACCATTCTATATTCGTACAGCGCAAATAATTTGGTTTCAACCGATAATGAGTGAATAAGCCAAGCTCCATCCAACATATGATGTCAATGATTATTATTTACGGATGGAGGCGTAAAGCTCATGATGAAACGTGTGAATAAAATCGCCATTGAGTTACCATATCCGGAACATGGCGATATGAATGCAGCTGCAGCTGTTCAGGAATTAATGGGAGGCAAATTCGGTGAAATGTCCACCTTAAACAATTACATGTTTCAATCCTTTAATTTTCGAGGCAAAAAAAAGCTAAAACCTTTTTATGATTTAATTGCAAGTATTACGGCGGAGGAATTTGGTCATGTTGAGTTAGTAGCGAATGCCATTAATCTACTTTCTATTGGCAATACCGTTCCTGGTGATCCTGACACAGCGCCACTGCAAAATGGGAAGGATGCCCGTTATTCTACACATTTTACAACTACCGCTCAAACAGCTTGGCCAGGTGATGGGATGGGAAGACCGTGGAATGGAACTTTTGTCAATAACAGTGGTACGCTCGTTGAGGACCTTCTCGCCAATTATTTATTGGAAATCGGTGCAAGAAACCATAAAATGCGTGTTTATGAAATGACTACCCATCCTACTGCCCTGGAAATGATTGGTTACTTACTCGTTCGAGGCGGAACGCACATTATTGCCTATGCGAAAGCACTCGAAGTAGCTACGGGGGTAGAGGTAGGCAAGATGCTTCCTGTTCCAAGTTTGGATAATAATAAATTTGATCACGCCAAAAAATTTATGGATCAAGGATTGTACAATGTATTGTATACATGGGGAGAAGAGGACTATCGGGATATCAACCAAATTTGGAAAGGAGTTAACCCTGAAACTGGCGAAACACTGAGAGTAATTGATGGAATGCCTAAGGGTGCGCCTGTGCCCGACTTCCCAGAACTTCCAGAGCAATTTGCCCCAGGGATTGATCGGGATGATTATCATCGGATTTTAAAACGTTTAAAAAGTAATATGTAATCTACAAAAAGAGCTAGGAGGAAATAATATGTACCCTATAGAATAGACACTTTAAAAAAAGAGTCTGCTCTATAGGGTACTTTTTGTATAATGAATAAAATAGAGATTGGGGAAAAAATATGAGTAAAAAAACATTCACACAGGGAGACATCAAGAGGTTATTAAATAACACCTATGTAAAATCAGTAAGTCCTAAGGGAATCTTATTCAGATGAATTTAAGCGGCTTTTTATTGCTGAATATGAGAATGGTAAGCTACCAAAGCAAATTTTTGAGTTGAGGGGGAGTGTAAACTGAACTGTGTAAGTAAGAGAGCGTACGGCTCTTACTTCGCAGTTTAGTTTTTTATTGTTAGAATCACTAGCGTTGCATAAATAATACCAGAATTTTCAGTTTTAATCTTTTTTCTATTAGAGCCAAAAAAGTAAATACCCAACTAAAGGTGGCTCCATTCATTTTTTTTACAATATACAATTAGACTTGA
>NZ_JAMBON010000075.1 GCF_023715655.1 Oceanobacillus luteolus | reverse complement strand
GCAACATGTGCAAAAAAATAAAATAACCGTAAATCTGTTTAAAACATCTCAGATTCACGGTTATTTGGCGTTTCTGTTTTTAATTTTAGTTGCTTCTATTATAAAATTTCTTAGTTCGGGCTTACGGAACCTTCGCCTTTGCCCACCCAAACCGGGGGCTGCTCCGCTTTTTGCTGTCCCTCCAGCTTGGCCACTGTCGAGAAATCAAGCAATTGCACATACAAGGTGTATTGGCCATCGACATAGTCTATTCCAACAGCCGTAGCATAGTTCATGTTTTGCACTTCATATCTGCTCCAGCAACCGGTAAGGGTGAGAAGAAGGAAAAGTGCAACCATACTTTTATATCTCCTCATTTATGCCTGTCCCCTTGCCTTGTAGAATCTCGTGTCTTCAACATGTCCGGTCGAGTGTTTCGCCATGGCCAAGGTAATCGAAACAAAGCGTTGGCCAAGTCTTTAAATGGAGGTGATATTGGGGCCAAGTAAGGCAAGCCGCATGAACGCAATGAGGCTAAATGGCTGAGCACAATAAATAATCCAAGAAAGAAGCCATAAATGCCAAGCGTGGCAGACAGAATGAAAAGAAAAAAGCGTAAGATACTAATCGTTCCAGCCAATGATAGGCTCGATAAAGTTGAACCAAAGATTTGTGTAATTGCTCCGATGACAACGATACCTGGGGATAAGAATCCAGCACGAATGGCCGCATCCCCCAGGATAAGTCCTCCTACAACCGTTACCGTGGAGCCGACCGCAGAAGGCAATCGGATACCAGCTTCCCGCAGGATTTCTAAGAAGAGAAGTGCAATAAACATTTCAACTGCCACATCAAAAGGGATTCCCAACCGGTTAATCCCCAAAGTGGCAAGTAGATAATAGGGCAGCTGATCTTGATGATAGGAAAGAATGGCAACAAAAATTGCAGGAAGCAGTAGCGATACGGACAAGCCAAGTAAACGAAGCGTTTGACCAAATGTAGCTGCCAAAGCAGTAAAGTGGATATCTTCGGGTGCTTTCACAAGCAAAAATAAATTGGCAGGCGCAATCAACGCAGCCGGTGTACCATCCACAATCAACGCTACACGCCCATTGAGCATACAGTTCACGGTAAAGTCTGCTCTGCCTGTATACCCCATCAAAGGAAACAATGCTTTTGTCGGTTCCATTAATTCTTCTAGCTGAGTGGCGCTAAACGCTCCGTCAATGTGAAGATCATCTAATTTATTCTTTACATCTTGAACAATCTTAGGATCAACAATGTCACGCATGTAAAGAATTGCAACGGTTGTTTTCGTGCGAACGCCTACTTTTTTCGTTTCATAAACCATGCTGGTTGATTTGATTCGTTTCCGAATTAACGCCACATTGACTCCCACTTCTTCCACAAATCCATCCTTTGGCCCCCGTACCGAGACCTCAATACTGGATTCTTCCGGATTTCGCGCCGGTTTTTTTGAGATATCGAGGGAGAACAAGGAACGTAGGGTCGGAATATACAAAAGCAGTTTTCCTTCAAAAATATCCGTTTCGGCCGTTTGCTCCCACTCCTCAAGAGTAACGAACTCTAATTGTAGTTGGCTCGACTCGACTATTTCCTCCTGATGATGAAAACCATTGTTTTCATAAAATAGGGTCAAATGAGGAAGCACAGTTTCATGAATGAATGTTTGGTTGTCACTTAACCCCTCACAATAAAGCAATAGGATTCTCGATTGTTCATCATCAGGGTATAATTTGTAAACATGGTGCTTAACATCTTGACACATTTTAAAGTGTTGGATGAGTGATTGTTCATTAAGCGGTTGCAAGACTGTTGTCTCTGTATTAGGCGATGGCCTCTTGCTTTCTGCCCCCTGATTTCCAAATAATCTTTTCATTCGTCGGAATAGTTTATTCATCCTAGCTAGTCACTCCTTTTGGCGAATTCTTGAGATGATCATTCGACCAACATACAGGATCAAGGTCCCTACTGTAAAGATACAAAATGAAGGAAAATAAAACCTTCCTAACAAGTCTAGAAAAGCCATGTCGCTCATCGGCAGCAAAATGGCAACAAGCATGGCCAATGCGCCAAATAACACGGGTAACCATCTGCGTTTTTGTAAATTCCACAATTCTCCCAAGAGATAGATAGAAAGGGATACACGAATGAATGTACCGGATAGCCACTGGTAAATCGAAAAAAAATCGACATGCTCCACATATTCACCCAGTCTAACGATTCTCCATTGAGCGTAAGATGGGTATCTCTGGTTATCCGCTTCATCAGGGCCAAATATCGCAATCGATCCCATCAATGGTCCTAACGTAAGTCCTGTAAGGATGAAGCACATCAACATCAAGCTTTTAAATCCTGGTTTTTTTGTTAATTTGTGCTGAATCAGCAACATCAAGAAAGACAACTCCAGCAATCCCCCGGCAACGTAAGGAATGCCTTTCCATAATGGAGCTGTCCCGTTTTCTAACAATGGAAAAAGCAGGGTATAATCTTTAAACTGAAAATTGGCAATCTCCACAAGATTCCCCAGAATAACAACAAATGGCAACAATATTCCGCTCACAATTGCAATTGTACGGAGTCCTTGAAAAGCAGCAAAGAAGCATGCAACAAGTGTTGTTCCCGCAAGAACTAGTATCGGTGTTTGCGGCAAGTAAGATGCGATTGTCCATGTTAGAGTATCTTTTAAGGAAATAAAGCCCATGAGCCATAATAACAAACTATAAATAATCACTAAGATTGCAGATAAAAACTTTCCAAAGTGCTGATCTAGCCACTTTTTAATGTGTTGATTGTTCATGTTTTGAATGATGTAGTTCAAGCAACCAATCCAAACAGGTGAAACGACAAAAACAAGAAGCACTACGAGCCAGGCATCTCGCTTTGATGCTTCTAGTAGTAAAGGGATAATAATAACGTGGTTCATTAATCCAACCGAAAGCATAATAATCATGTATGACTGAATAGGAGTAATCTTAGGCAAAAGCTCACCTCAAATCCAACAATTGGAAATAGAAACATCTTGAACTATAATTCCCTCAACAACTTCGTTCTATTCATCTGATATTACAGCCGTAAACTAGCACATGATGAGTCCTGGCTTATATCGGCCGGACCAACTTAGAGCAAGAAAAAAATGCTAAGCCCGTCACGACAAAGGCTTAGCGTATTTTTTGTTCATCCAGCCTAGCTATCCATTTTGATAAAACTTTAACGTGCTCGCAGTCAAGCAACCGTTTTCCCAACGAAACTACACATTTTCAATAATAATCCTTTGTGCTGTTCTCAGGTTGCGTTGTACAGTTCTCAACACATTCTCTTCTTCTGCGTAAGCCCTACTTGCACACCGTCAACAATTACACGTTTAATAGCCATATTGCTTTTCAGATTAGTCGATTTTCTCTTCAAATTAAACGCGCGTGCTAAACCATTAACATGACCTTGAGCGACCGCTTGCCGCCAAATCGGGTCCCTTAGTTTTTGGGCATCGCTTGCATGATCAATAAATCCGTTCTCCGTTAATAAAGCGGGCATTCTGGTTTCTCGCAGTACATGGAAATTGGCCTTTTTTTTGCCACGATTATGCAAGTTATTTACTTTGACAATTTCTTCATGCATAATGTCCCGAATTAACGCTGTTCTCGATGAATCAGACAAACTGTTATGAATATAATCTTCATACCCATGAGCTGAATCGTTAAATGCATTAACGTGGATGGATAGAAAATAATCTGCATCCCAAGCATTCGCATCATCTGTACGTTCTTTCAAGCTGCGCGTAATATCTGCTGTTCTACTCATTTTAATTTGCAGGCCTTCATAATGGTTTTCCAAGAGATTTCGGATGCTATGGGAAATATTTAAGGTAATTTCTTTTTCCTGCATCCCATTGCCAATAGCTCCTGGGGCCACTCTCCCGTGACCAGGATCTAAATATAATTTAAACATTTTACACCACCTCGTACAAATAAAATATGATCGAAGAGTAACGGAGGTATAGGAATTAGTCTGAGATACATATAAAAATAGGTGATGATAGGCATTACATTTCATTGAATCAGATGATTTATTTTAGGGGTACAGCCAACATTTCGGAAATTTTGTACGCTAAACAAATTTCAATCTAAAAAAGCCGATATCCTTGATGGATTCGACTTTTTTTATATGGATTTCTATTCTTTCTGATCGTTTAGCTAAGGTTTCTTCAAAGTAAATGACTTTTGTAGATTGATCGGGAATTCTCAGCCAACCGATGAATTGAGCCAAGATATCAAGGTTCACTTCTTGATATCTTAACCGACTTTCCTCTAGGAATTGAAAATAAAGCTTTAGATGGTAACAGTATGACTTTAGTGTATTTTCAGCTTTTCCAATGTTATCTAAATACTTTATATACTTTGCAACCGGTATGACCGGATAGCCTCTCTTATCAATTAACAGATATCTTTTCTTCTCTTGAATGAGAACTTCTTGTACTTTCAACATTCCACCCCCTAATTCGTAAGATACTATATATTCATAAATTTAATAGTACAAATAATAATTCTTTAATGAAATATAAAAGAAGTAGTTACTATCGCAAGATACGTTAATAACTACTTCTAATACTAGTACAATTAAAGCTGGTTACACAGACCAAATATTCGGACTGACCCATTTATTAGGATTTAAATTTGCTCCAAGAATACGAGATTTATCAGACTCGAAATTATTTACAATAGATAAGGCAAGTGAGTATCCAAAATTAGAAGTCATTTTACGTGGACAAATAAATACAAAGGTCATTAAAGAGAATTATGAGGATGTTTTGCGATTAGCTCATTCTATAAGGGAAGGAACAGTTTCAGCATCCCTTATTATGGGGAAATTAGGTTCTTATTCAAGACAAAACAGCTTGGCTACAGCCTTACGTGAGATGGGCCGAATAGAAAA
>NZ_JAMBON010000074.1 GCF_023715655.1 Oceanobacillus luteolus | reverse complement strand
CATACCTAGCTTTCCATTCTATTCTTTTGTTAGCATCGTTCATTGGCATAACCTCCAGATTTTTTTCTAAAGAGATTATCTCAAGAACGGATATTTAATAGAAGGTGTTCATTGTTTGACGCTTACGGATTATTCCTCGGTGAGAGTGACTTTATAAGTTCATTACTGATTGATCAATCAATAATAGGAGTGCAAATAACAAATTCGCATCCTTTCACTTTAAAAGAGGAATCTCATTTATAAAAATGAAATTCCTCCGATTTTCATTTAAATATTCATCAAATCATCATTCAACTTTTTAGCTTCATTACGGAAATACAGATAAAAACCAATCCAAATCCCCACATAAATGAATAAGAACAATCCTGCAAAGAGTAGAATGCTTGTCAAATTAAAAGGAATCCAGCCGACGTTGAGAGATAAAATGAAAAAGAGAATTACTGCTGAAATGAAATGTAAGGCGGTTTGCTGCACTAATTTTAAAGATTTGATTTCAAAAATAAGTGGCGTGACAGCGAAGAACCATCCACAGAAAATACATGCAAGAGAGTTTTTAAGAAAAAGCTCTCCATCTAATAGAGTGGAACCATTTAAATAAATGATATTAGTGATCAAAACCATCATAAAAGCACCGAATAAAATACCAATGAAACTTTGAAATAAAAATCGCTTCATCCATCCTTCCTCCTATTCATTTTCAAAGATTCTTTAATGTTTTTTACATAGTGTCTTGTTACATATTCTTTTGCTCCTGACTTGAAGTGGACACAGAGTGTTCCATTAAAAGAAGGCTCGAATCTGCTCATTTCATGCAGATTAGCAATTACTGATTTAGACAGCCTTACAAAACGAGTTGATGGTAGCATTTTTTCTAATTCGTACAGTTTCTCCTTCAGTACAAAAGATCCTTCTGATGTTACAGCGATGACCTTCTCATTCTCTGTATGAAAATAATGGATATTTTTAGGCTTCAAGATGTGCTGCATTTCACCGACTCTACCAATAATGAACTCCGTTTCTTTTCCTTTTAGATAATCTACAATCTCTTGTATGGAATCATCAAGTTCTTTACATTGGATGATAACCTTTGTTTGTTCATGCTCTTGATCGATATCCAATGATATCTTCATATATCTCATCCCCCACTAAAATTCTCCCTATTTACAATTATACAGTTTTTCGCTGCCTCTGAATGATCAAATAGGAAATAATTAGTAGAAAAAGGGCGTAACCTAAAGATAAGAATGTATCTGTGTCAAAGTGGAGCTGATTATTCCAGATAGCGATAAACAACTGATTCATATGATACAGGGGATTTAAGTAAGCGATCATTTGAACGAACTTCGGCATGATTTCAATGGGTAAAGCAAAGCCTCCAGTAAACATGACAAATTGAAAGATTACTATGGAGAAGACTAGAGCACTCTTCATCTCTTTAAAAAAAGAATATATTGCTGAGGCGAAAATTAGTAATAAGATGTTCAATAACAAGAAAAATGCGTAAGAACTTATAAAATTCATGTAATCAAAAGGCAGATTATATACAAAAATACCGAGCATTTGAATGAAGAAATAACCGACGCTAGTTACAATAATCGACCTAAGGATGTTAGAAACAAGCAGGATTTTTTTAGAAACGGGTGCAAGCAGGATTCTTTTTTCTACTCCGCTGGAGCGGTTCACTACTTGTTCGAATCCAAACGCAAAGAATATGACTGAAAACGTGATGAGCAAAATAAATGACGGAGTATAAACTTCAGCATATGTTAAACCGTTGGCATACGTATTTTCTCCAAATAGCTGCCCTAAGAATATATAAGTGACAGGTGGGATAATCAGCGAAAATGCTAAATAAAAAATTTCTCTTGAGAACATAATCAGATCATATTTTAATTGGGTAAGTAACATGATAATTCCTCCTCTTGATTTTATATTGCTTCAACGTTTTGTAAGTAAAAATTGTTGATGGATGAGTATCCACGGGCAAGGATATTTTCTGGTGTTGTTAACACCTCTGCTTTTCCGTCATTGATCAAGCAGACTTTATCACAGTACATCTCTATTTCGTCCATATAATGAGTGGTGAGGATGACTGTTCCACCGGTTTTTCGATTATACTCCGCAATGTAAGACCATAGAGTATTTCGCATGTGTGGATCTAATCCAGTGGTAGGTTCATCGAGAATAATTAACTTTGGATTGGACAAGAAGGCTATTGCTAAGCTGACCTTTTGTTTCCAGCCGCCAGAGAGTTTTTCAAAGTATGTTTTTTTATGAGATTCCAACTTGAAGTCTTCAATAATTTGTTCGATCTTCAAGTCAGATTGATAGTATGCCTTGAATAGACGAAGCAGTTCAACTACTTTAAGATTCTTATAAAACTCGGTTGGTTGTAAGACAGCCGAGATGTTGGAGCGAATCGCTTGTTGTTTCTGTTCCGTAAGATGTTTCAAGTCATGTCCGAACACATTTACTTCGCCCTCATCATAACTCTTCAGTGTCATAATGATTTCAAGGAAAGTGGACTTCCCTGCGCCATTTTTACCGATCACACCGATAATTTCTCCTTTATTCGCTTGAAAATCCAACCCCTTTAATACAGGTTTACCGTGATATGACTTATGCAAATTCTTCACCTTGATCATTTTGTCGCCCTCCGTTTTTCTTTGTTAATTACATCCTATCGAGAAACGTTTTTTCCGTCTATGCAATCTCGATGAGATGTCGATCTCTGATAGTCACATGCAAAAAATAGGGGGTGTCATGCATCCATAGAAAACGGTGTATATCTCCGTATTCCTTTGAGTCCAGGAATGAAAAGGTTGCTAAACGGGTAAATGGAAGTATCTCTGTTAGGTTTACAGACCTCACAGGTTGAGAAGAACGTATAGAAGCTATTTCACAGAAGAGGTGTAAGCAAATGAGTTTAGAAGAAATATTTCAAAATCAAAAACCTGTAGAAGATGCTGCAAACGAACATACAGTAATCGGAAAAGATGGAATGGTTTCTTGTCCGGTAAAAGAAGCGGCTGAAGTGGGGGAAGAGGTACTGAAAGAAGGCGGCAATGCGATGGATGCCGTCATTGCAATGCAACTTGCTCTCGCAGCTGTAGAAGGGATGAATACAGGTGTTGGCGGTGGTGGAGTCATTTTATATTATGATTCCAGTAATAAAGAAACGAAAATAATTAATGGGCATAGCCAAGCACCGTCAGCTGTTAAACCTGATCTGTTCTTTGATGAGGAAGATTCACTAATTTCATTCGATGAGCGCTCGACAAGTCCCCGTGCAGTGGCTGTGCCAGGGGTGTTGAGAATGCTGGAATTGGCTAAAAATCAGTATGGAACCTTGTCACTTGAGCGTCTTATTGATCCTGCTATACATTTAGCGGAAGAAGGATTCCGCATCAATCGATCGTGGGAAAGAGCATTGGAGAATTTCCAGCATCGCTTGGGAGATGTAGCTAAGAAGACATTTGTTCCTGATGGTAAGCCATTAAAACAGGGAGTCCATTTCCAACAGCCAGACTTGGTGAAGACCCTGAAACTGATCCGTAAAGAGGGGTTCTCCACGTTTTATGAAGGTGAAATTGCTGATGCTATCATCAAAACTTTAGCCGACCATGGAGGAATAATGGAAAAGGCTGATTTAGAAAGCTATCAATCAGCTATCGAAGAACCGTTTTGGGGGAGTTACAAGGATTATAAATTAGCCATTCCTGCCCCGGCAGGCGGTGGCGGGGTTTCGTTATCCATGCTGCTTAAAATGCTGGAGAAACTGAACGTGAGTCAATACGATATCCATTCTTGGGAAAAGTATCATTTGATTGCAGAGGCGACAAGGCTTGTATTGGCGGACCAACAGACGTATCTCGGTGACCCGGAATTCAGCAGGATTCCTTATCAAGGTCTGCTTAGTGATGAGTATATTGAAGAAAGGCTAAAACTCATTGACCTTGAATCTAAGAAAAAAGAGATTACTGCAGGTAAACCATGGAACTACCAAGAAGGTGAGCCGAATTATAAGGTGGAAATGGACCACAACCGTCATGGTATGGACACGACTCACTTTACAGCAGTAGACCAATGGGGCAATGTTGCTGCATGTACGACTTCACTCGAGCGGATATTCGGTTCTGGAATCATGGTGGATGGATATGGATTCATGCTAAATAATGACTTGACAGATTTTAGTCCAGAACCTGGAGCGGCGAATGAACCAAACAGCAAAAAATTCCCGGTAAGCTCCAAATCTCCGACGATTGTTTTTCATGATGGAAAACCGTTTTTCACTCTTGGTTCTCCTGGAGCCACCACTATTATCAGCTCGGTCGCACAAGTTCTTTTACATGTCCTAGACTATAAAATGGATTTGAGGGAAGCAATCGCCGAAGTACGGATATTCAATAATCCTGAGGCTTCGATGGAATGGGAAGATGGTATCAATGAGGAAGCGATGGCCCAGTTGAAGAAAATAAGTTATGAACTGAATAAAAGCTTTAAAACTGAAACTGCTGATAATCGTTTAGGGGACGTCAAAGGAATCTTAATCAATCCATGGAATGGCAATTTGTATGGAGCGGTAGATTCACCTAGACCAGGAAGAGCGATTGGAATCAACCAAAATTCCAAGTAAGAAAAAAGAGACATCCACGACCTATGAACTGCCCCCTGTCAAGTAGACAGCGGAAATAATAAAAAGAATTTAAGCGGCTTTAGCTCTGTATTCTATAGGGCTAAGGCCGTTTAATCCTTCTTGATATCTTTTGTTGTTGTAGAAATAAATGTATTTTTCAATTGCTTTTGATAGTTCCTTAAAGGTCTCATACTTATGGGGCTTGTCAAATAAAGTGTGTAAGTCCCCATTTACTCAAGGTATTTTAACACCCTATCTTTCAGTTCATCATGAAGAAGAAGCTGGTTCATCACCATGGCCCAGTTTTGAATACGGCCACCAT
>NZ_JAMBON010000073.1 GCF_023715655.1 Oceanobacillus luteolus | reverse complement strand
GAGGTTGATAGGTTTGAGGTAGAAGCATGGTGACATGTGGAGCTGACAAATACTAATCGATCGAGGACTTAACTAAATTCTATTTTGATGTCGTTCCATTACTCTTATTTAGTTTTTAGGGTATAAGTAAGATGCTATTTGATATAGCATTTTAAATTTGCTATAATAGGACTTACCCAATTTTTAAAATGTATATTTATGTCTGGTAATGATGGCGGAAAGGTCACACCTGTTCCCATACCGAACACAGCAGTTAAGCTTTCCAGCGCCGATGGTAGTTGAGACTTTGTCTCTGCAAGAGTAGGACGTTGCCAGGCATAAATTTACTTCTATATGTAAGAATATAAATCGCATATTTTTTATTACCGCGGGGTGGAGCAGTCTGGCAGCTCGTTGGGCTCATAACCCAAAGGTCGCAGGTTCAAATCCTGCCCCCGCAACCAAATTGGTCCGGTAGTTCAGTTGGTTAGAATGCCTGCCTGTCACGCAGGAGGTCGCGGGTTCGAGTCCCGTCCGGACCGCCATTATAATTTAAGAGTAAATATTCGTACAGGATTTCATTGATGAAATCTTGTTTTTTTAATTTATACAGCTTTTTGTTGAATTTTGGAACGCAGCATTCGAGCGTTTCATTTTGAATGGTATTTTGCTATGATAGATATTATAAATAGTATTAAATCATATATAACTGTGATGGATTATTCCATTATGAAAATGAGCATAAAATAGAGAATTTATCTGTATGATAAACAGTACGAACAGAAAAAAGAACCATCTGATATATGGTAGATACACATAGCTGATAGTAGGTGAAGTTGTGCATTCAAGATCATGGATTACTGGCTCAGCAGAAGAAACTCAAAAAATTGCTGAGCGTTTGGCTGAGTTGTTAATGCCTGGTGACTTGCTCACTTTAGAAGGCGACTTAGGTGCTGGAAAGACTACTTTTACAAAGGGATTGGCAAAAGGACTTGGAGTTAAAAGAAACGTGAATAGTCCGACGTTTACTATTGTAAAACAATATAAAGGGAGACTACCTCTTTATCATATGGACGTTTATCGCTTGGAAGATTCCGATGAAGACATTGGTTTCTCCGAATACTTTGATGGTGAAGGTGTGTCTGTGGTAGAGTGGGCCCAGTTTATTGAAGAGTACTTACCAGAGGAAAGATTGGAAGTCACCATTAGATCTATTGATGAACAAACTCGAAAAATAGAGTTTCATGCAATTGGAGATCGTTATTTAAATATATTAAATGAGATGAATGATTAGGGGTAACTTTATATGAATGTACTTATCATTGATACATCGAATCATGTTCTAGGTGTAGCAATAATGAAGAATGAACAATTGATTGGACAAATCGTAACGAATTTGAGTAAAAATCATTCTGCCCGATTAATGCCTGCAATTGATAAATTAATGGCGGAAGTGGATATGCAAGTCGAGGATCTAGATCAAATTTCCGTTGCGAAAGGCCCCGGTTCTTATACAGGAGTCCGTATCGGTCTGACGACAGCCAAGACTCTGGCATGGGCATTACAAGTTCCTGTTGTAGGAGTTTCCAGTTTAGAAGCGCTTGCGTATCAAGGGCAGTTTTTTGATGGACTGATTTGTCCATTTTTTGATGCTAGAAGAGGACTTGTATATTCCGGCATTTATCAATGGAGTGGCGATGAATTGATAGCAGTAGAAAAGGATGAGAATCTTCTTTTTGATGAGATGCTCAACCGACTGCAATCTACTGGGAAACGGGTACTGTTTTTAAGTCCGGATATTGCAAAGTTTAAAGAACAAATAGATGTTGCGTTAGGAGAGTTGGCAGTAATTCCTGCTGGTCCCTATCATATATCCAATCCAAGTCATTTAGGGCTTGCAAGTTTGAACCATAAACCGGAAGATATCCATGGGGTTACGCCTAATTATTTACGTTTGGCTGAGGCAGAGTCCAACTGGTTAAAACAGCAAAAGGAAAAAGAAAACAATGGTTAATATCACAATAAGGAAAATGGAACTGAGAGATGTTCCTCAAGTTCTCGAAGTAGAAAAGGCATCATTCACCTTACCTTGGACGACTGATATTTTTTATCATGAACTGATGGATAATATGCATGCATATTATTTTGTTGTGGAATGTGAAGGGAAGATTATCGGTTATTCAGGTATGTGGGTGGTCATTGATGATGCACAAATAACGAATATTGCTATTCTCCCTGATTTTCGAGGAAAGAAAATTGGTGAGAAGCTCTTTGCTCATATGATGCTTACAGCAGTTCGGCTTGGTGCAGCACATCTATCGTTAGAGGTGCGTGTATCGAATATTGTTGCGCAGAAAATGTACCGGAAATTTGGGCTTGTTCCTGGGGGGATTCGGAAGAACTATTATACGGATAACCAGGAGGATGCTCTCGTAATGTGGGTGAACTTAAAATGACTAAAGATAATATTATATTAGGTATTGAAACAAGCTGTGACGAAACTGCAGTTGCAATTGTTAAGAATGGCACGAATATCTTATCCAACGTTGTAGCTTCACAAATTGAGAGTCATAAACGATTTGGTGGAGTTGTTCCTGAGATTGCATCTCGGCATCATGTGGAACAAATGACGGTAGTATTAGAAGAAGCTTTCAATCAAGCTGAAGTTGATTGGGAAGAAATCGATGCGATTGCGGTGACGGAAGGTCCTGGATTGGTAGGTGCCTTGTTGGTTGGAGTGAATGCGGCTAAAGCTTTAGCGTTTGCAAAACGGAAACCATTAGTAGGTGTACAGCATATTGCAGGCCATATCTATGCCAATCGGTTTCAACAGGAGTTTGAATTCCCATTACTTGCATTAATTGTTTCTGGGGGTCATACCGAACTGATCCTGATGAAAGAGCATGGAAGTTTTGAATTGATTGGAGAAACCTTGGATGATGCCGCTGGGGAGGCCTATGATAAAGTTGCAAGGATGTTGGATTTACCGTATCCAGGCGGCCCGGAAATTGATCGACTCGCTGAACAAGGAGAGGAAACAATTGATTTTCCTAGGGCATGGCTGGGTGAAGAAAGTTATGACTTCAGTTTTAGCGGCTTAAAATCAGCGGTAATCAATAAAATCCATAATGCTGGGCAACGTGGAGAAGTCTTAAAGAAGGAAGATATTGCGGCAAGTTTTCAAGCAAGCGTTGTCGAGGTGCTCACTGCAAAAACATTGCGTGCTGCGAAAGAATATAACGTGAAACAGGTTATTGTAGCTGGTGGTGTTGCTGCAAATAAAGGGTTACGTAACGAATTACAGAAACAGTTTAATGAGGCGCAAATACCATTACTGATTCCACCTTTAGCTTTGTGTACAGATAATGCTGCAATGATAGCTGCTGCAGGCACGATTGCTTACCAACAAGGTAAACGAGCTGGCCTTGATCTGAATGCAAATCCTTCCCTCGAACTTATATAACTAGTTGGTTACTCCCAAGAAAGTTGTGGAATAAATCAATGATTTATCCACAGGACTGTGCATAAACATGTGAATCATTGATAGATAAGCAATTATTTTTGTGGGTAACGATGACTATTCAAACTCTGGATTTTGTGGATAATGTGGATGATTTTGTTGACAATTATAAACTAAGGGTTTTATTGTTACTGATTTGTGGATAAGTGATGGGGAAGAGTAAGATAATCTGAAAAAGAAGTTTGGTGAAGCAGCAATGCAAAAGAAACAGTCTTATTATGTGCAAAGCGATCTTCTGATTCTGATCGTTTTATTTATTGTGGCAAGTCTTCTAGCCATTTATAACGCTCAACAACTTGAGCAGTATGATGGCGAAAATTTTGTATTGAAACAGATTGCTTGGTTTGCAGTAGGTGGACTATTTATTGCATCTGTTCAATTTTTAGATATGGAACAATTGTATAAGGGTAGTGTCTATATTTATATTGGTGGTATCTTATTACTCTTATTACTATATATAAGCCCGGAATCGATTGCTAGATCGGTAAATGGTGCAAAAAGCTGGTTTAACCCTCGTTGGGCTCCTGTATCATTGCAACCAGCTGAATTTGTAAAGTTATCCACAATTTTATATCTCTCCGTTGTTATCAGTAAACACAAGGAGAAATTTGAACAAAGTAATTTAAAGTCGGATACATTACTTTTGATTAAATTAGTAGCAACTACAGCATTACCTGTATTTTTAATTCTCTTACAGCCAGACTTTGGAACAGCAATGGTATATATCTTTATTTTAGGGATGATGATCATCTTTTCAGGAATCAGCTGGAAAATCATTCTTAGCCTAGTGGCGGCCGTTAGTGCGCTATTAGGAAGTCTACTTGCATTTATTGTAAACTTTCCAGAGCTTGCGAAGTTGGTTGTCGGACCTGCTCGACATTATCAAATTGATCGGATATTGACATGGTTTGATCCAACACAGTCTAGTGACACCGCTAACTGGCACTTTGACCGAGCTTATATGGCGTTAGGTTCTGGTCAGTTATTCGGTAAAGGAATGAGTGGAGTAGAGGTTTATTATCCAGAGGCTCAAACGGATTTCATTTTTTCTGTAATCGGCGAGACTTTTGGATTCATTGGTGGAGCGCTCGTCATCTTGCTCTATTTCCTCTTGCTCTATAAGCTTGTATCCTTAGGATTGAGCATTTACAAGTTTGTACCGTTTGCTTCTTATTATTGCCTTGGATTCCTCAGTCTAATTCTTGTTCATGTATTCCAAAATATCGGAATGACAATCGGCATCATGCCAGTAACAGGAATACCGCTGCCGCTGATTAGTTATGGTGGTAGTTCCGTCATGGCGACGATGCTTGGATTAGGGGTTATCTATCGAATATCTGTCGAGTATACGATACAAAATGATTATTTATTTAAATAATTGAGCAACAGTAAAGAGGCTGGGACAAAACCCCAGTAAATAAAAAATAAGGCGTAGGAGTTCACACAAAAAATGTGTAGGCCCTACGCTTTTTGCTATCGTTATTTTAGTAAACAAAAAGGACACCTTTTGATAAAAT
>NZ_JAMBON010000072.1 GCF_023715655.1 Oceanobacillus luteolus | reverse complement strand
AAATGATCCTAAGACCATTATCTAGGAATATCCCAGAGCGTCCAAGTCATTTGACATATCAACAGGGTGAATTACAAGGAAATAATAGGCGGAAAATGTAGGCCTAAACATAATATACGAGGGGGAGTGGGGATGAAAAAGTTCTTTGCGATGCTTTCTATTATTTTTTTCTCCATAACTTTAATCATGATGATGTCGCTTTATCAAGCGAAGACCGTTGCTTTTGTTGATTATTTATTTGATATTAGTGTATTTACCCCTATCTTTTTTAATGTTTTAGGTATTGTAAGCGCTTGTTTTAGTCCAAAAGGAACAACCAGAAAAACTTTAATTTTTATCAATGGTTTAATGATGATTTACTTTGCAATTTTTATTTGGATTGGAATATATGGATTTCAGGAACCGTGAGTTGGAGGGATTGAATGAGCTGTATAGAAGTGGAATATCTTGAAATTATAAAGAAACAATTTAAACACTTTAAAGAACGTGCAGAAGAAGGAATACAGCAATTGTCTGAAGATGAACTGCATTGGAAGCTGAATGAAGAGTCAAACAGCATTGCGATCATAATAAAGCATTTAAGTGGAAATATGCACTCCCGATGGGTGGATTTTTTAACAACGGATGGAGAAAAAACTTATAGAAATAGGGACTTGGAATTTGTTGAGGGCAATGAATCACGGGAAAGTTTAATGAAAATTTGGCAGGAAGGCTGGGATTTATTATTTCATACCATTGAAAACCTGCAATCTGAAGATCTACACAAAACGGTAACCTTGAGGGGGAAATCCATAAGTATTCTTCAAGCGATTCAAACGGAAATCGCTCATATCAGTTATCACTTAGGACAAATCCTTTATATTGGAAAGCAAATAAAGGGGAAGGATTGGTCGATATTAAGTATTCCAAGAGGTGATACATAAAAAATGGTATATGATTGGAACACCTGCCCTAAAGATGTGAAAGATTATATCATGGATCTAAAAGAAGGAATAAAGAACGTTGTAGGTCGTGATTTCGTAGGATTTTATATACACGGTTCTTTAGCGATGGGAGGATTTAATCCGAGAAGCAGTGATATAGATGTTTTGGTGGTAGTTAATAACTCAATGGAAGTTGAGAAAAAGAAGATATTAGCTCAGTTGTTTCTCCAATATTCCAACTCTCCCTATCCCTTAGAAATAAGTTTTTTAAACAGAGTAGATCTATTGGATTGGAGACATCCCTGTCCATTTGAATTACATTATAGTGAAGCTTGGAGAAAGAGATTTGAAAATGATCTGTCCAACGGATCTAATCTATGTATCAATGAAAACAAGAATACAGATATAGATTTGGCCGCCCACATAACTATTACTCATCATAGAGGTCTTTGTATAGAGGGGGAACCGATCGACAAGGTATTTCCACCAATCCCAAAAGCTCATTATATTTCATCCATAGTAGCTGACTACCGGGATTGTTTGAAAAATATTACAGAAGACCCCATATATTGTTCCTTAAATATCATTAGAGTGTATTGGTATCTAAGTGAAGGGGTTATTTCTTCGAAGTTGGAAGCGGGAAATTGGGGAAAGGGAAAGTTACAGGAAAGATTAAGAAGTACGGTAAGTAAAGCAGTTGATAACTATACGGGACAGGAAAATCATGACTTTAATGAGGAAGAGCTTGTATCGCTAAGGAATTATCTATTAGAGAGAGTGGAAGAGATATTGAATTAAGGCGTGGTTTCTAAACACTTTTTAAAAAATATATAAAGGAGCTGGAGGGGGAGACGATGAGTGTATTGGAAGCTAGAAATATTGTCAAAGTATACGGAAAAGCAGAAGCGGAAGGAGCTACGACTGCATTAAATGGAATTCAACTATCGGTAACAAAAGGGGAATTCCTTGCGATTATGGGGCCATCAGGTAGCGGCAAAACGACTTTACTCAACATCTTAAGTGGAATTGATAAACCTACATCTGGAGAGGTTCTGTTGGGAGGTGTGATGCTTCATGATATGGACGCGAACAGTTTGGCTCAATTTCGCCGTAAGCAGTTAGGGTTTGTATTTCAGGATTTTAACTTATTGGATAGTCTAACGGTAAAAGAAAATATCATGCTGCCAATGATATTGGAAAAGAAAAGCGTATCGGAAATGGAAGAGAAAGTCCAGGAGCTTGCGGGCCTTTTTGAGATCGAAGACATCCTACATAAATATCCATATCATATTTCGGGTGGACAACAGCAACGGACTGCTGTTAGTCGGGCATTGGTAAATGATCCTCAGATAATATACGCGGACGAACCTACAGGGAATCTGGATTCGAAATCCTCGACAACAATTATGGAGTGTTTGGAAAAAGTGGTAAAGGAACTGTCAACAACTGTTCTTCTTGTAACCCATGATGTTTTTGCTGCTAGTTATTGCCAACGAATCGTTTTTATTAGAGACGGGGCAATCCATTCAAGCTTGGAGAAGAAATCAGAGCGAACTAAATTTCTGGATGAAGTCATGGAACATCTTACGTTATTGGGAGGCAACTGACATGACCTTCCAGAAAATCGTCTGGAAAATGGCGAAGTATCATTATAAGAAGTATCTTTTTTACTTTTTATGTAATAGCGCGGCAGTCTTATTCATCTTTGTTTTTATGACGCTGTATCTGAATGAATACATTGTTTCAGTGAAACAGATTGAAGGATTAGTGTATGTGTTGTCGATTCCCGGTGCCGCACTGATCATGTTTACTATTTTTTTCATCAGCTATGCTCATCAGATTTTTATGAAGAAAAGGCGGAGTGAGTTCGGGCTTTTTATGACATTGGGCATGACGAATCGTGATATTGCTAAATTGCTACTATTAGAAAATAGTGTCATTGGGTTAGTCGCTCTTATAGTGGGACTGGGATCAGGTGTCATTATCTCTAGGCTCATTTTCTGGCTGTTATTGAAAAGTGTCGATATCACAGATTTTGCTTTTCAACTAAACGTTAACATGTTCACTTACACGGTTGGTGCTTTTTTTATTGTTTTTATCATTTCTATCGGACAATCACTTTATATGACGATGAGTAGAAATATCATTGATAACGTAAAGACAGAAAAAATTACGGAGAACACGGCACATAAACATCCAGCTATCGGAGGAATTGGTGTCGCAATAGTCGTTGGATCGATTGTAGGACTATATGTCACATATACGGACTCCGATGGAGGAGAGTATCTGTTGCTCTGGGCGCTTGGTACGTTTCTTGGTCTTTATATCGCATTGAATCAACTAACTTCTTTTCTGATTGGTCTGATTAAAAAGAATAAACATTTTTATTATCGGAAGCTGCTTTATTTAACAAGCTTGGATTATAAATATAAACAGTTCACAACAATCATGACGATTGTAACGATTATGATTATGGTGACCCTGCTTTATAGTACAATAGTATATCATCTCTATAAAGAAACGGAAAAAGAAGTGGTCGAGCAGAATCCTTATGATATCGGCTATATTTCAACGGATAGTAAAAATAATTTATCAGCAGAAGAGCTAGATAGAATTTTCGCAGAATATGGGAATCCAATACGGGAACATCTTACTTTTCCGATTTATTTTCATTTTCAAGAGGATTATGATGGTTACACTTATCAACTCGCACTCATGCCTCTTAGTGTATTTAATGAATTTTCGGACAACCCATATTTAGTGCAACCTAACGAGCTGATCTATCATTTAAATCATGAAGTGACAGGTGAGATTGAAAGTCTTTATTACAGAAATGACTTACGATTCTCAAGTAATGGGGAAGAGGTAATATATGAAACTACCCAAGTCATCGCGGAGAAGCACTTTAATTATTTAGGTGATTTATTTATTCTTCATGATGCGGATTTGGCGGACTATAAAGAAAATATCAATGGAATGGATGCGACTCTTCACCTTATCCATGTGGAGAACTGGCAAGAATCGGAAGCAGCAGTCCTGGCACTGGAGCACGCATTTCATGATTATAACGCGAAGACGCCTTTGTTGGATGTCGATCATGTACCACTGGAAGAAGAACTATTTTACATTGATTCTCGGGTGGATGGTTATGAAAGTACAATGAACGCAAATGGTATATCCTTTTTTGTGACGATATTTTTTAGCATTCTATTCTTTATCGGTTCGTTTCTCCTGTTATATATTCAATTATTTTCTGAAGTGGATAAGGAAGAACAGAGAATCCAAAAGCTGTATCGCATTGGAATTACGAGTAAAGAAGTTAGAAAATTAATTTCCCAGGAAATTACGACACTATTTATGCTGCCGACATTACTTGGCTTGATTATTGCTTTGCTTTACATCATCGCAATGGCACAAGATATAGGAGGGATAGTTGAAAACCCGTTGATGTTAGTGCGCTTTTTCATGCTTGCGGGAATTTACTTTGTCATCCTCACTGTGTTCATGAATTTTGCTAGGAAGAAGATGTTTAGGGATCTTGTTGATTTTAAGTAAGTTTAAGGAGGTGTTTCTATATGAAGTTAGATGAATTTACAATTGGAGATATGTTCGAGACGAAACCTTACACGGTAACAAAAGAGGATATTATGAGGTTTGCAACTGAATTTGATCCTCAATACATGCATTTGGATGAGGAGAAAGCAGAACAAGGAAGATTTAATGGGATCATTGCTTCGGGTATGCATACATTGGCGATATCATTCAAGTTATGGGTCGAAGAAGGGAAATACGGGGAGGATGTTATTGCAGGAACTGGGATGAATAATATTAAATTTATCAAACCAGTTTATCCTGGTGATGAATTACTTACGATCATTCAAGTTATTGGCAAAAAAACCGTGAACAAGGAAACGGGCCTCCTAACAGTATTGTTTTCTACTTTCAATGATAATAAGGAGAAAGTGTTAGAAGGAGAACTATCTGCATTAATTAAGAGATAGGGGATAAAAGGGAATATAGAGGGCCTTTTCCCAACTTGGAGATGGCCCCTCATTAATAAGTGGAATAGTTTGAATCTATCCTAATTATTTTTTTCGATATCATCTATTTCTCTATCGATAAGGAATAGGGAAATGCTGAATGCTTCTATTCTTCTCTTAGCAAGGGTGATTTGTGATTTATAACGATCTGGATTTTCGTTAGAGTAAAATGTTTGTGGGAGAACATATACCCTGTCTTTGGTGTTGAAGTCGCAAGACTTCAACACCAAAGACAGGGCAAGCAAGCGAAGCGCGGTAGTATAAAGGGCGTTTTACGTGAAAAAG
>NZ_JAMBON010000071.1 GCF_023715655.1 Oceanobacillus luteolus | reverse complement strand
TACCTAGCTTTCCATTCTATTCTTTTGTTAGCATCGTTCATTGGCATAACCTCCAGATTTTTTTCTAAAGAGATTATCTCAAGAACGGATATTTAATAGAAGGTGTTCATTGTTTGACGCTTACAAGTATATGACCCGTTATTGAAAAAGTGTATCGATTTTGAAAATAATTTTATTTATTATGTTGAATTTCTGTATCGAGGTTAATCGCGTTACCTAGATAAGTAAAAGTTATCTCGATATATAAAATGTTAGTATTATTAGTTATTGCAATTATCAGTTATGATGAAATTGGTAATACAAACTTGAAAGGAGGTAACAACATGGGTATCGACTTTCACAATAAGAAAAACCAAACAACATATACTACTCGAAATGCTGATAAATCATGGATGGAAGAAATTCAAAAACTTGTACCAGTCAATCATATTTCAAATGCTGTAGATGTTGGATGTGGTGGAGGAATTTATTCAAAAGCACTGTCAGATATGGGGGTTTCTTTTGTTACAGGTGTTGATTATTCGGAGGCCATACTTGAAGGGGCAAAAGATAATTGCAATAGTTACCAAAATATTACTTTTAAACAAGGAAATGCACTAGAAACTGGATTAAAGAGCAACAATTATGATTTGTTGCTTGAAAGAGCTTTAATTCATCACATTGACGATTTAAGAGCCTGTTTCAAAGAAGGTTACCGAATATTAAAGCATGACGGTTATTATATTATACAAGACCGCACTCCTGAAGATTGCTTACTGGAAGGTAGTGATCGTCATATTAGAGGGTATTTTTTTGAAAAATTTCCAAGGTTAATTGATATAGAGACGAAACGTAGATACGATAGTAAATATGTAATGGAAACACTCCATAGGGCTGGGTTTCTAAAGATTGAAGAAGTTCAGCTATGGGAAACTAGAAATGCTTACAGTCATAAAGACGAATTGCTTCATGATTTAAGTAAAAGAACGGGAAGAAGTATATTACACGAATTAAATGATAAAGAATTGCAGTCACTAATACGTCAAATTGATAAATCGTTGCCTACAAAAACTACGATTATTGAAAAAGACAGATGGACCATTTGGAAGGCGGTAAAATAGCAAGGAATCCGAGAACCTAATAATTTGAAAGCGGGGAGGGATTTAATTGGGGACCGAAATAACATTTAGAATGGCTACTGAAGATGATTTGGATCGTATTGTTGCCATGCTTGCGGACGATATGTTGGGAAATAAGCGTGAGCGTTATGAACATCCACTTCCTTCTAGTTACCTGAAAGCATTTAAAGCTATTAACTCAGATCCTAACAATGAGTTAGTGGTGGCCTGTGATGGGAAAGAAGTGGTCGGTGTACAACAAATTACGTATACCCCGTATATCACCCACCAAGGTGGATGGAGAGCTACGATTGAAGGGGTGAGGACATCAGCTTCTGTACGGGGAAAGGGTGTAGGTACTAGAATGATAATATGGGCTATTGATCGTGCAAAGGAACGTGGGTGTCATGTAGTACAATTGACTACGGATAAAAAAAGAACAAATGCATTAAAATTTTATGAGCGGTTAGGTTTCAAAGCAACGCATGAAGGGATGAAATTGAAGCTTTAATTATTTTTCAAGTAATGGATGAGTAAATCGATTAAAAACAAGGATCCTGAACAGAATCATCTTGTTTTTTGTTGAATGTTAAGAAAATAAAGTAAAGAGATACTGCCCTAAAGCCATGCCAAGTAAACCAAAACCTGCAGTAATACTAAACAGCCATTTCTGAGATACTCTACTTTTCAAGCTTTTGTCACTACTGGTGGTATTGATAAAATATCAATCCAGCATCTGTGGATAGTTTTTATTGCATATATTATGATTAGTGGGATTGGTGGAGTGATTGTCATTCGGAAATGAATTATAAACCGTAACGTTAATCTCTTGCTATGTTTAGTGCCATATCAAAAACGATCACTGATATTCCAACATCATAGTAAAGGGGGATGGTAAAACTGAAAAAAGTTTCATCATACTTCTACCAATTCCCCATTAAAACTACTTTTTTTCTGAGATAGATTCGTTTATTTTTTCTTTTATTTTTTCCATTTTTTCTTGATATTCTTCCTCTACTTCGGATGTCGACGGTAAAAATGGTTCTGGATTATAATCCGTACGTTTACCGTGACGCAACATCTGATAAATGATCATACCGTTATTTGGTTTACCGTTAACCGTCTTCATCGGGACGGCATCAAACAACACATAGAAAAATGCATAGAATACAAACCGATTCCAAAATGTTACATACTCTGTTATATATCCGTTTGCAATCAGCGCATTGATGATTAATCCGAGAATTACATTCAGCATGATAGGGCTAGCATACAACACGACATAGGCAAATTTACTATTATTACGTAAATCATCATAAGAAAACCAGCTATAGAGGTGATAATACTTTCGTACATCAAATATACCCAATTTAAATACTCTCGGGCCAGACCCCATGGTGATTCTACAATTCTTCGCACCGAATAGGAATCCAGCTATCATATATCCTAACTCTCTTAAAAAAATGACTACAGGAAAAATAATAAATGCGGAAATTACGAGACCTATTAAATCGGATAAACCAAACATCTACCACACCTTCTTCTTGTTGTTTGTTACTTCAACTACTTTTCCACGATTTTCAAAGAACCAAACAAAATAAGTTTTTCAGGGTGGTGAGTATGATTCTGAGATTGGCTAGGGTTAAAAACTTTAAAAAAACACAGAACTAGAATGGAAGAAATATTAATTAACAAGCAGGATAAATCATACTTTAACTTGTATTACTAGTATATATGTAGTTTACATTAGTAATAAATCTACTGGAATAAAGGAGGGAAATGATGTGTATGACAAGTGAAATAAGCACTGCTGGGGCTTATGTGTTATATAATGGCTTATTTATATTTCAAGTTGGTCCAACCAAATCAGGTGATAAACTTGGAGTGGTCAGGTTGGGAGGGCATAGGGAAGATGGTGAAACGGCGTTGGATACTGCAAAGCGTGAAGCTTATGAAGAAGCTCAAATAGAAATTAATCCTCATCATCCGGATTCAACTTTTTATATAGAGGACTGGAATGACGAGCCCATTAAAGTAAAGATTGAAGATCCCGATGCACCAATTCTAATGAAAGGAAATGAGAAATCTTCTTATACAGTCATGTATTTATCGTCTACCTACAATCAGCCATCACCATCATCGGAATCACAAGGATTATTATTACTGTCCCCTGAGAAGGTTCATCTTGTCTGTCAAAAGGATATTTCTTTAAATGAATATCACGAGCTTGGTGGAATTTCTATACTGAAGTCAGAAATAAATGCGGATCTAATTTTACAGCCCTTTCCACAATTATTATTTCTATCTCGATTACTTAAAGAGGAAAGCGAGCTAATGGAAGGTCTTATCATTTCATCCTTATCTCATAAAAGTGAATTTTACATGGAAAAGAATTATAAAGACAGTGAGTAATAATTGCATTTAGGAATACAGCTAATTCCATACATAAAATTGAAGTGAATTATAAGGAAAGAAGGATGATCATCATGAACTTAAAGTTGGAATCGAAACGAATTATTTTACTTCCTTTTAAAGAAGAAGATGCAAGTAGAATCAGAGAGTTGGCAAACGATAAAGAATTAGCAGATATTCTCGGTCTTCCACATCCGTATGAACTGAAACATGCAGAAGGTTGGATAGCGGTACAATCAGAGCTGATTAAAGAGGGAAGTGAATTTCCATTAGCAATAGTATCTAAGGAATTAGATGAAATAATAGGTACGATCACTATAAGAGTGGATAAAAATAATAATAAAGGTGAACTTGGATATTGGATAGGTAAAGATTATTGGGGAAACGGATTTGCGACTGAGGCTGTCCATACAATAATACAATTTGGATTCACACAATTGGAGTTAAATAAAATATGGGCTGCCGCCTTATCGAGGAATACAGCCTCTATTTTAGTTTTAGAGAAAGCTGGTTTACAAAAAGAAGGAATACTAAAGCAAGACAGATTATTACATGGAAAGTATGAAGATGTGGATGTATATGGTTTATTGAAACTGGATTATACATTGAATCAAAAGAGTAATGTAAAAAACGAGCAAGGAGCTCATCAGTAGAATTTTCATGCTTCAAACAAAAGCTTTTATCCGCAAAAGAAATATACCCTTTGAGTTCAAATGTTTGAAATACTTTAAATCAAACGATAACATGATTCAACATCGATTATAGGGAGAGGGTGTAGGGAATGAAAGCGATAGTTGTAGAAGAATTTGGTGCGGTAGAAGATTTTATGGAAACAGAAGTCGATAGACCAAAAGTAAATGATAATGACGTGTTAATTGAAGTCCATACTGTTGCCATTAACCCAGTTGATAGTGCGATACGAAAAGGAAGAATGCCATTTAAACTAGGGTCTCCCATGATTTTAGGAACGGATATCTCTGGTGTCGTATCTGAAGTTGGGAAAAATGTTACCGATTTTGCTGTAGGCGATGAAGTATTTACTTCCTATAAAGTAAATCGGGGAGGTGGACTGGCAGAGTATGTATCTATCCCTGAAAAATACGTACTGAAAAAGCCGGAAAATGTTTCATTTGAAGAAGCTTCTGCTTTAGGTATCGCAGCACTAACCGCATATCAATTGGTAAATAAAGAGTCCTATGAGGTAAAAGCTGGAGAAACTGTTTTTGTACAAGGTGGATCTGGTGGTGTAGGTACATATACTGTTCAGTTTGCCAAACAGAACGGAGCCCATGTAATTGCTACAACTAGCAGAAATGAAGAGTTACTTGCATCCCTTGGAGCAGATCAAGTCGTGAATTATAAAGAAGAGGATGTACCAAAGGTTTATGCAAATAAAGCAGATGTATTAATTGATACAGTAGGTAGAGGGACAGATACATTGCCTGTTGTCGTTGAAGGTGGCCGATCCTTAACTCCAGCAGCTCCAATTTCAGAAGATAAAGCTGCAGAAAGAAACATATCAATTGATCGAATTGTGTATAGAATTGATACAGGTCAATTAAATAGATTCATTGATCAAGTTTCTAAAGGCGATTTAAAAGTTATTATTGATGAAGTTTATCCTTTTACGCAGGACGGTGTCCAAAAAGCCTATGAATTAAGTGAATCAGGTCATGCAGCAGGTAAGATTGTAATAAAGGTTAAGTAAAAAATAATGATAATTAAAAAGCTCAGCTGAACAGAAGGTACTCCCCTAGGCTACTAACAGATTATAATGGATATGTTGGCACCTCAGGGGAGATTTTATGTTATGGTATTTCATCTATAAAGGGAATTATTTTTATTGAAAAAAATATAACTTTTGATGTTGCTCATTTGTTATTCTATGGTATAATTTCTTGGGCAATTTAGAAAATCGCTCGATAAAAATAGGAAGCTAATATTAAAAATAGGATGTGAAAAAATGCCTTTCGCGGAGATTGGGCTAATCGTAACTAAACCAGCTAATAGTTGTCAATATATTTCTCTAAAAAACTCAAATTAATTATGATATACTTAATTTTATTCATGCTAAATAACCTTCCGTTATCACCAATCTGGAAGGTTTTGGATTTTTTAGTTA
>NZ_JAMBON010000070.1 GCF_023715655.1 Oceanobacillus luteolus | reverse complement strand
CATACCTAGCTTTCCATTCTATTCTTTTGTTAGCATCGTTCATTGGCATAACCTCCAGATTTTTTTCTAAAGAGATTATCTCAAGAACGGATATTTAATAGAAGGTGTTCATTGTTTGACGCTTACTCCCATTTGAGGAGGACTCTGAACTACCATTTAATGATAATCAGTTCGAATTGATTTTAAATCAACATGAATCATATTCACCCGAAGAGATAAGAAGGACGATTCAAAAAAATGGTGTATTTCTAACACAGCAAGTTGGAGGCTTAGATTGTAAAGAAATTAATGAATCATTTGCTGTTTCATTGAACATTGAGTTTGAAAATTGGAACCTGACGACAGCTTTACAGGAACTTAAAAAGAATAATTTCGAAGTATTGTATAGTAATGAAGAGTTCCCAATTCAACGATTTTATGATGTGGGTGCATTAGTGTATTATCTAAAAGCAATACCTTGGCAAATTCCCGACTTTAATATCGAAAAATATGAAGAAAGTTTATATGATATACACAAACATATTCAGTCAAAAGGATTTTTTGATGTGAAACAACATCGCTTTATTATTAAGGCTAAAGCGATATAAATTAATGAAGTCTTCTTATAAAAGGAGACCTCGACTTTACTCTTATTGTGCTAAAGGGTGCTTTAATACAATAAGGCGATTGTATATTTGATAGCCTATCTTGTGCTAATAGGGAGGTTGAGGTTAGTTTTCCTTGCAAAATATATAGTTCAGATAGATGATTTTAACTAGGTGGCAGATGACGATACTCTGTTCCTTTTGTTTTTGTCTACTCAAAGAGGATATTGGAGTAGCTGACAGGTTAGCAGATAAAATGAAAACAAGTGACAGGTCCGTTAATGTGAAGGTTGACGAGACACTTGCTACACCGGTGATCGAAACAATCATTGATTTGTCACACTATGAATTAGAAGAAACCACAGAAGGACAGGCATATTGGAAGCTTACGTTAGCCTCGGGAAAGCAAATTAGTTCTCAATTACATGTTATGGTGAAGTGTCAATTAAAGTCTTTAGAGACACTTGATATCTTTAATTGGTTAAAAAATTAACCGGTTAATCTGTTTTCTGCGCAACGAGCATGTATAAAGATTCCGCTGGGAAATATTTCTCTGTTACCTGGAATCCTGCTTTTTTCATTTCTCTCTCCATTCCTTCCAAAGTAATTCTAGGTCCTTTATCTGAACTTCCTTTTGGCTCAAGTTCCAGACAGATTAGATAGCCTTCTTTTTTTAGTACATTTCTCATTTGTTGTAATAGTGGTCCCAACGGCCGAACTTCATGCAGCACGAGAGAAGCAATGATCATATCGATAGTGCCATCAGGTAAAGAAAGTTTCTCGATACTTTCTTGCACCGGGACAATATTCGTAAGCCGTTCCTTCAAGGCTTTCTCTTTGATTATTTCCAGCATTGCAACATCGATATCTAGCGCGTATACGTTGCCCGTGGTTCTCTTTGCCACCGGGATGGAAAGATAACCGGTCCCAGCGCCAAAGTCTAAGATGCTGTCGGTTTCTTTTAAAGGAATCATGTTCAGTAATTGTTCCGGGGAGAATTCCTTTCTACGTTCGGGACTTTCCAAGTAGGAAATTTTTTCTTTGTGCTTACCATGTGGGTGATGCATATATATCCTCCTTTTTAGTAGCTGTTTAAGAATGCTGCTTATCCTGGTTAAACTTTTCTTCTGTCAATGCAGCGACCACAGATATGGCAGCCATACTGCCTTCTCCCGCTGCAACAATTAATTGGGAGGGACCAGCAATTCGCGCATCTCCGCAAGCAAACACACCTTCCGTTTTCGTGCGTTTCATGCTGTCAGTTGCGATCCCGCCTTGCTCATTTAATGTATATTCGAGTGAAGATTTAAAGGGATTTGCCTGTATCCATTCAGTAGCTATAAAGCCTCCCTCACGGTGTACTGATGTTTCATCATCAAATTGAATTTTTTCCAGCATTCCTTCTTTCCCAATGAAAGCGGCAATTTTCTTTTCGTTAATACCAATGCCTTTGCTTCTGAGCAATTCTTGTTCTTCCAACGAAAGCACTTCTTTTCCATTGGTAAGAATAATTAAATCGTTCGTCCAATTGGACACTACTTTCGCCATATGAAACGCCTTTTGATCATCTGCAATTACTGCTAGTGGACGATCTCTTATTTCCCACCCATCACAAAAAGGACAGCTGAAAAGGCTCTTGCCATAGAACTCTTTCACTCGCGGGATATCCGGAAGGACTTCCTTAAATCCGGTGGCGAGAATGATCTTTCTCGCGCTGTATACTTCTCCATTCTCTGTCTCCAGTTTGAATAAGGTGTTTTCTTTATTTATACGTTGCACCCGTTGCTTTTCAATCCTTACATCAGGGTATCTGTATAATTCTTCCTGGGCAATTCTTTTTAATTCTTGCGGATGTATACCGTCCCTTGTGATAAACCCGTGGGACTCAGAAGTCGCCGCATTTCTCGGTTTATTGTCATCGAACAGAATCGTTTTTAGTCTTGATCTTCCAAGCACTAAAGCAGCATTCAGTCCAGCTGGTCCTCCGCCAATCACGGCACAGTCTAATATCATCTTATCGCCTCCTTTAACAATAAATTTAACTATTTTTTTTCAATTTGTTTGGATGTTGCCTCTTTAGCAATATCGTTCAAAAGCATTGAATCCAGTTCGCCTTTCATATTTTCCTCTACTTGCTTCATAGCTTTTTCGATCAAGCAGCCTTCATGATGAATGGTACAGTCGAATAAGCTTGTATCTCCTTCAATCGCATGAATAACATCCAAAAAGGATATTTCCTGTTTTGTTCTGGAGATTTTATAGCCTCCCTTCGCGCCTGGTGTTGACTCGATCAAACCAGCTTTCGCAAGTTTCGTTAATATTTTTGAAAGGTACGTCGGGGAAAGATTTTGCACATCTGCTAATTCTTTCACTCCCACCAGGCTCTCCCTAGGCTGTAGCATTAAATGGACTATCGTATGCAGGGCATAGTTTGTCGCGTTTGAATATCTCATACTTAACCTCCTTATTACTCCTATTGGGGATATTAAAGACTCCTGATATCTCTAATGAAAATTAGTTTATCATTAGATGTGAAGGATGTCAATTAAGAGAATTATAAATACTTTTTTTAAGTGGAGTATTTCCTACCTATTCGAAATGAGTGCCCGTATCGGTAAGCAAACCTATTATATTTTCTTGTAATAATGACCAATGTTCAACAATGAGAAATGAAGGGTGGACTTACTCTATTTATGGAGACGAAAGTCCGAGGTTCGAAAAATAAAAACGTGAAACAACTTATTTTTGAAAAACTTCACTCACAGTAACGTGTGCGATAGTCCAAGAGGGCTTATCGATTTTGTAGAAGTAATTGTGGTAGCAGGGCAGACCGCAACCATACAGGTTAATAGAAATAAGAAACATCATTTTACTTTACTTATGGGTGCCTTAGTAGAAGATGCCATTTTAATTTCATAGAGAAAGGAGCTTGCATAATAATCAAGCTCCTTTTTATTGTCATTTATATGCCGATTCCAGTTACTTCAAAAAGCACTAATTCTCATATAATTAAAAATTACAACCAGTCCTCCATACAAACTACCTTTTTAGCATCTGCATCTAAATGGACTTTTTTACCGATAGCTAATGGATGCATCGGATGGGTGTGACATGTATCAAATTCGGCCAATATTGGAATGTTTTTTCCATCTAACTGTTCGATCAATAAATCCAAGGGTTGTTTCCCTGTACCTAAATCATCGTAACGTTCATGTTTGCCTAGTATGATGCCAGCAACTATTTCAAAAACACCATGCATTTTAAGCATAGCGAAGTTTTTCTCTACAACGGAAGCATCTTTCGTACAATCTTCAATTAATAATATGTCGCCATGATGGATCTCTGGAAAATAGGGCGAACCAATAAATCCGTACATTGCATTTATATTGCCACCGATTAACCTACCCTCGGCTACTCCTCCTTGACCAGTTACCCACTCATTACGATAAAGTTGTTTCTCCGTTGTTTTTTCAAGCCAATTTACTGCCTCATCAGACCAGAAGGGAGGCATCGGTACTTCGTATGGAATCCTCGTTTCCTCCATGAAATATTGCTTAAAATAGCGATATGTATCATTTACAAGGGGCTCAAATTCGCCAAAAGAGGGGATGAGAGCAGGACCATAGTAAGTTGTAATGCCTGTTTTTGCATAAAGTGCGAATAAGATAGCAGTGGCATCAGAATATCCAACAACTAACTTCGGGTTTTTCTTAAATGCTTCATAATCAATATATGGCAATAAACTATTTGAGTTTGTGCCGCCAATAGTAGACATAATCATTTTAATATCTGGGTTGCGTAATAATTTATTTAGTTCCTCTGCACGTGCTTTAGGTGTGCCTGAACGATACACTTCTGATTGTCCTGTCAATTCTCCTTCTACAATAATAAAACCTTTCTCTTCCATAAAAGCTTTGGCACGCTGATAACGCTGTTTAGCTGTAACAGTGCCAGGGGTAGAGGGGCTGAATATCCCAATCTTATCTCCTATTTTTAAACGTAAAGTCATGATATTTAACCTTCTTTCTAATCTCTTCCTTCTGATAGGATCGCACTCCATAGCGATAGAATAATCTTTGTGATTAAGTTCTTGCTCTTAGACTTTAAGCAGTACTTTACCTTCATAATTACGACTTTCAATTAATTCATGCGCTTTTGCGGCATGTTTTAAATCAAATATTCGTGCGATCGGCAGGGTAATTTGTTTTGACTCAAATATTTCAATCACTTTTTTTGCAACCGGTGCTAATCGTTCTGGAAGATGTTTTCTCGTTGTGCCTAAGCTAAAACCTTTAATATTTCTACAACTACTATGAACATCACTTGTTTTAAAAGTGCCAGCTCTACCACTACTATTACCAAATTGTACAAGTGTGCCATATAATGCTAAGCAGTCTAAACTCATGTTTGTCACATCACCAGCAACGGAATCGAAGATAATATTTGCGCCTTGATTATTTGTTTGTTTTAAAGCTACCTCAACAAAAGTTTCATATGTACAGACAACGTCAGCCCCTAAATTCTTTACATAATTTTCTTTCTCGATATTGCCAACAGTTCCTATAACTTTTTGAACTCCTGATAATTTTGCTAATTGTACAAGCATCGAACCAACACCGCCAGCAGCACTGTGTATAACAATGGTATCTGTATTTTGTATTTGTCCAATTTCATGTAAGAGAATATACGACAAAATGGATACGGTTGGCATTGCTGCTGCCTGTTCAAATGATAGACTGTCTGGGATCTTAAAAACCAATTTTTCATTTGCAACCACATATTCTGCATAGGAACCATTTTTAGGAAAAGCGATGACACGATCTCCTATTGAAAAAGGTGAATTAGCATTAGCTTCTACAACTGTCCCTGCAGCGTCCAAGCCCAATATTAATGGGAAGTTTCCTTTTCCTTTCTTTCCGGTACGTTCTTTTATATCTGCATAATTCACACTCGTATATGCTACTTTTATTAAACATTCTTTATCTCCTATTTTCGGTATTTCAACATCAGAATAGGAAAGTACACTTGCATCGTCAAACTTATTTTGAACAATAGCTTTCATACTTAATTCTCCTTTCTACAAAAGTGTCTAAATTGATCCTGTTTAACTAAACTGCTCATAAAACATGAGGTGTTTACTATTGTTTAACAATAGCACCAGATATCTAATTACAATTACTCTAATTAAAAACCCAAGAATTATGAGCCCAACGCTTGTTCATTTCTCCTTTTCAACATCACAATTCCTGTATTTAAAAAGAATAGAATAGAGACCAAATCCATTTTAGCTACTTTCAAGAGCAGTATATAATTCTTTTAAAAGTTCGTCTTTAATAATTGGTTTCATTACTAAATCGAGTTCTTTTATACTTTTATAAATATCGCTATATTTACGATCAAACAACATTGCTATCACTTTTTGTCTTGGGGTAGCAAAAGATATATTGATTTCTTTGAATTTTGGATAGGTTTGATAGAATTCTTCCGTTTTTTTCTTTATCCTTCTTATTTCTTCTTCTTTAGCCTCTATTGCACGCTTTTTATCTTCTTCTTCCCATTTTCTTTTTCTTGCTTTAACTTCCTCTATAGTTCTCCGCTTTTTTTCATGAAACTCATACGGACTGCTGAAATAACTCATTCCCAGTGTTTTTTGCATCTCTTTTAATATATGAACTGACTCTTCAGGGGTTAGAAAAGACTTATCGTAACAAGATTTCATCCATTGTGGACTAGGTTTTTTTTCTTCGATATACCATTCTTCAATAATTGGCTTTAAAAATACATCATACCCTAAGTAACCAAATTCATTAGAAGTTTCCTTTGAAATCAAAACGTGCAAAATAGTATGTTCTATCAGATCACAATAAACTAATCTATCTTTCTTCTGATATTCAAATGGAATGTTTTTGCTTTTTATAAATAACTGGTCTGATATTTTCAATTCTTTAATCTCATCTATATGATGACAGTATAATCCTTCACTAGTTCTTGAATATTTCCCTTTTGTTATATTTTTAATTTCTCCATTCATAAACCTGTAATATGATTTTTCTCTATAATAATCGTCTTTTGCGGGACCATATTTATGAAGTAAAAAATCAACTACTTCATTGTAAGTTTTTGATAGTAAATCTACGTACTCTTTACTTTTATTCATCAGTTATCACCTATATTCTTAAGTATTTTCTCACATAAATTCCAATGAAAAGTTGCCTTCAACGTAAGCCTGAACTAAGAAATTTTATAATAGAAGCAACTAAAATTAAAAACAGAAACGCCAAATAACCGTGAATCTGAGATGTTTTAAACAGATTTACGGTTATTTTATTTTTTTGCACATGTTGCTTGAATCGCC
>NZ_JAMBON010000006.1 GCF_023715655.1 Oceanobacillus luteolus | reverse complement strand
TGATCTCGCTTTGACTTAGTCAATAGAATAACCTCCCAATCTTATATGTTTATTCTAACAATAAAAAAATAAACTGCGAAGCAAGAGCCGTACGCTCTCTCACTTACACAGTTTATTTTACACTCCCAATTATTATTTACCTAGTTCTTCTAATCTTGCTTTTACTTTAGCCTGTTTTTCCAGATAATCTTTTTCTTTCCGTCTTTCTTCTTCAACCACTGCTTCAGGTGCTTTTTTCACGAATCCTTCATTGGATAGCTTCTTCTGCACACGTTCTACTTCTTTCGTCCACTTATCCAGTTCTTTCTCCAGACGTTCTATTTCTTTATCGATATCAATTAACCCTTCAAGTGGAAGGTAAATTTCTGCTCCGGTAACGACTGCTGTCATCGCTTTATCAGGCACTTGATGTTCCGTTGAAACTTCTAACTCTTTAGTATTACAGAACCGCTCGAGATAAACTCGATTTTTCTCAAGCTCATTTACAACAGAGTCGTTCTCAGCTTCAATGACCATATTGATTTGTTTAGACATTGGTGTATCTACTTCAGCTCGGATGTTGCGGACTGATTTGATAATGGACATTAAGCGCTCCATCTCTTGTACTGCAACTTCATCATGGTATTCCTTCTTTGCTTCAGGCCAGCTGGCAACGGTAATGGACTCACCATTATGAGGAAGCTGTTGCCAAATTTCCTCCGTAATGAACGGCATGAACGGATGCAGTAATCGCATCGTTTGGTCCAGGACATAGGCAAGTACAGATTGTGTAGTTTTCTTCTTATCTGCATTCTCTCCGTACAGCGGAAGTTTTGCCATTTCAATATACCAGTCACAGAACTCATCCCAGATGAAATTATATAGATGACGACCAGCTTCACCAAATTCATATTTATCCGTGTTCTTTGTTACTTGTTCAATGGTTTCATTGAGACGGGTCAAGATCCATTTATCTGCGACCGATAATTCACCGGATAAATCCATGTCTTCAGCAGTAAAGTCTTCCAAATTCATAAGTACAAATCTGGAAGCATTCCAGATCTTGTTGGCGAAGTTCCAAGTTGCCTCCACTTTCTCCCAATAGAATCGTAAATCTTGACCAGGGGTAGAGCCAGTCAATAAGAAGTAACGAAGTGAATCCGCTCCATATTTCTCAATGACATCCATGGGGTCGACACCATTTCCAAGGGATTTACTCATTTTTCTACCTTCTGAATCACGGATTAAACCGTGGATCAATACATCTTCAAATGGCTTTTCTCCTGTAAATTCCTTCGATTGGAAAATCATTCGTGCCACCCAGAAAAAGATGATATCATACCCTGTAACAAGTGCTTGAGTCGGGAAGTAACGTTTGAAATCATCCGCTTCCGTATCTGGCCAACCCATTGTAGAAAATGGCCACAGTGCAGAAGAGAACCATGTATCAAGAACATCCTCATCCTGCTCCCAGTTTTCTATATCTTCCGGAGCTTCTTTTCCAACATAAATTTCATTCGTTTCTTTATGGTACCAAGCAGGAATTCGATGACCCCACCATAGCTGACGGGAAATTACCCAATCTCTAATATTCTCCATCCAATGAAGGTATGTTTTTTCAAAACGTTCTGGATAGAAGTTCACTTTATCTTCACTTTGCTGAAGTTTAATCGCTTCATCAGCTAATGGCTGCATTTTAACAAACCATTGAGTAGAAAGATAAGGTTCAACAACTGCACCACTACGCTCAGAATGGCCAACTTGATGTGTCCGCTCTTCCACTTTAATAAGGACACCCAGATCTTCTAAATCCTTCACAATGGCTTTTCGGCATTCAAAACGGTCCATTCCTTCATACTTACCGGCATTTTTATTCATCGTCCCATCTTCGTTCATAACCAAAACTCTTTCCAAATTATGACGATTACCGATTTCAAAATCATTTGGGTCATGAGCAGGAGTAATCTTAACAGCTCCAGAACCAAGTTCCATATCGACGTATTCATCCGCTACAATTTCGATTTCTCTGCCGACGATAGGTAGAATCACAGTTTTGCCTATCAAATGTTGATAACGTTCGTCATCCGGGTGTACCGCTACAGCTGTATCACCAAGCATAGTTTCCGGGCGAGTAGTTGCAATCTCAATTGTTTCATCACTATCCTTAATTGGATAACGGAAATGATAAAACTTTCCTTGGACTTCTTCATAAATAACTTCAATATCAGAAAGGGCAGTTTTTGTTTGAGGATCCCAGTTGATGATATATTCGCCCCTGTAAATGAGTCCCTTTTCATACAACTTGACGAAAACCTCTTTAACAGCATTCGATAATCCCTCATCTAAAGTAAATCGCTCTCTCGAATAATCAAGACTTAATCCGAGCTTCTCCCATTGCGAACGAATAAATGACGCATACTCATCTTTCCATTCCCATGACTTTTCAAGAAACTTTTCTCTACCAAGCTCGTAGCGATTTGTTCCCATCTCTTTTAACTTCGCTTCGACCTTCGCTTGAGTAGCGATGCCAGCATGGTCCATTCCTGGAAGCCATAGTACATCGTAACCTTGCATTCGTTTCATCCGAATGATGGTATCCTGCATTGTAGTATCCCAAGCATGACCAAGATGTAGCCTTCCTGTTACGTTCGGCGGTGGAATGACGATGGAATAAGGCTCTTTGGCCGGATTGCCTGTTGCTTCGAAATACTTACCCTCAAGCCAAAATTGATAACGACCTGCTTCCACTTCCTTTGGATTGTATTTAGTAGATAATGTTTTCTTTTCTTCCGACATGTTCCAATGTCCTCCTTTTTCATTAAACAAAAAAACCCTTTTCATCCTGACTAAAGGACGAAAAGGGTTAGCTTCCGTGGTACCACCTTATTTTACAAATAAATGATATGATTATTTGTACACTCATTCACTGATATCGGCGCTTAGCCGGCATACTTCTACTAAAACTTCAAAGCAGCTGCATCACGGGCGACCTTCCAGCACAACCTTCCTAGGAAATTCTCAACTTTATATTTCCCTCTCTGTAGGTGTTTATCCTGTACTCTTCCCGATCACTTGCATGACAATATTATATTTGTTTTATATTGTATACATTTCGATTAGAAACGTCAACTATTTTCCCCATATTGCCAGGGTTGATAGCCTTTTTATAAAGATTAACAATTAGTCAATGACAAGTATACAATCATATTGATCGGGATTCGGTAAAATTGAACACCAATGGGTCAATCTTGACATAACATGTAGGTAAGAAATCAACTTGAGGTGATAGAATGTCGCGACATTACCGTTACCGGTTACCGCCGTGGGCAAGAAAATGCTTGTTCGTTATCGAAAGCGCAATGGCACCATTACTGTTTTATCAGCTTCTCAGAACGATTTTCCTTCCGACTACTTTGGATGTATTTCTCTTAGGTATCTTTGTTTTTATCTATATCGCATTTTATCTAGAGTGGTTTTAATCCTGTTCAGTCCCTGTTGCGTTACGTTCGATATAGGCATCAAAATTCAATCCAAACACTACCATCCGGTACATCTGCTCCAACTCCATGGATTGTCTAATATGGGATTGATTGCGGATGGATTTGGTGTGATATGATTCCATCATTTTGATATAATCGTTGCTGTTTAATAGATATAAACTTAATAAACATTGTTCTAATCGATTTAATGGATTTTCCTCCATGTATACTGGAAAGGATTCGATATATTGATGGCTTACTTGTGGTTCACGGATAATTCCATCGTGAAATAAATCGACTAAGTCATAGATTGCATGTTTATAAGAAGCTCGTTCCCAATTAATGATATAATGTTCAAACAGATGACCAAGCTGCATGTTTCCATGATTCAAACTTATTCCCCAGTTTGTTTCTGATTCTGATTGATAAATGATTTGGTCGACCAGTGATTGGGAACGTTGGAAGCTTAATCGCAAATCACGAAAATGAGTCAAGACTTGCAACTCAATTGGAGAGGGATAATGTGTCTGTTCAATCTTCTCTACCCAGGCCAGTAAACGACTTTCATTATCTTTACAACTGTCTTTATAAGCTTGAAAGTTGTTTACTAACTCCTTCTTCCCTAATTGGTACATGCTTTTGGTCTGAAGATGGATTCTGCCTAATTGTTTGTAGATGGAATGCAATCGATGCTCTCCGATATTACGATGATTACTAGGAATCCAAGGTGTCAGGTAGTAATTTTCCCCATCAGCTTCCACGTATAGTTGTTTTTGTTGTGTTAAATAGACAGGGATGATTTCATACAGGTTTTGTCTCGCTGCATTCTGGTATACAGATAACCAAGTCTTCAATGACTGCTTACTTAGCCTACTACGCTTGAGGGCATATTCCTTACCATTTGCTTTTATCTTAAAAACTCTGTCGGAAATTTGAACAATTGCTTGGGGAAAAATCCCGTAATATTGAAGAATTTCAGTAATATTCTCCAACCCGATCTCCTCCTAGAGCGAAAACAAAAGGAAAACCCCTTGTGGAAGTTACAAGGGGATCATTTCACTTTTTGGGGATATACAGTAGCTGTCCCTCGCTTATATCAAAATTCTCATCTAACTTGTTTTGCTTTATCAACTGAAGTGCACTGATCTGAAACCTCTCCGCAATCGTCTCAATCGTGTCATCTTCCTGGACAATACATATTTTCATTCTTGTATAACTCTCTTCTTGTTCATCACGGAATATATCTGTTAAATAGCTGACATCTTTTACATTGTCATCTGACTGATCTTCACCCTCGCTTCCTTCCCTGCCTTGTTGCTCCATCGCTCGGATTGTCAACTCATTTTCTCTAACCTCTATTACATCTTCTTCTACATCCTCTTCATTCGTTTCATCTAATAAATCTTCTTGTGTGTATTCTCGTTCTTCTGTCTCCAATAACTCTTCCTCATTTACCTCTACTTCACGATTGGACCGCTCGTTTTCTACTAATTCATCTTCTGTAAATTCAGTTTCTTGCCTTTTCAATTCAAACTCAAATGGCTTAGCAGCATCCTCTTCATTCGTTTCATCTAATAAATCTTCTTGTGTGTATTCTCGTTCTTCTGTCTCCAATAACTCTTCCTCATTTACCTCTACTTCACGATTGGACCGCTCGTTTTCTACTAATTCATCTTCTGTAAATTCAGTTTCTTGCCTTTTCAATTCAAACTCAAATGGCTTAGCAGCATCCTCCGGAATTTCAATTTCACTTTCTCTATTATCTTCATCTCTTACTAATTCAACCTCAGCTTTTATGCCCTGAATCTCTGCTATTGCGGTGAATTGTAACTTTGAATTCTCAGGAAATTCATAATCAAAATTAATAATCTCGATCCGAACATCTTCCATACTTTCGATACGATAAGCAGGTACCGAAATATCTACTGGAAAGCTGTGGGAAAACTCTGCAATATTATTTTCTCTACTTTCCACCAATTCGACATACCTTTTTGCTTCTAATTCTTCAAAGGAATAATGGTCATTTTCTGATTCTGATGCTGCAGTATCTCGTATATATTCTCCATGCAAGTCAATTTGCCCGCGAATAGATACATAGGATTCATAAGTATGGATAGTTACTTCAGGATTCAGTGATATTCCGATTAGCTCAAGTACTTCGTCGCCACGGTCAAAATATAACGTCTCACTTAGTTCAAATTGAAAATCCTTCTCCATAGAAGACATCATAGCTCCTCCCTTCTAAGTTCCCCTAACACACAAAGCCAGTATATACATTATCTATATGTGGTTAAAAAATAAGATATGCATGCAAAAAACCTGATACTTACGAGTTTTCCTCTCCCTCGTAGTATCAGGTTTTTATTCTTCTTCAAATGAGATTAATTCCTATCAGATGAAATTTATAGTTTATTTATTTAGATTTGCAAATACACGGTCAGCCGCTGCAATTGTTTTTTCAATATCTTCAACTGTATGTGCAGTGGATAGGAACAGCCCCTCAAATTGTGAAGGTGGCAAGAATACCCCTTCCTCAATCATCCCTCGGTAATATTCAGCGAATCGATTCAAATCAGATGTTTGTGCAGTTTCAAAATTGATTACTTCTTCACTTGTAAAGAAGACACCAACCATGGAACCAACTCGATTTATATGCAATGGAATATTATGTTTTTCACTTGCTTCACGATATCCTGCTTCCAATAAATCCGCTTTTTTCCCAAGCTCTTCATAGGCAGCCTTATCCATCGCCTTTAGGGTTTCGTAACCTGCAGTCATTGCCAGCGGATTACCCGATAACGTACCCGCTTGGTAAATTGACCCGTGAGGCGCGATATGCTCCATGATCTCGCGTTTACCACCAAAAGCTCCCACAGGAAGTCCTCCACCAATTACCTTTCCTAGGCAAGTGATATCAGGAGTTACATCATAATACCCCTGAGCACAATGATAATCTACACGGAAACCGGTCATCACTTCGTCAAAGATAAGTAGAGAACCATTTTCTGAAGTGATTTCACGTATGTTTCGCAAGAAACCTTCTTTTGGAGGAACAACACCCATGTTACCACAAACCGGTTCCATGATTACTGCTGCTATTTGATCTCCGTATTGGTCAAACGCTACTTTAACACTTTCCATATCATTAAATGGAACAGTAATTGTGTTACTTGCAGTTGATTTAGGTACACCAGGACTATCCGGTAATCCCAGGGTAGCTACGCCTGAACCTGCTTTAATGAGCAGGGAATCACCATGGCCATGATAGCTTCCTTCAAACTTTACAATAATATCCCGACCAGTATAGCCGCGAGCTAATCTGATTGCACTCATTGTCGCTTCAGTTCCAGAGTTAACCATTCTAACCATTTCAATGGATGGTACACGTTCGATAACTAATTTTGCAAGCTTACTTTCCAGTAATGTAGGCGCTCCAAAGCTTGTACCTTGATCAACAACTTCTTTTAATTTCGTTGTAACTCTTTCATCACCGTGACCTAAAATAAGCGGACCCCAGCTTAAAACATAATCAATATACTCATTTCCATCTATATCAGTAATCGTCGCACCTTTTCCTTGTTTCATGAAAATAGGTGACATACCAACCGATTTGAACGCCCTTACCGGCGAATTAACACCACCAGGCATTAAATCAACCGCTTCTTTATAAGCATCGATAGACTGTGAAAAATTACTCATCTATAATATCCTCCCTTATTGATTGCTCAATGTTTTTGCTACATCTTTCGCGAAATAAGTAAGAATGATATCCGCACCAGCTCGCTTCATCGATGTTAACATTTCAATTACCAACTTGTCTTCATCAATCCAGCCATTTTGGCTAGCCGCCTTGACCATGGCATATTCACCACTCACGTTATAGGCAACTACCGGAAGATTAAACTCATTTCGCACATCACGAATAATGTCCAAATAAGATAAGGCAGGTTTTACCATCAGAAAGTCTGCTCCCTCTTCAACGTCAGACTGAGCCTCACGAATTGCTTCCAATCGATTAGCTGGGTCCATCTGATACGTTTTCCGGTCACCAAATTGTGGGGTGCTATCCGCCGCATCTCTAAATGGTCCATAAAAAGATGACGCGTATTTAACTGCATAGGACATAATTGGAATATGGGTGTATCCTGCTTTATCAAGCGCTTTGCGGATTACTGCAACAAATCCATCCATCATGTTGGAAGGAGCAATAATATCAGCACCTGCTTTTGCTTGAGACACAGCTGTTTTTGCAAGTAATTCCAATGATTTGTCGTTATCCACGTCCTCACCATGTATCACACCACAGTGTCCATGGGATGTATACTCACAAAGACATGTATCTGCAACAACAAGTATGTCAGGATATTTCTCTTTCACCATTTTGGTAGCACGCTGGACAATCCCGTCCTCAGCATATGCTCCAGAGCCGACTTCATCTTTATCTGTCACAACACCAAAGAACATGAGGGAACGAATTCCCAATTCATATGCTTCTGTCACTTCTTCCATTAATCTGTCCAACGAAAACTGGTAAACCGCAGGCATAGAAGGAACTTCGTTTTTAATATTTTCTCCCTCAATCACAAAAATTGGATAGATGAAATCTTCTACATGCAAGTGAGTTTCGCGTACCATTGTTCTCATGGATGCACTGCTTCTTAGTCTTCTATGTCTCTTAAACTGAATATGTTCTGTCATCTTTTAATCGTCCCTTCTATGATTGATCTTCAACCATTATTTCGAGCATACCTTCAATAGTAAATGTTTTCGCTGTAAGGATATGAGTAAATCCTGAATCCCTCGCAGCTTTTTCCGTAGTCGTCCCTATACAAACACAAGGAGAATCAACGGCCATGCCATAGAGTTCTACAAAAGCTTGAACTGTTGAAGGGCTAGTAAAGGTGATGTAATCATATTCCTTATTTGAAATCACCTTGTAGAGTTCGTCCTTGATTGGTTCATTCATCGTTGTTTCATACACTTCAATTGAATCAAAACCAATTCCCTTTTCTTTAAACTTTTTTGGTAACGTATCAAGAGAACGATTACCACGAACTAATAAGATACGTTCACCATTTTCATATTTAGGAAGGAAAATCTTTGCTAATGATTCTGCATCATAAATATCCGGAACCAAGTCTGCATCATAGCCGTACTGTTTTAATGCAGCTTCTGTTTTACTCCCAACAACAGCAAGTTTTACGTCTGCTGAGAAAGAATGATTACCTGAATGAAATTGTTTAAAAAAACAGTTCACTCCATTGGCGCTTGTTAGGATAATCCAGTCATAGTTTTCACTATTATTGAAGATTTGTTCCTGATTTTCAGCTTTCTTACAGGATATGCGTAGGAGAGGTAATTCTAATGGAATCCCATTTAAAAGACTTATTTTTTCTGCAAAAGCCTTTCCTTGGCTTGCTTCTCTCGTAACTATTATCCGCTTTCCCTGTAAATCTTTAGCCATTACTCTAGTTCCTCTTTAGCTTTTGTAATTATGTCTCTTGCACCTCTTTGAATCAATAGTGTCGCAGCTTCAGTTCCAACTGCCACTGGATCAGTACCAGTAACCTTTTCTTTCAGGATTGTTTTGCCATCAGGAGTACCAACTAATCCGGTAAATACAAGTTCTTCTCCTTCATAAAATGCATGTCCTCCAATTGGAACTTGACAGCCACCCTCTAATAAATTCAAAAATGTTCGCTCTGCCGTTACCGTCTCTGTTGTTTCATCATGATTAATCAGTGAAAGGATTTCTCTTATCTCTGTATCGTCTTCCCTGCATTCGATACCAAGGGCTCCTTGCCCAACAGCTGGTAAACAAACTTCAGGTTCTAGATACTCCGTGATGATAGATGGATCCATGCCCACTCTTTTCATACCAGATGCTGCGAGAATAATCGCATCGTAGTCTTCTTCACGTAATTTGCGTAAACGCGTTTCAATATTTCCGCGAATCCATTTAATTTCCAAATCAGGACGAGCTGCCAGTATTTGAGTACCACGACGTAGACTGCTTGTTCCAACAATTGCTCCCGCAGGTAAATCAGCTAATTTTATTCCATCCTTAGAAATAAAAGCATCCCGATAATCTTCCCGTACAGGAATGGAGCCTACAATTAAACCTTCTGGTAATTCAGCTGGCATATCCTTCATGCTATGGACAGCAAAGTCGATCCGCTTATCATATAGAGCCTGCTCGATCTCTTTAACAAATAAACCTTTCCCGCCAACTTTGGATAGCATTACATCGAGAATACGGTCACCCTTTGTTACGATTTCCTCGATCTCAAATTCATTTTTGACCCCTGCTTGTTTTAATTGTTCGATCACCCATTTTGTCTGAGTAAGAGCCAGATTACTTCTCCTCGAACCAACGATAATTTTACGCATGGAAAAAACCTCCTAGAAGTGAAATTCTGAATAAGTATTCGAAAGTAAAAAGTTAATCATCAGCAGCAAAAAAGCCGCCGTATTATAAGTAGCCAACGTTTTCCCTCTATGACGTCGGAGGGCACGTATTGTTAGATAGATAATATATATCACTAATACAAAAATGGATCCGAGAATTTTGATATCATACCAATAAACTGATACGGCTGAAATACTGGCCCAAAAAAGACCTAATATAATTGATATAAGCAATAAAGGGACACCAAGTGTAATTGCTTGAAAACTATATTGGTCCAGCTGATGCAGATTACCTATCCTCCATAGCCATTTTAAGCCTTTCTTCTTCTTTAATAGGTGATATTGTAGAAGATATAAGAAAGAAAAGAAAAAGGATACAGTAAAAAATCCATAAGAAACAAATGCAAGTGATATATGAGCAATCAGCATTTCATGAATGAATTCCACTGATCGTTCGGATGTACCTTGCTTCAATGTCGCTGCAACATACAATAATAAAACGAAGAATCCGAATAGATTAATAAAAAACACAATAAAATGCATTGCTATAAACTTATGGATAATCAAGGAAAGTGTAATCAGTATCCAAGAAAAGAAAAATAGACTATCTACTAGAGTAGCAACCGGAAATGATTGCTCCACTAACAGATGTTGGCCGAAATAAATAGATTGAATGAACCATGCTATACGAAGTAACCAGAAAGCGTATGTATATGCTTTCTGGTTACTCTGAATAAAATCAATAAAATATCCAATGACGCTTAGCCCATACACTACAATCAGTAATTCAGAAACCCATTTCCATTCTTCAATCATAGAAAAACACCTTTAAACTGAAGGTATTTTTTTCATTTTGTTAGAGAATGGTTTTCTACCTTGCTGATTAAGTTGTCGCATACTTTGATTTTTCTCCATTTGTTTATCAAACTCTTCGACCACTTCTTCTTCGATTCCAAAGATATCAACAAACAACTGTAGTTTCTCTTCTGCTTTATCTGAACCGGCCAATTCTTTCGCTTGAGTAATCGGCTGTTTCAATAATTGATTTATGATGCTTTTCGTATGTTTGCTTAGTATTTTCTTTTCCCGTTCAGTTAAATCAGGCATTTTGCGTTCAATGCTTTTCATTGTCTCAGCTTGGATACCTAAAGCTTTTTTCCTTAATGCTGTAATGACAGGAACAACACCTAGCGTTTTCAACCAATCTTTAAACTCTACGATTTCCTCTTGTAACATTTCCTCTATTTCTTGGGCAGCTTTTTTTCTTTCCGCTAAATTTTCATCAACAATATGTTGTAAATCGTCAATATCATACAGGAAAACATGCTCTAACTCTCCGATTGCTGGATCAATATCTCTTGGAACGGCGATATCAACTAAGAATAAAGGATTGCCTTTTCTTTTTTTAACGATTGGATCGAGCATTTCTTTCGTCACCACATAATCAGCTGCGCTTGTAGAGCTGATTAAAATGTCTGACTTTGCTAAAACGGAAGCTAAATTTTCCAGTGTTTCCGTTTTTGCTTGAAATTTATCCGCCATTTCCTTCGCTTTGGAGAAAGTACGGTTAATGATTGTAATATTTCTTGCTCCTGCGCCATGCAGGTTTTTTGCAGCAAGCTCTCCCATCTCTCCTGCACCAAGAAGTGTAATATGTTTTTCCTTTATGGATCCAAAAATCTTCTTAGCTAATTCCACAGCAGTATAACTGATGGAAACAGGATGCTCTCCAATGGCAGTTTCATGATGTACACGTTTGCCGAACGTAATAGCTTGTTTAAAAAGCTCATTGAAGATTGTTCCTGTTGCTTTTACTTTTTGCGAATTTAAAAAGGCATCTCTTACTTGTCCCAAGATTTGAGTTTCACCAAGTACCATTGAATCCAAACCAGTTGTTACTCTGAACAGATGTTCTAGCGCCTCATCATTCTCAGTGATTTGCAGGTAATTGGAAAACTCTTCTTTATCTATACCAAACCAATCAGCTAAAAACGTTTTGATATAATATCTTCCCGTATGGAGCTGATCGACTACAGCATAGATTTCTGTCCGATTACATGTAGACAACACTACATTTTCCAAAATGCTTTTTCGAGATTTTAATTCCTCCATTGCTTCATGAAGGGACTCTTCAGAAAATGTCAGCTTCTCCCTTATCTCAACAGGAGCATTTTTATAGTTGAATCCTACTTTTAAAATATGCAAGTGTCTTACCCCCAGAAGTAACGATAATCTATATAAATGATTTCCCATTTTCCACTATAAATATAGTATGATTATATCACAGTACAATATCTCAATTGTTACAGCTTATAAACTTTTGCACGGTCAGTCTATACTTTACCATAGTTTAGAATTACTATCAAAATATAAACAATCAAGGGAGAGCAATATATGAAGAAACAAAATCCTTTATTTGCCTACATTCTAATTGGAATCGGGGTATTCTTTCTTTTAAGGGAACTAAAACTTCCAATAATTACAGACTTTTATTCCTGGCAGACCTTATTGATCATAATTGGGTTGGCATTTTTAATCCATAGTTACCGTTCCCGGAGTTATGAACATATTTTCACAGGGGTGTTGATCCTCGGAATTGGAATTCATTTGCACGGCTTGCAACATTATCCTTTTTGGATAGATCACTGGGGAATTTATTTATTGATCATTGGATTAGCTTTCCTGATTCGATATTTCAAAACGAAAACAGGACTACTAAATAGTTTGATATTCCTAGTCGTTGGGGGCCTCTTAATTTATTCCCAACAATTTAATCATTATTTCTATTGGATTTATGACCTATTTTCGTTGATAGAAAAATTCTGGCCATTGATATTGATTATTCTTGGATTCATTTTATTGAAGAAAGGTAAATGAATCGATTCTTCAAGACAACAGCCCCTATTCCTTGAACGGATGGGGCTGTTTTCATTTACAGATATTTCTTGATTGCTTGCCAAGCCTCGTCTTTTCCCTCACCGGTTTCCGAGGAAAATGGTATGATGATGTCCTCTGCATCGACTTCAAACGTATCTTTCACTCTTTTGATATGTTGTTGATGTTTTGACTTTTTAATTTTATCAAGCTTTGTCGCAACAATTATAACAGGTAGTTCATAATACTTCAGATAATCGTACATTTGAACATCAGCATCGGTGGGTTCATGGCGGATATCACATACAAGGACAACAGCTTGAAGTGTCTCTCGCTTTTGAAAGTATTCATCCATCATTCTACCCCATTTTTCCCGTTCTGCTTTAGAAACCTTTGCATAGCCGTATCCAGGTACATCAACAAAGTAGAAAGCATCATTTAATTTATAAAAATTCAATGTCTGTGTTTTCCCTGGTTTTTGTGAAGTACGGGCTAAATTTTTTCGATTAATTATTGTATTGATAAAGGAAGATTTACCAACATTCGATCTGCCGGCTAGAGCAATTTCTGGCAATCCTTCATCTGGGTATTGCTTCTCACTTACAGCACTAATTACGATTTCCGCTTGGTTGATTTTCATCATTATCCCTCACTAACGCGATTTCCAGCACTTCATCTAGATGGTTTACTGGTATGAACGTTAAATTTTTCTTCACACTCTCTGGTATGGATGCTATATCTTTTTCATTATCCTTAGGTATGATAATTGTCGTTAGTCCTGCTCGATGGGCACTTAACGATTTTTCTTTAAGTCCACCTATTGGCAGTACTCTTCCTCTAAGTGTTATTTCTCCTGTCATTCCTACTTCTTTTCTCACCGCACGCCCGGTTAAGGAAGAAACAAGTGCAGTCGCGATAGTAATCCCTGCAGACGGGCCGTCCTTTGGTGTCGCTCCTTCAGGAACATGAATATGAATATCATTTTTCTCATGGAAATCAGATGGGATATTCAATTCTTCAGCTCGTGAACGAATATAGCTGAACGCCGCTTGTGCTGACTCCTGCATTACTTCTCCGAGCTTACCCGTTAATGTCAGTTTACCTTTACCAGCATAATGTGAAACCTCTATCGATAAAATATCGCCACCTGCTGAAGTATAAGCTAGGCCTGTCGCTGCACCGACCTGATCCTCTATTTCCATTAAGCCATAGCGATAAATCGGCTTATCAAGTAAATCTTCTAAATTCTTTTCCGTTACAATAACACGTTTCTTCTCGCCAGAAATAATGATTTTGGCTGCTTTCCGGCAAACTTTTGCAAGTTGCCTTTCCAGTCCACGTACACCGGCTTCCCGTGTATATCTCCGGATAATTCGTAGCAAAGCTTCGTCTCTAATTTGTACGTTTGCCGATTTCAATCCGTTCTCTTTAATTTGTTTCGGTAAGAGATGCTCTTTAGCGATATGAAGTTTTTCTACCTCTGTATAACCAGAAAGAGAGATTAATTCCATACGATCTAATAACGGGCCAGGGATGCTAGCTACATTATTTGCTGTAGCGACAAACAAGACTTTGGATAAATCATAAGTTTCTTCAATAAAGTGATCACTAAAACTGTTATTTTGTTCAGGATCAAGGACTTCAAGCATCGCTGAAGACGGATCTCCCCTGAAATCATTAGACATCTTATCGATTTCATCCAGTAAGAACACTGGATTAATTGTCCCCGCTTTTTTCATCCCCTGAATAATTCGTCCGGGCATCGCCCCAATATAAGTCCTACGATGACCTCGTATCTCTGCCTCATCTCGAACTCCACCGAGCGAAATCCTTACAAAATTACGATTTACTGAACGAGCAATAGACCTTGCTAATGATGTTTTCCCTACTCCTGGTGGACCGACTAGACATAGAATCGGACCTTTCAATGAATTAGTAAGTTTTTGAACAGCTAGATATTCCAGAATCCGCTCCTTGACCTCGTCCAGACCATAATGCCCCTCATTTAATACCTCTTCTGCTTGCTTAATATCAATCGTATCCTGGGTTTGCTTCGTCCAAGGAAGCGTAAGCAGCCATTCCAAGTAATTTCGGATGACGGAGCTTTCAGCTGAACTTTGAGGCACTTTCTCAAAACGGCCCAACTCCTTAAGCGCGACTTCCCGAATATTTTCCGGCAAGTCGGACTCATCGATTCTTTCTCTTATTTCTTCTACCTCACCTGATTTACCATCACGATCTCCAAGCTCTTTTTGTATAGCTTTCAATTGTTCACGCAAATAATATTCCTTTTGCGTCTTTTCCATAGAGCTCTTTACACGTTGGCCAATTTTCTTTTCAATATCAAGAACTTTCTTTTCGTTCGTAATCAACTTGATGATATGATGAAGGCGATTCGGAATATTAGTCATTTCCAATAATGTTTGTTTTTCTTTCAGCTTGATTGGCAAATGAGAAGTGATAATATCCACAAGCCTTCCTGGGTGATCCATATCACGAACAGATTCAAAAGTTTCACTTGAAATTTTTCTGGAGAGCTTTGTATATTGTTCAAACTGCGCAAGCAAGGTGCGCATTAAAGCTTCCTCTTCCATTTTATCTCCATGTACTTCTTCCAACTTTTCAATCTCAACGGTTATTTCATTCTCCATATCAATGACACGACTAATTTCATAACGGTCTATCCCTTCTACTAATACACGTAGAGTACCGTTAGGCAACTTGAGCATTTGCTTCACCTTTGCAAGTGTGCCAATCTGATAAATATCTTCTATTTTCGGCTCATCAATGCTTGTTTTTTTCTGAGCAGCAAGGAACACAAACTGATCATCAAGCATCGCACGTTCCAAAGCAGCAATGGACTTGTCTCTTCCTACGTCTAAATGCAGAACCATAGATGGAAATACAATTAAACCTCGTAAAGGTAGGAGGGGTATCTCATTAATTTTGGTATCCATATTTAACTACCTCCATATTTTATGTACAAACAAAAGTGTGCATAGCACCATTTCTAAATAAAATATTATAATGCTTTTTACTTTTAGTAGCAATTAGTATTCCCTATTCCCTTATTAATACAAAAAGAAAAGGAGACATACTGCCTGTAAACTAGCACAGAAGTGCTTCACAAACAGCTGGTCTCCATTATATCAGTTACATCTGTCACTTACACAGAGTTATGCACTTTCTTTTGGTAATTTCTTTTTACCTTCAACGACTGTACCGTCTCGGAAAACCAATTTCGGGTTACCGTTTTCCTCTTTAACGGTTTCTGCAGTAATTACACATTTCGCAATATCTTCACGTGAAGGAAGCTCAAACATCACATCAAGCATAATACCTTCTATGATAGAGCGTAGACCACGAGCACCTGTTTTCCTTTCAATTGCCTTCTTGGCAATTTCAACTAATGCTGCGTCCTCGATTTCCAATTCCACATCGTCCATCTCAAATAACTTTTGATATTGCTTCACTAATGCGTTCTTCGGCTTCGTAAGGATTTGTACCAGTGCCTCCTCATCTAACGGAGTCAAGCTAGCAATTACTGGAATACGTCCAATAAATTCTGGAATCAATCCATAACGGAGCAAGTCTTCTGGTAGGATTCTGGATAAAAGTGCACCCATGTCCAGGTCATCTTGTCTCTCATTTGCACCGAATCCAATTACCTTTTTACCAAGACGGCGCTTGATGACTTGGTCAATGCCATCAAATGCTCCACCAACAATAAATAAGATATTTGTCGTATCGATCTGAATAAATTCTTGATGTGGATGTTTACGTCCACCTTGTGGTGGCACACTTGCCACAGTTCCTTCGAGAATTTTCAATAGCGCTTGTTGTACCCCTTCTCCAGATACGTCTCTTGTAATGGAAGGATTTTCTGATTTTCTTGCGACTTTATCAATTTCATCAATATAAATGATTCCCTTTTCAGCCTTCTCAACATCATAATCTGCAGCTTGAATCAGTTTAAGAAGAATATTCTCCACATCTTCTCCAACATAACCAGCTTCAGTAAGTGAAGTAGCATCAGCCATCGCAAAAGGTACATTAATAATACGTGCCAGTGTTTGAGCTAATAAAGTTTTACCGCTCCCTGTAGGACCAATGAGGGCGATATTACTTTTTGCAAGCTCAACGTCATCGGATTTGCTGATCGAGTTGATGCGTTTATAGTGATTATAGACGGCTACGGAAAGGCTTTTCTTCGCTTGATCTTGTCCAATTACATAGTCATCTAAAATTTCACAGATCTCTTTTGGCTTGGGAATTTCTGTAAGTTCCATTGCATCTTCAGAACCAAGTTCTTCTTCAACAATTTCCGTACATAATACAATACACTCATCACATATATAGACACCAGGTCCAGCTACTAATTTGCGAACCTGTTCTTGATTTTTCCCGCAAAAGGAGCATTTCAATTGTCCCTTTTCATCATTGAATTTAAACATTTTTTCACCCCTATAGTTCATAAGAAAATGATATTTCCTAATTTAATTATAGCCATCATATCAGATACATATTAAAAAACAAAACAATAAACCTTATACATTGCACCTACTTGAATAATATCACATTACTTATCTATATGTCAGATGACAACTCTTAAGTCAATAAAATCTTAAATTATATCCGTTCATATCCAAGTATATAGAAACAAGGTGCGAGGGAAATCGCACCTTGTAGTTGTCTTGTTGTTTGATTTGAACGATTAGTTTGCTGTTTTGCTATGCTCCACTAGGAAGTCTATAGCTTTTCTTATTTTTAGATCGTTTTTAATAGTTTCTGTGTTTCCACCTAGAATTTGAACTAGCTGTTCTTTATCAACACCGTACATTCCTGCCATGTTTTCAAGCTCTTGATTCACATCTTCTTCTGTTGCTTCAAGGTTTTCTGCATCAGCGATTGCTTCAAGTGTAAGACTTGTCTTCACGCGTTTTGCAGCATCCTCTTTCATTTGTTCTTTTAGAGCATCTTCATCTTGACCAGAGAATTGAGAGTACATCTCCAATGTCATTCCTTGCATTTGTAGGCGTTGTTCGAATTCAGAAAGCATTTGATCCAATTCGTTTTCCACCATTACTTCAGGGATTTCAACTTCAACCTTTTCCGATGCTTGTTCAATCAATTTTTCACGTTTAGCTGTATCTGCAGCTTGTTTTTTCTGCTCAGTCAATTGCTCTTTCTTCTTCGCTTTTAATGCTTCCAATGTTTCTACTTCATCGTCAACGTCTTTAGCGAACTCATCATCCAATTCAGGAAGTTCTTTTGTCTTAATTTCGTGAATAGTTACTTTGAATGTAGCTTCTTTACCAGCAAGCTCTTCAGAATGGTATTCTTCAGGGAAAGTTACTTCCACTTCAGTTTCTTCTCCAGACTTCTTGCCAACCAGTTGCTCTTCAAAACCTGGAATGAATTGTCCAGAACCAATTTCAAGGTTATGGTTTTCGCCTTTTCCACCTTCAAAAGCTTCCCCATCTGTGAAACCTTCAAAATCGATGACGACTGTATCGCCTTCTTTAACTTCTCCGTCTTCTTTTACGATTAGTTCTGCATGCTGTTCACGAAGTGATTCTAATTCTTTTTCAACATCTTCATCTGTAACTTCTACAGATTCTTCTTCCACTTCAAGTCCTTTATAATCGCCTAAAGTAACTTCCGGTTTAACTTCCACTTCAGCTTTGAAAATTAAAGTTTTACCTTTTTCAATTTGTTCAATATCCACACTCGGTTGATCGATCGGGAAGATATCCGCTTCATCAATCGCTTTTGTGTATGCTTCAGGTAGAACGATATCTACAGCATCTTGATAAAGTGATTCTACACCAAAGCGTTTTTCGAATAACCCGCGTGGAATTCTTCCTTTACGGAATCCTGGTAGTTGAACATCTTTCACTACTTTTTTGAAAGCTTGGTCCAATGCTTTGTCAAACTCTTCAGCTGACACTTCAAATGTAAGTGTTCCTTTGTTTCCTTCTTGTTTTTCCCATTTAACTGTCATCTTAATTACCTCCAACATATCTATTGTTCAAACTAAAACATAAATTTGACGTTATCAATTTTTACAACCATCTCATTATATCATAATTCATTGGTCTTTCAAGCATTAATAACTAATCATCGATAATGCTCGCATAGAGAATATCTGCAGTTTTAATCTCTTGAATATATTTTTTGATGTTTTCATCTTCAATAGGTGGTACTTCCATATTTAAATATTCATTACCGATAGTATGTAAAGCTTCTGCAATATAATCAGCATCCTCCACAGGAGGGGTAATTGGATACATTACATAGAGGAAATGCCCCAATAATGTCTCCATCACACTATATAATGATGGATTACTTTGTTCAACTTCACTTATACGATTTTCAATATGATCAGCAATGATACTCTGTTTCATATCCGGCGTTTCATTAGGAATCACTTTCATCTCTATCCCGAATTTATGTATTTCTACTGGTTTCGATATATTTTGCTGTTTCATCCAGAGGACAATCGCTGATTTATTCAAAGGATGTACATGATCATTTACAAGCAATGATGCTACTTTTTCATTCAGTGCAGTGCCCATTTTTCTCAATTTGTGGATTAAACGCCATTGCTCCATATGATTGTCTTGATTTACCGCATCATACAACTCTTCCAAATATAAATTAGAACGCTCTGTAATTACACTTAAAGACAATTTCTCACTCATGGAATAAAGTTGGTTAAAAGACTCTTTAAGATGGCTGGGTACCTTACCTTTCTCCAACTCATCTTCAACAATTTCCATTAGATTTTCGTATTGATTAGTCTGAAAAAGCAGTGTTAAATAAATATGTATATATTGATAATAGTACTTATCTTTTTCCTCAATAAGCGCCTCACACAACTCTTGCGCTTCATCAAACCGTTCTAACTCCATCAAACAGATTAACTTCCCGGTATAGATATCATGGTTTTTCACTTGATAACTTAATAGATCATTTAATTTATCCAGCGCTTCATCAAACTTCTTTTCTTTAATTGCCGCAATACTTTCTTCCTCTAATATCTTTTGCCATTTTGGAAAAAGAATGACATTCCCTGACTTCATTCTTGCTCATCCACCTCCTCCTTACATTAATTCATTAATACATTAGCTGATATGTAGTTTTACCCTTTCCTCTGGATATGAAACATACCCTGTTTCAGATTAAGATAAACGTATCATTTGGTTAAGCTTATGAATATTATGAAATTATATTCTATCTTATCATAATACAAAAGAGAAACCTAAAACAAGTTAGGTTTCTCTTTGTTGTCAAAGCGTCCCGAGCAGGATTCGAACCTGCGACCTACAGATTAGAAGTCTGTTGCTCTATCCAGCTGAGCTACCGGGACATGGAGCGGGTGAAGGGAATCGAACCCTCATCATCAGCTTGGAAGGCTGAGGTTTTACCACTAAACTACACCCGCATGATGTGTAATTATTAAATTTTAACAGATTATGTATCAATAGTTTATTTAGAGCGGACAAGAATTATTATATGCATTTTTTATAGAAATGTCAACAATTAATTTGAAAGCTTGCCCAGGGATTCCTCCCGGCAAGCTTTCAAAAATTATTTTGTACTGTAACCCAAAGCTTCGTATGGTTCACCATTCAACTTATAAAATTTGACTGTCAAATCATCAATTGAGTTCCAAGTAAGGATCGCATATGTTTTTTCTTTTATATTACCTCTTGGTTGTAATATGCTTCCAGGATTGATGAACAGCTGCTCTCCTTCACTCACCACACCAGCTTGGTGAGTATGTCCAAAACATATTACATCAGCATTTACCTCTTTTGCACGAAGAGACAGGGTCATAAGTCCATGATTCACTTTATGTAAATGACCATGTACGACCAAAAACTTCAATCCTCCCAGCTCTAAAACTTGTTCACCAGGATAACGATTGTCAAAGTCACAATTGCCGGCCACTTTATAAAACCCTTCTAGTGAACCTGCATCTATATCTAGCTCAGAATCTCCACAATGAATTCGGTAATCTACTTGATGCCTTGCTTTAATTTCTGATAATTCATCTGTTAGTCCGTGGCTATCACTGAGAATTAAAACCTTTGTCATGTCTCCACTCACATCTCCTTCCTCGAGGTTTAAACATAATTCCTACTTTAGCCTTTAATGATTTTTTCCCAACTTTCCAATTTTCTAATCGCATGACTCCGGTGACTGATTTTATTCTTCTCGGAAGGATCAAGTTCAGCCATCGTTTGCTCATAATCGTTCGGAATAAAAAGGGGATCATAACCAAACCCATTAATTCCTTTAGGTTCAGTGCCTATTTCACCTTCACACTCTCCTCTGTAGAAAGTGGTTTCTTCCCCAGGGATTGCAATGGCAAGGACGCAGACAAAGCGAGCAGAACGTTCACCTTTGGGAACTTGATACAATTCTTTTAATAGTTTCCGATTATTATCTTCATCGCTTTTTCCTTCACCTGCATATCTTGCAGAATAGATACCCGGTGCCCCATTTAACGCATCAACCATCAACCCTGAATCATCTGCTAATACCGGGACTTTTAATATTTCAGCGATTTGTTCAGCTTTAATTGCCGCATTCTCCTCAAAAGTCTTCCCTGTTTCTTCTACCTCTGGAAGGTCCTGCTGAATATCAAGTAATGATTCCACTTCAATATCATATTTAAGAAAAAAATCTCGGAACTCTCTTACTTTTCCTTTGTTTCTAGTCGCAATCAATATTTTCTTCATTCGTATGCTCCCTTGCTTTGCCTTTCACTTCCAATCAATTCACCTAGTTCGCCTAACGCTTCTTTTTGGATGTCAAATAGTTGCTGAATTCCTCGGTCAGCTAAATCAAGCATGCTAAACAACTGTTCTTTGGAAAAGGTTGCTTCTTCGCCTGTCCCCTGTATTTCAACAAATTCTCCATTTCCTGTCATAACGATATTCATGTCAACTCTCGCTTCCGCATCTTCTTCATAGTTTAAATCAATAACCTCATGTTCTGTCGACATAACTCCAACCGAGATTGCAGCCAAATAATCTTTTACTGGCAATTGATTGATTTTTTTGTTCTTCAGCAGAACTCCAAAAGCGAGTGCTACAGCGACAAATGCGCCAGTTATCGAAGCCGTTCTAGTTCCTCCATCTGCTTGAATAACATCACAGTCCACCCATACCGTACGCTCTCCAAAACTCTCAAGGTCTACTACAGATCGTAATGCCCTACCTATCAATCTCTGTATTTCCATCGTTCTACCTGATACTTTTCCCTTAGACGATTCACGAATATTTCTTTGTTCTGTAGCTCTCGGTAGCATAGAGTATTCAGCGGTTATCCATCCTTTCCCTTGACCTCTCATAAAAGGCGGTACCCGATCTTCTATACTTGCATTACAGATTACTTTCGTATTGCCTACCTCTATTAATACTGACCCTTCTGGATGCATAATATAATCTGTTGTAATTTTAATTGGTCTAAGTTCGTTTGTTGTTCTTCCATCTTTTCTCATAGTTACGTCCTCCTCATTCATCAAACCTAGCTTACCATACTTTTCTCTAAAGAAAAATTACGAAACCAAGGACTATTTTAATCACAAAAAAACCAGCAGTCCAATTACTGCTGGTTTTAAAATTCTAGAGTTTGTCCGAAGGAAGAAAGCTGTCTGCTGTTACTGGCTCAGTGTAAGCTTCACCGTTCTCATTATTAACCTGTTCCCTGTCTTCCACTTTGATGTCGACAGCATCCACTCCATCTTGAGCGGTTAGAGTCCTTACAAGAGTTTCGATTACTTCATCTGCAATAATGGATTGTTCACTATCTTCTAGGATCGCTTCATTAAATGTAAGCTCCAATACACCATCGGCAATTGTCGGTTCGTCAACCAACATCGTTTCGTCGTTAAAGACATGCAATACATTCGTCAGAAAACCAGGTCCATCAAGTAGTGAAGTTACGATAGATTCATATTTTTCTTCATCACCAGCCTCAACATATTGAGTAACCGGGATATAATATTGGTTTTCTTGATAACTCACCGGATAATACATGGTTATTGCTTCACTGTTGATAAAGTCAATTGTATCGGTATGAACAACATTAATTCCATTCGCCTTTGAATACCCTTTACCAATTGGTGTGCCATTCACTGGCATTTCATCCAGTGGATGTCCATTTACCCAAAGTTGGACGCGGTCCACATTCTCAAATTGAGTTAGAGTATGTGTAATGGATTCAAGGATTTTCACTTCATCCTCTGCGGCATATTCCTTGAATTCCTCAGACAAATCCACAATCATCGTCCCATCTTCAAGGAGATTCACCCCAAGTACTTCTGTTCCAGCAGGTAAAACCGCTCGGAATCCATTAGGAAGCACTTCAGTGACTGGACCATCTACAACTAAGTATTCTAATACTTGTGTAGCCACCTCTCTAGATTCAAGGAGTGGTAATTCCAGGATTTGCGAAGCAACCATACCGTTTGCATCTATTAAATATAGTTGACGTGCAGTTGTTTCGAGTACATCTGCTTCGCTACCCTCCTCTTCAGCTTTAACTTCCTCCGTTTCATTACCTGTTGTATCATTAACTGCTTCTGCATTGTTAGGTGGATCGATTTCAATGGATGACTGTTCCCCTTGGAAACAGGCTGATAGTAATAAGATGGAAGCACATACTCCAGGTAAAATTATTCGACTCGCTTTCATGCAATAACCCCCCTACGATGGTTTGTACTACAATATATACGAGCTATCCCTCAAAAATAGACCTTCTTCAAAAAAATAACTTATTTCAGTTGAACATTTAATACTAACTCTTAAATTATTGAATTAAGAAGAACCTCTACTGGAAGTCCGCAGTCCAAATACCTCTAGCTTTCCGCGGAGGGCTGCGGACGGAAAGAAAGTATCCTGAATCCAATTCTACAGTCTATTTAAATTGTTTGTTAAACCAAGAAAAAAGATTAGCCTTATATGGGCTAATCTTTTTCGATTTCTGCTGATTTTATGATAAGTTCTTTGTATTTCCCATTTATAAAAATCTGCTGGGCTATTTTATCGAAGAGCTCCATGTCTCCGGTTGAATATATTTCGTGGACAGGGTGGTAGCCAGTTTTATTTTGTAACTGTTCAATCTCCAAAACAGCACTTGTTTCCCTAGCGGTTTCTTCACTTGAAGAAATTACGGTTACATTATCACCGACCACCTGTTGGATAATTGGCTTTAATAATGGATAATGTGTACAACCTAAAATTAATGTATCTAAATTTTTAAGACTCTTTAATGGCTTAAGAGTCTTCTCTACCGTTTCTTTCGCTTCATCTCCAGCAAAGATTCCTCTTTCCACCATTGGAACAAATGGTGGACATGCTAACGCCTTTACATGTATTTTAGGGTTTATACGTTCTAAAGCCTCTGGATAAGCTCCACTTTTCACCGTTCCCTCTGTCCCAATGATTCCAATATGATGATTTTTTGTAGCTTTAATAGCCGCTCTAGCACCTGGATTAATAACACCGATCACAGGAATATCCAACTTATTTTTCAAATCTTCTATTGTAAACGCTGTAGCCGTATTACAAGCTATCACCAGCAATTTAATTTCTTTTTCCAGTAAAAAGTCCACCATTTCCCAAGTGAACTTTTGGACCTCCTCTTTGGATCTTGGTCCATAAGGACAACGCTTAGTATCGCCAAGATAAATAAGTTTTTCCCTCGGCAGCTGCCGCATCATTTCTTGTAGAACGGTTAAACCTCCTACACCTGAATCAATTACTCCAATCGGTCTATTCACTTTCTCTTCCGCCTTTTTAAGATTTCTTGTTTACTTCTTTCATACGGTTGTATAATAAATCAAGCAGATGATTTAATGTAGCTGCTTGCTCTACATCGAACCCCTGTAATACTTCTTGTAAATATTCTTGTCGTTTTTCAATAACCTCATGAATAATTACTTTTCCTTTTTCCAATAGATGAATTCTCACCACTCGTCGATCCTTCTCATCTCTTATCCGTTCAACAAGGTCATTCTTTTCCATCCGATCGACTAAATCAGTCGTCGTACTGAATGCAAGACTGATTCTATTAGAAAGCTCACCAATAGTTAAATCCCCTTCCTCCAACAGCCATTGTAAAGCAACAAATTGTGGAGAAGTAATTGGGTAATTATGTAGGATTTTCCTTCCATTCTGTTTAATCATTCCCGATATATATCTCAACCTTTTTTCAATCTTAACGATTGATTCTGGTGATGTTTTGTTATGCTCCATATAGTATCCTCCTACTTTTGTACAAGTCTTGCTAAGTATTTAAAACTTATCGTTGTTTTATCCATACTCTAGATTAGTATAACAAATTTTTATTACATACATAGTAAATAAGTATAACGATTATTTTAAGAACTTCAAAGCTGGACTAACTTTCTCCTCATCAAGACTAACGATTAAAGTTCCAACAAATTGGGTGATTTATTACGCACTAAATCGTAAACCTTTCATAAGCTATAATGACTAAATAATTCCCTTCAAAAAGCAGCTCTATCAAGAGCAAGGAGGGGTTATCAATTTGAAGGACAGCAACTATAAACCGAAGCAATTATTAACGAAGCGAGAAAAGGAAGTATTTGAACTGCTTGTACAAGACATGACAACAAAAGAAATTGCCCAGAAACTATTCATCTCAGAAAAAACGGTACGTAACCATATTTCAAATGCGATGCAGAAGTTAGGGGTAAAGGGGCGATCACAGGCAGTAGTGGAGCTTCTCCGTATGGGAGAACTTAAGCTTTAATAAAAACCGACTTTCTACTTCGGAAAGTCGGTTTGTTCCTTTTTTTCCTCTAGTTATTGTTTTTTCATTTCAGCTTCTAGTACAATCCTCATGGCAGCAGGGATGATTTGTGGTTTCTGTTTTATCAAATCAATCGTAACTAATCGGCCTCTCCCTGTTAATGTAATTTCACCTTTTTCGTTCTTAGCCATGTAGTGGATATCAAATGACGTATTACCAACTGATTCCACCTTTACATAAAAATGAATAATCTCATTGAAATACATCTGACGCAGATAATTACATTGTAAATCAGCCACAACAAAACCGAGTTCGTCTTGCCCAAGTTCTTTAAATAAACCGAGGCTATTCAGATACTCGATACGGGCTTCTTCAAAATATATAAAGACAGATGTATTGTTAACATGCCCATATAAGTCTGTTTCTGAGAAACGTACTTTAATTGGTAGTGAAAATGAAAAGCCTGACTGCCACTGTTCAAAGTCATGAATATAATCGATCGATTTCATTACACTTTCCTCCCAACTAAGCCAAATGGCCCTTACCAACATTGGAAAGGACCATTTTAATACTTTCAAGTAATACTATTCATTATAGTGCTTCATCACTACCAAAGAAGCTTCTGAATGCGTGAAGATTCGTTGCACGGTTCATCGCTGCAATGGAAGTGGTAAGTGGAATACCTTTTGGACAAACTTGCACACAGTTTTGCGAGTTACCGCAACCTGCTATGCCCCCTTCACCCATCAATCCTTCTAAGCGCTCGCTCGCATGCATTGCACCTGTTGGATGTGAGTTGAATAAACGAGCTTGTGAAAGAGCAGCCGGACCAATGAAGTCTGATTTGTCATTCACATTTGGGCAAGCTTCGAGACATACACCACAAGTCATACATTTAGATAGTTCATACGCCCATTGACGTTTGTTTTCAGGCATTCTTGGACCTGGCCCAAGATCATGCGTTCCATCAAGAGGAATCCATGCCTTCACTTGCTTCAATGCATCAAACATACGTTCACGATCAACAATTAAATCACGTACAACCGGAAATGTCGACATCGGTTCTAAACGAATTGGTTGCTCTAACTGGTCAACCAACGCGGCACAAGATTGTCGAGGCGTTCCATTGATCACCATGGAACAAGCACCACAAACTTCTTCTAAACAACTCATTTCCCAAGCAACCGGTGTTGTTTCCTTGCCATCTGCAGTTACCGGATTTTTTTGAATTTCCATTAATGCGGAAATGACGTTCATATTTTTACGGTATGGAACATGAAACGTCTCTTCATAGGGCTTAGAGTCGGGACTGTCCTGACGAGTTATTATAAACTCAACTGTACTATGTTCAGCCATCTGTATTCTCCCCCTCTTAGTTTACTGTTGTGTAGTCACGTTTTCTTGGTTTGATGAGTGACACATCAACATCTTCGTAGCTAATGACCGGTTCTTCATTCTTCGTATCAAATTCTGCTATTGTTGTCTTCAGGAAATCTTCATCATTACGCTCAGGAAATTCTGGTTTGTAGTGAGCGCCACGGCTTTCGTCACGTTTATAGGCTCCAATTGTAATTACACGTGCAAGATGCAACATATTTTTCAATTGACGAGTAAACATGACACCTTGGTTACTCCAACGAGAAGTATCACCAATATTAATGTTTTCCCAGCGTTCTAGTAATTCTTGGATTTTTTCATCAGTCTTCAATAATTTAGCATTTTCACGTACAACGGTAACATTATCTGTCATCCATTCTCCAAGTTCTTTATGAATGGCATAAGCATTTTCAGTACCGTCCATAGCTAACATCTCATCGAATTGTTCTTGTTCTTTCAGTACTGCCTGTTCAAACAAACTATCTGCCACATCATCTGCATGAGTTTTTAAGCCATCGATATATTCGATTGCTTTCGGACCAGCAACTGAACCACCATAAATGGCAGAAAGCAATGAGTTGGCCCCCAGACGGTTAGCTCCGTGCTGTGAATAATCAGCCTCTCCCGCTGCAAAAATCCCTGGTATATTCGTCATTTGAGTTTCATCAATCCATAGTCCACCCATAGAATAATGAACAGCCGGGAAGATTTTCATAGGAACTTTACGCGGGTCTTCACCAACGAACTTTTCATAGATTTCTATAATTCCACCAAGCTTAATATCAAGCTCTTTTGGATCTTTATGAGATAAATCAAGGTAAACCATGTTTTCTCCATTGATTCCAAGCTTCTGGTTTACACACACGTCAAAGATTTCTCGTGTTGCAATGTCACGAGGTACAAGGTTTCCATAAGCAGGATATTTTTCTTCAAGGAAGTACCAAGGTTCTCCATCTTTATACGTCCAAACTCGTCCACCCTCACCACGGGCAGATTCACTCATAAGACGTAGTTTGTCATCTCCTGGAATTGCAGTTGGGTGAATTTGAATGAACTCTCCATTTGCATATTTTACACCTTGCTGATAAAGCGCACTTGCTGCAGAACCAGTATTGATCATCGAGTTAGTAGATTTACCGAATATAATACCAGGTCCACCTGTAGCAAAAATTGTCGCATCCGAACGGAAAGCTCTGATCTCATGTGATTTAATATTCTGAGCTACAATTCCTCGGCCTATTCCTGCATCATCGATTACAGCTGAAAGGAATTCCCATCCCTCATACTTCGTTACTAACCCCTCAACTTCATAACGACGCACCTGTTCATCTAGAGCATATAATAATTGTTGTCCTGTAGTAGCCCCTGCAAATGCAGTACGGTGCATTTGCGTACCACCAAAACGTCTAAAATCAAGTAGACCCTCAGGTGTACGGTTAAACATAACTCCCATCCGGTCAAACATATGTATAATTCCCGGAGCCGCCTCACACATCGCCTTTACTTGTGGCTGGTTAGCTAAGAAGTCTCCACCGTATACTGTGTCATCAAAATGAAGCATTGGTGAATCCCCTTCACCTTTCGTATTAACCGCTCCATTGATTCCACCTTGGGCACATACAGAGTGAGAACGTTTTACAGGAACAATTGAAAATAAATCTACTTTTACACCTGCTTCAGCTGCTTTAATGGTAGCCATTAAACCTGCAAGACCCCCACCAACAACAGCAACTTTACGATTACTCATATAATTGACTCACTCCCCTATTTACTACTCTTACACACCATAAGCAAATTGAATTAATGTTCTAACACCGATGTAGCTTACTGCAAAAAAGATGAAGAGTGCTACATAAGTCATTACACGTTGTGATTTAGGTGTTTGTGTGATACCCCATGTTACAAAGAAGCTCCATAGGCCGTTTGCAAAATGGAACACCGCAGCAACAACACCAATTACATAGAACCAGAACATGAATGGGCTGGAAAGAATTCCTTCCATCAGGCTGTAGTCTAAATCTGCGTTGCCAAGCCCTATTTGAACACGTGTTTCCCATACATGCCATGCAATAAATACAATGGTAATCAGACCTGTTAAGCGTTGAAGCTTAAACATCCAGTTACGGAAAAATCCAAATCTCGCTACATTATTATTTGCAGTAAATGCTATGTACACCCCTAATACTGCATGATAAAGAATAGGCAGATAAATCACAAAGATTTCCAAAAGTATCACAAATGGAAGCCCTGCCATAAATCCTGCTGCTTTATTAAAGCTTTCTTCTCCATACACGGCAAAGTGGTTAATCACCAAGTGCTGAACTAAGAAAATTCCAATTGGAACAACACCCAGCAATGAATGTAACCTTCTCCAATAAAAATCACGTTGCCCCGCCATGTTTTTCCCCCCTTGTAGTTTTAATAGTTTCATATAGAGTGATCATTTTTAAGGGTAACTTTAATTTAAAATTCTTCAACTTCCCTCAAAATGATACAAAATTACAACACATTTATTGTACTTCTAAGTTGATAAACCGTCAAGAAAACGATTTAATTTAAATTATTCACTGTAGAACACTTTCATTCAGAATCTACTATAAACCTACAATTATTTAATTTCCAACCTTTGCCAACTCTAAATATTGCCATTGCGAAATTAAATCAAACGATACATAATAAGACTAGATTGATAGAAGATTTCGGCAAATACAATTCAAAAAAACGGTAAAGAATTGCAGACCAATCATACTTACTGTTTGTGGAGTGTCAGGAAACAAAAGCGATACTTATTTCAAAAGACAAATTAACCTGCAATCCATTTATATTGTATAATAGAAAAGATTATATACGAGAGGGTGACGTAAATGAAAAAACAGCCAAGTAACATACCCATTTCCAAACTGGAAGATTTACATACTGCAGGAGCGGGTTTTGATGTGCTACGCTATATAGCGCTACCCGACCTTTTAGGGGAAGAATCACCTACCCTTTTATATTTCATAGGTAGAAATCTGGCTCGTAAATTTGAGATGGAATCCATAGATGATATCACAGTTATTTTTGATACATTAGGCCTAGGTAAATTAGAGTTAGTAAAAGAAAAGAAAAAAGAAAAGATTTTCCACTTACTTTCAGACTCAGTCGTGTTACGTCTCAAAGGTCCTTTCAATGCGGATTTCCGTTTGGAAGCGGGATTTTTGGCGGAAGCTATGCAACGTGTTGAAGGCGTTGAATGTGAATGTAGAGAAGAAATCAATCAGCGCATTCATCAAGTTCAATTTTCCGTACTTTATACAAATTAAGATTCATGAAAAAATGCGCACTGCTTTTTGATCATTCAAAAGTAGTGCGCATCCTTCATGGTGTCGGTTTGGTATCGCCTGTTTCAACAGCATCTGATTCATTCAAATGTTTAATAATCTCCATCGCTGTATTGGAGGGAATGCCTAGTTTTGTAATATCCTCTACACTAGCCATCTTCATTTCTTTCATAGATTTAAAATGTCGTAATAATAGTTTCTTGCGCTTTTCCCCGACACCCGGAATTCCATCAAGAGCTGATTGGAATAATCCTTTACTTCGAAGGTTTCGATGAAATGAAATAGCAAAACGGTGCACCTCATCCTGTATACGCTGCACAAGATAAAACTCATGCGATTGCCTTTCTAAAGGTACTATTTGTGGAGGAGAACCATATAACAATTCACTTGTTTTATGTCTATCATCTTTTACAAGACCCGCAATTGGAATATCCAATGCTAATTCATTTTCCAGAACATCTGTTGCAGCGCTGATCTGTCCTTTACCCCCGTCAACGATAATCAAATCTGGCAACGGTAAACCTTCCTTCAATACCCTTGAATATCTTCTACGGATCACCTCTCGCATCGTTTCATAATCATCAGGTCCTTCTACAGTCCGTATCTTATATTTACGGTAATCCTTTTTACTAGGTCGACCATCGACAAATACAATCATGGCGGATACTGGATCCGTTCCTTGTATGTTGGAGTTATCAAAGGCTTCAATTCGATGAGGAGTCTCAATGTTGAGTATCTCACCGAGTTTTTCAGTTGCGACGATTGTTCTTTCCTCATCTCTTTCTATAAGCAGGAACTTCTCCTCTAATGCGATTTTTGCATTTTTTGTCGCCAATTCCACTAATTCTTTCTTTCTGCCTCGAAGTGGGGTTAGAGCTTGAACTCCCAACAACTCACTAACCAATTCTCGCTTGGTCCCAATCGGTAAAAGTATCTCTTTCGGTTTCAAGTGATTTTGATGGAGGTAGAATCTACCAATATAACTGAGGAATGCTTCTTCAGGATCATCATAAATTGGAAAGTGGCTTACATTCCGTTCAATTAGTTTTCCTTGTCTCATAAAGAAAACTTGAATACACATCCATCCTTTATCATAGGTGAAACCGAAAATATCACGATCTGTCCGGTCAGTCATTGTCATCTTTTGTTTTTCCATGACTATCTCGATATGCTGGATTTGGTCACGTAATTCCTTTGCTCTTTCAAAATTAAGTGCTTCACTAGCCTTAAACATTTTATTTTTTAGTTTTTCTTTTATATCTTTAAATCCACCTTGTAAAAATGAACTGATTTCTTGTACGATTTCCGCATAATCATCTTTTTTTGGAGGATTCTCACTACAAGCAAGACATTGATGCATATGATAGTATAAACAAGGTCTTCCTGGTGGATTATTGCATTTACGTAAAGGATACATCCGATCTAACAACTTTTTCGTTTCTCTTGCCGCAATGACATTCGGATACGGGCCAAAATATTTACCTTTGTCCTTTTTCACTTTCCTTGTTATTAGTAAACGTGGATGTCTTTCATTGGTTATTTTTAAATATGGATACGATTTATCGTCCTTCAGCATTACGTTATATTTGGGATCATATTTTTTTATGAGATTCATCTCTAAGATAAGCGCCTCTAATTCAGACGATGTGACGAAATACTCGAAATCGACTATTTCCTGTACAAGTCGTTGGGTTTTTCTATCATGTGCTCCTGTAAAATAGGAACGTACACGATTACGGAGCATCTTTGATTTACCGACATAAATGACCGTTCCATGCTTATCTTTCATGAGATAACAGCCGGGATTGACCGGGAGTATTTCTAGCTTTCTTTTTATGATTTCGTTCATACTCAATCATTCCTTTAAGTTTAAAAATCCCTTGTTCTGATGCAACAAGGGATTTTAAATTCTCGACTATTTAATTTTACACGAATTAAGCATGTTTGTTAATTAAATTCGTTAATGCTTCTTTTGGCTGGAAGCCGATTACTTGGTCAACAACTTCGCCATCTTTAAATAATAATAAAGTTGGAATGCTCATTACTCCAAATTTGCTTGCAGTTTCTTGGTTTTCGTCTACATCCAACTTAACGATTTTCACTTTATCAGACATTTCGCCATCAATTTCTTCAAGTACTGGAGCGATCATTTTACAAGGTCCACACCAAGGTGCCCAAAAATCAGCTAGTACTAAGCCTTCAGAAGTTGCTTCAGCGAAACTTTGATCTGTTACATTTTCAATTGCCATAAAATATTTCCTCCTTTATAGAAAATCAGCTTACTTTATAAGAGTATATCACCGTTATTATTTACTTCCTAATGATTTGCTTATTCATATAAAAGAGGGATAAAACAGACAAGAACTCTCTTTGTCCAGGAAATAATGCAGAATAGATTAGGCTTCTACGGTTACTGCTTTAATCTCCTCTATCAATAGCGGAATAACTTCAAACAAATCCCCTATAATACCATAATCAGCGATATTAAAAATATTCGCTTCTGGGTCTTTGTTAATCGCAACAATTACTTTTGAGTTGGACATTCCAGCAAGATGCTGAATTGCTCCTGAAATACCTACTGCGATATAGAGATCTGGAGTAACGACTTTACCGGTTTGACCAATTTGCAACGAATAGTCACAGTATTCAGCGTCACACGCTCCTCGGGACGCTCCAACCGCTCCACCTAAAACTTCCGCCAATTCATATAACGGCTTAAAACCATCTGCACTTTTAACACCTCGACCACCTGCGACTACTACTCGCGCTTCCGATAAGTCAACACCTTTACTTGCTTTTCGAACTACATCTTTAACAATTGTACGAATATCGGCAACATCGACTTCTTTTGTCGTTATATCACCACTTCTTGACTCATCTCGGTCGAGGATTGGAATGTTGTTCGGACGGATCGTTACAAAGGTCAAACCGTCTGTAATGATTTTCTTTTCAAAGGCTTTTCCTGAGTATATTGGTCTCGTATATTCCACCCGGTCTCCATTCACTTCAATATCAACTACATCGGATACAAGACCTGTATCCAATTTCGCAGCAAGTTTTGGAGTTAAATCCTTTCCGATCGATGTATGACCCATGACAATTCCGTCTGGTGATTCATCATTAACAATTGCGAGCACTGCCTGACCATAACCTTCTGAAGTATAGTTTTGCAACTTCTCATGAGCAATTGTAACAACACGGTCAGCACCATGGTAAATCAGTTCATTTGCTTTATCTTCCAGGTCATCTTTTCCCAAGACAACGCCAACAATCTCAGCATCCGATTTAATCTTTTTTGCAGCTGCAATTGCTTCGAATGAGACATTACGTAAAGCACCATCTCTACCTTCTGCGATAACTAATAATTTACTCATCACTCTTCCCCTCTCTCTATGATTTCCGTTTATAGTACTTTCTTCTCGTTTTTCAATAAGGAAACTAATTCTTTGACTTGATCTTGAACATCACCTTCAAGAACTCTTCCCGCCTCTTTCGCAGGAGGTAGAAAGACCTCAATTGTTTTTGTTTTCGGTTCTACGTCATCTTCGTCTAAATCAAGATCATCCAGCTCTAATTCTTCCAATGGTTTTTTCTTTGCTTTCATAATCCCCGGAAGTGATGGGTAACGCGGTTCATTTAAACCTTGTTGGCAAGTAACGAGTAGAGGCAAGGTTGTTTCTATCCTTTCTACATCCCCTTCTACATCCTTTTCAATACTTACATCTTCCCCATCAATGGTTAAGTTAGTGATAGTAGTTACATATGGTATACCAAGCGCTTCAGCCAACCTTGGCCCCACTTGTCCACTGGCTTCATCAATCGCAACATTACCAGCTAAAATAAGATCAACTTCTTTATCTTCAAAATACGCTTCTAGAATTTTAGCTGTTGTATATTGATCACCATCTTCAAGGTCTTCCTCCGTATTGATGAGAACAGCTTTATCGGCTCCCATAGCTAATGCCGTCCGTAACTGTTTTTCGGAATCCTCATCACCAATTGTTACGACTATAACTTCTCCACCATGTTCATCTCTTTGTTTGATAGCTTCTTCTACTGCATATTCATCATAAGGATTGATGATGAATTCTGCTCCATCATCATCAATCCTACCATCGTGAAGATTAATCTTCTCCTCTGTGTCAAATGTCTTTTTTAATAACACGTAAATGTTCATAATTGAGTCCTCCTCAGCCTATTATTTATCAATAAATTTAGGTTTTCTCTTTTCAATAAAGGCCTGAACGCCTTCTTTAGCATCTTCGGTACCAAACACTTTTCCAAATGCTTGTGCCTCCGCTTCGACACCTTTCAAGAATTTATCGGAGCGGCTATAATTCACAAGTTCCATGACTTGATTGATGGTAGGCCTACTTTTTGCCGCAATTTTCACAGCTAGTTGAGTAGCTGCTTCTAATACTTTTTCTTCGTGAACAGCTTGATTAGCCAGTCCGAAAGCAACTGCTTCCTCACCCGAAATTGGTTCACCTGTCAATATCATTTCATATGCTTTAGCAGGACCAACATATCGTGGTAATCGTTGAGTGCCAGCAAAGCCAGGTATGATTCCCAAATTTAATTCTGGTAAGCCAATTTTGGCGTTCTCAGCTACGACTCGCATATGGCAAGCCATGGCAAGTTCCAATCCTCCACCCAATGCTGCTCCGTGAATGGCCGCGATTACAGGTATCTTGAAATCTTCTAATCTTTGAAACACCCTTTGTCCATTTTTAGCCAGCTTTTCATAGTCTGAATGCGCTTGCAAAGAAGTGAACTCTTTAATATCAGCTCCAGCGGAAAAGAAACGTCCCTCACCGTGAAGGACAATCGCTTTCACTGTTGGATTTTCCTCAATTTGATCCAGAAGCTCATTCAAGTCCTTAATGATTTGACTTGAGAGCGCATTTGCCGGTGGACTCTGAATCGTCAAATACGCGATATGGTTTTCTACATTCAGAACAATTGTACTCAATGCCATCCCCCCTTGAATTCTATATTAATCGAAAAACAATTATATTGAAAATATTAACTATAAAAATCTATTTGTTTTTCTGTTCAACTACCCTACAAATTAATTAAATTAACTTCAACCCTTGTTTTAAAAATTTATGAACTTCTTCCGCTTGATCACCTAATTTATATTTTCTGTCTTTCATGATCCAATTTGTAACCACTTCATCCAACGTTCCGAAAATCATTTGCCGGATAAGCGCAGGATTGATGTCATCGCGAAATTGCTTATTATTTATTCCTTCTGCAATGACTTCATCTATCACAGTCAAGTAAGCCTTTAATACGTTATTAATTTGCATCCTCAATGTATAGTTTGATTGTCGAAGCTCAAGTTGAGTAACTATCGCAAGGTCTGGATTTTCTTCTAGTTGGGAAAAATGCATATTGATGAGGACCCTCAATTTACTTTCAGCATCACTTTGTTCACTAGTCGCCTTAGCAATCTTATCAATGAACTGTCCCATTTTTTCTTCAAAAACTGAAACGAGTACATCCTCTTTGTTTTTAAAATAAAGATATATCGTTCCATCAGCTACTCCCGCTTCCTTTGCAATCTTTGAAACTTGAGAAGCATGATATCCATTTTCTGCAATAACTTTCACTGCAGCTTCAATTATTTGTTGATACTTCGGTTTATTACTTTTCATCTTTTTCTCCTTAATAAGTAGAACGGAAATATGAATGACCATTCATTCATATTTCCATTTTATAAGTTTCTTACTTATCTGTCAATCATTTTAATACATGATCAAATATTATTCAGAAATCAATTGGTCTTCCTGTTTCTTCACCTCTTCTTCTATCAATTGCCTTCTTAAAATCTTTCCAACTACAGTTTTGGGAAGCTCCTCACGATATTCGTAACTGCGTGGAACCTTATAAGCAGCAAGATTCTCACGGCAAAAACTATTTAATTCATCTTCTGTTACTTGTTTCCCTTCTTTTACAACGACAAACGCTTTTACTGTTTCTCCGCGATATGGATCTGGAACTCCCACGACAGCCACTTCTTGGATTGCCGGATGTTCAAAAAGAACCTCTTCGACTTCTCGTGGATAAATATTATAACCACCTGCGATAATCATGTCTTTCTTTCGATCAACTATATAGAAGTAACCTTCTTCGTCCATATATCCCATATCACCAGTATAGAACCAGCCATCACGCAATACATTTTCCGTTTCCTCTGGATTATTCCAATAGCCCTTCATGACCTGCGGACCTTTTACAGCTATTTCGCCAACTTCGCCAATGTCTGCTTCTTCATCCGTACCTGCTCTTACAACTTTTGCATCTGTATCTGGCCAAGGCAATCCTATACTCCCATTTATTCGTTTCTCCCATACTGGATTAGCATGGGTAACTGGAGATGTTTCGGTCAGTCCATAACCCTCCACTAATCTACCACCACTGATCTTCTCAAACTGTTCTTGAACTTCAATCGGTAATGGTGCCGACCCGCTTAGACATGCCTTAATGGAAGATAGATCATATTTCTTTAAATCTGGATGATTTAGCAGTCCAATGTAAATCGTTGGAGCACCCGGAAACAGTGTTGGTTTCTGCTTATCAATAACTTTTAGTACATCCTCAGGATTGAACTTAGGCATCAGAATAATTTTCGAAGCTTGCTTGATTCCGAAATTCATTACAGTTGTCATACCATAGACATGGAAAAAAGGAAGCACAGCAAGTACAGTTTCCTCTCCAGGTTTAGATTTATATAACCACGCTTCGCTCATTTGAAGATTAGCCACCAAATTATAATGAGTTAACATAACACCTTTCGGAAACCCGGTTGTTCCACCTGTATATTGTAAGAGTGCCAGGTCTTCTTTCGGGTTAATATCTCTTTTTACGTAATTCGAATCAGCCGTTTTCATAATATTTTCCCACACATGTGTATCTTTGCTTTGCTCCACTTTTACGACCATATTGTATTCACGCTTTTGGATATACGGATAAATCAAGTTTTTAGGAAATGGCAAGTAATCTTTGATAGCGGTTACAATTTTGTGTTCCAGATTAGATTTTTTCTGTACCTTACTGACTCGTGGAACTAAAATATCCAAACAAATGATGACTTTTGCTTCCGAGTCATTAACCTGATACTCCAACTCCCTTTCTGTATATAGTGGATTAGTTTGCACTACAATAGCGCCAGCCATTAGTATCCCATAATAACTAATGACTGCTTGGGGACAGTTCGGTAACATAATTGCGACTTTATCATCCTTTTCTACTCCGAGCGATTGCAAATAATTGGCAAACTTTTTCGCTTGGTCAGAAAGCTCAGCGTAGGACATTTCTTTACCCATAAAATGAAGCGCTTTCTTTTCTGGGTACCGAGAAGCAGTTTCTTCAAGGTAAGCATATAAAGGCTTCTCATCGTACGGAATGCTTTTGGGAATCTCCTTTGGATAATTATCGTACCATTTCTTCACAGCTTCCAAATCATCTCCTCCTTTGTATATACTATAACCATTATACCGAGTAATTTCTATTTTTAGAAATTTTATTTATCTTTTTCAAGAAAAAATTATTGTATTTGTCAATTAAAGATATAGTATACACCAACAAGTAAAAATACAATCGCTACTCCGAACAAAATCTTTGCTAATCGCTCAAATACCACGCTGTCTCCTCCTTAAAAAGTAATGCTTGCACCAATTACAAAAGAAATCCCAATAGAAAAAACCATCGACAATAAACCAACAGCAATATTCCCTTTTCCTATTTCCTCATCAACTTTAATCGTTGGCAATAGAAATTCAAAAATGAAATAGGCAAACAATAAAAGGATAAAACCTAAGGTTCCCCAGCCAATCATTTGCAGCATAGAATCGTTATGTTCGATGGAATACCGGAAAATCGTAGCAATGCCAAAGATTTTCCCACCTGTGGCCATTGCTACGGCTACATTTCCTTTACGGATTTCTTCCCAATTTTTATACGATGTGACAAGTTCAAATATAGCTAGAAAAATAAACGTACATAGCACAACAACACTGTAACGTGCAGCTGTTACCACAATAATATGGTCCCAAAATCCCTCCATGTTAACATCCTCCAGTTATACTATTTCAACTCCAAGACGGTAACACCACTACCACCTTCACCACTGCCACCAGGTCTTGCTGACGAAATCGCAGGATGGTTTTTAACAAAAGTTTGTACACCTGTACGAAGTGCTCCGGTACCTTTACCATGAATGATTGTTACTTGGGAATACCCGGCAATCAAACAATCATCAATATATTTTTCCAATAGATGAATGGCATCCTCGTATCGTTCTCCCCGTAGATCGAGCTCTGTTTTTACGCGGTGACTTGAGCCCCTAATGGTTGTGACAACTCTTTCTGTTTCTAGCTTCTGTTTTCCAATATATTGCAGATCTTTACGTTTAGCCTTTACCTTCATAATTCCCACTTGAATCAAGTATTCTGAATCACTTAACTTCTCAAGAACAACTCCTTGCTGGTTGACTGTCAATAATTTGATCTCATCACCCGGAGTAAGAGACCCTTTTTCATCATTTTGATTTTCAGATGTTGCCTTGGATTTTTTGTTTAAATGCGGTTGCGCTTCCTCCAGCATTTTTTTCGCTTCGATCCATTCGTGTTCTTTCAATGCGGTATTATTCTTCATTTGCCGGATTTCATTAACAATAATCTCGGCTTCTTCACGTGCTTGAATAAGAGCTTTTTCAGCCTTTTCCTCTGCTTTCCTAAAGAGTTCTGCTTTTTTCTGCTCGAATGTTTGCCATTCTTTTTCAATTTCTTTTCTAAGTCTTTCGCTTTCTAGCAAGGTTTGATATGCTTCTTCATACTGCCTTTCTGCAGCGATTTTAGATTTTTCCAGAGAAGCTATCATATTTTCAACACTCTTGGAATCTACACCAACCAAGCTTTTTGCATAATCTATTATTTCAGGTCGCAATCCTAATCGTCTGGAGATATCGAATGCATTACTTCTTCCCGGTACCCCGATAAGCAAACGATATGTTGGCTGAAGAGATTCTACATCAAATTCTACCGATGCATTGACTACATTTTCACGATTATATCCATATGCCTTCAATTCCGGGTAGTGGGTGGTTGCTATTACCCTTGCTTTCCGATCGATAACTTCGTCTAAAATCGCCATGGCGAGTGCCGCTCCTTCACTTGGATCTGTTCCGGAGCCAAGCTCATCAAAGAGGACGAGAGACTTTTCGTTAACATGTTCCATTATCGAAACTATATTTTTCATATGAGATGAAAATGTACTTAAGTTTTGTTCAATGGACTGTTCATCCCCTATATCCGCAAAAACTTCTTCGAAAACAGCCAGTTGGCAATCATCAAATGCTGGTATTTGGAGACCGGATTGTGCCATTAAGGTGCAGAGTCCCACCATTTTTAGGGTTACAGTCTTTCCACCTGTATTTGGACCAGTAATAACTATCGCAGTATAATCCTCACCAATTTCAATATCATTGGCGACCACCTCATCTTCCGGAATAAGCGGATGGCGGGCTTGTTTCATTTTTATTACACCAGAATCATTCATAGTTGGTTTACTAGCTTTCATTTTCATAGCTAGCTTTGCTCTTGCATGAATAACATCAATCTTAGCTAAAATATCCAAGTTATACGTAAGCGCATGTTCAACCTCAGCAATTTGAACAGATAATTCGGATAGAATCCTTTCAATCTCTTGCCTTTCATTTAGAACTGCCTGCTGAAGTTTATTGTTTAAATCTACAACTGCTCTTGGTTCCATGAATAGTGTCTGTCCTGAAGAAGATTGGTCATGTACAATTCCACCAATCTGAGCTCGATATTCTTGCTTCACAGGTAATACATAGCGATCATTTCGGATAGTTACAATTGCATCAGAGAGCATTTTACTATGACTTCTCGTATAACTTTCTAGCTTTTCTCGTACATTTGCTTCAAATGCTCGGATTTGAGAACGGATGCTTCTTAATTTACTGGAGGCATTGTCTAACACTTCTCCATTATCATCAATGCAACGTCTAATAGCTTGTTCTAATTCCCTCAAGGAGGCGATATCATCCACTAAATCTTTCAGAATTGGTAACTCTTCTTCGAGACCAGTAATAAAGTTCTTCACTTGTCTGCCACCATAAACCGTATTAGCAATATCTAAACATTCTGATGCAGTTAGCACACCACCAATGACACTACGCTTCAGGCTTTCTCGTACATCACGTATGCCACCAAACGGAATTGCTTTATTTAGGCGTAGAATTTGAACAGCTTCATCGGTTTCTTCTTGCAATACATTTACTTTGGAAAGTTCTATCTCAGGGACGACCCTGCTTGTTTCTTCCTTTCCAATAGAAGTCTCAGCTTGCTCAATCAATTTATCAATTATTTTATTATATTCAAGTACTTGAAGTACACGTTGGTTCATAAATCCACCTCTATTTATTTCTACCTAGGAATTCTTTGATTTCAGTGAGAGGCATCGTATTTAACACTGTATCTTTTTTAATCCAACCTCTCTTAGCAGTACTCACACCATATTTCATAAACCTCAAAGTTTCGTAGCTATGTGCATCTGTGTTGATAGCAAGTTTCACACCTGCTTCTTGCGCTTGCTTTGCGTAATAGGAAGCAAGATCCAATCGATTCGGGTTAGCATTAATCTCTAAGGCAGTATCTGTTTCTTTCGCTTTTTCAATCAGTTTTTCTATATTTACCCGATAACCGTCGCGACGTCCTAGAAGTCTTCCAGTTGGGTGAGCTATTAAATGTACATAGGGATTTTCCAATGCAGTATATAACCGCTCCATAATTTTATCTTCACTTTGATTGAAGCTCGAATGAATAGAAGCTATGACAAAATCCATCTCTTTTAAAAACGAATCATGAAAATCAAGTGAACCATCAGGTAGGATATCCATTTCCACACCTGCAAAAATTTGAATCTCTGGATACTTCTCATTGAGAATTTCAATTTCTTCTCGTTGTTTTCGTAAACGATCTTCATCTAAACCATTTGCAACTCGTAAAAATTTGGAGTGATCTGTAATCGCAATGTAATCGTATTTTTTCTCAATTGCTTTGCGCACCATTTCTTCTAAACTTTGTGCTCCATCACTCCAAGTTGTATGCATATGCAAATCTCCACGAATATCCGAGAGTTCAATAAATTCTTGTTTATCCTTAAATAGTTTAAGTTCTCCAGCATCTTCCCTAATCTCCGGAGGGATGTAATGAAGATCAAAATGTTCAAAGAATGCTTGCTCATCAGTAAATGTCAAGACTTCTTTAGTGTCTTCCACCTCTACTCCATACTCACTAATTTTTTCTCCTCGGGATTTTGCAAGCTGGCGCATCGCGACATTATGTTCCTTTGAACCAGTAAAGTGATGTAAGGTAGTTGTGAATTCATCATCCTTAACGATTCGAAAATCTACATTGATGTCATATACTTCTTCCAAGGTAACAGATACTTTGGTCTCACCTTTAGCAATGATTTCCTTAATGGTAGGAAGTAATAACAACTCATCCCTTACTTCCTCAGGGTTATCTGTAGAAATGATGAAATCAATATCCCTTACCGTCTCTTTCATTCGGCGCAAGCTACCCGCAATGGAATAGCGTTTGATGCTTTCTATATTTGATAAAAATTGCTCGATTTTTTCCGCAACAGGTAGCATGATTGCTATGGATAAACGTTCAGGGCGTTTACCCACTTCCTCTAAAGCGGTCAAAATATTTTTCACAGTTTTAGGACCAAAGCCTGCGAGCTTTTCAACTTCTCCATTTTCACATGCAGCCTTTAAACTGTTTGCATCAATAACATTCAGTTCTTTATATAACTTGGATAATTTCTTTCCGCCAAGTCCTGGCAGTTGTAGTAATGGTATCAGACCTGCTGGAATTTCTTTTTGGAGTTGTTCAAGTTCTGACGATCTGCCTTCCATTATGTATTCATTAATGATTGCTCCTGTTCCTTTTCCAATGCCTTTTATTTTTGTTACATCATCAATCTCATCCAATGAGCGTTCGTCTGTTTCCAAACTCTGAGCAGCTCTACGATATGCACTTATCTTAAATGGATTGTCTCCTTTCAGTTCAAGATAAATTGCAATCTGTTCCAATAATTTTATGACATCTTTTTTATTAATCGCCAAAACACTCACCTGCTTAATATTTTTTACCTAAAAAAAGACCGATCCGGTATTGTTACTACTATTGTAAATGAAATCGAGTAGTAATACTAATACGACGAATTGATCTATGTTTATATCTGTTGAAGAATTATATGACATGAATTTAGTATCCTCTCTGGATTCGCAGCCCCCGATACACCTTCGCTTTCTGTGGGCGGCTGGTGAGCCTCTGACGCACAGAACGTGCTAGTGCAGACGTTGCCACAGGACGTGGCGGTTTTAGTCTGCCTCAGGCGCACGCGCCTTGCGGGGTCTCACCGATGCCTTCGCTCCCACAGGAGTCTCCGGTGTATCGGGGGCTGCTCCGAGGAGAACTATTAGCTGGTTCATTGCATACCATTTTTTGCATATACATTCGCAATATCCGGGAAATACTATTCATACCTATAAAACATTATATCTGTTATTAAAAATAAAACACCCAACGTCCAATTTACTATCGTCTGGGTCCAGTCAAATACCTCGAGACTCCTTCAAGAGAACAGTCCAAAGTGAGCCCCCGTCGCCTAGCACCGCGAGGTTAATTAGGAAAACTAGAAATACTTGGACTGGGGATCAGGATTGACTTCTTTGCTATTCAATTAGCTAGTTAACATCTTGTATAAGTATGTAAATAAGTTACTTATTTAGTTTTGATTATCCATAACATATGTTTGGATTAGTTCAAACAGTTTGTCTGAGAAATATGGTGTTTTTTCCAGCATGAATATTGCAATGGAAGAATCGTTAATCAATGTCTGAATAGTTTCAACTGGTGTTAATGCAAGTACAAATAAAATAACAAATGCGATTAGATAAATTTCCAAAAATCCTAAAGCTGCGCCTAATATTTTATTGACTGATTTGATTACTGGAATGGCAGCAACAAAGTCAAGCATAGTCGCAACAATTTGAAGGATTATTTTTACGACGAAAAATATGATTGCAAACGATACAATACTGTAAAAAGCAGATTCCACAGGCAGCATTTGTAAGAAGTCGGGCCACAATTCATGGTTGGTCAGCTCCTGATATGGAATCCATAATTTCAACTCTTCTGCAAGCTTTCCATAATACATCGCAGCAACAATAAAAGCCGTAATGAATCCAATTAAATGAAAGAATTGCAATATAAATCCTCGATTAAGTCCAATAAACAGACCAAATAATAATAAGATAAATAATATTAAATCAAGCATCAGCTACTTATCCTCTTTCCTCTTGATCGACCCTACCAATTTAGCGTAATCAGCTTTTAATTTCACATAGTCGTTCATTGTATTAACTGCTGTCAGTACTGCAAGTCTTGTAGTATCTAAATGTCCATTATGGCGTCTGATCTCATTCATTTTCTGATCGACAAGATCAGCAACTAGCTTCACATGACTAGCTGGTTCATCACCCATTATGGTATAGGTTTTATTATATATTTCTACGGTAATTCTATTTTTATCAGGTTCTGTCATGCTGTTCTGATCCCCCCGCCAAAATTACTACCATTTATCATATCATTATTTGTTTGTAAAAAGAAGTATTTTTACGGTATAGCCTATAGTAAATATCATGTTTTCCAGGATTCTTCGTTTACATATACGCATAAAAAAACACTTCAAACATGTAGAAAAAAGCGTTGTTGCCACATGACATGCAGCAACAACGCAGGATCCTTTACGATCTGACATAACCATTGAATTGACTTTCGACAGCCTTGACAATTTCTTGATATGAAGCTTCAACCTCTTCGTCTTTTAACGTCTTCTCTGGATCTTGATAAACGAGATGATAAGCGATTGACTTCTTACCAGTTTCTAAGTGTTCACCTTCATACAAATCAAATATTTCAACGGATTGAACCAATGGTGCGCCAACACTTTCAATTAGATTCTTTACATCACCCGCAGAAGTGCTCTTATCTAAGATAAATGCAATATCTCTGGAAATCGCTGGATATTTAGGAATCTCAACGTAGCTTGGCTCATTCTCATAAGCCTCGAGTGCTGAATCAAGATTGATATCAAATACGTATGTTTCTTTCAAATCAGCCTCTTTGGCGAGAATCGGGTGTAGTTGACCGAGAAAGCCCACAACTTGATCCTCTAACTTAATGACTGCGGTTCGCCCTGGATGCATATCTTCTAATTTAGCTTGCTCAAATTTCACTGTTAATTTTAATTGTTCAAATAACCCTTCCACAATTCCTTTTACTACGTAGAAGTCTACTGGCTTTACTTCACCTTGCCACTTATGATCCACCCAGTTACCCGTGACAGCACCAGCGACTCGTAAATTCTCCTGTGGCTGTTTCGTAATCTTCTCTTCCTTTGAGATGTAGACAGCACCTGTTTCATAATATGCAACATCTGCATGATTCCTTGCCAGATTGTATGTTAATGAACGGACTAAACCAGGTAAAATACTCAAACGAAGGTATTTGTGATCTTCACTCATCGGCTTGGCAAGCGCAATAGGAACCGGGTTCTGTTCACGAATTTCAGGGCTAATCAATTTATTTACGTCATGTTCACTGATTAGGGAATATGTTCGGTTTTCCATTAGACCGACACCTTGCAGATAAGCTCTAATTTTACGCTTCAATTGTTGATATTCAGTTAAAGCACCAACTTGGCCAGTTCCTTCAGGCAACGTAAATGGTAAGTGATCATACCCGTAGATTCTTGCAATTTCTTCTAGCATATCTTCAAATATCGAAATATCTTGCCTTCTTGTCGGAACATGAATCGTAAACTCGGATCCATCTTGTTCAAATGAAAATTGCAACCTTGATAAAATAGCAGCTATTTCATCATCTGAAATGGAAGAGCCCAGTCGGTTATTAACATGATTCGTTTCAATGACGACTGTTTTTTCTGAGTAATCAAGATCATCATATTCACTAACACCTTGAAGCACTTTACCCTCAGCATATTTCTCTAATAGGTAACAAGCTCTTAATCCAGCTCTTTTTACGCGTTCAGGATCTACTCCCTTTTCAAATCGTGTACTTGATTCACTACGTAAACCGGTTTTCTTAACAGTCCTTCTAACTGTAGTGCCATCGAAGTAAGCTGCCTCTAGCAAGATGGTTGAGGTTTCATCTGTAACCTCAGAATCCAAACCTCCCATTACACCAGCAAGTGCTGTCGGTACCAAACCATTCGTAATAACAAGGTCATCATTGCTAAGCTTTCTAGTTTGTCCGTCTAGTGTTACGATCCCTTCGCCATCATTTGCACGACGTACAAGTACTTTATCCGATGCAAATTTATCATAATCAAATGCATGCAGTGGCTGGCCATATTCCAACAGAACATAATTCGTTATATCAACGACATTGTTGATTGGACGGATACCCGCTGCCAATAAATAATTTTGCATCCAAAGTGGTGATGGCTTAATTACAACATCCTTAATGATAAAAGCACTATAGTATTTGTTGAGGTCATTTGCCTCCACTTCAACCGAAATATAGTCTTTAGCATCCTCAGATTCATTACTATTTGTGGTTTCTGTCGGCAAATCGACAGGTTTATCAAGGATAGCAGCCACCTCATAGGCCACTCCAAGCATACTTAATGCATCAGCGCGGTTTGCAAGAACATCAAGCTCAAGTACAGCATCATTTAGATTCAGTAATGGCGTGACATCTTGCCCAATCTCAACATCATCCTGGAAAATATAAATACCGTCTACAAACTCTTGTGGAACAAACTTCTCTTTTACACCCAACTCTTGGAGAGAACAAATCATACCATTCGATTCTACACCACGCAGTTTTACTTTTTTAATCTTAAAACCACCTGGTAAAACTGCTCCTGGCTTCGCGACTGCCACCTTCTGTCCTTCAGCGACATTTGGAGCCCCGCATACGATTTGTAACGTTTCCGTTCCAACGTCCACTTGGCAAAGACTTAACTTGTCTGCATTCGGATGTTGTTCGCATGATAAGACATGACCTACCACTACATCCGTAACTTTTTCACCAAAATATTCAATTCCTTCTATTTCAATTCCAGATTTTGTAATTTTCTCAGCTAGTTTTTCAGGAGATATTCCTCCCAAGTCAACATATTGGTTCAACCAATTATAGGATACGTACACTGTCATTTCCTCCTTAAGCGTGATGGTATTGTTTTAAGAAACGGATATCATTCGTATAGAAACTCCGAATATCACTAACACCGTATTTCAACATGGCAATTCTTTCTGGTCCCATTCCAAATGCAAATCCACTATATACCTTAGGGTCATATCCTCCCATCTCTAGAACCTTCGGATGAACCATACCGCCGCCTAGAATTTCAATCCATCCTGTCCCTTTACAAATGCTGCAACCTTCGCCGTTACACACCTTACAAGATATATCCATTTCAACAGATGGTTCTGTGAACGGGAAGAAACTTGGGCGTAAACGGATTTCACGGTCTTCACCAAACATATGTTTAGCAAACTTATCGAGAGTTCCTTTTAAATCACTCATGCGAACGTTCTTATCGACAAGCAGTCCTTCAATTTGAGTGAATTGATGTGAATGCGTTGCATCGTCACTATCCCGTCGATACACTTTTCCAGGGCAGATCATCTTGAAAGGTTTTTGACCCTTATAGGCTTCCATCGTACGCGCTTGTACAGGGGAAGTGTGGGTACGTAGCAATAATTCATTTGTGATATAAAACGAATCCTGCATATCACGAGCTGGATGGTCTTTCGGTAAATTTAATGCTTCAAAATTATAATAGTCCGTTTCTACTTCAGGACCTTCTTTCACTTCATACCCCATTCCTATAAACAAGTCTTCAATTTCTTCAACAATGCTGGTCAATAGATGCGGCCCACCAACATTGACCTTTCGACCAGGAAGAGTCACATCAATGGTTTCTTCTTCCAATTGCTTATTTAACGCAATTTCTTCAAGTTCAGCTGCTTTCTCTTCGACCGCTTCTGTAATCGCATTGCGTACATTATTAGCAACCTCCCCAATTACCGGGCGTTCTTCTGGAGAAAGTTTTCCCATTCCTTTTAAAACTTTTGTGATAGAACCTTTCTTGCCTAAATAAGCTACACGGATATCCTGAAGGTTTTTCATTTCATTTACGTCATTAATTTTTGCCAACGCCTCTTGCTGGAGTGCTTCCAACTGTTCCTTCATTACAAATTCCTCCTTTATTTAACCCAATTAAAATAAAAAAGCAGTGATGCTCGTCAGATTTACAAAATGGACAGACAGTGTAATAGCCGTTCTTGAAGCTCAGTTAAACACAAAAAAGCCCCATCCCTGAAAAGGGACGAGGCTATTGATCGCGGTACCACCCTTGTTGACAGTCATATAACTGTCCAACTCCATTTTGATAACGGACAAAAATCCGGATTCACTTTTACTTGCAAATGTGCAAGGTCCTAGTGCCAGCTCCAGAGTGAATTGGTCATATTCCAACATTAGAAATGTTTACAGTCTAGGACATTTCTTCCCTGTAATGTTGCTGTGAATACAACCGAGCTCCTTCAATGCTTTAAAATATTTTTATTGTTATTATTTATCACTAAATGTATTATAGATAATTTGCAACAAGCTTGCAAGCCTATTGTTTGATATGATACATCAGAATACCTGCTGCAATGCTGACATTTAACGATTCTGCTTTACCATAAATGGGTATCTTGATTCGCTTATCGGCAAGCTCAATTAAATCCGGATGTACTCCAGCACCTTCATTCCCCAAAATGATTGCAACCTTATCAGGCACCTCTACTTCATGATAGTAGTCTGCTTTTTCCAGAGCAGTTGCCCATATGTCGAACCCACCTTTTTGGAGCTCATCCACTTTATGCACTAAATCCGCTTCATAAATCGGGATATGAAACAGCGATCCCTGAGTCGCCCGAACAACTTTATCGTTGAATATATCTACAGTACCCTTTCCTAAAATAACAGCATCCATACCAGCCGCGTCAGCGGTTCGAATGATTGTGCCCAAATTTCCTGGGTCTTGAATGGCATCGAGTAAGACAAATTGATTACCTTTCATTTCCCGTTGTGGCTGAATTTGTACAACTGCTGCGATTCCTTGTGGTGTCATCGTTTGAGAAATATGTTCAAACACCTGTTTTGAAACCCGTTCTACCGGTATATTTCCACTCCATCTTGGCAATTCAACTGTTTCTTCTGCAATGATTTCTATAATAACTTGTTTACTATTCCAAGCTTCTTCGATCAAATGGAGACCTTCGACTAGAAATACTTTATTTTCTTTTCTTCCTTTTTTCTTATGCAGTTTTCGCCAATATTTCACTTTTTCATTTGTTAACGATGTAATCAACGTCTTCATCCTCTGACTCTTTTTTTATTATCATACATACTTTATCATCAATCGGTCAAACTAATCCTAATGATTACGAATCAAGGAGGAAAATTTTATGGATTTAAATTTACGAAAAGCGATACTCAGCAACATTTCTACAAATGACCAATCTCAGCTGGAAGCTACAATTGTTGATGCCATCCAAAATGGAGAAGAAAAAATGCTCCCTGGATTAGGTGTGTTGTTCGAATTAATTTGGCAACAAGCTGACGAAGAGATGAAACAAGAAATGGTAGAAAGCTTAGAGTCTGGAGTAAAAGAAGCAGCTGCACAAGGGTAAAGTGAGAAACCATATAATGAGCAAATCTTACTGTACATTTCCTTGACAAGGAATAAAAGCTAACAATTATTGAGAAAATCAATGATTGTTAGTTTTTTTAATTTCTTGGATTTCAACATATGAAATATTCATGATAAACTGGTGGTAAATCAACAAAAAAACGAAAGGGGTTATTTATATGTACAGAAAAGTAGACGACTTTATTAATGATTGGACATCGGCAAGTAATGGGACATTAAAAGTATTGGAGGCTATGACAGACGAATCGTTGAATCAAGCGATTGTAGAAGGTCATAATACTCTAGGCTGGCTCGGATGGCATCTCACTACTGCACCAGTTTACTTTGCGGGTCTTTTAAAACTAGATCTTACGAATCCAGATAATGGACAGAGCGTTCCAGCAACTGCCAGCGAAATTGTAAACGGCTATCAAGCGGTCAGCAGTGAATTAAGCGAGCTTGTAAGGAAAGAGTTTAACGATGCAAGTCTGATTGAAGAAGTAGACCAACACGGAAGACCGACTGCTCGAGGAGAAATACTTCGGACGTTAATAGACCATCAAACTCACCATCGTGGGCAAATGACGGTACTGCTCCGCCAAGCAGGACTTAAAGTTCCGGGAGTCATGGGACCGACAAAAGAAGATTTAGGAAAATAGATTCATTTAAAATAAAGCCTTACAGACTTATTTCTGTAAGGCTTTTGTCACGAAGCATTGAACTTCTTTCTAATAACTAGTAAAATGGTTAGTAGAAAAGGTAGGGATGACTCTCATGGAAATCAGAGATTTACAACAGGTTATGCAGTTCCAAGTATTACAAACAATGACTTCAAGTCCTTCCAGGACAAAGTCCACAGCTTCGTTTGCAGAACTTGCTTTTAAACAACTGCTTCAAGAAAAGATTAACCAAGCTAATATAATGAATCATTCAAGCATGACGCAAAACACTACTATGAAGCCCATGCAGTTGAATTATATCCAGCCAACCTACTATCCGACTCAAGTGAGCACTCAAAAATCAACTGATTTTGACGATTATATTAATGAAGCCAGTGAAAAGTATAAGGTCGATAAAAGCCTCATATACAGTGTGATTAAAGCGGAATCCAGCTTCAATCCTAACGCGACAAGTTCTTCTGGAGCTCAAGGTTTAATGCAGTTGATGCCCACCACCGCTCGAGGATTAGGTGTTGTGAATTCATTTGATCCTCGTGAGAATATTCTTGGGGGAACCAAATATTTAAGACAGATGCTTAATCGCTATAATCAAAATATTGAGCTGGCTCTTGCCGCCTATAATGCCGGACCAGGAAATGTCGATAAATATCAAGGTATACCGCCATTTTCAGAAACAAGAAATTATGTATCAAAGGTTATGAATAGTTATTTAGCATAGTAGAAAAAGCAAGGTGCTGAACCACCTTGCTTTTTCTACTTGTTTTATGCTAAAATTAACTCTTTTACCGTATCTCTATCAAGCTTTTTAATTACTTCCACGATTAATTTAACCGCATTTTCAAAATCATCCCGGTGCAGAATACCAGCATGGGAATGGATATAACGAGTTGCCACTGTAATAGACAATGATGGTACTCCATTTGCTGTTAAGTGGATTGCACCTGAATCTGTCCCTCCACCAGCAATCGATGTGTACTGATATGGAATCTCATTTTCATCCGCTGTTTTTACAACTAAATCACGTAAGCCTTTATGGGAAACCATAGAAGCATCATAAAGAACGATTTGCGGGCCTTTACCTAGTTTACTATCCGCTTCGTGAGAAGAAATACCAGGTGTATCACCAGCAATCCCTACATCGACTCCGAATCCGATATCCGGTTCAATTTGGTGAGCAGAAGTTCTCGCACCGCGGAGACCAACCTCTTCCTGAATTGTACCTACTCCATAAACTACGTTAGGATGATCAACATCTTTAAGTTGTTTTAAAACCTCAATCGCAATCGCCAAACCTATCCGGTTATCCCAAGCTTTAGCCATTAACATCTTCTCATTTTTTAATGGAGTGAACTCGAAGTATGGTACGACTGATTGTCCTGGTAATACACCGAACTCTTCTGCTTCTTCCTTACTTGAAGCTCCAATATCAATGAACATATTTTTGATTTCATATGGTTTTTTACGAGCTTCCGGCGAAAGTACATGAGGTGGTTTAGAGCCGATGACACCTGTAACATTCCCTTTCGAGCCCATGATTGTCACCCGTTGGGCAAGCATTACTTGATTCCACCAGCCACCAACCGTTTGGAAATATACAAACCCTTTGTCATCAATACGTGTTACCATAAACCCAATTTCATCCAAGTGACCCGCGACCATTATTTTAGGTCCATTTTCATCGCCTACTTTTTTCGCAATAGAACTACCTAGGTTATCTGTTGTCACTTCATCTGCATAAGGAGTAATATACTTTTCAAAGACTTCCCGCACTTCTCTTTCATTACCAGGAATTCCATTAGCATCTGTCAAATCTTTCAACATCGTCAATGTCTCATCTAATTTTGCCATAATTGTACATCCTCTCTTCTTAATCCTCCACTAGTATAAACCTATATCAGAGAAATATCAAAAATGAAAAAATTTTTATATTAGTAACCTTTGTCTTGTCGTTCAAAGTTAATTTCATTCTTTTTGACATACGCTTCATATACTTCTCTCTTTGTAAATCCGAGGACTTCTCCAAGGTTAATATATTCCTCGAATAAATTTTCATAGTTTTGGAAGGTAGGCTGTTGTTTAAACAATGCCCCAATCGAAAACACCTCATTAAACTGTTCTGTAGCTGTATTTTCTTTACCCTTTGAATCCAGTTGTTTAATCTGGTAACCAGTATCTAAACCGATAGATAATAAAAAGTGAATACCATCCACGTATTCTGCAAGAATTTCTTGTCTTTCACTAGATTTTTTTGTACTCCAATACTTAAAACAGCGCGTTTCATTGGCAAGTTCACCTAACTCAACAAGAAATGCTAAGTACTTTTCATTAAATAAGTCCCTATCTCTTAAATCATGATTTTCAAGTATGTAAGTATCAAGTTCTTTCTGCATGGAATAAAGTTTTTCCCAGTTCATTATATACACCTCATTTTTATCATTGTAGCATGTTTTTTTTATAAAAGTGAAACCTTTCTATCCCCTAATTCGTAGTGGAACTAGATAACAAGTAAGGAGACGATCACACATGCTTGTACTATTATTTCGTATTCTTATTCTGCTTGCAATTATTCTCCTTGTTTATACATGGGTTGAATACCTAAGAAGTCCAGAAAGAAAAATGCGGATTGCGAAGGATTTAAAACAATTTTATCTTTATGATGAACAGGGCAATAGTAAAAAAAATCTACGCTTCGTATATAAAGGCTGCGCGTTTGAAGGAGAAAAATATGTAGGAGTTGCAGAAAACTCTTTTGAAGTGACTAATATCCATATTACTGTGTCTAATTCTATTGAGTTAAATGGAATCACGAGAGAAGATTTGTATTTCTTAGAAAATGAATTACTTATCCGGTATCCATATGCAAAAATTGAATGGAAGCATCCGATCAGCAAGCTAGTCCTGACACCGATAGATTAGTGCAAGTCTCCATATGAAAAAAACACACATCAAGCTTTGATTGATGTGTGTTTTGCATTTTCTATAGAGAAAAAGTCTTGCCATTTAATAATAATTTCTCTTCTACGCAATAAATAAAGGAACAGTAATAACAGGGCCAATAATGCGGTAATCATGTATGGAGATAAATTAGATATCGTTCCACCAATGGATGTGTAGACAAATGCTAAGGGGATATTTGATAATACGGAGGCTTTTGTGTAATCTCTAAAACTGGATGAAATCTCTATTAGGCAAAGGGATAATAAATGAAAATGAATAAATGGCACTAATCGCAGCAAGATAATTTGTGACCTGGTGAACGCTTTATTTTCACCGATAATACGCTGTTTCAACCGAAGGATTCTTTGCATTGCTTTTGGCATTTTCGTATACATTCCATAAAACAAGATACTTGATAATGTAATACCTACCAATGAGTACAAACTGCCGGCAACAGGTCCAAAAATAACCCCGCCAGATATACAAATGAACACGACGGGAATGAAAAATAACGGCCTCAGCAAATGAAAGCAAATAAATAACAGCGGTGCGAATAAACCTCCAATTTCCACATAGGTGAGAAGATTCGCTCCCAACGCCTCCATGCCTCTCCTCCTTCCTTCGTATTCAATTTGATACTTATCTATATGACGGACTCTGTCTAGATTATGCCACATTGCTGATTATGTAGATAAATGCAAAAGCATTCCAAATAATTAAGACCGGTATACCAATTGTGAATCTCTTATGTTTTGTTTTATGTCGAAATAGTTTCATCCCTAAAAAAGTACCGATGGCTCCACCTAAAAAGGATAATAAAAAGAATGTCCTCTCCGGGATCCGATACTGTCCTTTTATTGCTTTTTGTTTATCTATCCTCATTAGGAATAACGTAAACACATTTACAGCAATCACAAATAAAAGAATCGAATCATTCATCATAAAGCTCCTTTTTCTGTTATTTTCTTAGTTTATCATAAACAAATTACTTAAGATAATATTTAAATAGATTGAAGACACTTTCTTCCCGAGGCTCGCATCCCCCGATACACCTTCGCGCATCCTAAGGCGGCTGATGAGCCTCCTCGGGCTATCGCTCTGCGGGGTCTCATCGATGACTATCCTCCCGAAGGAGTCTTCGGTGTATCGGGGGCTGCTTCCAGTGAAAACATATTTGGATCATGGTTCCAATTTATTGAATAACTCATAGTGGTTTATTTAAATTTCACGGAAGTAGACAGTCATTTTTATTAAACAAAATCCGCTGAGCTTAAAAAACGTATAGCATGGAGCAGTCCAAATACCTCGAGACTCCTGCGGGAGTAAAGGCCAGGCGAGACCCCGCAGCGAGCTTGCTCGTGAGGAGGCTTGCCGGCCGCCCGCGGAAAGCGAGAGGTATTTGGACTGCGAACATTGGATAGAAGTGTCCTCTTTCAATTCCAAAGATTAGAACTTTGTATCAACATCATAAATATCCTAATTAAAAAAGGTCAAATTCCAATTAAATGGAACTTGACCTTTGAATTATTTGCTTAGAGCTTCTTTAGCTTTATCAGTTAGTTGTGTAAATGCTTGTGCGTCACTGATTGCAAGTTCAGAAAGCATTTTACGGTTAATATCAATGCCAGCTAATTTTAGACCGTGCATTAATTTGCTATATGAAATATCGTTCATACGTGCAGCAGCGTTAATACGTGCGATCCATAATTTACGGAAATCACGTTTTTTCTGTCTGCGGTCACGATATGCATATTGACCTGATTTCATTACTTGTTGTTTTGCAACTTTAAATAAATTACCTTTTGAACCATAATAACCTTTTGCTAATTTAAGTACGCGTTTACGACGCTTACGTGTTACTGTTCCACCTTTTACACGTGCCATTTTAAATTCCCTCCTAGTACAATTCTAATCCGATTTATTTCAGTTTCTCCACAACTTAAGGAATCATGGAGTCGATGCGACGTTGGTCTCCTGCAGAAACCATTGCACCTTTACGTAGTTTACGTTTTTGTTTTTGAGATTTGTTCGCAAATAAGTGACTTGTATATGCATGAGATCTTTTAATTTTTCCAGATCCAGTTCTCTTAAAACGTTTTTGTGACCCTTTGTGGGTTTTCATCTTTGGCATGCTAAATTCCTCCTAAAGTAAAATTAAACAGTTATTGCTGTGATTATTTTTCGCTTAATGGGGCAACCATCATAAACATATTACGGCCTTCCATTTTAGGCTTTTGCTCAACTGTTGCAATATCTTTTACTTCTTCAGCAAAGCGGTCGAGAACTTCACGTCCTAACTCTTTATGAGTGATTGCTCTACCTCGGAAGCGAACTGCAACCTTGACTTTATCGCCTTTTTCAATAAATTTTCTAGCATTTTTTAGTTTTGTTTCAAAATCATGGTCACCAATTCCAGGTGTAAGGCGCACTTCTTTCACATTAATGACTTTCTGTTTTTTACGTGCTTCCTTTTCCCTCTTCTGCATTTCGAAACGGAATTTTCCATAATCCATGATTCGGGCAACTGGCGGTTTCGCATTCGGAGCCACTAACACTAAATCCAGATTTCTCGTTTGGGCTATTTGCATCGCCTCTTTATGCGACTTAACACCAAGTTGATCACCATTGGAATCGATTAGACGCACCTCTCTAGCGCGAATCCTCTCATTAACTAAATTATCTTTGCTAATCTCTAGCCACCTCCAAATAATTTTTGTTACTGATCATTTAGACAATATATTATTACTCACATAAAAAAAGTGTCGGTACACAATGCACCCACACGTCTCCCCATCATTTAAGAACAAACTTATCAGGAACCAGTCAACTGCACATCGGCGTCGATCAGGTGAGAAGCGGGTGCTTCTACTTGTCTTCAGATCATATTAAATTGATTCAACTTTTAAAGTATAGCACGGATAGATAAACATGTCAACATTCCAATTTGAAATTCAATAAAGCGCTATGTTCAACCACCTTTAGCTACTTGTCCATCTTATCATAGGTCATTCTAACATGCAAACTGCTATCTTCCTTATCTTTGAAGATTTTAATAGTTTACTATATACTACAAATGTTAGATAAATCGAGGTGGATGGTATGAATATGAAAGAAATCAATTGGCCTTTATTTTTATTAGCATTATTAGTTGTTGCTATGTTCTTTGGAGTAGGATTTGCAATTGCCTTGCGGAATATCTGGTTGATTATCCTATTTCTTCTGCTCGGTTTTGCATTGATGGGGTATGGAATTTCATTAAAAAGAAAACGAAAGTGACTGAACCCGAACAGTCACTTTCTTCCTTTCTTAATATAGGTGAGCAACTGCTCTTGAATTTGTGGATTGCATGTCAATAAACTATTAATTTCTAGTAAATTTAGTGGTTTACCATCAAGGTTTGTTGAAATTCCGCCAACCTCATTTACAATCACAATGCCTGCAGCGATATCCCAAGGTGCCAAACGCATTGATAAGTATCCATCAATAATTCCTTCTGCTACATATGCGAATTCCAATGCAGCAGATCCATATGTCCTACTTCCTCGCACAGCACGAATGAGCTGTTGCATGACTCCCTCATCCACCATACGATTTTGACAGAGGAAATAATGGTTCATACCTAACAACGATTCTTCAAACTTCAAATCCTCATTTAGAGCCGAAAGCTTTTCCTCATTTTTGTAAGCACCTTCTGAGCGCTTCGCATGATAGAGCACATCAGACATCACATCATATATTAACCCAATTTCACCTACACCATCCTGAAAAACACCAACTGAGATGGCGAAATTTTTCCGTTGATGGACAAAGTTCATTGTCCCGTCAATTGGGTCAATGATCCAAACCGTGCCTTCCAATGAAGTTAATTCATCACCATAACCCTCTTCCCCGATAATACAGTGTTCAGGATATGTTTCTTTAATCTTCCCAACCAGAAAGGCCTCAATTTGTTTATCCATCTCTGTCACAAGATCATTAGGGTTTGACTTTGTCCCAATGATCCTCGGCTCATTAATTTGGTTTCTAATCTGTTGTCCCGCTTCCAAAACCCACGCTCTAGCATTGAGATATATACTGTTTCTTTTGTCGTCTATCATCTATTATTCCCCCATTTAGTGCCACTTATATAATTGTACCAAAACATTGGATTATATTTACAGCAAAAGGACTTCGCATTTATTAGACCATCGTGACCCGATACCCGAATAAATACGAAGTCCTATTAGCAGTTACTCATCTTCATCCTCAGTAATTTCAATTAATTGATGACGCAGTTCGCTAAGTCGTTGTTTGGCCTTGATGATTCCCGTCTTATCTTCCGCTTGCATGGCATCATAAAGATTCATTAGTTCGTAATCTATTTCCATTCGAATGACCGGTAACTTTAATTTTGCTTCTTGTTTTTCAATTGCCTGCATTAGATATTTCACCTTCATCACACCTTTCTAAGTGCTAACGTATGACTTTACTTTAGTTTATGAATATTTTTGAAGGAAGTTCGTCTATTTTTTAGCTATCTTCTTAGAAATAGCTTTACCCAAAATGAAGCCCATTTAAACATAAATGGAACTCTTACTTAGTGCCTATCCGTTGACAAATGAACATATTAGCTTAATAATAATTATTATAAATTAGTAGAAAGGATGGATAGAATGAAATTCACGGGGTTTAATAAAGAAGATTTCGATACGTTTTTAATAGATGGTCTTGATGCAAGAATGGAAGCAATACAAACTAGAATTCAACCAAAGTTCCAAGAAATTGGTACAGAACTTGCTGATGACCTTTCCATGAAATTAGGTAATGAAGTTTATTTACATATAGCGAAACATGCCCGAAGAACGGTAAATCCACCAAACGATACTTGGCTTGCTATCTGCGATAATAAGAGAGGTTATAAAAAACATCCGCATTTTCAAGTTGGTCTGTTTGATGATCGCCTATTTATTTGGCTTGCACTTATTTACGAATTACCAAACAAAAGTAAAATAGCAGAGGCTTTCATCGAACAATTTGACGTCATCAAAAGTCTTCCGGAAGACTTTGTAATATCCCTTGATCACATGAAAAAAGACTCCATCCCGCTGAGCGATTTAGATTACTCACACCTAGAACGTTTTCGTGATGTGAAGAAAGCAGAGTTCCTGATTGGAAGGAATTTGGATAAAGATGATGCGCGAATAAAAGATGGAGAGAAGCTATTAGATACGGTAAAGTCAACGTACGACGATTTGATACCACTATACCAATTGGCATTAAAAGAACGTTAAAAAGGGAAACTGCATTCAGCTTCCCTTTTACATTTTTATCGTTTTACTTTGAGAATCTCTTGCTTTCTTTATCACTTGATATGGTGTGTAGCCTGAGGATTTATTGAACTCAGCAAACAACTGCTTTTCCTCACTTTTCGATGGAACGATTTCTTTAAAACGGCGGTAAACCGTCAACAAATCTTCCCTCGACACCTGATGTTCATAAGCCTTCTCAATTAAAGAAAAGAAATTAACAACATCGATGATTTCCTGTTTAGACCAGGATTCATCGAAAGGATAAGAATAACTCATTTTTACACCTCAACTTTAGCCCATTTTTCGCGTATTTGATTTGCCTCTCGAATAATCATTTGAATTAATTCTTCGACTGGAAGGATTTCATTGATTCTCGCAACAGACTGGCCTGCCCAACCAAATCCTTCAGCATCGTTTCCTTCAAGAATATATTTCTGATTGAATTTTCCGCTAATGTAATCTTTTAACGACTCATAACCAAGATTTTTTTCTTCTATTTCTAATATTTTATCTGTCCATGGTCCTATTAAAGCACGGGCAGGCGCACCAATGGAACGCTTAATTACAGTCGTACTATTTTCATCAGCATCAAGTATTGCTTGTTTATAATTATCATGTGCATGACATTCTTTAGTCGCAATAAAACGCGTTCCCATTTCTATTCCTTCTGCTCCCAAACTGAAAGCAGCCATAAGTCCTCTACCATCTGCGATACCTCCAGAGGCGATAACAGGTATGGAAACAGAGTCAACTACCTGTGGAGTAAGAACAAGGGTACCAACATCACTTCGCCCCAAATGTCCACCTCCATCTTGACCAACGACCATGACGGCATCTGCCCCTAACTCTTCTGCCTTTACCGCTTGTCTCCGAGCAGCAACAAGCACAAGTTTCTTTATATTATGCCCTTGGACCATGTCAAGTACACCTTTAGGATTCCCGCCTGTAACAGATATAGCAGGGACCTGTTCCTCTATAGCTACATTCACCATCTCTTCAAACGGTCTGCCATGTTGTCCTATCGCATAATTTACTCCAAACGGCTTGTCTGTCAAGGTTCTTACTTTCCTGACTTCTTTCCTCAACGCATCAGGTGAAGGAAGAGTCATCGCAGTTATTTGACCGAGCCCTCCTGCATTGGATACTGCTGCAGCCAAATCAGCATACGCTAGGTAAGCCAGCCCTCCTTGTATAATCGGGTACTTAATATCAAGCAGTTTTGTTACTCTTGTTTCAAAAACCATCTTCACTTTCCCCTTTCTCTGTATTAAAATGTTAACAAATTGAAATCATTCACTTTCCTCATTTAACAACCTAATGAGATTCGGATCCACAATTTCATAGCCTTGTTCTCGAAGCCCGTTTACAATTCGCTCAAGCGCTTCATTTGTCCACTCCCGATCGTGCATCAATAAATTTGCTCCAGGCTTTAATAAAGAATACGAAACACCAACTTCAGGGCCTTCCCCTGTTATCATGGCTTCTGCCAGTTTATCGGCATCCATATAGGGTTGAAAATAATCATAACCGTAAGTCCAATTCATCAACACCATTTCTTCTTCAGCTGCAACTTGCTCGGAAAAATCTGTATTCATTCCATTTGGTGCCCGGAAAAATTTAGGTCTCTCCCCGATGATTTCTTCAACTCGATCACTTAGTTTTACGATTTCTTCACGCTGCTCATCCTCTGAAATATCTGTTAGTAATGGATGATTATATGTATGGTTTCCTATTAAAAACCCCATTTCGTGAAGTTGTTTCAGTGCTTCCTCCTCTTCTGGAGTATCAAGATAATGTCCATTTACAAAGAATATTGCATTGGCATCCAACTTCTTCAAAGTTTCAGCTATTTCCAATGAATAGGTGTGAGGCCCATCATCAAACGTTAAAAGTACAACTTTTTCATTGACATCTTTTGTTATAGGGACGACTGTCGCATCATCTGAAATATAATATTCCGGGTCTATTGATGCACCCTCAGTACCCTGAACAGCGTCCTCAGCCGGCATCTCCTCTTCCTGTTCTTCCGACTCATGCTCCTTAGAACTATTTTTAACTGTTTCCTCTTGCTCATTTTCACCGTTACACGCTGAGATAAAAAGCATTGCAATAAGTGTGATGATGATGAATTTTCTCATTTTGCATCCTCCTGGTGTCTATTTGCTTCAATTATAGTAGTGATAAAATATGATGACAATGAAAAGCCATATCAAACTACTAAACTGTCATAAAAAAATGGCGGCTAATATATATAGCCACCATTTTAAAAACTATTTTATAACATATGAATTGGTTTTCCGAGCGCAACTTCTGCTGCTTCCATTGTGATTTCACCTAATGTTGGGTGTGGGTGAATCGTTAGCGCAATGTCTTCTGCAGTCATGCCGGCCTCAACAGCAAGGGCGATTTCTGAAATCATGTCACTCGCATTAGGACCAGCGATTTGACCGCCAAGTACAAGTCCATCTTCTTCACGTGTGATCAGTTTCAAGAAACCATCCGTGCTGCCTAGTGATAGAGCACGTCCATTTGCGCCGAATGGGAATTTACCTACTTTAACTTTGTATCCTTTATCTTTTGCTTCTTGTTCAGTCAAACCAACTGTCGCTAGCTCTGGATCTGTAAAGGCAACTGCTGGAATACCGATATAGTCAATCTCAGATTTCTCACCGCTGATTGCTTCTGCTGCAATTTTACCTTCATAAGAAGCTTTGTGGGCAAGCTGAGGTCCTGCTGTAACATCACCGATTGCGTAGATATTATCAACAGAAGTACGGCATTGTTTGTCAGTCTTGATAAGACCTCTATCGTCAAGTTCAATACCAACTTGTTCTAAGCCGATTTCTGAAGTGTTTGGTCTGCGTCCCACAGTGACAAGTACGTAATCAGCTTCAACAGTTTCTTCCTTACCTTTAACTTCATACGTTACTTTCACACCATTTTTTGTTTCCTCTACACCTTTTGCCATCGCTTCTGTAACAATTGTTGCACCTTTTTTCTTAAGGCGTTTCTTCACAAGTTGTGTCATTTGTTTTTCGAATCCACCTAGAATATCTTTCGTTCCTTCTAGGAAAGTTACTTCAGTACCAAAATTCGCATACACAGATCCGAGTTCACTTCCAACGTACCCGCCGCCAATAACAACAAGCTTCTCAGGAACTTCTTTCAAATTCAGAGCACCTGTTGAATCTAAAACACGCTCAGAAAACTTAAAGCTCGGGATTTCGATTGGACTTGAACCAGTCGCGATAATACAGTTTTTGAATTTATAAGTCTGCGAGCTTTTATCATCCATTACTTTAGCAGTATTGGCATCTACGAAGTAAGCTTCGCCACTTACGATGTCCACCTTATTACCTTTCAGTAAGCCTTCAACACCGGAAGTAAGTTTATTTACGATAGAATCTTTCCATTCTTGAACTTTGGAGAAATCAACGGAAACATTCTCTGCTTTTATACCAAGTTCATCAATCCCTTGGGCTTCTGCAGCTTTATGTCCTGCAGAAATTAAAGCTTTAGAAGGAATACATCCTACGTTCAAGCAAACTCCGCCTAAAGCACCTTTGTCAACGATAGTTACTTTTTGACCAAGCTGTGCAGCACGGATTGCAGCAACGTATCCTCCAGGACCAGCTCCTACAACAAGTGTGTCTACTTCTACTGGAAAATCTCCTACTACCATATTCTTACGCCTCCATCATTATTAATTGTGGATCATGTAGTATCCGTTTAATTTGGTTCATTGCAAGTTGTGCGGTTGCACCATCAACGATACGATGATCAAAGCTTAAAGATAACGCAAGTACTGGAGCAACAACAACTTCTCCATTACGGACAATTGGCTTCTCAGCAATTCTACCAATTCCTAAAATTACCGCCTCAGGATAGTTGAGTACTGGTGTGAACCATTGACCACCAGCAGAACCAATATTCGAAATCGTGTTTGAGGCTCCTGACATCTCTTCAGGTTTCAGTTTACCATCTCTAGCTTTTTCTGCCAAGGAGTTGATTTCTGCTGAGATTTCAAAGATAGATTTTCTGTCTGCATCCTTAACAACAGGTACGAGTAATCCTCTGTCCGTGTCTGCAGCAATTCCAATGTTATAGTAATGCTTCTGGACAATTTCATCCGTCTCTTCATCGATTGAAGAATTAATAATCGGATATTTTTTAGACGCAGAAATCAATGCTTTCACTACATATGGAAGATAAGTTAGTTTCACATCTTGTTCCGCAGCAATAGCTTTGAATTTCTTACGATGCGCAACAAGTTCTGTAACATCGATTTCGTCCATTAACGTAACATGTGGTGCTTTTGTTTTCGAATTGACCATTGCTTTAGCAATTGCTTTTCGGATGGATGACATTTTTTCACGAGTTTCTGGATATGCTCCTTGTGGTGCAACGATTTCTTTTTCAGCTGTTGTTACAGTTTCTTCAACTTTTTCTTCAGTTACTGCCTCAGGTTGAGTATCACCACTTAAGAAAGCGTCAATATCCTCTTTAAGAATTCGGCCATTTTTTCCTGTTCCTGTTACTTCCTTAATATTAACTTCTTTTTCACGAGCATATTTCCTTACAGAAGGCATAGCAATGACACGATTTGTCTCGCTATCTTCTTGGTTGTCAGCTGACTGTGCTTCTTTCTTCTCTTGAACTTCTTCTTTCTGTTCTTCCGGTTCTTTAGACGCTTCAGTTTCATCACTTTCATCCGACTCGTAACCTTCTGCGTCAATCGTAACAAACACATTACCTACGTTTGCTACTTCCCCTTCTTGAACATATATTTTTTTGATTGTGCCATCTACTGGAGAAGGAATTTCAACTACCGCTTTATCATTTTGCACTTCAACGAGAACATCGTCTTCTTTCACTTCATCGCCTTCAGCAACGAACCACTTGACAATCTCGCCTTCAGCTATACCTTCACCGATGTCTGGAAATTTAAATTCAAATGCCATACTATTTTACCTCCTGTACGAATTTTAGAAGTTGATTACTTGATTTACTTTTTCAACGATGTCTTTATGGTTTGGCAACCATACTTCTTCTGCTTCTGCAAATGGGTAGACAGTGTCTGGTGCAGTTACACGCAACACTGGCGCTTCTAAATGCAGAATAGCTCTTTCTTGGATTTCTGCCGCAACAGCCGCTGCTACTCCAGCTTGACGTTGCGCTTCTTGTATAACGACTACACGATTTGTCTTCTCAACGGAAGTGATGATTGTCTCATAATCTACCGGAGATACTGTACGAAGATCGATAACCTCAGCTTCAATTCCATCTTCGGCAAGTTCATCCGCCGCTTTCAGGGCAGCATGTACCATTGCACCGTATGCAATCAATGTAACATCCTTACCTTCTCTTTTCACAGCTGCTTTTCCTATTGGAATCGTATATTCTTCCTCTGGTACTTCTTCACGGAAGGAACGATAAAGTTTCATATGCTCCAAGAAAACAACTGGATCATTATCACGAATTGCAGAAATCAATAACCCTTTTGCTTCATATGGAGTAGATGGGATTACAACTTTAAGACCTGGTGTCTGTGCAACCAATCCTTCTAACGAGTCCGCATGAAGTTCTGGTGTACGAACACCGCCACCGAATGGAGCGCGAACCGTAATTGGTGAGTGATGTGTGCCACCTGAACGGAAACGTGTTCTTGACATCTGACCAGCTATGGAATCCATTACTTCAAAAAGGAAGCCGAAAAATTGAATTTCAGGGACTGGACGATATCCTTGAGTGGCAAGTCCAATTGCAAGCCCCCCGATACCTGATTCAGCCAGTGGGGTGTCAAATACACGCTCTTCTCCAAACTCAGCTTGAAGACCTTCTGTCGCTCGGAAAACTCCACCATTTTGTCCAACGTCTTCACCGAAAACAAGTACGTTTGGATCATTTTTCAGTTCAGTACGCATTGCATCTGTAATTGCTTGAATCATTGTCATTTGCGCCATGATTTATTTCGACTCCTTTGCTTCATATTCTTTCAGCTGCTCCTGTAAGTTAAGTGGGAGCTCTTCATTCATATAATTAATAAAATCAGTAACTTTTTGTTTTGGATATTGGTCAGCTTTCTTGATTGCTTCTTTAATATCCTCTTTCGCTTCTTCGATTACTCTATTTTCATCTTCTTCGCTCCATAATTTTTTCCCTTCAAGGAATTTACGGAAACGTACAAGTGGGTCTTTCTTTTCCCATTCTTTATCAAGATCGTCTGAACGGTAGCGAGTCGGGTCGTCCCCTGACATCGTATGTGGACCGAAACGATAGGTCATTGTCTCGATTAATGTTGGACCTTCACCGTTAACTGCGCGATCACGAGCATCCTTCGTCGCCGCATAAACTGCAAGCACGTCCATACCATCAACTTGAATACCTTCAATTCCTGCAGCAACAGCTTTCTGTGCTAGTGTTTTTGCAGCAGTTTGCTTTTCAACTGGTACAGAAATAGCAAATCGGTTATTCTGCACGATGAAAATTGCCGGAGCTTGGTAAGCACCTGCAAAGTTGATTCCTTCATAGAAATCCCCTTGAGATGTTCCACCATCACCAGTATAAGTAATTGCAACATTCTTCTTACCACGAAGCTTCATACCTAAAGCAACACCGGCTGCTTGTACATATTGTGCACCGATAATAATTTGAGGAGCAAATGCTTGCAGTTCCTCTGTATATTGGTTTCCATGAAAATGTCCTTTAGAGAATAAGAAAGCTTGATACAATGGCAGACCTTGCCAAATTAGCTGTGGCACATCACGGTAGCCAGGTAGGATGAAGTCCTCTTTCTCAATAGCAAAATGACTTCCTAACTGTGAAGCTTCTTGTCCTGCCGTTGGTGCGTAGAAACCTAGTCTTCCTTGACGGTTTAGAGCGATGGAACGTTGGTCTAGAATTCTTGTATATACCATACGACGCATTAATTCTCTTAACTCATCATCGGATAGATCCGGCATAAACTCTTTATTAACAACTTCACCATCTTCATTTAGAATCTGGAACATTTCAAATTTGCTTTCCACATCTTTTAATACATGTTTCAAGGTGGTCACCTCTCCTTATAAATAGATTATTATGATTGGAAGCAGGGAACTTCCATTTGCTTCTTCCATATTATTTCACAGTTCTCCTTTTTTGAAACTGTTATATAGTTTCGCTAAAAAATACTGGTACAAACTGTGTACTACTAAATACTAGCTCATAATCGCATTTAGGTCAAACACTTTAACTCAGGCGAATTATATAACATGTAAGCCTAACCATTCTTTACTGTTGTAACACACCGTTCTTTTCTGTATCTGTTTCATGACAGAAAGTCGATAATAACTAGTACAGATAAAACACTCCTTACCTCTCCATACCATTTATGGAGAATTGTTAAACAAAAAGGACTTTATGCAATAAATATTTATTGCATAAAGTCCTTATTAATCTTCCCCTTCAAAGGTTACTTCTATACCAGCCTCTTCATAGAATTCTTGCTTTAAGTTATTGTATTCTATCGTCAGCTCATTAAATTCATCATTGGCGTCCAAAATCTTTCCATATGTTTCATTAACCATCTCAATATGATCATTTAATTCCTGTTGCTCTACTCCTTCTTCTTGGAGCATCGTATAAAGTTCATTTTCTAGTTTGAGGGATTCCTTATATGCTTCATACAATTCGTCATAAATGTCATATCGTGCAACCATCGTTTGATACATTTCTTCCCCTTTAGTTCGTACGTTCTCTGCTTCAATATCTTCAAGGAGGCCTTCAATCTGCTCGAACTCTTCTCTCGCACTGACAATACTTTCTCGTTCAGCGTCAATTTTTTCACTGCGTTCCTCTATAATCTTAATCGCTTCCTGTGAAAGTTCGGTAATCTCATCAAATTCTTCCATACTTAAATCAATAACTTGAGCATAGATTTCTTGTTCCTGCTTTTCCAGTTCCGTGATATCACTTTGTTGAGCTTCAAACTCCTGTTCTAATACGACCGTTTCCTCTAAATGGGAATGTATTTGTTCTTCTACTCTTCCACCACTACACGCTGATAATATAATCAAGAAGAGTCCAATTGTAAGTAAAACTTTATTCCGTGACATCCACTGTTACCTCCTAAAGTCATAACGTAATTATGGAATGAGTATATCATAAAGCCTCTTAAATTCGATAGGCCCAAACTCAAACATTCCATATAGTAGAAAAGATATGCTATAACTATTTCATATATGATAAGATAGAGCAAGAAATAGTTTATAACAACCAGACTAATTCAAGGTCAAAGTGCCTCTGGTTGTACGTGAAAAAAATAAAGTAAGGAGTAATAAATATGATTACAATGAAGGATATTGTTCGTGAAGGTCACCCTTCCTTGACAAAAGTCGCTCAACAAGTCGACATTCCTATTACTGAAGAAGAAAAACAACTTTTGAAAGATATGCTTACTTTCTTAAGAAATAGCCAGGACGAAGAGATAGCAAAAAAATATAAATTACGAGCAGGTGTAGGGCTCGCCGCGCCACAACTCGGTGTCGAAAAACAGATGTTCACAGTCTATTACGTAGATGAAAATGAGAAAGTACATGAATATGCACTTGTTAACCCAAAAATCGTCTCTCATTCCGTAGAAAAGACATTCTTACCTACAGGTGAAGGTTGTCTTTCGGTTGACCGTGAAATTGAAGGATATGTTCCTCGATACTCAAGAATTACTGTAAAAGCTTTCGACATGGACAATAATCCAGTAAAACTACGATTAAAAGGTTATTTAGCAATTGTTTTTCAACATGAAATTGATCATCTAAATGGAATCATGTTCTATGATCATATTAATAAAGAAAACCCATTTCATATCCCTGATAACGCCAAACCACTTGATTAATCAAGTGGTTTTTTATTCTGACAAAATTTATCGATGATCAGTTTCATCATCTTCACCCATGATAAATTAAAGACCGTTCCCTGGAAATCTCCCTTACACTAGTCAAATTTCATTTATTAGTCATAAGCAAACTACCTTGCGCTCATGCATAAATTATAGTGAATGGTAAAAAATACAACTACAATTAGCAAGCAGCAAACGTAAAGGAAACCAATATTTTACTTAACAATACCAAGGTTTTCCTGTTAAATAATAAAGAAAAATAGAACTCGTTTAATTTTATTTCTCTATTTTCATTTCAAATTTTGCTCATTCGTACTATAATATACTTAAGAGGATTGGATCGGAAAAATGTTTTTGCTGCTTTTCTTAATTTTTGAAAGGAGACGTGTGTCAACATGTTAAAGCGCCTTAGAGAAAAGCTGAAGAAACGTTGGAAAGATTTTATAGGTCAAAAAGGACGTGTACCTACAACTTATAAATAGAATTGTATTTCTATAGCCGAATCAACTAGAGTCTTCTTGCATGCTACGGAATATTCAGGAGGATAAATAACATCACTTGTACATGCTAAGCGCACGAAAACCGTGCGCCCAGCATGTCTTATTTGAAACGCCAAGAAATAAAAAAACTGTTAGGAGAGATCATATGATATATAAAGTACTGTATCAGGAACTTGAAGACGAAGTACCTGTACGTGAACGCACACAAAGTTTATATATTGAAGCAGACTCTGTACGAGAGGTCCGCAATAAACTAAAAGATCGAAATTACAATATTGAATACATCCAAGAACTAGATGAGGCACATCTAAATTATGAAAAACAATCCGAGAAATTTAAATTGGAGAATGTCTGATTATGAAGTTTGTTAAAAATGACCAAACCGCAGTCTTTGCATTAGGCGGACTCGGTGAAATTGGTAAAAATACGTATGCGGTCCAATTTCAAGATGAAATCATTATCATCGATGCTGGAATTAAATTCCCAGAGGACGAGCTTCTTGGGATTGATTATGTCATTCCAGACTATACGTATTTAGTACAAAACCAAGATAAAATCAAAGGATTATTCATAACACACGGACATGAGGATCATATTGGTGGAATCCCTTATTTGTTGCGTGAAATAAATGTGCCGATTTATGGAGGTAAACTAGCTCTAGGTTTGATAAGAAACAAATTGGAAGAGCATGGTTTGCTTAGAAATGCCAAGCTAATTACGATTCAAGAAGATGATGTTATTAAATTCCGTAAAACTTCTGTAAGCTTTTTCCGTACTACCCATAGTATTCCTGATTCCTATGGTATTGTAGTAAAAACCCCTCCAGGGAATATTGTCCATACTGGAGATTATAAATTCGACTTTACTCCAGTAGGAGAGCATGCTAACCTTACGAAAATGGCTGAAATAGGTAAAGAAGGCGTACTTTGCTTGTTATCAGATAGTACAAACAGTGAGGTTCCAGGGTTTACCATGTCTGAGAAAGTCGTTGGTGAAAGTATCAACGATATTTTCAGCCGAGTTGATGGGCGTTTAATATTCGCTACCTTTGCCTCGAATATTTTCCGATTGAGCCAAGTCATTGATTCAGCTGTGAAACACAACAGAAAAGTAGCTGTTTTTGGCCGCAGTATGGAAAATGCCATTAATTTAGGGCTGGAGCTTGGATATATTCAAGCACCAAAAGAGACCTTCGTTGATAGTAATCAAATTAACCGTCTTCCCGCTAATGAAGTAACCATCTTGTGTACAGGATCCCAAGGGGAAGCGATGGCGGCACTTTCTAGAATTGCGAATGGTACACACAAACAAGTCCAATTGATACCTGGTGACACAGTTGTATTTTCTTCTTCTCCAATCCCTGGAAATACAATTAGTGTTGGCCGAATCATTAATAAACTTTACCGTGCAGGAGCAGAAGTAATACACGGACAATTAAGCAACGTCCATACCTCTGGACACGGTAGCCAAGATGAACAAAAACTTATGCTTCGCTTAATGAAGCCTAAGTACTTCATGCCGATTCACGGTGAATACCGTATGTTGAAGGAGCATGTGAAACTTGCAGTTGACTGTGATGTTGAACTAGATAACTGCTTTACCCTCGATAACGGGGATGTTTTAGCGCTCGGCAAAGATACAGCAGAGGTAGCAGGAAAAATTCCTGCTGGCACTATTTATATTGATGGCAGCGGAATTGGCGACATCGGGAATATCGTTCTTAGAGATCGCCGCATTCTTTCTGAAGAAGGACTCGTTATTGTTGTTGTAAGTATAAATATGAAAGAATTTAAGATTGCCGCTGGGCCTGATATTATTTCTCGCGGCTTCGTATATATGCGTGAGTCCGAGGACTTGATAAAAGAAGCTCAAGAACTGGTTACACAACATCTAACAAAGGTAATGGAACGGAAAACGACGCAATGGTCCGAAATTAAGAATGAAATTACAGATACAATTGCACCGTTCTTATACGAACGTACAAAACGTCGTCCTATGGTATTGCCGATTATCATGGAAGTTTAATTCAAATAAAGCATTCAAATAAAGCATTAGTAGTCATTTTTGACTTCTAATGCTTTTTGATTTAATCAATAATAAGATTTCTTTCAAATCGATTGATGTCTTTATCCTTTCCAACTACTAGGAGGACATCTCCATGTGCAAAAATATATTCCGGGTTAGGCGTGACTTCAATCTCTTCCCCTCTTTTGATTGCAACGACATTGCAACCATACTTCGCGCGTATATTTAACTCCAGTAACGACTTTCCTATCATTTTAACTCCTGCTTTTACTTCTACAATACTATGGTCATCGGATAAATCGAGATAATCTAAGATATTGTTGGAAATAACATTGTGAGCAATTCTTCTTCCCATTTCCCTCTCCGGATGGACAATACGATTGACACCAAGTTTCCTCAAGATTTTTTCATGATAATCATTTTGTGCCTTAACGGTTATTCTCTCTACTCCTAAATCTGTTAATATTACTGTTGTCAAAATACTTGCTTGAAGGTTTTCTCCAATGGCAACAATCACATGTTCAAAATTTTGAATGCCGATTTCCTTTAATGACTCTTCATCGGTTGAGTCAAGGATGACTGCGTGAGAGACAATATTTTTAAATTCATTTACTTTCATTTCATCACTATCGATCGCAAGTACTTGTTTTCCTTCTTTGCTCAACTCACGACAAATGCTACCACCGAACCTCCCAAGACCAATTACCGCAAAATCTTTACTCATCTCTATCCCTCCAGAATCTTATGTAAAATAGTATATCTTTTTAAGCGACGAATAACAAAATAATTATAGATTCACTTTTAACAAACTGCTGATTTAGTGAATAGTGGATATTGGGTCGTATAACAATAAATTTTTTAAAATAGTAAAGACGGGTAATTTCATTTTGAAATCACCCGCCTTCTCTATTTAGCATCAAGCATAGTAAATTGGGATTTTACTAATTCATAGTACTTGCCTTTTTTATCAAGTAAAGATCGATGGTTGCCACTTTCTAATATTTTACCATTTTCGAGCACAAAAATTTTATCTGCTTCACGGATCGTGGAAAGTCTATGTGCGATGATGATGGATGTTCTTCCCTTCAATAATCGTTTCAAAGCTTTTTGTATCTTTATTTCCGATTCGGTATCAATACTTGCTGTTGCCTCATCTAATATAATGATACGCGGATTGGCGAGTAACGCCCTTGCAAAAGATAACAATTGACGCTCTCCAGCTGAGAGAATGTTCCCCCGCTCTTCTACTTCTGTAAAATAACCATTGGAAAGCCGCTTTATAAAATCATCTGCACCAACAACTTTAGCAGCTTCCATAACTTCATCGTCGCTTGCATTAGGCCGGCCGAACCGAATATTTTCCATGATTGTTCCCGAGAAGATAAATGTATCCTGTAACACAACACTAATTTTTTCTCGTAAGCTTGCCAGCTCCACATCTAAGAGATTCTTGCCATCAATCTTTACCGAGCCTTTTGTCGGATCATAAAAACGGCTGATTAAATTCGCAATGGTGGATTTCCCGCTACCGGTATGCCCCACTAACGCGATAGTTTCACCGGCTTTAATATTTAACGATATATCATGGAGGGCAATCCGGTCATTGTCATAAGAAAATTGCACCTTATCAAAAACAATATGTCCCTCCATTTCATCAAAACGGTGAGCATTCTTTTTTTCCTTGACATTTGGTTGTTCATCAAGGAATTCAAAAATCCTCTCCGACGATGCCATCGCCATCAACAGTTGAGTATACATTTGGCCTAACCGTGAAATGGGCTCCCAAAACATTCCTGTGAAAGTAGCAAAGGTCACAAAAGTCCCAATGGCAATCCCACCGTTTTCTTCACCTTTCAAGATGAGATATGAACCAAATGCAATTAAAATAATCGTACCTACTGCATCGCTGATATCAACAAATGGACGGAAATAAGCACTTTTCTTCGCTGCATTTCTAAAACTATGAAAGTAACCTTTATTCACTCCATCAAAGAACTCTGCATTTTCATTTTCCTGAGAAAAGGACTGGGTTATTCTCATCCCTTGTATCCCCTCATTTAGGTGAGAGTTCATTCTGGATTGATTAATACGCACTTCTTGCCAAGAACGTCGGATGTTTCTTCTAAGTCTTGTTGAGATATAAAACATAATTGGCACTACAATTAAAACAGCAATAGCCAATTGTGGACTCAATACAAACAAGATGACCATGATACCAACAAGCGTAAGTGTATCCATTAATAAATTAATAATTCCACTTGTGAACAGCTCCTGCAAAGAGTTGATATCATTTAAAATTCTTACTAGTATGGATCCCGCTGAACGATTATCGAAAAATCGATGCGAAAGCCGTTGTACATGAGAGAACAAATGATGCCGCAGATCATAAATGACATTTTGTCCAAGTTTGTTTACCCACCTAATTCGGAGAGTATTTGCAACATAGTTTAATACATATAAGACACCTATCAGCACAACGAGCCAAGTCAACAAACTCGTATCTTTATTAAAGATGGCAATATCTATCGCCACTTTACCAATTAATACGGGAACTGTTAGACGAACAATCATCGAAACAAGCATTGCGATGATTGCGGCCGGCAGATAGCTTTTCGAATATGGCTTTAGATAAGTTAATAACCTTAACATCTGCTTCCAGTTGAAAGGCTTTTCTATTACCTGTTCCACCGTGTAATGAAACCGAGTTAAATAACTCTTTTTCTCAACTTTCGCGTTGGACATCTTTCCCCCTCCTCCTAATGACTTACAGTTTCCATAATTTCTTCCCGATCTTGGTATTGGATATCATATATTCTTCGATAGATTCCATTCAATTCCAATAACTCAGCATGATTACCACGTTCTTTTATTTCCCCCTTATCCAATACTAATATCTCATCTGCATGTTTAATGGATGAAATACGGTGTGCAATGATAAATGATGTTCTGCCGTTCATCACTTCTTTTAAAGCTGATTGGATCTTAAATTCAGTTTCCATATCTACAGCCGAAGTGGCATCATCAAGGATTAATATGCTTGGGTCGATACAGAGTGCACGGGCAATAGCAATGCGTTGCTTTTGACCACCAGACAACCCCATCCCTCTTTCTCCCAATAACGTATCGTATCCCTTTGGTAATTTCATAATAAAATCATGGGCTTGCGCACGTTTGGCAGCAGCAAGCACTTGTTCATCTGTCACTTCTGGCCTTCCATAAGCAATATTTTCACGTATTGATGTGGAAAATAAAAACGGTTCCTGAAGAACAAAACCAATATGACTCCGAAGTGTTTTAAGTTTATAGTCAGAAACATGCAGACCATCAACAAGCACTTCTCCAGCTTCTGCTTCGTAGAACCTAGTGATCAGCTGTGTAATACTTGTTTTTCCGGAACCTGTAGCACCAATCAATCCGATGACTTTCCCAGGGGGAGCATCAAAACTGATATTTTTTAAAGCTGCATCGTCATCTTCTACATATTGGAGTGTTACATTTTTAAATGTCACATGGCCTTTAATTGGACGATCAATGGCATGCTCATTTTCCAGGATGTCCTCTTCTCTATCTAAAATTTCAATTAATCGTTCTCCAGACGCTTTAGCTTGCGAGAACATATTCACAACGAAGCCAAGGTTCATAAGTGGTCCAAGTATATACCAAACAAGACTGAAGAATGCGACTAACTCTCCTAAAGCCAACCGTTCTGTGATGACAAGATATCCACCAAAACCTAACAGAGACACCACTGCGATATTTCCGATAAACTCCATTAACGGAAAGTATTTAGCCCATAACTTAGCCGTATTCAAGTAATTCTGTCGGTAGTCATCATTGCTAGAAGAAAATCTTCCAATCTCAAAGTCTTCACGTGATAGTGACTTAACGGTATTCATTCCACTAATATTCTCCTGCACTCTTGTATTCAATTTTCCAAAAGATTTTCTTACACTTCGGAAGGCAGGGTGGACCTGTTTATCAAATCGAAAGACAATCATCCCTAGGAAAGGCATCGCTAGCATCGTTACAACTGCAAGCGGAATGGAGTAATAAAACATAACACTTAAACTGACACCTATTAAAAGGATGATTCGGATCAACTCTGCAAACCCCGCAGATAAGAAGAAACGAAAACCTTCTACATCGGCCGTCATTCTCGACATGATATCCCCTGTTTTTGAATTATCGTAGTATTTAAAGGATAGAACCTGCAGTTTATGGTACAAAGCATTACGCAAATGATAAACAGACGTCATGCCAAACAGTTCACTTAAATATTGAAATGAAAATGTGGAGATTCCCTTAATTAACATTAAGCCGAAAAATATGAAAGAAATATATATAATTAGTTCATATTGATTTTGCATGACAACTTCATCAATGGTTATTTGCAGAATAATCGGATAAGCAACGGTAATACAGGTAAGGATGATTAAGAAGAATAATGACCATAGAAAGTAGTGCTTATGAGGCCAATAAAATTCTTTTAATCGTTTAAAAGTTTTCATTTAATTCCCCCTTCAAAATTATCAGTATATATTAATATAACGGAAACCGAAATAAATAGCTATAATAAATTCATTTTTATGGTAAATTTTTTAAAATAAAAATGAGACATAGGATTAATCCTATGTCTCACAAAAGTCCTGTTAGGGACACCTACTCATTTTTTGTAATTTTTAATATAATAATCTTTCTTTAACTCTTTTAAAATTGCTCTGCGAGTTAATATTCCGTCAAAGTAGCCATCCTCATCGACTACACAAACAAATGCATGATCAATTAATGCATTTAGACCATCCAATAATGTATGTTCCTTGGTAATACGAGGGATATCGCTCTTCATAACTTCATGTACACGCATATCAGAAAGCTTTTCAATTTCAAAGCGCTCGAGGCCCAATATCTCATTTAAAATTACTGTCTTTCCAATAATACCAACTAACTTATACGATGAATCCAGTACAGGTACTGCAGCGTATCCTGATTTAACCAATACAAGCAACGCATGTTCTAAAGGATTGTTTAGTTGAACGTGAGCTACCTTTTCTGAAGAGATCATTAATTCTTCTACTAGGATATTCTGTATTTCTCTTTCTTGCATAGTACTCAACAACATTACCCCCTTATTAAAATAAACAACGAAATTTTTAATCGGGTTGCTTCCTATATCTTGTCCTTTGTATGATACAAATTAACTTGCCATTTCATTCCATTTATTATTTTTTAAGCAGTCATCTATAACTATTGTAACAGAAGTGATGGGTATTACGAAGTCTGGATCGTGGAGATGTGCAAATCAACGGACATTTGCACGGACAACAATTCTTTAATCAAAAAAATTTCCTTATACTATGAGCATATGTACCAATTAAGCTAACGTGTAGTAAATTAGACTATAGTACAAGTTTCCCAATGATCATTATACCTATTAATGATGGTGAAGGCTATTTTTACCAAAAGTATTTCTTTTAAATCGGGATTTACTTCAAGAATACTTTACTCGAAGCATTTACTTTATAGAAATACAAAGCAAGGATTACACTGACTTTCTCCTATACCCAAATTAACGAATAATTAAACTTATATTGAAGCTGAATTCAAATATATCAACAAATAGATTAAAATGGATACCCTGTCCCCCAGATAGAATACATTCCTTCTACAACCCTGTCGTTGAGGAGTTTTAAAAACCGTTACACTTTACTCGACTAAAGTATATCGGTTTCTAGGTTAAATGTCAATAATTTAACTGATAATTTAGATTATAACAACACTTCAAAAGTTATTTTAAAAAATGATCATTCCTATACGCGGTTTTTAATTATCCATGCTATAATCGTTAGGTAACATTGACTTTTTATGTCAAGATTGTTGTAGAAAGGTTTGACCAAGATGAACCGACGCGCCTTTTTAAAAAGAGCTGGTGCCTTTACTCTGGCTTTATTAGGGTTGAGTGGTGGGACGATTTATTACGGTAGGGAAATTGAACCCTCCAGCCTTGAGATAAGAAAAGAAGCAATACTTTCCAATAAACTACCTTCTGTGTTTCACAACAAGAAAATCCTCCAATTTTCCGATACCCATCTCGGTTTTAATTATTCGGTAAAGGATTTAAAAAAACTTGTAAATCTAATGAATAGCCGAAACCCGGATATCATTGTATTTACTGGTGATTTAATCGATAATCCAAAATACTTGGAGGACCATAATCATACAGAAATCATTAATGCACTTCAGCCATTAGAGGCCCCCTTGGGTAAATATTGGATTTACGGAAATCACGATCATGGCGGATATGGGACTGAAACTTTATTCTCAATTATGGAAAGCTCGGGATTCAAACTGCTGCAAAACAGCCACGTTAAAATTAGCGAGCAAAATCAATCCCTTATTTTAGCTGGCATAGATGATATGATGCTTGGTAAACCAGATTTGCAAGCAGCACTTCATCAAGCAAATCCTGATTTATTCACCATTTTATTAGCCCACGAACCTGATTTTGCCGATGAGGCTGTCCATTATCCAATTGATGTACAATTATCAGGTCATAGTCACGGCGGGCAAGTCCGACTTCCAATCATTGGACATTTATACACTCCTCTTTATGCTGAAAAGTATGTGCTCGGTAAATATGTTATAAATAATAAGTTAGAGCTTTACGTAAATGCTGGAATCGGCACGACAAGACTCCCCTACAGGTTATTTTGTAAACCAGAAATCCACGAATATACACTACATGCGAAAATGTCATAAAGCTTTCACATGAAGAACGGTCTCTCCAGTAAAATCTTCTTTCGATAAGTGTTATACTTAATATACAGAGCTATATATATACAGAAAGGAAGATTGTCTTTCATGAAACGCTTGCTATTATTCGTGGCACTCTCCCTTTTCCTAGTCGGCTGTGGGGAAGCAATTGAAACAAACATGAACGAAGATATGATTGATTTTGAGTTTACGAATCAGGACAATGAACCATTCAGCCTCGAAGACTTAAAGGGAAATTATTGGATTGCAGATATGGTCTTTACGAACTGTACTACTGTCTGTCTTCCAATGACATATAATATGAAAACTCTTCAGGATAGTTTAGCTGAAGAAGGATTTGATGATATACAATTAGTTTCATTCACTGTTGATCCGAATTATGACACTCCAGAGGTATTAAAAGAGTATGGAGAAAGTTATGAGGCTGATTTCAGTAATTGGAACTTCTTAACAGGTTATGACTTCGACACCATTAAAGAGATTTCCATCAAAAACTTTAAGAGCCCTTTAATCGAAGCACCTGAAGAAAGTGATCAAGTGACCCATGGAACCAGATTCTATTTAGTCAATCCTGAAGGTACAGTTATAAAACATTATGACGGGGTTAAATCTGAAAGTATGGATACAATCCTAAACGACATCAAAAAAATATATAATGATTAACATCATCTAAAAGCATTTTCTACAAATGCTTTTTTTCTTTCCATTTTTTAATAAAACAACAGTAATCGATATAAATTGCTAACATACTGAACTGAGAAGAAAAACCTTTAGCTGTAATCCGTAGTCCAAGGCCCCTTCTCTTTCCGCAGACGGCAAGTTGCCTCAGATGTAAATGAAATGGTAGTGTAAATCTTTTTGGTAGGACGAGGAATCTCAGCCCCAGACATTGCCACAGGACGGGGTCTCATTCTAACCTCCACTTTTACAGGATTCCGAGTTATCTGGATTGCTCCGTACATGAAGTCCATTGAAGCATAATTGTAAACGATATATTACTTTATTCAATGCTCCACAAAAAGTTTTGCTCAAAGCAGCCCCCCGATACACCGAAGACTCCAGTGGGAGCGCTAGGCTGGTGAGACCCCACAAGGCGCTTACGCCTGAGGCAGACTAAGAACGCCACGTCGTGTGGCAACGTCTGCACTAGCACATCCTGTGCGTCGGAGGCTTATCAGCCACCCACGGAAAGCGAAGGTGTATCGGGGGGCTGCGGAACTACAAAAGAAATCAATTAGCCTAAATTCATTTTATCAGTATTCTATTTCTACCATTGATTAAACGCTTTCTTTAAGGTACGATAGAATTATATTAGAGGTGAAGCAAGGAGTGACTATATGAGTGCTGATATAGATCTGCAAGAAATAGCACAAGCCATATTTACAGTAAACCGGCACGCAAAAACAGCGCCTGAGCCACAACATTTATATTATATTAAAAAGGAAGCAATCAATAAACTACTGAGGGAGAAACACGCAGAAAAAATAGGACTACATTTCTCAGATAGGCCAAAATATAGTAATCAACATTCAACTCTACTTGTAAAAGTAGCTAATTATTATTTTCACATCCCACCTTCCAAAGAAGACTTCAAGGAATTGGAACATCTTGGGTCATTAGATAAAAACTATCGAAATCCCCAATCAAAGATGTCACTATCACAGGCAAAGCGTATATTGTATCCTTATATCAACTATAAGCCTGTAACTAGGCAGAAAAGGAGCCACGCTTATTCATCTTCCTACTATACTCCTTCATCCCTTGGCAAAATGGAATGGCCACCAACGAAAAAGCATTAAGATCACCGATTCAGCTCCTAGTATGATAGTAGTTGAATAATCATATTTAAAAAGGCGTGAAACAAAGTTCACGCCTTTTTATTAATCAATCGTTTATATAGTGATTTAAAACCTTTTACAGTAATTAATAGAAAACCGTACACACCTATAATTTGCAATAGATATGGAAGAAATATTATTGCCTGTGCTTCTTCATTTCCAATCACTAAAATAAAGAAAAAGAGATTTAGAAAAAAAAGACTACCTAGGACAAAGCTGAGCAGATATCCACTACCAGTTTTCATGCCCCATTTTATCAATCGATTTGCCAATACAAACGCACAACCGAGAAATAAAAGTCCAGCGATTAAAAAAATATAATGATGGTGAAATACAATCCAGTTAGTGAAGAAGTCATCCATCAAAGGAACCCCCACCCACAATTTAACATTCTACTTCTAAATTATTCCCAATTCTTAACATTCCCATACATTTTTATTAATTGATAATGTTATAATAGTAGACAACTTATTGGAAAGGCAGCGATCAAGTTGAATAAAGCTTTTGTTTGCATTCTAATTGGAGCGGCATTATGGGGGACTATAGGGTTCTTTGTAAAAAATCTTTATGGCTTTAATTTTACACCAATGGAAGTAGTAACCTTAAGAGTATGGAGTTCAGCAATGATCCTGGTACTATATTTACTCCTTACTGCACCGAAACAACTTGCTCTACATAAGCTTATTGATATTAAATACTTTGTTGGAACTGGGATTTTCAGTATTATATTCTTTAACTATTGCTTGTTCACAGCTATTGAAATTTCTTCTATCCCAGTTGCGACGGCATTGTTATACACCGGACCAATGTTTGTAACTATCTTTTCGTTCTTTTTATTTAAGGAAAGCCTTACGAGAGTTAAAATCCTTTCTCTCTTCATTACTTTATTCGGAACTAGTCTCGTCGTAGGGCTGATTCCCTTCGATAAAAATGCTTTTAAAGTGGGAGCAATTATATTTGGTATTGGTTCAGGAATTGGATACGCGCTTTATAGTATCTTTAGTAAATATGCATTAGTAAAGTACTCCAGTCTTTCGATCACAACATTTACATTCCTAACAGCAGCAATCGCTCTTATCCCCTTTTTTCCATACAGAGAAAAAGCTGGATTGTTGATGGACCCTATGGTACTTATGTATGCATTCGGTTTAGGCTTATTGCCGACTGCCGTAGCATATATCGTATATACTTATGGATTAAATCAGACAGAAGCATCTAAGGCTGCAATATTGACAACGATTGAACCAGTCGTTGCAACCTTGATAGGAATCACCATCTTCACAGAGCCATTCTCTATCTTTCAAATGATAGGAATGCTATGTATCATCGGAGCAGTAATCATCGTTCAACTTTATAGTAAAAAAGAACTTGCGATGATAGATAAAGCAGGATAAAATAAAAAACGAAGGGAAGAATTCACTTCCCTTCGTTTTTTATATATTATCTTTCGTTAGAGTAGAACTCAGCGTCTTGATCACGTTTTTTCCGCGTGAGAGCTTCATGCCTCTTCTCAATTCTCATTTCAAGCTGGTTTAAACTATTTTCATCATCTAGTAATTCCCTAATATTTTGGTTTACTAGTTGTTCGAAACTTAGACGTTTTGGTCTCATTTTTCGCACTCCTTTGTACATTCTATTTTTATTATACCCAATTCTCCTTCTTTTTAATCGAAATTATTTGAACATTTTCGGAACTTTTGTTCAAAATTAAAGGAAAATTTAATATTTCATTTTTATTATATGATATTTACATTGAATTTTCAAATAAATCACCCATTTAAAAGCACTATGCGCAATTTAACAAACACTTTCATGGATATTTTAACTTAGGTCTTACGCTCCGCATGATGTTTCTATCTTTATTTCTTGTTTCTATTTGAGCAATCTAGTACATTCTGGTAAGAAATTCTGCCCATAATTTACAGAAACAAATGATTCTATAGAATAAATTAACGTAATTATCATCGATTATGACCTTCATATATGCTAGTATAAAAATGAATGAGAAATAGAAAAGGGTGGCATCAGTTGGCTTCAAAACAAAAAAATGAATGGATCCAGTGGCTAAAAGCCATGGTACTTGCAATCGTGATTGCACTTTTTGTACAAAACTTCATTTTCGCCACGTCTATAGTTGAAGGAGATAGCATGGAACCAACACTGGAAGATGGCGAGAGATTAATTTTTAATAAGATTGTCTACTTCATTGATGAGCCTAAGCGTGGAGATATCATCATTATTCAGCAACCAAATAAGAATTATGTAAAACGGATTATTGCATTACCCGGAGAAATAATTGAAATAAGAAATAGTGAATTATATATCAATGGTGAAAGATATATAGAAACGTTTCTAAGCGAAGAAGTCCGTGGTAAGACAGGAGAGTATGGCCCGATTCGTGTCCCTCAGAACAGTTACTTTGTTATGGGAGATAACCGTGCAATAAGTAAGGATAGCAGGAATGGTTTGGGTTATATTCACAGAGATGAAATAATCGGTAAATCGGAACTGATCATCTACCCATTTACCGAATGGGAACGTACAGAATAATAAAAGTAAACAGGGCAGTCACTAGTTGATCTGCCCTGTTATATTGACTATTTTTCATTATCCAAAATGCAAAATCCGATATTTAAAATAAGAACTCCAAAAAGAACTACAGCAAAAATTGTCTCCATTTAAATCCTCCCTCTCACCCTAGACGTTATGATTAAACATTTTTAATTAAAGTTAATGCTATGTACCTTATCATCCCTTCTATCATAACAATTTTTTTCTCCTAAATAAAGTATATTGTGATAAAATGATGAAAGATTGTTGGAGGTGATATCATGTATTATTGTCCGAATTGTGGAACTAAAGTAAATCAGGATGAACACTATTGTATAAAATGTGGCAAGGCGCTCCCAGATATAGAATCACGCCTTCATACGAAACAGTTTAATAAGTGGTGGATTCTTCCTATTGTTACTGTTGCTGTTGTAATTATAGTTATTGGAGTTTTTTATCTCTATTTAAATAATCAATCCGCAAAAGCAATGGAGTTATATAATGAGGCTGAAAATCTTTTACTTGAAGAGGAATATAAAAAAGCAGGTGAATTGCTGCAAGAATCCCTTCAGCATAGAAAAGACTTTACCCAAGCTCAAATTGCCCTACGATTCTCAAAAGATGCTCTAAGAATTGAAGAGCAGTTGGATAAAGCTAAACAAACTTTAGAAAATGAAGATTATAATCATTCATTAGAACTTATACACGAAGCAGAGAATAACTTAAACACTTATCATGGTTCAATTGTAAGTACGCTGGTAGAAAAAATTGATGAATTCCAGGCGTTGGTGCGTCTTCAAGAGCTACAGGCAAAACTATCTCAGACACCTTCTATCGATGAAATTAGAATATTGATTTGGGAAGCGGAAGAAATAAAACATCCTGACGCAAATGAAATTGCTTTACAATTAAGAGAACAACTGGTTGATTACACCTTTTCAAAAGCAAGTGAAGCATTGAATGACAAGCAGTTTAATGATGCATTATTGATTACGGAAGACGGTTTAAAATATGCTCCAGATTCCGAAAAACTACAAAGCTTGCTGACAAATATCAATAAAGAAAAGCTATCGTTTGAATCAGCTATTAATGAGCGACTGGAACAAGCGATGGATACAGCATATAAAGAAAATCAGATAAACAAAAACGATGCAATAGAACTGGTTTCTGTTGACGTGGAAAATGATAAAGATGGAAAAATCGTCATTAAAGGTGAAGTGAAAAGTAATGCCACAGTACCTATAAATTCTATTCTTGTTGAATACTCCCTATCCCGGAATGAAGAAGAATTTTTATCAAATGAGATTTATGTTTTCCCGGATGTTCTTTATCCAACTGAACACGGAAGATTTGAATTCACTCACTTCGATCTAGAAGATAAAAGTTCAGATATATCAGCGGAAGTCAAAAAAATCACATGGTATACCGAATAATAATACGGTCATGAATAATGAGGTGAAAAGAATTGAAACAAAGAAGCATTATCGCAATAGCATTATCCATCACCTCCCTACTGCTTGGGATATTCATTATGATAAAAATGTATTCCGATTGGAAAGCTGATGAGCTTACAGTAAATCAACCTGTTATAAATCTTATACAGGAAAACAACGGTAGTTTGGATTTAAAATCAATCATCCATGAAGCTGAAAAAAGTGTCATTCAAATTGAGGGGCATAACGAACATCAGACTATTACAGGATCTGGTTTCTTATATAATGATAAAGGTGATATTATTACGAATGCCCATGTTATTGAGCATGCAGAGGCAATTTACGTAAAAACAGCAAATGCAAGATTTTACCCTGCTGCTGTTATAGGTATAAGTGAGGTAACTGATATTGCAGTGATTCGTGTACCCCAATTAGCCAATGGCGATCCACTCCCCCTCTCAGAAGAAGTAGCAGAGATTGGAGATGAAGTGATTGCACTAGGCAGTCCTCACGGTTTTCAGAATACAGTTACATTAGGGATCATTTCTGGTACAGAACGCAATTTTGAAGTAGATGGTTACAATTATTCCGACGCATACCAAATTTCTGCCCAGATTACCCATGGTAATAGCGGAGGGCCACTCATTCATAGAGAGACCGGTGAAATTATTGGAATAAATTCAGTAGGTACGCAAGATGGATTAATTGGATTTAGTATACCGGTTCATGAAGTAATCGATGAAGTGAAAGAATGGTCCAATCAGGCAAAAAATGATGAATTGAATTTCGCAAGCATAACCGATATCGTGAATACGATAAATGAAGAGCAAGGATTAGAAGATGCAATTTACCTTACAGAGTACTTCTGGGACAGCATAGCCATCCGTGACTATATTAGTGCTTATTCACTTCTTGGAAGTGGACTGCAACAAAGCGCTTCTTATTCAGATTTCAGAAATCGTTATATTCACATTGTTGACTTGAGGATTAAAGATACAGACAGTGAGTTATTGGATAATAATCAAATTCAATCTACAATAAAAGTGGATATCATAAAACGTGAGGATAACCAAGAGGATGAACTGACAACGTCGAAGAGCTTTCAGTTTACATTTTCGTATGAAAATGATCAATTAAAGATAACAAATATTAAAGAAATATCGAATTAATTTTTTGTAACAGCTTGTACTTTCTGTGTATTCGTCTATACGTTTTTCCCCCATTTGCATATAGTAACACTGTAGATATGGGAGGTGAAACGTATGGGCTTTGGATATGGCGGAGGATGCTATGGCGGCGGCGGTTACGGATACGGCGGTTATAATAACTTCGCTCTAATCGTCGTGCTTTTTATCTTGCTTATTATCGTCGGAGCAGCATTTTTCTACTAAAAAAGAATGATAGCTTGTGCATATACCCTCATGCACAAGCTATTTTGTTTTATAAGCGAATAATTTATGTTATCTATTTAGCCAATGATCATTCTCTCTTTAGGGTAATGGATATTTGACATTGTGGCTTTTGGTTGGAACATAAGCAGGAAAGTGATGACCCCCACCCTTCCAATAAACATAAGTATCATCAACACTATTTTACTGGCGACGCTGAGCTCTACTGTAATTCCCATAGAGAGGCCTACTGTACCGAATGCAGAGCTGACCTCAAATAGGATCTGCATTAAGGTTAATTCCTCAATTGCCGATACAAATAAAATTGATGCAAATACAAACATTCCTGCTCCCATAGTGATGATCATCGCTTTTTTAATATCGTCTTCATGCACTTCCCTCTGAAAAATCCGTACATGCTTTTGTCCTCGCATATATGAATAGATAAATAAGATCAACAGGGCGAAAGTAGTCGTTCTGATGCCACCGCCAGCACTGCTCGGTGAAGCACCGATAAACATCAAAAACGACAAAAATAATTGATTCGCTTCTGATAACAAGCTTACATCCAGTGTAGCGAGTCCACCACTCCTTGTCGTAACGGACTGGAATAGAGAGTAAAAGAAAGCTTCGTGCCAGATCATATTTTGGAAAAAATCTTTACGATCGAAAATATATATACCTATAGTACCTATAAAAACTAGTACACCGAATGTAATTGTCGTCACTTTAAAAAACAAAGTGAAACGAAAAATTGTCTTGTTTTTCCGTCTGTATAATATGTATTCCTTTAGTTCAATTAACACAGGGAAGCCAATTGCCCCAAAAATAATTAAAAAGATAGTGATCAGCTGATAAAAATAATCATTTTTAAAAGGAATCATCGATGCACCAGTCAGATCAAATCCCGCATTGGATATTGCAGTAATCGTGCTGAAATAGCCGTGAAAAAATGCTTCTTGCAACGGAATCCCGTAATAAAGTGAAAAATATGTGCCCAGAACGAGAACAAAGATGAATTCAACAACCAGAATTAGGATGATAATTTCCTTTATTAAACGGACAATCCCTTCAAAACTTGTCTGATTTTGATCAGTCATAATCAATCTTCTTTCATTCAGACCAATCTTTTTCCCAAATAGCAGCCAAATCAATGTACTCATCGCCATGACTCCAACTGCGCCAAGATGTAATATTATCGTCAAAAAGATAATTCCCGTCGTACTGAATGTATCTACGATGGAAATCGAGCTTAATCCCGTTATGCTAAGCGCGCTGACAGCAGTAAATAACAGATCGATAAATGGGATGGAGACTCCCTCTTGATATGAAGGGGGTAATGCAAGTAAAATAGTTGAAACTGCTACTGCAGCGATATAAAAAAGCAGTAATAATTGTACTGGTGTTAAACGGTTTAACCAGAGAATTCTTCCATATCTGTTGTTCATAATTAAATACCCCTATGCTAATTCGAATTAGAGATCTGATTTAAACTTTTTTAAAAGCTCCTCTCCCCTATAACCTTCATTGGTTAACTTGACTAATTCATTTTCCAATTTTGCAGTTCGTCTGTCAACCATTTTTCCCAATAGAAGGACGTTCATATGGTCACCAATTTTATTTATTCCAATAATAGAAGCAATGCATGTAGCCAATTCATTGGATTCAGTAGTAATTCTTACATGGATAATCAATTCCTCATATTTACTTTTCAAGTCTTGAAAGTAGGGCATTTGTCTACCTTCCACATAGGCCTCGACCAACCAACGATTTTCATTATCTTCTCTATTGATGATCAACCCATCAAGAAGTGGAACAGATGTATATTCATATGTATCTGATTCCAAATCGACAATATGCAATTGTTTTAATTTAAACGTCTTCATCCTCATTCTCCCCCGCATATTTTGTTACTTGAAGTGTATCAAAAATATGTACAAATGAAAATGAAAGGAATAGACTGATTGTATAATTTTAAGAAAATCACGATAAATGCAGGAAATTTGAAAGTGGTGTACAATTGTAATGTCATTATACAGCTGGGAGCGGGTAAACATGCGGGTCATAGCCTTTATTCTTTTATTATTCGTATTAACAGCTTGCTCTGGAAACGATTCTGCTATTCCTCTACAGAAGGTGGAGACTAAAAGTCAGGCAGAAGAATTCCACGAGGAAGATTCTGATGTATGGAGTGATGAGGAACCAGAGAAAATTGGTGATTTTCTCGAATTTATGATTGAAGATGAAGTTGTGTCCATTTCGATAACGGAAATTCCGATTCTTCATGAGTTTATACAAGCTCAAAAAAATCCACAACAAGCGATTGAGGGAATGCAACTGGACAAACATGAAGTCGCTTTACAGCAATTCTATTTACTTCAGTTTTCCTGCTATAAAAATCATTGTTCACATTTTATTTTACATCCCGATAAAAGCAAATCTGCAATTCTTATTGCAGATATGGCGAGATACGAAACATTCACTATCTCACCAGATGAATCAAAAATTGCCATTCTGTTTAGCCGTCTAGGAGAACAAGAAGTTCCCCTTGGTGATATCGTTGTATTTGACCTTACCAATTGGTCATCAATAGCCCTCATAAATGATTCTAAGGACAAAGATATGCTTGGTTATAAATTTCCGATTCTTAGTGTTGAATGGCAAAGTGACGATTCCATCGCAATCAGCTACCCAGATTTAATTGAGCCTAGCAAAGAATATTGGGATGCATGGAGTGTGGCCGAAGAGAACTCAAAAACTATAGAAACATTCCATTTACAAACAGACTAAACAACAGAAAGGGAGAAATAATAATGAACGAAACTATACAATTACTTCATAATCATCGATCCATTCGTAAGTTCACATCTGAAAAATTAACAAATGATGAAGTAAGAACGATTGTTAAAGCTGGTCAACGTGCGTCAACATCGAGTAATGTCATGGCTTATTCCGTAATAGGAGTAACGGATGAACATTTAAAAAAGGAATTACGAGCAGTTTCAGGTCAGAAATATGTGGAAAACAATGGCTATTTATTCGTTATCTGTGCTGATTTAAGTCGTATCGCCAAATTAAATAAAGAAAAGGAAAATATCAGGAAGAACCTGGAAAGTACAGAGCAGTTTATTGTAGCAACTGTGGATGCAGCATTAGTAACGCAGAACATGGTTATTGCTGCTGAATCAATGGGCTTAGGTGCCTGCTTTTTAGGTAGTTTACGTAATGATATTAACCGTGTAGATGAACTTCTTCAGCTTCCGGAGTATGTCATCCCTCTATTCGGTTTGGCAGTTGGACATCCTGATCATAAACCAGACATCAAGCCACGTTTACCTTTTGAAGCAGTTTTCCATGAAAATACATATGATAAAGATAAGAAAGAATTTGTTCAAGCATATGATGAAATTCTTTCCGACTATTACCAAAAACGTGATTGCAATAACAGAGATGATAATTGGACCAATCAAATGATCAAAAAATATAGTGTGCTGACACGGATGGATGTTTCAGCATACGTACAAAAGAAAAATTTCAATAAACATTAAGATGTCAGGGGAAAAAAATACCCCTGATTTTTTTATGATTATTTTTGCAGGAAGTATTTTCCAAGTATATTTTCATTGCAAATTCTAATACTAAAACTGTAAGTTGAAGTACCCCTACAATTTAACTAATCTTTATCATACGAAGAAAGATGTGATTGTTTTGAAAAGAACTTCGACAATTTTTCTCTTTTTCATCGTTTTACTTTGTGGTTGTTCAAACACAACCAGCTCGGACAAACCGAACGATAGTGGGGTGTCCATTACCCAAACATCTACAAACTATCAACAAGAAGCTAGTCAACAGGCGAAACGTCTCATAGCAAATGAACATGAAATTAACGAAATTTTTGCTGTTAACAATGATAAATTGCTCGTCATTGGTGTAGATCCGAAACAACACGATCGCCTTCAATTAAAAGAATTGCGAAAGACATTTAAAGAAATCCTTGAATCAAATGGAATAAAACAAGACATTGAGCTGTCCACAGACCAAAAAATCATCTTAGAACTAAGGAAACTGGAAGAGCAGCTAGATAACGGGGCGTTATCAAAAAAACAATTAAACAAGGAACTCGAAAGAATACAAAAGCTTTCCAAAGAACAAACCTAATGACAAGTACAAGAGGTGGATTTACGTGGCTAATCAAAAAAAACAGAAACAACAAGCTCAACAATATCAATCCTTTGAAGAGAAGCGCGAAACAAAGCGCCCCATATTACTTAATTGCATCAAAGCATTCCTAGTCGGCGGCTTCATTTGTTTTATTGGCCAATTAATCACTACTTTTTATATTTATTTCTTTAATTTCACTGAACAAACAGCAGGCAGCCCTACTACAGCAACACTTATTTTTATTACCATGTTACTTACTGGTTTTGGTCTTTATGACCGTATTGGACAGTTTGCAGGTGCAGGTTCTGCGGTACCCATTACAGGGTTCGGAAACGCGGTGATCTCATCAGCGATTGAACATCGAACAGAAGGATTTATTGTCGGTGTTGGTACGAATATGTTTAAAGTTGCTGGACCCGTCATTGTCTACGGTGTATTTGCTGCATTCGTCGTTGCACTTATTAAAACGATTTTCCTTCAATTGGGAGGCTCTTAAATATGTTAGTTGGAAACCAGACTTGGGAATTCAAGAAAAAGCCAGTAGTCATTTCAACTGGTGTAACAGGAGGGCCATTTGAAGCAGAAGGTCCTCTAAAAAACGATTTTGATAAATTATTTGATGATGGGTGGGTGGAGGAATCAACATTTGAAAAGGCACAGCAACGGCTAATGGAAGAAGCTATGGAAATAGCGATTCAAAAAAGCCCGATCGAGAAGGAACAAGTGAATCTTTTTCTAAGTGGCGACCTGATCAACCAAATCACCCCATCCACTTTCAGTGCCAAAACAATCGATCTACCGTATCTTGGTTTATTTAACGCATGCGCTACATCTGCAGAAGGATTAGCTTTGTCAGCTGCTCTCATAGATGGTGGGTTTTCTGATTATATCATTACTGGGACTTCCAGTCATCATGCTGCCGCTGAAAAACAATTTCGTTATCCGAATGATTATGGGGCACAAAATCCACCAACATCTCAATGGACAGTTACCGGTGCAGGTTGTGTGCTTCTAGGTAAAACCGGCCACGGACCCACGGTCACTTCGGCTACGGTTGGAAAAATTGTCGATATGGGAATAACGGATCCTTTCAATATGGGAGGCGCAATGGCACCTGCAGCGGTAGAAACCATTCAAGCACATTTACAGGATAGAAATTTGGATTCTTCGTATTATGATTTAATCATAACAGGAGACTTAGGGAAAATCGGAAGGGAAACTTCCTTTGATTTATTGAATCAACAAGGCGTTACGTTACAGGATAATCAGTATGTAGATTGCGGTATGACCATTTATAGTAAAGATCAACCCGTTCAAGCCGGGGCTAGCGGTACAGCTTGTTCTGCAGTTGTAACATATGGCCATTTTCTTAAAAGGATGATTCAAGGTGAATTTAAAAAGATATTAATGGTTGCTACGGGGGCACTGCATTCACCTTTAAGCATTCTACAAAAAGATTCCATTCCGTGTATCGCACACGCAGTCTCAATTGAAATGGAGTGAGTTGTAAATGATTTTTTTCTGGGCATTTGTTGTTGGTGGTCTAATTTGTGTTGTCGGCCAAATCATGTTTGATGTATTTAAACTTTCTCCAGCCCATACCTTAACAACCCTCGTAATTATTGGTGCTATTTTAGACGGATTGGGTTGGTATGAACCCCTAATTGATTTTGCGGGTGCTGGAGTAACCGTGCCCATTACGAGTTTTGGAAACTCCTTAGTCCATGGTGCTCTAGCAGAAGCAGAAAAACACGGATTAATTGGAGTCGTAACTGGTATGTTCGAGGTGACAAGTGCTGGGATTTCGGCCGCAATTATTTTCGGTGTGGTCGGTGCACTCTTATTTAAGCCGAAAGCATAAACGAACAATATATGTGACCAAAAGGAATTCCTTCTGGTCACATTAGTTATGCTTCTATAGATAATACAACTTTTCCAAACTGACTATTTACATTTAAATGGTCGAAAGCTTGTTTGGCATCTTGAAGGTTGAACACTTTATCGATAACCGGTCGAATTTCATGTTTTTCCATCAGTTCCAATAACTCATGTAACTCTTCCCTGCTCCCCATAGTTGATCCAAATAGTTTATATTGGCCATAAAAGAACTGTCTTAAATTAATATCCACTTCGTCTTCCGTTGTTGCACCATAGATGACCATCCTGCCACCTTGCTTCAAAACACTCAATGAACGGTTGAAAGTTGCAGCACCAACACTGTCAATTACGAGATCGATTTCTTCTTCTTTCAACGCTTCAGACCAATCACTGTCAGTGGAAATAGCTTTATCAGCTCCTATTTCTAATGCCTGCTTCTGCTTATCTTCACTTCGGGAGGTAGCGATTACTCTTGCCCCCATGCTTTTTGCGAATTGAATAATAAATGTGTTCACACCACTGCTTGCTCCTGGTATGAATACCGTTTCACCCGCTTTTATTTGTCCTTTTGTAACTAGAGCACGATATCCGGTTAGAGCTGCCAGCGTCAGAGATCCGGCTTCCTCCCAGGACAAATACTCAGGCTTCTTCTCTAATTGCTCTTCATGAATGACAATTTGTTCAGCGAATGTTCCATGGTCAGGCATACCTAAAATATCAAATCCCGTTGGTGGTGCATCACTATTTTCATACCAATTTAATGATGGGTTGATGATCACCTCATCTCCAGGCTGGAATCGGGTAACTCCCTCCCCTACCGTTTCGACTATCCCAGCACCATCTGAACCTAATACTAATGCTTCTTTGTCGCTTCCCATACGATTTGGAATATATAGGTCCCTCCGGTTGAGACCAGCTGTCTTCAACTTCACAACAATTTCATTTTCCTTCGGCTTAGGATTGGGCATGTCTTTCAACTTCAGTTCACCGTACTCCAATACAAATGCTTTCATTCATGATCCCCTCTTCCTTATGTAAATATATATTAATTCAGATAATTTACACCTATTATTACGGACTTTGTCAAAAATAGCAATTAGTTTGATTCAATTAAAAACTCCCTCCATCATTATGGATGGAGAGAGTGATTTGTAACATGCGAGTCGGTAATTCCTCATTTAATTGGAAGCCAGATTCAGCAAAGCCCGTGGTTGTTTATGGAATAAGAAAAACACAATCAATGTAGATAAAACAAACGACGGGAACATATAAGACATGTTATATAGTAATGAATAAAGCCAAGCAGGCTGCCCCTCTATCGCCGAACCGAAAAACACAATTCCTGCAATATAGTGGGCTAAAAAACGTAAGCCGGAACCTAACAATACACCCGCTGTAATATAAGTCAAATACGTTTTTACTTTACCATCTTTCACTGCCTCTTGAACTTGCATTGCAAAAATACCAGCAAATCCGATGACAGTGAAGGCAATTGCATAATCAATAAACCCTTGTAGCGGAGTTAAAATATAGGCATTTCCCGTAGCCACCTGAAGTATTCCCCACAGAAATCCAGATAGCAATCCTCCCTTTAATCCCCATCGAAAGGCAATAATAAAAACTGGAATCATTGCAAAAGAAACCGATCCACCCTGCGCCCAAATTTTAAATCCTAGCGGCAGGATGTCTAATAACAAGGCAAGTGCTGTAAATATCGAAACTTCGATTAAAAACAATAATTTATTAGACTTCAAAGAAAGCTCCCCTTTTATAACAATTATTTTGAACACAAAAAAAGCAATGCCAAGGGAAGGTTCCTGATGGTACCGACTCGCATTGCTTTTTATCCATCAAAAAACCACCATCCCTACGCTAGTATTAACTAACAGGTTCAAAGGGTCAGAGCATCAATATGCTCACTCTCAGCTATAAAAGCTCCCCCGGCAGGCTTTTTACTCTGCTTTTTTTGTCTACATGTATTATAGCTTATAACTACAGCCCTTACAAATTTACAGCTCTAGAAACTCCTTTACATCCCGCGCGCATAAACGGATAGCACTTTCCCAAAAATCTTCTTTCGTGATATCCGCTTCTAAGTGTTTCATCGCGAGGTCTTCAACTGACATACGTCCAGTGTCCCTTAGTAAAGCAATATACTCTTCTTCAAAGTTGCCACCTTTCTCCTTCGCATGAGCATAAATTCCAAGGCTAAATAAATAACCAAATGTATAAGGAAAATTATAAAATGGTGTCGTAGTTATATGGAAATGTAATTTTGAAGCCCAGAAATATGGATCGTATTCATCCAGCGCATCTTGATATGCTTCTTTCTGCGCTTCCACCATCATTTCATTAAGACGAGCTGCTGGTACAAAACCGTTTTCCCTTTCTTTGTAGAAGTTTAATTCAAATAGGTAACGGGCATGTATATTCATAAAAAATGCCACGCTCCGTTGAATCTTATCCTCCAATAATGCTTGTTTTTCTTCCTTTGTTTTCGCCTGCCCGATCGTTGCATCTGCAACAATCATTTCCGCAAATGTTGAAGCGGTCTCTGCCACATTCATTGCGTAGCGTTGATTCAATCCATGTAAATCATTCATCACATGCTGATGATAAGCATGACCAAGTTCGTGAGCTAATGTAGAAATATTTGAAGATGTCCCCGAATAAGTCATAAAGATTCTCGTTTCTCTACTATCCGGAAAACTTGTGCAAAATCCTCCAGGTCTCTTTCCTGCACGGTCCTCAGCTTCAATCCAACGATTTTCAAATGCCATTTGTGCAAAATCTGCCATTTTGGGACTGAAAGTGCGGAATTGCTCTATAATAAAATCTGCACCTTCTGTATAACTGAATCGTCTAACGTCATTTGCGATTGGTGCTCCGACATCGTATACACTCAATTTTTCAACACCTAATATTTCTGCCTTTCTATGTAAGTAGTCTACAAAAGGCTGTTTGTTATTCGATATTGCGGACCACATCGCATCAAGAGTTTCTTGCTTCATCCGGTTAATCTTCAGTGGTTCTTTTAAAACATTTTCCCATTTACGATGTTTATAAGTTTGTAATCGAAATCCCGCTAGATGGTTAAGTGTTTGAGCAAATAGTGAAGATTGGTCCTCCCATGCCTCTTGCAATTTTTCAAACACATGCTTCCTTGTTGTACGTGCCTCAGCGGTTAGTTTATTGGATGCTTGACCAATAGAGTAGCTGTTGACTTCCCCATCCTCCTCTATTTCTACTTTCATATTTCCTACTATTGTACTATACATTTGATTCCACGCATGGTAGCCATCAACAGACAAATCATTAATCAGCAACTCTTGTTCAGTTGATAATAAATCCTTGGCAGTGTCGCGATATTCATTCATGACAAACTCAATTCCAGCTAACTCTGTCCGCTTTACAAGTTCAATCCATGTTTCTTCGGGGATTGCAGCAAACTTTTGCATGGCATTTGTTAAAACTCCTTGAAATGAAGCAGATAATGCTCCACGTTTGGAAACAAGCGTATTGGCATGTTCATCCGTTACATCTTGAGCACTAAGACAGCTGATAAATGCTGCTGCTTCTCGAAAATGAAACATGGTATGCTCTAATTGACGTATAAAACTAACCACTTCTTCAACTAAATTCTTGCGCTCAGAATCCAGTTGACGTAATTGGTCAGATAATACCTTTATTTCTTCGTTGATATTTTCAAGATAAACTTTAAATTCCTTTGATGTGCTTCCCCCAGGAAACAAAGACTCCAGATCCCACGTCGGAATATATTCTCCCATGTAATCTCTCCCCTTTCTATTTTCCTCATTATAACGAAGTATTTGAAGTATTTCATTATTAAAATCCTTTTTAATAACGATTAATCATTTACAAATTGTGGTAAATGAATGGTAAGAGTACTTGATTGTAAATTTAATTTTAAATAAGTTAATTTTAATTAAGAACACTTGACATCATAGAATTATTATTTTATACTAAGTAACATAAAGTAAGTCACGTAAGGAAACTTTAACTTAATAAATATTTTGGAGGGATTTACCATGACAACAAAATGGACAGTAGATTTAGCACATAGTGAAGTAGGATTTACAGTAAAGCATATGATGATTTCAAAAGCAAAAGGTACTTTTGACAAATTCGATGCAAATATTGTTGCAGATGTTGAGGACTTAACAGGTGCTCAAATTGAAGTAACAATTGATGCTGCAAGTATCAACACGCGCAATGAAGATCGCGACAATCACCTTCGTTCAGCAGATTTCTTCCATGTGGAGGAGCATCCAACGATCACATTTATTGCAACAGATATTAAAGGCAGAGGATCTAACGAATACGATGTGACTGGTGACCTTACTATGAACGGTCATACGAAACAAGTAACACTTGACGTTACGTTTGAAGGTCAAAGTAAAGACCCAATGAGTGGTGGAATTGTTGCTGGATTCAGTGGGGAGACTACAATCAGCCGTAAAGAATTTGGGTTGACATGGAACGCTGCAGTAGAAACAGGTGGAGTACTTGTATCCGATGATGTAAAAATCCACTTTGAACTTGAACTTCATAAAGCAGAATAATAATCATTTGGTTGTTGAGGCTGTATGAATCGTTCATCAACAACGCCTTAACCAAGAAAAAACAGCATTTCCCATAAGGTGGGAAATGCTGCTTTTCAATTTATTTATCTTGGAAGTGTTCTACAGTTTCTGAAGAAAACACTTCAACGGTCAAGCTCCCATAAGCTGCTCTCGCAGTAATGACAATCGGTTCGTTATATAAATTCTTAAAGGAAAAGTCAGGTCCCCACCAACTTACCGTCGCATCCCTACCAGGCGGAACATAAGGAACACTTCTGCTATGTGTAAATCGTTCAATCATTTGAATTCCTCTTAAATCTACGGCATTGAAAAGCGTGGATGATACTTGACATATTCCTCCACCAATATCTTCTGCAAATTCACCTTTTACAATTACGGGGGCTTTTTTATATCCTCTCTTTTCTGTTCGTTCACCTACCGTTTTATTGAACGAAAACACTTCTCCAGGAAAAATAACAGTTCCATGCATAGCTTTTGCTGATAACATGATGTTCGTAGATCGCTCTTTGTTTGTTGAATTATAAAATGTCGTATACGAACCAAGTTTTTTCCGGGTAATTTCCTTGAGCATTTCTTTATCTACACGTGCATACACTGTTTTCTTCGGTACTTGAATACTGCTGTCTTCCCCTTTATAAAAAGCTTCGAGAAAATTGATGGTAAAAGCAGCTCGGTCCAGACTCACACCACTATCTTCTTCTATTATTTGAAGTCCTTCTCCTAAAGTTGCATTTTTGGGAGGCTCACTAACTTCACTTTGTAATTGCTCCAAGAGTTCATCTAACTTATTCCAATTGATGTAGCCTTGCTCCCACTCGGTAAGAGCATAAGATTTAAGTTCCTCCTGTTGAAGGAAAATCGTTTTTTGTTCAGATTTCACATCCGTCGGAATGAAAATAATGCAATTTAAAAAAAGAGTAAGCAGAAAACATATGAACATGTGACGCATGGAATCACCTCTGTTTTAATATGGCTAAGTTCGAATAATTACATACCTCATTACCATGTCAGAGCAAATTAAAAAAGTCATCTGATTTATCAAATCAGATGACTTTTAAACTCATTGTATTAACGGAAGTCTCTTGAATCTTCCATCATGTCGCTCACTACTCGGTATCCTACCACCGCTGCAGCTAGTAGCAATAAAAGGTTGCAAATTCTTTTCATGGATTATCTACTCCTCTTTCCTTTATTATTGGACTTTCAGTAGAAATTCAATTTAAAACGGACGGAATTTACCTTTTTTAAGTAATGCTTTTGGTCCCCCGACTGTCAGAAGTGCACGGTCGTCTACAACTTTCTTCATTGCTGCAGCTGCTTTACCTCTCAATTTAGTTCCTGATAGGATATTTCCAATTCCATCAGAGAAACCTAGTGAAGCAACTGTACCTCTATCAATATAGACAAAACCATTAAGTGGTTGGCCATATAAGAGATTCTTAAGAGCTTCTCCCACATAAGCACCTTCTTGAGTTGCCAACTGGCCTGTTGGTGGATAAGGCTTGCCTGTTTCTTGGTTCATTGTCCATGAACAATCACCGATAATGAACACATTCTCAGAGCCAGGCACACGAAGATCTGGATCTACGTTTACTTTACCTCTAAAGACTTCAAAACCTGATTTTTCAAGTACCGGACTACCCATAACTCCACCTGTCCATACACTTGTACCTGCTTTAATCAATTCTTTATCGTCCCCAACAACGAAACCTTCTGGAGTACATTCAGAGATTGCTGCTCCGATCCGGAATTCGACACCACGGTCCTCTAGAGATTCTTTCGCATAAGCTACAAGGTCATCATCAAATACTGGAAGGATAGATGGCGCCGCTTCTACGTTAATAATTCTTGCCTTATTGCGTGGAATATCATATTTCTTACATAGCTCAGGAATCTTTTCAGCTAATTCACCAACGAATTCAATACCGGTGAATCCACCTCCACCAACTAATACCGTCAAGTCACTTTCGTCAGTAGATTCTCCACTGCTATATTGTGCGAATTTGTATTCAATATGCTCGCGAATTACACGGGAACTATCGATATCTTGAATGAAGAATGCATTTTCTTCCATTCCTTTAATACCAAACGTGTTTGTTACCCATCCTAAGGCAACGACAAGATAATCATATTCAACTTCACTGTTCTCTAAAACAACACGCTGTTCTTCTTGTTTAATTTCAACAACTGTATCATAAATTAAACGTACACGTTTCGGGTTAACAACGTCAGAAATCATATAGCGTGCTTGGTTGTGATTGATCGTACCAGCTGCGACTTCATGTAACCAAGTTGCTTCGTAATGGTAATTATGCTTGTTGATTAATACTATCTCTGCTTCTTCAGGCGACAGTTTTTGAGCTAATTTTCTCGTAGCCGTCAATCCGGCATAGCCTGCGCCCAAGACAACGATTTTGGGTTTGTTCATTGGAATTACACCATCCCTTTTGATTTTTTCTGTAGTTATAGTATTAGCGATTTTTCTATTTTCATATGACATATGTAGAGAAAGAACGCTTCTACTCATAATCATATAACTTACTATACAATGATAGCAAACTTTAATTCATTAAGCTATAAATGTAAACGTTTTAAGTTGTTAAGGAGGATAATTTTTTATGTTCATTCATTATTATGGAGTCCTCCCTTTTTATCACCTGGATCAGGTTCTTCTTCAACCGGTGGTTCCGGTTCAGGCTCTTTCTCTACGGGTTTTTCTGGTTCTGGTTCAGGGTCTGTTACGACAGGCTTTTCTGGTTCTTTTGATTCTTTCGGCACCTTAGGCTGTTCTACTGGTTTAGTTTGCTTAGGTGGCCTAGGAGTTGCTGGTGATTTTGGTTTATTTGTATTTGACTTTCGCTCGCTTTGAGTGTCTTTATCCGACGGCTTGTTTTTTGACTCATTTTTTTCACTAGATTTTTTTGAAATATTACCAATATTATTAGATGTTGACACTGTTCCACTGGATGATGAGCTTTCAATACTTTTATCTACGTTACTTTCCCCTTCTTCTTCAGCTTCTTCTAAACTTTCTATTAGAATATCATCTGTTTCATTTCCTGTAGGGAGAACAAACTTCTCTTTATCTTTCAATACTAATGCACTTAACGTTTCTTTTTCAACAATCTCTTGAGGTCCTTCATTCTTCATTTCTTTCTCGACAATTTCTAATTCCTCTGCTTCTTTCTCTTCTTCTATCATCTGATCTTCATTTCCAACATCTTTACTTTCTATTTTTCCGAATTCATCGCGATTGGCGTTCGCTTGGTAAATTCCCATGCCCACAACACTAACGAAGATGAAAAATACAAGGATGTTAATAATGATGAGCTTTTTTGACTTCAACTCACTTACCCTCCTTACTATATCTTTCCAGCTTATATTTTATAACTATTGTAAGCTTATAGTAGGAGGTTTTTCAATGGTTTTTAAGAAAATATTCCTATTCTCATCATTTTATGATAAATTTCGTCAGCCCTCTAGCTCATTTTTTATTAAATTCCATTTCCCAGCTATAGTACTCCGTACCCTCTTTCTTTTTATAAGACAGATATGCATTAAACTTCTTGCCATTCCTGCTTGTAAGTCCCTTAACATACGTTTGGTTATTCTTTAAGATTTGCTTGACCATTGTTTTTGTCGGTTTCTTCCGCATCGTCGCTAAGAATTTATCATTTTTCCAAATCGCAAATTTACAGCCGTCCTTCCAATTTTTACAGCTGAATGCTTTATAATTGTCGGCCACTTCTCCACCACAAGCAGGGCAGGTTCCTAACACTTCATTTGTAGCTTTTTGTTTAGTCACCTCGTGGATTGTTTTCTCCTCATCCTGTTTGATTGTCTCCACTGCATCCTTCGTAAACTGGAAAATAAGCGAGAGAAAGTCTTTCCTCGTGGCTTCCCCTTTCTGAATATCGGATAGCCCCTTTTCCAGTCGTCCCGTAAATTCCAAATCAAACAAACTCTTCACCGGAAATGTTTCAACCATTCTTCTGCCAAGCTCGGTGCATTGAAGATTTTTTCCTTTCGCAGTAATGTAGCCAATATCCTTTAACTTTTTAATAGTTTCAGCCCTTGTTGCAGGTGTACCTATGCTGAATCCTGTCAGGATACTCCCGAGCAATTCCTCATCCAGTTCACTATCATCTTTTATATTTTTACCGCAGGTCTCCATCACTCGAAGGAGCGTTCTTTCCGTATGTTGTTTCGGTGGTTTAGTTACATGATCGGTCAATTTGGTTTCTGCAATGGTCACTTGTTCATTTACCTCAACCCTTGGCAATAAGACATCCTTCGATTGGATACTCTCCACCTTTTTCCAACCTTCTATGAGCTGCACTCTTCCTTTAGTCATAAAGACTCCATCAATGGGTGCATTTGATACTTTTGTCGTCAGTTTCGTCTCTTCATACTCAGCGATTGGCATAAATTGCATGATAAAACGGTTTTTTATTGCCTGAAATACGATGTTCTCGTCAGTGGTCAATCGCTTCGGTTTTAAATATGTTGGAATAATGGCGCTATGGCTTTCAACCTTTGCGTTATTAAAAATCCGCCTTGTCTTCATAAATTTAATCTCATCTTTATAAGGTAAATCCTCACTATGGATTTTTAAAACATGTGCCGTCTTTCCAACCAAACTTTCTTCCAATGCGATACTGGAAGTCCGGGGATACGTAATCAATTTCTTCTCGTATAAGGATTGGGCAACTTTAAGAACTTTATCAGAAGTCCAGCCTTGATATTTGTTGGTGATAAACCCTTGGAGATTAGATAGATTGAAGAGAAATGGTGGGAATTCCTTTTTCTTTTCCACCTTTTTATCGGTGACGACACCAGATTTGTTTTCAACCGCCGACTGTATTCTTTCCAGTTCTGCTTTATTTTTAAACTTGTCTTCTTTCCCGACTATATAGGTTCCTTCATACGTATCTTCTTTTTCCGTTTCAAAAACCGCAACCAGCTTATAATAATCTTCTGGCTTAAAGTTTTCTATTTCTTTATCTCGGTCATAAATGATTTTTAATGTGGGAAGAAGTACCCGCCCAACATTCAACGCCTGTCCACTGCCTTTTTGATATTTTAAAGTAGTGACGGAGGTCAAGTTGATCCCTATTACCCAATCCGCCCACTGCCTACTGATTCCCGCATCTCGGAGTGGCTTCATTTCATCATTTTGTTTTAATTTATTCAATCCAGTCTGCACTTCATTCGGCGTCCATTCATTAAGCAGTAAACGGTATACCGGTTTCCCGGGACGCTTTCCTCCGCGATAAATGATACTATCCCCTATCAGCTGTCCTTCCCGGTCATAATCACATGCTGAAATAATACTTTCCACTTCCGGATTGTTGATTAATTTTTCAATGACCCTCAATTGCTTAGCGGCACCAGCATCGGCAGACTGCCGATTACGTGGGTTGCTTTTCACTTTGTACTTGAATGTCTCAGGAATAAAAGGAAAGTAATTCATGCGCCAACGCTGCATCTTTGGTTCGTAATCTTTTGCGTCATATAATTCTACCAAATGACCAAAAGCCCACGTAATTAAATAACCGTTACCAGCATAATAGCCATCTTTCTTCGTTTTAATGTTTAATGCATCAGCAATGTTCTTTGCGACCGATGGTTTTTCTGCGAGAATTAATTTTATCCCCATAGATACCCCTCCTCATCTACTACTCTCTTAATCTGTTGATCCCCATCAATTCCTTAAGTTCATTTTCATTGTGGATCAAATCTTTCAACGTATATTCATCCAACACTTTAAAAAATGCATGCAGCGCTTTATTCACAACATGCTTCAATGTGCATCCCGGTGAAATCACACAATGATTTTGACCTCTATCAAAACATTCGAATAAAGCAAAGTCATCTTCAAGTTGGCGTACAACAAGTCCGACATTTATTTCTTCGGGAGGTTTCGCTAATCGGATACCTCCATTTCTTCCTCTTATCGTTTCAAGCAATCCTAGCTTGTTCAGTTCATGTACAATTTTTCCAAGATGATGTGTAGAAATATCGTATACTTCTGAGATTTCTTTAATGCTCGCAAGTTCTCCATCCGATTTCAAGCCGGCAAACAGAAGGACCCTAAGGCCATAATCTGTATACTTCTTTAAATTCATTTACTTTCTCCTCTTTTTTTTACTTCAAAATTTATCTGTGCAAACGTCAAATTACCAAATCATACCTACGAAACATTACGTTAGCCTTTATTATACCACGGAACGTATATTCGTTTGAAGCGATTACCGTCCAATTTTAATTTATAAAATTTATGTTGAAAATCTGTAACATAATTTAGATTTTTACTATTGCGATAGTGTTTAAATTAAATATACAATAAAGATGTATTTAAAATACATCTTTAATTTTTCAAAAGGAGTGCTTGACATATGACAACTGCTACGAGAGGTTTAGATGAACAAACAAGAACAATTATTAAGGCAACCGTTCCAGTATTAAAGGAACATGGAGAGAAAATCACTAAACGATTCTATCAATTAATGTTTGAAAACCACCCCGAATTGAAAAATGTGTTTAACCAAACGAATCAACGCGAGGGAAAGCAACCACGTGCGCTTGCGAATACGGTATATGCAGCTGCTGCACATATCGACAATTTGGAAGCGATTTTACCAAAAGTTGTATCCATCGCCCATAAGCATAAAAGTTTAAATATCAAACCAGAACAGTATCCGATTGTTGGTAAACATTTATTACTTGCTATTAAAGATGTACTGGGAGATGCAGCTACTGAGGAAATCATCCAGGCGTGGGAAAAAGCATACGGAGTCATCGCTGAAGTCTTTATTTCTGTCGAAAAAGAAATGTACGAGGAAACGAAAAATAGGACTGGAGGATGGGTCGATTTCCGTGACTTTAAAGTGACGAAAAAAGTAGTGGAAAGTGATGTAATTACATCATTCTATTTAGAACCGGCCGATGATAATCCTTTCCCTTCATACGAGCCTGGACAATATATTACGGTAAAAGCTGAAATTGAAGGCGAACCATACACTCATATGCGTCAATACAGCTTATCTTGTGCACCTGGTGAAGGCTACTATCGTATTAGTGTCAAACGCGAAGATGCTACTTCAGAACATCCGGCAGGAATTGTTTCTACATTCTTGCATGAAAAGGTTCAAGAAGGCAGTATTCTACCAATCAGTGCTCCAGCTGGAGAGTTTGTGTTAGATCAAAAAGATACGAGGCCATTAGTATTGCTGAGTGGCGGGGTTGGACTTACTCCGATGATGAGTATGCTGGAATCAGTCATCGAGGAACAACCGGATCGTAAAGTGATTTATATCCATGCAGCCAATTCCGGTAACGTTCATGCGATGAAAGACCGCGTGAAAGAAATTACTGAAGCTCATAAAAACGTCATTAACTATACGATATATGCTTCCCCTCAAGAAAATGATCAATATGATAAAAAAGGACACATAGATGCCGAATGGCTCTCAACCGTCCTACCTGGTCCTGATGCTGCTTACTATTTCTGTGGACCTAAAGGATTTATGCGTGCGGCTTATCTTATGTTGAAAGACTATGGTGTTGCTGAAACGGATATCCACTTTGAAATATTTGGACCATCTGAGGATATTATTAATTAATGATATAAAAAAAAAGAATGAAGGTAATCCCATCTACTGCCTTAGTGCACAGTGGATGGGATTTTTAATGTTAATCCTGCATACAATACCATAATCAGTAAAGTATTTTATACTTTTGGTAAAAAATACTTTACCTTATGTAAAAAATATGGTACTTATTAATAGAAGAGGTGAATGATATGCCATTAAATCAAGAAAGAAAAATCAGCAACAGGATTGTTATTTTAAGAGCTGAAAGGGGGTTATCGCAACGGGAACTTGCAGATCAATTGGGTGTAAGTAGACAAACAATTATTTCCCTAGAGAAAAACAGATACAATCCCTCTTTGAAATTAGCGTTTGATATTGCTCTTTTCTTCAATGTTGATTTACAAGAAGTTTTTCAATATGAATTGGAGGATGATAAATGATGGAAGCTTTATTAACCACTTTACGTCTTACCTATGTAGTCATTTTCTTTATTGCCATTTTCTATGCTTTAAAATTTGAATTTGGAAGAGAATCTAAAGATGAACGCGGAAAAAGTATTATGAACAGATCATATGGTATAATATTTCCTTTACTTCCACTTGGATGGTTTTTAATTGAGATGTATGATCAATACATTCAACACTTGAATTATGAAACATATAAACTGGTGATTTGGTTCTTGATTTCAGGATTGATGATTCTCCATGCAACTATTTTAACTGTCTTAAGAAGAATCTATTAATGAGAAGGGAGTGTTCATATTGACTAGTTGGGCTTGGATTGGTCTCTCAGGTATTGTTGTGCTAACTCTTTTACCTTTCCTGAGTAAGAAACAGCGTTCCAAGGAAAAAATTCGAGAAGCAGTGATTACAATTTTCATTGTGTTTTCAATCATCATTGCTGTACTCCTCTTTCATGTCAATTATATACTGGCTCTAATTCTTGGCTTCATCGCGTTTATTTTGTTAGACAAAAAAACGTATACAAAGAAAAGGTTAATCATATATGGGGGAATTGTTTTAATTCTTTTTGTTACAGCCTCCTTCATCTTTCGTGATAATCCTAATTATGTACTCAACCACCTGAAAAACAACCCAGATACAACTTCCCTCTTTGTTGCAAGAAATGGTGAAGAAATCATCTCGTATCAGGCTGATATCGTCCGGCCATTAGCCAGTACAGTAAAAATCCCCATCGCTATTGAGTACGCTTTTCAAGTTGAAGAAGGATTATTAGACTGTCAGCAACTCATCTCCCTTGATGAACTAAACAAATTTTACCTTAAAGGGACAGACGGGAACGCCCATGAAGAATGGTTAAAAGACATTCGCGCAAACAATAAAGTAAAAGAAAATCAAGTAACATTACACGAAATCGTAAAAGGAATGATCACATACAGTTCCAATGCAAACACTGAATTCCTCCTGCACCTTCTTGGTGTTTCTGAAATCAACAAAAGGATAAACTCCCTCGGTCTAACAGACCATGAACCGATTTATCCTATGGTCAGTCCACTTCTCATCCCTGACTACATTGCCAATGAATCGAGTAAAGATGAAATCATAGAAGCACTTGAGGCTATGCCTATCGAAAGGTATCGAGAGTTGGCGACAGATTTAAGTAATCGGATGGAAGCCAGCGACATTGATATCGAATCGTATTTCTATAAACACCCGCTCGACATTCAAAAAATTTGGTCGGATCGTTTACCCGGGGCATCTGCAAGTGATTACGCCAGGCTTTTAGCCATTATTTCAAATGATGAATTGCCGACTGAAGCTGCTGCAATCATGAGGGACGTAATGGAATGGCTGATGGAATTTAATGAAGCAAATCATGATGTCTACGCTCATTTCGGATCTAAAGGTGGTTCTACCGCGTTTATTTTAAATGACGCACTTTATGCCGAAGACCTGGACGGCAATAAAACAGAGATTGTATTATTCACCGATCAGCTAAATCTTTGGGAAAATATCATGATTGGCCATAACATGAATTCCTTTATAGGAAATATAATCGGTAATGAAACGTATCGAGAAGAAGTAAAACAGGAACTCAACTGAGATATGAAGTAAGATGCTGATTGTTTGCCCGCCCTCCCCTTCTCCTCCATAATCTATGTAAATAGCAGTCTTTCAGAAGGGAGGAGAAATATGCTACAAAAACTAAATGCTAAAGAGCATACAGTTCCATTTAGAGGATACTTTACAATCAAAAGAATCCACCCTGGGAAAATTCATAAAAATGATGTGGAAGATTACGGTTTCGGCCCTCTTTCCAATATCGATCACGCTTTTATGAAAAAAAGCTTAACAATTAAAATGCATGAACACGTAAATGATGAGATTTTAAGTTATGTACTGAAAGGAACTTCCTATCACCGAGATTCAGCTGGCTTAGAAGATACAATAAAAAAAGGACGTTTAATGATGATGAATGCAGGGGAAAGCTTTTGGCATGAGGAAAAAGCGAAAAGCGAAGACATTGAAATGCTGCAAATTTTCCTGCGTCCCCACTCCTCCGGGTTGCCGCCATCGATCCAATTTCATGAAAAGCCTCTTGCTAATGAAAATTGGTATGTGATGGTTGGACCCGAGAGCAGTGATGCACCACTAACCGTAAGGCAAAACGCCTTCATACTCGATGCTCATCCACAATCGAGCCAAACATTGGAAATTCCAAGCTATCCAGCTCTAAAACCGTTTCTCGCTTAGCTTGGAAAAATATGAAGCTGTCACCGACTTGGAAAAAGATCTCCCACCAATTACAGCAATGACAGATGCAACAGTTGTATTATTTTTTGTTGATATGGCTGCGCCAATGACTCTAGACGGGACAATCAGTGGAATTCAAAAAGAATAGAATAACCTTCACTTCCCACCTTATCAGGTGGGATTTTTTTGCCGTGAATTTTCCCGTTCCATCAAGCTTTCCACCCGCATTACCTCATTTTTCCATTGCTAACCTCTGAAAAACTACATATAATAGAACAAACGTTCTTGTCAGGTGGTGCAAAGCAACATGGATTATTCAACTTATCCGCGAAATGACGTTTTATGTATAGATATGCGCTCTTTTTATGCCAGTGTTGAAGCGGTAAAACGCGGACTTGATCCGATGAAAACGATGCTTGCTGTTGTAGGTGACTTAAATCGTCCCGGGAGTATTGTCCTCGCTGCTTCCCCTGCCTTAAAGGAAAAGTATGGTATTAGTAATGTGAGCCGCTACTTTGAACTTCCAGATGACCCTAACATTCATATTGTTCCCGCACGAATGGCTGATTATTTACATGTTTCCTTGGAAATCACAAAATTAATTAATAATTATGCACCAAAGGAAGCGATTCACCAGTACTCCGTTGATGAAGTTTGGATAACGGTAAACGGATTGGGACGTCTTTTTGGAAATCGACGGGAAATTGCCGAGAAAATAAAAAATGAAATCTTAGACAACTTTGGGCTTACTGCTTCCATCGGAATTGGTGATAATAAATTCCTCGCCAAGGTGGTCATGGACCTTCATGCAAAAAAGGAAGGTATTGCAGAATGTAAATACGAAGACGTGAAAGCAAAACTTTGGCCCTTCCCAATCGAGAAAATTTGGGGAATCGGCAGCAGAATGAAACGCAATCTCAATCGTATGGGAATTATCACCTTGGGACAGCTCGCCCGCTATGATTTGAATCAATTAAAAAAACGCTTTGGGATTATGGGAGAACAACTTTACTGGCATGCTTGGGGTATTGATTTAAGTCCAGTTTATGGTGATTTCACCAAAACTGAACAAAAGGGATTTGGACATGGAATTTCGCTGCTTCGTGATTACTCTAAGGAAGAAGTCGCAACCTGTATTTTGGATTTATGTGAGGAGGTCTGCCGTCGTGCCAGAACTGCAAACCAAGTTGGAAAAACAATCAGCCTTGGTATCTCCTACTCATCAGAAACCGGAGGCGGATTTTCCCGCTCCATGAGCATTGATCGGCCCACAAATGTAACGATGGATATGCATGAAATCTGTATGCAGCTCTTCCGAAAATTCTATGACGGAAGAAGCAACATCCGCCATGTTTATGTTACTCTTGGCAATCTTTATGATTACGGTGACATCCAGCTTGATTTATTTGAAAATCGGCTAAAGAAAAATAATATCGGCTTTGTAATGGATGCCATCCGTGATAAATATGGTGCCACTTCCATTCTACGTGCGTCCAGTTACACCGAAGCAGGAATTCTGCTTGAACGCAGCAGAAAAATCGGTGGCCATCAAGCATGACGTCCCAGAATACCCTTTCAAAGAATCCATGCTATAATGAACACAGATTCAATCCTCAAACAGAGAAAGGAAGGATAAAGCATGAAAAAATTACTTTTACTCATGACTTTTCTGTTTATCGTTTTCTTAGTGGCTTGTAATAATGAGACAGAAAAAAATGAAGCTTCCAATCCTAATGATTATCCAAATGAAGTGGAAGAAAATCCAATTGTCACGATTACAATGGAAAATAATGAAAAAATAATCGCAGAATTATACCCGAAGATTGCACCGAATACAGTTGCGAACTTCATCTCATTAATTGAAGATGACTTTTATGACGGATTGATTTTTCATCGGGTAATCCCTGGCTTCATGATTCAAGGCGGTGACCCTGAAGGAAATGGCACAGGTGGTCCGGGATATTCTATTACGGGTGAATTTTCTTCCAATGGTTTTGAAAATGATTTAGCCCATGAACGTGGTGTGCTATCGATGGCAAGATCACAGTCCCCAGATTCTGCAGGCTCGCAATTTTTTATTATGGTAGAAGACTCTCCCCACTTAGATGGAGAATATGCGAGCTTTGGTAAAGTAATTGAAGGGATGGAGGTTGTAGATGCAATCGTCTCGGTCGAACGGGATGAAAGGGACAAGCCATATGAAGATCAAACCATCCAATCAATGGAAGTTGATTTAAAAGGTTATAATTACCCAGAACCGGATACCCAGTAATCGGAATGAATCTTAAAGAACATGAAATATTTACTTATTTGTCACAGACAGCAGGTATGGTGTATAGTACAATTATACTACAAAAAAGTTTCATGACATAAACCCAGTCGAATAGCGAGGAAAGTCATATGGATGAGATAGTGAAAATAACCTATAGAGAAAGAATACAGTATGACATCGAGGAAGCAATCAATGACATGATGATGATTGTCGTTTTCGACTATCATGGAAATATTCAATATGTCAACGATAAGTTTACAGAAGTCACCAACTACGCTAAAGAAGAAATGCTTGGAAATTCATTTGGAAATTTTTTTACAAGTGAGATATCAGAAAATCTAACCCACACCATCGAAGACGAAAAAAAGTGGGCTGGAGAGTTGAAACAAAAGAAGAAAGACGGTACATATTATTGGAGCGATATCACCATTTCACCAATTATGAATAAGATTACCGGTGACAAACACTATGTTTTGCTTCAGCGCGAGATAACAGAAAGAAAAGAACATGAGCAAATGATAGAGAAATTGGCCTATGTCGATCCATTAACAAGCCTTCCTAATCGGAACCAAATTACGAGATGGATAAATGATTGCCATCACGCAGCAGACAAAGAGATAACCGTATTTTTTATTGATATTGACCGCTTTAAAATAATTAATGATAATTTTGGACATGATGTCGGGGATCAAGTACTAATCACCATTTCTGAACGACTCAAAGCATGCATCCAAGATAAAGATTTTATCTTCCGATATGATGGAGAAGAATTCATTCTTCTTTTGGAAAATCAATCGATGGAAGATATCAATAACAAATTGAATCAACTACTTGCGGCAATCCGTAAACCAATTTGTGTTGATAATCTGGAGCTGTTGGTTACAGCAAGTATCGGTATTAGTAGAGGCTTTCCTTTTTCAGGTGATGAGGAGATTCCATCTATTGAGAACTTGATCAAAAAAGCTGATACAGCGATGTATCATGCAAAAAAACAAGGTAGAAACCAATTCCATTTCCATACCGATAACCAAGAGAGAGAATTGGAACGTACCTATCAGATCGAACTTGAAATTCGCGAAGCATTGGAACGCAATGAATTTTCACTTGTTTATCAACCACTGATCAATTTAAGGACGAATAAGATCGTTGGTGTTGAATCTTTACTACGTTGGGATAATCGGTTGTTGGGAAGAATTTCTCCTGCAGAATTCATTCCAATTTTAGAAGAAACCGGCCTTATCATACCAGTCGGCAAATGGATCCTTCAAAGCGTGAGTATACAAATGAAAAGCTGGCAAGAGCAAGGATTATTCCTGCAACGTGTTTCGGTTAACGTCTCTCCAATTCAATTTCAAGATCCTTACTTTGTAGCCGACTTGAAAAAAATCTTGCATAAAGCAGAAGTCGATCCCTCCTATTTGGAATTGGAAATCACAGAGGGCACGTTATTAGATATCGATGATTCAGCAAAAAAACTGCATGATTTACAAGACTTAGGAGTAAAAGTTTCTATTGATGATTTCGGTACGGGCTATTCTTCTTTAAGTTACTTAAAACAACTGCCGATCGACACATTAAAAATTGATAAGTCTTTTATTGATGATCTGGATAGGGACGGAAAAATCATTGTCAACACCATCATCAGCATGGGCAAGAACTTGCAATTCCGTGTAATTGCAGAAGGCATTGAAAACAGTGATCAATTCAAATACTTAAAACAACAACAATGCCATGAGGGACAAGGTTACTTTTTCAGCCGCCCCGTCGAAAGTGATAAAATAGAAGAACTTTATTACTCTCTCCAATAAGAATGATGTCCACTGGACAGGATAAAAGCTCGGATTATAATAATCCGAGCTTTTTTACCACTCCATAATATAGATTGATAGATTCCTAATCTTACAGTTCTTCTGCTGCATCGATTACTTCTTGTGGAACTTCAATCTCATCAACTGTATTTATACCAGTGTAAGTAGCAGTCATTTCTTGTTGTAGACTTAAAGTTTCCCCTTCTGCCGTTATATCCAAATCCATATTTGTAATGAGTTTCTTTGTATCATAGGTCTTCTTATCAATATGGACTTCATAGTAAAGGGAATGAACTGTCATATTTTCTAACACTTCTTCAATATCCACTCCAGCATCTCCTAGAACGCCTTCACCAAAGTTTTCTTTGATGATTTCCTGGGAAAGTTCGAATAATTCTTCTCCATCCCCATCATACTTAAATACATAGTAGTCATCTTCTTCAGAAAAATCGATTTCATCAATAAATGATTCCAACATTTCCAACTGTTCTTGTGGATTTTGTTCCATATTCGCTAGATCCATTGGCATCATGTCACTACTCATCTTCATCCATGTCTGACTCATCGATTCATACATATAAAGATCTGTATTTGTTAGATACATTTCCATATCGTTATCAAGACTCATTCCATCCATATTCATTGTAATCGTACCAGCTTGATGCATCGTAAGCGGGTCAAGCGTCATCGCAGTCTTCGTATCCATCCCCATCTCCATAGAACCCATCGCCGGGTCTCCTTCGATGATTTGGTTCATCGTCATATCAACCTCAGCACTTTCTATCTTCTCTCCCGCTTCCAGCGCTTTTTGGTATACATCTTGTGCATCTTCACTTTCTCCACATGCAGCTAAAAACATAATGAGCATAAACATAATTCCTACTGTAATTTTTTTCATTGTAATCCCCTTTCAAGTTTGCCTACATGATTATACGATACTTTTCATAAAAGGTTTCAAAAAAATCATCAATAATAATATCTTTTTGGAAATGCCAATTAAGAATAATCCATGGATACTTAACCGAAGCCCCAGAATACATCAGAATCATTCAATTGATTTAATGATTCTCGCGGGATTTCCGCCAACAACGACTCCGGCAGGAACATCCTTAGTAACTATTGAACCAGACGCAATTACTGCACCATCACCAATTGTCACACCAGGATTAATAACTGCTCTGCCCCCAACCCATACATTGTGGCCAATGGATACTGCTTTTCCATACTCCAACCCACTATTCCGTTCAACTGCAGAAACAGGATGAGATGCTGTATAAATATGTACACCAGGACCTAATAAACAGTTATCTCCTATCTTTATCTCACAGACATCTAAGAATACACAGTCAAAGTTTGCAAAGAAGTTTTTACCGAGTCGGATATTATAACCATAATCACAACGAAAACTCGGTTCAATATAGGTGTTCTCACCACTTTCACCAAACAACTGTTTAAGGATTTCCATCCGCTTCTCATCCTCATGTGGTGAAGTGACATTGTACTCTCCTGTTAAATGCCTTGCTCTCAGACGCTCTTCTTTTAAAAGTGGATCTTCAGGATTATATAATTGACCAGCAACCATCTTTTCCTTTTCACTCTTCATTTTCCACCCTCCTTTTTCTGATAAATCCATCCTATGGAATCTACCAATTAATTTCTGACAAATCGTTCCAAGTATACCTTAAATTAGACAAATTGAACAGCTGTAAAAATGAATGCCAAGCGGAGTATATGGATAAAATCAACTTATCATCAGAGAAACGTTGAAAATCATAGAAAAATAGTGAAAAACCACAAGAAGCAAAGATGTTAACGTTTCCTTGTCATTTTTTGTTTCTCCCCATTTATGCTATGATTTGTATGGTGAAAGTCGAGTTCTCGCTATAGGGTTACTATTTATAACAACTGAGAATTTATTAGAGGTGATTAATTGAAAGTTCAAACATTGCAAGAAGAATGGTTCGGAAATATTCGAGGTGATATTCTTGCAGGAATTGTAGTAGCCTTAGCTTTAATTCCGGAAGCAATTGCTTTTTCGATTATTGCTGGGGTCGATCCAATGGTTGGATTGTATGCATCATTTTGTATTGCGGTCGTCATTGCTTTCGTTGGCGGAAGACCTGGTATGATTTCTGCCGCAACTGGAGCGATGGCATTAGTGATGGTCGACCTCGTAGCAGATTATGGATTACAATACTTACTTGCTGCCACCATTCTTACAGGCATCATCCAGATTATTTTCGGAGCCTTAAAATTATCGAAGATCATGAAATTTGTTCCTCAGTCTGTCATGATTGGTTTTGTGAATGCTTTAGCCATTATGATATTCTTGGCACAACTTCCCCACTTTGCAGGTGAATCATGGGTAATGTATGTATTAGTTGGGCTGACACTAGCAATTATTTATCTCTTGCCTAGATTGACGAAAGCAGTGCCATCTACCCTAGTTGCAATTGTTGTCATTACGGTGATTGTCATCTACGGTGGGATTCAAACAGGTACGGTTGGTGATATGGGAACTATTACACAAAAGCTTCCAGCATTTTTCTTCCCCGATATTCCTTTCACATTGGAAACGTTGATTATAATTCTACCCTACTCTTTCTCACTCGCTATTGTTGGATTAATTGAATCATTACTTACGGCAAATATAGTAGATGATATGACCGATACAGCAAGTGATAAAAATAAAGAAAGTCGTGGTCAAGGGATCGCCAATATCGTTGCAGGATTTTTCGGAGGAATGGCGGGTTGTGCGATGATAGGACAGTCTGTTATCAATGTAAAATCTGGTGGACGTGGCAGATTATCCGCTCTTGTAGCAGGAGTATTTTTGATGTTTTTAATCGTTGTACTCGGTGGATTAGTCGTACAAATTCCACTTGCGGCACTTGCAGGAGTTATGATTATGGTTTCCATCAGTACATTTGATTGGTCATCACTAAGGAACATCTACCGGATTCCAATCACAGATGCAATTGTTATGGTGACAACCGTAGCAATCGTAATCGTTACAAGTAACTTGGCTATCGGTGTAATTATCGGTGTTCTATTAAGTGCAATATTTTTCGCGGCAAAGATTTCAAAAATTGAAATCAATGAAAAGTTATTAGATGCACAACAAACAAAGATTTATTCGATTAGAGGACAACTTTTCTTCGCTTCTGTAAGTGATTTCCCTGGAAAGTTTAATTATGATGACAATGTTGAACAAGTTATTATTGACTTGACGGAAGCACATTTGTGGGACACTTCAGCAATAGCAGCGTTAGAGAAGATAGAAGAAAAATATCGAGAAAAAAATATCAGTGTAACCTATCGAGGTATTAACCAAGCTAGTTCAGAATTAAAGAGAAAAGTTACCGGCACTTAAGAGAGACACAGTTTCACTACGTGTCTCTCTCCTCGTTCCTTAATAGAAAGGAGACATCTTATGTCAACACAAGAAAAATTGGAACATGCGAATAAGGTCTATATGTTTATGTTGGTTGCAGGAATTATTACAATTTCATTCAATTTAAGACCAGCAATAACTGCAGTGGGACCACTCCTCGGAATGATCAGGGATGATGTTGGACTTACAAATTGGAGCGCTGGTCTATTAACGAGTCTCCCTTTAATAGCGTTTGCCATAATGTCGCCCTTTGCGGCAAGAATAGGAAATCGTTATACGTATGAAGGAGCAATGTTAATTGGTCTTGTTTTACTTTTAATCGGTATTAGTGCCCGTACGACTTCTATTATTATTCTACTATTTACGGGCACTTTATTTGCAGGACTTGGAATTGCAATTTTAAATGTTTTATTACCAGGCTTAATCAAGGATAAATTTCCACATAAAGTAGGAGTCTTGACAGGAATTTACACGACTACAATGGGAGTGATAGCTGCAATTTCATCTGGGATCAGTATTCCAATCGCTGAAAATCTCGGTCTTGGGTGGCAAGTGGCACTTTTGATATGGGCAATTCCAGTATTACTTGCAATCCTCATCTGGATTTATCTACGTACTAAACATAAGAAGACGAAAACGTCGGATGAAAGCGAAATGAAGTATGTTTACGCTACGCATAAAAAAATATGGCTCTCTCCACTAGCATGGCAAATCGCTGGGTTTATGGGGGTACAGTCCTTCTTATTTTATGTTACGATTTCTTGGCTGCCTGAAATTCTACATGCAACCGGAATGACAACGGAAATGGCCGGGTGGATGTTATCCTTTACACAGTTTATAGGGTTGCCGGCAAGCTTTCTAGTCCCTATTCTCGCCGAAAAAGTAAAATCATTAAAAGGAATGGTCGCATTTCTCACCCTTTCTTGTTTTGTTGGTTACGGCGGCTTATTAATAAGCAGTCACTTTATCATTACAGTGATTTGTATTGTATTAATTGGAATTTCACTATCTGGTAACTTCGCATTCGCATTAACACTCTTTTCTTTGCGGACAAGGACTTCTAATGCTGCTGCTGAACTTTCCGGTATGGCCCAAACTGCAGGTTATGTCCTGGCAGCATTCGGACCAATATTTATTGGTTTTCTTTATGATTTATCAGGAAGCTGGATGATTCCAACCATAGCTATTATGATTGCGGCAGTAATTATTACTATCTTTGGCTTCCTAGTTTCCAAAGAAGGTTATGTTTATGAATAGTTCTAGGCTATTGTCGGGAGGCATGCTCGTCTTATATGACGTGCATGCCTTTTTCTTTCTAAATCTCTAACCTCAAACAGATAGAAATTGCGAGTAGAGAAGTTCATCTTAACTTATGTTATGATATGAACTAATACAACGTTGAAAGGGATATAATCATGGATCTAAAAATTTTATACGAAGACAACCACTTGTTATTTGTCATCAAGCCAGTAAATGTTCCAGTCCAAGCGGATCGGACGGGAGATACTGATTTACTTACACTTGTAAAACAAGATATAAAGACACGCTATAATAAACCTGGAAATGTGTATGCTGGAATGGTCCACCGGTTGGATCGCCCTGTTGGAGGTGTCATGGTTTTTGCCAAAACATCAAAAGCGGCTTCCCGCCTTTCAGACACGATAAGAAAACACCAGATGGAGAAAAAATATTTGGCGATTGTAAGGGGGACCCCAGAGAAGAATTCTGCTCGTTTAGAAGATTATCTCGTAAAAAACAAAAAAGAAAATATAGTATATACGACGTCAAGTACTCATAAAGATGCTAAAAAGGCTATCCTGGACTTCGAATTAATCGGAACGAAGGATGGACTGAGCCTGCTTTCCATCAACCTCCATACCGGAAGACCACATCAAATCAGGGTACAACTGGCGAGTCGCGACCTCCCACTCTACGGAGATCAAAAATATGGGGATAAAGTCAACAAACCAGGTGAACAGATAGCCTTATGGGCAAATGAACTTGCTGTTCCTCATCCTACGAAAAAAGAGGAAATCCGGATTCAATCTTCTCCACCAAAAGAATATCCATGGAATTTATTTATTAAATAAGTGAGCTAGACAATCATGTTAAATTTGATTGTCTAGCTTTTATTCATGGCAATCGCACCACAAACTCATCTCACCCCCCTTTACATAACTTAAAGATTTCATAACAACACTTCCCCCTCTGTTTCAAAAATACCTGTATAAAATATCCAATATTTCTTTATGTAAAACATAAAATAGAAAAAGATTATTACTTTCAAAAAATATGAAACCAATGTCTAGGTTCATCCGTATTATGATTAAGGAAATTAAATGGTAAAGGAGGGATGATATGGAATTATTTGGTACACCTATTGAAAATATTTACTTGTTTGTTTTGATCATCGCTGGGATTTTAACCATACTATATTTATTCTTCGGAGATTTTATTGAAGTATTTGGTGAAATATCTCCATTTCTTAATCCAGCACTCATTTTAGCTTTTATAACATTTTTTTCCGCAGCTGCATATATTTTAGAGCTTGTTACCTCTCTATCTAGTATTGTAATTATTATCATATCTTCTATTCTTGCATTCATTCTCGCTGCCGTATTAAATATCTTCGTCTTTATACCTATGAAATCAGCAGAGGAATCATTAAGTTATACGGAAGATTCTTTGAAGGGCAGAGTTGGAAAAATCATCTTATCTGTTCCGGAGGATGGTTTTGGTGAGATTGTAATCAAAAGTAAAAGTGGTACGATTTCCAAACCTGCGGCAAGTTACGATAATGAGTTGATTCAGGAAGGAACGCGTGTCTTAGTCATAGAAGTAAAGAATGGTGTTCTGTATGTAGTGCCTTATGAAACCGGATTTGATCTGGAATCAGGTTAATCTACTCATCTAGAGTATTTTAATAAACAAACCTATAAGGGGGAAACAAAATGTTCGATGCAATCAGCATGACTATTTGGGTTGTAGTGGCGATTGTCGTATTTTTAGTTATTGCCTTTATTGCTATTTTCACGACGAGATATCGTACTGCGGGCCCTGACGAAGCATTAATTGTGACGGGAAGTTATCTAGGTGGAAAAAATGTACATACGGATGAAGCCGGAAATAAAATTAAAATCATCCGTGGAGGCGGTACCTTCGTTCTGCCAGTTTTCCAACAAGCAAGTCCTTTAAGCTTATTATCCAGTAAACTTGAAGTATCTACTCCTGAAGTCTATACAGAACAAGGTGTTCCTGTAATGGCAGACGGTACAGCAATTATTAAGATCGGCGGCTCGGTCAATGAAATCGCAACTGCTGCCGAACAATTTTTAGGTAAATCCCGCGCCGACAGAGAATATGAAGCTAAAGAAGTTCTAGAAGGACACCTCCGCTCCATACTCGGTTCCATGACAGTAGAGGAAATCTATAAGAACCGGGATAAATTCTCTCAAGAAGTACAGCGTGTCGCTTCACAAGACTTGGCAAAAATGGGACTTATTATTGTATCCTTTACAATTAAAGAAGTAAGAGATTCTAACGGTTACTTGGAATCCCTTGGTAAACCACGAATTGCCCAAGTAAAACGAGATGCGGATATTGCTACCGCAGACGCTGAAAGAGACACACGTATCAAACGTGCGGAAGCTGCAAAGGAAGCCCAAAAAGCCGAACTCGAACGTGCCACTGAAATTGCGGAAGCAGAGAAAGAAAATCAATTGAAGGTAGCAGAATTCCGCCGGGAACAAGATATAGCAAGAGCCCGAGCTGACCAAGCTTATGACTATGAAACTGCTAGAGCGAAGCAACAAGTTACAGAACAGGAAATGCAAATTAAGATTATCGAAAGACAGAAACAAATTGAACTTGAAGAAAAAGAAATTCTGCGTCGTGAAAAACAATACGACTCTGAAGTGAAGAAAAAAGCAGATGCTGACCGCTATTCTGTTGAACAAGCGGCCGTTGCGGATAAAGCAAAACAAATGGCTGAAGCAGATGCACATAAATACCGCATTGAAGCGCAAGCAAAAGCTGAAGCGGAAAAAGTACGGATCGATGGTCTTGCAAAAGCAGATTCTCTAAAGGCTCAAGGGGAATCGGAAGCAGAAATCATTCGTCTAAAAGGTATTGCGGAGGCAGAAGCGAAACAGAAAATCGCAGAAGCTTTCGAACAGTTTGGAGAGGCAGCAGTTTTGGATATGGTTATCAAAATGCTTCCTGAATATGCTAAAGAAATTGCTCGTCCGCTTGGCAATATCGACAAAATTACTGTCGTTGATACAGGAGGAAGCGAAGGCAATAGTGGTGCTAATAAAGTATCCAGCTATGCAACCAATTTGATGGCCACTCTACAAGAGTCATTAAAAGAAACATCTGGTATTAATGTAAAAGAATTACTGGAGGGCATTGCTGGTAAGCAAGCATTTCCGGAAGCTAACCAACCAATCAAGATCCCTCGAGAAACAGAAGAGGTTTCTACGGTAGAAAAAACAGACTAAAACTTGAAAGCCACGGAATGGTTCATGAAAAATGTGAACCATTCCGTGGCTATCCTTTATCAATAAATAATGTAAGCACTTTTGCTTCTTCGTTGTCCACAGGCATAAATAAATGTGGTTTATGGCCTTGGAAATACGCACTATCTCCTTTTTCCATCACATGCTTTTCTCCGTTGTAAAATAAGATAATGGAGCCTTCCAAGATAAAAATAAATTCATCCTGTGAATGGGTATACCCTTCTGTCCGCTTGTTAAATTCTTTCGGAGTGACATGCACAATCGTTGGTTCCAGTCCGCTATAGTGGGCCCGGTTAGCAAGCAGCTCGTAAGAATATCCCATGGATTCATCCCCTACTTTAGATGGACGTTCACTTTTCTTCTGTATGATAAGCTCTTCTTCTTTTTCTTCATCGAGGATCCATGAAAGTGGGACTTCTAACGTATCGCTGATTTTTGAGAGTGTTGCTACAGCAGCGGCAGTTTGACCGTTTTCAATTTTTGACAACATACTCTTTGATATCTCACATTGATCAGCCACTTGTTGTTGAGTCAGTTTTTTTCGTAATCGAATTTGTTTAATTTTCTTACCAATATTATGTAGATCTATCGATATTCATTCCCTTCTAAATTCCTATGTTCGTTATTAATCGTATATTAGGGACTGATTCAAGTCAAGAACCGGGGACTATTTCCAAAGTAAAAGCCATGTAGACAACTATGAATGGTTGTCTACATGGCTTTATACCTATCAGGCGTTCGATATATATGCTAACGATCTGCTTGGTAACAGTTTTCCTAGAAGATTTTGGATATAAAGGCCTGCCTGCTGCATCTTCCGTTCGCTGATTCCTGTCTGTATTCCAACTCCATGCAGAAGATATAAAACATCATTTGTATCTACGTTACCCGTCGCCCCTTTTGCGTAAGGGCATCCACCTAGTCCTCCAACCGATCCATCAAAACGAGTTACCCCATAATGGAGTGAAGTCATGATATTTGCAATAGCCATCCCCCTTGTATCATGGAAATGCAGAATTAATTTTTCTTTGGGAAAGTGTTTCAGTAAAACCTCTAGCAGTTTTTCCACATCGGTCGGTACAGCAGTACCGATCGTATCACCTAAAGATAGATCATCTGCTCCAGCATCCACTAAACGCTGACAAACCTCAAGAACCTGCTCTGGAGTAATTTTCCCTTGATATGGACAGTCAAAAACAGTTGAAACATACCCCGTGACCCGTTTTCCCACTGCTTTAGCTTCTTTTATAACTTCTTCAAGTACAGGATACGTTTCGGCAATGGATTTATTTATATTTTTTTGATTATGCATTTCACTCGCTGACATGAACACGGATGCCCCGTCAATTCCAGCCTCTAACGCAAATTCCAGTCCCTTCATATTTGGGACCAATGCAGAATAGACTACATTCGGATTCCGTTTAATTTTACGTCCTACTTCCCTTGCATCTTTCAAAGCTGGGATCATTTTTGGATTTACAAAGGATGAGTATTCAATCTCCCTTACCCCTGTATTGGAAAGCATATTAATCCAAGCAATCTTTTGATCAGTAGGAATCCACTCTTTTTCATTTTGCAATCCATCTCGGGGACCGACTTCCTTAATAATTACTTCTCTCGGTAAATTTCTCATTCCTTATCCCTCCATTCTATCGTATGCATTCTACTGAATTAAGGACTATATTCCAAAGCGCTTTCTATAAAAAATACTTAAATAATAAATAATTCAATCTAGTTTACTTTTACTCAACATTGTTGAATAAAGTATATAATAAATATTCAAATAATGCAATCATTTTATTTGTAAAAAATTAGTCGATGACATACTTGATAAATAAATCGATTCATACACTGTTCCTTATTTCGGTGTTAACGAACTTCCATCCATACACTGTTCTCGGTCTGGTTTTGATAGAATTCTTTGCTACAGTTTCCGGTGATGAAGGATACTGCTCTGAGAAATCCAATAAAATCAAAATAATAAAAAACGAACTCAGAGTTAGTGAGTTCGTTTTTGGGAAACGTCATATTTAAATGTTTTGAATTATAATCCTTCGTCAGTTTCTGTTTCGGAATCAGTGCTTGGGTCAGTACCTGGTTCTGTTCCTGACTCACCGCCTGGTTCCGTTCCTGGCTCTGTTTCTGATTCACCGCCTGGTTCTGTTCCAGGTTCTGTTCCTGATTCACCACCTGGTTCTGTTCCTGGATCTGTTTCGTTACCGTCTTGAGGAGCTTGCTCCTCAGGAACATCCGGTGCAATTGGTTGTTCTGGCTCTTGCTCTTCCCCATCTGAACAAGCTACAAGGAATCCCGACAATAGACAAGTGGAAGCAAATATTGTTAGTTTTTTCTTCATCATACTCATTCCTTTCCTTAGCTTTCTAATACATGTATATCCTTTATTAGCCATTACAAATCTTAAGAAGGGTTTACAAAACAATAACAACTGTAAAATTATTTTACTCTTTTGACATTCTGTTGAAATGAAACCTAATTCTTATTTGTCCAGTAATATATATTAAGATAAACTGAAGATAATCGAAAACAGAGGAGGATGACCATGGGGATATTATCCAGATTCAGTACGTTAATGAAAGCAAATATAAACCATCACCTAGATGTAATGAAACAGCCTGATAAAATCGTACAAAAGACCTTACGTGACATTAATCTAGACCTTCGAACAGTAAATTCTGAACGGAATGCATTGGAATCGGATGTTAAGCGTGCTAAACAAGCAGTCGATGAATGTGAAGCTGAAATTAGAAAGCTGGAACGATACCGGGAACGGGTTGAAGAGCGTGACTATGAAAAAGCAATGATGTTTGCCAATAAACAAGAAGAATTGGAAACAAAAAAGTTGGAATTAGTCTCAACCTACAACCAACTTATCGTTGATGCAAAACAGTTAAAACTATTGGAAGAAAAGTTAGCCCTGGATCTAAGACAATTGGAATTACGAAGCTATTCTATCAGAGAAAAAACCGCATTACTAAACCAGCAGGAAAAAATAAACACTAGTGATTCCCATGTTTCAAGCGGCTTTTCCAGTTACGAGGAAGAATTGAATTTTAAAATAGATGAGGCTGAAGCTCTCGCTAAACTTAGAAATCAAACAAAAGAAATAGAAAATATTGATGCAGAGATCAGTAAGTTGATACCGAATAAAGATCAGGAAAGTAACTAATGGGGGAATAAAAAATGGTTATACATTATAAATGTCCGAACTGTGGGAGTGATATGGCTTTTGATGCAGAATCCGGCGCCCTTTCCTGCGGGAATTGTGGCAGGCAGGACAATATTGAAGATTTTTCAGATGAATTTATCGAGACCGTTTTTGAAGAGGATGAAGCAAAGGAATATCATTGTAATAACTGTGGCGCAAACATCGTGACGGATGCCGATACGACAGCGACCAGTTGCAGTTTTTGTGGAGCTGCAGTCGTTCTAGCTGACCGTGTATCAGGAATCCTTGCCCCCTCCCTCGTCATTCCTTTTACCATTTCCAAGCGCCAAGCAGAAGAAGCCTTTATCAAGTGGTGCCGCAAGGGGCTATTGACTCCCCGTGGCTTCATGTCAGCAAGTCGTATTAAAAAGATAACTGGTATATACGTTCCTTTTTGGCTATACGATTTAAAAAATGAAGCTAAGGTTCATGCTGTAGGAACACGAGTTAGAACGTATTCAAGAGGGGAATATATTTATACAGAAACCAAATATTATGATGTATACCGAGATTTACGAATTGATTTTAGCCGCGTGCCGGTGGACGCTTCTGAGAAAATGGATGACAAATTGATGGATAAACTGGAACCTTATCAATATAGTGATCTTAAAGATTTTAAGACCCCTTACCTTGCCGGCTACATTGCCGAAAAATATAATTACGATGCAAAAGAACTGTTTCCCCGAGTAAAGGAAAAAATGAATAAACCTTTGGACGACTTCATCCGCTCCACTGTCAGCGGCTATACATCTGTAAGGTACAAAAATAAAAACATCACTACAAAAAGCAGGAAAAGTCTTTACACGATGCTCCCAGTTTGGATGGTATACTATGATTACGATCAATCAGAACATATTTTTGCCATGAACGGCCAAACAGGGAAAGTTGTCGGGAAGCCTCCGTTAAGTAAAGGAAAAATTGCAGCCTGGTTTGGTGGAATTGCTGGTGGATCGTTCTTGCTGATGAAAATCATCTCCTTTATTGTAACGGGAGGTGGCATTCTCTAATGAAACTTTTATGGAAAACTTCTATTTTGTTTACATTTCTATTTTTCCTATTAATCTCTCCTGCCCTTGCCGATGTACAGCGAATCTATGATCACGCAGATCTGCTTACAGATGAACAAGTGCAAGAATTAGAGAAGCAAGCAGCAAACTACTTTGAAGAATGGAATACGGATTTTATCATCATAACGACAGAAGATACTAACGGGAAGACAATTATGAAGTATATGCAGGATTTTACTGATGAATTAAAAGATGAATTTAATCGCCAAGAGGATAATATGGCCGTCATCACAATAGATATGGATTCTCGTATGGTAGATATTGCTGGATTTGGTATCGCAGAAAAATATATTGATGACGAAAGAATCGAATTGATTCTTGATCATGTTACGCCTTATTTCTCTCAGGGCGACTATTATAAAGCATTCAAACTCTTTTTTGAAAAAGCAGATGAATATTTAGATATTCGACCTGGGGTAAATCCAGAGTCAGTCTTTTTTAATACCTTTTTCCAACTTGCAGTTGCAGTTGTCTTGGCAGCAATTATCGTATTTTTAATGGCCTATACTTCTGGTGGAAGAGTTACCGTAACAAGTGGAACTTATTTAAATCGCAGTAGCTCTAGAATAATCAGTAAGCGGGATCGGTATTTAAGAAAAACCGTAACTAGAAGGAAAAAGCCATCTGCAAATAATAACGGGGGTGGAGGTGGTTTCCGTGGCGGTGGTGGCGGAATCACCGGCGCTGGTAGATCACATAGTGGCGGTAGAAGAGGATTTTAAACGGAAAAAAATCGAAAGGATGAGAGTGATGTCTTTTTTTAGAAATCAATTAGCGGATATAGTAGAATGGCAAGAATTTAGAGACGATATGATCTTTTGGAAATGGCCGAACCGAGAAATAAAACGGGGAAGCCGTTTGATGATTGGTCCTGGTCAAGATGCAATTTTTATTAATAACGGAAAAATAGAAGGAATCTTCAAAGATGATGGAGAGTACAACATTGAATCGGAAATCATTCCCTTCCTTTCTACATTGAAAGGATTTAAATTTGGCTTTCGAACTGGGCTAAGAGTGGAAGTTCTATTCGTGAACACGAAACAATTCACTGTAAAATGGGGTACAAAAAATCCGATTAATATTCCATCCCCTTCCCCTGCTATGCCAGGTGGAATTCCTATTCGTGCAAATGGTACGTTTAATTTTAAGGTGAATGATTATGTGCGATTGATTGAGAATGTTGCAGGTGTGAAGAAGCGTTATTTAGTAGAAGATGTCAAAATTCGAATCACATCCGTACTTGATCAATTATTGATGAAATGGATCGTTAAAGAAGGTAAGGATTTATTTAATCTGAAAATCAACGCTTCCGAAATATCCCAAGGTATTAAAGAAGATCTTGATATGGAAATCTATGATCTTGGACTTACAATCACTGGATTCAATGTCAGCAGCTTTAATTATCCTAAAGAAATTCAGGATAGAGTTCAGAAAGCAGCAGCGCTCGGTATGATTGGCGATGTCAGTAAATACCAACAAATAGAAATGACCGATGGTATTGCGTCAGGTAAAGTGAAAAGTAGTGGTACCGCTTCTGATATGGTCGGAATGATGATGGGCATGAATGTAGCCAACGAAATGATGAAAAATATGAAGCAAAATCAAGATCCAGGAACGGAACAGCAGCAAGCCAAACAAGCCCCAGCTTCACCGGATTCCGGTAATTCCGGTAATTCTAGCAAACCAAACTTCTGTCCAAATTGTGGCCAAAAAGTCGCTGGTGCCAATTTCTGTCCGAACTGTGGACAAAAATTATAACAAATCTCTCACGTTTCGTTGCATCAATATAGAAAAAAACAAGTCAGCGTAAAGCTGACTTGTTTTTTTATTGTATGGTAACTTTCACTTTGCGTACGCCCCAATTTTTTGCGGCTTTTTCTGATGAGAGGAATACATCAATTTTATTTCCTCGAATCGCACTGCCTGTATCCCCGGCTATAGCATAGCCATAGCCTTCCACATAAACAAGTGAATGTAAGGGGATGACATCTGGATCAACTGCAATTACTTTTGCGTCCGGATTATCTTTTAAGTTAATTCCCGTGCTTGTTACACCGGAACATCCTTTACAATCAGCCGTATAAGCAGTTGCTGTAACGGTGAAGCTTTTGGACTCAGCCTTCTCTTCCTTTTTTACATTCTTGGCCGATTCATTACTGGATCGCTTGGAAGAGTCACTTTTTGCATTACTAACTTTTTGTTCAACTTTCGCAACCTGAACAAGCTTAGAGCCATCCTTTTGCTTTTCCTTTTTAGCTTCTTCCGCTTTTTGTTTTTCAATCGCTGCTAAGCGACGTTTTTCTCTTTCCTCACGTTCTTTTTTAGCTGCTTCTGCAATATCTGCCAACACTTTTTCTTCCATTGATTTCAGTTGACTATCCTCAGTCTCCAGCTCTTCTACATAAGCAATCAACTCTTGTTGTTTGGCTTCGACAGCTTCTTGCGCATTTTCCTGTACACGCTTCTCTTTTTCGATGCTTACCAGTTTTTCTTCTTGCTCGGCATGCATCGCATTCAATTCATCTAACTTTTCCATTCTGGTCATCTGATGAGATTCTACTAATTCCATATCTGATTCAAGCTCTTCCATTAAACTTGTATCAGAATCCATAATTTGATTGACAGCGGTCAAACGACTGATGAAGTCACCAAAACTTTTAGCACCAAAGAGCACTTCGATATAGTTTACTAGACCACCAGACTTTTGATACGATGCTGCTCTATCCTTTAAGATATCAAATCGTTGTTCAATGCTTAATTTTAATTCTTCAATTTCTTCTTGCAAGGTAGAGATTTCTTCTATTGTCACTTCTATATCATATGTAATTTCATCTACCCTAGCTTGTTTTTCACTTAATAGCTCGTCCAATCGGATGACTTCTTCATTTAATGCTTGCAACTCATCATATAATTCATTAATTCTTTGCTCTTGTACTGATAAATTTTTCTCTATTTCTTTTCTTTCTTTCTGTATCTCTTCCAATTCAGCCCCATTCGTAGCAAAGACATCAACTGTAAATATTGATTGGAATAAAATTAGAGAAGCTATTAAGGTAAAAATCCTAGTTTTCTTCCGCAAACTTTTTCCCCCATTTCCATAGATTTCTTGTTAGGAATCTATGGTATGAAGTATAACATTGGAAAATAACAATTTGATTATGCTTATATTACAATTAGATTTCAGCGCAAGACAAAAAATGACAAAAGCCACGCATATTATATATATACGTGGCTGAAGTTGTTATTAAAAGAATCAATTTGCCGACTTGAATTCTTCCATCACATTAGTTAGATTTTGCTTTTCGTCTACCGTTAACTCAACTAATGGCAAACGTACACCGCCTACCTCTATTCCCGCCTCATTCAATGCTGACTTGACAGGGGCAGGACTAGGTGCTTGGAACAAGACATCTATTACCGGTAGAATACGTCGATGCTGCTTTGCCGCTTGTTCATTTTCACCAGCTAAAAAGCTATTTATCATACTCCTCATTTCATTACCAATAACATGGGCTGCAACAGATACTACTCCCATTCCACCGATTGCAAGCATTGGAACCGTCATGCCGTCATCTCCGCTATACACACTGAAGTCATCCGCAGTTTTTTGAATGATTTCTGCTGCTGCATCAAGATCTCCGCTTGCTTCCTTGACGGATACAATATTTTCAATTTCAGCTAAACGAATGATTGTTTCCGGTGTCATATTGACAGATGTTCTCCCTGGGATATTGTAGAGCATAATGGGCAATGCAGTACTTGCTGCAATTTGGCTAAAATGCTCATATAAACCCTGCTGCGAAGGTTTATTATAATAAGGGGTCACGAGCATAATACCGTCTACACCAACTTGTTCTGCCTCTTTCGTTAATTCAATTGTTTCTCTTGTGTTGTTTGAACCCGTTCCTGCGAGTACCGGAATCCTGCCATCTACTTCTTTTACAACAACATTGAATAAGTCCACTTTCTCCTTACTCGTTAAGGTTGGCGATTCACCGGTAGTACCCGCTACTACTAAGCCATCCGTACCAGTAGCTATTAAATGTTCAATTAAAGCTGAAGTTCTGGAATAGTCGATTTCTCCTTGTTCATCAAATGGTGTCACCATCGCTGTTAGTAATCTTCCAAAATTCATGTCACTCACAACCCTTTCTTTTCATATCTAGTCAAAATAAAAAGCAATAACGGTGGGCCGCTATTGCTTGTTGAACATTTTAGTTCTTTCTGCCTGATAGCGCACCATATAGTTACCTATATGACAGATCTATATCTTTTCGACATAGACCCAGCATCGGGAAGAGTGAGTTTCCTTCTGCTTCGGCAAATTCCCCTTTCCTTATGGTTCGACGGATCTCATTCATCCTCCCCATAAGTACTGATGGTCTTTGCAACCTCTATCTTATTATAAGAAATAAGAGATATTTAATTGTTACCCTACTATAACAAACATAGGGAAAAATAACAAGCAGTAGCAGCTGATTATCCCTTTCCCTCTATGTTATGTCAATAGTAATTCGGTTGTGCCTATAATTTATAAGATTCGCTCACCAAACAATGAACCGACCAAATCAACCGCCAGTTGTCCTGTCTTATTCCGTTCATCCAAAATCGGATTGACTTCCACAAACTCAGCAGAAGTGATCATCTGTGATTCTGCTAATAATTCCATTGCCAAATGTGCCTCTCGGGTTGTGACACCACCTGCAACTGGGGTACCAACTCCAGGCGCATATAGAGGGTCTAAACCGTCCAGATCAAATGATAGGTGCACCCCATCCACTCCATTGTTTCTAAAATAAGCAATGGTCTCCTCAATTATCGATGACATGCCAACACGATCGATTTCATGCATCGTATAAACTTTAATTCCTTTTTCTTTGATTAGGTTCTTTTCACCTTCATCTAATGAACGCGCTCCAATGATCACTACATTTTCCGGTTCAACCTTTGGAGTGAATCCACCTATATCTGTAAGCTTCTTTTCACCTAATCCGATTGATGCGGCTAGTGGCATTCCATGGATATTTCCAGAAGGCGATGTTTCAGGTGTATTTAAATCCCCATGGGCATCAAACCAAATAACCCCTAACCGCTTCCGAAATTTAGTAACACCCGCTAATGTTCCAATTGCAATACTGTGATCGCCACCAAGTATCAATGGAAATGAATTCGCCTTCATCACCCCTTCGACTTTTGCCATTAATTGTTCACTTGATTTTACAACAGCTGTCAAGTTCCTTATTCCCGTTTGTGGATCAGTCTCCAAACGATCTCTTCCAATTTGAACATCACCTAAATCATCTACATGGAAACCGTTATTTTCAAGACGCTCGACGATGTCGGCATAGCGAATGGCACTTGGACCCATATCTACACCACGTCTCAGTTGCCCTAAATCCATCGGCATCCCAATAATCGATATTTTTTTCATGTATACTCCTCCTGCCAAAAAATATGTATCTTTCTTATAATTTGCATTAAATCTATTAAACTGTCAATTTACATGTCATAGGATAAAAAAATACCACAGTCAGAAAACTGTGGTATATGTTCCGTTACCTTTTTCTACTATTTATTTAACACGTTATAGATTCGCTCTAATGCCCAGTCCAAGTTCTCTTTTGTGATGATGAGTGGTGGAGCAAAACGAATTGTATTCTCATGGGTCTCTTTACAGAGGACTCCTTCTAATTTCAGTTTTTCACAAAACTCTCTAACAGGATGGTTAAATTCCACACCTATGAAAAGACCACGGGCACGAACTTCTACTAAGTCAGAATTATTTATTTTTCTAAGACCTTCTGCAAAATACTCGCCAAGTTGCTGTGATTTTTCCACCAATTTTTCTTCCTCAATAACATCAATAGCTGCAATGGAAACAGCACACGCTAAAGGATTGCCACCAAAGGTCGATCCATGTGAACCAGGTGTGAATACATCCATTATTTCTTTGTTGGCTGCAATTGCAGAGACTGGTATGACACCACCTCCAAGAGCCTTACCCATCACATAAATATCTGGTTCGATCGATTCCCATTCACAGGCAAACATCTTTCCGGTACGAGCTAATCCAGTCTGTACTTCATCAGCAACAAACAATACTTGATTCTCATCACAAATCTGCCGTATTTCTCGTAAATACCCTTCAGGAGGTATAATAATACCAGCTTCTCCTTGAATCGGCTCTACTATCACTGCTGCTGTATTCGGAGTAATTGCCTTGCGAATCTCTTCTGCATCGCCAAAGGGAACTTTTATAATACCAGGAACGAATGGCCCAAAGTTTTTCGTCGCAGTCTCGTCTGTAGATAATGATATGGAATTAATCGAACGGCCATGGAAATTTCCATCTGCTGCAATGACCTCTGCAGAATCAGCTGCTACACCTTTTACCTCATAAGCCCAGCGGCGTGCAGCTTTAATTGCAGTTTCTACTGCTTCAACACCGGTGTTCATCGGTAATACTTTATCTTTGCCCGTTAGTTTGGCTACCCTTTCTGTCCACTTTCCCAATATATCATTATGGAACGCTCGGGAAGTCAGCGTCACTTTGTCTGCCTGGTCCTTTAAAGCTTGAATAATCTTTGGGTGTCGATGTCCTTGGTTTAATGCTGAATAGGCACTAAGCATATCCATATACTTGTTTCCTTCTGGATCCGTTACCCAAACTCCTTCAGCCTCGGAAATAACAATAGGCAGTGGATGGTAATTCTCTGCACCATATTTTTCCGTTAATGTAATGATATCATCCGTTGTTTTTACCGTCATAAGACAATCCCCCTATGTATTAACATACATTTTCAAAAAGAATGATAATTTTGTTTAATTATATCATATATCATTATCGAAGGAAAAACTTCTGAAGAATTGAAAGAGGCTGGGACAAAACCCCAGTAAATAAAAAATAAGGCGTAGGAGTTCACACAAAAAATGTGTAGGCCCTACGCTTTTTGCTATCGTTATTTTAGTAAACAAAAAGGACACCTTTTGATAAAATT
>NZ_JAMBON010000069.1 GCF_023715655.1 Oceanobacillus luteolus | reverse complement strand
CATACCTAGCTTTCCATTCTATTCTTTTGTTAGCATCGTTCATTGGCATAACCTCCAGATTTTTTTCTAAAGAGATTATCTCAAGAACGGATATTTAATAGAAGGTGTTCATTGTTTGACGCTTACACTACAAATACATTTCAAGATTCGCAACTATTTCGCTACCACTTAAAAGCAATTAAGGAAGATGGTTATGCTTTTGATGATGAGGAACGAATGGTTGGTATTCGTTGTGTAGCCGTGCCGGTATTTCGAAATCAGGAAGTTATTGGGGCTCTAGCCATTGCGGCACCAGTAGAACAAATTTCACGGAAAAATATCAAACAAATCGCCACTAAATTAGATGTGGGAAGTGAAGCAATCACCAAGGAAATTGAAGCTTTGGAGAAAGGTTGATTTTCTACAAATCGGTTTGAATGGTCATGTAGGGAGTATTCCACTGGTCCATATAACAATAAGAGCCTAGGAAATCTTTAAACGATTTCCTAAGCTCTTGTTGTCTAAACGCTCAATATGAAAAGATTAGTTTTCAAAAACTTTAACTTGAACGTCTGTATCGATATGTTCTTTTTCGCCAGCTTGTTGTTCAACGGATCCAAATGGCATTTGTGCAAGCATTTCGTAAGACTCAGGAAGATTGAACATTTCTTTCGTTCCCTTATCGAAACCTTGTTCATAACCAACGTTGAAATGTTGTAAGCTTGCGCCCAAGTCCATTTCAGCTAAAGCTAACCAAACCGCATATTGTGCATTCGCATTGTTGTTTTGTTTATACGCTTCTTGACGGACACCTTGTGCAGGCATTCCTTCAACCGCTTCTTTATCTTCAAAGAATAGTACCGTACCGATTCCATTTTTCGCTCCGGTAATAATGCCTGACATCATATCCCACATGTCACCTTCAAGCACATTTTGTTGAACATCATAAATATGATTCCAAAACTTCTCGTTTGCGCTATCGAATAGTACAACTACACGTGTTGTTTGGCTGTTGAAAGCGGAAGGCACTTGTTTAACAACCTCGCGAATTCTATTTTCAATATCCTTTTTTGAATAGTTGCCATCCGTTCCTAATGCGTAAATCGAACGGCGTTTCTCTGCTAAATCTACAAATGTTGTCATATACATTCTCCTCTAAGATGAAATAGTTATTGGGCTTGTATTATCTTTTTTCTTCAAGCCACATTAGTAGTGTAGAATAAATAAAACCGTAATTCAAAATAAGTCCACATAGTTTCATTAAGTGAAACTTTATAAAAAGTAGCTGGAGAAATTTCGAATCAGATACATGTTATACTAGTAAAAAGGTAACCACGGACCATATAGCTACAAATAGGAGTTGGATAAAGTGAGTGAAAACAAAAGTACCGCAGTAAAACGCTCGGACAAAGCAGAAAGCATTCTTTCCCAAATCAATCGTGATACAAAGCTAGGCGAATTACGAAAAATCGCGAAGAAGATTAAAAAGGACCACGAACTAGCGGTGGCAGTTTGGGCAAGCGGAGAGTTTATGCCTCGACTCTTGGCCATCTTAATCATGGATAAAAATCAGCTTACCCAAGAGGTACTAGATGAGCTTGTTCAGGATATGCAGAGTCATACTTTGGAAGAACGAAATAACTTGATGGATTGGTTGATGGCTAATCATCTTACCAAGGATAAAAAGAGAATTGCATTGCTCGAATCGTGGATGGATAGCCCTTCTGCACTGCAGAGGCGAGCTTTCTGGTATTATCAAGCACGATTGAGATGGACTGGAAAAACTCCGCCGGATAACACCGAAGATTTAATATCTAAAATTGAAGCTAATATTGCGGAGGAAGAACCGGAAGTTCAATGGGCTATGAATTTTACTGCAGGCTGGATCGGCGTCTATGAAGAAAAGTATCGTGAACGTTGCAGTCAAATTGGAGAGAAAACAGGACTTTATAAAGATGAATTCGTTTCAAGAGGTTGTACTCCAAACTATTTACCGGAGTTTATAAAGATGGAAGTAAGCAAGCGGTCGTAATATCAATAAATAATAACGCTCAGAAAAATGGAACTGTAACTACTAGGTGGGCAGTCCAGCATTCTGAGCGTTTTTTGTGTTGCAAACAGTGAGTCAGTCTGTTAATCCATGAACTAAAAAAATCTCAAAAAACATATTGTGAAATAATGAACAATATGATATATTATGTTTACAGCGTGCTTATGTGAAAAGATGAGCATACAAAATGGAGGATGATGAATAATGAGAGTAGCTGTTATTGGATGTACTCATGCTGGAACTGCAGCGATTAATAATATATTGAATTTATACCCTCACGCACAAATTGATGTATTTGAAAAAAATGATAATGTTTCTTTCCTTTCTTGCGGTATTGCCCTTTATGTAGGTGGTGTCGTCGAGGATGCGAATAGTCTGTTTTACGCTTCCGTGGAGCAGTTCGAGCAACGCGGCGTCAACATGCATATGAATCATGAAGTGGTAAGCTGCGATGTAAATGAAAAACAGCTTCAAGCAAGAGATATGAAAACAGGTAAAATGAAAGATTATCAGTATGATAAGCTGATCATCACGTCTGGTTCTTGGCCGATTACACCGCCCATTCCAGGTGCTGATTTGGAAAATATCCTGTTATGTAAAAACTTTGCACATGCAAAAGAAATCATTCGAAGTTCTGAAAATGTACAAAACGTTGTTGTGGTTGGTGCAGGATATATTGGTGTAGAACTTGTAGAGGCGTTTGAGGAGAACGGCAAAAACGTCACACTGATCGATAGTGAAGAACGAATCTTGAATCGTTATTTAGATGAATCTTTCAGCTCACCTGTAGAAACTAGCTTCAAAGAGCGTGGCGTTGAGCTTGCACTTGGCCAGACTGTTTCCAAATTTGAAGGAACAGGAACGGTGCAAAAGGTGATTACAGATAAAGGCGAATACAACGCAGACTTAGTAGTCATGTGTGTTGGATTCAGACCGAACACTGGATTATTTGAAGGTCAAATTGATATGTTGGGTAATGGAGCGATCATTGTGGATGAATATATGCGGACAAGTGTAGAAGACGTATATGCTGCGGGTGACTGCTGTGCTGTCCCTAACAATGCAACCCAACAGCCGTCTTATATTCCACTTGCAACAAATGCAGTAAGAATGGGTACCCTTGTCGCTCATAACCTGATGAACCCTGTATTGAAGCACCCAGGAACTCAAGGAACTTCTGGATTGAAAATTTACAACCACAACATCGCTTCAACAGGATTAACGGAAAGTGCAGCAACTATGGCGGGCTTGTCTGTAGCAAGTGCTTCTATTGAAGATAATTACCGTCCGGAGTTTATGCCGGAAAATGCAGTGATCCAACTAAAACTTGTTTATGAAATAGAAACACATCGTATTGTTGGTGCCCAAGTTATTTCCGATGCTGATTTTACACAATCGATCAATACACTAAGCGTAGGTATCGCTAACGGAATGACCATCGAAGAATTGGCACTAACCGATTTCTTCTTCCAGCCACATTTCAATAAACCAGTGAACTTCCTGAACCAAGTTGCATTGAAAGCAATGGCACAGGAAAGTGAAAAAGTTAAAGATGAAGAGCAAGTCTCAGCTTAATAGAAAAATGTACACCGAGCATGTGAAGTTAATTTGCATGCTCGGTTTTTTTAGATTTGAAATAGGATACATGCTCTCACCTTACCTCTAAGGGATTATTTTACTTAGAGAGGAGGTAATGTGAGAAGGTTTCATGTACCTTTGGGAGCTAGAATTCAGATTAAAAGGTAACATGAGAAGCGCTCATGTACCCTCGATGGACGAGTTTCACCTCAGCAAGTAACGTAAGAAGTTTTCACATGCCTACAGAGAATGAGTTTCAGTCCGAGGTAACATGAGAAATGCAATGAATGAAGTAGAAGTTCGTAATCATTCATTTTGTTATGGCTGCTATCCAAAAGAAGGATTAGCATCCTTTTTTGTTGAAGTAGTACTACAGGTCTCAGCCCAAAATTAACTCTACAAAAGGAATAAATACTCAAGACAGATTGGAGAGTTTATATGAAAAAAGTAGTGCTGGCAGGGGGAACAGGATTTATTGGTGAATATTTCGAGAAGAAGTTCAGAGAGATGGGATATGAAGTAAAAATTATATCACGGCAAAAACAACATATCTCCTGGGAAGATAAGTCGGAAATGATGGAAGCGTTAGAAGGTGCGGAACTGCTGATCAATCTTGCAGGTAAATCTGTAAATTGCAGATACAATGAAGCAAATAAAAAAGAAATCATGGAATCAAGAAGAAGGACAACGACTTTGCTCGGGGAGGCCGTCAAGGCATGTAGTCATCCGCCAGAGGTTTGGATCAACTCCAGTACGGCGACAATTTACCGGCATGCCGAGGACCGGCCGATGACGGAAGATGATGGAGTAATCGGTTCAGGATTTTCCGTTGATGTTGCGACAACATGGGAGAAAACATTCTTTGACTTTGATTTACCGAACACGAGACAAATTGCGTTACGAATTGCAATCGTATTAGGGAAGGATGGCGGTGTCATCATACCATACAAAAACTTAGTAAGATTTGGACTAGGCGGGGTACAAGGTAAGGGAAATCAAATGTTCAGTTGGATACATATTGAGGATTTGTTCAAGATTATTCTCTTTTTAAAGAAAAGAGAAGAGCTAAGTGGCGTGTTTAATTGTTCATCACCTTTTCCTGTTACAAATCGTGAATTAATGAAAACATTAAGGGAAACGATGAATATGCCATTCGGGTTGCCTTCGCCTAAGTGGATGTTGGAGATTGGCTCTATTTTCATTCGTACAGAAACCGAACTCGTATTGAAAAGTCGATGGGTTCTGCCAGAACGATTAGAGATGGAAGGCTATGAGTTTGCCTACCCTACATTGGATAAGACGTTGGAAGATATTTTGAAGTAATGGCTGAGCAATAATTTAGTGTGAAAGTAAATGTAATGATCTGCAGAAGATAGGCAAACTTTTTATCCAAAAAAATCTAGTTATAGTATCACTTTCTCCATTTTGATATACTGGGTGTATTGGCTTAAGCACATACATTCTCATATACATTAGCAACTCAGATAAGAAATACACCTTGGAGGAACAACAATGACTACATACTTTTACGAATTCTTAGCAGACATCTCGGAAGAATTCGCACATACATTATACGAACTGGAAAAAGCGATCTACAACAGTCCCCGTTCGATGCTGACGCATAGCCGGACGTTCATTGAAGTACTGTTGGAGAAAGTGATGATCCATGAGAATATGACCAATGATCCTTACATGACGATTGTGGAGCGGATTCAAAATCTGGACGAAGCAGGTCTACTCACTCCAGAAGTAATGAACGCATTTCATGAGGTAAGGAAATTAGGGAATGTGGCAGCACATGATACGCGGCAATTTAGATTTTCAGAATCACTGACAGCTTGGGAGCATATCCACACGATTGTAAAATGGTTTGTCGAAGTGTATGAATCGTACACCATTGAAGTACCGGAATATGTGGACCCGGTGATGAAGCAGGAACATTCTTATGGATTGGAAGAAATGGCACTGCGCTTTAAGAAAATTGAAGACCTTTTAAAAGAGTCGCTTGCCTACGAGAAACCTAAAAATACAGAACAAGAAGCAACAGATATAAAAATTGTTGAGGTGGAACCAAAGCCTAAAAAGGGTAGAATTTCATTGCTCGATGAAATCAACGAAGAACCCGGTTTTGTTTCAGTACGAACGATATACTATGGAAAAGATTCGGTTGAGATTCCTTACTTCTTGAGGGATGCATTCTTACTTCCACAACGTTTTGAAGAATCGGAGCGTTTCTTGATCCGTCTTGGGGGAGAGCAGCAGGCAAGAATCATGAGTGAACTGCCAAGTTCATTGGAAAACTTCCATCTAAGAGTGACTCGCTATAACGAAACCCATTCTGAAACGTTCTTCCATGAATTGAAAGAGTTTGTACAGGAAGAAATCAGAAGGAAAAAGCTCATAAACAGCCGTCCTGGAGAGTTATTCTTATTCTTTAAATCTAGTGAAATCGTTGTGACTGACGACCTCGGAAACGTCGATCTCAGTACAGAGAACTTCACAGGAATGCCCGGGCTGATTGAACAGCTGAATGACGATGGCATATATAAGGTTAGGCATTTACCAAAGGAATTACTCATCCTAGGCAAATATCATCGCGTTGGAAAAGGTCGGGTAGAGAGCTTTTTTGAACAACTGCGCCAGATACAAGAGGATTTGGTGAAAGTGACGGTGTAAATTGTTGTGATTGCTATAGACTAATCGATTCAGCTAATACTAAGCGGGAGATCAAATTCGGATCTCCCGCCTTTTGTTTTAGAATAAGTTAAAATAACATATCTATATAGAAAAAAGATTTTATCAAGAAGCAATTTCTACCGCTTTTACTTTCTTACTTCCGAAAAGATAAATCACCAAAATAATTACCATTAAAGAGGCAGAATAGACATAGGTCATACCGTATCCTACAATACCCGCCAAGTAGCCGAGCCCGATAGAACCGGCTGCCAAACCAAAGTCGATAAAAATGAGAAGCATTGAATTAGCTGTTGCTTTTTTCTCTGGAGGAACAAGAGTTAACGCCCACGCTTGAACAATAGGGTGGATTACACCAAAAGCAATCCCAAATAATATCCCAGCAACGAGCACCATAATCATTCCAGTAGAAAAACCTAATAAAATTAACCCTGCCGCGCCTGAAATTGCAGCAGGTATAATAAGGATTCGATGACCAAAGCGGTCAAAAATTCTGCCGGAGAAGATGCGAACCAATACCATCGCTATTCCTTGTGCGATAAAAAAGTACGAAATGTTCCCACCTACTCCAATTTCTTTCCCAAATGCTCCCATAAAGTTAACGGTACCTGCAATTGTCATATAGTTAAGTGATACCAAAATACAAGGAAGCAGCACACGTTTATCGAACATATATGCATAGAACGGCTCTTTCTTATTTTCTTTTGGTTTAGGTTTTTCCTCTTCATTATTAGAATTCGTTTTGGTGAAAAAGCTGCATAATAGTGTAAAAGCCATCAGTCCAAGAGTTACCCACATCAATGAATCAAACGAAAAATGTGTAATATATGCGATGGCGATGAGAGGTCCCATAGTCGTACCGACGCTTGTAGACATGGAAAATAAACGAGTCCTTCACCTAATCGTGACTTAGGAACAATATTACTGGAGATTGTAAATACCAACATTGTAAGCATACTAAACCCAATACCTTGTAAAGCTCTAATGAATATTAAAAATCCAATCGAGTCGTTAAGAAAAGTAAGAGCGATTGTACCTAAAAAGTAAACGACCGAAAAGATGAGTAATAATTTCCTGCTGAATTTTTGGATTATGACACTTGCAAAGAAACGAGTCACTAAGGATGCGGTCATTAATGTCGTCGTCATAATTCCTGCGATTGCAGGATTATTAGTAACAGTAGCCACAAAAATAGGAAAAGCTGCTGTGATCATATAAAATGCAGAGAAAATGATAAAAGCAAGAATTACAATATTAAAATATTGGCTCGTCCACAGTTTTACTTTCATTTTCATATGGTAAAGACCACCCATCTATCATAAAATAAATACGGTATTTTGATTTATTGTTTACCATCAACGTAGGAAATTTTAAAGCTCATCCAAGTAGGTTAGTTATAATCGTTCAAATTTCTTCTATACATAAAGATGCAGCTTTAAAGAGAATCCTTTAAATTGGGCTTAGTGTGTTTAATTTCGGAGGCTATTCTTAAGAAACTATGTTATTTATTTAGTACAGGATAAATTTTCCTTCATGAAATAGGGAAAAATAGAGCGGGATAATGTAATAAAATGTAGAAAAAACATATTGCATTGTTTTTTAGTCTATGATATATTAAATATCCGCCACCGAAAACAAGCGGAAATAAACAAAAAAAGTTGTTGACTTCTAGTTTGATAGTGTGGTATATTAATTCTTGTCGCTTTTAGTCGAGTGACAACGACTTGAAAAAAGAATTGAAAAAGTTCTTGACTCAATATTACAAGTCTGATATAATGTAAGAGTTGTTGCGAAAAAGCAACAAAACAAAATTTGCTCTTTGAAAACTGAACAAAACAACCAGTATGTCAAGCAAGGTCACGTGAGTGGCCAAGCATAAACTTAATAAGAAAACCCCGTTTTCTTATTAAACAACAGCTAAGTTTTTTCAAACACTTT
>NZ_JAMBON010000068.1 GCF_023715655.1 Oceanobacillus luteolus | reverse complement strand
TTCACCGCCAACAACCCCAATCTAAAGACCGATAATGATAAATTTGACTCAAAAAAGGATCCTAGCAAAGTTTTGATTGCTTGGATCCTTTTTAATTACTGTTTTCGGCTAGTTATGTCCCAGCCTCGTGATTCATGAAAAAGAAAATAAATCTAATAATTTTTGCCAGAAGCTTTTCTCTTCTTTCACTTCTTCCACTTCAACTGCTTCTTCTTTCTCAATCGGCTCAGTCTTCAATACAAACTGAACAGAATTCACTTCTTCATTCTTTTCTGAAACGAACGATATTGGTTCAAAATCTGATTTATCATACTGGTCTAGGAGTTTGTCAATTTCCTCAGTCACTTGGTCTGGCATATTTCTTGTTGCATCTGCCAGTTCAGAAGTGCCGGCCTGGAGCTCAGATACTCCACCTGCCAACTGTCCGCTTCCTTCATTTAATTCAACGATTCCTTTATCCAACTCCTCATAACCTGTCGATAATTCATTCACCCCATCTGTATAGGCAACAAGACCTTTGTGGAACTCTTTATAATTTGTTGATAAAGTAGAAATCCCTTCTTGCAATTCCTTCATTCCACTAGAAAAATCCATCCCTTCTAGTAAGCCACTAAATCCATCCACCATTTCTTCCATAGAATCGGCCATGGTTGAAAGGGAATCCGTCACCGTACTCAAAGTGCCATTAACCGCTTCAAAAGCCTGTTTGATTTGATCATACGTACCTTTTGCAGTCAAAGCTGCTTCATACACTTCAAGCAATTTACCTACCGTTTCCTGGTTGGCATCACTTTGAAGCAATGCACCTATTTCATCTTCAGCTAAATGATGGACTGGAATTCCTTCGATTGCTCCATCTAGTGCTTTGTAAGCTTTTCCGTAGTTATCCTTTAACACAACCAAGCCACTTTCAATTTCTCTTAATGCATTTGCAAGCTCTGATAATCCTTCCACCACTTGATTGATTTCACCGAGGTCCATATCTTCCGCCTTTGAAAGTGATTGATGGATCGTTGCAAGTGCCTCGTTGATTGCTGATGAACCGGTAACTAGTTCATTAGAACCGTTATCCAGTGCAGTAATACCTTTTTTATATTCAGCTGATCCTTGACGAAGCGCTTTTGTGCCATCATACAGGTCTGCCGTACCGTTTCTTAATTCCACCACACCTTCATCAATACTTTCAAGCGCATCAGCCAAAGTTACGATATCTTCCGTGAATTCATCTGTATCCGGGGCTTCAATAGACATACTTTGTGGTATAGCGTTAATATCAATACTGCTGAGCTCAAAATCAGTTACATCAGCTGCGGCAGAGAGGACTGCTTCCTCTTCTGGCATGACAGTAAACGTTACGAGGATATCTTTACCAGCATTGGCTAACACCCCCTCTTCCGTCTCGACGTTTTTCGTTTTCTCCCCATCAAATGCAAAGGAAATCTGCAATAGGTAGTTATCGAAAAACACAGGATTTACTGTCTCATTAGCGTTTGTTTCAATTTTTATTTCGAATTCGCCATCCTTACCAGGAAGTTCCTTAGGATCTATTTCCTTTCCATCCAATAAGTAAGTGATTCCGATATCCCAAGGCAATTCGGCATCATCTAAATTTCCTTGATAATAGAATTTCCCTTCAGAAGCTGTCATTTCAACAGCATCACCCGATTGATTCAGTTCCGATAAATCAGTGAGATTCTTTAAAGCCCCATAATTACCGTAATCAATGATACGTCCTGCTTCCGAAACCTCGAGACTGTTGACTACATATAACTCTATTTCTTCACCAACAGGACTAAGTGTCGCATACACGACTTCTTCCTTTCCTTTCACTCTCCCTGTCTTTTCCGTGTTCTCCTCTTCATTCGGCGAAGCAGTCACAGGAGTTACAGTCGGCAAGAAGAGAAGCAAGCATATAAAAACTATGAAGCTCTTTTTCAAATTTCGCATCATCTCTCCTCCTTATAAAAGTTCGCTTTCCACGTTGTTTTTTCAATTATCTTATCTAAAAATACGAGCAATGCTGGCAGGAACACAATAACTAGGATAAATGCCAACAGTGCGCCTCTTCCTAATAGAAGTCCAATGGATGATACAATTGGGTTTGTTGATGTAAGCCAGAGAATGAATCCAACACTTGATAAGATGGAGGCCGAAATGATAATTGAGAAAAATTTATCATTCAATGATTGTTTGACTGCTTGCAATGCCGGCATCTCTTTACGTTTAATTGTATAATCCTCCGTAAGTAAAATAGCATAATCGATTGTCGCTGCAAGCTGTACCGTACTTACGATTAAATAACCGACGAAAACAAGTGGTGATTCTGTGAAATATGGTATAGCAAGATTTATCCAAACCGCAGCTTGAATCGTGAGCAGAAGTACAATCGGTAAAGATAAGGACTTCAGGGCGATGAGTAATGCCAGTCCGATGGTTACGATTGTCATTGTATTTACGAATGTATTATCTTCTTGAACGACATTCTTCATATCATACAATGTCACACTTTCACCAAGCATGTAGTAATCATCATAATAGTTTCCAACCGTATCGCTGACATCCTCTATGAACGCAAAGGCCTGTTCCCCCTCCACTTCCGTCGTTGTATTTAAAATAAATCGACTATAGCTGTCCGAATAAAATTGTTGAGTTATTTCTTCCTCTAAATATTCAGGCGGGACTGCGGCACTGACAGTTGTCACGTAGCTAACCACACTTTTCACTTCTGGATGGTCAGCCAATTCTTGTGCGAGCAATTCTTCCTTCCCAAGATCCTCTCGAGGCAGCAAGACAACAATTTGATTGTTTGTTCCAAATTCTTCCTCAATTTTTTTTATATCAGTACCTTGTCTTGTTGTCTCTGGCTGGTCACCTATACCATAAATGAAATTGGTTTCGCTTTGAGCGAGGAATGCAGGCACGATTAAAATAAATACAATTATCGTGACTGGAATCCTTAATTTCAAAACTCCATTCCCAATTTTATTCAGTTTTGGAATGAACGGACGATGCTGCGTTTTATCAATCCATCTATAGCAGATGATTGTCAACGCCGGCAAGAAGACCATGACACTGATAAAACTGAAAACTATTCCCTTAACAAGATTAAATCCAAGGTCTGAACCAATTTCAAAGTTCATGAAACTTAAGGCGATAAAACCAAAAAAAGTTGTTGATGCACTGGCAGCAATCGCCGGAAAGGAACGTTTAATTGCAAGCCGCATCGCTTCCTTCGGATCAGACACCTTCTCCCGATAATCTGAAAAACTATGTAACAGGAATATCGCATAGTCCAGTGATACTGCTAATTGAAGGATTGGTGCAACCGATTGGGTCACAAAGGAAATTTCTCCAATAAATATATTGGTTCCGAGATTAATAAGGACAGAGATTCCTATAGCCGTTAAGAAAAATAGTGGCTCTACCCAAGATGTCGTCGATAGGACGAGAATAATGATAATAATCGGGATAAGCAATGCTGCTGCATACATTGTTTCCGTGAATGCCATGTTCTGCTGAGTGGCTGTATCAACAGCTTCCCCTGCCATAGCATTTTCCTCACCGATAAGCTCGTATATCTCATTCGTAACACGTACTTCTTCCCCATCTTCAACTACAAAAGAAAATAGAGCATGGTTATCATGATAATAGCTCTCTACTAAGCTTTGATCAGCCATTTCTATCGGAGTCTTTATATCGATTACGTCGTCCAGCCAAACGATATCTGTAACTCCATCTATCGCTGCCAGCTCTTCTTTATATACCAATGCCTCCTGTATCGAAACATCATAAATCAATACACTTGTGTTAGGTATCGCACCGTCGAATTCTTCTTTCATGACTTCTAACGCTTCAGTCGATTGAGCATTGTCCGGTAAATAATCCACCATATTATAATTGACAGATACGAAGAATTGGAGAAAGACACTAATCACAGCGATACTGACAAACGTAATGACAATTGCTTTTCTTTTTTCAATAATCCAAGATGCAATATTGATTGTGTCTCATCCTCTCTTAAGATAGTAAATGAATATTAGTTGAGGCAATCAAGCATGTACGGATTAATCCCTCCGCAAGTTTGATAGTCTTGAGGAATTACTGCTCGCTTATACATAAGAATCTTTACAACTAAAAAACATCACGATAACATTATATAAAACACGGTGTTGGATAATCAACAGACAGTTTATTAACATATGTTCATTAATCAACATAATTTTTTAAACTGTTGGATATCCTATAAAAGAAAGGTGACAAAATCATGACATCTGAAAAATTAGATAGAAGAAAAAAATATACACGGATGGTTTTAAAAGACAGTTTACTGAAACTGTTAAAACAGAAAACATTTTCCTCAATCACCGTCAAGGAAATCTGCGAGCTAGCCGATATAAATCGCTCTACTTTTTATGCACATTATCAGGACCCATTTCAACTATTGGAGACGATAGAAGATGAGATCATCGCAGACATGAGGAAATATCTCCACACCTACAATTTACAGGAAAAAGAAGATGCTTTGCGGATGACGGAAAAATTAATTCAATACTTTTCAGCAAAACACGAGGAGTTGCAAATCTTATTAAATAAAAGTGGAGAATTATCCTTTGAACGGAAAGTAAGACATGTCGCGGAGCAATTTATGATGAATAAAATGACTTCAGAGGAAAAGAACACCCATCTCCCTGAATATGTTTCAAAGTTTATTATTAGCGGGAGTATTGAAGTCTTAAAAATTGGTTATCTGAGGGACGTTCGGAATCACCAAAAGAAATGGCGGAGCTAATCAACAACTTGATTAATCACGGAATTTATGGACAAGCATAGAATAACTGGCCTACTTTTTAAGCGAGAAAAGATTTACAATAGAACAATTTATACATAAAGAAAGTCACCTGCCTTATATGAAAAATGCCTTGAAAATAACTTCCGTGAGCGCATTCATAAGAACATTACATTTATGTAAATTTTATATTATACAATAGGTTATTTAATGGAGTCAATAGATAACTTGTGTGTTTTGGAAAATAATGATATAATATAGATGTAATAATTTTATGACTATAATTCTTTCTGGCGCATCTTCTTTGCAGATCAAATTTGGTGCGGTTTTTTTATTCCATAAGATATTGGCTATAACGATACTTACTCTATTTGAAGGTCGCCAAGAAAAAGTCATGTGAAAATCAAAGGAGTGGAAAAATGAATCTGATTGACAAAGAAGTTATGCACAAGAGTTTTGGTGAAGGGAATATTGTCGACCAAGACGAAAAATTTGTTACGATTGATTTTAATAAGGAAACGAAGAAGTTTGTTTTTCCTGATGCCTTTGGTAAATTTTTAAAGCTCAAAGATGAATCAGCGAACGCTACGTTGAAACAAACGATCATCAAGCTCGAAGAAAAACAAGAAATATTAGAAAAGAAACGGGAAGAGGAACAAGCACAACGACATTTAGAGCAACAACGCGTAAATGAACTTAAAAAAATGTTAAAAAACCATAAACTCCATGAAAGTTCCCAACTCGTCTTTTGGCTCGACGAATCGGAAGATGAGCAAGTATTTACTGATTGGGAAATCTACTCTGGTGAAATTAAAAGCGGAAAAAATAAAGGACAGCCAAATAAGCCTGTTCGTCTGCACCAAAACAGTATTGTTCTGCTTACCAAACGTGACCCGAAAGAAAATGAGGAAAAACGCACGATTGAAGGATTATACATGGTAGGTGAAACATTTGTCGGAAAGACTGCTGAAGATGGTATGGTTCCTGCCCACTCCAAATTTAAAATAAAACTGACAGAAGAAGAATCCGAAAAGATGCTATTCTGGAATTATTATATTAATGAAAAATACCCACATCGAATGACTTGGAATACCGGTAAGTATCGCTACTTTGATAATTTATGGGCAGCCCAAATCTTAAAAGATATAATTGACTTGAAAAGTGATGCCGAAGAACGACAGCTTGCAGAAGATTTCTTTCTACACTTTTGTAAGATGAATCAGCTGGACCCGAATCAAATTCCAGAACGCAATGGCGCGTTAATGCAAGGTTAAACATAGATAGCCCACTATCCAACGGTTGGATAGTGGGCTTTTTCTATTTATTTTCTAAATTTATTATCACACTAGTTATTATCTGAACCTACTTAATAGAAAGAAATCATTATATTGTTGTAATTTTACTAAAAATGAGCTAATGTTTAATTAACGAAATACTGTATCTACTTAAGCTTGAAACCAATCAAAGATAATAGGGGTGAAGGCGTTTGAGTAAAAAACAATATCTTTTTTATGCATTATCCGGATTGCTCATCGGTCTATTTATCGTACCACTTATTCTTCCTTTTTCTTTAAGCGATATCATCGCAGCTATAGTGGGAGAACCAACGATAGTGAGTCACACAATTTTAATTTGCATAGCGATAACACTTGTTTACTTATTATTCAGCCCTCTATTCCATAAAAATGAATCAAAACCACCAGTGTGAACTGGTGGTTTGCTCTGCGGCTGAAAGCCTCTATTACCGGCCTCGGCCTAAAAGGCCCACTGAATGGGTTTCCCTTCTGCACCACACTTACTCACTGATTCTAAAGAATCTCTTATCTTTTTTGATTTTTCTCTCCTGTAAATGGATCAAATTCCTCAAATAACGTTAATTGATCACTCATATAGTCATCTTTAAGCTGATTCCTTATATATTCTTGAATTTGATTTTTATTTCGGCCCACTGTATCTACAAAGTAACCTCGACACCAGAATTTGCGGTTACCATATCTATACTTTAAATTCGCGTGACGATCAAAAATCATTAAACTACTTTTTCCTTTTAGATAACCCATGAATTGAGACACACTTAATTTAGGTGGAATACTTACCAGCATATGAATATGGTCTTTACATGCATTTGCCTCGTGTATCTCAACCCCCTTCCTTTCGCAGAGCTCTCTTATAATTTGTCCGATACTTCTTTTATACTTACCGTAGATAATTTGTCTCCTGTATTTTGGTGCAAAAACAATGTGATACTTACATCTCCACTGCGTATGTGCTAAACTATTCTTGTCCTGCATGGGACGCGCCTCCTTCTTTGGTGAGATCTGGTGGTCGGGAAACCAACCATATTTTACCATGAAGGAGGCCTTTTTTGACCCCACGCTAGAAGCTCTACGGAACCCCCGGCGTAGCCGAGGGTTTTCGAAGACCATAAATAAATACAAAAAACATCTATCCTTGTTGGATAGATGTTTTTGTAAATATAAGGTATACTATTGGATTAATCAAAGATAAGCCATTGATTATTAAGCGATCATATCTTCTTTTTCAACAGACTTGTCTTCAACTTTTACATAATATTTTCCTTTTGTTATAACTGCAATAACAACTGTCAGGATTGCAGCTAGAATGGCAGCGAAAAACGCTGCTGTACTTTGCAGGAATTCTCCGAAATAACCTAGTGCTGCAACAGTACCAAGACCACTTCCTACAATTAAAGATACAACTCCGACCGGATTCCATTTATATAGATTCCGTTGTTTCGGCTCATAATAGCCTGGCCCAATTTTCAATAGGCGTTTTACAATTACTGCATCCGCTACTAGAATTGTCGCCCAAGTCATCAGGAATACACCTTGGAAGGTCATGACAGTACCTAGGTGATTCACAATGCCGGCAAGCATGAGAACAATTGCACTGACACCAGTGACAACTACCCAGAAACGACGACCCGGTTTAAAGTTGAAGATATTTTCAAAGAAATTCGATAGAGATAATGAACCACTATAAATATTAGTAACGTTGATACGGACTTGAGTGATCATTGTAAATAACACGCCCCAAATACCGAGAAGCATAACAATATATACACCTGGATTCGGTTCTCCTAAACGGACACCAAACCAAATTCCAAGACCGCCCATTACTCCAAAACAGAAGATTTGCGGAATAAATCCAATTGCCCAGATACCAACTTTCATATCCTTAGGTTTTAAGAATCGTGCATAATCAGAAGCTAAGAGTGGGGTAAGACCCATGATACCATGTTGCATTCCAATACAAAGCAACAATGCTGTACCGCCTACTTGAACACCTTCTGGCATGTATGTCCAAAAGCTGCCTTCATAAAGTGATGGTGTAAGTGCTGCCATAATAATTGCTGCTACTAAAAACACAAAAAATATTGGTAGAGACCATTTCTGTAATTTATCAAGCTGCTTAATTCCAAACCAATTTAATGGAATGACAATGGAACCAAAGAAGACTATTAATACCCATTCAGGGATTGATGGGAAAAACGCGTGGACCGCCGCAACAAGTATCATACCTTCGAGGGCACAATACATAATAAAGTTTGAGGCGTAAATAAATGAGGTGAGCGATGCACCAATATAACCAAATCCGCCGCCTCTGGATAATAGGTTCACATTCATTCCCGATTTTGCAGATAAGTAAGCAATAAACGTACCTAATATTCCAGCTACAATAATCGCATATATAGCAGATATAATTGCATTGATTGCACCAAATTGAAGTGCCATAACACTTCCCATTTGGAAGTAAAAAATTGCTGTTGCAATACCAAAAGTGATATTGGTAATGCTTAACCATCCCATGTTTCTTTTACTACGAGGAACTCGATCTAAAGAATAATCATCACTTTTATTTTCCTCTACTTTGTGATCTGTATGTTGCACAGATCTCATAGATACCAACTTCCCTTCTTTTATTATATAGCAAAATTTAAATTTGATATTGTGTTCTGCATCACAAAAATCAAATAACTATTTAAGTGTATCACATCACTAGCGTTGCATTAATTAAGACTAAATATTAACAAGACCCCGAATTTTCGCTAATTTACTTTAATGCAAATAAAAAGTCCTTTATAATGGATTTATTCAGGTGGTAACCCATCCAAATCCAAA
>NZ_JAMBON010000067.1 GCF_023715655.1 Oceanobacillus luteolus | reverse complement strand
GATGGAGTGTTACGGGCACGATGATTAGTTCTTCATGTGGCATAGAAAAGCACCTCCTTCAATTGATATTTCTATCTTAGCAAGAGGTGCTTCATTTTTGTATGCGTTGTTTGATTACGGGTTTACAAGGTTCCTCGTTTACGGAGGCGGCAAATGATTTGTACAGTACATCACAACAACGCTTAAACTTGGGACAAATCTCTGCCATTTTGTTCAGCGAGAGATTGATGAAGGAAAACAAAGTCGGAGAAGTGCTGGAATTGATCAATCGTTATCGTGAAATAAGGTACTTGGCCTGGCTGTTTAGCACAAGAGAGCCTCTTGAAGAAATCTTGCTGGCAACTCCATTTTTTAGATTACCGCCAAAGGCATCCATTCTTCACAATCCCGAGCAAAGTTTCAGACAGTTCTCTATCCTTGCTCCGGTCCGCCTGCAACAATTTGTACTGGACTCAAACGAAAAGGCTAGAACCAGTTATATACCGGAATTATCGCTTCGCAAAGGTCAATGGCAGGAAAGTAATAAACCAAAAGAGCAGCTTAGATATTCAGGCGTACAAGTATATGATCTAAACAATTATTATGGACGAATGGATCTTAAGGATTTGTCGGGAATGCCCTGGCTAAGTACTCACACGATCCGAGTACCTCTTGATTTGTTTACCGAAGAGAAGCTTGCGGCTGTTCTTGTCGCAGAAAAACCCAAATATGAAGTGACTCCTATTGTGAAATTGAACAAGGCGTATTTCGATATTTCAGTAAAAGTGAAGGCGGGGATCAATGAATTGCATACGGACCTTACCGAAAAGGAACTCACACAAATGGCTCAGGAAAAAATAGAGGAGCAAATCCGCAAAACGTATCAAACTGCTTTTAAAGAGGGTATAGATATTTACAATTTGGGCGAATCTTTGTATCGCAAACATCCACATCAATGGAAGAGCATTGCCACAGGAAAACAGCAACTCGTTTTAAACCAAGATTCCCTGCGCCATGTAAAGGTTGAGGTGAATATTGTTTACCCTGGAAGATATAAATTACATGAACATGGTGAATCCACCTCGTGATTCTGGCAAGTGAAATTATTAACTCACCTTGCTTCTTCTGCTTAGCGTTGGGGAAGCAAGGTTTTTGTTTCCCAAAAAATAGTTTAACGTTGTAAATCCGCATTTTCCTGACGGAACCCCATTTTGTAAGTTCTTTTAAGACGAAAAACTTCGTAAATTTAAATGGATTTCTTCACAAACCATAAGAAAGGGAGCGAAGGGATACATGTTATTAAGTTTTTACTTTGAATTAGTCAAATAAATCTCTGTTCCTGCCGATAAAGTCAACTATTTCTACATTTTCTTTCCTATCCAGAGAGAGTGGCTCTTTGGTTTCTCTTGTTCTGTACTGCTCTCTATATGTGCTTTGTCCAATTGTTTCTAGATATTCCTTTTCGAAATGGTCACGTTCTTCTTTTAGAAGAGCCACTTTTTCTTCTAATATTTGAATTTTTTCCTTCGAAGCACTTTCTTTTTTTCGAAGTGTTACTTCAAGTCCACTCACTTTAGAAGCCATTTTTAAAATATTATTTACAAATATGTCATATGACTTCAATTTTGTTAGAAGTACTTTTTCATTATATTTGTATTTCTCATAAATAGTTAATACATTATCTAAGGGAAGGGGATTAATGTCCCTAGAATCGTTGTAGGGGTTATTGAAAGCCTGATTTAACTGTTCGATCTCCTTTGCCATACGTGTTCGCCATACTGTCTTAGATACCCCTGTATGCTTCTCTAATAGGTATGGCGTTAAATCTTCAGTTATCTCACTACGAGTTTGTCTTAAAAGTTCTAGCAAGTCTTCGTTAGTGTATTTTTTAGGTCTTGCCACTTCAATTCTCCTCATTTCCCTGATTTTTTTCTGATACTTGCATAATTAATGCTTCAGTTCTCGCTATGTCTTCAATTGTCTTATTAATGGATTTTGTTACGCTGTTTACTTGTTCGTTTAAATCAATAGGTGTGTTCAGCTGTTCCTTGTTTTGATTCATGTTGTTCATTAATTTTTGGAAAACAATATAGTATGTGTCCAGTTGATCTTTATATTGCTTATTAAGCCGTACTGAAGTCTCATCAAGTAGTCTTAATGTGTTTTCCCTGTTCTCTACATCTAATAGGAAAAACGGGCATAATAAGCAATTTGGAACACAGTTACTAGGAAATTCTTTATCTGTGCAATATCCATCCTCAATTTGTCGGAAATAACTTCTATTCGTCCTATTTAAAACACTTTCAGTTTTAAGGTTTTGAACAACAGGAAGGTTCTCAACTTCTTCTTTTGTATAGAAATCAGTAATTTTCATTTGCTTGTTTTTTATCTGTTCACTTAATAATCTTACTTTACTTTCTAGAAAAGTTTCTAAATGATTTGCATAGTGGTTTTGTGTGTATAAACTAGCATGCCCTGCCATTTGGCTAATAGTTAGAGGGTCAATGCCCTGCATTCTCATGTTGCATATTGCTAAGTGCCGTGTTGAATTCGCACTTAATTGTTCAATATCACTGGATTGAATTACTTCTTTGTAAAAGAATTTCAGCAATGAATTGAACATGTCAGTTGTAGTATGAATATTTTTTCCATGTGAAATTATTTTAGAAACTTTCTTGTTATGTTTGGTGTAGTATCTCGCTCGCATGTATATAGGGAATAAATAGGAACGTTCCTCTGCTGATATATCAACAGTGCAATAATGTTCACATAAGTTAATATATGACTCTATTAATTCACCTATATCTTGTGTAATGTGAAATTCCGTTTGGGGTGGGATGTGATTTGGATACTTTGGTTTGCTTCTCTTAACTGTTAATTGATATTGACCATTTACTTTTTTTAAATCGCTTTTCTGTAACTGCACAAACTCATGTGGTCGCATTGGAATGAACATAGTTAGTTGCCACCAAATAAATATAGGAAGATATTTCTCTTTCAGTACAGAGGAGGTTTCTTCGTTTAAGAAAAAATTATATAGTTCATTACTAAATGTTAAAATATCTTCAAATGGAGGTAGTGTTTTAGTTTTTGATTGATAGGGTTTAATATCGCTCTCCATTAAACGAGAAATAAATTTTTCACCATGTTCAGGCATGAAGAAATTAAAAAACTCTAGATTATAGGTAATATGGCTATACTTAAAGGACTCAGGTACTTCCAATAAAACATACTCATAGAAGTCCTCCACTTTTTCTTCGCTATACAAGTTGGTCTTAAAAATAGAATCTTTAATAATTTTCAATTTGCGAATAATGGTTCTTACTGTAAGCCCATTATCCATTAAGAGTAGAGTGTAGCATTTAAGGGCGACATTAACATTGGAAAACATATCTAGATCAAATGATAGTCTTAACCTAGTGCCTCTTGTTCCCAATGTCCATAAGAACCAACTTCTATCATTATACTGACACCCTTCAATAATTCCATTTCTTTTGTAGAATTTAAAACGTTCTTTATAATGGTCAGCCATTTCTATCGAAAATTTCTCGTCATTTTCAATATGAAGGGTGTGGTTGTCAAATATATGAACTTCATCCACCATTATTATCACTCCAACATTTTAGTTTGAACAGAAGACAATTTCATTTTCAAGTCATCGAAGTCAAAATATTCATTAGCATATTCCTTGCCAAATGTTTTAACTGATTGATTTACAACAGCTAACAAATTTAAAATAAGATAAGTCAATTTCATTCGTCTATTGTAATTTTGTTTCTCAGTAATCCTTAAATCCTCAATTAAGTCGTCAATTTCTTTCTTTGCACTTAACAAAAATGACACTTTAGGAATTAAGTACTTACAAGAACTACAGTTGCGTCCGGGTTGATTACATTCCCCACTAACGAAGCATTGACCTTCTAATCGGTAGGAGGGCATATTCCCATTATGAATACCTGTTAATTTTTGATCCAGTTTCTCTTTTGAGAGTTGAATGACTTGTTGTGAAACACTTAGTAGTTTTTTTCTTTGCTCAAAGTAAAAAGCACTAGAATTCGCTAAGTCTTCTGGTGAAAATACTTTGATAAGTGCTTCAATTGATTCCGTTTTTTCTTCCATACTCAATTCCTTTTCGCTTTGTTTTATGGATAAATCCACCATTAAAGAATACAGAAAGCCAAAATGTCCTCTTCGGTACAAATGTCTGAAAATATCATCAAAATCGTCACCTGTAGGTAGCACATAGTGCTGTATAGTGTCAACATTTTTGTGACCACGTAATCTGGTGGAAATTGCATTGGCAGCACCTGCGTGTTTGTCCATATTTCTTGCTGTGACATAACTATATGTCAATAAAGATTTAGTTGTCTTTTTAAAAGAAAATGAAGGCACATCTCCTTCAAACATGTAATTAAAATAATTCACGTCTTTTGAAGGTTTTATATAGTTAGGGAATAGTGTGTCTGTATCATAATCCCTTTCTCTTCTAAACAACTCCAACAACGATATTGCTGTTGCAAATGTTATAGTCATGTCAGTAGGAACAAATAACTCGTTTAATGCATTGGTTTTATTTATGATGAAACGGTTATTTTTCTGTAAGTCGTTAATCAACCTTATGCTTTTCTCGGGTGGCAATATATTTTTCTTAAACCAGTTGAAACTTAAATGTTGAGTATTAAGTATGTTTAGGTTTGGGCTTGGCATTTTAATAATGTCTGGAAATCTCCATGCATTACTAAATGTCATTATTAGTAAAAACCAATCTTGACAATAGGTTTGACTGTTAATGGCTTTTTCAAGATGTCTATTTATATCATTCACTTGTCGATACATATAGTAAAATTCTTCTCTAGAATATGTTTCAATTTTGTTTTTTTGGTATACTCTAGTCCTAACTACTGGGACAGTGGAGTAATTGGTTTCCGTTTTTGTCATAATGAATTTCAAAAACTTTCCCAACACTTCCTTGTACTTTTTCAGTAACGATTCATTTAAAAATAGCATTTCAAGTTCCTTATTGCTGTACAGATATATCTCTTTTGTTAGTAAGGGTTTAATGTTCATATACGTCTTAGACAAACTTGTAACATAATTGTACACATATAGAGTTCTTGTATTGGCAATGTAGTCACTAACAAAGTCGTAATACAGATTGTGAGTAGCTGGAAAGTCATCTTTAAAACTGTAATTCCTTAGCATATTGTTAAAACGATCAATTGGCTCTTTTTCCTCACTGAAATCAGAAAGAGAGTTTCTATCGCCAAATACTACTTTTTTGGAGTATAAATCTTGTAAAATAGGATAGTCGTTAATATGGACATAAGTATGGGAGTTAGAACTATCTGTAGTTGAGAAGTCTGCTGAATTAGGTAATTGTTTATATTTAATAAGATGCTTAACGTACCACTTAGGACAACCTAATTCTTTAACTACTTTCATATACAGGATGTAGTCTTTGTTATGCATTACATTATTCAAGGTTAACGCTGTTCCGTTTAATGTTGTAAAAGTTCTTTCATTATTTATAGGTTTAACGGAGGCAATTTCCTCCTCAATTTTATCTCTACGATATTTTATTTTATTAACCAAACCTGACATAGAGATTCTAGTATCTTTGTTTTTCTTCAGGATATGTTGAATTTGGCTAATAGTTAATATGGACCCAAACTGCTCTTCTAATTCTTTAGAACTTACATATTCAGGTGAGTCTTTCAACAGGTAATGGTAGTTTTCATGTTTTGTAATATAATTCAGGACACTCTCTCTATCCCAGTAATAGTTATTTTTTTCTTTAGTGACCCTAATTAAATTTACAGGTTTTAAATAATCAATTACCGTTTTAGTTGATATGCCTAATAAATTACTAACTTCCATAGTACCTAAAGGTCTATTTCCGTTTTCTAATTCTTTTATTTTCAAATAAAGTTGTTCCTGTGTCCAAATCATGTATAACGCCCCTTATTCATATTCCCAAGCATTTTCATACATTTTATTTAACACTTCATTAACTCCATTCAAGAAGGTTTCACTTTGCTCCATATAAGATAAAGAAGACTCAATATTGCTATCTCCCCGTGCAATTGCCACATCTAGTGGATTACCAGTGCTTTCTGCGATCCAATTGGAAAAAGTGCCACGTCCAATATGAGTACTCCACCTTCTATTGCTTAAATAAAGCCCGTAACTACTTGCCTCTAGATTATCGCTTTGCAATAACTTTTCTATGAATATCTTTTTCAATCTATTAAATTGTTGTTGATATGTGCGTCCACTCATAGGAAAACCATTTTTATCCACAAATAAAGCATCCTGACCAGTTATATCGTCATATGTCTTTGAGTGCTGCTCATATATTAAAGGTAGTAATCTATTAGCAAACACCACCTGTATTCTTGGTTTTTTAACCCCGTCTGTTCCGTCGAAATCCTTCAAGTCAGTTCTCAAATTCCTCTCTCGGATATCAAGTTCTAATCCAAATTCACCATATGAACCTTTTGACTTTACACTACTTCTGGTTAGGTTTACACAATCACCCCTCCTAAGCCCCCCAAAAAATTGAAGGTACACACCTAGTGCTATTGGGGTTGTGTGTTTTATTGCCAATCTGATAAAACTAATTATGTAGTTTAAATTCAATTCATGTACTAACGCTGTTTGTCTGGGATTAGGTCTCCTGTATAACTGGAAGAAGGAGCTACTCTTATTACTAAGTCTATCATTGTATTCTTGAACAGTTTCTTTATTATTAATAATTCCGTTCCTAATAAGAAATCCCATAAACTCTTTAAGTGTAAGTTGATTGTTTAATATAGTAGATTTTGATTTCCCTTCTGAAACTAACCAGTTGATATAGTACTCCACTTTATTAAAGCTAAGTGTAGATAATCTTGCTTCAAGTTCTCTAAAAGTTAAATGGTTTTCAACAAACCAATTCAGAAACCTAACTATTATTTGCCCCTTGGTTTTTAATGTGTTGTATTTAGAGCCTTTCTTTTCATATAAGAAGTTAGAAACAGGGTGTACTTTATACAAGTCCATATCGTTAATAATTACTATATGACATTGCTTTACTTCCTGTTTTTTCCTTAAAGTGGTAATGGAAGACCTAAGACCAAATCTAGTATGTATCACAGACACCCCCAATAAATATCCAACTATATGAATAATAAGAATTATATCAAAGCATCTTCATTAAAACCATGAAAAAGAGAAGATATCTTGTCGAAACATTGAGTAATTAATATATATAAACAATAAAAACCAAAAATACGATTAAAACCAAAACACATCATATATTTGCCATTACCATCTTCATATTGAAGGGAAGGGGTACAAGCACCGAGATAAAGATTTTAAAGAATTACTAAAAAAGACAGGATCTCCCCGTTATTGCAAACCGCTGCCCTCAGAAATCAATTCATATAAATATATTTATAAGTGTGGAAAGTGTGGGAACGAATATAAAAGAAAACGGAAAGTCGATACAAAAAAGTATGTGTGCGGAAAATGTAAGGGTAAATTAACCGCTATATAATGAAGGGGAAAATATTATAAATGAAATGTAAAATTTCCGTTGACTAAATAATAAAATCATGTTAAATTATATTAGCTGACGATTTTGCTTGTCCGACGCATTGAAGAATTTTGAAAAACGTTGTTGACAATTGTTGAGAAATGGGTTATGATATTTTTCGTTGACAAAAAAACATTCCACAGTAGCTCAGTGGTAGAGCAATCGGCTGTTAACCGATCGGTCGTAGGTTCGAATCCTACCTGTGGAGCCATAGGGAGAAGTACTCAAGAGGCTGAAGAGGCGCCCCTGCTAAGGGTGTAGGTCGGTTATACCGGCGCGAGGGTTCAAATCCCTCCTTCTCCGCCATTTTCTAAATGGCCCGTTGGTCAAGCGGTTAAGACACCGCCCTTTCACGGCGGTAACACGGGTTCGAATCCCGTACGGGTCATTCCTTTTTCAAAACGATTCACAAATGGTAAATAGGTCCGGTAGTTCAGTTGGTTAGAATGCCTGCCTGTCACGCAGGAGGTCGCGGGTTCGAGTCCCGTCCGGACCGCCATTGATGATTGGGCTATAGCCAAGCGGTAAGGCAACGGGTTTTGGTCCCGTCATTCCTAGGTTCGAATCCTAGTAGCCCAGCCATTTTTATTTCTCTTGTTTTTAAGTTGATGTTACTTATAGAAAATGATGAAGTATTGACTATACTATTTCAAATAGTATTTTTTGTTTCTTAACAACTTCTATTAATTGCAATTCATTCACGCGGTTGTGGCGGAATGGCAGACGCGCTAGGTTGAGGGCCTAGTGGGAGTTAATCCCGTGGAGGTTCAAGTCCTCTCAACCGCACTTTAATTTCTATTAAAATATTATTTGCGCCCGTAGCTCAATTGGATAGAGCGTTTGACTACGGATCAAAAGGTTAGGGGTTCGACTCCTCTCGGGCGCGTTTGTTGTTCGGGAAGTAGCTCAGCTTGGTAGAGCACTTGGTTTGGGACCAAGGGGCCGCAGGTTCAAATCCTGTCTTCCCGACCATTTATAAGTTTGCGGGTGTAGTTTAGTGGTAAAACCTCAGCCTTCCAAGCTGATGATGAGGGTTCGATTCCCTTCACCCGCTCCATTTTATTTATGGGCCTGTAGCTCAGCTGGTTAGAGCGCACGCCTGATAAGCGTGAGGTCGGTGGTTCGAGTCCACTCAGGCCCACTTCACTTCTTTTCGCTGATTAAATAACTTTTTTAAAAAAGTGTTGACTCATAACGATAAAGGTGATATGATTTAAAAGTTGCTCCTTAATGAGGACAACGAAAACATTTGCTCTTTGAAAACTGAACAAAACAACCAGTATGTCAAGCAAGGTCACGTGAGTGACCAAGCATAAACTTAATAAGAAAACCCCGTTTTCTTATTAAATAACAGCTAAGTTTTTTCAAACACTTTTATGGAGAGTTTGATCTTGGCTCAGGACGAACGCTGGCGGCGTGCCTAATACATGCAAGTCGAGCGCGGGAAGCAGACTGATCCCTTCGGGGTGATGTCTGTGGAACGAGCGGCGGACGGGTGAGTAACACGTGGGCAACCTGCCTGTAAGATCGGGATAACTTGCGGAAACGTGAGCTAATACCGGATAATGCTCCACACCTCCTGGTGTGGAGACGAAAGA
>NZ_JAMBON010000066.1 GCF_023715655.1 Oceanobacillus luteolus | reverse complement strand
CCAGCGCAATTATTTATAGCATTGTGGAGACGGCGAAGGAAAACGGATTAAACCCATTTAATTACCTGAAATATTTATTTGAACAGCTGCCAAATATGGACATGACTGACAAACCGAAATTGGATCATCTACTACCTTGGTCACCGTCCATTCCAGCGGAATGTCGTGTACCAAATAAAACTAAATAAATCATAACAATAGTCCACATCTAAAACTAGGTGTGGATTATTTGACGTTTACGCAGTAAATATCGGAATATCGTTATTCTATTGATTGATGCTATTCAATTTATTGCTGGAAAAGAATCGACACAAGAAGAATTTTTCCATACATTTAACGCCTTATGAAAATCCCATTTTTGTAAGATATAACAATAAATTGAGGGGGCAATTGGCATCTAACAAAAATTCAAAATAACCAAAGAATAAGGCTGCTAATTTAAAAAACCTCTGCTATATTACTTACGATGGAGTCACAAACTTAGTTGAATTACGTTGGTTTGCAGGGGTAGTCTTAAACCTCTTAGATATATGATTAGGAAGTCCCGGGAAAACACCATAACGATTTATTATATGTTAGGGGTACAGCCAACATTTCGGAAATTTTGTACGCTAAGCAAAATTCGACACAAAAAAAGCCAAATACCTGTACGTTAAGGAATTTGGCTTTGATATAGATTAGTTTTTATTTATCCCCATCAATGGTCCCCATCAATGGCCTCTATTTGAACTTTGACTGTAAGATTGTCATAAAACTTTTCAGTACTACATTTTTTATCTCCAATTCCTGAACCTTCCCGTTTTAAAAGGGAAATTTTGAAAATGATACAAATAGGCCCCTACTGTTTGGTGATTAAGGACCTTAATATTATTGTTGTTAAGTTAAAATGTTCGTATAAAAAAGTGGAAGAAGAAGATAATATTAATAGTAAAAAACCAATAGAAAGGACGATAAAAATGAATCTAAAGTGGTTAAGACTATTAACAGCAGTTTTTCTATCTACCATCATGTTATTGGGGTGTAATAATGCAGAAGAGGATAATGATCCACCATCACCTGATACAGAAGAACCAATTGAAGATCCTGAAGATGCAAATGACCCAGATAATATAGATGATAAAGATGATGAAGCTGATTTAGTCCCTGATGCAGAAGAACCAATTGAAGATCCTAAAGATATAAACGATCCAGATAATATAGATGAATAAATATTAATAGACAACAATAAGGCACACCGTTTGTTTTTGACGGTGTGCCTTATTGCTCCAAATTTAACTGTTATGATAACTCAATTGTTGTTTTTTGAACCAATAGTACAAAAATACATTTAAATATTTCAACTCTACTAGTTTTTCCTTTATAAGAATGGATCATCATATCAACCATTTTTAAAACATTTCATTAATTTCCCAAGATTCGACCGTTAAATAAGCGGTCTGTGCCAATTATTGCAGCAATTTCCTGCAATGCATGGACATATGAAGTATCTTTTGCTTCTTCTAATCCATATTTTATAAAAGGGGAAATAATATTTAATACTTGTGATTTCAAATGAGGATATAAAGGTTGTTTGATTTGTTGCTCTGCCCAAATTTCAGACTCAGGATAATTGCTGAGACTGGGTGGAATATTGAGGGTGATAATTAGACATGTGATTATGATATTGATGCATTCTTTAACTCCCTTTCTTTTGAGTATATTCAGTTTTATCTTATGTTCCTCACTGGGGTTGATCTGGACCAGGAGATTAACAAATGGATACAATGTTCTGGAAAATAACGACTTTCCTGATGATGACAGTGGCCATGGCATCGGAAACAAACAACCAAGAAGGCATTGCTAGCATCACCTGGTATAACAAAATAATGCCTATAAAAGCAATGGGTGCTGAAGGATATGGAACGACCTTTGATATAGCAAAAGGGATTGGCTTATTGGCAGTGGATCATGGAGCAAATGTCATTAATATGAGTTTAGGCAATTATCAGCCTTTTTCTCTTTCGAAAGAGGCAATCGAGCTATCCACCAGCATATCCTGAAGTTTTAAGTGTGTCAGCTGTCGACAACACAGGACTACGAGCATCATTCTCAAATTACGGGGATTATATTGATGTTTCAGCTCCTGGAGTCCAAATTACGAGCACATTTTAACCAGCAGTATGCAGCTTTATCAGGTACTTCTATGGCTTCGCCTCATGTGCAGGACTTGCTGGCCTTTTGCTTTCTGCAAACCCTAATTTAACTAACAGAGAAGTAATAGACATTATTAAGAATTTTGCATAGGAATCCCTGGAAATGAAATGATAGCGATTTCGGCAATGGCTTAATTGATGTAAAGAAGCACTGGAAGTAGCCCAAAATGAATAATCTGAAATACTCCCCCTATTGACCCCATGTCAGACAAAATTCAATGAACCTTTATAAAAGTTACCTTTTGTAGTTAAAAAACACCTTGAAATTTTTGAATTCATCCCCAAGTAGTTCCTGATTCTGGGTTCTGATATCATATTGCTAGGAAATCCTTCACAAGCAATCCCCTATTCTCCAAATGGATTTTCTGGAAAAGTTACAAAGGTTTAACTAAGGTTAGGCGATATGAAAAAATTGAATAATTTAAAAGCTATGGACTGGTTACCATAGCTTTTTGCGATCTTATTGTATTGGAGGATTATGCGGAAACTGGGACATATACCCTGTAAACTGCTGTGCCGCCTGTTGAAGTTTTTGTGGCTGTTCCGCTTCAAGCGAATACCATCCCTTTTGAAACATCAGATTATACAGTTCACGCTGCAAATTCTTCGTTTCGTCGAAAATCGCGTGAATGTCCTGATATAGTGAAGCGTGGCTTGCCTCATTCATTGCCGTAGAATAAGATGCCGTAATGTACTTTTCATACGAAAGCATATCGTTTAGGAAGTCACGTTCATTCATCTCAGGTGTTTTTGGTATAGGTGTTTCTGGATTTTGAATCTTGTTTTGATTGTTATTCATTTTGTATGTCCCCCTTATTATTCATTTGGTTCACATTTTGCTCCAAATGCTGCAAAATACACTGATAATGTCTTTCGTGCATCATGCTTGCCTTTTCAAGGGCTACTACGACCTGTTGATCTTGGCACTGGCCTGCTGCAAAATGTGCCTTTTTGAGTCCTAAAAGGTTCCACGATAGCATGTCCTTTAAGTAATTAAAATCTTTTCCTGTGATCACCTGTGGTGGCTCTTGAAAGACCGGCGGCTGACTTTGAGATTGATTCGGTTGTTGCTGTTGCATGAACAGTTCCTCCTTATTGCTTCATTACCACTTTAACTTTCCAAATTTATAAAAAACTATACATATATTAGGAATTTACCAGATGGTAATTTTTCAAAATCACTAAGTCTCTAGTTAGGACAGTGCCCAGATCATTACGCCTTTCATGATGTCAGAACTTACCCAACCATAATTCTCTTTTTTTTCGTTCTTAATATCTTATAAAAGTTCTTATAAAGGTAGTCCATAATATATAACAAACAATCCCTTCATATTCCATACGTATATTGGTCCATAGTTTGTACATGTTAAGAGAAAGAGAAAAAGAAGGAGGGATTCCAGTTGGAGTGGATTTTTTATCTATACCTGTTAAATATGTTCTTTATGTTATTCATAGCAATTTGGGAAGTTCGTCGCCCTGCCAAGGCTTTGAATTGGATAACAATCGTCCTTATTTTGCCAATCATTGGTTTCTGGCTATATCTTAGTACATCAAATCCCAGGCGTATTCATCGGAAAAGATTGACCTCTTCTCATAATGAGTCTGACAAATTACCTGATACATTTAGTCATTCATCCTCGGTAATCGCTGATACTTTACGGGATTTCACCGTGCAGGGGCTTCGAGTCGGTAAAGTCCAAGTACTAAACAATGGAATAGCAAAATATGAACTACTCATCGAATCTCTACAAAAAGCCCAAAAAACCATTGATCTGGAATATTACATCTATCGGAATGACCAAATAGGTAATCGCATCACAGAACTGCGGTTGGGGGAGTAAAAAATTTCCGCGTCAAAAAATCCTGCAGATGGTGGAAGCAGGGATAGAATGCCGGACAATATTTCCTTTACGCTTTCCCTGGATTTTATCCAATTGGAATTATCGGGATCACTGTAAGATTGTCACGGTCGACGGAAAGAAAGCTTTTACTGGTGGCATGAACGTAGGATATGAATATACAGGATTAAATCCTGACGTTGGCTTCTGGCGGGATACTCATTTACAAATAACAGGAGAAGCATCAGTCGATTTGCAGACTGTCTTTGACGTTCATTGGAATATTGCTGTGCCGGAACAGGTAAAATCGAAAATAAATCTGAAAACAAAATCTGAGGTAACAAAAATCAATCCAATCGGAAGAGTAGACCTTTCCAGATGGTCAGCCGAATTGGGGTCAGAGTTGAGCACCATAGATGGTAAAGAGATGGACGGGGAACTTATAGAAGCTGGGGTCCAGATCTACCAGTATAATAAAGGAATGTTACATGCGAAACTGATGATCATTGATGAGGAAATTGCAGAAGTAGGCGCAGCAAACTATGATATGAGAAGTTTTCGCCTGAATTATGAGGTGTGTCAAGTCGTGTACAGTGCTGATGTGGCAAGGGAACTCACAGAGCAGTTCGAGAGGGATCTTACTGATTCTGTACCATTAAGAATGGAAGACTTGTTGCAAAGATCCCTGACCGAGCGCATTGTTGAACAGGGTGCTCGCCTGCTTTCTCCATTATTATAAGTTGATCCTGTTTTTATTGTATTATCTTAAATCTAGATTTAAAAAGAACTTCCAACATGGTTTTTTTCTTATTTACGATGGAAATTCATTACTAAAAAACGGTAATACTAAAAAGGCAGCCCAAAGAGTTTGAATTCAAAAATATCTGTTACCTTTTCATTTAAATATAGGGGTGATATCAATAGATAATATATTTGAAAATCTTAAGGAAATACGTTTATTAGAAGATAAGCTCTATCATTTAGAATTAAATGGTTGGCTAAAAAATGAGTTTTTAACTTGGGAATGGTGAATACTAGTCGTTTTTTTAGTTGTGCCTTGGGTTATATGGGCTAAACTTGTTAAACGAGACATTATTTTAGAAATTTTGTTATTTGGTACCATTACTTGACAACAACCTTATTAGATGTAGTTGGTGCACAATACAGTTTTTGGGATTACCCCATTGCATTCCTACCTTTTATTCCTAGGGCCTTTCCTTTTGATTTTTCAATGGTACCTGTAGCTTACATGTTGTTATATCAATATTTTAGAACATGGAAATCTTTTATTTTAGCCCAGATCATTATGGCACTAACGTATGCCTTTATAGGTGAACCCTTTTGCAAGTGGATCAAACTTGTTAATTATTTAGAATGGAGATACAGATTTTCATTCATATATTACATTATTGTTGGAATTGTAACTCGAGCTTTAATACTAAAACTAGCCTCTTTATCCAAACCTCAAAATCTGACAACTAAGTAGAATTTAAATGGGAGGAAAAAACTTTGGAAGAAGTTAATATTGGTTTACTGACGATCAAAGTCATCGTTGGTTTTGCCACTTTATTTTTTATCATTATCATAACAGGCAGAACATCCATCTATCAGTTAACCCCGTTTCACTTAGTTTTTGTGTTAGTACTTGGAAATTTGTTAGGAAATACCATTTATGCAGATAAGGTAGGGATTTTTCACTTTTTATATGCCATCGGATTGTGGACGTTTCTTATGTTGGGAATAGAGTTTATGACTTTAAAAAATAAATCGACACGTTCTCTCCTATTAGGCAATCCTAACATCATCATTCGAGATGGTGTTATGGACAGAAAGTTACTTACAAAGAACAAATTGGATGTAAATCAAGTATTGAGTATACTCCGTCAAAATAATGTCTTTTCAGTTCGCGAAGTCAAATACGGTATATTGGAAGCTAATGGGCAATTAAGTTTATTATTAAAATCCAAGTATCAAAAACCAGATAAGCAAGATCTCAATCTTCCAGAAAGTCCAGTAGACCTCCCAACATCGTTAATTATAGATGGGGAAATTTTATGGGATAATTTACATGAACTCGGATTTGATCAACAGTGGTTAGATAACCAATTAACTACCAATGGATATGATAATGTAAAGCGTATACTTTACGCAGATTGGCGAGAGAGTGAAGGCATACATGTAAGTCCTAAATAAAATTTGTTAGGATAAGAGCACATCAATTTTCTTGGTGAATATAAACTTTAGTTTTCAACAATCAGGCGCTTTAATGAAGTAACTAAAGCCTAATTTTTCACTTATAACACCGAGAAATTAGACTTTTTATATTTTGATTTCCTTAACGTTGTAAATCCGCATTTTCCTGACGCTACCCCTTATAGAGAAAACTTTCTTTAAAGTTACATAAGTCAAGTACACATTCCTCCCATAGTACATAGGATAATTTGATGAACTGTGAAGGGATTGAGAAAAATGTACTACAACCCATATGTATATCAGTATCCTTATTATGTTAATATACCTGTGTATAACTATGGAAGACAGTCTGATTACTTTACTTCTCCTAATGGGATAGAGCAGATAAACAAATTTGATTCTTTTCGCTCCCCAAATGGCAGCGATAATTTTTTGTTAACAGATTATGGACAGAATCCATTTGTGGTCAATATCAATGAAGCATCAAAGCACAATAATGCATTCCGTACTGCTTTATGGACCGGAAAATATCTTCAAGTTACTTTAATGAGTATTAATGTTGGTGAAGATATTGGGTTGGAAATCCACTCAGACGTGGATCAATTCTTACGTCTTGAACAAGGTCAAGGAATTGTACGAATGGGGAATAGCCCGGATAATTTGAATTTCGAGAGAAGAGTATTTGATGACTCTGCTATTATGATACCGGCTGGAACATGGCATAATTTAATCAATACTGGCAATACTCCATTAAAACTTTATTCAATATATGCTCCACCTAATCATCCGTTTGGTACTGTTCATGTCACTAAAGAAGAAGCAATGGCTGCAGAAGAAGCTCATCATTAGGAAATAGAGGTTTTTAACTGATGTAGATTTAAAATAAAGTTTAACCGTTTATAAAAAAGTTGCACCGTTTTACCTCTTTAGATTTTTATCTGAAGGGGTGTTATCGATATTAAATAATTGATTTGGTGTAATCACCCAAAAAACAGTAAGAACTTAAACGGTTTTTACTGTTTTTTTATTTTTATTTTGAAATGGATGTACAAATTCCAACTAGGATTGCATATATCCAAAATGGATAATTAAGCAAGTGATTATTAATTTGACAATACATAGATTTAAACCTTATTTTCTCATGTGAACAAAGCCTTATTTTAATCTAAATTAAACCCTAAATGGACTGTTTATGTCTGTCAAGCTACTTGAGTATTTATACTGATAATTTCAAAGAAATTAGGATAGATATGATAAAATAAAGGTAATGGTACGAATAGGGAGTTACTGAAATGATGTTTAAAGTAAAACTTTTTGATGCTAAAGGAAAAGAACTTGAAATTGAAAATAAAATCATTGGTGAACTCGTGTTTGAATCTAAACAAGCATTTTAGAGAATGCTTACCACCTGACTTCCAATATAAAGTAATTTCTAAAAAGGTAAATTCAAATAATGATAAGAAATAATTTTTGCTTATTAGAAGGTGATCAACTTCAGTGATCACAAAATGATTCCACTCTTCTAACATTGACTTTTACCTTTGGATTAACAAGGATATGCTCATAATAATTTTCTCCCTTTATTTCTTTCCATATAGATGGATGAAAGACAATGAGTTCTCTACCTAATCCAAGTACGTCACTTTGATTCGCTGCAAGTTTTTTGAACAGAGCATCCGCTTTTTCAGTGAGAATCTTTGATAATCGTTTTTCCAAAAAATTGATCATTTCCTGCTTATCTAGATGGTCTGGAGGATAGTCAACAATCTCTACGTCCAATTGCAACATAATATCAGCATGTACCTTTTCTTCTTTTTCCAGCTTAAGTTTTCTTGATACGCTTTTTACATTATAGCTGACGGATCCGCCAGCTTTTTTATCTAACTGTTCTGTTAAAAGTGCTTTTTTGGATTGTGTTTCCATAAATAATAATAGCAAAGTACTTTCATCAGTGGAAAGAAACTGTCCGGTAAAGCTGTGGTCATGAAAAAGAGCAGTTCCATTTATTTTAACTTCATTATCTTCCTCGTCCTTGCTCAGATAAGGGAGCATGAAATCTTTTCCTTCATCAAACAAATAGGTGCGAATCGATCTTAGTGTAATATCCTGGATCTCCGAATGTATTTCACTGCTGTGAATCAATTCGTACAGATATTCCCCTTTTTCAACTTCATTTTCGGATAAATGGGTAATTATCTCATTTGCACTGTCATCTGTCACAGCAATTTTGGCGTTTAAATCCACCCTTGGATCCCGGTAAAGAGAATCCAGCACATTGTAGATATCACCTTTGGCGATGTCGATTCCTAAGATTAAAGTTCTTCCTTTTGCTGGATCGTAATTACCAGGTACGCTTTGATCAATTGTCATGCTTGCCTCTTTTATCAAACCTCCTTTTCCAGTTACCAGTTCATTCGATATGGATATTTCCCCCCTGCTTGACTCACTAATATTCATATCTCTAATAATTGAAGTTATTTGATAATCACCATTCTCATCCAAGTCAAAACCCGATATATACACAGTACGGGAATTCTTTAGAAGTCTTTCATCCCAGCACCCAGCTAGTAATGGAAGAATAAATAAGATCAAGAAGAGCTCATTTTTTCCCATAGGTCGATGCCACCTCTCTTTTAAAAATAATTGTTATTAAAAGCAGTAGGATAGGGATAATAATGCCGAAAATAAAACTTAAATGCTTTAACCATTTTTCAAGTAAGGTAATCTCCATATAATAAAATATTATCGAAACGATAAGGACGAATGTTCCAGATAGTATCACAGCAAATTTATGTTTGATATGGATTAATTTACTTATTCCCATACTTGCTGAGTAAGCCCGAACTAAGAAATTTTATAATAGAAGCAACTAAAATTAAAAACAGAAACGCCAAATAACCGTGAATCTGAGATGTTTTAAACAGATTTACGGTTATTTTATTTTTTTGCACATGTTGCT
>NZ_JAMBON010000065.1 GCF_023715655.1 Oceanobacillus luteolus | reverse complement strand
TACACCGCCAACAACCCAGGTATAGTGACCGATGATGATAAATTTTACTCAAAAAAGGATCCAAGCAAAATTTTTTGCTTGGATCCTTTTTAATTACTGTTTTTGGCTAGTTATGTCCCAGCCTCTTCTACTATTCATTTGATAATTTTAAGATATCAAGAAGTTTAAAGAATAAACTCACGACAATTGCAACCACTGTTGCAAGCCCCATACCAGTAAGTCCAACTGTACCGATATCCAAACTTGCTCCACTAACTCCAATTCCTAATACCACACATGTCAAGATGACATTTTGTGAGTTGCTATAGTCAATTTTCGCTTCAACTAACATACGAAGACCACTAACTGCAATAATTCCAAAGAGCAATAGGGATATTCCTCCCATAACTGGAGTAGGAATGGAGGAGATTAGCGCTGCAAGTTTTCCACAGAAGGAAAGAATGACTGCTATTAAAGCTGCTCCACCGATCACCCATGTAGAATAAACTTTCGTAATCGCCAGTACGCCAATGTTTTCACCGTATGTTGTATTTGGTGTTGAGCCGAAGAAACTGGAAATCATGGTTGAAATACCATTACCGAATAATGAACGGTCCAATCCTGGATCTTTCACTAAATCTTTTTTAACAATATTCCCTGTTACAACCAAGTGACCGATATGTTCCGGTATCAACACTAGCGCTGCAGGAAGAATGATTAAGATGTCAGACCAATTAAATTCGATTTGATAGTACGTCGGCATTTGAATCCAAGCTGCTTCCTTTACCGCAGTATAGTCAACAATGCCGTAAATGGTTGCAATAACGTACCCTGTCACAATTCCTAATAGAATTGGGATTATCTTTAAAAATCCTCTCATGGTAACCCAGTAAACAATGGTTGCACCTAGCGTCAAGAGGGATACAGTAATCGCAGTAGTATCTCTAGGTGTATCAGGTGCGGCAATTAATCCTGCCATATCAGCGGCTACTGGAACCAATTCAAGACCAATTACAGCCACAATGGCACCCATAGCAGCCGGCGGGAAGATCACATCAATCCAATTCGTGCCGGCAAATTTTACGATTAGACCAACAATAACTAGTACTAAACCGACAACAAAGAATCCACCCAGTGCTGCACCGTAGCCTCCACCTTGGGTCAAAACAACGGTTACTGGAGATATAAATGCAAAACTTGAACCTAAATAAGCAGGAATTTTTCCTTTTGTGATGAAAATATATAATAATGTTCCAATACCATTCATTAATAGGATTGTTGCTGGATCGACTCCAAATAAAATTGGTACAAGTACAGTGGAACCAAACATTGCGAATAAGTGCTGTAAACTTAATGGAAAACTTTGTATTAATGGTAAGCGTTCATCAACGCCAATTTCTCGATGTTTCATCTTTTCTCTCCTCGCTCTTTATGAAGTATTTCTTGGTCAGGTGTTTTACATGCCAAAATTGCATAAAAAAACACCCTGCCTTTATGTTCAGCAAGGTGCAGAATTATATTAGTAAATGGTAGCACACCACTATACTATGGATTGCCCGATAAGACAATCCGATCCGCATCACCTTGCCAGCCTCACGGGACTGACTTAAAGGCAACTAATTATTTTACTAGACCTATTATGCCAAACATGTACAAGGTAAGTCAAGAACTTTTTTTAATAAAACATTATTGCACGTATAAAATCGACTATATCCATAGATACTATAAATATATTTTATTAAAGTAAGGGGTTTTAACATTGAAACATACGAAAGCACTTAGTATTAAATTCCTGTTTACCACGTCTATAATTATATTATTTTTGGCTTTTTTTGATTCAAGCACACTGAGTCAGATGATCATGACTTCACTTATCATAACCGGAATTACGTATGTGACTGTTGATATACTTTTATTGCCTGTCTTAGGGAAACTCGCCGCTGCCATGGTGGACTTTGGATTATTATTTCTGAGTGTATGGCTGTTATCAGGAATTTTTCTCGGGCAAACAACAACCCTTGTTTTAACATCATTGTTCATAGCTTATGTACTCACTGCCTGTGAAAGCATATTCCATATCTATATGAAGAAAAGGGTATTACCGAGGAGATTAGCAACCATTATTCCATTTCCAACAATGAAATTGCAAGCGGAAATCAGTAAAGAAATATATCCTGACAAAGATGATAAAAAAAGTAATACCCAGTATTGATACTGGGTATTACTTCTGGAATAAAGCTTTGCAACGGTATATTGGTTGTCCCTTTGCAGAGAACTTCTCTTCATATTCTGTCATGATATTAAGTGGATCTTCATCCTTGTGTAAATCAAGACTCACTTCTTTAAGTAACATGCCATAGGCAGAAAAACTACATAAAGAATACTCAAAAAGGCCGCGATTATCTGTTTTAAATATAAGTTCCCCCTCTGAATGCAACACTTCCTGATATTGCTTCAAAAAGCTTGAATAAGTCAATCTGCGCTTCTCATGACGATTCTTCGGCCATGGGTCTGAAAAGTTCAAGTAGAGTGTTGAAATCTCATCGGTCTCGAAATAGTCCAATAAATGGCTGGCATCCGCATGAATTAGTAAGAGGTTATCCAGCTCAGCTTCCAACATCTTCTCTCCAGCAGTTACTACAATACTTTTTGCTACTTCCATTCCTATGAAATTAATATCTGGATGCTGCTTAGCCATCCCTACAATAAATTGACCCTTACCTGTCCCTATTTCAAGATGCAGGGGCTGTTCTTTTGAAAATAATTTTTGCCACTTTCCTTTATGTTCTGCGGGATTCTGTATGATTAGGTCCTGATGCTCATTTAAAAAATCATCAGCCCATGGTTTATAACGTTGACGCATTTCTTTATCCTTCCTTCTGATTAACTGACAAAATTTGTCATATGACGATTCAATTCCTTTAACGTCGCTAATCTTTCATTTACTTTATCGAATTCTTTTCTTTCCAAGTGCCAGCTAATATAATCAAGTGCATCTAATAATAGATACCAGTACATTCTTTCATATAGGTACTCGTGACGGATAATGCCATATTTCTCAAGCCACTCACTCCACTCTTCCTGTGGAATATACCATTTCAATAGTGAACCAAAATCAGTGGCTGGATCGGCAATAGTCGCATTATCCCAATCAACTAAGAAAATCTCACCCGAATCGGACATCAACAAATTATTATGGTTCAAATCACAATGACAAACAACAAGCTGTTGGTTGCGTGTGACCGGCAAGAGCTTGTTTAAATAACTTAATGCAACTTCTATATCCTTATATCTTTCAATAAGATTCAGTTTTTGTAAACGGCTATGAATTTCATCCAAACGTTCATCGGACGTAACTGGCTTTTTTCCTAGTCGCATCAGCATATGCAATAATTCTGGTGATTGATGGATCTTTTTTAATAGATCCGTAATTTGCCTGCTTTTCATATCCTCTGGTGTCAATTCTCTACCTTCAAGCCACTCTTGGGCAGTAATAACATCACCATTCTCCATCCGCTTTGTCCAAATTAATTTTGGGACAATACCTACCGCAGACAGGACCGCAAGAAAAGGCGAGGAATTCCGTTTTATAAATAATTTTCGATTGTCTTTTCGCGCAATATAGGCATCACCAGTAAGGCCGCCAGCTGGGGTTAGCGTCCAGCCTTTTCCTACTGCTTTTTCAAGCCATTCATTCATGAAGTTTCCCCATCTTTCACATTTAACATTCAATATACCATTTTAAATACAAACGGCAAAAATTACAACTATGTATATTCAATTTTTCTATTTAGAAGGGATGACCGATACCGAATCATCACCTTTCTTGATCTCCGACTTCATACAGGTTGTTGTCTGTCCATCAATCTGTATATGTATTGGAATATTAGAGGTTACGGTTAGGTAACTCGCTTCCAGTAGTTCAACACCTCTAATTTTTTCATGTTTACCTGCAAATACAGTTAAAAATAAAGCAAGAACCTTCCACTTTGGTAACGAATGGACAAGTAAGACGGAAAACTTATCAGGTTGGATGGCAGCATTTGGCATGATTTTCATTCCGCCACCATAATAAGGATGGTTACCAACGAAATCAACCAACAATTTTCAACCATTCTCTTCTCTCCATCCAAAGTAATTTCAAGGGTAGCTGGTTTGAATGTGGTCAATACTTGTAGAAGTGCCAGTACATAACTACCCGTCCCAAATCGGAGTTTGTTGAATAGTTTTTTATAAGAAGAGTGGTTAGCTTTGTGCGCTGTTGCCGCATCAAAACCTATCCCCATACTATTAACGAAATATCTCTCTTTCTTATCGTCTATTCTGTATGTTCCAAGCCAATACGGCGACAATTCTTCACTATGAGTCAAGCTTTCCAGGATTTCTTCAGGACACCCTTTGATTCCAACTCCACGTGCAAAGTCATTCCCAGATCCCCCAGGTATAAAACCAATCGGAAGCTTATGATGCCCCAATCCGTTCATTACCTCATGGATTGTACCATCCCCGCCGACAACAATAACTGCAGTTACATCCGGATTGGTTATTAGACTGTGCGCGATCTCTTCAGCATGTCCTTCATAATCTGTATAATAATATTGTACTTGCATTTGCTGATAAGCCAAAGTCTTTTGCAATCTTTCAAATGTTGCTGCCCCTCTGCCATTTCCTGCAGCTGGATTAACAATAAACACCCACATTAATATTCCTCCATCTCCTCAGTTATATGAGGTGATTCTTCAGGAACATCTTCCCATTCCGGGCGTCTAATCGAGATGGATTGACAGTAGCCTAGTAGAGCTTCTGCAACCTTGATTTGATCATTTTTCAAAGGAGAGTTAAGTTGTCGCTTTCCTAAGAACCACGAATCAAAGCTCATTTTATCCACTATTCTTGTTTGATAAGGCTCGCTACTGAACATTATAGGATTGGTACGGGAAATTATTGTTTTTTTAACAGGAAAGGAAAGTTCCTTTACTGATAATATGCTTCTAATTACTTTTTCTGTCCGCTTTAGGGATATTAATGGATTTAATATTTTCCTATTCTCATCCGGGCTTTCCACATGCCACGTCCGTTCTTCCCCCGCCATGAGGACAGCGGATTCCTCTAACTCAACAAAATGAATAATTTCAATCTCTATTGGTGAAATAAAAATAATATCTGCCTCGATCGGTGCTTGCTTTATTGTAAAAACTGGATGGTACATCAACAGATAAGTATCCGGAAACCGTTGTAACAAATATTTTAATAAAGGATCATCTTTATATTTTTTATCTATGATAGATTGATGGTTCACTGTTGAAGTTGCCCATTTCAATTGGAAGTTTAATAGATGGTCAAGAAACTGTTGTTTCAATTCCTTTTCTGTGGAGGGTAGTTCATTTTCTTCCTCTACACTTTCAATTATCGTTTCCGAGTAAACACTTCTCTTCAGTAATTTATCCTTCAGCTTAGATAACAAACCACCGGGTTCTTGCTCTTGGTCTTGAATGAATTGTTCAGACGATTTTTCTTCAGGTTGGGACCACTTTTCATATAAGCGGTCCCAGTTTTCCTTTTTTAAACGGATATATTGTGTAGGATACCGAAACGTATCCCATTCGTACCTTGTAATGTAATCTTGCAGTTTAATTAACTGAGCCACTTCAACACCACCTTTCAATTATGATTTAAGTGGAAAAATCGCAACGACTTCATAACTAGGTGTTTTTTGAGGGTGGATTTTAAATAAGGTTACTTGTGATACTTCCAGTTGTTTTTCACTAGAGTACTTTGACTCTAATTCATGAAACATTCCCTTTGGCAAGCTATCAGCAGTTCCCCATTTTTTGCCTAGTGTAACATGTGGACGATAAGCACGGTTTTCACTTCTAAAGCCAGCCAATTCAGTGACTTTCACAATTTGCTTTTGTAAGTTGTTTAGCTTTTCATTTGGCTCAACCTCTACATATAGAACACGCGGTCGATCAGGACGACCAAAAGTGCCAAGCTTACCTAATGTGACGGTAAAGTAATCAGTGAGTTCTGATGTGTCCAACCGTCTTTTGATATCGAGAATTTGTCTTTCAGTTGCTTCACCTAGAAAGGCAAGTGTAATATGCAAGTCTTCTTTCTCTGTCCATTTCTTATAAGGGAATACATCTCTAAGTTCTGACTGCCAAGATTGATAAAATTCTTGTAGTGCTTCTGGGATTTGAATTGCAAGAAAATAATGGCTCATTTTCTGCCTCCTGATCAGCTCTGCTTCATTCGTTCACAATAAGCTAATTCTTCTTTCGTTAACGGGCGATAAGCACCTTTTTGAAGCGTTGGGTCAAGGATTAATTCACCCATCCTAATCCGCTTTAAGTAGACTACTTTTTTCCCGACTGCCTCAAACATCCGTTTTACTTGATGGAACTTTCCTTCTGTAATCGTAAGCTCGATCTCTGAAACAGGCCCAGACTTCAAGATAGTCAGTGAAGCAGGCTTGGTAATATATCCTTCTCCAATATCAACGCCAACTTTAAATTTTTCCTCGTCTTCTGAAGTTACTTTCCCCTCAACATGTGCATAATATGTCTTTTCTACATTTTTCTTTGGAGATAGCAGTTGATGAGCCAAGTCCCCGTCATTTGTCAGCAACAAGAGACCCTCTGTATCTTTATCAAGCCTTCCTACAGGAAAGATTTCATAATGCTGATAGGCCGGTTCAATCAAATCGATAACTGTTTTCATGTTTAAGTCTCTAGTCGCCGATAAGACACCATCAGGCTTATGAAGCATCAAGTAAATATGTTTTTGATAGGTTATTACTTCCCCATCCACTTTTACTTCATCCTTAACGGGGTCAATATGTGTGCTGCCATCTTTTACGATATTTTCATTTACTGTAACTAATTTTTTCTTCAATATAGCTTTAACTTCTTTTCTCGTGCCAATTCCCATATTGGAAAGCATTTTATCCAGTCGCATGTCAATCCTCCATTACCTACGAAGCTTACGGATCAATTTATCAACAATCGGTACCTCTCCATCAAAGGCATGGTGGAGTAGCGTTGATACATAAGCAAGCCACAGATAAACTCCGCCGCCTATAAACACTCCTGCAAGTAATACAACTATAGAGCCAAAGTGGGAGGTCTCATAAGGGATAAATAAGCCAAGTAATCCTTTTACAATAAAAATGACAACTGCCATTATCGCACCAAATATTAGTGTCAACAATGTGCGCCTTCTAATTTTCCTGAAAGAAAAGTCAACTGATTTCTTTAATCGGAATAGATTGCTGCTTACAGCAATCACTACAGCAATTCCTGTACCGATTATGAGCCCTTTAGCTCCGAACCATTGAATGAGTACGCTATTAAGTAAAATCTTTACGAGCAAACCAGCCATAAGGCTTAGTACTGTAAAGTTTTGTTGGTTAATTCCCTGCAACATTGATGCCGAAACAGTGAATAAAGCGAAAAACAAACCAACAGGTGCATACCAAGCAAGTAATTCTCCAGTTATTTCAATATCCTTTAAACCGTATAGGGAAGCATAAAACACATCCGCAAGGCAAACAATCCCAATAACGGCAGGAATCACCAAAACAATTACAATTTGCAATGCCTGATTTATTTGTTGATGTGTTTCTTCAATATTCTTCTGTGCATATGTTCGAGTTAATGCAGGAAGAATAGCTAAGGAAAGACCTGTTGCAAGCGTTCCTGGGATGATAACTATCTTGTGTGCATACGTATTTATTGCACCTAGTAGACTCAGTGAATCTCCCTCATACCCAGCAGCTAACATTGCCCTTTGAAAGGTAAACAAATCCACTAGCTGATAGAGGGAAGTAGCAAGACCAACTATTATAAACGGACCTGCATAACTGAACATTTCCTTGAAAATATCTTTCGTAGACCGTTCGCTATCGTACCTCTGTCTCTCAAGCAGTTTGTCGAGATGCGGTTTTCGTTTTTTCCAATACCATAATAAGATTACCCACGAACCTACAGCACCGACAAATGCCCCAAATGTTGCAAATCCAACTGCAGTAGCAATTGTTCCGTCCAAAATGACAATTACTACAAAGACAGATACTAATACAAATGCTATTCTAACGATTTGCTCTGTTACAGTGGAAAGAGCTGACGGCCCCATTGATTCATGACCTTGGAAAAATCCTCTCATGATACTCATAGAAGGAATAATTATTAAAGCGAAACTTACTGCACGGATTACGAGTACGACGTCTTCTATCGTAGGTCCTTTTGAAGGATCAGTATTCCCCGCCGTCCAGATGTTTGCCAATAGCTCTGCACCTAAGAAAAGGATTAAGAAGGAAATAAAGCCAGTGACAAACATAAGTAAAGTACCATGTTTAAAAGTACGTCTACCTGTCGCATAATCACCAAGTGCATTATATTTAGAAATCGTTTTCGACATCGCAAGTGGAATACCAACCGTTGCGATACTTAACATAATATTATACGGTACATAAGCGATATTATATAAGGCTCCACCTTCCGTGCCTACAAGCGCATTAAAAGGGATTAAATAAATTAATCCTAAAAATTTAGATAAGAAAGTTGCTGCTGTCAGTAATAATGAACCTCTAACTAATTTCGACAATATTTTCACCTGTATTTCTTAAAGTTGGATACCTATGTTATTTTACCACAAACCAGCCTTAACAGATATGGAATAGGTTCATTTTAAATTATTTCGTTCGAAGGTTGCTTATTTTCATCTAATAAGTGTAAGATTACTAACGAAAGGAGTGAAGCAGGATGACATATGATGTCATTGTCATAGGTGGTGGTCCTTCTGGACTCATGGCTGCAATCTCCGCCGCTGAACATGGAGCACGTACCCTCTTACTCGAAAAAGGAAAAAAATTAGGGAAAAAACTTGCTATTTCAGGAGGCGGACGCTGTAACGTTACGAATCGGCTACCAGCTGATGAAGTAATCCGCCATATACCAGGTAATGGAAAGTTCTTATATAGTGCTTTTTCTATATTCGATAATTACGATATCATTACTTTTTTTGAAAATCTTGGTGTAGCTTTAAAAGAGGAAGATCATGGACGTATGTTTCCCGTATCGAATTCGGCAGCATCCGTAGTAAATACTTTAGTTGAACAATTACACAAGCTGCAAGTTGAAATTAAACTGAACAATCCTGTTAAAGCCGTAGATTACGGAGAAGCCGTTCACACTGTATATACGGAAGAAGGAGAAAGACATGAGACAAAGTCGATTGTAATAGCAGTGGGAGGGAAAGCTGTTCCCCATACAGGATCTACAGGGGATGGATATCCTTGGGCAAAGAAAGCAGGTCATACGATCACGAAACTGTATCCTACTGAAGTTCCTTTGACTTCTAATGAAAAGTTCATTAAAGAACGGTCTCTTCAAGGACTTGCCTTACGTGATGTGGCTGTTTCCGTAATGAACAAAAAAGGAAAGCCGATCATCACACATCAAATGGATATGCTTTTTACCCACTTTGGTGTATCCGGACCAGCAATCCTCCGTTGTTCCCAATTTGCTGTAAAAGAACTGATGAAAAATCCATCAGTAGCCCTGCAAATCGATGCCATACCAAACCAATCACAGGAAGAGCTTATTACCCAACTATCTGAAATGATTCATGAAAATCCAAAACGGGCAATCAAAAATAGCTTAAAGGGAATTGTACCCGAAAGATATTTGCAATTTTTATTTGAACAAATAGAGATTAATGAAGAAACTCGCGGAAGTAATATTTCAAAAGACACAATCCGTAAACTTGCTGAAAAGATTAAACAGTTTACATTCCAAGTACACGGCTCATTGCCTCTTGAGAAAGCTTTTGTGACCGGCGGCGGTGTATCCATTAAAGAAATTGTACCAAGTACAATGCAATCAAAGTTTATGGAACGATTGTTTTTCTGCGGAGAGGTTTTAGACATCCACGGCTATACTGGTGGTTATAATATCACCTCTGCACTCGTCACCGGACGTATTGCGGGAATGAATGCTGCTTGGAGTTAACCTGTTGACAGGTTTCCAATAGCTACCTTGTATCCTTTTCGCTTTTTCGTAAACAATATTACTGTCTAATAGCTTAGACAGAAAGGGATGGATACCAATGAGAAAGGAACTCTGGCTGCCACTTATCGCTTCAATCGGTGTTGGAGCTGCAACGTTCTATTCGATGAGTAAAAATGGTGGAAACCAGTCGTTAGGACAAGTTATGCAGAAGATGATGCCGGGTAACTCAACCATGAACTTTAAATAAGCTTATTGGGCAAGACGTGATTTCAATTCTGAAGTCACGTCTTATTTATCATTTATACAAATAAAAAAAGGAAACAGATTCTTTGAATCTGTTTCCTTTGCTATTTGCCTGGCAACGTCCTACTCTTGCAGAGACAAAGTCTCAACTACCATCGGCGCTGGAAAGCTTAACTGCTGTGTTCGGTATGGGAACAGGTGTGACCTTTCCGCCATCATTACCAGGCCTACAGGA
>NZ_JAMBON010000064.1 GCF_023715655.1 Oceanobacillus luteolus | reverse complement strand
TCTGACAATATCCAGTAAATTCTGTAAATATTACTGGGTTAGTTTAGTGCTGCCTTTTTTAAGATAATTGAACCTTGATAACTCAATAATCATTTATTTTACTCTTGACATATCACCGCAGGTCTTTGTCAATATAACCACCATAATTTTACCATAATATAGAAAAAATACATTCAATTCTCATAAAAAAAGGCAGTCCCAAATTATCGACTGCCTCAAATCACAACTACTGTTTATCAAGTATTAATTTTCCTTAATTCTATAAACGCAGCAATCGTTCCTATAAAGCCTCCGACTGCAAAAAGTATAGGAATGAATATCCCATTTGAATCCTCTGCAATTAATTGTGAAATACCTAATAAGCATAATAAAACACAACCAATCAACCCTATAATTGATCTTACCTTTCTAAAAATTGGGGACACCTCCATCACTTCTACTAGTCAAAGCAATAGCGCTTCTCTTCAATTACTCCCATTTATTTAAATATAGTTCCAATAACCTTTATTTAGAAGTTCTCCTAATAAGATACCTATCATAAGCAGATACTTTAGATTCCTCCATCAATAAATCAAATCTCTCTCTATATAATAAATTCAACAAAAAAAATGATTTTCCTTTTTTAGAATTTATCCCTATTGCTTCTTCCGTAAAAGTTACATGTTAACCATCCTGTCACATTAACTTTGAAATAAATAAAGTTGCGATTCCAAAATAAATGAGCAAGGAAAGAATGTCATTAATTGTGGTGATTAGTGGACCTGAGGCTACCGCCGGGTCTATATTCAAGCGGTAGAGGATGAGTGGAATAATCGTCCCTGCCAGGGTACCAATTATTAGTGTGCAGAGCAACGAGATACCAATAACAAATCCTAATGTAGCACTGCCTTGCCAAATCAGTGCAATAATAAATATAAGTATTCCGCATGCGACCCCAATGATGATCCCAACCCATAATTCTCTTATAATCAATTTAATAACTTGTTTCCAGCCCAAATCATTCGTCGTTAAACCACGCACAACAACCGCCAACGATTGCGTACCTGTATTCCCTGTCATCCCCGCTATCATAGGCATAAAAAACGCCAGGGCCACGACTTGATCAAGCGTCTCCTCAAAACTGGCAATGATACTCCCGGAGACAATCCCGATGAATAGAAGTAAAATCAGCCAAGTTAAACGCCGGGAAGCGGCAACAAGTGGTTTGGTAGTAAAATCAATCGCTTTTCCTGAAGCAGATAACTTTTCAATATCTTCATTTGCCTCTTGATAAACAACATCAATGATATCATCGACCGTTACCACACCAAGTAAAGTCTGGTCTTCTTTTACAACTGGCATCGTAACAAACTCATAGCGCTGTATTAACTGCGCTACTTTTTCCTGGTCCATCCATGCATCTACATGTACTACCCTCGTCTTCATAATGTCCTCGATTTTTTCAAATAGATCAGCAAGCAATAAGTCGCGGTAAGATACGACACCAACCAGCCTCTTTCGATCATCAATAACATAAAGGTAGTTCAGGTATTCGGCTAATTCGGCAAAATGTTTTAATTTATCGACTGCCTCGCGGACGGTATAAGATTTATAGATCCATACAAATTGATTATTCATAATCCGACCAGCAGTTTCAGGAGGATATTTCATCAGATTTTGAATCATGTCAGAAGCTTCTTGTTTCAACCCGGCTAATAATTTCTTGATTTTATCCGGTTCCAAACTACTTAACAAGGAAACAAGATCATCATTATCCATTCGCTCGAGCACCTGTGAAGTTTTTTCAACGCTTAATGCTTTCAGAACTTCCAGTTGTTCCTTATTCGTTAATGCTTGAATGAGTTTCGCTAATTGATCAAGCGATAAGTAACTAAGATATTTGTTTCTATCGGATACTGGAAAATTCACATATAATTGCGCTAAATCATAGGGTTGTAATTCTTCTATGGTTGTTTCAAAAACTTGTTTATTATCTTCTTTTATAGCTTGGATAACCTTGTGTAAGAGTCGACTTTCAGTTGAACGTAACATGAAAATCCCCCTTTCTAAGTTTGATGGGATTCCGTACTTCTATTTGTTGTCGAAATATGAAGTAATATACCAAATGAAATCATCGTTATCAAGATAGATGATCCTCCATAACTAATCAATGGGAGTGGAATTCCCGTTATCGGGAGCATTCCAGAAACTGCACCTAAATTAATGACAACCTGAGTCATGATTTGAAAGGTTATCCCAATTGCAAGTAATTTAGGAAACATCTTTTGACACCCTTTAGCAATCTGTATACCTCGAAGCATAATAAATATGTAAGTTCCAATGATAATAAAGAGACCGACGATTCCAAGCTCTTCCAATGTAACAGCCATAATGAAATCAGTATGAGCCTCCGGAAGAAATCCTAGCTTTTGGATACTCCCCCCTAATCCGTTCCCTTTGAGCCCTCCTGTTCCAATGGCTAAATAGCTATTGACTAATTGATACCCATCACCAAATGGATCCTGAAAAGGATTCCTGAAAGAGGTTAACCTTTCCAACCGGTATGGAGAAGAATAAGCAAAGTAGCCAACGCCTAATACACCGACAGTGCCTAGCATGAATAAATGCCGAAACTTAACCCCAGAACAGATAACAATCATCCCGCATGCCGATAATATTAATGCTGCTGAGCCTAAGTCTGGCTGTTGTAAGATCAATAGAAAGACGATCGCTAAAATCAGTAAAGGTGGAAGTACACCATGTTTAAATTGGTTGATGATCCGCTGTTTCTTCGAATAAAAGGATGCAAAATAGATAATCATAAACAATTTAATGAACTCAGTTGGCTGGAATTGAAAAGAGCCCATTTGAATCCAGCGTTGTGAATAATTCCTCTCTACACCAAAAGCAGGAATTAAGACAAGAATTAACAACACAATGGAAAAAAGTACTAGTAATGGACTTAGTTTATTATAAAGTTGATACGGGATAAATATGGTCAACACTAAAAAGAAAAGGCTTAAGAGCAGCCATTGAGATTGTTTAACGAAAAAATATTGGCTTGAATCATAATTTAAATATGCGAGTGTGCTACTGCTGCTATAAATCATCATCAGTCCAAATCCCGCGAGCAATAGAATAGCAACCAGCAACGAATAATCCAAGTTCTTTAACCTTTTCAGGATGATGGATTTCATTTTAATCCGCCCCCTTTACTAGAGATTACTATTCTTACTAAAGATCATAGACAACAGAGGAGAAAGGATTCAATTCCATTACTCTCATCCTTAACATTACGATAATCTATTGTTTTCCAATTGCTGAGAAATGATTTGAACGATAAATGCGTCATCTAGTAATCCAATAGGCAATAAATAATCTGGTAGTAAATCAGTGGTGACAATGAAGTATAGTAAAGCAGCCCCCATAAAGACAAGTTGTCGAGTTGTCCCATTTTGCTTTGTAATTCGAGAATTCATCCATTGTAATTTCTCTACATATGGACCCTTTCCATCAAGTCGGTTAAGTTTAGCTTGAAACTCTTGCCGAATCATCTTTTTGCCTTCATCTGTTTGGCTGATCTGCTTGTACTTATCTATTTCTCTATTCACCTGGTCTAACGTAAATTCACCATCATATACACCGGTTGTTTTTATTAACTGTTGTATCGTTTTTAAAATATCCTGATTTTCTTTCGCATCTTCCTTCTTGGAATCCGTTTCATATCCCGCCGCTTCCAGAAGTGTTGTCATTCCAACATCCAAACTCTTTGAAAGTTTTTCTAAGTGTGTTAGATTCGCTTTTCGTTTACCATTCATAATCTTTGAGATAGTGGCATGGTCAATTCCAGAAATCTGCCCTAACTTTCTTACCGATAAAGATTTTTCCTCCATTAGCTGCCTTAAGAGTCTATTAAAATTAGCATGGTTTTCCATATAACCTTCCTTTCTATCTCAAGCTTAGATTCATTTAGAAGGATACAGCTTTGGTGACAAAATGTCAACAATGCGATAAACTAGTAAAATCATCTTTATTTTTCAGAGAAAGAAAGAAGGTAAGGGCATGAAAAAGCTACCAAGTAGTTTATTTATTCTCATCGGATTATTATGTTTCATCATGTTTGGGATGATGAGCTGGGGAGTCCATATCGAAATCAGTTGGTTACAATCGCTTGATTTAGCTATTATTGAAGCTGTTCAATCAAATATAACAACCAGCAAAACGGCAATTCTATCAACCTTAACAGAGATAGGTAACATTCGACTTGTCATTGGATTAACAATCATTCTAGTGCTTTTTCTTTTCTTCAAAAAATGGTATGCAACAGGACTATGGTTAGGTGGGACTATACTGTTTGGGGCAGCCATCCTTACAAAAATAATTAAAAAAGTAGTTGATCGGGAGCGACCGGATATTCTTCCGTTAATGGAAAAGACGACAGAAAGTTTTCCAAGCGGCCACGCCACCGCAGCAACTGTGTTTTATGGAATTATAGGATTGGCAATTATTCTTCTAATGAGAGGGCTGTGGAAACGAATAGTCATTGGCTTCATCACACTTGGTTTGATTGGATTTATTCTTGTCACCAGAATATATTTAGGGGTACATTATCCGACTGATGTTATTGCCGGTTTCCTATACGGAGCATCTGTGGTTTTTGTTTCTTTTGGGGTTTATTGTAAACTGAGCCTTTTATTACGGCATGTCCTGGAACGGTTTGGATTAGCAGATCAAAGCGAATTATTTAGTGAAGACAGTGTATTGGAACAGCGTTCTTAACGTCACCAGAAACCACTTTAGAGGTTTCAACATCTTATGATCAAATCTAGGTAGCTATATATGTAATATTTATAGATTATTACTTATTAATTACTATAACCTATCGTGTTTTTATATTTATCTAAACGAACCCATTTATTAGAAATGAGATTAGAAAATTGCGGCTAACTGCTTTTCACCTTTCCCTACATCTTAGAAAATAAAAAAATAGCTGAAGTAGATATCTTTACTTCAGCTATTCGTCGATCAAGGAAACCTAAAAATCCTGGTGGTCCGATTAAAAGGATGGATTACCACCAGAAGTCTCTTTTTCTATCTCGGTCGCCTCTGCGTTCGTCATGACGATCGTGTCTATCATGTCGGTCGTGTCGGTCTCTGTTCTCTTTGACTTGGATATCATCTGCACGAACAACCACTCTGTCGGCATTAATGAATACGTTATCCGCATCGATAAAGACATCGCGTTCGCGTCTTCTTCTCTCTTCAGACATACTAATCACCTCTTTTTCATAGGAGTAATATAGAATATGCGGAGGTGAAATAACGAGTATAGATAAACTTACTAAACCTACTTAAATATAATGAAGTCTCCTATGTCCAATTCAAGAATTAATAGGCAAGAGTTAGCATTCACTTCCAAAAGCAGACTTGTAATCTATTATTGTCGGGGTCATAAAAATCAAAGAATTGATTGTGACCATCACTTTGTATCCCAGTAACTCGTACACCCTTTCCCTCTAATTGGAGATACGTATCGTTAATATCCTTCGTATAAAAAATCGGGTAAATGGAATGATCTTTATTCGTCACCACTCCTTCTTCAATCGTTAAGGGAACCCCACTATTTCCGACGTTTAAAACACGGTACCCTTCCCCTTTAAACGAAACAGTAAATCCTAACTTCTCATACCAAGCGGTTGCTTCTTCGATATTACTTACAGTGAGACATATCGTGTCGATTCTTTCAAACACAACACAGCACTCCTATCCATTCAGATTTTTACCACTTATTACTTCCACATCACTGCGTATATTCCTTCTAACATTTCTTCGGTGGCGTTTTTCACGCACATTTTTGGGTTAAACTAACGTAAAGCTGGTTTTATAAGAAAGAAGGTAGATGTGATGGAGATTAGTGGCAAGGAACAAGCATATAAAATACAGTACGCATCACGCAATCTCTGGTCGGGAGTTTTATTCGGTCTTGGAATGGTTGCATTCTTGGATGAAGCACTATTTCACCAAATCCTCGGCTGGCATCATTTTTACGACAAATCGACGACAGAGATTGGACTGCTGTCAGACGGATTGTTTCACGCCTTTAGCTGGTTTGCGACAGTCGGATCTCTCTTTATGGTTGCTGACTTGCGCAGAAGGAATGGGTTTTGGTTGAAAAGATGGTATGGTGGTGTCCTTTTAGGTGCTGGGGGCTTTAATTTGTATGATGGGATTGTGCATCATAAAATTTTAAAGGTCCATCAGATTCGCTACGACACGGATAATCTTTTCCTCTATGATGTCGTTTGGAACAGTATCGCAGCAGTCATCCTTATCATCGGTATCATTGTTACTTTAAAAACTAGGCACATGTTGAAAAGGAGCAATTCTTAATGGCGCATCCACATCACGGAAATGACTTTCCACAAACCGCAGAAATCATTCTCTCGCTCCCTTTTATTCTCGGTATCGTCATCTACTTGTTCATGATGATATATACAAATAAACAAGGACGAAAATGGCCAATCTATCGAGCCTTTCTCTGGGTAAGTGGGTCGTTCCTTTCTCTCATTGCAGTTGCTGGTCCACTTGCAGAGTTATCACATACAGACTTTCGGGTACATATGATTGGTCATCTTCTGCTTGGCATGTTAGGTCCGCTCCTAATGGTACTTGGTGCACCGGTGACGCTGCTTCTACGGTCTCTGCCCGTAAGGCAAGCACGTAGGGTGACAAAACTGTTCCGAAGTAAAATTGCCGAGTTTCTAAGTCATCCACTTGTAACTTCCACATTGAATATAGGGGGTCTCTGGGTACTCTATACAACGAACCTTTACGTGATGATGCATGAGTATATGTGGCTGCATATCGTTGTCCATCTTCATGTTTTTTTAGCTGGCTATTTGTTTACAGTCTCGATGATTTACATCGATCCCATTCCACACCGCAGAAGCTTTTTTTCTCGTTCGATCATTTTAGTTCTTGCTCTGGCCGCGCACGGAATACTGTCCAAATATATTTATTATACCCCGCCGATTGGGGTCCCCCCATATGAAGCGGAGGTTGGCGGCATGATTATGTATTATGGTGGAGATGCAGTGGATCTTATCATTATTATTATCCTGTGCGCGCAATGGTACAAAGCGACAAAACCGCGAGTGCATCGCAAACAAAAGCTAGCTTCCATTTAACGTAAAATCTATGACTAAACAGCTATTTTTCCTAATTGTCTTTACTTTGTATCCATCTATGATAAAATAGAAAATAATTAAATAGAATTCCTTCGGGGTCGGGTGAAATTCCCAACCGGCGGTGATGAGATTTTTTTCTCTAAGCCCGTGACCCGGTGTCAGCTATCTGATACCGGTGGATTTTGGTGAGATTCCAAAGCCGACAGTAAAGTCTGGATGGGAGAAGGAAACGGATCAGTCCATATTTTTTAGGACTTTTATTTACGTATGCAAAAATCTCCCTATCGATTAGATAGGGAGATTTTTAATTGATGAGGAGACACGTCTCTATTTTCGTGTTTCTATACTCTTCATTGGCATAGCTGCAGATTCATCCATCCAACATTCTTCTCGACTGCTTACCCCGAAGCTAACCATATTCCATTTAATCATTTTTAAAAAAATAGAAAGGAGGCTATTCATGTTCACTGGTATAGTTGAAGAACTAGGGACCATTGAAAAAATTACGACGAAAGGAAATACGCTGGTCCTCATCATTCAAGGTGACATCATCATGAGCGATTTAAATTTGGGTGATAGTATCGCTGTGAATGGAGTTTGTCTAACCGTAACGGATTTCGGTAACCGTTCATTTATGGCAGATGTGATGCCTGAAACGTATAAAGATACTTCCCTTTCTCGTTTAAAACCTGGTTCGCAAGTAAACCTGGAACGGGCAATGGGAGCAGGCGGCCGATTTGGCGGGCATTTTGTTTCCGGCCATATCGATACCGTTGGAAAAATTGTTCGAAAAAAATCTAGTGAAAATGCCATCTATATTGATATTTCATTTCCACCAGAATATATCCATTACATCTTACCGAAAGGTTCTATCGCACTGGACGGTACCTCCTTGACCGTGTTCGGCATTCGAGAAGATATCGTTACTGTTTCTATTATCCCGCACACCGCAAAAGAAACGGTTCTCGGATTAAAAGATACAGGTGATATCGTTAATATAGAATTTGATATGATCGGAAAATATCTTTATTCTTTCCTAAGAAAATCAGAGCAAGCGGCAACACCAAAGGAAGATATTTCTACAGAGTTCCTACGTAAAAACGGCTTTATGTAATAGAAAGGATGGTTGTATGTTTGCCACTATCGAGGATGCAGTAAAAGAATTAAAATCTGGAAAAGTCATTATCGTTTGTGATGATGAGGATCGGGAAAATGAAGGGGATTTTATCGGCCTGGCTGATTACATCACACCAGAAACGATAAATTTTATGGCCAAAGAAGGTCGAGGTTTGATTTGTACTCCTATTGAGGAAAGTATTGCTAAAAAACTGAATCTCCATCCGATGGTAGAGAACAATACCGATAATCATGAAACTGCTTTTACAGTCAGTATCGACCACGTTCAAACGACAACTGGCATCAGTGCTTACGAGCGCTCCCTAACGATTCAAAAAATGTGTGAAATTGATTCTTCACCAGAAGATTTCAGAAGACCAGGACATATTTTTCCCCTCGTCGCGAAAAACGGTGGTGTGTTAGAAAGACCGGGACATACAGAAGCTGCGGTTGATTTAGCTAAACTCGCCGGAGCCAAACCGCTTGGAGTCATTGTAGAAATCATGAATGAAGATGGAACGATGGCCCGGGTAAATGATCTACAGCTCGTAGCTGAGAAATTTGATTTGAAAATGATTACTATTAAAGATCTCATTCATTATTTAAGCGTTCAAACTGAATGGGCCGTATCACATAACAGATAAAATGAGAAGAGGAGAAATATAAATGAAAAACATTATCGAAGGAAATTTAATTGGAACTGGACTTAAAGTAGCGATTGTAGCTGGACGATTTAATGAATTTATTACGGATAGATTGCTGAGCGGAGCAGAAGATGCACTCCGTAGACATGGGGTAAACGAAGAAGATATTACGATTGTATGGGTACCAGGTGCATTCGAAATTCCACTGGCAGCTAAAAAGTTGGCCGATAAAGGTAAATTCGATGCAGTCATCACGTTAGGTGCCGTCATTAGAGGAGCAACACCACATTTCGATTATGTAAGCAGTGAAGTGACAAAAGGTGTTGCTAACACTGGATTAGATAGCGATGTACCGGTCATATTTGGAGTTCTGACAACCGATTCCATTGAACAGGCAATCGAACGAGCTGGAACAAAAGCGGGCAACAAAGGATTTGAAGCAGCTGTTACAGCAATTGAAATGGGTAATCTTTATAGAAGCTTAAATGAGATTTAATCTATCTAAGAAGCAGGAATATCCTGCTTCTTATTTTATTGTGGACGTTTTTCATACGGATGAAGCTGACCTACAATGGACTCTTTGGAATCATTCTCGATACTCCTGATGACCCCTTTTGCTATCTCATTATGAGTCAACCACCGCGAATGATTATCCTCCAAAACAAAACCTAAATAAACTTTGTGATGTTCACAATTGGACGAGAGATGTAAAGGGTCATCCTGAAAATATCTTCTGCTGCCTTTTACTTGATACAACTTCCAAGTATTACTATGTTGCGAAATTATTTTATCCACCAACTCCAACGCTGGATAAGAAGGTATCCAGCTCACCACTAACGATATGGGGCCATCTTGTTCTATCGCATTTTTGATTGCCTCTTCCAAAGCATCATGATGGTTGTAATCCACCATGATGCTTCGGATTACCTCCGGATTTTCTGCTTGATTCTTCAAATCCAAATGCTTATTTTCACTCCTTCCGACAACCGAGGTGATGTATCCTTGCTCTGCCAGCCACAGTGAAACATCTTTCAGCATTCCTGTTCCGCCTATTACTAGAGCGTGCTTTTTAATCAATTCAAATTCTCCCCCAATTACATTGATAATAAATACTCCAACTAAAATCATCCGCCTTCAGGTGCCACAAGTTCGACCTTTATCCTATCCTGGTCTTCAAAATAAACGGCATAATGATTTTCCCCACCGGCAAAAGGATGCTTTTCAGGATAAAGAAGGTTAACACCTCTATTCCTTAACTTCTCAGTCATGTCATCCACATGCTGACGTGATTGCCCATGAAATGCGAGATGATTAAGTCCGACTCGGGAACGATGATACGGAACGTTTAAAAATCGTTCCTCTGCTTGAACAAAAACAATATATGTATCACCTAATTGCCAGCTCCGTCCACTTCCCCATTCCTGAAATGGAGTATAGCCCAATTCTTCAAGAAACCAACCCCAAAATTCTACGGTCTTATGGAGGTCCGATACAAAAATTTCAATATGGTGAATGACCCCTTTTGACAAGAAAAATCCTCCTCGTATATTATGTTTAGGCACTTAGTTTCCGCCTATTATTTCCCTTGTTAATCAACCTGTTGATATGTCAAATGACTTGGACGCTCTGGGATATTCCTAGATAATGGTCTTAGGATCATTT
>NZ_JAMBON010000063.1 GCF_023715655.1 Oceanobacillus luteolus | reverse complement strand
TCATACCTAGCTTTCCATTCTATTCTTTTGTTAGCATCGTTCATTGGCATAACCTCCAGATTTTTTTCTAAAGAGATTATCTCAAGAACGGATATTTAATAGAAGGTGTTCATTGTTTGACGCTTACTTTTTAAATGCATTAAAGGAAAATTTATTGAATAAATAAGTTGATTTTTTTTAGAATTGATGTAAGATATAATTAACATATGCAATATATATGTGTCTTAAAGATAAAGGTGAATGTATGAAAAATAATGTGAAAATAACACGAATTAAGCAGTCGATAACCCAACAGCAATTAGCTAAGAGAGTTGGAGTTACTAGACAGACAATCGGACTAATTGAGAAAGGAGAATATAATCCTAGTCTGCAATTATGTATTGCAATAGCCAAGGAGCTTAATAAAACGTTAGATGATTTATTTTGGGAGGTGGAGTAATAATGAAATCTTGGGTATCATTTTTATTGCCGAAAGATGAATATAAGAAAACACGAATGTTATACTTTTTTACTGAAGGTTCAATAATTCTTTTACTTGCTCTTGTAGGTATAATTATCATCAACAATTATTTTAATATCAGTACAGAAATTCCTCTATTGTTTTCCATAGCTATATTCCTATTTTATGTATCGGGAAGATATATCCTGTCTGGTATTGAATATACGGATGTTGCAACAGAGGGAGCATATAGAATAGAATTAAAGCACATTTTTGCCAGAACAGGTAGTTTTACAGTTGTTTTTATTCTGTTATATTTAGTTGTCGCAGGTATTCCTAACAACCAAAACGAATGGATCGAATTAATGGCATTGGTACTAGGAGCTGGATTACTTTGGTTTATTACTAGTTACATTTCTTTAAAACGGTCTTATAAAAAGAATAAGGAATTGTTATAAACACAAATAAGTACTTGGTATAACTCTTTAAGAAGGTGATTCAAAAAGGTCACCTTCTTCTTATGGATCTTGAAAAAGAGAACGTACCCCATATATAATTGTTGTGCAAAGTTAAAGATAACACATAAGTAATGCAGTATTAATAAGTTGGAAAATATATGGCTTTACAACGAATTCAAATGGATTTGGGAGGATTATATATGTACGTAACGGTTTCAGACTTTATTAAAGAATGGAATAGGGAAGCTATGCTAACTCAAAACGTTTTAAATGGTCTGACAGATGAATCTTTAAAACAACAAGTTTATCCGGAAGGCCGTACTTTAGGAAGGATTGCGTGTCATTTAACAACAAACATTCCGGATTATTTATCCCATTTCGGGTTTAAGATAGATCGGGTAGACAATGCAGATAGCGTCCCAACCTCAGCAAAGGAAGTTGCTGAAACTTTTCAAGCGATAAGTACTTACGCAGCCCAAATCATTGAACAACAATGGACAGACGAGTCCCTAGAACAAGTACAAGAAGCTTTTGGAAGACAGGAATCTAATGCTCAAATCCTAATGGGACTAATCAAGCACATTATTCATCATCGTGGTCAAATCACCGTTCTGATGCGTCAAGCAGGATTAAAACCGTTTGGGGTTTATGGTCCACCAAAAGAAGATTGGATTCATTTCGGCGTGGAAAACCCACCAGAATAATATAAAAACAAACGCCTAGCCATGAATACATATAAAAATAACTCTTAGGATAGGCTCCATGGTCGAGGTTAAAAAAGACCTGCACATCTGAATTTAAGATGTACAGGTCTTTCCTTAAAGTTCTCTAATCACCGCTCTGACAGGACTTCCATCTCCTCCGTGAATGGATAATGGAAGAGCTATCAGTTCATATAGTCCGGGTTTTACATCTTTTAATACCAGGTTCTCCAGAATATATACCCCATTCTGATATAAAGCATGATGGGCTGGTAGGTGTTTACTATCCACTGGATCGACGGAAGGACATTCCGTACCAATCAGATGGATTCCTTTTTCTTTTAAAAATGGGCCAATATCTTCCTTTAGGATAGGATAACGCTCTGGAAAGCTGGAGTCTGCTCTGTCCAGAGAACGCAGTAATAGGCGACTCACCCCAGCTAAGTTGAACGCTTCTAACTCTTTTCTCCCAATTACTTCATGGCCGCGCACGTCAACTACTTTGGCGGGACCGATAAATAATGAAACATCTAACTCATGTATCTTTTTCCCATCATTATCGTAGTGGAATGGAGCATCCATATGGGTGCCTGTATGAACACTAGTAGACATCTCTCCAATGTTGACCGACTTTGTTTGTTCTTTTGTATAGCTTAGACGAAAGTTAAAAGGCTTATCTCCGGGCCATACCCCCATATCATTCGTTAATGGGATGGAAACGTCAATCCACGGTTTTTCCTTCATGGTTTACCACCTGCTCTTTTATAAATTAAATAAATCCTAGTGTATTAAATAGTACAATAACAATCGTCGCTGGAGCAATCCACGTCATGATCTTTCTCCAAATCGTATAGATTCCTGGGTTTACACTGCTACTGAGCATAAATTCTTGTTGGACGAGTGCTTTATCCATTCGATGAATGATGAAAATCGCGATGAATAAATTCCCAACCGGCAGCATGATGTTACTGACGAGAAAATCGGTAGCATCGAATACAGTCTTATCAAAGAGGAGGATATGTTGTAAGATACTGGATGACAATGCAGCTGGGATTCCCGCGATAAATACAATGATTCCGCTTAGGCTAGCCACACTATTTCTTTTTCTCTTACCGTTTTCTGTGAATGCAGCTACAATAATTTCAAATAAACTAAAGGATGAAGTCAATGTTGCGAAAAGGAATAGTAATAGAAAAAGGCTTAAGAAAACTTCTCCAAGTGGCATTTGAGCAAATGCCTGCGGAAGCACCATGAACAATAGCCCTGGTCCTTCTGCTGGCTCAAATCCAAAGGTGAAAACAACCGGGAAAATCGCCACACCAGCCAAAAAGGAAACGATGAGATTCATGCCGACTACCCATCCGGCTGAGTAAGAAAGGCTTACATCCTTTTTCAAATACGAACTGTAGGTGATCATACAAGAGAGACCTACTGCCAAGGCAAAAAAGGATTGACCAAGGGCATACAGGATGGACTCCGATGTGATATTCGAAAAGTCAGGTGTTAAGAAAAACTGGAGACCTTCCAATGCGCCATCTAGAGTTAGTGCTCGAATAACTAAAATGATGAGGAAAACAAATAAGAGCGGCATCAAATATTTATTTGCTTTCTCAATTCCTTTTTGCACTCCTAATGCAATGACGATGACGTTCAGGATAATAAAGAGCGCGAAACCGAGAATCGTAATCCACGGTGTCCCGATAATCGTCCCAAATAATGCTCCGTAATCTTTCCCATCCCGAATCACTGCTCCAACAAGGGACAGCACACTATAAATCAACACCCAGCCACCGACAACCGAATAAAATGACAGAAGTAAAAAACTGCCTAAAACACCAAATCTCCCAATCCACGCCCATAAGCTGTCCGGCGCTAGTTTTTTAAAGGCGCTAATCGCTTCTTTACCTGATCCACGCCCGATAATATATTCAGAGATTAATAATGGAAAGCCTATTAATAGAGTGAATACAACAAAAATCAGAAAAAAAGCTCCTCCGCCACTGGTGCCGGTGACGTACGGAAATTTCCACAACGCACCTAAACCAATTGCTGCACCTGCAGAAGCCATGATGAAACCAAACTTCGATGACCATTGATCATTGTTCATTGTTTTCCCCCTTTACATTAGGTGATGAGGATTTAGAGTTCTGTTCGAACATCCCATAATTCAGGAAAAAATCGGTGGTTGATGACATGCTTCAAATAAGTAACACCCGAAGATCCTCCTGTACCTACTTTGTGCCCAATAATTCTCTCTACGGTCTTCATATGACGAAAGCGCCACTGTGAAAACGCGTCCTCCACATCCACGAGTTTTTCTGCTAATTGATATAAATCCCAGTGGTCCGCAGCTTTTTTATACACTTGTTTCCATGCATTCTGGACACTGACATTTGCTTCGTAGGTTTTAGAAACGTCACGATGTAAGATCTCTTTAGGAATTGGGAAACCTGCTTTGGCTAAGCTTTGAATCGTGACATCATAGATACTAGGGCTTTGGTAGGCTGCCTGTAATTCTTTGTATATTTCCGGCTTTTCTTTATAGATTTTTAGAATGGCTTCTTTCTTATACCCTAATGCAAATTCCATCAATCGATATTGATAAGATTGAAATCCAGAAGCATTTCCCAGCTTGTCACGGAACTCCAGATATTCGGCTGGAGTAAGGGTGGATAGTACTTCCCAAGACTGAATCAATTGGTGCTGGATACGTGTGACACGTGCAAGCATTTTGAATGCAGGCTGCATATCTCCGTCTAAGATAGCTTTTGTCGCAGCTTTTAGCTCATGTAATATCAGTTTAATCCATAGTTCCTGTACTTGATGAATGATGATAAACAACATTTCATCATGATGGCCAGAGATAGGATTCTGACTGGAAATGATACTGTCTAATTTTAAATAATCGGCATATGTCATGCGACTTCGGAAATCGGTATGAATTCCTTGCTCGTCGTGTGGGTGACTTGTCAATTCGATCCCTCCTTACTTATCTTAGTATTTAAGAGACAATCTCCCGGTCACTCTCAAATTGTTTGTAGCGCTCTTCTTCCATAATCCTTTGCAAGCAATCGACAACATTCCATACATCTTCAAAAGAGTTATAAAGTGCCACAGGGGCTAGTCGTATTCCTGAAGGTGGCCTAAAATCCGGGGTAACTTTTTCTTGTTTCAAAGCTTTGCAAATTCGTATGGCCTCCGGGTGTTCCAAATAGACATGTCCACCTCTGCGATTATCTTCTCTAGGATTTGCAATACTAAAACCATATACTCTTAGCTTGGCATCAATGAGAGTCATCATATATTCTGTTAGTTTAAGAGATTTCCTGCGTATCTTTTCTATACCGATATCTTGAAATAGTTTTAAAGAACCGATTAATGAGGAAGCACTTAGGATATGTGGTGTTCCAATTTGCATTGCTCCTGCATCGGGCGCAGGACTCATGGTCAGATCCATATCAAATTGTTTTGTTTTATCTGAACCAAACCATCCGCTAAGACCAGGATGGATTGGCAGGTGATGCTCATTAATATAAATCCCTGCAGGGGATCCTGGACCACCATTTAGATATTTATACGTACACCAAAAAGCAAAATCAACTTTCCAATCATTTAAGGAATGGGGAAGTGCTCCAATCGAATGGCATAAATCAAAACCTATAACTATTCCATTCTCATGGGCTGCCTCTGTAATCTGCTTCATATCCAAGAGTTGACCGCTTCGATAAAGTACGCTTGGAAAAATGGCGACGGCAATTTCATCAGTCATGGAATCGATGATATCCTCTTCTTTTAATGTATGTTGATCCTCTGCTGTTACGAGAATCAGATGTTCTTCTGGATCCATTCCCCGTAAAGCTAAATGACTTTTAATCGCGTAAATGTCAGAAGGGAAATTTAATTCATCTGCTAAGATTTTTGTCCGTTTTCCATTCGGTTTATAAAATGTTGCAAGGAGCTGGTGCAAGTTAATAGTGGTGGAACCGCTTACAATAACTTCCTTATTTTTGGCACCGAGTAGCTCTGCACTCATTTCTCCCAATTGTTCGGAAACATAAAACCATGGATGATTTCCTTTTGTCCATCCGTCGATTCCATTTGTTTTCCAGGAATGTAGCATATTTAACAGGGAATCTTCTGCTTGCCTGGACAATAGGCCTAAGGAATTTCCGTCCATATAAATCGAATCTGGCTGTCGATAGAATTCGTTCTGGTATTTTTTCAGTTCATCTTCATGATCTAGCTTTCTTGCAGTGTGAATCGTTGTATCAATATTTGTTTTTGACATCTTATCACCTCATTTACCATTATTCGGAATTTAATGTTAATATGTTTATAACATATTAAATCGTACAGGTTTTCATACTGAAATACAATACGCATTTTTACCTGGATATCAAAGGCTATTGATATATTAATATAAAATCATTTCGCAATTCACATTTCTCAATAGGTAGCATAATTATTGGTGGTTGCCTGAATTAGTTGTGATTTATCAAGGTATTTGGATGTTGTTAAAAAAATAATAAGACTACCGAAGATATTGTGAAATAATGTACTTAAAGTAACGGGCAGTATAATTCAATAAGAGAAATGGTTATTTTTGGTTATTATGAAACCTTTGCTTGGGTACGTTCGTAATTTAAAAGGAGGAGGGAGGATTAATTATGAAGAAATTTGAGTTTAGCTTTAAAAATAAATATGTTAGATTGTGGTTTGCATTGCTGTTACCTGTAATCTCACTTTTAGCTATACTAATTTTTCTTGTTCCGATAGAGTACCAGGGGATACTTGTTATTCTCTCTGTAATTGTTGCATTTATCTTTTATGGCTGGGTCAAATTTGACAAAAAGAAGAATAATATTACATAAATTTTAATCACACTAAATGGGCGAAAGAGTCAAACAAGGTGATCATTAGAGATGGTCGCCTTTTATTTATGGAAAAACGAGTAGAAAATATACTATGGTTATTTAAGAATGAGAAATTGAGCTAAATGGGGCAGTCCCCAATCGGATATTTTTATTTCTTTGTCTAATTTCCGAACTTTTGAACGAAACTATATGATTTCGTTTTCATTCAAATATAATGGAGCCAGTGAGGAAAATAAAAACGTAATTACTTACGGGGTTTAGAGGAGAAAAAGAAAGACAAAAGATGTGATGATATTAAAAGTTAAAGCATCTTCAGTATTTATGGGAGATTCAGTTAGAAGGCACGATTTCTAAAAAAAGTTTTCCGATACTAATAACTTATATATATATAAAAGTAGGTGAATATCATTTGGGAGAAGTAACAGTATTGCTAGCATTTGGAGCTGGTTTATTATCGTTCATATCACCTTGTTCGCTTCCTCTCTATCCTGCATTTCTGTCTTATATTACAGGAATGACTGTGGAAGAATTAAAGACAGAACGCGGAATTTTAAGAAGGAAAGCTTTCATACATACTATTCTTTTTTTATTAGGTTTTTCGGTTGTCTTTTTGGCAATCGGATTGTCGACCTCATTTATAGGAAAGTTTTTTCTAGCCTATCAAGATCTATTAAGACAGCTTGGTGCAATTATATTGGTGTTTTTCGGGATGATTCTTACGGGTATCTTGAGTTTTGATTTTCTACTTAAAGATAGAAAGTTTCAATTTCGAAAAAGACCGGCTGGATACCTGGGTTCAATTTTAATTGGATTGGGATTTGCTGCTGGTTGGACACCATGTACTGGACCGATACTTGCGGGAGTGATTGCAATGGGTGTGGCCAACCCAGGAAAGGGCCTGTTATACATGTCTTTTTATATCTTGGGTTTTGCAATACCTTTTTTAGTTATGACTTTGTTCCTTGATAGAATGACATTTCTTAAAAAACATGCTAATCGTTTTATGGTAATAGGTGGTATTTTAATGATAGTCATGGGTATTGTTCTATTTTTTGATTGGATGACAGTGATCATTGAATTATTACTTCCTGTTTTTGGTGGATTTACTGGATTTTAGGATTTGAACTTTTCCATAGAGAGGTGTCGCAAGTGGACTTAGAACAAAAAAAATTAAAAAAGAGAAACAAAAAAAGAAATAGAGTAATTTATAGAACCTCGATTTTACTGGTGTTGTTGGGGGCAATTATATTTGCGGTTTTCTCCAGCCTACAGAAGGATAATACAGTCTATGGAGTAGGGGATCAGGCACCAGATTTTCAGCTAACACAAATTAATAAAAATAATGAAGCTGAAACGATAAGGTTAAGTGATTTGAAGGGAAAGGGAGTCATGCTTAACTTCTGGGCTGCTTGGTGTAAACCTTGCGAAAGAGAGATGCCATATATGCAAGAACTCTATCCAAAATATAATGAGTTAGGCATTGAAATTGTTGCAGTTAGCATGGATAGTACTGAGTTAGTTGTAGACCGTTTCATAGATGAATATGATTTGACTTTTCCTGTACCCCAAGACAAATCAGGAGAAATAAGAGACTTGTATAAAGTTAGGCCGCTTCCTAGTACTTTTTTTATAAATCCTGAAGGAGAAATCGTGGAATATGTGAAAGGGGAATTATCCCTCGAAAGTCTAGAAGGGTACTTGAAGAATATTGTACCTCATGAATGAAGTGAAAATCTAAATATCATTCGGAAAAATATTAAATAAAAATATCATTATTTATAATGAAGATTGTTAAAGAAAATACTTAGACAAATGGGTGCGATTGTTCAGCAAGAACAGTCGCATTTTTACTAACGGGGAAGGTTAGTTTAAGTAGGTCTGGGTTCTGTAGTAAATTTATAACAGGGGAGATATTAAATGATTAAAGGAATATATGAATTTATAAGTGAAGCACAGTTAAGAATGTATGCAGAACTTGCTATACGAGTTGGTGTAAATCTGCAAAAAAATCAATTATTGATTATTCATAGTGATATACAAAATGCTACGTTTGCACGTCTAATCCAAACGGTAGCCTATGAGACAGGAGCTTCAAATGTATTTATAGATTGGACAGATGAACAGTCTACCAAAGAATTTTACTTAAATGCAGCAGATAGTGTCATCGATCACTTAACTGATTGGCAGGCTGCCCGTTTTAAGGAGTGGGACGATGCTGGTGCTGCTTACATCCATATTATTTCTGAAAACTTAGATGTCTTTAAGGAGGTTTCTACAGAAAGGATAAGTCGTTTCCAAAAGGCCTCTCGCACCAAGTTGAAGGCTCATTACGCAAAGATTAGATCCCACGAGATACGCTGGTGTATTTTGGCTGTCCCGAACTTCACATGGGCAACTAAAGTATTTCCTCACTTAATTAAAGAAGAAGCTCTGCATTCATTATGGAAATTAATTTTAAAAGGAACTCGTGCAGATGGGAAAAATCCTATAAAAGATTGGGAGAGTCACAATAGAGCCTTCGAGTCTCGAAAAAAAATCCTAAACGAGAGCCAATTTGAAGCCCTGCATTTTACAAATAGCCGTGGGACTGATTTATTAGTTGGTCTACCTAAAAATCATCTCTATATCGGTGGGAGTGTCATAGATAAAAATGGAATACCTTTCTTTCCGAACATTCCTACGGAAGAAATATTTACTGCTCCACATAAAAATAAGGTGAATGGCAAATTGGTAGGTACTAAACCTCTTATCTATGGGGGAAGTGTCATCGATGAATTCTATCTAATTTTTAAAGATGGACGGATTACCGACTATTATGCCGCAAAGGGACAAGAAGTGTTACAAAATCTCATCGAAACAGACGAAGGTTCACATTATCTAGGTGAAATTGCCTTGGTCTCTAATAAATCTCCTCTTGCTCAGGCAGATACTCTTTTTTATAATACCTTGTTTGATGAAAATACGGCCTGTCATATTGGAATCGGAAATGCATCTCCCTCCAATATTCAAAATGGCATTGACCAATCTGAGGAAGAGTTGAAGGCAGCGGGTCTGAATACTTCACTTTTGTTAGTCAATGTGACCTTTGGTACCGAAGATATGAAAGTAGTGGGCATTAAAGAAGGTGGAACTGAAGTCCCGCTAATGAAGGATGGGGATTTCCAATTCTAAATCGTCTACAACTTAAAAGCAGAGAAAACTGATCTCTGGTGGATTATACTTAGTGCTAGTTATAGTGAAAACAAACTGGGCAGCATACCTGTAACAAATGAAGATTATGGGTTATGTTTGTGAAAGAATGTACTTAAACAAACGGGGGCAAAAGTTAAATAAGAGCAACGCAAAATTTGTGCGTTGCTCCTGTGCAATTAAAAATACTTTTTGTAAAACTCTTGCCGTAATCTCCCACTAAGTTGAGCATAAATTCTTGTTGTTTCACTTTTTTCGTGACCTAACAGGCTTTGGATCACTTCTAGTGGAGCTCCGTTATTCAATAGGTGTGTTGCGTAACTATGCCTTAATTGGTGAGGATGAATGGTCTTATTTATTCCTGCACGTTTGGAAATCCGCTTAATAATATATCTCATTTGAGCGATACTCATCCTATGTGGAGAACGTTCGGTAACGAATATAGCTGGATCATTGTCGTTTCTAGTGTCTAAATATTTCTTTAACCAAATATCGCAGCGTATATTGAAGTACACTTCTCTTTCCTTGTCCCCCTTTCCAAGAACAATAGCAGATTGATTTCCCCAATTAATACTATTCCGATCCAATGAAACAATTTCTCCTATTCGGCATCCAGTAGAAAACATAAATTCAAATAAGGCTTTCTCAATCGGAGTAAAACACGCATCCCTTAAATACTCAATTTCTCTTTCCGTAAGAAACTTTGGAATCCGTTTACCTACCTTTGGTTCTTTTATTGTACTAGCAGGATTTAACTCAATGATGCCTTCCTCGTGTGACCATCGAAATAGGGAACGAATAAACCTAATACGATGAGACAAACTGGATGGTTTTAGATTATTGCTGGATTCAGCTAAATAATTCTTTAGTTGTAGGGTTGTTATATTATTCATATTGATATTCCCAAAATGATCGATTAGCAGTTTTGCTTGAAGCCTATAAGCATTTAATGTTTGTGCCGAAAAACCTTCAATTCTCTTATCTGCCTCATAAGCCTTTGCCGCATCCGATAGCATCATAATTGTTCACTCCCCAAATTATTATTATCAACAGCATTTCCAGATGGCTAAATAAAATAACTTTTGCAATAATTGGGTGAATCGAATGATATGATGCTAGTATAGTTTCATAGACACATCTAAGTTAAATTTATACAATGAATTTCAAGGAGGATGTGTCCGATGAATACAAGAAATAACGGTAAACGATATAATGATGATTTCCGTAAAATGATTGT
>NZ_JAMBON010000062.1 GCF_023715655.1 Oceanobacillus luteolus | reverse complement strand
TTTATTTGGGTCATCTTTTCCTACCTCCATGTGTTGTTTTCTTGGTCGAAAATATTTTAACATGGGTCTGGAAGATGACCTATTTTTTTATACCTTTTTACACAATTATAAGGACGTTATCACGAATGCAGAGAAAAATGATTCGTTCGAGTTGATAGAGTGCTTCTCAGAGCACAAATGCAGAGGAAAATTGTTCGTTCGTGTTGATAGAGTGCTTCTCAGTGCACGAATGCAGAGAAAAATCATTTGTTCGTGTTGATAGAGTGCTTCTCAGTACACGAAGGCAGAAAATACTCGTTCGTTCGTGCTGATAGAATGCTTCTCAGCGCACGAAGGCAGAAAAAAATCCTACTTCATGACAATATGGACCGTTTCCGTACACCAAAACTAAATTCAATTGTGCCATATACACCTCTCCTCAGTATAAAATCCCCACGCCCCTCTTTTATCAACTTTTTTTCCCAGTTAGGTATTTAAAAGTTTCTTCTTTGTCTTTTTTTCATATTGTAACTATAAAGGAGGTGTTATCATGCCAACGATTATGTTGGATCCTGGACATGGCGGAAGCGATCCAGGTGCCTCTCAAAGGGGCAATTTAGAAAAGGACCTCAATCTAAGTATCGCGTTGCGAACTCGTGATTATTTACGGAAAAACTATGATGTCAAGGTTAGTATGACAAGGACTACAGATACAACAGTCAGCTTGGCGGCCCGTACCAACCGCGCGAATCGGGAAAATGTTGACTATTATTGTTCGATTCATATTAATGCGGGTGGTGGTAGAGGCTGGGAGAGCTATATTTATAACGGCCCCGTATCATCGCAAACCGTACGAGCGCAGCAGACACTTCATAAATATGTCATGAGCGTAATTTCAAAATATGGAGCTCGTGATCGTGGAATAAAACGGGCAAATTTCCACGTCTTGCGTGAAACGAAGATGCCCGCGATTTTATTGGAAAATTTATTCGTAGATACGACTGCTGACCTTAATCTTCTAAGAGATAAATCATTCTTAAATATTCTGGGAGATGCCATCGGTGAGGGATTGGCTAGGGCACTGTCGTTGAAAAAGCTGGCGAAACCAAAAGACCCTGAGAAGCCGGATACAGGTATGTATTATGTCATTGCAGGAAGTTTTGCATCCCGTAAAAATGCCGAGACACGTAGTAACATGCTGAAAAAGAATAATGTGGAAGCGATAATTAAGACAACTAAAGTGGGAAATGCAACAAGATACAGAGTCCAAGCGGGGGCATTTCGCAATAAAAAATCGGCAGAACAACGGAGGAATGTTATTCGTAACTTAGGCATTAAAGACGCTTATGTTACGACAGATTCATAGCTTGAACTTCAAAAAAGCGGGTTAATTTAAGATTAATCCGCTTTTTTGAGAACCGCAAATGGTATTCTACACTACATGCTTCCAAATAAGAAATAGTAGAATTAACATCACGATATCAAGTCTTGCCTCAAAAGCGAAAGATAGAAATCCAGAATGTGTAAGGATGGGGATTTTTGTAAGAACAATTGCTACAGCCATAATGAGAATGAGTGGGGGAGTGGCGAATCTGATATACATTCTTCCTGCAATCAACATACCGCATGCAATTTCAATAACAGCAACTAAAAATAAAGTTAACTCAGGATACGGCAATCCAAGACCGGCGAACAGTCCTTTAAAGTAGGGAACAATTAATTTGATGACACCGGATGTGATAAATACATAGCCGATCGCATAGCAAATCCACCTAATCAGTTGTCCATGCACAGCAGACACCTCCAATTTTGTATCATAATTATTTCTATGCTTGAATGGAGACAAGCTTGACGGTTATTTTAATTAGAGGTTGCTATTAGCTAATACCCAAATTTAATGCTGAAATTAGGGTTTTGCCTAGCTCGTTTTCAGGGCGAATACCATAGGCTGTAGAGAGTGAGGAAATGGTACCTTCGAATTTTTTGAAAAGGAGCAGGCAAATGAATGGATATGTAGAACATATACCGATGATGTATCATCCGGGACTGCAGCGAAACGGTGGCCCGTATGGTTACGAATACGGTTCTGGTGAGTTTATTGCCCCATTGACTGCTGGTCTGATCGGAGCCGGGTTGGGATTCATAGGAGGAGGATTACTTGCTGGTCGTCCACCGGGGTTTGGCTATGGTCCAGGGCCGTTTTATGGTCCGGGATACGGGTATGGACCGGGATTTTATCCATATGGAGGATATGGACCTTACGGATATTACTAAAATATAGCAGTAAAAAAAGAAGGGTGCTTGCAATTATCTTGCAGCACCTTTTTTGTTGATATTTTATAAGTTCTTCAGAAGGGGATACAAATGATTCGTGCATTTATGAGGTATTTAAGAACACGAATGAAAAGAAATATCTTTCGTTCGTGTAGTCATAGGGCTTCTAAGAACACGAATGCAAAGAAATTTCCCCCTTTCATGCAGTTACAAGGCTTCTAAGAACACGAATGCAAAGAAATTTCCTCCTTTCGTGCAGTTACAAGGCATCTAAGAACACGAATGCAAAAAAATATCCTCCTTTCGTGCAGTTATAGGGCTTCTAAGAACACGAATGCAAAAAAACATCCTCTTTTCGTGCAGTTACAAGGCATCTAGGAACACGAATGCAAAGAAATTTCCCCCGTTCGTACATTTACAAGGCCTCTAGGAACACAAATACAACTGAAATTTTCTTGTTTATGCTTTTATAAGGAGTTTAGGAATAAGAATGCACATTATTGTCCACGCCACAAATGAATCAAATCCTGATTTTGCCCTCTTGCAAAGACATCTGTACGGTTCGGCCCCCAAGAGACGGCAGCTGGGGCAGAATTCAAGTTGCCTCCAAGGTCTTCCCATTCACTCCAGCGAGTGCCGTTCCACTCTCTTCGGAAAAGTCGATTTCCTCTGCCTCGAGCAAAGACCTCTAACCGATTTGCCCTTCTGGAAGATACAGCTGGTGCGCTCGTTAACGTTCCTCCGAGGTTTTCCCAATTACTCCATGTGTTTCCGTTCCACCACTTGTGAATCAAATTATTATTTTGTCCTCTTGCGAACACATCGATGCGGTTCGGTCCCCAGGAAACAGCTGCCGGTTCTGAATTCAAGTTACCGCCGAGGTCTTCCCACTCTTCCCAACGGGATCCATTCCAAGATCGTCTATAAAGCCGGTTCCCCGTACCTCTCACAAAAACATCGAGCTGATTTGCTCGGCGTGAAGAAGCAGCTGGCCCGCTTGTCAATGTGCCGCCAAGACTTTCCCAATCATTCCATCTGCTGCCATCCCACCATTTATGATAAAGTGCGTTGTCTGTTCCACGAACAAATACATCAATTCGGTTCGGTCCCCAAGAAACTGCACCAGGCGAGGATGTTAGAACGCCACCAAGGCTTTCCCAGTTACTCCATCTGCTGCCATCCCACCAAATATGATAGAGCGCATTGTCAGTACCGCGAGCGAAGACGTCTAGTCGGTTATTTTGCCAAGATGCTGCTGCAGGTGCTGATGTCAGCGCACCACCTAAACTCTCCCAGCCTGACCACCCGCCACCAGGACCAGGGCTAGGCTGACCAGGTCGAATGAGATCTAATACAATTTGAATGACTTGCGTTAATATACGGTCCATGACATTCCTTGGTATATTCAGTTGGGTAAACAACAAGGTGAACCAAGGGACTTGTCTTTGGAACTGCTGATAAATTTGATTGGCACTTTGGTTTGTATTTGCTTGATTCAGTGTATAATTAACGATAAAGAAAAAGGCATAATCGGCAATTTGTCTGTTCATGCCGGCCTGCTCAAGTTGTGTATATAGATTACCATGCTCGGAACGAAGCCGTTGCATGATTTGTTGAGCATTCATTTGTTGACGCATATCCATATATGGGTTTCCATAAGGATAAACCGGCATTGGTGCTGGTGCAAAATAATAGGGGTAGTAATACATATTGATTCCTCCGCTTTTTCATTAGCATATGCAAGGAAAATTGGAAGTGACAATCATCTATATTTAACATAAAGGAGTGTTCTTGTGACGATCATCGATAAGTTGAAATTAAGTAAATATGAAAATATGGCTGTGTTACATGAGCCGTCCGATTATCATTTGTTTGATGAATTTAAGACAAAGCTCGAGGGAGAGCATGATGCAATTTTCATCTTTATTGAAACGCTTGACGAGATGAAGCAGCACATACTCCAGGTTATTAAGGAGAATTCAATACAGGAGAAAGGCTATCTATTTTTCGCCTACCCGAAAAAGGGAAATAAACGATACGACACGTATATCCATCGTGATGAAATTTTCCCCGCTTTACAGGTGGGTGAGGACGGTTATGTGCTGGATAGTGAATTGAAGTTTTCCCGCATGGTTAGTATGGATGAGGTATTTACGGTAGTTGGGTTAAAAAGAGAAAAGAAATCTTCTAAGAAGTCTTCAGCTGCAAGTCAGCGTGTTGGAGATTATGAGGAGAAGGTGAAGGATGTGGAGCAAATGTTAGCAGAACATCAGAATGAATTGCAATTCTTTAAAGAGCTGACACCAGGCTATCAACGTGGTTGGGCCCGCTACTTATTTTCGGCGAAGCAACAGAAAACTCGGGATAAGCGCCAGGCAGAAATGATTGATATATTATCTCAAGGATACAAATCAGTAGAGCTCTATCGGAAACATAAAAACTAATTAAAGTGGGTCCAATTTATCTGACCCACTTCAATTAGTTTCAAAGCAGAAGCATTGCAATGAGAATCCCCATCCCCGCCACCAGCAAAGAAAAGGAAAAGTTTTTCTTTGTCACATAGTAAGGCGATACGTGGATGCTCTGCACAGTAAGTGTTGTATTAATTCCATATGGAGATGACGGTGTGGTCGCCATTGCTGAAACGACGAGTACAATCCCAATACTTAGTGGATTGATAGTGCCGAATAAAGGATTCAGCACTTCGAGCAAAATTGCAATTGTTGCTATCGGGTGGACCCCAATCATTCCCATTGCAAAGTAAACCGCAGGAATGAATAGAAAGATTAATAGTGTATAGTCTGATATATGTCCTAGGATATTTTGCAAGAAAAGTGGAATGCTGGTCTGATTAAATCCTTGTGAGAATATCGCTAAAGACAAGAAGAGCACAGCAAAATTTTGCATGCCATTGTTATAGTTCTTCCAATTCTCCCATCCATATTTTAAAAACTTTACTGCACGGCGCATGAACAGGGACCAAATCAATGTAAAAGGAAAAATAACCATCGCTACTGTAAATATAAAATTCCACGTCGTATAATGGTTTGCTGTAATAATCACTGTGAAAAATGCCGATAAAACGAAGAATAGTTTCACTAGCGCCTGTACAAGTTCCTTTTTGTTTACCTGTTCAGCTGGTATATGAATTTCGGCGAACTTTCGCTTGCTATTAAACACCTCTAAAATCGCCACTAAGAATGAACATAACAACAGCCAAGGTAAATAAGATAAGAAGCTTACTCCCGTCGCTTCGATTGTAATCCCAAACAGTATTTCCATTGGGCTCCAAAACGCCGCCAGGGCAAATGTCCGTAATGTCACTTGGATCAAATAATCATTTCTTACCGCTTCATCGATGCCTTTTAATTTTTCGATGAGAATCTGCTGTACGATATATATGGCAGATACATTAATAAAAACGGTTAAGCTATAAGTTGTCGCCAACGATTTTCCATACATGCCGGAAAGCTTGCCATCCTTCGTGTTATTCATGTTTTTCAATGCCCGGTCGTACTCTCCAATACTGAACGCACTTGCCATCCATGGCAGCAAACTTAAGAAAATAAGCATCGGGATGTTATTCATAAATTGCTGTGGAATCTCATAAAAAGGTACCCCTCCACTTAGATTCATCAGCACCCCGCTCAGTGCAAAAAGCAAACTCATGATTTTAAACAATTTACTTGCAAGCCGCCAAGAGAGGATGAAAATAATCAGCGTACTCCAACTGATGATGAATTCAATGGCGGATGATTGTATATAAACGTTGATAATATAAAGTAAAAACAATGCACCATAGATTAGATAAAAAGGTATAATCTTCACTTGGGCTACCCCCTGTTCACCAACGCTTCAAAAACAAATTCCGGGAAAATAGAAACTTTAGATTCTATTAATATTTCAAAAATTTATATTAACTCTACCATAATAAGGCAATCAGGACCAGACTCTTAATCTATCAGGGAATAAAATTTGGATTACTTTCCTGAGCGGGAGGAGTTCTTTTAGTTTGGGGAAGATATCGGGGGGTTACTTTCCTGAAGAGGAAGTCTTCTCGCAGTTTTAGGAAGATATCATGGTTTTATTTTCCTGAATAGGAGATCTTCACGTAGTTTCGGGAAGATACCCCTGCTTTGTTTTCCCGAATAGGATGTCCTCTCGTCGATTAGGGAAGATACCCCAGCTTTACTTTCCTGAAAAGGTGCCTTCACATCGTTTCGGGAAAATATCCCTGCCTTACTTCCCTAAAAGGAAACCTACCTCATAGATTCCGGAAGATAACATGATCCTATTTTCCCGAATTAGAATGCTTCTCATAGAATCCGGAAAATAATCGCCAATATTAATCCGTTTTCATACGTAAGCACTATAAATTGTTACAATCATTCAAACAAATTAAATTATTGTCTGGAAAGCTTGATTTAATGATTTGTTTAAAGATGAGGAGTTATTGTATACTTAAAATACAGATATTTAATAAAGATGAGATGTGGATTGCGTTCTAGATTTATTAAATGGCCGATAGATATAAGTTTAAGAAAGAAAATCAGGAACAAAAGGTTTCGAATCCTGATTGATCAACTAAACGAGGTGAATGGAATGGTTAAACTTCAAGAGAAAAACGAACAACTAGGTAAGATTTTACGAGATATGGGTCGAGTGATGGTTGCATTTTCCGGTGGTGTGGATAGTGCAGTTGTCTTGAAACGTGCTCAAGAGGAATTAGGAGATGACGTACTTGCAGTTGTAGTAAACTCAGAGCTTTTCCGTGATTCGGAATTCGAAGCAGCTGTAAAGCTTGCTAAAGATTTAGGAGTACGTGTCCATACGACAGAAATCAAAGAACTTGAGCAACCTGAAATTGTGGCAAACAATCCAGACAGCTGGTATTTCAGTAAAAAATTACTTTACACACATCTTAATAAATTAGCAGAAGAAATGGATTACCCATACGTGTTAGACGGCATGATTAAAGATGACGAAGAGGATTTCCGTCCTGGTTTGAAAGCGAGAACAGAAGAAGGCATCCGCAGTGTATTACAGGAAGCAAACTTCTATAAGACTGATGTTCGCGCATTGGCGAAAGAATTAGATCTTCCAGTTTGGGATAAAGTTGCATCTTGCAGCCTGGCATCCCGTATTCCTTATGGAACAGAGTTGAGTGCAGACCTAATCGACCAAGTGAACAAGGCGGAACTATACTTACAATCTCTTGGCTTTGAAAAAGTGCGTGTCCGCTACCATGATAACGTGGCTCGTATTGAAGTCGCACCAGAGAAAATTACAGAAGTACTCTTCAAACGCGAAGAAATTGGTAAACAACTGAAAGTATTCGGATTTGACTACGTATCCGTTGACCTTGCAGGTTACCGTACAGGAAGCATGAACGAAGTGATTGAGCAGGAAGAGAAAAAAGCCTACGCTTAAGAGCTAAGCAGTTTTCAGTCGTAAAGATTGGAAACTGCTTTTTTAACGGTTAAAATGATTCTATACTGATTTTTTGTCTCGAAAGGAGCAACAAGAATGAAAACCCTCTATTTTGATTGTTTTTCCGGACTTAGCGGGGATATGACCATCGGTGCGTTAATCGATGCAGGCGGTGATTTCTCCCAGTTGGAAACGGAAATGAAGAAGTTACATATAGAAGATGAATATGAGTTAAAGGTAACGAGCGTTAATAAAAATGGGATAACAGCAACAAAATTTGATGTATTGTTGAAGAATGATGTGCATCATCACCATGATCACACACATGAACATATGGAGCATACACATTCCCATGATGAGCACAACCATACACATGATTATCATCATGGACATACCCATTCACACGTTCATGACCATGAACACGACCATGGGCATCACCACCATCACCACGGACACCATCATCACCGTTCCTATCGTGACATCGCGGAAATGATCCGTTCATCTGAGCTGACAGAACAAGTGAAAGAAACTTCACTTAAAATATTCAAGAAAATTGGCGAGGCAGAAGGAAAAATCCATGGAATGCCACTTGATGAGGTGCATTTCCATGAAGTAGGTGCGGTCGACTCCATCATTGATATTGTCGGGACAGCTATTTTACTGGAACAGCTGGGAGTGGAAAAAATTAAATCATCCGCAGTTCCTACAGGCTCTGGTCATATTCATATCGATCATGGTGTATACCCAGTTCCTGCACCGGCAACATTGGAGATTTTAAGAGGAGTCCCACTTTCGAAAAGTGATTTGAAAGGTGAGCTGACCACACCAACTGGAGCAGCTTTTATTGCGGTATTGGCAGAGGAGTTTACCACATTCCCTTCGATGAAAGTACAATCCATTGGGTATGGTGCAGGTACGAAAAGCTTTCCGAAGCATCCGAACGTGTTAAGGGTTGTAATTGGTGAAGAGTAACGACGGAAGGCAGATGACGATATGGAGAATATTTTAAGACAGGTGCAAGAAGGTAAGCTGACGATTGATGAAGCGATGAAAGTTTTAAAGCCTTATGAGGATTTAGGTTTTGCCAAGGTGGATCATCACCGTAAAAAACGTCAGGGTTTTCCTGAATTTATTTTTGGGGAAGGAAAAACGCCTGAGCAGATTATGGCGATTTTCGAAGCGATGCAAAAGCGCGGCGATGATGTTGTAGTAACACGGGTAGATAAAGAGAAGGCAGCTGAAATTCTCGTGAAGCATCCGGAGCTTACTTATCATGAGACAGCAAGGATCCTTTCTTGGAAAGCGGTTGATTCACAGGAAAAACGAACAGGATACATTGCCATCCTTTGTGCAGGGACGTCGGATTTACCAGTGGCTGAGGAGGCGGCTGTCATTGCTGAACTGCTCGGTAGTAATGTCAGACGTTTTTATGATGTTGGAGTAGCTGGAATCCATCGGCTCTTAGACCATGCGGAGGAAATCCAAGGTGCAACGGTTTCAGTCGTCGTCGCGGGTATGGAAGGGGCACTGGCAAGTGTCGTTGGTGGACTCGTTTCCCATCCGGTCATCGCAGTTCCAACGAGTGTCGGCTACGGCGCCAGCTTTAATGGGGTTTCCGCACTACTTACCATGTTGAACTCATGTGCAAGTGGTGTGAGTGTCGTCAATATCGATAATGGCTTTGGTGGCGGCTATCAGGCTGTTCTCATTGATCGACTAGCGGGTAAAGGGAGCGATTGATATGGAAAACAAGCATCCTCCAAATGAGGAGCATATTGATAGAGAGATGTTTAAAATGGAAGTCAATCTCGATGATACATCAGGTGAGTGGCTCGGCTATGTTATGGACCGTCTATTTGAAGCCGGAGCGAATGACGTGATTTACTCACCGATTTATATGAAGAAAAATCGGCCTGGAGTCCTTTTGCAGCTTTTATGTTCCGCGGATAAATTGGAGGATATGAAAGAGATTCTATTAGCAGAGACAACGACGTTGGGCATTCGCTATTACCCGATTACTGTTCACAGAATGGAAAGAAGATTCATCAAGGTAGAAACAGAATGGGGTCCAATCACTGTCAAACAGGGTGTAAAGGATGGACAAGTTTTCCAAAGCTCACCTGAATATGAAGAGTGCAGAAAGATTGCCCAGGAACATGGAAAACCATTAAAACAAGTTTATGCTGCGGTGTGGAAACAATTATAGAATTTTAAAATAATGAGCTGAGTGTATCGAATCAAATTCGTACGCTCAGCTCTTTTTATTTATTCTATGACATTCATCCGTTTTTGAAATTAATAGGTTGATAACTTTACGTATGGACTATCTATTGCATCTTCTAGTAGAGAGGAGGCTAAAAAATGGTGAATCCATTTGAAGGTTATCGGGTCACGAGTCCTTATGGATGGAGACGATTAAGTGGCGTCAGAGAATTCCATTCAGGTATTGACCTTGTCAAAGCCCATAAGGCTCCGATTTACTCGTTTACCGCCGGTACGGTCATATATGCCGGATTAGGTAAGTCTGGTACTGGTTTAGGTAATTTAGGAAATGTTGTAGTAATAAGAGATAAGAACGGCAGAGGGCAGTTATATGCCCATCTAGATCGTGTCGCCGTAAAGGCCGGTACGAATATTAAAATGGGTCAGTTCATTGGTTATCAAGGAGCAACAGGGCGAGTTACCGGCTCTCATTTGCATTACGAAGTCCGGAAGAAAACTGCGCCATCCTATGGCTGGGAGTCTGATGAAGAAAACAGCACGTTGGAACCAACGGTATATCTTCGGAATTTCGATTCAGGGACAGCTCCTGCTCCTAACAAGAAGTATATCGTGAAAGCAGGGGATACGCTCAGCAAAATCGCTCAGCAGTTTAATACGACCGTAAAAATCATTCAAGCGGCAAACAATATTAGTAATCCGAATCTTATTCGGGTGGGCCAGGTTTTAACGATTCCGAATGCAGCTAATCCTGTCTACTACACAGTTAAATCTGGAAACACGTTATCTGGAATTGCTAGAAAATATAACACAACGGTAGCAGAATTGGTGAGGCTAAATAATATTAAAAACGTAAATGTAATTCAAATCGGTCAAAAGCTGCGTGTTAAATAATTTTTTGAAAGCTAGTGGAATAAAGATGGCGTAAGCAGTTGCTTGCGTCATTTTATTTATCGGAAATGTTTTCAGTCTTCAGTCTTTTGTGGGATACTATAGTAAAAAAAGTTAGGAGAAAGTCGACATGCGGTATATAGCTTACATATTAGCATTACTCGGCGGAATTTTACTGAGCATCCAAGGGGCGGTATATGGACAGCTTGGACAGGTCATTGGCCAGTTGGAGACGAACTTTTATAACTTTTTCGTTGCTTCTATTCTGCTTGGTTTGCTTTGGCTGTTTTTTGGCAAAGGGAATATGTCCAAGATCACAAAAGTACCAAAGTGGACATTAGTTGGCGGGGCTTTTGGCGTCGTATATTTATCAGCGTTAATTATCAGTGTCCCATATATTGGTGTAGGACTCGCCATGTTGGCGTTAATACTCGGTCAATTGATTACAAGTATGGTTATTGAACACTTTGGTTGGCTTGGGAGCAGACGGGCAAAGCTAAATAAAGAAAAAATCTTTGCCATTATTTCCATGCTTATTGCACTAGTTTTAATCTATTAGACCTGCGGTGATATGTCAAGAGTAAAATAAATGATTATTGAGTTATCAAGGTTCAATTATCTTAAAAAAGGCAACACTAAACTAACCCAGTAATATTTACAGAATTTACTGGATATTGTCAGAAG
>NZ_JAMBON010000061.1 GCF_023715655.1 Oceanobacillus luteolus | reverse complement strand
GAATTTAAAAAATAGAAGAACCCAAACATTTTAGAGCAATATAGGGTTGATAACGCTAACAAAACACTGGACGAAAACAGTATAAAATAAGGGACTTAAAAAACTCCCACAAGTACTTGACTCAATCAACTCTTAAGAACCCTTTGCAAATGGGTCTATTCAATGTTAATATTAAGAGGAATTTATATATGAAGTTATATTATATGTTCATCAGTTGGCGGAGGTGCATCATTTTGTCAGAGGGCTTACAGGAAGTGATGGTGAAATTACCTAAAAATCTTCTTAATGAGGTGGATGGATTAGTGAAAAATGATAACAGCGATTTGAGTGAGTTCATTTACCAGGCAACGAAGACTTATCTAGAGCAGAAGAAGAAGGATCATATCCAGCAATTTATGGAAGCGATGCGACGTGGCTATGAGGAAATGGGCCACATTAATCTTAATATAGCTTCAGAAGCTTTTCAGGCTGAAGAGGAGGCTGAAAACACCCTAGAGCGTACAGTGATCGGGGTGTAATAATTTGAACGTTCAAAGAGGCGAAGTATACTTCGCTGACTTATCTCCTGTAGTTGGATCCGAACAGGGAGGAGTACGTCCGGTATTAATCATTCAGAATGATATCGGAAACCGTTTTAGTCCAACGGTTATTGTAGCAGCAATCACTGCACAAATCCAAAAGGCTAAGCTGCCGACTCATGTAGAAATTGACGCCAAAAAATACGGTTTTGACCGAAACTCTGTTATCTTATTGGAGCAAATCCGGACTCTGGATAAGCAGCGACTAACAGATCGTATAACTAAACTAGATAAAGAAATGATGGAAAAAATTAATCGTGCAATTGAAGTTAGCCTAGGGCTAAAAGATATATATGATCACTGATGGAAACTCTTCAACTTTCGTTCGAAGAGTTTTTTTGTTTATCTGTTAAAAACTGGCAGCGTGGGTTCACTTGTCTATTTTCCTGATATAAGAAAAACTGAGAGCGCACCAATAGCTGAGATTAATAATTATTAATATAGATTGGGCTAGTTTACATGTTACAATATAGAAAAAAGTGTGGGAGGGTATCAGGAAAGATAGGTGTTCATCCTGTTTTCCTAAATGAATCTAAATTGGGAAAAATAACCGGTTAATTTATAGGATTATAATGTTTGAAATTGATTCAGAACGGGAATAAGCGTGTTATGATTAGTCTCAATGATTAATATTTGGATATGGGGGTATACGTAATGGATAAAAAAATTAAGCGTATCGTATTAGAACACAGCGACCAGATCGTCCAAATGTGGATGGATAATGTCAGCGAATTAAAAGATGAAAATTACACGACAAATATCGGAGATGAGCTCTATGAAAATACGAATCGTGAATTTGTCAATGTAATATTCAAAAGCATTCAAAATCAGGGGTCATCCGAAGAAGTAGAAAGATTCTCGGAGAAAATTATTAATCTTGGTTGGCCGCTAAGTTACATAACAGACGGATTACAGATTTTTAGACGTGTTACAGTAGATTATATACTGACAAATACAGAAGATATGGATACGGAAGCTATCAAAGTCGCTTTTCAAAGTGTCGATGATTGGATAGAGCCGATTATACGCCAGTTGGTGAATGAATATACAGGTAACTGGGAGAATATTGTTTCGCTTCAACGCGTTGCTTTGCAAGAGTTGTCTGCTCCGCTAATTCCAGTAATGGATGGAATCACGATTATGCCACTCATCGGTACGATTGATACGGAGCGTGCGAAACTTATCATGGAAAACTTATTGCAAGGTACAATCAATCATAATTCAGAGGTAGTATTAATAGATATTACAGGTGTGCCAGTAGTGGATACGATGGTTGCACACCATATCATCCAAGCAGCGGAAGCGGTGCATCTGATTGGTGCGAAGTGTATTTTAGTCGGAATCCGACCAGAGATTGCCCAGACGATTGTAAACCTTGGTATTGATTTAAGTGATTTCTCTACGAAGAGCTCATTGAAGAAAGGCTTTACTTCTGCTCTGGAAATTACGAATCGTAAAGTTGTTCCGCTTGAAGGACAAGCAAAGGAAGAAAAGTTGCGTCATATTCTAAGTTCAGCGAGAGGAGAGTGAAGACCTTGCGCATACCTATTCTGAAATTAAATAACTACTTGTTGATCTCCATTCAAACAGAATTGGATGATCAGACAGCGATTCAGTTTCAGGAAGATTTGTTAGATGAAATCTACAAAACGGAATCAACAGGTGTAGTTATTGATTTAACTTCCGTGGAAATCATTGATTCGTTTATTGCGAAAGTACTTGGTGATGTTGTGACAATGTCGGGCTTAATGGGGGCTAAGGTAGTTTTAACTGGTATTCAACCTGCAGTTGCGATTACGTTAATTGATCTTGGTATCAATATGCAAGATGTGCCAACCGCATTAGATCTCGAGCAGGGTCTGATCAAACTCCACCAGGAATTGGGGGTATAATATGATGAATCCTCAGTCCTGTGTTAAAATCCAAAAGGAGTGGGATATTGTAGGTGCCCGTCAGCTTGGTAGAGAATTGGCCAAAGAGATTGGGTTTGGTACGGTTGACCAAGCTAGAATAGCAACCGCGATTTCAGAACTCGCACGAAATATCTATTTATATGCTAATCATGGAGAAATTCGTTATGAAATTATACAGGTGCCAGAACATAAAGCAGGGCTGTGTTTGATTGCGGAAGATGAAGGCCCAGGAATTTCGGATATCAGTCAAGTGATGAAGGATGGATATACTACTTCTGGGGGATTAGGTGCTGGACTCCCAGGTGTCAAGAGATTAATGGATGAATTCGAAATCCATACTGAGGTAGAAAGAGGCACAAGAATCAGAACAATAAAATGGTTACGTTGAATTCTATAGTGGAAGCTTCGTATCTTGAAAAGGAAGTAGGCTGATAGAAATCCTTGTGGAATAAGTCATCTATCCACCCTGTTCGAGATAATTAATGAATGAATTTGGAGCAGAGAGCTGCTCCTTAGGAAACTATCACTTAACTTCTTGGAGTGTTGCTTACACAGCACACTCCATCGTTAATTTTATGATGGTGTTAATGTAAAGAAGGAACGAGGAGAGTATGATGGAGAATTTTTTCAAGGAAAGAGCAGAAGAGTATAAGAAACTGTTGGCTGAATATATTGAAACGCAGGATGAAAAAGCTTTATATGAAGTAGAGCTGGTCAGTAAAGCGTTTATTAAACATAACATATTACCTGAAGAGATTATTAACTTACATATAAAAGCATTAAAGGAAATATATCCTGACTTGGTTGTGTCTTACGAACATTCCATGGACTTCCTACTAGAGGCCATGATTTCATATGGATTGGCTCATCAGGAAATCCAGGTTCTTCGCGAACAACAAATCGCATTAAAATCTGAAATCTCGATTGCAGCTGAAATGCAGCAGAAACTTTTACGTACGAATAAACCCGAGGTTCCAGGGGTCGATATTGGAGTGATCAGTGTTCCGGCCAATCAGATGAACGGAGACTACTATAATTTTTTATTAAATACAGATGGATCGATTGGGATTGCGATGGCAGATGTCATTGGTAAAGGCATACCAGCTGCCCTGTGTATGTCGATGATCAAGTATTCATTGGACAGTTTCCCGGAGGAGACGATGCGTCCGCCAGTGATTCTTAATAACTTGAATCGTGTCGTTGAGCGCAATGTGGAATCAAATATGTTCATTACGATGATGTATGCCCAATATTTTCCTAATAGTGGAAGGTTAGCCTTTTCTTCTGCTGGTCATGAACCAGGCTATTATTATAATGCGGTTGAAGATCGATTTACGGAAATTACGACACGAGGATTGGTCTTAGGAGTTTCGGAAGACGCAGAGTATGAAGAAAAAGAATTGTTGATTAACAAAGATGATATGGTCATTCTATTAACAGATGGGGTAACAGAGTGCAGGGATGGAGAACGATTTATCGAGATTCATGAAGTGTTGGAAGTGATTAAACAATACTCTCATCTATCTTCTCAGGAAATGGTTGAACAGGTGTATAAACATTTCGAGAGACTGCAAGATTTTAAACTCCAGGATGACTTTAGCTTATTAATTTTAAGAAAAACAGTTTAGAAGAATATTAAACCGGGTATAAACGTATGTGTATACAATTATTACAGAACTAATAATGATAATAAATATGAAAACGGGGGGATAACTGTGGATTTACAGATTAAACATACTGAGAAAAATGAGCAAACCATTATTTCATTATCAGGTGAGATTGATGCATATACCGTTACGAAGCTGAAAGAGACTTTTAGTACAACGATGAACAGTGAGGGTAAAGATGTAATCGTCGACTTAGAAGAGGTTACATATATGGATAGTACAGGTCTTGGCGTGTTCGTTAGTGCTTTAAAGACAGCGAAGGAAAATGATGGAGAACTAAAGTTGGTCAATGTTCAAGACCGTGTATATCGTTTATTCCAAATTACTGGTTTAAACGAAATAATGGATGTCAACAAGGCTGCGATTAGAGGTGTAAATGAATAATGGAAAAATTTGATTTTATTGAGATGACGATCCCTTCTAAAGCAGATTACATCGGAGTTGTTCGGTTAAGTTTATCAGGAATCGCTAATCGGATAGGATTTTCTTTTGAAGATATAGAGGATTTAAAAGTCGCTGTTTCAGAGGCAATCACTAATGCAGTTACCCATGCTTATGATGAAGAAGATAAAGGTGAAATCACCATTGGGTTTGGTGTATATGATGACCGTTTAGAAGTGATGGTTGCTGACAGTGGCGTGAGCTTTAATGTGGATGAAGTTCGTAGACGAGTCGGACCTTATGAGAAATCAAAACCCCTTGAAGATATTCAAGAAGGAGGGTTTGGATTATTCCTGATTGATGCATTGATGGATGAAGTAGAGATTCATGATAATAGTGGGATTATTATAATTATGACCAAATTTATTAATGAAACAGGGGTGGATCTCGATGGCGACCAAATCTCAACCACATCATAAAGGAAGAGATGAGGTATACCAATGGATTAAATATTTACAAGAAAATCCCACTGATGAAGCTGTGCAAGAAAAAATAGTCTTGCGTTATAAGGACTTGGTAGGATCCATTGCGAGAAAATATGCCCGTAATAGTATGATATATGAAGACCTATCCCAAGTAGGGATGATTGGTTTACTAGCAGCGGTGAAGAGGTATGATGAAACATACGGTAAATCATTCGAGTCTTTTGCTATTCCAACCATTATCGGGGAAATCAAGAGATACCTTCGTGATAAAACTTGGAGTGTCCACGTGCCGAGGCGAATCAAAGAACTTGGACCGAAAATCAAAAAAGCTGTGGATGAACTGACTAGAATCAATCAAAAGTCACCTACTGTAGAGGAAATTGCCGATTATCTTGATGTGACATCAGAAGAAGTGCTGGAAACGATGGAAATGGGCAAAAGTTATAAAGCTCTTTCTGTTGATCGTAAAGTAGAGGCAGATTCAGAGGGTAGTACGGTAGCTATTTTAGACCTTGTCGGAAATAACGACGCTGGCTATGATACGATTGATCAACGTATGATCCTTGAAAAAGTTCTGCCGATTCTATCCGAAAGAGAGCAGTTGATTTTACAATATACGTATTTTGAGAATAAGAGTCAAAAGGAAACAGGAGAGTTATTAGGTATTTCACAAATGCATGTTTCGAGATTGTTGAGAAAAGCTTTGTTGAAGCTGCGTGAAGCCATACAGGCCGAGCAATCTGAGGTGTTGGATTAATGACGCAACCCAAAGTGCAGGTCTCTGTCTTCCAACAGCCGAAAGAAGGAAATACTTTCTGCGGGGATAGTTATTTCTATAATGAAACCGAGGATCACTTCATCTGTGCAATAGCAGATGGTCTCGGAAGTGGCGAATATGCGATGGAATCTTCTCAAGCTGTAATTGATATTATTCAGGAAAACAATCATGTCGGCGTGGAAGAGCTCGTATTGAAAAGTAATGAAATCTTATTTGGTAAACGAGGAGTAGTACTTGGAATATTGAAGATTGATTTCAATTCTGAGTCCTATTCCTTCTCTTCTATTGGTAATATTGGAATTATGACGGTAACCGATGGGAATATCAAGAAGCGTAATATACCAAATAATGGATATCTAGCTGGATATAAACGTCACATAAAAGTACAGAACTATAAGCTCCAAAAGAACACAACTTTTATCATGTTTTCCGATGGAGTTCAGGATAAGGAATTATCCAAAAGCTTTTTTATTGATAATGATGTAAAACGGATCACCAAAGCTTATGAAATGACATCAGATAAAAATAAAAAAGATGATACGACTCTTATCGCAATGCGTTACGAAGGTTGAACTAATAAAATCAAATAATCTATCTTATCATAGGGGCACGGATTTAGAGTGACTGTCATATGTAATGACAGTTGTTTTGATTCCGTGTCCCTATTCCAATTAGGCAAGGAACAAGGAATTTGGTAAGATAATGAAATAAGGAGGAGTAGTGATGACCATTACACATACAGACGAATTATTCCAATTAGTAGCGGCTGAAACAAAAATAAATGCTTCCACAATCGAGAAAGTAATCAGCTTATTCGAGGAAGGTAATACAGTACCATTTATAGCGCGCTATCGTAAAGAGATTACTGGTGGACTTGACGAAGTTGATATTAAATTAATCCAGGATAAATGGAATTATGCCCTACAATTAAAACAGAGAAAAGAAGAGGTCCTGAGAATTATCGGAGAGCAGGGCAAGCTCACCGATGAGTTGGAAAAGGAAATCAAAGAAGCGACTCAGCTTCAGCGCGTTGAAGACCTTTATCGCCCGTATAAACAAAAAAGGAGAACGCGAGCAACAAAAGCAAAGGAAAAAGGTTTAGAGCCACTGGCTGTTTTAATTTGGGAACAAGGCAACTTCGATTTACATAAAGAAGCAGAAAAATATTTATCAGAAGAGCATGAGTTGACATCTTTAGAATCTGTATTAGAAGGTGCCAATGATATTATTGCTGAATGGATCTCTGATATTCCGGAACATCGAGAGTATATTCGTGATGAAACGTGGAAACGTGGCAAACTTCTCTCTGAAGTGAAGGATGAAAGTTTGGATGAAAAAAAGGTATATGAAATGTACTACGATTATAATGAAAACGTTCGATCCCTCGTTTCTCATCGAATACTTGCATTAAATCGTGGGGAGAAAGAAGAGGTATTAAAAGTTTCAGTTGAACCACCAGTAGATAAAATCGTGGAATATTTAAATCGGAAAACATTGAAACGTTCTACTTCTGGTGCTCTAGCGGAGTTTCTACAAGCGGCAGTTGAAGATAGCTATAAACGATTGATTCAGCCTTCGATAGAGAGGGAAATACGCAACACACTTTCTGAAAAGGCAGAGGAACAGGCGATTGAGGTGTTCGCTGTTAATCTGAAAAACCTGCTTTTACAGCCGCCGTTAAAGGGTAGGACGATACTAGGAATCGACCCAGCGTTTCGAACAGGCTGTAAACTAGCATTGGTCGATGAGACAGGGAAAGTCCATGATGTATCTGTCATTTATCCGACTGCACCGAGATTGGATTTAAAAGGAGCAGAGAAAAAGGTTCTTGATTTTATTCAGAAGTACGATGTCGAACTAATTGCAATAGGTAATGGAACGGCTTCACGAGAAACGGAACAATTTGTTTCTGATGTGATTCAAAATAACAATTTGGATATACCGTATATTATTGTGAATGAAGCTGGCGCAAGTGTATACTCTGCTTCAGAGTTGGCACGTGAGGAGTTTCCAAATCTGCAAGTCGAGGAAAGAAGTGCAGCTTCAATTGCACGCCGGGTTCAAGATCCTTTAGCAGAGTTGGTAAAGATTGATCCGAAGTCTATTGGCGTTGGTCAATATCAACATGATGTCAGTCAAAAGGCGTTAACAGAATCCTTGAGTTTTGTTGTGGAAACAGCTGTTAACCAAGTCGGAGTAAATGTAAACACGGCATCTACTTCTTTACTGCAATATGTATCTGGTCTAAGTAAGACGGTTGCAAATAATATTGTGAAGCGTAGAAACGAAGAAGGGAAATTTACAAATCGGACTCAGCTGAAAAAGATTCCGCGACTTGGAGCCAAAACTTACGAACAGGCAATAGGCTTCTTACGGATCGTCGATGGTGAACACCCGTTGGACCGTACGCCAATTCACCCGGAGAGCTATAAGAAGACGGAGGAACTTTTAAAGTTGTTAGGATACTCCTTTGGAGATATCGGAACGGAAGAGTTGCGAGGTAAATTTTCTGAAATCAACATTAAAGAGGTTGCTGAACAACTGGATATCGGAGAGCCGACACTCGTTGATATCATCGAAGCGTTGAGTCGTCCAGAACGAGATCCGCGGGATGATTTCCCTCAACCATTATTGAAACAGAACGTGCTCTCGCTCGAAGATTTGAAGCAGGGAATGGAAATGCAGGGCACGGTGAGAAACGTTGTCGATTTCGGTGTATTTGTTGATATAGGTGTTAAAGAGGATGGGCTGGTGCATATCTCAAAAATGTCCAATAAGTTCGTCAAACACCCGATGGATATTGTGTCAGTCGGTGATGTTGTAACTGTTTGGGTGGAAAGTGTAGATGAGAAAAAAGGCAGAATTGCACTTTCGATGGTTAAATAAATATAAAAAAATCTGCAGGGCAAGTATGCTCCTGCAGATTTTTTATTAGTCTTCTTTACTTACTGCTGCTTCAACTTCGCTTAGGTCGATGCCGATTGCTTTCGCTACACCTTCACCGTAAGCTGGATCAGCTTTGTAGCAGTTGACGATATGTCTTAACTGTACATCTTTCGAAACGCCATCCATGTTTCTAGCAGTGTTTTCGAATAGTCTTTCTTGTTCTTCTGAAGATAGAAGACGGAATAGTTTACCTGGTTGTTCGTAGTATAGGCTATCATCTTCATCGAAATCCCAGTAGTTTGCATCTCCGCCAAGCTCTAGTGTTGGCTCCTGATGCTCTTTGCTGTCTTCCCACATACCATAACTGTTCGGGCTGTAAGATACGTGTCCACCTTGGTAAGGTATTACGCGCATTGCACCATCACGATGGTATGGGTGGAAGTTTTCAACGTTTTTCGGATAGTTAACAGGAATTTGCCAGTGGTTAACACCTAGACGGTAACGTTGTGCGTCTCCGTAAGAGAACAATCTTCCTTGAAGCATCTTATCTGGTGAGAAACCAATACCAGGGATGATGTTAGTTGGAGCGAATGCAGCTTGCTCAACTTCTTCAAAGTAGTTTTGTGGGTTACGGTTAAGCTCAACTTCCCCTACTTCAATTAGTGGGAATTCGTCTTTGTACCAAACTTTTGTTAGGTCAAATGGGTTATATCTATGATTTTTCGCTTGCTCATCTGTCATAACTTGGATGTACATTTTCCATTTTGGATTATCGCCGCGCTCGATTGCTTCACGTAAGTCACGTGTACTGCTATCACGATCTTGAGCGATAACTGCTGCAGCTTCATCCTCTGTTAAGTTTTCAATTCCTTGTTGTGAATAGAAATGGAATTTAACCCAATGACGTTCATTATTAGCGTTGAACATACTGTAAGTATGGCTTCCGAACATATGCATATGTCTGAATGTTTTAGGAATTCCACGGTCAGACATGACAATTGTTACTTGATGTAGTGCTTCTGGAAGGCTGCTCCAGAAATCCCAGTTAGCTTGTGCGTTATGCAAGTTAGTTACAGGATCTTTCTTAACTACGTGGTTTAAGTCAGGGAAACGTTTAGGATCTCTGAAGAAGAATACAGGAGTGTTATTTCCAACTAAATCCCAGTTACCCTCTTCTGTATAGAACTTCATAGCAGTTCCACGGATATCACGTTCCGCATCTGCTGCACCACGCTCACCTGCTACTGTAGAAAAGCGGATAAACATATCTGTTTTCTTACCAACTTCTGAGAATAGTTTAGCTTTCGTATATTTAGTGATGTCATTTGTTACTGTTAATGTTCCGTAAGCACCTGCACCTTTAGCATGCATACGACGCTCAGGAATTACTTCTCTATCAAAATGTGCTAGTTTCTCTAAGAACCAGAAGTCTTCCATTAGTAATGGGCCACGAGGACCAGCTGTCTTGGAATCATCATCGTTAGGTACTGGTGCACCAAAAGCTGTGGTCATTTTCATTTTTTTACTTTTGCTATCCATTCTTTTATTCCTCCCTGTTCATTAAATACAATAATTATAATAACACAATCATTAGCAGATTACTATTAATATTGCTTAACATTTATTCGACAACTTGATGGAGAATGATTTTATAGACTGAACAAGCGCTATAATGAAGTTTTATAAAAAAGTCGCGATTGGAGGCGGTTGGAAAGAACTGTTTTTCAACTCCTTCATATTTTCTCATTTGGATAAATTAATTGAGAATGGAAGAGGTGTGGATTCGTTAAGAATGGTAGATTTGCATTTCGTTTTTACTATTTTAAAGTAGAACTGTTTGTAATTACAATAAACTTGCTTGAACTGTTATACCTATAGCTATAGCGAAAGTAAAATAACAGTTGTAGATTAAAAGAGTTAAATTTAAGGGGATTTTATTAAATCGAACTATGATACAATACTTTTAGAATTATAATGAAGGAAGTAATTTAATGTTAATGAATCATGAAGAATTGAAAGATCTTGTAAATCGAATTTCTATTACCTACTTTGATAAGCCGTTTACTGATGAAGTTCGATTCAATACCAGATTGAGAACTACTGGTGGAAGGTATATGCCTGCAAAAAGATTGATTGAGCTTAACCCTAAGTACGCCATGGAAATGGACAAGAATGAATTTTACGGCATTATTAAACACGAACTCACACAATCTATGATATGAATTTTTGTGGTTTTAATGATAAGTGCTGTAAAATCGAAGGGTTTAAACATAATATATTTTGGTTTTAATTTTATTTTTGGTTTTAACCATTTTCTAATGTGCTTTTTGCTGAAATTAATTGTGTTGTAATGAAGAGAGGGAGGTTGTTCTTAATTGTCTTGCCATTTCACAGAAGAGGATTTAGTTAATTATGCCCAGCGATTTGCAAAAGAGCATTGGGATCGAGAGTTTGATATACGAATTGAACTTGTTAATAGGGATTGGAGAAGAAAACTAGCGAGTTATCATTTTAATTCGAAAACAGGTGATAAGTTTATCAGAATGAGCAAGGTTGTTAATGAAAGATATTCTAATGAGGAGGTTTTAAATAGCCTTTTGCATGAAATGGTACATTGGGTATTACATACAACAGGAAAGCCTTTTAGAGACGACACGAAAGAGTTTGTTGAAGAATGTATTAGAGTTGGTGCTTCTTTCAGTAAAACCAAAACTGCTCAAAAGGCATTTAAGAATTATTCTAAGAGTTTAAATAAGTAATAATATCGTGTTAATATTCCTATTAAAGAAAGGGTTGAAACATAGAGCTATAGGTTTAAATTAGAGTTCGATTAAAGGTACATCGCAACCCTGTGTAATACTGTAACTAGACAAATCCATTTTGATCATTCTTTTTTCAAAATGGATTCGTCTCTTTTAAATATAGCAAGAGTTTTTATAATAAAGAATGAATATTTTAAGGATTTCTTATTCAACTAACGCACCCGTTCGTAATATAAGGTTAGCCAGAAATTACTGGTTGACCTTTTTTTATAAGGTTTTATTATTACGGTAGTCGGGGTAGAACGTCGCACCCGTGGGACTAGATCCCGTCAGCTAAACTGTTCACCCC
>NZ_JAMBON010000060.1 GCF_023715655.1 Oceanobacillus luteolus | reverse complement strand
TTTATGAAGCATTATAATGAAGAGCGTATTCAAGAAAAATTAGGCTACCAATCTCCAATAGAATTTCGTGGAATGGCAGCCTAAGAAGGTGTTTTATTATTGTCTCAAATTGCTATGTCAGTCTAATTTGAGCGATGTTTTTTTAGTTGTTTTCAATGAGTTTCATTTACTTGCCCTGATTTCTCCTTATAAGCACTTCGGTTTGCCAGTAAAATAAAGTAGCTTAACATACCGAAGAAACAAGAAATGAATAGAGCATGTGCTAATGCAATAAATAAGTTGAGCATCGTGAATATGATAAGTGCTCCAGATAATACTTGGAGTAGGATTAGACTAAGTGCGATCGACCATCCACCAACCATTACAGTCGACTTTTTATAATTCTTAACAATTTTTATGAATAATAATATAGTCCATATAACAAGAATTGCAGCACTTAGACGATGTCCCATCTGTACCCATTGTTGGAAATTATATCCTATAACATTCAATGGTTCATTGTTATAGCAGAAAGGCCAGTCCGGGCAAACTAAGTTTGATTCGGTATGTCGAACTAGTGCTCCTGTATAAACGACTGCCAAGGTATAAATCATTAATGCCAGAATCTCAATTCGATGTTTCTTTTGAATATGTAGGGATTCTGTATCTAATTTCTTATCTGCTTCAAAGATGAGTAACGTCAATAGAAATATAGTCGCAAATGAAATAAGTGAAATCCCGAAATGCAATGCGAGAACAAAATCAGATTGCCCCCACATAACCGCTGCAGCACCAATGAGCGCTTGTAAAACTAGGAAGAATACCGAACTCACTGAAAGGAATTTCACTTCGCGAATATGGCCGAGATGTTTCCAAGCTATAATTGCTAAAATAAGTACGACAATACCAACTGATCCAGAAACAAGACGGTGGCTAAGCTCGATAACCATTTCAAAAGTAAACTCAGATGGTACGACTTGCCCTTCACATAATGGCCAGCTATCCCCACAACCATCTTCAGAACCTGTCTTGGTTACCAATGCCCCCCCTAATAGAACGAAGATCATCCCAATTGTCGCAACAACGGATAACCACTTTAAATGTTTGATCATTATAAAGCCTCACTTCTTCTGTTGAAAATAATCACAGTAAAGTCTTCCGCAAAACTCCCGCCTCCAAACAGAAGAAATACTCCTAATTTGGGCGGGAGGACGGACATACTACACTGCATAGACACTCAGTAGTATAAAAATCCTACCGAGTGAAGTTTCGATTTATATATGCTTTCATCTTATAATAATATTAATCTAGTCCAATTTCAAAGTATTTTAACCATTATTGATGATAAGTCACAGAATTGTAATAGATTTAACTGTAATAACCGTTTTCACTATGCGAATAGTAAAAAATACTTGAAATGTTTGCTGGAGTCTGCTAGAAATAATATGAGGGCCGAGACCGTTGTACTTGGAATATTACTACAATACATAGATGAATGATTCGTTTTTCTTATACAATTAATAATTATTTCAATTAAACAATAATTATTAGGTTATATGGGTTTATTAGAATCTTAATCAATTCCATGTTACAATAAATGTAATTGTCGTTGCTAGCAAATTAACTCAGCGATAACGAATACTCGGTTTCCTGTAAAGGGGGGAAAGAATAATGAACAAGGTGGAGACGCCATACAGAGAAGTTATTGGTGACGCCACGATTCCTGCCAAAAAAAAAATGAAAAACTTTATACAAGCTGTTAAAGCACTTATTAAAATTGGTATTGTCAATTCCAATCTGATAACGGTAGTCGCTGGTTTTTGGTTGGCCATATACTTTAGTGGTTTTGCATTTACCGATCATATCGGTACATTGATAATAACTCTTATTGGTAGTGCTTTTGTTATTGCCGGTGGAGCGATTCTCAATAATTGGTATGATGTTGATATTGATCCGAAAATGAGCCGTACGAAGACACGGCCAACTGTAACCGGATTATTCTCGCTTAGAAGCGTACTTATATCAGGTATAGTGACCACCATAATCGGGCTGGCAATCCTACTTCTATTCACAACCGTATATGCGGCTATTTTTGCTTTTATCGGTTGGTTTGTTTACGTCGTCCTATATACGATGTGGTCAAAAAGGAAATATACGTTAAATACTATTGTAGGTTGTTTTTCTGGTGCAATGCCTCCATTGATTGGTTGGTTTGCAATATACCCAGAAGTTCATATTGTACCGGTTGCACTATTTTTAATTATGTTTATATGGCAAACACCGCATTTCCTTGCGTTGGCAATGAAGAAGACGAAGGAATATAAAGCGGCGGGTGTACCGATGTTGCCAGTGGTTTATGGATTTGAAATGACAAAGAGACAAATTATCATTTACGTCGCTTGCTTATTGCCAATTCCATTTTTATTAACATCACTTGGAACAGTTTTTGTCGTAATTGCAACCTTATTGAATATTGGATGGTTAATCCTTGCTTTTACAGGAATGTTTGCGAAGAATGATTTGAAATGGGCTAATATGATTTTTGTTTATTCATTGAACTATCTGGTGATTCTATTCCCATTAATGATCATAGTTACATTACCAATATTTAATTGATTATTGTCCTTAAATAAATTTATATATAAGGAACTAACAACTAGAAAGAGAGGTATGAATACATGAAAGCTTGGATGGGCAAATTAAAAGCATTTATGCTTTTTAGTTTCCTGACAATCTTACTTGCAGGTTGTGGGAAAGAAAACTTGACTGCTCTAGATCCTAAAGGTTATGGAGCAGAAAGCTCAATGGATATTATTCTCCTTACTACGATAGTAATGTTGGGCGTATTCTTTGTTGTAATGATTATCTATACGATTGTATTAATGCGCTTCCGCCGTAAAAAAGGAGATACTACTATTCCAAAACAAGTGGAAGGAAACAAAACGTTGGAGACTGTATGGACAGTCATTCCAATTATCCTAGTGTTTATCATGGGTATTCCAACAGTAATTTATACGTTCGACCTAGCGGACACATCAGAGGCTAGTGGCTCAATAAACATTGATGTTACAGGGAAACAATACTGGTGGAATTTTGAGTACCAGGGCGAAGAGGTAGTAACGAGTCAGGACTTATATATCCCGACCGGAGAAAAAGTATACCTTAATATGCTATCTTCTGACGTAATTCACTCATTCTGGGTACCAACGATCTCTGGAAAGATGGACGTTAACCCGGAAAACGTAAACACAATGTACATTGAAGCTTATGAAGAGGGTGTTTATTGGGGTAAATGTGCGGAACTTTGTGGACCGTCTCACTCCCTAATGGATTTCAAAGTAATTGCTGTCAGTCCTGAAGAATACGAACAATGGATTTCAGACATGCAAAATGTAGACCCTGAAGCGGTTCCGTCTGATGCAGTTGCACAGGAAGGACAAGAACTATTCCAAAATAACTGTATGGGCTGTCATGCAATTGGTTCAGCTCCAGTAGGTATGGGTCCGAACTTGACGAACTTTGGTGACCGTACTCATTTCGTAGGTTATCTTGAGCCTACAAAAGAAAACCTAGTTGATTGGATTATGGATCCAGAGTCAGTTAAACCTGGTAACCTTATGACTGGTACGTATGATGTATCTGAAGAGGAAGCTGATAAGATTGCGGATTACTTAATGCAACTTAAGCCTTCAGAAATTACACCTGAAAGTGCTGGCGGATTAAAAGACTAAAATTAGATAATATCATTTTTGGGATGGAAAACAAAAGAGGGAGGTTTATGCTTTGAGTACAGCTACTCAAAAGAGAAGCTTTAGTGCCGCGTTATGGGATTACTTAACCACCGTTGACCATAAAAAGGTTGGAATATTGTATATGGCATTCGGTGCGTTCTTCTTCATACTCGGTGGTTTAGAAGCTCTAATTATTCGTATTCAGTTGGTTAAGCCTGAAAACGACTTTATTTCTGCAGGTTTTTACAATGAAATGATTACTATGCATGGAACGACAATGATCTTTTTCGCTGCCATGCCGATACTTATTGGATTAATGAACTATATCATGCCACTTCAAATCGGTGCGCGTGACGTTGCTTTTCCGTTTCTAAACGGATTGGGTGTTTGGTTGTTCATCATGGGTGGACTACTGATGAACGTGAGTTGGTTTACAGGAGGAGCTCCGGATGCAGGTTGGACTAACTATGCGCCTCTATCCTTACAATCTCCTGGTCATGGAATTAATTATTATGTAATGGGACTGCAACTTTCGGGTGCGGGAACATTAATGAGTGGAATTAACTTTATCGTAACAATTGTATTAATGCGTGGACCAGGTATGACGTATATGAGAATGCCTTTATTCTCATGGACTACACTTGTTGCTAGTATTCTTATTCTATTTGCGTTTCCTGCCTTTACAATTGCACTATTCTTAATGCAATTTGACCGTATGTTCGGTTCAGCATTCTTTGATATTGCTTTAGGTGGTAACTCCATTATCTGGCAACACTTGTTCTGGATATTCGGTCACCCGGAAGTGTATATCTTGATATTACCGGCATTTGGTATCTTTAGTGAGATCTTCCCAACGTTTTCTAAGAAAAGATTATTCGGTTATACCGCAATGGTCTTTGCGACATTCTTGATCGCATTCTTAGGATTTATGGTTTGGGCTCACCACATGTTTACAGTAGGATTAGGTCCTGTTGCTAACGCAATATTCGCAATTGGTACTATGGCAATCGCTGTACCAACAGGTATTAAAATATTTAACTGGCTCCTTACAATGTGGGGAGGAAGTGTTGCAATCACTACACCAATGCTATATGCACTTGGATTCATCCCATCATTTACAATTGGTGGTATGACAGGGGTAATGCTTGGTGCTACAGTGGCTGACTTCCAGTACCACGATACGTATTTCGTAATTGCCCATTTCCACTATGTAATTGTTGGTGGTGTAGTATTTGGTATCTTGGCGGCTATGCATTACTGGTGGCCATTAATGTTTAACCGTGTCTTGAATGATAAGTTAGGAAAACTTGAATTCTGGTTATTCTTTATCGGTTTCCACTTAACGTTCTTTATCCAGCATTTCCTAGGATTAATGGGTATGCCTCGTCGTTATTGGGTATTCCTTGAGAACCAAGGACTTGACTTAGGAAACGCAATTAGTACAGTTGGAGCCTTCTTCATGGCTGCAGGTGTCATTGTATTCCTATATAATGTTGTTTACAGTTACGTTAAAGGTGAAGCAGCACCTCAAGATCCATGGGATGGTAGAACTCTTGAGTGGACAGTACCTACTCCGGTACCATTCTACAACTTTAAGCAACTTCCTTTGACACGTGGATTAGATCCATTATGGATTGAAAAAATGGAAGGTGACGGTAAAATGAAACCAGCAGAACCACTTGCTGATATTCATATGCCAAACAATTCAATTCTTCCATTCTTAATTAGTAGTGGATTTACTCTTGCATCTTTCGGATTTATTTATCAGTTGGATGGTCCAGTTGGAAGAATTCTGATTTATATCGGTATGGCTTTCGCTATTGGATGTATGATTATCCGCTCTCTGAAAGATGATCATGGTTATAATGTAACCAAAGAAGAACTCGAAAAGGAGGGCGCTTAAGATGAGTCATGATTATTCAATAGATCCGAATAATTTACCTGAAGATCCGTCAAGAGTTACTGCAGAAGGTAAAATGAAACATCTTGGATTATGGATGTTCCTTGGCGGTGAGACAGTTCTTTTCGCAAGTCTTTTCGGAACTTATATCGCATTGAAAGACTCGACTGCAGGCGGCCCGACAACGCAAGATTTATATGGCCTGGAGCTTGTGTTCTTAATGACGTTGCTTCTACTTACGAGTTCATTAACGAGTGTTTATGCGATCTACCATATGAAGAACAATAATTTCAAACAAATGCAACTATGGTTTGGAATTACAGGTTTGTTAGGTTTAGGGTTCCTTGCTTGTGAGATTTACGAGTTTGCCCATTATATTACAGATTACGGCTTTACTTTCCGTTCGTCTGCGTTCGGTTCAGCATTCTATACATTAGTTGGTTTCCACGGAGGTCACGTAATCTTCGGACTGAGCTGGCTTATTGTATTGATGGTCCGTAACGCAAAACGCGGACTAGACACATATAATGCTGCTAAGTACAATACATTTGCATTATACTGGCACTTTATTGACGTTGTCTGGGTATTTATCTTTACTGTCGTATATCTGATGGGGATGGTGAGTTAATCGATGACGAATAACACAACTTCGAACAAAGCTGAAGCTTACCGTAAGCAGGAAAGCAAGGATGAAATGAAAAAGCAATTGATTAGCTTTGGTATGATGATTGCATTCACAATCATTGCTTTTGCTCTAGTAGGAACGGATGTTATCCAAGGTTCATTCCTAACTATTCTGCTCTTTGTACTTGCTTTTGTACAAATGATGTTCCAATTCTTATACTTCATGCATATGAAAGACAAAGGTCATGCTGAAGCATCAGGAATTATTTACGGTGGATTCTGGGTTACTTTCTTAGTGATGCTAGGCCTCGGAGTAATTTCCTGGTGGTAAATGAAAACATGAATAAAAAAGATCGGGTTAGTTCCCGGTCTTTTTTTTACGAATTTCGTCACAAATTTCCCTGTTTGCAATGAAAATATGCTATATAATAAGTAGATAAACTTTTCTCATCTGGAGTGAATACTTATGTGGTTAGAACTACAAATTTTCGGATTTAGAGCATTATGGAGTCCTTATTTCTTTCTATTTTGTGTCGTGCTAGGAGTAGCTTATTACCTGATAACTGGCCCGTATCGACATAAATTTGGGGGAACTGATAAACCAACTATTAAACAACATATTCTAGTATATACCGGACTATTTTTATTATATTTGGTAAAAGGAGCTCCAATCGATTTATTGTCTCATATCATGCTTACCGCACATATGACACAGATGGCAATTTTCCTATTGCTATTTCCAATCCTTATTATTAAAGGTGTACCACTATGGATTTGGGAAAAATTACTTAATAATCGTATTTTAGGGCCGATTATTAAACTGTTAACAAAGCCGCTGATTTCACTGCTCTTATTTAATGGTTTGTTCTCGGTGTATCATATTCCAGTTGTATTTGATTTTTCCAAGTCTGCTCCTATTTGGCATTTTGTTATTCATACGGTGTTATTAATAGCAGCATTTATAGTGTTTATGCCGTTATTGCTTCCATTCAAAGAGATTAATACGATGACACCTCTTATGAAAATCGGATATATATTTGCCAATGGTGTGTTAATTACACCAGCCTGTGTACTTATTATCTTTTCTGATGTTCCAGTATACAGTGCTTACTTGGAAGACGGAGCATGGCTTCAAGCGCTGGCGATTTGTGTACCAAATGATGTATTATCAGGAATATCAGTGACTCTTTCTGGTCCTGAAATGTTCTCTCCACTTAGTACACTTATTGATCAGCAATTAGGTGGAATTATTATGAAAGTACTTCAAGAAATAATTTATATGACACTCCTTATTAGAGTATTTTTTGGATGGTTTACTAAAAAGTCTATGGAAGTAGATCCGATTACAGTTGATGCGAGATAAGGAAGTGAAAATGAATTTCGACGCATTTTTTAAAAGCTAGAAAGGGAGACAGACATGCCGTTATTACCAACAATCAGTACTGCATTTATTTTATTAAGCGCTATTTTAGTAGCAATAGGATGGCGGTTTATTGTAAAAGGGAAGAAAGAAGCACATAAAAAAACGATGATTTCTGCAGCAGTAAGTGCCCTTCTGTTTTTCATCATTTATATGTCTAGAACGATATTTGTTGGAAACACAAGTTTCGGAGGACCAGATGATATAAAAATCTATTATACAATTTTCTTGGTTTTTCATATTATCCTGGCTACAACTGGTGCTATCTTTGGAATTATTACACTTGTCCTCGCTTTTAAACGAAATATAACCAAGCATGAGAAGCTTGGTCCATGGACTAGTGTTATATGGTTCTTTACTGCTATTACAGGTGTTATGGTCTATCTACTCCTGTATGTCTTATATACTGGAGGAGAAACGACAAGTCTTCTAAAAGCAATCTTCGGATTTTAAGTAATGTAAAAAGGTCAACTTTTATGTAAAAGTTGACCTTTTTTGTTTATAATTATGCTTAATCTTGTTCTATTGCAAGTGGCTTTAATTCATTAGCCAGATTAGTTAATAATGTTTGAGCACGCTCTACTAATGATTCTGGGAAGTTTTCTTCTTCACCATATTCTATCCCATGTGGATAATAATGTTTCCCAAGTAAAGGTGTTAAAAGTTTGATGACAGCATCTTTGCTATCAACATTTCCACTAGTAGCATAGCCTTGGACGCGAATATAATATGTAATATTTTTTTCATTAGAACCAATTTTATAATCATATGTTACGCGTTCATAGTCCCACTGTCCAGCACGGATAAATGCATGTTGACCAGTGATCTTATCAAGTGGTTTTAAATCGATTACTAAATCATCAATCCCTGTGTTTTCAATTCGCATTTTGTTCACCCCTTATAATTGTCCTCGTTATTTAATCATAGTACGAAAAGAAATAATTTGCAATGAATAACTTGTCTGATAGAATCTATTTAACTCAATACATATTGCTGCTCAGGGATTAAATTTGAAAATAATAGGGAAGAGATTGAATGTAATATCCTATTACTTCATAGAATGTAATATAACATGATAGAGGGGCTGTTATAGTGCGCATATTACGTAGTTTAATTCTATTAACGTTAGTTGCAATTATTGTATTTTACTGGATGGAACCGAATGAGCAGACGACCCAATCCTCTGGAAAACACGATGTGGTTGAAAAATCATTAATGTTGAAATCAAAGTCATCACCAACATTCTCAGCAAGTAAGGAAGTCCGAGACGGTAATTTATATAGTTGGGTAGGGATGTCGGAGGATGAGCTTCTAAATGAGATGGGCGAGCCTAACCGAAAGGATTTAAGTGCATATAACTATGTTTGGTGGGTATATACCGATGGAGAAGAAAAGTATATTCAATTTGGAATGGAAGATGGAGTTATTCGAACCGTATATGCAACTGGAACTGAAATGCCTGTAGAGCCACTACAAATTGGCCAGACATATGATTTCATCATCAAGGAATATCCCTTTGAAGAAGAAGTGACTTATACGGACGGTTTAGCTTCTTATATGTTTCGTATGACAGATGAAGATATTTTAAGACGACCATTAGTGAAACTTTCGGATGATTTATTTATGCAATTGTATTTTGATACTTTTACTAAAGAATTGTCATCTATACGTATTATGGATGCAGAAGTATTATTAAGGCATCAACCCTATGAGGTGGTCTATCGAGGATCGTTACCACAGAAAGAAGAGCTTACTGAAGAAGACTGGAGAAAAGTTGAAAGAGGGATGGAACAACAAATATTTGATATTAGTAATGTGATCCGCAATCGGTTTGGCAAAGCTCCATTGGAATGGGAAGAAGAGGTCAGTGAAGTGGCTTTCCTCCATAGTAAGGATATGAGTGATCATGATTATTTTTCTCACTATAGCTTGAACGGAGACGGGTTAAAAGAGAGACTGGGAGTATCAGGTGTGTTCTATATCTCTGCAGGAGAAAATATTGCCGCACAATATCCCGATGCAGCTTCGGCTGTAGAAGGCTGGTTAAATAGTGATGGACATCGTGAAGCATTATTAGCAGAAGAATATACGCATCTCGGTGTAGGCGTCTATCGATTATATTATACACAGAATTTCTTAGCAAAGCCGATGTAATGTCGGCTTTGTTTATTTATTATTTCATCTAGTTACCTTCAAGAACAGATATAGGCTGTTTGCATATTTTATTAATAAAGTCTATTTATCATGGTTAGAGAGGTGAAATAATATGAAGGAAGATGATCATCAAAATGAGCTTCTCCAATTTAAGGAGTTTATAAATAATCATCCAAAATTAATTCGAGAAATTCGGAAAAATGGTAAGAGCTGGCAAGAACTATATGAACAATGGGTATTGCTTGGTGAAGATGATATACATTGGAATCAGTATAAGGATGATATAGAGGATAAAGAAGCCGAAAATCAGGATAAAGACGGAATATTTTCTAAATTGGACTTAAAACCAGATTTAGTTAAACAAGTATTAAAGTATGCTGAAACCATTGATATAAATAAATTACAGGAACAAGTTCAACAGCTTAGCAAAACTATAGGCACTGTGCAGGAAATCGTCAATCAATACCAACAACCAAAGCGAACGGGAAATCAAAAGGATCGTCCATTTGACTGGTTTACAGATTAGGGGGAATCCTTATGGACTTAGCTACTTATCAATACTTGCAAAATAATCCAAGAGCACTTGAATTCATAAGATTAAATCCAATATGGTACCGATATTTATCAAGAGACGGGGTAAAGCGTACCCAAGATCTTGAAAAAGAAGTTAAAATATTCTTTGGTCAAACCTTTTCAGGAAGATTAAACCGAATGAATGATCAAGTTCAAATGGCCTCCATGCTCATCCAAGTTGCTAACATTTTAAAAGATTAATGTCGTTTTATTTTCAGAAATGAAATAAAGTGTTAGAATCAGAGTGGAGGTGTTAATATGATTGCTACAATGGAATACGTATCCATTTTAGATAACGCTGAAAAACTCGGTGAAATGGTTTTCCAATCTGAAGTGATGGAGGACTATTTAGAGAAGAAATTGGAAATGGAACAAGATGCAGAAGCCCAAAAGTTAATTAAAGCTTTTAATCATATAAAAGATCATTATGAAGACATCCAACGATTTGGAAGATATCATCCTGATTACCAAGAAATTATGAAAAAAGTACGTTCTACAAAAAGAGCTATGGATATGCATGACACAGTAGCAGCTTTTAAAGTAGCTGAACGCAACTTACAAAGCTTATTAGATGAAATCAGCAGTTATGTTGCTACAAGTGTAAGTGAACAAATTAAGGTGCCGAAAGATGGGGCTCTTCTTACGGATAACTGTGGTTGCGGAAGTGGCGGCGGCTGTGGGTGTGCCTCTTAAATTTGAACATAATATAGTTCTCCTTTTAAAAAGTTAGGAAGGTGAAAAAGCTTGATTAAAAAACGACAAGGGCTGATTGTTTGGTTCCAACATATGAAAAACTTAAAGCACATTAAAAGATATGGCAATCTGATCTATGCCTCTAAGAAGCACAAATATGCGGTCGTCTATGTTAATCAAGATGAAATAGACACAATTGAGCTAAAGTTGCTCCGTCATTCTTTTGTATCAAAGGTCGAGCGATCATATAAACCATTCGTTCGCACAGATTATGAAAATGCGAAACCCGACGAAGCGAAGGACTATGACTATAAAATGGGTATTTAAGTTACTAACAGAGCCTGACAAAGAAAAAAACCTGCAGAAACATTTCTGCAGGTTCTTTTTGTTTCCATATTGAAAACAAAAAGACAAAGGGAGAGGAGAAACCAGAGTAAAACCTACGGGGAAGAATAAGTATACTCTGTTCGAATCAACCAATAACTAGGTTGAATCATTAACCTATTATGTACAAAGAAATAAATAATATACAAGAATGGATTATTTTAATGATAAATATTGAAAAATAAACTGGATTATTAGGGAGTGTAAAATAAACTGTGTAAGTGAGAGAGCGTACGGCTCTTGCTTCGCAGTTTTTTTTTTTATTGTTAGAATAAACATATAAGATTGGGAGGTTATTCTATTGACTAAGTCAAAGCGAGATCAGAAATCAGCTGAACTAGCGAAACAGATTCTAGAAAACTACCAACCAGAGACCGTAGAA
>NZ_JAMBON010000005.1 GCF_023715655.1 Oceanobacillus luteolus | reverse complement strand
AAGGGCTCAGAGGTCTACACGACCGTTATAAATTCTTGCGTTATCAATCTTGATTGAACCGCCGTATACGGAACCGTACGTACGGTGGTGTGAGAGGACGGAGGTTAATCGCCTCCTCCTACTCGATTTTAAGCCGTTCTTACCTCTTCCTCAACAAACACAGAAATCGCTAATATCTCTGCTACATCAAGTGTGCTGATATCTTCGTCAACTTCTTTTGCCTTTGTTCCATCACTGATCATCGTGAGACAATACGGACAGCCGGTTGAAATCATCGATGGGCTGACAGCTAGAGCTTGTTCTGTACGGGCAACGTTGATACGGTTTCCGGTCGTTTCCTCGGTCCACATCAAGCCACCACCTGCACCACAACACATACCGTTTTCACGGGAGCGGACCATCTCGACGAGCTCAAGTCCTGGAATTGCTTTTAGGATTTGCCTTGGCGGATCATATACACCATTGTATCTGCCTAAGTAGCAAGAATCATGATAGGTTAAACGTTGATTTATCTGCCCCTTGGGCTGCAATCTACCATCCATGATAAGGTCAAAGAGTAATTGTGTGTGATGATAGACTTCTGCTTCGAAGCCAAAATCTGGATATTCATTCTTGAAAATATTGTAAGCATGGGGGTCAATCGTTACAATTTTCTTCACTTCATATTTATTGAATTGTTTGATGTTCTTTTCTGCGATTTCTTGGAAAAGGAATTCGTTTCCAATACGTCTTGCCGTATCCCCTGAATTTGCTTCCGTGTTTCCGAGAATCGCAAAGCTTATACCTGCTTTATTCATCAGCTTTGCAAATGCTAAAGCAATCTTTTGACTGCGGCTGTCATATGCTCCCATGGAACTGACCCAGAAGAGATATTCAAAATCCTTGCCTTCTTTTTTTAATTCTTTCACTGTCGCGATGTATACTGACTCATCTTCTTCCCGCCATTTGATACGGTCCTTTTTCGATAAGCCCCAAGGGTTTCCTTGACGTTCGATGTTTTGTACTGCGCGTTGGATATCGGAATTCATCTTACCTTCTGTCATGACAAGGTAACGACGTAAATCAATAATTGTACCGACATGTTCGTTGTTGACCGGACAAGCATCTTCACAGTTTCGGCAAGTTGTACAAGCGGATAATTCTTCCGCCGTTATGACGTCGCCTACTAAACTCATACTCTCTATAGTCGCAGCAGCTTCTCCACCAGAACTTGCTATGTTTCCGGTTGCACCAGCGAAAACATAACTCGGCACCCAGGGTGATTTTCCAGTGACCGCAGCACCTTTTTCCGTTAAGTGATCACGGAGTTTAATCATGATATCCATTGGAGAGAGCATTTTTCCTGTTCCTGCTGCTGGGCATACATCGGTACAACGGCCGCATTCCACACAAGCATAAAAGTCGACCATCTGGAATTGATTGAAGTCCTCGACTTTCCCGACTCCAAATGTAATTTCTTCTTCTGATCCATCCTCCTCATCGATATCGAAATCGATTTTTTCAAGCTTACCTGGCACCTTTTTACTTAAGAAAACATTAACAGGTGCGGCAAGTAAGTGGAAGTGCTTGGACTGTGGAATATACACTAAGAACGCTAGTAGTGTAATCGTATGAACCCACCAAGCGATGAAAAACAGAATCATGGCAGCCTGAGGTGGTAAAAAGCTAAAGACTGATGCAATTAAACTGGCAACCGGTTCGGTCCAAGCAACTGCCCGTTCTTCCCAAAGCATGAGCATACCGTTTCCAAATAGAACACTAATCATAAGTGTACCAATGAAAATAAGGACGATACCAGCTTTAAACCCGCGTTTCAACCGGACAAGCCTCTCCATATACCGGCGATAGAATGCCCATACCACTGCGGTGAGAATCATTAATGTGACGAGCTCTTGGAAGAAAACAAATGCTGGATATATCGGTCCAAAGGGCAAATGATTACCTGGCGACAATCCTTTCATGAACATATCGATGGCACCAAATTGGACAAGGATAAATCCGTAGAACATCATGACATGGATGGTTCCAGATTTTTTATCCTTCAGTAGTTTGGATTGTCCGAAAACAATCTTACCTACACGTTGTAACCGTAATTTCATTTCGCCATCGAACTCTGATTTTTTACCAAGTTTGATGTAAGCAATTCTCGTTGTAACGACTCTAGCGAATAGATAGAGCGCATAAATCGTCACAACGAGAAATGCAATCCAGTTGATGATAAGAAATGTATCCATATTTGTACTCCTTTAATCTCATACTTGAGACTGGATTTTACTAGAGTAGTTTTTCAAATTTGTACATAACATATTAAGCATTTACGGTGCTTTTTAGTGCTTTAAATTCTTCCACCAGCAGCGGGATTACTTCAAATAAATCTCCGATAATTCCATAATCAGCAATCGCAAAGATGTTTGCGTCCGGATCTTTATTAATTGCAACAATAACTTTGGAATGAGACATCCCTGCAAGGTGCTGGATTGCTCCCGAAATACCTACTGCAATGTAAAGGTCAGGGGTGACTACTTTTCCAGTTTGGCCGATTTGTAGGGAATAATCACAGTATCCCGCATCACAAGCACCGCGAGAAGCACCAACAGCAGCACCTAATACATCAGCCAACTCGTATAATTCGTTGAATCCGTCGGCGCTCTTTACGCCTCGACCACCTGCGATGACAACTTTTGCTTCGGAAAGATCAACACCTTCAGAAGCTTTACGGACTACTTCCTTAACAATCGTTCGGATATTTTTAATATCGATATCTTTCGTCGTAATTTCACCGTTTCTAGATGTATCAGGTTCAAGAGCTGCAATGTTATTCGGACGAATCGTCACAAACGTAATTCCGTCTGTAATAATTTTTCTTTCAAATGCCTTCCCGGAATAAATTGGTCGGATGAATTCAGTACGGCCTTCATTTTGTTGTATTTCGATAACATCGGATACTAGCCCAGTGTCTAATTTAGTTGCAATTTTTGGGGTCAAATCTTTTCCGATGGAAGTATGGCCCATAACAATTCCGTCTGGTGCTTCTTCACTAATAATTGAAAGGACGGCTTGTCCGTATCCTTCTGATGTGTACGCTTTCAATTCCTCGTGTTGTACTACAATTACTCGGTCTGCCCCATAGTGAACGAGTTGTTCCGCTTGCTCTTCCAGCTGTTCTTTTCCTAGCACGACGCCAACGATTTCTGCATCATGATCAATTTGCTTCGCTGCTGCGATAGCCTCAAAAGATACATTACGTAAAACTCCATCTTTACCCTCAGCTATGACTAATATTTTACTCATGTCCATACCCCTTCCTTAAACTACTCTTTTTTCATTTCTTAATAGGGAGACAAGCTCCTTCACTTGTTCATCCAGCTCACCTTCAAGCACTCGGCCAGCAGCTTTTTCTTCCGGTAAAAAGATTTCAATGGTCTCTGTTTTTGCTTCCACATCTTCTTCATCTAAATCCAAGTCATCTAGTTCAATCTCTTCCAACGGCTTCTTTTTTGCTTTCATAATTCCAGGTAGAGAAGGGTACCGTGGCTCATTTAAACCTTGTTGGCAAGTCACTAATAATGGCAGGCTTGTTTCAATGATTTCAACATCACCTTCCACATCTTTTTCGATGTTCACGATTTCCCCATCAATTTCTAGGCTCGTAATTGTCGTAACGTAAGAAATTTCCAATGCTTCAGCTAAACGAGGTCCCACTTGTCCACTAGCCTCGTCGATTGCTACATTACCAGCTAATATTAGATCGACATCTTTGTCTTCTAAAAATGCAGTTAAAATTCTTGCCGTAGTATATTGATCACCTTGTTCTAAATCATCTTCAGTATTAATCAATACAGCTTTATCGGCACCCATCGCCAGTGCAGTTCTTAATTGCTTTTCAGAATCTTCATCCCCGATGGTTACAACTGTCACTTCACCACCATGGGCATCACGTTGCTTAATTGCTTCCTCTACCGCATATTCGTCATAGGGGTTGATGATATGCTCCGCGCCTTCATCTACAATCTCTCCATGTGAAACAGTTATTTGCTCCTCTGTGTCAAAAGTCTTTTTTAACAATACATAGATATTCAACTGATTTCCTCCTTTAATTTAAATTCTCTATTTCTTCAGCTATTGTTGACTTGAAATTTAGTACTGATTATGTCTGATACTTTTTAAGACCTCCTTTATCATCCGTATTCCGTTAAATGGAATCTAAATTCCGTGATTCGTTAGTTTAAATTCTAAGCGATTTCATGTAAAAAATCAACAGATAATTAATCTATTTATAAATTTTCTAAAAATTAGTGGTCCAAAAAGGGAATAAATAAAAAAACAAATCTGTTCTTCGGCAGATTTGTTTTAATAAGATATTAATTTCGATAACCTAACTCGCTTGAAATCATTTTCGCTGCGTTTTTTAATTCGTTCAGTATTTCATTACCCTTTTCATCCGAGAATTCAATGACAGGCATACTGATTCCAAGGGCGGCAACCAACTGTCCGGCACCATCAAAAATAGGGCAAGAATACCCGATTGTATCTTTAAAAAATTCTTCTCTACTAAAAGCATAACCTTGTTCTTGGATCTTTGTCAGTTCCTGAATCAGCTTATCTCGATCGACAATCGTATTCGGTGCTATTTTTTTCAATTTCAACTGTTGCAGGTATTCGTTTCGTTTTGTTTCTTTTGTGTGTGCCAATAAGACCTTTGGCGCGGAACCTGCATATAACGGAGCACGGGCCCCTATTTTAATAACTAATCGCACTGGCTTGTTGCTATCCAGCTTTTCTACATAAACAGCTTCGTCTTCTTCGATAACCGCCAAATGAACCGATTCATTTAATTTTGCATTTATCTCTTTCATATAGGGAAGTGCGATTTCTCGATACTCTAGTTGATTCATCACTCGCATGCCCAATTGCAGTAGTTTCAATCCCAACTTGTATCTGACATCATGAGTAGAGTAGGGTACTTTTACTAATAATCCAGCTTCCACTAAAGAAGTGACTAATCTGAAGACGGTTGTTTTTGGCATATTGGATATCTCTACTAGTTCTAGTAAAGATAATTCCGCCTTATCATTGAAACAATCCAATAATTTAATTGCCCTTAATAGACTTTGACTCATTATGTTCACCTCGCACAGATAACAAGAGATCACTATCATTATTATATATCTATTAATTATAGTGTAAGTGGGCATAAGTTTCCATTTAATAACCATTTCAGCAAACATGTTATCAAATAAAAAAGAGGTTAGGAAGATGGTGCCCGTCCATCTCCTAACCTTTGCATTCATTTCGTAAAGAAGCGATTACTTACTGATTGCATCCACCATCACAACGATAATCAATACAGGAACAACATAGCGGATCAGGAAAAACCAAGCCTGAAACACACCGTATTTCAAATTGCTTCCTCGTTTTAATTCTTCATAAAGGGCAGATTTCTTCATTTTGAATGAAACAAAAATAGAAATCAGTAATGCACCAATTGGCATCAGTACATTACTTACTGTATAGTCTGCCAAATCAAAGATGGATTTCCCGAATAACGATATATCACTTAAAACGCCGAATGACAGGGCGGATGGGACACCGAAAAGAAAAATGGCTAAGCCGATGATCCACGCCCATTTTTTTCGTTTTGCCGGATTTCCTTTAGAAAGGACGGCTACGATAATTTCCAGCATCGAGAAAGCTGAAGTGAGTGTCGCAAATAAAAAGACGACGAGGAATGTTGCGAAAAACAGCATTCCAAATGGCATCTGACTAAAAATCGTCGGAAGCACGTTGAAGAGAAGAACGGGACCTGCATCAGGCTCCATCCCAAATGCGAATACCGCAGGGAATATAACGAGTCCAGCTAAGATGACGACCATTATATTCATTGCGACAATCGATAGGGCGGATTTTGGCATATTCTGCTCCTTTGACAAATACGCACTATAGGTAATCATACCAGTCACCCCTACACTTAACGTAAAGAAAGATTGCCCCATAGCCTCGAGAATGGTGTTGGAAGTCACTTTAGACAAATCAGGTTGGAATAAAAAGGAAATACCTGTAGAGGCACCATCAAGGGTAACGGAACGGATGACAAGAATAATGAACAGGATGAAAAGTGCTGGCATCATGATTTTATTTGTCTTTTCAATCCCGTTTTGGACTCCTCTTGTAATAACGAAAATAGTGATAATCATAAATAGGAGTTGTGCACTTATGCTTATTATCGGGTTTGCGACCGTATCAGCGAATAAGGCCCCATATTCAGCTTCAGTTAATCCGCTCAGCTGCCCAGAAACCACTTTCCAAAAATACGTAATGATCCATCCGCCAATCACACTGTAGAAAGAAAGCATGATAAAGACGGCTATCATACCAAGTACTCCAATAAAGTACCAGTTTGTTCCAGGGGCGATTGCTTTAAAGGAACCGACTGAACTTTTTTGTGCGGTTCTTCCTATAGAGAACTCAGCTAATAGCAGTGGTAAGCCGAGTATTACTGTAAATAAAAGAAAGATTATCAGAAACGCTCCACCACCATTTTGACCTGCGACATAGGGGAACTTCCAAATTGCCCCGAGGCCAATGGCAGATCCAGCGGCTGATAAAATAAATCCTAGTCTTGTAGAAAATTGCTCTTGCTGGCTCAAACTAAACTTCCTCTCGTATAGAATACTTCCCCATTTTACTTACACTAAGAAGGAAAGTCAAAGGAACTTTAAGGAACTATAAGCGGAAAGTTGATTGAAGACGTGTGGGAGTAATAAGGGTGGAGAAAAGAGAGGAGAAAATATACGATATATATGTACGGGATTATTGGGAGTTGTTGATCCACACTCCCGCCTACTCAAGTTTTTTCTGATTACTCTTCTTTTTTACGTTCTCTATTCTGTACACTTTTATCAATAATATTATGAATGATATCCTTGAATACCATTTCAGCTCCAGTCACTAGTATCCCTTGAACAACCGATGTTACATCAAATCCGAAATATAAAAGACAGGCAGTAATCGAAAAAAGAAGTTTTATCCATGCATGGGTCCATTTGGCGATGACTGGTGTCTGGTCGAGAATCAATCCGAGAAAATAAAGAGCTGGGATTAAAATAAATGCTTCCGTACGAATATAAATAACAAAATCGCTCATGATCATCACTCATCTCATAGCTTATGTTGGGGGAAATGATGTAATATAATATGTTTTTTTTATCGAAGTGGTTAATAAGAAGTCAAGCAACTATGTTGAGATTAGGAAGGAAACCATGTTAGTATAATTGTACTTAATTGTTTGAAAAGTCACGCTAAAAAATGAGGGAAAAGGGGAAATGACAATGTCGAATCTTTACGCAAAAGAAAACATGAAACACTTAGGCCACTTGAAGGAACTCGCAGCAGAACAATTAAAAGCTTTCAATGAATTTAATGCAGCTGTTTTTAAAGAAGGGGCTTTGTCGAAGAAAGAAAAAGAAATCATTGCGGTGGCGGTTACTCAAGTGACGCAATGTCCGTATTGTATTGATGCTCATACGAAAGCTGCCAAAAAAGAAGGGGCAACATTGGAAGAATTGACGGAAGCTGCATTTGTAACAGCTGCAATTGAAGCAGGTGGTGTAGTTACTCATGGTACTCATGTACACCAAGCAAAAAATCAAGATGCTTCCGATGTGCTGTACTCCCGCTCGAATTTGAAAAGTCTAGGCCAACTAGCTAAATTTGCTCCAGAAGGCTTTAAAGGCTACCAAGCATTTAGTGCAGCATCTGTGAAGGCAGGTAAATTAAGCACGAAGTTTAAAGAAATTATTGCAGTAGCTGTTGCGAATGCTACTCAATGTCCGTATTGCATTGACGTACATACGAAAAATGCGGACAAGGAAGGCGCAACAAGTGAAGAGCTGGCAGAAGCGATTATGGTTTCTTCCGCAATTTGTGCAGGTGGCGCTTATGCTCACATGGCAAATATGATTCAAAGTTATCAAGATTAAGGACGAGGTATGTGATTTTGAAGATGTTAATAAGGAAAGAAGCAAGGACAAGATAAATGTCTTAATCTTGCTCAATTATGGTAATCATCATTTATAAGAGGATAAAGCTAAAGAGAATCATGGTTTTATTAATAAATGATGTAACGAGGAAATGACGAAGTGTTAAACTTTCTTAATATAATAGGTTTTCTGGTTGAAGAGGGGATGAAAAGATGATTAAGAAATTCATTTTCATAGCCTCTTCAATTTTTTATGTTGTATTATTTCAATAGTAATCTATTGAACAAACATTTCTAAAAAGATTATGTTTTCAGTATTGACAAATAATTATGTCGGCTATAAAATAAAATGTAATCGTTTACAAAGAAAAAATATGATTTTACAAATGAGATAAGGGTTATACTATTAAGCTTTTTTCTTACTGAATTCATGGTTCGTGTCATTAGGCTGAGCACAGTAAATTATCTCTGGATCAGCAAATAAATAGAGTAACATCAAGAAAGAGGAGGTTCTTCCATGGAATTTAATGTAGGCATCATTGGATGCGGATCGATTACAAAATACAGACATGCACCAGAGTATAAAGCCAATTCACATGTTGATGAAATCATCTTTTATGATAGAAATCCGGAAAGAGCACAAAGTCTAGCCAATGAATTTAATGGCCGTACCGCTAAATCTGTAGAAGAATTACTTCAAGATCCCTCCATTATCGCCATCAGTGATTGTTCATCCAACGAAGTCCATCATATTCATACGACAAAAGCATTATTAAATGGAAAGCATGTACTTGTTGAAAAACCGATAGCTGTAAGCAGTGAGTATGCAGAAGAAATTTTGGAGGCTGAGCGTAAATCGGGAAAAAAGCTGATGGTCGACCATAATCAACGATTTACGAAAGCGCATCAAAAAGCAAAAGAAATCATTGCAAAGAAAGAACTTGGAGAAGTTCTAACCTTCAAGACTTCATTCGGACATGAAGGACCAGAAAAATGGGGGATAACGAAGTCGAATGCAACTTGGTTTTTCAAGAAAAATCGTTCACGTTATGGTGTTGCAGGGGATTTAGGAATTCATAAAATTGATTTGATCCATTTTCTATTGGATGACGAAATTGAAGATGTTCAGGCGTTCCACGGAGCATTGGATAAAGTCGATGAACATGGCGATTCAATAGAAGTCTGTGACAATGTTGTAAGCATCCTGAAAACGAAAAAAGGCAGATTAGGTACAGCATCATTTTCCTGGACGTACTATGGAAAAGAAGATAATGCCACTACAATTTATTGTCAAAAAGGAGTCATTAAAATTTACCATGATGGACTCGATCCGCTTGTCGTTGAGATGAATGATGGAACAATTATCAAATACGATGTGGAACAAATACAAACGAATGATAATCAAACAAATTCTGGTGTAATCGATGCATTCATTGATTGTATTATAAATGACAAAACACCACCAGTGACAGGACAAGAGGCACTTGCTTCATTAAAAGTAATAGAGAGTATGCTTGGGGAAAATGTGATACGAAATTGACGTGAAAGTCTGATCATTATCCATTACATAATACGGAATAGGGGGATGACATGTTTAATCAGATTGCCATTAACTCGAATACGTATAGTGGATTTTCGTTGGAGGAAGCTGTCCAAGGTGCTAGTAAAGCAGGGTTTTCAAAGATTGAATTGGCAGCAGTGGAACATACGCCCCATGTGCTTAATGGAATGTCTGAGAAGGAACTGCGGGATATAAAAACATTATTGGAATCATATAGGATGACTTGTATCGGAATCGGAGCACATAGCAACCTGATGACAGATGAAGGTATCGATAATTTATTGAAAGCAGTCGATCTCGCTGTATATTTTGATTGCAGCTACATCATCACCTCAACAGGTGAAGCACATGGAGATGGGGACGTCATAGAGGATGAAACAATTCTAGTACGCAATTTAACACCAGTCTTGGACAAATGTGAATCGAAAAACATCACGCTGGCAGTTGAGACTCATGGCAATAATTACGCAACGGGCAGCGCTCTTGGAAAATTATCCGAAAAATTGAATCGTCGTATCAAGATCAATTACGATACAGCTAACGTCATTTTTTATGGAGATGTCATGCCTTATGACGATTTGGAAGTGAGCATGGAGCATGTAGGCTTCATCCATTTAAAAGATAAGCTAGGTCATAATCAGGAATGGAATTTTCCTGCAATCGGTGAAGGGCATCTAGACTTTAGAAGAATATTCCATATCCTTGAAGAAAATAATTTTATAGGGCCAATTAGTGTCGAAATTGAATTTACACCAGATGGCCCCAAAGATCTAGCCGAGGTGGACAAAGCGGTGAAAAGTTCATTTGATTACCTGAAGAAACTATTGGGGCAGGAGAGTTGACATGCAGAGAATTGGGCTTGCTGGTTTCGGCTTTATTGGGAAAACCCATCTGGAAGCATATCGGAAAATAAAGGATGCGGAAGTTACCGCTATATGCACGAGTGCAGCCGTGGGTTTGGAGGTGTTTGAGGGAACTGTTCTAGCAGACTATGATGCTTTATTGGAGCAGGAAGACATCGATGTTATCGATATATGTGTACCGACATTTTTGCATGAACAATATGTCATCAAAGCGGCGCGAGCGAAAAAGCATATTATCTGTGAAAAGCCACTAGCACTGACCACGGAAGCAGTAGAAAGAATAATGGAAGTTGTCCGGGAAGAAGGAGTCCAGCTTTTTGTTGGGCATGTACTTCGTTTTTGGCCGGAATACCGCTTGATCAAAGAATACGCAGAGTCTGACAAGTTAGCGGATGTAGAATTTATCCATGCTCAAAGACTCGGAACACTGCCGACTTGGAGCGACTGGTTCCAGTATCCTGAAAAAAGTGGCGGTGCCTTATTTGACCTCCATATTCATGATATTGATTTCGTCTATCATTTACTGGGAGAAGTGGAAAGCGTTTATGCCGCAGGAAAACAAAATAAATACGGTGCATGGAATCAAGTTATGACAACGCTTACTTTCAAAAGTGGAGCAAAAGCTTTTGTAGAGGCTTCTCATCGGATGCCAAGTTCCTTCCCGTTTACAGCTGCTATACGCGTACAATCTCAGCAGGAAGTAATGGATTATAAACTGATTGCGGGAGAGAACATGGAGCGAATCAGTAACCGTCAATTTGTTTACTATGCAGATAATGTATGCACCTCTCTTCAAGTAGAAGAGGAAGAGGCTTTTCAAACTGAACTCTCGTATTTCATAGATTGCTTGGAAAACAATAAGGAAAATCTAGTTATTCCACTTGATGATGTTTTGTATGTCATCGGGCTGATGCAGGAAATTGAGAAATCACTTATTACTGGAAGTGAGATTAAAGTCCTGTAGATGTAGAGTCCATAGTAAATAGGTAATGATGAGATTTAACAATCAATATATATAAATTAAGGGGGCAATGTCATGAAAAAGTTATTGGGATTAATTGCTGTGTTGATGCTAGCTCTTGTACTAGTTGCGTGTGGTTCTGATACATCCGAAACAGAGGCGGAAAGCGCAAATGGCGGTAGTGATGAGGGAACTAGTGGTGACAAATACAAAGTCGGTATCCTTGCGCCTGCTGTGACACATGGTTGGGTCGCCGCAGTTGCTTATCACGCGGAAGAACGTGCGAAAGAATTATCTGATGAAATTGAATATCAAATCCATACTAGCACAGATGCAAATGAGATGACTTCCCAGCTGGATGACTTAAAAACGTGGGGAGCAGAAGTAATTGTCGCGTTTCCGCAATGGGAAGGAATGGAAGTACCGATACAGCAAGCGTTGGATGAAGGAATTGAAGTCGTCAACTTCGATATCGTCATCGATGTAGACGGTGTGTATCGAGTTGCGGGTGACAACTACGATATGGGAGTTCAAGGAGCGAAGTATATCGTGGATAAGATTGGTACAGAAGGAGAAGTTGTAGTGCTTGAAGTGCCATCAGCCGGATCCGTTTCCGAGTTAAGGACTGCCGGATTCATGGATACGATTGCTGAGATTGCACCAGATTTAAATATCCATACGTATGCGACCCAATTTACGAGGGAAGATGGTTTATCTGATTTTGCCGATATTTTAACGAGTTTAGATCAAATTGATGCTGTATATTCTTTGGATGATGAGACGTCAATTGGGGTATTGCAGGCGATTAGTGAAGCGGGCAGAGATGATATCCAAGTAGTCACTGGCGGCGGTGGTATGCAGGAATACTTTGAAATGATGCCTGGAAATGAAGATATTTGGATTCAATCCGCATTATACAGCCCTGCAATGGTAAAAGATGCGGTGGATGTTGCTGTGGATCTATTGAAGGGCAACACGGTAGAAGATGATACGATTATTCCGACGACAGTGGTAGACAGGGATAATTATGAAGAATTCATAGACTCCGGATCACCATATTAATTACGAAGCAAAAGAAAGAGGGTTATGGCCGAGCTATAGCCCATTCTTTTCCATTTCTAGTCTTTTGGAGGTGATGGATGTGAAGATTGAGATGCAGCATATCGTGAAGTCCTTTGGGAGTAACCATGTGTTAAAGGATGTATCCCTATCCATTCAAGGTGGTGAGATATGCGCATTGCTTGGGGAAAATGGAGCGGGAAAATCAACGTTGATGAATATACTCGGAGGTGTCATCCAAAAGGATTCTGGTCAGATTTTGATGGATGGACAGGAAGTCATATTTGAAAGTCCAAGTGAGTCGCTGGACGCGGGCATTGCTTTTATACATCAAGAACTTAACTTAGTCAATGACTTGCCAATCTATGAAAATATGTTTCTTGGCCGCGAATTAAAAACAAAGCGTGGCAACTTGGATCTTAAGCGAATGTACCAAAAAACAGTGGAGATATTTGAAAAAATGAATGTCGATTTGGACCCAAGGAGGATGGTACGAGATTTAGATGCCTCTTATAAACAGATAGTTGAGATCTGCCGTGCCATGATGATGAATGCCTCGATGATTATAATGGATGAACCAACTACATCACTTACGGATACGGAGATTGAACGTGTCTTTCAAATGATGGAAACATTGAAAGAACATCATGTTGGCATCATTTTTATTTCCCATAAATTAAACGAAGTAATGAAAATTTGTGATAAATATTTTGTATTGAGGGATGGAATATTGGTGTCAGAAGGAAAAGTAAGCGAGGTCACGACAAAGGAATTAGCAAGTTACATGGTCGGTTTTGACGTGCGGACAGAATCATTAAGAAGAGAAAAAGAGCCTGATGATATGGGAGAAGAAGTATTGCGGGTGGAAAATCTAACTGATGCTGAACATTTCCGTGATATCCATTTCACACTCCATGCTGGAGAAATCCTCGGGGTAACGGGATTGCTTGGTGATGGCCGAAGTGAACTTTTTCAAGCGATATTTGGCGCAAGGCCAATACAATCGGGAAAGATTTATCTTCATGGAAAAGAAATGAATAGCAAAAGTACATACGAGGCAATCAAAGCAGGGATTGCCTATCTCCCACGTAACAGAAAAGAAAATGCCATCCTTAAAGACATGAGTATATTCGAAAATGCATCGATTACAACATGGCCGATGTTTGCTAAACGAGGAACCATTGATACAAGTAAGCATCAGCAAATTTTCAAAGAACAAAGAGATAAATTGCAAATAAAAATGAGGGAATGGACGGATAGTATTACGAGTCTTTCAGGAGGGAATCAACAGAAAGTCGTATTATCGAAATGGTTGGCAACAAATCCTCGAGTGTTGATTTTAGATAATCCGACGCAAGGTGTAGATGTCGGTGCAAAGGAAGACATTTACGATATCATCATTCAGTTGGCAGAGGAAGAAAATATTGCTGTCATTGTCCTTTCCAGCGAAGCACAGGAAGTGATCCGCGTGTGTGATCGAGCACTTGTCATGTATCACGGTGTGATTCAAGGGGAAGTCCGTGGCAATGACATGAACGAGAATATGATTATGCATCTGGCTACCGGCGGGGAGCTGAAGATAAAAAGGAGGGAATATCAATCATGATTCCAAGTCCATCTCCGACACCACCTGTCAAACAGAAGAGAACATTCATAGAAGGTTTGAAACACAGATGGTCGAATGATCCTTTATTTAGTGTTTTGATTGCCCTTATCATTATGGTTATTTTACAAACATTAACGTTAGGTTTCGATTATGGTTCATTTGGTGAATGGCTCCAGGCTTGGACAAACAACTGGATTAATATACTCAGAAACAATGCAGGTGTCGGTATTGTTGCTTTAGGAATGACCTTCGTTATCATGACCGGTGGAATTGATTTATCCGTAGGTTCCACCCTTGTCATTACCGGTGCATTCGCTATGTATCTATTGGATACAGGAGCATCTGGAATTCTCGGAGGGTTAGGAATTACTGGAGTTCCTGCGATTATGATAACGATTGTTCTAGTGATGGCATTCGGTATCCTGTTGGGAGGATTGATTGGGGTCACGATTACGAAAGGATTGGTCCCGCCATTTATTGCGACACTTGGGGCGATGATGATTTTCCGTAGTGTCACCCAACATTTCACCCAAGGATATAACACGACTGTTCCAACAGAATTTTTACAACTATCCAGCTTTAAAATAGGTAACCTCATGATCATGCCAATCATTTACTGGGCGATCATTGCTGCGATCCTCTATTATGTGTCCAAGCGCACGGTATTCGGTAGACAAATCATTGCTGTCGGTTCCAATGAACGTGCTGCCAAATTATCGGGAGTGAATGTCAATAAGGTCAAGCTTAGAGTGTATGCATTGATGGGGCTACTCGTATCAATTGCAGCAATTATTCAAGTATCCCGTATCGGTTCCATGGATTTTTCCAATGCAGGACGTGGTATGGAAATGGATGCCATTGCTGCCGCTGTAGTCGGTGGGACCCATATGCTTGGAGGGCGGGGATTTATTCTCGGTACGGTGTATGGCATGTTGATCATCGCGGTTATGAATAACTTATTGAACCTCTTTGGAGTTCCGCCGTTCCTAAGAGAAGCGTTTAAAGGATTAATCGTCATCGTGGCGGTGTTGTTGCAGAGGAAGAGTGAACAGGGATAGAGAATAACTAAAAAAATGCGAGTTCTAACTATATTAGACTCGCATTTTTTATGCATTTCTTAACTTAACGTGCTTTTACTCATGAACTTTAATTGCTGCTCATAAGTCTTGTCTTGCTTGAATTCCCTAATGAGTAATAAAATTCATCTTTTCTCCCGACTACCGTTCAGTTAAAGGTATTTCATCATAGTCTTCAACATCCAGTTCATGGACTTCACCTGTTGCAACACTGTTTAAAATACCTAGTACTCCGGTTTCAACAGCTTTTGTTAATTGTCCCATTTTCTTCTGTCCGAAGTTTTGCGTCTGACCAGTAATTTCAAATAATACCGTGCCACTTCCATTTAATGCAAAGGTTCCTAATGCTGTGCCGGGCAAGTCTAGACCTTGAGGATATAACGAGATATTGCCAAAAGGTGAATTACCCATTTCTTGCAATGCATTGTAAGCAGCCACGTTTAATTGTTTAGAAAATTCCTCGTTATACTGATCTGCATATTGACGATACTTTTCCCCCTCTGGTGTACTTGGATTCGGCACAAAAAGTCCGGATAATGATAAGGTAACCGGATCGTCCGTACCTTCAATCACATACTCACCTTGGTGATGTAGGTCGATAAAGACATCAACCGTTCCAAATTGTTCTTGTAAATTTTTATAAACATCGCGAACTGTTTGAGATTCTGGTGTAATAAACCATCCTGCCTGTGATGAGTTGCCAGGAAAGTCTTGCGGTTGAGGTACATAATCTAAGTTAGGATTAAAATCTCGGTTTACATCAAATCCTGGCTGTGATGCATAATCCCAATATTGATTTACGTATGTGTAATAATTCCATGTTGGTTGGGCGCCTTCCAGTTGCGGAAATTCCTCGATCACCTCTTCCCAAGTCATTTCATTACCACGGCGGTTTAATTCGGAACCATCGGGATTCATCATTGGAATCGCTACGATTGTCAGTTCTTCCCTGAGTTGTCTCATTTCTGGAGAATTGTTTTTACCAATCTTTTTGACCATATCCAACAAAGCTTTCGTTCCTACCTTTTCATTTCCGTGTATCTCACTTTGAATCAAAACCACTTTATCCCCTGTCCCAACGGTTGCGGTATAGATTTCTCTTCCTTGGTTGGAATATCCGGCGACTTCTACTTGGACGTTTCCATTGCTTGTCCTTTCAATTTGAGTTAATTCTCTTGTTAATTCATCATGACTAATAAATCCTGATACTGGTGGTTTTTTAATTTCTGCTGCCTCTGAAGTTAACGGGGGATTAACTGCTGGGGAAAGAGCTCCCGCACCAAGTAAAATAGCCCCGCTCAATAATGCAACTTTTCCAATCAGCTTCATTGCAGTGCCTCCTTGTTAGTATTAGTAATGAAATTATTCTCGTTATATGTACTAATCTCCTTCCGATATTTATAAAATGAATGCTATAGACTACGTGGTTTTTAGTGAACCACAACTTCTTTACTAAGAATATCTCGAACGTTGGGAGGAAGGTTTCTAGGGAAAAGGGCGGAAGGAAAGGGTTGCAGGCTCAAGGTACTTATCTGAACCTAAGAGGCTTTTATATTCACAAACGGTAAAGACCCTTGATAACTCCGTTCAGAGTCAGCAAGGGTCAAATCTTTTAAATACAATGATCGTTTATTTACTCAGACGCTACTAATCCTTCAAAATTAGGTTGTTCCTTTAGAAACTCCAATTCGAATGAGGACTGACCGAACTCGAGCAATACTTCTTCTTCGATTTCAGTAGTATACGTGATCCGATCCATCGCTTTCGCCACAATATCATTATCCATTTCTTGTTTAGTCAAGTCTTTGATTGCGTTGATCGCGATGTCTTGAGCTTCTTCACGATTCTCATTGATGAAATCCACTGCTTTTTGCTGTGCGTCCACTAATCCTTGAACGATTTCGGGGTTATTTTCAACTAGATCTCCTGTTGCTACTGAAACAACGTTTGGTAAGTTTTCTCCATAAGCGATTTCTTCTGTGCTTACAACGACTTTTGCTCCGTTATCAATCAGAATCGACGCCCATGGCTCTGGAACTGCAGCTAAATCTACTTGCCCTGTTTCAAACATACCTTGATAAGAAGCTGGGTTTCCAGTCACATGCTTCAAAGAACCACCGATACGCTCGGAAGATAATTCATCAACACCTTGCTCCATTAAATATGTTTCAAATTGTACGTTATGGGTACAGCCAATACCAGGTGTAATAAATGTTTTTCCTTCAATGTCTTCTAATGTTTCAATTCCACTTTGTTCACTTGCTACTACTACTGTACCTCCAGCCGAGGCACCGCTAATAATTTTAACATCTGCACCATTGGAATAGTTGTTTAACACTGGCCCTGGTCCAACTAATCCAGCATCAATTTCACCAGATTTTAAGGCGGTCATAAATGTACCCCCATCTGGGAATGTACGATATTCGATGTTCACGTTATCGCCAAGCGCCTCTTCGTAGTAACCTTTTTCACGGGCAACCATTGCTGGTGCATGGTCGATATTCGGGAAATATCCAATGATGACTTCTTCCTTCTCTGCATCCCCACTAGTACCAGAATCATCACCACAAGCTGCTAATGCTCCCAAGGAAAGAGATAAAACCAACAGTAAAATCCACTTTCTCATTTAACTTCCTCCTTAATAAATGTAATCTTAAAAGACATGACGTCTAAGCTGCTTCTTTTTGTTCTAATCCCCATTTAATCATGACTTTCTTTTCAATCCGTTGGAAAATAAGAATATCTACTGTAACTCCAATTACACCAATCACGACCATGATTGCCATGACCATATCCATCCGACCGAAATCAGATGCGTATTTCAACGTATAGCCGAGTCCTGGTCCGGAGCTTAATAATTCACCAGCCATTAATGCACGCCAGGCAAACGCCCATGCGAGTCTCGTACCTGTAACTGCATAAGGGACGGAAGCGGGCAGGATAACGCGGAAAAATAAATCGATCCCCGTTGACCCCATTGTTTGAGCTGCTTTAGTATAAAGCGGCTGCACATTTTTGATTCCTGTTCGCATGTTGATCGTCATTACGATGGTTCCACCGAGTACGACGATGAAGATAACTGCTTTCTCATTTAAGCCAAACCACATGATCGCCAGTGGAAGCCAGACGATACTAGGTATGCTTTGTAATGCCAGTATGAGAGAACCAAGTGTCTCATCTGCAGTTTTAAACTTTGCTAATAATATCCCTAAAAGTACTCCGATAATCAGTGCGATACTTAAACCTATTAATAATCGAGAAAAACTTGCTCTTAAGTCTTTCAACAGTGACCCATCCGCTAAGCTTTCAAATAAACTTGAAAAGACAGTAGTCGGGGATGGTAAGATGACGGGAGGAATGGAGAAAATCCAAATCGCCAATTCCCATAATGCAAATAACCCTATAAAAAATAGAATGCGTTTAATTGCTAACTGCATATTTCAATTCCTCTTCTGCTACTTTATCAATTTCATTTTTTAATAGTTTCATAATCTGTTCTTCATATTGTGCCATCTGTTGCAAATGTTTTTCACGAGGTCTTTCGATGTCGATAGGGATATCTTGTAAGATTCTGCCTGGTTGGGTACCCATGACAATGATGCGGTCAGATAACTTAATGGCCTCTTGGATACTATGGGTCACGAATATAATCGTCTTTTTTGTTTCGACCCAGATTCTCTCCAGTTCGTCATGAAGCCTGATTCTTGTTTGTTCATCTAGTGCACCGAATGGTTCGTCCATAAGCAGCACCCGGGGGCTCATCGCCAATGCTCTGGCGATGGCGACTCGCTGCTGCATACCTCCTGAAAGTTCATGAGGAGAATGATTGGCGTAAGCACTCAATTGTACGAGTTGTAAATATTTCTGTGCTGTTTCTCGGGCTTCCTGTTTCTTCATTATTTTTTTCAATGGAAACATCACATTCTCTTCCACGGATAACCAAGGGAAGAGGGCAGCCTGTTGAAATACCATGCCCCGGTCATTCCCGGGTTTAGTTATTTGTTGGTTGTCTAAGTAAAGTTCTCCTTCACTGGGTCTAAGAAGTCCTGCAATAATGTTCAGCACGGTAGATTTCCCACAACCAGATGGTCCTAAAAGAGAAACGAATTCTCCCTTTTCTATATTTAAGTTGATATCACGTAATACTTGTTCCGTTTTTCCTTGATTTGGAAAGCTTTTCTGTACGTTATTTATCGAAAGAAACATGTTCTCCCACCTATTCATAGATTAACCGAACTATTCCTAGTAAGTTAATCGGATTAACTATGTTTTATTATATACTTCCTCACTTAAAAGTCAATCTTCCAGTCTTTCTTTATTGTTATCTCCCTAGATATACGCTAAAATATAGTCAAAATAATACTAAGCTGACTGATTTAGTTGGAATTTAAATTGCAGCATTTCGTTTATTATGCAATAAGAGAGGAAGGAACTTCATGAAGATATATCGTTCAGTACTTGATCTTATCGGAAATACTCCTATTGTTCAGTTGAATAAATTACCAGATCCAAATGGTGCTGGTGTATATATGAAATTAGAGTCATATAATCCGGGTGGCAGTGTCAAAGACCGGGCAGCATTCAATATGATTGAACAAGCAGAAAGAGATGGCAAACTGATTCCGGGAAAAAGCACGATTATTGAGCCGACTTCTGGAAATACAGGGATTGGAATTTGTATGGTCAGCGCAGTTAAGGGATATCGCTGCATCATCACGATGCCGGATAATGCTACGAAAGAACGGATAAAAATTATGAAAGCCTACGGGGCAGAAGTCATTCTGACACCTGCAAGTCAAAGGATGCAAGGAGCTATCGACGAAGCAAACAAGATAGCGAGCAACATCCCAAACAGCTTTATTCCGATGCAATTTGAAAATGAAGCAAACTCTGATGCTCATCGTGAAACAACTGCAGTGGAAATTCTAGAATCCTTTGATGGTAAGTTGGATGCTCTAGTCCTCACTGCGGGGACAGGAGGGACCGTGACAGGTGCAGGTGAAGAATTGAAAAAACAAATCCCCGATCTAAAAATATATGTGGTCGAGCCTAAAGGTTCTCCAGTTCTCTCCGGTGGGCAACCAGGTCCACATAAAATTCCGGGCACAGGCCCTGGGTTCATCCCGAAAATATTAAACCAGGAAATCTTTGATGAGATTCTTCATATAGAAGATGAAGACGCCCAACAAATGGCCCGCTATCTTGCTGCAAAGGAAGGGATATTTGTCGGCGCATCTGGTGCAGCTTCTGCATATTTCGCCATCCAGATAGCAAAAGAACTTCCGGAATCTGCGAGAGTTCTCAGCATTGCTCCTGACACAGGGGAACGATATTTATCATCGGATTTATTTCCAGAGTGATAGAGTGGGGAGCTAGCTGACCATCCCTATACTTTTTATAAATAGCCGTGCGGACTTTTACCACACGGCTATTTTTGTTTACTTTGTTTGCTAGCTATTTTAACGAGTTGCTGATACAGAAGGTTCTTTGACTCCAGTGTGGTTTGCCTCTGCATGACTTAAAGCTACTTCCCGTGCTTTTAATTCTCTTCGTAAAATCTTCCCACTGATTGTTGTTTTTGGTAATTCATCCATAACCTCAATTTCTCGAGGTGCTGCGTGTGCCGCTAGTTGATTTCGGACAAATAGACGGATGTCTTCTAACAGTTCTTCCGATTCCACATATCCTGGACGGAGGGTGATGAATGCTTTTACAATTTCACCTCGGGTTGGATCTGGTTTACCGATTACACCGGCTTCACTGACTGCCGGATGCTCAATCAGTTTACTTTCCACTTCAAACGGGCCGATCCGTTCACCGGAAGAGTTAATCATATCGTCGTCTCGGCTTTGGAAAAACACATAATCATCCTCATCTTGAATAGCTAAATCACCTGAAAGATACCAGCCTTCATATTTAAAGTAATCATTGAATTTCTTTTTATTTCCCCAGATTTCCTTCATCAGTCCCGGCCAAGGAGTACGGACAGCGAGTTGCCCAACAGAGCAACGAGGCAATTCATTTCCATCTTCATCAAGGATACCGACTTGTATCCCCGGGAATGGTCTGCCCATCGAGCCCGGCCTTATTTCTTCAGATGGTAAATTGACGACTAAATGTCCTCCAGTCTCGGTCATCCACCATGTATCGTGAATGCGGACGCCCAGTTTTTCCCAAGCCCAGTAAATAACTTCAGGGTTTAGTGGCTCACCGACACTCAGTACATGTCGGATAGATGATAGGTCGTATTTTTCAAGCAACTCATCCTGAGCAAGGAGCATGCGAAAAGCAGTAGGGGCGCTGTACCAAATCGTTACTTTGAATTCCTCGATGAGTTGATACCACTCCTCAGCCTGAAAGCGTCCGTTTTGGATGATGATCGTTGCCCGGTTCAGCCATGGTGCAAACAAACCGTATACACTCCCTGTCACCCAGCCTGGGTGGGAGGTGCACCAATATACGTCGTCATCTTTAATATCCAGTACCCATTTACCAGAAATGTAATGATGACCGACCGCCCGATGAGCGTGGAGCACACCTTTAGGTTTTCCTGTAGAACCGCTTGTATAATGAATAATTAATCCATCTTCCGGGTCGAGCCACTCTACAACATCTTCTTCTACACCTTCAATAGTAAGTACTTCGATATCCTCCACAAATAATATGGTTTTTAACGAAGGGATTTCGTCTTGCGGCACTCTATTTACCATATCCTTATCTGTAATTAGCAGTGTACCTTCACAGTCATTGATACGTTCTTTTATCGCATCCTGCATGAAGGCTTCAAAAAGTGGACCAGCAATGGCACCAATCTTAATGATTGCCAGGATGGAAATATAGCATTCTGGCGTTTTCGGAAGGAAAACAAATACGCGATCTCCTTTTTTAACACCAGAATTCTTTAAAACTGTTGCATAGTGATCCGTTTTTTCCTTCACTTCTTTGAAGGTATAACTTTGTCTCTCCTCACCATTGACATAGTGGAGGGCAATTTTATCACCATAGCCATCTTCTACATGACGGTCAATCGTCTCATGTGCTGCATTGACCTTACCGTCTTCCCGGATAAAATCTCTCCCTAATTGGTTCCAGTCAAAGTTTTTCCTTACTTCGTTATAGTCTGATAGATTGTAAGCATGATTAGCTAAAGATGGAATACTTCTATTTTTTAATGTCATGTTCTTTTCCTCCCTTTAGATGCGCGAACTCTGTTTATTCAAATCAAGGCTGTCTAAAATCTCTTTCTTGTAGAATGCGGCTTTCTCGCTGCCACGCTCGAGATTACGTGCTTCACTAATTTCAATTTCTTTATCGATTTCTCCAGGCTGCCCTCTTAAAATAATGATGCGATCACATAAATATGTTGCTTCATCAATATCGTGGGTGACTAAAACGATGGTGGACTGATGAGTCTTCCAAACATCCAACAACAAATCCTGCAGCTGCATTTTTGTAAATGCATCGAGGGCGCTGAATGGTTCATCTAATAAAAGGATTTCCGGTGATGTGACCAATGCTCTAGCAATTGCTACACGCTGAGCCATCCCGCCGGACAATTGTTTTGGATAAAGTTTCTCACTACCCTTTAAACCGACACTTTCCAAATATTTGGTGGCCCGTTCCGTCATGTCTTGTTTATCTCCCTTTAAGCCGAAAGTTACATTTTCCAATACCGTTAACCATGGAAATAATCTTGGCTCTTGGAAAATGAATCCTACTTTGTCATGCACTGCTTTGGTGGTCGTTCCGTTTATTGCAATTTCTCCATCATACCCACGATCTAGTCCGGAAATTGCACGTAATAATGTACTTTTCCCACAGCCACTCGTGCCGAGGAGTCCGATAATCTCACCAGGCTTGGCGGAGAAGTTGATATTATTCACAGCTGTTTTCCCGTCAAATGTTCGGCTGACATCCCTTAATTCAAGGCTCATTTGATTACCCCCTTTGTTTACGATCGCTCCAGACCATCCTGCCAATGAAGTGACCTGTCTTGAATCAGTTTTAAAATCCAATCCGATAACTTACCAATTACTGCAAATAAAATAATGCTTGCGATAATTGTCTCGGGTGAGAGTGTATTTTGCCCAAGGACGAGTAAATACCCTAACCCTTGACTTGCACCCATTAGTTCCGCTGCGACAACAAACATCCACCCTAAGCCAAGACCGCTGCGAAGACCGACAATAAAGGAAGGTAATGCAGCTGGCAAGATGATTCTTTTGATGAGTTGGAAGTTGTTTAAACTATACATCTTTCCAACTTCAATCAGTTTTCGGTCCACGCCGCTTATCCCGCTCACGATATTTAAATAAACCGGGAAAAACACCCCGACTGCAATCATCGTCACCTTCGAAGGTTCCCCAATTCCCATCCATAGAATGAATAAAGGTACCCAAGCGAGGGAAGGGATGGAGCGGAAGGCTTGCAGCATCGGATCCAACAACTGCTCCGCTTTTTTATAAAATCCGACTAACGATCCTAGGATGATTGCAACGATGGTACCTAATATAAATCCTTGAAATACACGGATAGTCGTTATCCCGATATGCGACCATAATGTGCCATCCTGCGCCATCGTCAGGATGGTGTTGAAAATAACGGTCGGTGCGGGAAGCTGGTAGGCAGGTAATACTTCTAATCTACTTAAACCCTCCCATATTATTAAGAGGGTTACCGGAATAATACTGCCTAAAATTACTGTTCTTCCAGACCCTGAAAATCCATTAAGTTTTCCAGTAGCTTTATTCTTTTCGATTTGTTTCTTTAAAGGTACGGATGTTGTTAATTCCCCTTTGTATTTCATCTTGTTCCCTCCACCTTATTCAGACTTGATTGTTTCTTCCGCAAACGACGAATCAATGAGTTCCGAAGTGACTTCTTTAATATCTGTTGTTTCATCGATTACTTCTCCAAGTAAGACATTGCCTGCTTCAATCAGCGCCTCATGATGCAGCTCACTCGGTATAGCATTGGAGAAATCATTCCGTTCAATCTGTGTTTTGGCCACTTCTAGTTCGATGCTCGCTTCTTCAGCCAGGATTTCGGCAGCCTTTTCTGGATTGTCAATGGTCCATTCTCTAGCTTTCTCATAAACCTCAATAACTCTATCCACATAGTCGGGATATTGCTCAGCAAATTCCTCTCTGACACTTAAAAAGCCATACGTATTGAAGTCAGGATTGCGATAAAACAGTTCGGCATCGGATTCTAATTCCAGTCTTGCCATATGTGGGTCAAGCCCCGCCCAGGCATCAACAGAACCGGAAGATAAGGCAGAAGCACCATCTCCATGTTGCAGGTTTACAATTTCAACATCATCTGCTGAGATACCGGATTCATCTAAAGCACGAAGCAAGAAAATGTATGGATCCGTACCCAGTGTAGCGGCAACTCGTTTTCCTTCTAAGTCTTGAATCGATTCAATTCCTGAATTCTGATTTGTGACGAGTGCAGTCCATTCTGGTTTGGAGAAGATATAGACGGTCTTGATTGGAGCGCCATTAGCTTTTGACATTAAGGTAGCCGCACCTGCCGCAGAACCGAAATCTACACTATTACTGTTCAGGAATTCCAAGGATTTATTACTGCCTTGGCTTAACACCCATTCAACTTCTATGCCATCTTCCTTCAATTCTTCTTCCAGCCATCCAAATTCTTTCAATACTAGACTAGTAGGGGAGTAGTACGCATAATCCAATTTGATTTTTTTTGGCTTACCATCCGTACTGGCTGAAGTGGAACATCCAGAAATGAGTAATACTAATCCAACCATACTGATGATCAAATATTTTAGTTTTTTCATAGTTTTTTTCCTCCTGATTAACATTCATTTTTCCCTTATCTTGAAAAAGGGTATATATCCTGTTTCCTAACCTCCTACTTATGAAAATATAAAAACCCTCTTCCGTTAAGAAGAGGGTTGATTTATCATTACGCTCTTCTTATCTTCCAGGATATAATCCTGCTGGAATTAGCACCTTACTATTTTTAAGTAGGTTGCCGGGCATCATCGGGCCAGTCCCTCCGCCGCTCTGGATAAGAAATAATTATTCAATTGTTCTAAAAATTTTTGTGTTAGATGCATAATAACATCATAATTTTTTCAAGTCAATCTTTTCAGGGAAGATGAGACGAAAATACTAATTCGAGGAAATTTCTGGATAAAAAAAGATAACCCACAGAGGGTTATCTTTAACATGTGTTAACGTACTGTTTTTTTCCACAATCCAAGTACAACTGCTGCAACCATTGTTCCAATAGCTAAAGCTAATAGGAAAAGCAAGGCATTTTCAGCAAGTGGAATAACGAAAAGTCCACCATGTGGTGCAGGGATGGCTGTATTCCATAGCTGGGTTAATCCTCCTGCAGTTGCTGCTCCAATAATGGACGAAGCAATGACTCGTATAGGATCAGCTGCTGCAAATGGGATGGCTCCTTCTGTAATGAATGATATTCCCATAACATAGTTTGTTAATCCGGATTTACGTTCGCCTTCTGTAAATTTATGTTTGAACATGGTAGTGGCTACCGCGATTGCAAGTGGAGGCACCATTCCGCCCGCCATTACTGCCGCCATTAAACTACCATCACCTGTATCAGTGAAAATTCCTATCGAGAAAGCGTAAGCGGCTTTATTAAATGGTCCACCCATATCAATCGCCATCATTCCTCCAAGTATCACTCCAAGAATGACCGCATTCCCTGTTCCTAGATTTTGCAAGAAATTAATCATCGCTGAATTAATCCCTGAGAAAATTGGGCCAAAAATATAATACATTAATATTCCAGTAAAGAATAAGCCGATCACAGGATAAATTAAAATCGGTTTTAAACCTTCCAATGATTTCGGTAAATTGCGGAAAAGCTGCTTGAGTAGAACGACAATATAACCAGCAAGGAAGCCTCCAACCAAACCACCGAGGAAACCTGCATCACTATTCACGGCAATTAAACCAGCTACCATTCCAGGCATGAGACCAGGTCGGTCGGCAATACTCATTGCAATAAATCCAGCAAAAATCGGGATAAGGAAGCTAAATGCATTCCCACCAATTGAATTTAAGAAGGTGAAAATCTCATTTTCGCTGCCTAGCATACTTTCAAATAAGAATGATATGGCGAGTAAAATCCCACCCCCAACTACAAATGGCAGCATATGGGAGATACCATTCATCAGATCCTTGTAGATTCTACCCCAAATTGAAGAGGATTTTTCTTCTTCAGTTTCAGAAGTTTTCACCTGATCAGCATGATAAACCGGAGCTTCTTGGTTCATTGCTTTTGTAATGAGTTCTTCGGCTTTATGAATTCCGTCCGTTACCGGTCGTTGCAACACATGTTTACCAGTAAATCTGCTTAAATCAACTTGTTTACTGGCAGCGATGATAATAGATTCTGCACGTTCAATTTCATCAGCCGTCAGTGCGTTTTTTGCTCCTTCAGAACCTTGAGTTTCTACGCGGATATCCACATTCAGTTCAGCTGCTTTTTTCTTTAAGGCATCCTCAGCCATGTAGGTATGCGCAATCCCCGTTGGACAAGCGGTAATGGCGACGATGAACGGTGTTTTCTGGCTGTTTTCCGCATTAGCAGTTGTTTCTTCAGCCTTTTCCTGCACGTCTTCTTCTGATACTGCGTCTTCGAATAGCGCATGTACTTCATCGGGTGTTATTGCTTTTTTCAATTGATCGATGAATGCTTCGTCAATTAATAACTTCGAGAGGGAAGCCAACGTTTCTAGATGGGTATTGTCGGCGCCTTCTGGAACAGCAATCATGAAAAACAAGTACGAAGGCTCTCCATCCAGAGATTCATAATCCACACCCTTATTGCTTTTAGCAAATAGAACGGTAGGCTCTTTAACTGCAGCACTCTTCGCATGCGGCATCGCGATTCCATCACCGAGACCTGTCGTAACTTGAGCTTCACGTTCTAATATTGCTTCTTTAAATTTTCTGCGGTCTGTAATCACTCCAGTATTTACGAGACTTTGTATCATCTCATCAATTACGGGTTCTTTTGTTGTTGCCTGCAAGTCCATAATCATAATATCTTTTCTTAAGACATCGGTTATTTTCATGATAATCACCTTTCTTTATCAAATTTTAAAGGCGTGAAACTTCGACATGTTCTAGTAGTTGTAAAATATCGTTTTTCTTCGCTAAGTCATCCGAAAAGGCTGTCGCACTTCCAGATGCGAGTCCCATTTTGAATGCGGACTCTATATTACCGGATGAATGGTATTCAGCAATAAATCCAGCTACCATTGAGTCTCCGGCACCAACAGAATTTTTAACAGTACCTTTCGGGCTGATTCCTTGATAAATCGCATCTTTTGTAAAGAGCAATGCACCATCGCCAGCCATAGATACAATGACATGCTGTGCTCCGAGATTTATCATTTGTTTACCGTAATGAAGAATTGCTTCATTGCTTTCTAATGTTACATTAAAGAATTGCGCCAACTCCTTTACGTTCGGTTTAATGAGGAATGGCTGATACGGCAATGATGATTTTAATCCTTCTCCAGTCGTGTCAATGACAAATTGAACATTTGCAGCTGAAAAACGCTCAATCAGCTGTTTGTAAAAATCAGAAGGCAAGGAAGGAGGCATACTGCCTGACAAAATAACTATGTCATTTGCCGTGAAGTTTTCCGCTTTTTTTAACAATGCCTGTGCTTCTTCTTCACGTATAGTAGGACCTCTATCATTAATTTCGGTCTCAGAATCGGATTTCAATTTGATGTTGATTCTGGTATCATCAGCGATTGTTATAAAATCTGTACGAATCCCGTCTTGTTGTAACCAGTTGGTGATAAATTCGCCGGTAAAACCGCCAATAAAGCCGAGTGCAGTCGTATCTGTATTCAATTGATGAAGGATACGGGAAACGTTGATTCCTTTACCGCCGGGAAGCTTAAAGTTACTTGAACTATGGTTCAGTTCACCTAACTGAAGATTTTCAACTTGAACCACATAATCAATCGACGGATTGAGAGTAACCGTATAAATCATCGCTCCACCTCCAAAACATTCGTTTTCTGTTTATATTCCTGAAGATTTATTTTCGATTGTGATGTTATGATTGTCACTTCCTCCAAGTCGCATACTTTAACAAAGTTGATTTTCCCCCATTTGCTGTGGTCGGCTAACATATAAGCCTTGGAGGAATTTTTGATTACTAATTTTTTTAAAGCTGCTTCATCCGGATCAGGTGTCGTACAGCCATATTCCATGTCAATTCCATTTATTCCTAAGAAAGCTTTGTTAAAGCGGTAATCACTGATTTCTTTTTGACTCGTTGGTCCAATAATTGCTTTTGTGGAAGGTTTTATCCTTCCACCAACGAGAATCGTGTGTATGTTTTTATCTGCAAGGAGGGATGCATGCTGTATCCCATTTGTAACAACGGTAATGTCATCGCTTTCAATAAAATCAATCATAGAAAGTGTTGATGTACCAGCATCCACGTAAATCACATCGTTATTTTCTATAAAAGAAGCAGCAGTTTGACCAATCGCGTCCTTTTCATGAACGTTTTTGAGTGATTTTTCCTGAATTGATAATTCATCATCCAATCGATAGATACGTTTAGCGCCACCATGGACCCGCCGTAACAATCCATTTTTCTCTAATTCATCGAGGTCCCGTCTAATTGTAGATTCAGAGCATTGAAGCGTTTCCATTAATTCTTTTGTTTTAACGATTCCTTTCTGTTTCAGCAGGTCTAATATGGAAGCATGTCTCTCTTCTGTTAACATAATAACCTCCTTTATCTGTATAATACCATCAAAACCGTTCAAAAACAACCAAAATTATTCAATTGTCGTGTGATGTTGTTAGATAGAAGAAGGGAGGGGGGCGTGAAACTGGAGACAATAGAGGGGATAGAAAATAATAGGGTATTAGTTGAATTGGCGAAAGAGTAGAATTGTAACTAAACGAAAAACCTCCTGTATGTGTATACGCTCAAAGAATTCAAAATTAAAGCTAGGATTTTCAAAGAAATTAGAAATCCTAGCTTTTTTACTTTGATTAATATCTCCATTTAATTGGATTTTATTATCTATTCAACCTATAAGGGTCTAAATCAATCTCAATTTCCTCATCCATCGCTATCTTCGCTGCTAAAGATCCGATATAAGGTCCCATTGTCAATCCAGAAGCCCCTAATCCAGTTGCAACAACAACATTTTCGAATTCAGGAATAATACCCAAGTAAGGCTTATTATCTGGACTCATCGGGCGGAAGCCAATCCGGATTTCCTTTACTGTATGATTGACTAAACCTGGTGCAACTTTTAATCCTTCATTTAATACTTCTTGAAGACCTCCCGCAGTCATCCGGTAGTCAAAACCAGTCCCGTCCTCTCGGGTTGCGCCAAAAGCAATGCGTGAATCTTCGAAAGGAACAATATAATGGCTACTTTCTTGGGGGAGAATGACAGGTAAATTGGATGTGTCTTCATCGGCAGATAGATGGATGATCTGTCCTCTTTGAGGATTCACATGAATGGAAACACCAATATCCTTCAGCAAATCGTTCGTCCAAGCCCCGGCTGCGACAATAATACGGTCAGCTTGTATAGCACCTTGTTTGGTTGATACTTTAATTTGGTTGTCGTGTTTTTCTAAACGTATTTGCTCCTCTATTACTTTACCTTTATTTTTCTTCACTCCTCGTACTAAAGCTTCAGCTAATAATCGTCCATCTAAACGGGCAGCTCCGGAAATATAGAGTGCATGTAAGTTATCAGCTAGTGCTGGAAAATATTCTTGTGCCTCTGGAGCCTCTAAAAGTTTAATTTCGCCGATTACTGGAAATGTTTCTCTTTTTTTAGCCACTTTTTCTTCCAGGTTATTTAAAACATTTATGTCTTTACTTGTTGCAATTCCACCGGTTTGTTTATAACCAGTATCTGTTTCTCCGAGTTGATTCAAGGAATGTATCAAGCCAGGATAATACTGGGCACCTCTGCTTGCAATGACAAACCAATCAGGGTCATGATATCTCGAGATCCAAGGACAAATAATTCCTGCACCTGCCAGTGTTGCTTTCCCTTCAAGAGCTTTATCAATTACAATAACCTCACAGTCATTGCTTTGGGATAAATAAAATGCGGCACAAGCCCCTACAATTCCTGCCCCTATAACTGCAACTTTCATTGTCTGACCTCCTCTTGTTTTTTCTTTCTAATACATGATTTGACATTCCTCCGTGGAATCCCTTTTTAAATCAGGGTAACTATTGTTTTATATTTAAGTAATGGTGCGAAGAAGAGGGGAGAAGCGCACGTGGATTATAACCTGTTTTTAATTTTATAATGAATAGGACAAATGTTATTCTAAAACTACCAGCTGGAGATAAGAGAATTCCTTCTGGCAATGCGTCTAATATTCTCTCTTTTTCCATTATTCTTACCCTTTACAACGTACTACTACCGAGGTAGTTAAATTGTCAATTTATTTTTTGTTTTTTAACAAAAAAATAAATATTTGGTTCGTCATGGATTTTATTTCGGCTTTGAAGCTTCACATGGTCACGTGACAGGACGAAATACTGTCGGATGCATATAATATATTAAGTTTTGTTTAATCCCTCACGATTAAAATCTTCAAATAAAAGTGTTACAATTGAGGAATCGTAATAATAATTGGTTGTGGGGAGCCCCCACGCATTAAAAGGAGGTCACTCTTTGAACGATAAAGTAAATTCAATACACCATGATGTTGGCAAAAGACGACCAAAAAAGACCCGTTTGATAACCTCTCCAATTTTGTTGGCTGCAGCAGCTTATGTTGGGATCAATAAGTATAGGCAAGCAAAGAAATTGAATAAATACATGGAACAAGCAAGAACCAATACAAAACATATAAGAAGAGTCCTCATTTTAGGTGATTCGGTGGCAAAGGGATATGGATCCCCGAATGGAGGCATTACAAATTACCTGAGAGAGCATCTTGAAAGTAAATTTGGTGAAGTCAATGTAGAGAATGAAGGGATTATTCACCTGACTTCGGAAGGCTTGCTTCAAAAGCTGATCAATGAAAAATTGTACGACCAGCAACTGCAAGATTCCAATCTTGTATTTATCAATATTGGAGGAAACGATCTTCTGCAACACTTCCACAAAGATGGCGCGCGTGCCGTTTTAAAAAACTTCTTTAAAGTCCGCTCCAATTATATAAAAAACTTACAGCATATCATCGAATACATTGAAGCAATCAATCCAGCCATAACCATCGTCGTGAATAACTTGTATAATTCTTTAGAAAAGGACTATCAATTTTTTGGCTTGACGGGGGTTCTAATCAACTATTGGAATTCAAGCATGAATAAGCTTGCCATTATTCGTGTGAATACGAAAGAACTAGGTAGAAAAAAAGATTTGTGGGCAGATATGGTCCATCCTAATCAAGAAGGATATAAGGAACTCTCTGATTTGATCATTAAGCAAGTGAGTAATGTTTTGGAAGAGGTTTGATTAATTATCCACTTATTGCTTCATAGACAGGCCAAGTTCAATAAATTGTCATTCCATTTCAGTAGGCCATCCTCTTTAAGGTTTATAATATAGATGTAGACATACAACAACTTAAGGAGGAATCATCATGAAAGGTTGGCAGTTTGTAGAAACAAATGAACCGTTAGAATTGGTGGAAAAAGAAGATCCGAAAGTTGAAGCAGGTAAAGTAGTTATCGACACAAAGGTGGCAGGTCTTTGTCACTCGGATGTCGGTGTTTTAAGAGATCCAGGTTGGAAAGAATTACTTGGTGAACTTCCTGTCATTATGGGGCATGAAGTTGCAGGTGTCATCAGTGAAGTTGGTGAAGGTGTAACAGACTACCAAGTTGGTGATAAAGTAGCTGTCTGTCCTACTGGTCCAAGTAAAATGGCTCCAGGTTATGCATATGATGGAGGCTTCGGTACAAAGGTTTTAGCACCGGCTGAAGACTTAGTCCGAATCCCGGAAGGTGTTTCGTTTGCACAAGCAGCAGCTGGTACAGATGCCGGAATGACGTCTTACCATGCAACATTCACTAAAGGTGGAGTAAAAGCAGGCATGACAGTCGGTATGATTGGTATTGGTGGATTGGGTCAGATTGCATTAGAAGCTGCTGTTGCAAAAGGAGCTACTGTATATGCGGTTGACTTGAACCCAAATGCGCGTGAATTAGCTAAAAGCTTAGGTGCTGCAGGTACATTTGAAAATGTAAAAGAAATTGCACAATATGAACCAGAGGTCATTATTGATTTTGCTGGTTTTGATGTAACCACTAGAGAAGCACTAGAATCTATTGGTTTCCAAGGTAAAGTAGTTCTTGTCGGGATGGGGAAACTAGAAACAACGATCAATGTCACATCATTGATTACTAAGCAAGCAACATTGGTTGGAAGTAATGGTGGTACGAAACAAGATATTGAAGAAATCTATGAATTGTTTGCTAGTGGAAAAGTGAATCCTAAAATAACTGAAATAAGTTTTGATGAAATTCCTGAAGGTATTCAGATGCTGGAAGAAAATAAAGTTACAGGTCGTTTAGTAGCGAACATGGAAAAATAAATACTTAGAATTAAACCTAAGAGGTAAGTTTTTTATGCTTCTTAGGTTTTTTTGTGCGAAGAACAGTAAAGGAGCGGGGTATCAAGTCCTGCAACTTTAGCAAGGCAAAAATCTCGACTAGTGATTCCTGCCTAAAAAAATTTATGCTAGATTTACTAGACTTTAACTAGATTTCAATATTAGTTAGTTATACTCAAATTGTAGTTGAAATTTGAGAGGAGAGGTTAATTTGTTCAACAATCTTGGTAAAAAACTTGGTGTAGTTGCACTAAGTGCAGGGCTCGTACTTTCTGGTTTAAGTTTAGGGGCGGTCGATGCCAAGCCAGAACATGCTCGAAACAAGGGAAATAATAAAAAAGTAGAAAATGTCATTTATATGATTCCGGATGGATTCAGCTCTGACTACGCAAGTAACTATCGCGTTTATAAAGGGGAAGACGCGGTTTGGGATGCGCATTTAAAAGGGATGTTCACTACATATTCAGCTAACTCTGATATCACAGACTCCGCTGCAGCAGGTACAGCAATGGCCACTGGAAATAAAACAAATAATGGTGTAGTTGGTCTAGATCCTGAGGGAAATGAGCTTCAAACGATTCTTGAGGCAGCCCAAGAAAACGGGAAAGCATCTGGTCTAGTCGCAACATCTACCATTACACATGCAACACCAGCGTCTTTCGCTTCTCATGTAGAAAGCCGTAATAATGAAACTAAAATTGCGGAACAGTATCTTGCTAATGAAGTAGATGTCATACTTGGTGGAGGTAAAGACAATTTCTTACCAGTCTCTAAAGGTGGAAATCAAGAGGAGCTTGATTTGATCAAACAAGCAGAAGAACAAGGTTATGAATTTGTTGAAACTCGAGATGAATTACTAGAAAACAAGGATATCAAACTTAGAAAAGGTGAAAAACTGTTAGGATTATTCGCAAATGGTGCTCTAGCTCCGGAACTTCACCGTGATGAAACGGAAGAGCCAAGCCTTGCAGAAATGACCGAAGTTGCTATTGATATTTTAGAAGAAAACAAAAAAGGATTTTTCTTAGTAGTTGAAGGCAGCCAAATTGACTGGGCAGGACATGCGAATGATGCTGGTTATGCAATGTCAGATGTTGCAGCATTTGAAGAGGCAGTGGAGGAAGCGATTGAATTTGCCGAAGAAGATGGTAAAACGCTTGTAGTCGTTGCTGGTGACCACGATACTGGTGGAATGACGACTGGTTCCAAAGGATCCATGGAGCTCAATGCAGCTGTTTTACAAGATGTAACGGCTACAGGTGATTTTATGGCTGCTCAATTGAATGAAGATCGTTCCAACGTACGTGAAGTACTTGCGAAATATACTGGATTTGACTTGACGAATGAAGAGGTTCAAGCGATTCAAGATGCGAGCAATGCAGCTTTTGCAATCAACACGGTAGTGAGTGATCGCGCGAATATCGGATGGACAAGCACGAACCATACAGGAGCAGACATCCCTGTTTATGCATATGGTCCACAAGCAGAGAAGTTTGTTGGATTCCTGGATAACACAGATCTTCCAAAAATTATGGCTAAGGCGATGAAGCTAAAGTAAGCATTTGAGTTAACGGTACAATCAAAGAGATTCCCCCGAGACATGGTATGAGCCTGTTCGGGGGAATTTTTTTAGATAAGAACTATATTACACACTTTCACATTCTCCTTCTTCTTCTTTGCAACATCCATGCCTCGAGTCCGCCTGAGCCGAAGATTACCCCAAAAACAATAAATACTAGTCCAATAAAATGAGATAATAAAATGGCCTCATTCAGGAATAGAGCTGCTCCCATAATAGAAAAGAATGTATTCAAGTTCAAAAATATGGATGTTTCTGCTGGTCCTAGTCTGCTGATGGCATGATTATACGCCATATGACCAACTCCAGTAGCAATTAAAGCAGAAAATAGGAAGATGAGCCACACTGTATAGTCAGCTTGCTTTAGAGAGGCTATTCCATTTGGTTCTTGCAATAAACTTATAAAGAATAGAGCGACAGAGCCAACGACTAACATGTAGCCTGTCAACAATCTGGAATCCATGGTTTCTGCTGCCCGCTTGATCACTATAAAACTAAGAGTTTGAGAAACTATTGATAATAATATGTAGAAATCTCCTAGATTGATTGTCATGATACCTCCGCTGCCAGCTAAAACAGTGAAGCTCACTCCAATAAATCCAAGGATAAAACCTGCGAATTGGAGACGCGATGGTTTTCGTTTTAAGATGATTGTGGCAAAAATGACTGTCAATACCGGACCCATTCCCAGAATCAGTCCCGTGTTCGTGGCACTGGTCAACGTCAAACCAGCTGCTAAAAAGTAATGATGGAGGACGACGCTGAACACTGCACCCCCCATTATAAAATACCATTCTTTCTTTTTGGGCAGCCGTAATGCTTTTGTGACTCCCAAAATTAACATGACCGTTACTCCAGCTGTAAAAATACGAAGAGAAGTAATGGTAATTGGCATAAAGTTTTCTACAATCACTTTAAGCGCGGAGACATTTATCCCCCATATAAGCATGACAAATAAAACGATGAGATAAATAACACGAGGATTTTTGTTCAATATTATTTGCACCCCCCCGGTTTATGATGAAAACAGCAATTACGATGTTCAAATATGTTATATGCTATTCTATCATAGTTGCTGTTATTCTTGAGTTTCTATGAACCGGGAGTCACAACCTTTAAGAACAACTAAAATCCCGAGTAACAAATACTCGGGATTCTTTCACTTTATTCCTTAATCACACCACAAGCAACCCGTTCACCGGAATTTCCTGCAGGGTCCGTTTTATAATCATCTGCTTTAGAGTGAATCATTAAAGAAGTTCCCCCCTCTTTTAAGAGCGAATTTTCCTTACCTTTTTCCAATGTAACCATCTCTGCGAGCGCAGTTGCTGATACAGTTCCTTGTTCTGTTACTTCAATATTCGGAAGGTCCCCAGCATGAGGTCCTTCTGGGTTCTCAAATCCGTGCTTTGCGTTTGTCGGATTAAAATGGCTGCCTGCTGATTCGAATGTAGGTGGTTCACATAGCCCTTTCTCATGGATATGGAATCCATGGACACCTGGCGATAGGTTGGAAGCTTCCAAATTAATGCTCACACCATCCGATTTTTGTTCCAGTTTCGCTTCCCCGATTGTTTCTCCTTTGGTATTGATTAACGGAACCGTAAGCGATGAAGCTGATTCCTTCATAATGTCAGTAGATACTTCAACGCTTGATTCATCCACTGCATATGTATCTTGGTCATTTTCTGTACCTATTGCTTGGTATGCGTGAAAATTAACAGCCCAAGAGAAAGGAAAAGTAGAGTTAATCTTTTCATGTTTTTACCTCCGTTGAATTATTTTTAAGGCATTCACATTATTTACATGAAAGTGATGAAGTAAACATCGAAAGAAAATGAAGTAACTTTTGTTGGCAATGGCACTATAATTACTGGTTGTTATGAGATAATAGAAAATACAGATTCATGTGACTAATCAAAATAGGATAGGTGAGGGATGTAAATGAAAAAGCAACTAATGGACATGTTGGAAAGTCGTAAAGATGAAATGATTGAAATCCGTCGTTACTTACATGAAAATCCGGAACTATCTTATAAAGAAGAAAAGACAGCACAATATATTGCTGACTTTTATGAAGGGAAAGATGTGGAGTTACATACCAATGTGGGCAACGGATACGGAATCATCGTTACTATCCAAGGGGGCAAGCCAGGAAAAACAATTGCACTCCGAGCTGATTTCGATGCACTGCCGATTCAAGAAGAAACGGATGTACCATTTAAATCGAAAAATGATGGGGTCATGCATGCTTGTGGCCATGATGCTCATACTGCTTACTTGCTCGTACTTGCCGATTGTCTCATCCAATTGAAAGATTCCTTATCTGGAACGGTTAAAATCATCCATCAGCATGCAGAGGAAACTCCACCCGGCGGAGCAAAAAGCATAATGGAATCCGGTCTGTTGGATGATGTCGAGAATGTTTATGGGGTCCACTTTTTTCCATTCCACCCAACTGGTGTAGTCAGTTATCGAAGTGAATATGCTATGGCAGGCAGGTCATGTTTCAAGCTGACGATTCAAGGTAAAGGTGGACATGGATCTTCGCCACATTTAGCCAATGATAGCATTGTAGCGGGGTCACACTTTGTGACAGCAATCCAAACGGTTATCAGTCGCCGGATTAATCCTTTTGAGATGGGTGTCATTACGATTGGTTCTTTTGACGGAAAGGGAACGTTCAACGTAATCAAGGATAGTGTGGTGCTGGAAGGTGACGTTCGCTATATGACATCGAAGACACAGCAAGTCATTCAAGAGGAAGTGGAGCGGATTGTTAAAGGTATCGAAGCTCAATTTGGTGTGACATGCGAGTTGGAGTATGTTCCTGATTATCCGCCGTTATATAATGACCCGGAAGCAACTGCTCATGTGGTTGCTACGTTAGAGAATTCCGATGCTCCGGAGATTAAGGAAGTTAAGGAATTCCAAATGCTTTCTGGTTCTGAAGACTTTGCTTATTATCTTGAAAAAATCCCCGGCTGTTTCTTTTACGTAGGCTGTAAACCAAAAGGGGTGGAGGATGCTTATTTCAATCATCATCCGAAGTTCGATATGGATGAGGATTGTATGCTTGTTGCGGCTAAAGCGGTTGGAGAAATCGTTTGTAGTTGAATAAAAGAATAGTTAACACATTGAAAGGTCTCCGGAGACATGGTTAGTCCATTCTCGGGAGACTTTTTTAATGGAAGGAACTCGCAGGTAGCAAGGCTTTCCCAATGATGATTCCGATTCAACTCCTTATTATCTGAAAATTACCCTTGACCTGTACACTTAACCGTTAAAGTGTGTATAAAGATATACACACTATAACACCTGAGGCGGAGGAGATTACATCGTGAAGGAAACAATGCAAACGGTATTGCACGTAGCAAAACCGGGACTGAAAGTATCAAAAAGAAACTTTATCAATTTGTTGCTGTTTTTTACATTTTATACGGTTCTGATTATTATGGGTTTTGACCTTCTGGGTAATAGTAAATTTGCTATTTTAGACCTGTTATTCATTTTGCTATTTATCTTTGGGCCTACTTGGTTTAAAGCGAAAGGCATGCAATTTCAAAAGATAAGCGGTGACATGTGGGGGTTTCCTGCAGTTGTCATGAATTTACATTTGCCGATAAATGGAAAGATTGTTGTTTGGAAAACACTCTTCATCTATTTCTTGAGCTCCATCCCTTTTCAATTATACATGCTGCTGATGGTATACCTTTTTAATCCAGATATAAGGGGGATATTGGAACCCGGCAGTTATATAGCTTTTGCACTGATTTGGTTATCGTTTGGAATTTATGGAGGTTTAGCGGCGCTTTCCCTGGAAGTGGTAGTATACAAAATACCATCAGGTAAAATGATTTCCGTTTTATCCGTTCTACTTGTCATTTTAGGAATCGCTGTCATTTTGTTTTTCCCATATATCTTCGAGAACAGCATCGTAGGTTGGAGTGCAATTTTGGCTGATCGATGGAGTATTGCTTCTGGAATCATTTCTATTATATTGGCGATTGTGGGGCTGCGTTATTGGAGCAATAAAATGACGGAACACTTATATGAGGTAGACTATCTCTAATGGAAAGGAGCGTATTTCTTTGCTTCCTATAAAATTATCAAAGGATTCAAGAGAACCAATCTATCATCAGATTGTCAATCAAATAAAGGCTTTGATTGCCGGTGGTCATATAGCTGCGGGATCAGCACTTCCCTCTATTCGTGCATTATCCAAGCAACTGGAAATCAGCAGTATTACTACAAGGAGGGCATATCAAGATTTGGAGGCACAGGGCTTTATTCAAACGCTACAAGGTAAAGTTACGTTTGTTGCAGACATATCAGAAGGACAAAAGAAGAAAGTTAAAGTCTCTACTGTAAGAAAAATAATGGAAAGCGCTGTAGAAGCTGCTCTTAGTTTTGACTACAGCATCGAGGAAATCGAAGAAATCATCCAAGATATTTTAGCTTCTCATTCAAAAGAGAAAGGGGATAACAACTAGTGGAACCCATATTGACCATCTCAAACCTGGAAAAAACTATTGAAGAATTTCATCTGGGACCTATGGAAATTCGAGTAGCGCCATCGCAGTTCTTTAGAGTTGGAGGATATCATTACTATACTATTAACTCCAAAACAGCAGAATACAGAAGGAGAATTAACTCTTAAGTAATTCGCTTATCGTCAGTATTGAATCGTTCCTCTATATTTGAGATACTTATTTTGTAAATAGCAATTGAAGGAAAACATATGAAGATATCAATTAGAATGGTCTGGAGGAGAGTACATGAGTAAGGTAAAAAAGGCAATCATCCCAGCTGCAGGATTAGGAACGAGATTCTTGCCTGTTACGAAAGCAATGCCGAAAGAGATGTTGCCGATCGTGGATAAACCGACGATCCAATACATTGTAGAAGAAGCAATTGCTTCTGGAATTGAAGATATCATTATTGTAACCGGTAAGGGGAAACGTGCGATTGAGGACCACTTCGACCATAATTACGAGCTAGAACAAACCTTGTTAAATAAAGAAAAATTTGATTTGCTGGAGAAAGTGAACCAAGCTTCCAACATTGAACTGCATTATATCCGCCAGAAAGAACCCAAGGGCTTAGGACACGCCGTATGGTGCGCAAGAAAGTTTATTGGTAATGAGCCATTTGCTGTATTGCTTGGTGATGATATTGTAGAAGCCGATACTCCAGGTTTAAAACAATTAATCGATCAATTTGATGAAAAGCAAAGTTCCATTGTTGGTGTGCAAACGGTAGGTGAGCATGAAACCCATCGTTATGGTATCGTCGATCCAAGCACGAAGGAGGATCGTCTCTACGAGGTGAATCATTTTGTAGAGAAGCCAAAACCTGGAACAGCCCCGTCAAATTTAGCAATCATGGGTCGGTACATATTCACCCCTGAAATATTTAATCACCTGGATAAACAGCATATTGGTGCACAGGGAGAAATCCAACTTACCGATGCTATTCAAATGCTGAATGAAGAGCAAAAAGTTTATGCTTATGATTTCCAAGGTACACGCCATGACGTTGGAGATGTGATGGGCTTTTTGAAGACAACGGTGGAAATGGCTTTAGAAAATGAGGAATTAAAGCACGAGTTTTATGAGTTTTTAGAGAGAAAAGTGAGAGATATGAAATAAATTGGTGGCCCACTATTATCACCAAGAGGAGCAGCTATCTTTTTACGTAGCTGCTTTTATTCTTGTTCTTAAGAAGTTGTGTCTCACTTTCGAATATTGAAAACTAGCAGTGCCTCTGATAACATGAAGAGTTATGATATGTATTTATAAATAGAAAAGGGGAATAAGCGGTTTGGACGATGCACAGAAAAAATCTAACTTTTTTAAGGACACTTTACCAGGAATTATCCTTTGTCTGTTTATTATGCTATTAGGTATGGTTGGTGCCGACTTGATTGGTGAGGTGCTCAAAGGGATTGGAGTATTAGAAGCAGACAGCAAATCTCCTGTTTCTGGAATATTTGTTGCTATACTGCTTGGAATTATTGTACGAAATTTAATAAAAGTCCCAGGTTTGTTTTCAAAAGGAATCTCTTTTTCTATGAAGTATTTATTGAGGGCCGGTATTATATTACTCGGTCTTCGGTTAAGTTTGATGGAGGCTTTAAAGCTAGGTGCAATTGGAATTCCGCTTATTGCTGTATGTATTACGGTCGGTCTAGGCATTACGTTATTTTTGACTCATAAGATGAATCAATCCATAAGGTTAGGAACGTTAATAGCGAGTGGTACGGGAATATGTGGAGTCAGTGCAATCATGGCTACGTCTCCAGTAATCAAGGCGAAGGAAAATGAAATCTCTTATGCGGTAGCCAACATCACCATATTTGGTTTGACTGGAATGCTGATTTATCCTTTTCTTGCAAATTTTTTATTTGCAGATGATCCGATTAAAGCAGGATTATTTTTAGGAACTGCCATTCATGACACAGCTCAGGTGACAGGAGCAGCTTTAATATATGACCAGATGTTTCAATCACAGGCAGTGGTTGAAGCGGCTACGGTAACGAAGCTTACGAGAAATTTGTTCATCATTGTAATCATTCCATTAGTATCCTATATGTTTTTAGCGAAATCGAAGGGGAATAAAGTGGATAGGGACAATACAGTCAGTTTACCAAAATGGTATACTTTTATCCCATTGTTTGTAATTGGGTTTCTACTTCTTTCTGTTCTCCGGACGATAGGTGATGCAACATTGGTTGCGTCAGGTAACGCATTTGGAATTATTGGAGAAGATACCTGGCATGCCTTATATACTGAACTAAGCTCATTTGGAATCACCTACCTACTAGGTATGGCGATGGCTGGAGTCGGGCTTACCACTGACTTTAAGATGTTTAAAGGACTTGGGCTGAAGCCGTTTTATATTGGGTTTGTCGCGGCAGTTTCGGTAGGTTTGGCAAGTCTGTTGCTGATCGCAATGTTTGGTGGATTAATAAATATGTAATGATTTAAGAATAAAACCTTGTCTGGAAAATATATTTCAGATGAGGTTTTTTATTTCGTGTTAATTGTCCTCTATAAGTCACTGCATGTACAATTGTTGTTGTAGAAAAAATTCACCTGTGTTAAAATAGTTTTACCTTATCTGAATAATCTATTTTTGACCTATATTCGGAAAAGTGTATTTTATTTTTGCGTTCTATAATCTTTACTCACCTCTACCTTTCTTACACCAAGAAATGAAAGCGTGTTCAATGCTGGTTATTCAATAACTTCTTCAGCACACCAATGATTCCACTGACATTTAAAGAAGTTTAATTAATAGTAGTAAATATAAAAATATAGCAAAGGGGAGTCATGAATGTTGAAAAAGAGACTGTTGTTTCTGCTTGTAATGGTAAGTTTGTTAGTTCTCGCTGCATGTGGCGGTGGGGGAAAGAACATTGCGATTGGACCACCTGCTAGTGAAACAAATTCAGCCTCCAAATTAATTCTAGAGGCATATGGAATAGGGGAAGATGACTACACAGCTTATCAAGAGGGTTTTGGTGATGCGGCGGATGGAGTGCAGGATGGAAACATCGATGTATCCATTGGAATTCTAGGATTGCCTGCCGGAAGTATTGAGAGTTTGCAAGCTTCTGCTGGAGATGTAAAATTGCTTGGATTATCCGATGAAGCAATCGCACATATTGAAGAAAATAGTGGTTATCGTCGTTATACGATACCAAATGGGACCTATGACTTCATGGATTCAGATGTGGAGACGGTAACTGCTTATGCGATCTTGATGGCAAGTACAGACACGATTTCTGAAGAACTCGGATATGAACTTGCTAAGAGCATGGTAGAGAATGCAAATGAAAATACCCATGCTCAATCTGCCCATATGACATTGGAAAATGCACTAAATGGAGCAGAGGGCCTGCCGATCCACCCGGGAGCAAAGCGTTACTATGAAGAACAAGGATTAACGATTGATAACCCGGTGGCTGAGTTGAATGTATCTGAAGAAAAATCTGAACTTATCTTAGGAACGGGAAGTCAAGGAGGTACTTATTATCCACTTGGCGGAGAGATGGCCAATATTTGGAATAACCATATTGATGGTATAAATATCACCAACACAGAAACTGGTGCTTCAATCGAGAACATGGTAGGTATCCGCGATGGAAACATTGATTTAGGGATGACGGTGCATGTTCCTGCTCAAGCTGCTGTGAATGGGGAAGGTGATTTTGAAGGAGAAGCGGTGGAGAATGCTGCATTTATTGGGCACATCTATCCGGAAGTTATTCAGATTATCACTCGCGAAAATACAGGAATTGAGAGTATGGATGATTTAGCAAAATAATTACAGTTAAGGGATCTTAAATTTAGTAGATCCCTTTCCTACTATTAAACTCTTATTTTTAGAGGAATTTGATTAACAACTTATAGTACTAATAAAGGAAGTGTTGGAATGAATGAAAACAAGGAGCTGAATACTACCGAAATATTAGAGAAATATAGTCAAGAAGAAAACTATCGGAAGAAAATTGGCCGGTGGGCTTGGGTAGTAACATTTTTAGGTGTTTCTTTAACCCTTTTTCATCTTTATACAGGTTACTTCGGTACACTTCCTTCCCAAATGCAGGGTGCTGTTCATTTAGGTACAGCTTTAGGTATTATATTTTTACTATTTCCTGCAAAGAAAGGTTGGCATAAAAAACAAAAGACAGTACCATGGTATGATGTTATTTTAGCATTTACAGCAATGTATGTGACCTATCATAAAATTATTTTCTTTGATTCAATTTTACAGAGTAGAATTTCCGGTTACAGCACCATGGATGTGATCATTTCAGTACTCGGAATTTTGTTATTGTTGGAGGCGACAAGAAGAACAGTAGGTGTTCCGATTGTAATTGTTGCATCAATTACGTTGCTCTATGCTTTATTCGGTAATTTTGTTCCTACGCAAATCCTATCTCATCCAGGGTTTGCTTTCGAAAGACTTGCTACTGATATTTGGTATAAGGAAAGTGGTGTGTTCGGCACACCGATACAAATCTCTGCAAAGTTTATTTTTCTATTCCTGTTTTTCGGAGTAATTCTTGTGAATACTAAAATCGGGGAGTTTTTTAATAACCTTGCGTTTGCACTTACAGGAAGATTTACTGGTGGAACGGCTAAAGCTGCGGTTACTGCTAGTGCATTGCAAGGAATGGTGTCTGGAAGTTCAGTAGGTAATACAGTTGCCTCCGGATCTTTCACCATTCCGATGATGAAAAAGTCAGGATTTAAACCTGAATTCGCAGCGGCAACAGAAGCATCGGCATCTACAGGTGGACAAATTATGCCACCACTAATGGGGGCAGCCGCATTTATCATGATGGAGTATTTAGGTGTATCCTACGCGACCATTATGCTGTCCGCAATTATTCCAGCCATTCTTTATTTTACTGGTATCTTTATCGGAACTCATTTTGAAGCAAAAAAATTAAAAATATACGGTTTGCCTAAAGCAGATTTGCCAAGTTTCCGGAAACTTATGGCTCAAAATTGGTATATGCTCTTACCGGTTGTGATTATAATCGGGACGATTATGATAGGTTTTACCCCGCAAAGAGCCGCAATCATGGGGATTGCTGGAGCCTTTATCGTCAGTTTTATTGATAAAGAGTCACGAATGAACCTGAAGAAGCTTATATATGTTCTTGAACAAGGGGCACGTGTAGCTTTGGCGGTAATTGCAGCGGTTGGTACAGCTGGCATTATTGCAGGGGTAGTCAGTATCACCGGTCTTGGTGCAAAGTTCGCCTCTGGAATTATAGCACTGTCCGGGGGGATATTGATATTCGCCTTATTCTTTACGATGATTGCATGCCTTGTTCTTGGAATGGGGTTGCCGACAACAGCGAATTATGTGGTTACAGCGACGGTTGCAGCTCCTGTACTGATCAATGAATTCGGTATCGCTCCTATCGCTGCACATATGTTTGTATTCTATTTTGGAATTGCAGCGGATATTACACCACCTGTTTGTCTTGCGGCATATGCCGGAGCGGGGATTGCGAGAGCTAATCCGTTCAAAAGTGGAGTCATTGCTGTTAAGTTGGCAATCGCTGCATTTATCGTACCGTATATATTTGTATACAATGAAATACTCGTATTAGTAAATGTAGAGGTGATTCCACTAATTATAGGATTAATAACTGCGCTTCTCGGAATGATGGCTGTCAGCAGTTCTGTAATTGGCCACTTCATGCGGGATTCTTATCTTTGGGAAAGACTTATTTTATTTGCTGCCGGAATTATCCTGATTATTCCAGATTTCGTAAGTAGTGCAATAGGTGCTCTACTTGTTCTCGGTATTTACTTTATTCAAAAAAGAAGAGACGATGATTCAGGGAACATGGAAATGAAGGCAACGGTTTAATTTTTATACAACGAAACAAACACACAGGAAACAACGATTCTGTGTGTTTGTTTACTTATCATATGGTGTTTGGTGTCCATGTTCAAGAATTGCAGTATTTATTAATTTCCTCCATACTCAGCGAATTGTTTAAACATATTCTCATTTTCTATCAGTCCACAAACGCCACATTGAATTCTGAATTTTGGTCCGTTATATGGATGATGAAATGATTCTGTATTTCCATCCGTATATTCCGTCAGGACTTCTCCGGTTGTAGCGTCGAGCTTAACAGGGGTGGCCACTTGCTCAATGATATTAAAGCGTGATCTGTTTGTTTTGCAACTTGGACAACGATACGGTTTATTCACTTAAAAACCTCCTTTATCATGATTCCAATAAAGTATTTTAATAAAAGCTTTATCGTTATTTTGGTTTCATGTATACGTTATTATTCATTTTATTAGATTCAGCTATCCATGTTTAAGTTATTGGAAATGCTGGTTTAATAGTCACCTTGAACAATCCGGATTAAATATCAAATTGTTTTGCTTATATTACAAAAATGTGACATTTAAATAATTTTAGCTTTGACGTTGTTATTTATTCCAAAGGGATGCCTTTACACGTATAGGTATCCTTTTTCTTGTGCCAGGAAAATTGCACATGTTTCATGCGTTCAACAAGGCCAAATAGGGAGGGGGGACAAGGAGTCCGATATACCATTCATCAAAACAAGGAGGATGTTAAAATGAGTAATAACAAAGAACTATGGTTTGAAGGTGCTGGAAGAAAACTTGATCCTGGCTTGGTGGAACAATTACGTAACAGCTCAAATGGGGATCGAAATGAAATTCCAATTATCGTATACCTGAAAGGGAATTGCGACGAAGAAAAACGAAATGACCTTCTGCAAAGATGTAATGACGCCTCCCATAATCATCTTAGTAGGGAATTACACAGTATAAATGGAATGAAGGGATATCTAACACCAGAGAAAATAAAACAAATTAAAGAACATGAAGCGGTAGAACGAATATTTTATGATCGGATGGTCACCTCTTTCCTTGATATTGCATCTGATCAAATCGGTGCAATTCAAGTTCAGGAAGAATTAGGTTTTTCCGGGGAAGGAGTCACCATAGCGGTTATTGATACAGGTATCTCCCCGCATGAAGACGTGACTCAGCCATCAAATAGAATGATAGCTTTCCATGATTTTGTTAACGGAGAGAACGAACCATATGATGATAATGGTCATGGGACGCATTGTGCAGGGATTGCAGCAGGCAGTGGCAGTTTTGCAGATGGCAAATATATTGGTGCTGCACCTGGAGCTTCGATTGTCGGTTTGAAAGTTTTAGATGAGCAGGGTAGTGGCAGACTCTCAACGATAATCGAAGCGTTGGAATGGTGCATCGAGCATAAAGAAGAGCATGAGATTCGAATTATCTCCCTTTCGCTTGGAGCACCGGCCTACGAGTCCTTCCGAGATGATCCTTTGGCTCAAGCAACTCAAATGGCATGGCATAATGGAATTGTCGTATGTGCAGCGGCAGGAAATAGCGGTCCGCAACAACAAACAATCAGTACTCCTGCGATTGATCCTTTTATTATTACGGTTGGATCAACAGATGACTTAAATACAGTAGACCGTTCAGACGATCATATAGCGGATTATTCGAGTAGAGGGCCGTCCATTGACTCGTTTGTAAAGCCCGATATTTATGCACCTGGCACAAATATCATCTCGTTGTTGGCACCTGGGTCAAGGTTGGAATCCGAACTGCCAGACCAGATCATTGATGAAAAATATATTCAATTATCAGGAACTTCAATGGCTACACCTATATGTGCGGGAGTCATCGCTCTCATGTTGGAAGCCAATCCAAATCTTAGCCCAAATGATGTAAAAAGCATCCTTAAGGCGACTGCCCAGTCAACATTAGATGATGTGTGGGGATATGTAGAAGCGGGTAGTGCAGTGGAGATGGCACAACACTATCAATTACCGAGCTCGACTAAAGTAGCGCAGGAAAGTTAAGCACATGGCAGGGGAGAGCCGGTGGTTCTCCCTAAAGTTTTGCAAAGAATAGTGGGTAACTAAAAAAAGTGAAGACATGAATGAGAAAAAGAGGATGAACAGTACTCTATGCATGGAGAATGTGGGCGGTTAAAAGATTATGGTTATGTATCCGTTCCCCTAAAGGATATGAGGGAACGGGACTTACTGGTGGATGGAAGATGATTTTTATAATCATATAAAATTGTCTCTACTCCCCCTGTAAATATTTATTTTCAAGATGTTTCTTTATCCTTGCAATCAAGTGCATGTTGTTCCTTTAACCTATTTGTAAATTCCCAAAATCCACATGTGTCGTTAATATCATATTTTCTTACAATTTCAATGACTTTTATTTTCAGCTCTTGATAAAGATCATGTTGTTCTTGAGGAGAAGTTTGTCTCAGAGAGGCTTTGATTTTTGGCTCGAATAAATTAAGAACAATTTCCAGTGATTTGATATCATTATGCTTCTGGACTTTTTTGGTTAGTTCGATGAGTCGAGTCATGAAATATCCCTCCTTAATTTATTGATGGTGTCTGTCAGATCCCTTGAATGCTTTTCCAAGCGCTCCATCCTAACTTCATAACGGATTAGCAGGATTAAGGTTACGACCAAAGGGAAACCAACATTTTCCAGTAACGGAATCAGACTGGTAAGCGTATAGAATTCAGCCATGTTCTCCCTCCTCTGCCATTAATTTTTGTTTCAAAATTTCCAAGGCTTTGTTCCTTGTTTTTGAAATGGACTGCTGGGAGACCCCGTCTTTAGCTGCGATTTCAGTATCTGACATATTCAGCAGATAAGATGCGGTTAAAATGTGTTTTTGCCGGGGTGTAAGAGATAAGATCGCTTGATAAAGTGCTGGATCTTCAATATGTGCTTCCAAGTCTAAGCTGTTTTTCAAAGCTTGGTCTAAAGGAGATGTGTCACCATTTTTAATGATATCTACTAGAGATGGACTTGGCGTCTCTTCTTCATTAATGGGCTGGTCCAAGATAAGCGGTTGCCTGTTTCTGTACAGGTTGATTTTTTGATCATAACGGATGGCATGCCTTCTTAATTCATTAGAGAGTTGACTGATTAATCTCAGTTCAGCAAAGTGTTCCTGGAATGCTCGGTCCAAAGCCTTATTAGCATCAGATGTTGGGTAACGGATGGATTGATTCAGCAGCGAATAATTTTCCTTTTTCAGCAAGAACGACTGCAATAAATAATTTTGGAAAATCAATTCATTTTCAGCGATAAATTTCTTTGCCCAAGTGTATTCACTCTGATCTTTTTCAGAAATTTTATCTTTCTCCATCCTTTCTTTCCTCCCTTCAACTTATAAAGGCAAAATAGCTACCTATAATACAACCTGTTTTTACTAGATTATATTAAATATTTACAATTATTACTATTTATACTAAAAATAGTGATTATTGACGAATGGAGGTAAAAATCAGGATGTTTATGAACTGAATATATATTGTCAGGAAATTATAACTAGGTCATTTACATTAATTAAGTGGAGAAAAATGTAAGATTAAGGAAGTGTATTCGACAATTAGGTCAAAGGAGTTAGTTATATAGTTGCGATAAATTTTACAATTTATTATGAATAAAGGACTGTTTTGAATTTAAAATGCAATGGATTTTCATCCATATATACGTTTGATGCCATTTCGGTTGTTTAAAAAGAGATAACATTCAGTAATAACGAACCTGATGCTTCTGCAATGATGATGTTAGGAATGGTTTTCAGAGCTTATGTTCTAATGGTATTTATTTCAAGTTTATGTACGAAACAGTGGAAAAATGCTTACAGGATGGATTTTATTAGGAAAGAACTGGGGTGGCAGGGTTCAAAATTTCGATGATTCCATACGGTGAATAAACTATATTGTAATAAAAAATCATGCTATATTTATAGTAAAGAAAATTCAAAATTAATTTGGGGTGAAGGAATATGAACACAGTCTTTATTGCAGGACACTCCAGACTTCCTTCTGGAATGGCAGCAAAAAATATTTATGAAACACTGACGATCACTGCTGAAATAGATAAAAAATATGGTGTGATTGTGACCGCAAGTTGTACCCTGGCAACAGAGCATGGACGTGACTTTGTCCAGCATTTGTTGAAAGGACATAGTTTACAGGATGGAATTGACAAACCTGTCCAAGCAGTAAAAGAACATTATCTTGGAAAAGCGGGTAACGCACTGGCTTCCGCATTGAAAGACTTGTACAAGCAGTACGAAAATATGAGATAAACGTTTTAAGATTGTAAGTCCTCTAAAGTTGTTTAGAGGACTTACAATCAATCTACGGTGGTCAGTCTATCCCGATTGATACAAACTTCTCTTCAAGAAATTCACTCATTCCGTGATGACCGCCTTCTTTGCCGATACCTGATTGCTTGATACCACCAAAAGGGGCTTCTGGTGTGGCAGGAAATACGTCATTTACCCCTACAATCCCGTAGTCCAACTTTTCAGAAGTGCGAATGGCACGATTTGTATTTTCTGTAAAGATATACGCAGCTAATCCATAGTCCGAATCATTTGCAGCCCGGATTACATCATCTTCATCATTAAACGTCTGGATAGGGATAATTGGTCCAAATGTTTCTTCGCTCATAATCATCATGTCATTCGTAACATTTGATAGAATCGTTGGCTCGTAGAAGTACCCTTTCAAGTCACCGTCCCACGGTGCACCACCACATACTACTTCTGCTCCTTTATTTACAGCGTCTTCCAAGTGGGCGTGCACCTTTTCAGCTGCTTTTTTATTAATCAACGGCCCAAGCTGGGTATCCTCCTCCAAACCAGAACCGATTTTTAATTCGTTTACCTTCTCGGTAAGCTTTGTAGTGAACGCTTCTGCAATTGACTCATGTACATACAGACGATTCGTACAAATACATGTTTGTCCATTATTCCTGAACTTGCTTCCTAAGACAAGGGTGGCAGCTTTTTCGATATCGGCATCTTCAAAGACGATACTCGGTGCATGACCACCGAGCTCAAGGGAGAGCTTTTTCACGTGTTTTGCACTTTCCTGCATGAGATATTTTCCTACAGCTGTTGATCCTGTGAACGTGATCAGCCGGACATCTTTATTTTCGAGCATTGCCTTACCAATTTCTTCGGCATCTCCAGTAACTAAATTAACGACCCCATCTGGAAGTCCAGCCCGTTGTAAAATCTTCATGATTTCAATCGCAGATAGGGGAGTTTCCGGAGCCGGTTTTAATACGACTGTACATCCTGCTGCGAGAGCGGGAGCAATTTTCCTTGTAATCATGGAAGACGGAAAATTCCATGGTGTGATTGCACCAACTACACCAATTGGCTTCGGAATGACGAGTAACCGTTTTGATTTATTGGAAGGAGGAATCCATTCCCCGTATCCTCTGCTTGCTTCTTCTGCATACCATAATAGAAAAGCTGCAGCCCCTTTTACCTCACCGATAGCTTCAGAAAGAGGTTTCCCTTGTTCGAGTGTCAATATTTCTCCAAGCCGTTCGGCATCTTCGTTCATTAGTTCAGAAGCTTTATACAAGATTCCGGAACGTTCGCGGCCTGTCATTTCACTCCAAGAAGGAATTGCTTTAGCTGCAGCTTGAATTGCTTCATCTGCTTCCTGTCTTCCACCATAAGCGACCTTAGTGATTGGTTCTAATGTGGCGGGATTATAAATAGTTTCCGTTCTTTCTTCAATATCTCTCCACACGCCGTCAATCAATATACTTTTTGTCTGGTTTTCTATGTTCATCCTCTTACCCTCCTGTAACAAAGTAGGATAGGGGACAGGCACTTATTCCGTCCCTGTCCCGGTTTCTCTTTACTGTTTAACGGCTTCAACCTTCCAGGCCGGCAGCATTTTATTTAATGGTTTATCTTTCCTATAACCAAGCACATATTCCGCTTGCATAATCGTATGAATTTCTCTCGTACCCTCATAGATGACAGGTGCTTTTGAGTTACGCAAATATCTTTCCACTGGATATTCATCCGAATAACCGTAAGCTCCATGGATTTGCACCGCATCATCCGCAGCTTGGTTGGCAAAATCACATGCTTGCCATTTTGCCAGGGAAGTTTCTCGGGTATTGCGTTTTCCTTGGTTTTTCAATTCACCAGCACGATACACGAGAAGTCTGCTCATTTGGAGTCCTGCTTCCATCTTAGCGATCATTTGTTGAACGAGTTGGTGTCTGCCGATTTCTTTTCCGAATGTTTCTCGCTCGTGGCAATAGTTAACGCTCGCCTCGATACAAGCCATGATTTGACCGACAGCTCCGGCCGCCACGGTGAAGCGTCCGTTATCCAACGCAGACATGGCAATCTTGAAACCTTCACCTTCTTCGCCGAGTAAGTTCTCTTTCGGCACTTTTACATTGTCAAAGAATATTTCACCCGTATTTCCAGAACGGATGCCTAGTTTTCCTTTAATGGCTTTTGATGAAAATCCTTCCCATGTGCGCTCCACAATGAAAGCTGAAATTCCTTTATGTTTTTCCGACTTGCTGCCTGTGTATGCGAAGACGAGAAAGTGATCTGCGATATCACAGAGGGAAATCCAAGTTTTTTGTCCATTTAAAATGTAATGGTCACCACTTCTTACTGCAGTTGTTTCCATTGCTGCAACATCCGAACCAGCGCCTGGTTCGGTCAGCCCGAATGCACCAATTTTCTCACCTGTTGCTTGAGGTGAGAGGTATTTCTGTTTTTGTTCTTCTGTTCCCCATTGGAGCAGTGTCATGCTGTTTAATCCGGTATGGACGGATACAGCTGTGCGGAATGCTGTATCACCGCGCTCTAATTCTTCACAAACAATTGCTAGTGCGTTGTAATCCATTCCACTGCCGCCATATTCCTCGGGAATACATACTCCCATGAGCCCAAGTTCAGAAAGCTTTTCAATTACGCTTGGATCAAATTTTCCTTCCCGGTCCCATTCAGCAATATATGGCATGATTTCCTTATCGGTAAAATCCCTCACTGTTTTACGAAGCATATTTTGTTCCTCTGAAAATTCAAAGTTCATCTGATCATCTCTCCTCAATTTTATTGTTGATATTCCATTTAATTTCCTGATTATGTTCACCCGGATTTGGTGGGTGGTGTCGGTATGTTACAGGTGTTCTTGATAATTTCAATGGACTGCCAATCATTTTAATTGGTCCGGCAGTTGGGTGGTCTGCGCTGATAAACATATTTCGTGCAATTAGTTGTGGGTCTTTTGCCACTTCTTCTATATTTTGTATCGGGCCGCATGGAATGTTATTTGCATTACATCTTGTCAGCCAATAATCTGATGTTTTTTCCAGAAATGCCTCTTGTAATAATGGTACTAGCTGTTCCCGGTGCTTAACCCGATCCGGATTGGTTAAGTATTTTTCGTCTGTAGCTAGTTCAGGTCTTTCCAGGATGTTACATAGAGATTTATATTGGTTGTCATTACCAACTGCAATGACAATCTCGCCATCTTGTGTCTTGAAAGTTTGATAAGGGACGATATTAGCATGATGATTTCCAAGTGCCTGGGGGTTCTTCCCTGACATGAGATAATTACTACCGATATTGACTAATGAACTAACAGCACTGTCATAAAGGGACATGTCGATTTTCTGTCCTTTGCCTGATATTGTTCTCTCAAGCAGTGCGGCCTGTATCCCGATACATGCGTATAAGCCAGTTAAAACATCGGTAATGGCAACACCAAGTTTTTGTGGCCCAGAATTTTCATCTCCTGTTATACTCATTAATCCACTCATTGCTTGAATGATAAAATCATAGCCAGGCATATCTTTATAAGGCCCAGTCTCCCCGAAACCAGTGATTGAGCAATAGATAATCCCGGGATTTATGTTCGAGAGAGTATCATAATCGAGTCCGAATCTTTCCATTGTGCCTGTCTTGAAATTATTAATGATGACATCACTTTCCTTAACGAGCTCTTTGATGAAGTCAATTCCTTCCTCGGTTTTCAGGTCAACGGTTATACTTTTCTTGTTACGGTTCGCGCTCAAGTAATAAGCGCTGACGTCTTTTTGAAAAGGAGGACCCCATTTACGGGTCTCATCACTGCCACCTGGTGCTTCAACTTTCCATACTTCAGCACCTAAATCTCCTAGGATCATCGTGCAATATGGACCGGCGAGCACCCGTGACAAATCAAGGATTTTAATATGCGATAGAGCTGAAGTCAATTTCTATACCTCCTTTCATATGGATTAAAAAAAGCCAGATCAAATGAGTTACAGTAGACTGTAAATTCATTTGAACTGGCTTCCGACTGTTGGAACAATCCTGGTAGGGATTTGGAACAGTTTAGGCAGTTAACTAATTTTTTTAAAAAAGAATCATGTGAGGTAGACGTGGATGCATCTTAACATGATTTCCTTGCTCTTATTATAGTATATTCTTAATTATTTGTATAGATAATTTTTTTGTTGACCATTTCTGGGCTAATACGCTCTTAAGCAATGCGGTCTATTTCTCTCCTTAAATGCTCGTCGGCACTATCTTTACCATATTTCCTCATCGAGTAATTATAAAATATAACCCCGATTAAAAACCAGACTCCAATTATAATCCATTCCGGTACACCTAAAGCGGAAGGCATTCCTGGTAAGTATAGAGTCGCAATAGCAAATGCGGAGATTGTCGCAATCCACCCAAGTAGTGTTCCACCTCGAAGTTTAAACGGACGCTTCATTTCAGGTGCCTTTTTACGCAGGATGACAAAGGAAAGTGCGACCATAGACCATCCAATAACTAATCCGATACCTCCAGCATCAACAAACCAAACAAGGGCTGGGCGCCCGAGTAATGGAGCAAATGTTGACATGATGGCGATCAAAAGGATAGCTTTATGTGGAGTCCGATATTTGGGATGCAACTCTCCTAGGAACTTTGGCAACATACCCGCTTTAGCCATCGCATAGATTGCTCTGCTTCCACCAACATAAAAACCTAACCAACTTGTCAAAATACCGCCGATTCCACCCAAAACAAGAATATTCGCCATCAGTTGACTACCGCCAAAGGCTTTCCCCATTGCATCTGCAGTTGCTAAGTTTGTCGCAGCTAATTCGGAAGGGGTCATTACCCGTGACACACCGAAGATTACTGCTACATACCAAATCACTGCCAGCACAACAGAGAAGATTAATAGCTGTCCAATACGTTTTTTCGGCAAATTGATTTCTTCGGCTGCTTGGGGGATGACGTCAAAACCGACAAACATGAATGGAGTCATGACGACTACGGTCAATAATCCAGCAAAGCCATTTTCAAAGAATGGTTGCATGTTTCCCGTAGTTCCAGAAAACCCACTCCCTGTAATCAATAAAATACCTGCAATAATAATTAATAATGTTAAAACCATGTTGATAAAAGAGGTGAGCTTAATGCCGCGATAGTTTATCCAAGCAATGAGGATCGAGCCAATGATTCCTGTACCAGCCCATGTAATGGTTACATCCCAGCCTTGAATTGTATACAAATATCCTTGGCTGAAGTTCGGTATTAAATATTCAAATACTGTTGGCAAGGCCACAGCTTCGAATGCAACGACCGATACATACCCAAAAACAATTGCCCAAGTCGTAATAAAAGCCATTACCCTGCCCATTGCTTTATAAGTATAAACAAGTTCTCCACCAACGAGTGGCATTGCTGAAGCCAACTCTGCATAGGTAAGGCCTACGAACACGACCATTATTCCACCAATAACAAATGCTAAAATTGCCCCTAATGATCCAGCCTCATTAATCCAAATACCGGTAGTTACAACCCAACCCCAACCGATCATTGCACCAAAAGCGAGTGCTAGGACATCTTTGTTACCTAACAGTTTAAGTAATTGTTGATCCGAATCCATGCATTATCCCCCTTACTGAAGTTCATGGTGAGATTATCCTTAAAATCTCACCATGAATCTGTTCTAACTTTAATCCCAATAAGCTGCCGAACGTTTTTCCAGCATTTCTCTAAACTGGCCGGTGGATTTATATAAAACTTTTCCGTTTGCAAAATCAACAAGTACTCCATATTTACGAATTAAGTCTAATTCGTCGATTTCACCGTTTTTATATAATTCATGGACGGTATCGATATCTTCACGGAGCCATTTTTTACGGTTATTTCGGATATATTCTCTTTCGCTTGCAGTTTCATCTTCCAATACTTCATATAAATCTAATTCTGTATCAATTTCTTTAATGATGACACCGTAATCTTTTTTAGCCCGTTCAACCGAAACGTATCCATCAATAACGTCTTCTAAAACAGCTTCTGTACGTCGTTTTAATGGATCACCCAGTCCGCCGCCACCAGCTGATGGTCTGGAAAAACTGTCGCCTTCTTTTACTTTGATATTGGAGAAGAAAGCGCCAAGGAATTGTTCTTTATCCGTTCCTGGATTCAGCCAGTTTCCGTGTGGGTTGGAAGGGAGACCTCCATAGATTCCCCATGTAACTGAACGTGAACGGTCACAGCAAACGGACATAACCGTATCTTCAATATTGGTTAACGTACCGCCTTTTTCTACTCCACACCCACCACGAAACTCACCAGGTCCACCTGAATCTGTAATGATTTGATGGTAAGAAGTCACAACGGGAGTCAATCGTTCCTGGCCTTCGCACGGTTGGACACTTAAACCGGCTCCAAATACTGGTGACATCGCGTTCGCACCATCTCGGTCACTTCTGCCACCATGTCCACCAGCCATCCAGTCATACCACATGAAAAAGTTATCGTAACGGTCACGTTTATCCCAACCACCGATTAATAAATATTCAAGGTTGAAGGAGCAGGCTAGAGCCCTTTCAGGCATCACGTAGGACCATAGTTCAAAACAAGCATTCATAATTTTTTCATATGGTCCAGAACAGAACCCGGTAACAGCAACAGGCCAACTTGCATTTACAACCGAGTTTTCAGGAAGATGGGCCCTAACGACACGATAAAATCCTGAGTTTAAAGGAATGTCAGGGAAAAACGTTTTTGTTCCTGCATATAAGCCAGATAAAGAAGCGCCGAAAGATGAATTTAGAAAACAACTAATTGCATCGTGGGTTCCATCCAAGTCATAAAATATTTCATCTTCCTCGATAGTCATTTTTATTTTGATTGGGATTAATCCATCTCCAAGTTCAGGGTCCATATCAATGTAATCAACCGTTTCCCAAGTGCCCTTAGGAAGTTCTTTGATTTTTGCCCGTGTCAGACGTTCGACATAATCCTGAACTTCATCAAAAGCAGTCAAGACTGTCTCGACTCCATACTTTTCAACAAGGCGGATCAGCTCTGTTTCGCCGACTTTAGTAGCTTCAGCCTGTGAACGCAAGTCTCCAAGTCTTTCTTCCGGAACTCGCATATTGGAGATAAGTAAATTTGCCACATCGTGCAAGTATTCACCTTTACTCCAAACACGTACTGGTGGGATACGTACACCTTCTCCATAATGGTCTCTTGAACTTACATCAAAAGAACCTGGAACGGATCCGCCCATATCTGCCCAGTGTCCATTAGACTGCATAAAAGCAATCAGTTTATCTTCATGAAAAACAGGGCGGATGACGCGAACATCATTAAAATGTGTACCACCACGATACGGGTCGTTTACTAGGAAAACATCCCCTGGATGAATATCATCACCGAAATCTTCAATAACAGCTTTCGCAGTCAAATGAAGTGTTCCAACGTGGACAGCGATATCTTGCGTACCTTGCATAATTGTATTGCCATTAGCATCACATAGTGCTGAACTGAAGTCACGGTTATAAATAACAAAGGAATAACAAGTGCGAAGAATCTGCTCTGACATTTGGTCAACTAGGTTTACAAAGCCGTTTTTCAATACTTCAAACGTCACAGGATCCAATTTTGTCTTAAATACTGTTTCCATTTATTCCACCACACTTTTCAATGAAATAATTATATTTTTATACTCATCAACTTCAGCTGTAAATTCTGGAGGAATGACCACTGTGGAATCCAATTGCTCCACAATTGCCGGTCCATTTAAATGTGAACCAACTGGTACAGCTGGACGGTCATATATCGGTGTATTTATGAATCCTCCAACTTCTTCAAAGTACACATCCCGATATTCTTTCAATGCTTCGTTCAAGGAGCCAACTGGTTTTTCTTTTGGTAATTCCGGCTTTGGCACTACTCCGACTGCCTCAACTCGGAACCCATAAACTTCAACACCTTGATCTGGATTGGAGAAAGAATACGCACGCTCGTGTTCTTTATGGAAACTTTCAAGTGCAGCTTCTAAAGAAGTAAGATCTCTACCAACCGTGATTTCTAACGAGCGCCATTGTCCGATATAACGCATTTCCAAATGGCGAATTAGATTCATAGACTCTTTTCCAATGCCTTCTTTTTCTAATAATTTAATAGCTTCGATTTCCATTTTCGAAAATTCCTGTTCGATTGTATCTATATCAACATCATCTGTGTTTGCTACATATGTCTTTGTTAAGTCATGACGGAAATCGACAAGTAAACAACCGAGTGCTGCCGCAACACCTGGATGTGCTGGAACAATTACCTTTGGAATGCTGAGTTCCTTAGCTAAGTAAGCACTATGGAGAGCACCTGCTCCGCCAAAAGCAACTAACGCAAAATCTCGCGGGTCATATCCTTTACGGACGGAAATAAGCCGGAGTGCATCAGACATGTTAGCGTTAGCGACTTTTAGGATGGCATCTGCAGCTTCATGCTCGCTATAACCATACTTTTCACAAATTGGTTGAATAGCCTTTTTGGAAGCTTCTTTATTTAACGTCATTTTGCCATCTAGTAACGATTCATTTAAACGGCCTAAAATTAAGTTGGCATCTGTGTTCGTTGGATCTGTTCCACCTAAGTCGTAACAGGCCGGCCCCGGTTCAGAACCTGCACTTTCAGGTCCGTTGCGTAATGAACCACCCTCATCAATTCGCGCGATACTGCCGCCACCAGCACCAATTGTCATGATTTCAATACTAGGGAAACCAATCGGGTAGCCATATTCGATATACCATTCTTTTGTAGTTTTAAGTTCGCCATCATAGACGAGGGAAATATCTGTACTCGTTCCTCCCATGTCCAACCCGATCGCGTTTTTAAAACCACATAATTCTGCAATATGTTTGCTTGCTATCGCTCCTGCCGCTATTCCAGAACTGGCAAGGCGACCTGCGTATTTTTGCACGTTTTCCGATGTCATCACTCCGCCACCAGAATGAAGCACTAAAATCTCTCCGTCATAGCCTTTTTCTTTAATTTGATTCTGCAAAACATCAATATACTTGCTTACTTTCGGTCCAAGGACAGAGTTGATAATTGTAGTGCTTGTCCGCTCGTGCTCGAAAATCTCCGGCAACACTTCGCTTGATGTAGAAATATATACGTCTGGGAGTTCACGTTGCAAAATTTCTTTTGCTTTCCGTTCATTATCTCCGTTGACATAAGCATTCATAAAGCTAATTGCAATCGATTCTACATTTCTCTTTTTTAGCTTTTTCGCAAGCTCAATTACTTCTTGCTCATCAACTTCAACAAGGATATTTCCCGAATAGTCGATCCGCTCATTAATTTCAAAGCGATCTCGTCTTTTTATATAAGGTTCTGCCACGTCCTTATAAGCATCCCATAAATCTAGTTTTGTACCTCGGCGAATCTCAGTAACATCACGAAATCCCTTTGTGGCGATTAGAGCAGTTTTAGGCAGTTTCCTTTCAATTAAGGCATTCGTACCAGCTGTTGTACCATGGGAGAAAACGGATATATCTTCTCCGGAAATATTGGCAGCTTCGATTCCATTAATGACTCCTTTTTCTGGGTTGGCAGGAGTTGAAGCAGTCTTTGCGACTAAAATTTCTTTCGACTTCTCATCAAAAACAAATACATCTGTAAAGGTGCCTCCGACATCTACTGCAACACGATAGTTACCCATGATATTCCTCCCATAAAATGCTCTTTAATTTAATGTTGCTGACAGTTCGTTTCTAACTTCTTTAATTGCTTCATGCAGTTTTTCGATCATTGTTTCTACCTGTTCTTTGTTTATGATTAATGGAGGGGAGAAGCAAATGATGTCTGTTCCTTCATACGTTACGGCCCGGCAGATGACGCCACGTTGATGCAATGCTTCAATGACCTTAGGTGCTACTTGTAAATCACTGGAAAAACGTTTGTTTGTAGCAGGATCTTCAACAAGTTCCACGGCACCAAGTAAACCAACAGCACGGACATCTCCGACAATATCCAGTTCTTTTTTCAACTTGTTAAACCCTTCAAGCATGACTTCTCCCATCGCTCTTGAATTATCTACAAGTTTTTCTTTTTCTATAATTTCAATATTTTTAAGTCCTACAGCTGCTGCAGTAGGGTGACCACTATAGGTGTAACCATGGAATAATGTTCCGGCAGATTTTTCTTTCAGAACTTCATGGATATGGTCAGATACAATCACTCCTCCAAGTTGGATATAGCCACTGGAAACCCCTTTTGCAAAAGAAATGACGTCAGGCGTTACACCGAAGTTTTCAATTCCGAACCATTTTCCAGTTCGTCCGAATCCAGTGATGACTTCATCGGCAATAAATAATATTCCATAATCATTGCAAAGATTCCGAACTTCTTTAAGGTATTCTTTCGGCGGGATAAGTACTCCACCAGCTCCTTGAATCGGCTCAGCAATGAAAGCAGCGACTGTTTCAGGTCCTTCTTTTTCAATTACTGCACGTAGGGAGTCTATTGCTTTTGCTGTTCCATTTCCATAGGGGTTATCGGCATGATAAATATCAACCATCATTTTACCGGCCATGCTCCAAAACTCAGGGATACCGGTAGCGCTAGTCGATGCAGCTGCCACCCCATGATATGCGCGGTTAAGTCCAATGATTTTTCGTTTTTCTGGTTTGTCTTGGATTCTCCAGTAATGCCTTACTAGTTTAATTGCGGTGTCATTCGATTCCGAACCTCCGGAAGTAAAGAAGACTGCATTTAACCCCTCTGGAGCGATCGAGCTAATTTTTTCTGCTAGTAATATCGCAGGTTCATTACTGAAGGTGGAAAAAGTAGAACTGAATGCTAGTTTCTTCATTTGCTCAGCAGCAGCTTCTGCTAATTCTTCTCTCCCATGTCCAACATTCACATTCCAAAGTGAAGACATTGCATCAATGTAAACGTTGTCATTTTTGTCCGTTAAATAAATTCCATCACCTTTCTCGATAATCACCTTCGGACCATTTGCTTGTTGTTGATGAATAGATGATGTTGGGTGGATAAAATGTTTCTTGTCTAATTCAATTAATTTTTGTAACTCCATTTTGATACCTCCTAGATTAAATACAAAATATAAAAAAACCAGTAATAAGGGAAGAAGAACAGCATTTCATGCCATACATCCACACAATATTACTGGTTTTATCTAATGGGTTGCTCTGTTTATGCAACAGAGTCAATTAGATTAAGCAGCTCATATTATTTTATTATTTATAATTTAACGAAGATTATTATATCTGTCAAGTGTAATTAAGGTTAATGATTTTAGCTAGTTTTGTATTTTTATTATGATGAGAACTTTTTACTCGAGTAGACGACCATTAATCTAATATATGCGAATTTTCATAGTTGACATACTCACTACATTTGGTAAGCTTATCACGAATCTAATAAGCTTTAAAACTACTAGGGGTGCCTACAATGCGGGCTGAGAGGAAAGGCTATTCTTTCCGACTCTTATCGACCTGATCTGGTTAGTACCAGCGGAGGGAAGTAGTGAGGTAAATTCTCATACTTTTTTCTGCCGTCAGGTCCTATGGATCTGGCTTTTTTATTTCTTTGGTTCCCTATAAAGTGGAGGTGAAAGGATGAATAAAACACGTTTGATCACTACCATGGCAGTTTTTATTGCGATTGGCACAATCAGCGCGCAATTGATTTGGTTCCCGGCAGGAGTGGCAAGAGCGTATCCAGTGCAGCATGCCATCAATGTCATGGCGGCTGTTGCATTGGGGCCGGGCCCGGCTGTTGTCATTGCGTTTATGATCAGTTTATTACGCAATATGCTCGGACTTGGAACATTCCTGGCGTTTCCAGGTGCAATGGTTGGGGCGTTCTTGGCTGGAGTACTTTATAAAAAAACGGAGAAGAGGTCACTTGCTGCTGTAGGTGAAGGTATCGGAAGCGGCATAATTGGCGCATTGTTTGCGGTTCCGTTTGCCCATGTTTTTATGGGTTCTTCTGTTGGTGCATTTGCTTTTATCCCAGCTTTTCTAGTCAGTAGTGTATCCGGTGCTATGCTTGGGTTACTTGTTGTTACGAAACTGTATAACCGGAGTATGGCTCGAAGTAATGGAAGACTTTAATAACAGATTAGAAAAACATATTGCTGATCTAGTTATAAAGTAGGTTAAGGAAACGTCAACTTTTTAGTTGGTGTTCTTTATCCATTTCATGTAAGTGAAAGTCTTAAATAAAGACAAATAAACTTTGCATCGATATACTTCTCAAAATACAGAACATTCTACGTTTAAAATATACCTTGATATCCACCGAATTATCCCGATAAAAGATATAGGGCAAAAGACCGGGTTGTTAATTGGAAAACAATCAAACTTAAAATATATCGCAATTGAGGTGGATATCTTTGGATTTAACGACGATAATCGGATTGCTAATTGGTTTACTTGCAATTGGATTAGGGATGATATTAAAAGGTGTGAGCTTATCAGCCTTATTCAATCTGGCGGCTATCCTTGTAATTATTCTCGGAACAGTAGCATCAGTAATGATAGCTTTCCCTGCAAGCACGATTCGAAAAGTCCCGTCATTTTTTCGGATATTATTTACAGAACAGAAATTGGACAACAAAGCATTGATTCAACAATTTGGTGAGTGGGCTGATCTGACAAGGAAAGAAGGTTTGCTCGCATTGGAAAGAGAAATAGAATCCATCAATGACCCTTACATATCCAGTGGGATTCAAATGATGGTGGATGGACAGGAAACAGAGTACATAAAAGATGTTCTGATAAAGAAAATAGAAGCAATGGAAGAAAGGCATGAGGAAGGGGCAGGCGTGTTTACGCAAGCTGGTACATATGCTCCAACATTAGGGGTACTAGGTGCAGTAGTAGGACTTATTGCGGCATTAGCTGATATGTCTGATACAGATGCTTTGGGATATGCGATTTCTTCTGCATTCATTGCGACGTTGTTGGGGATTTTTACGGGGTATGTGTTATGGCATCCCTTTGCGAACAAATTACGGGAGAAGTCTAAAAAGGAAGTACAACAAAAAGAGTTGATTATAGAAGGTATCGTTTCGTTGGCTTATGGTCATTCCCGTTCCATGATGGTGGAGAAACTGAACGCTTTCCTTTCTGAGAAGGAAGCGGGCGAGTTGAAACAGGAGAATTCATATGAGTAGGAGAAAAAAGAAAAAGCGGACGGAAATTAGTGAATCCTGGCTACTTCCTTATTCTGATATGCTCACCCTTCTACTCGCACTATTTATCATTTTGTTTGCCGCCAGTGAAGTGGATTCCCAAAAATATGAGAAGCTGGCACAAGTATTTCGTGGTGAGTTCTCGCTAGGTGGTGCTGGAATACTGGAAGAGGAGTTACCTAGAAAGACACCGGTGAACGATAATGAATCCGATGAAAAACCTATTCCAAAAGAACATTCTGATGAAAGCGAGGTTCCTGATGAAGGGACTTCTGATCGACCACCATTAGAGCAAATGAAAGAGAGCATCGACACCTATATCGAGGAGCATGAGTTGGAAGAAAAATTCCAAACAGCACTCTCAGAGGAAGGCTTGAAGCTGACTATTGTCGACGATGTGTTTTTCGATAAAGGCAGTTCCGAAGTAAAAGAGCATGCAAAGCAGACAGCGGAAGAGGTTGCAGAGCTTCTTTACTTCGATCCGCCGCATGAAGTCATTGTTAGTGGACATACGGATGATATTCCGATCTCGAACAGCTCATATGCTTCGAACTGGGAGCTTAGTGTCGCTAGGGCCGTCAATTTCATGAAGCTTATGCTTGAAAATGAAAAACTGGATCCGACGATGTTTAGTGCGAAAGGATATGGAGAGTATAAACCAGCTGTTCCAAATTCAACGGAAGAAAACCGTCAGAAGAATAGACGGGTTGAGATACTAATCACTCTAAATAAAAAATAAGCGGATTGTAGAAATTATGTTTCTTATAACACCACCTCGAGGTTTCAGTATCCTAGAGGTGGTGTTTTATTGTTGATATTGAACTTTTATTTATAGTCGATATTCAAATATCCGAAAGCCCATAGAGGGAACTTCAATCTGTTCCATTTCAAACGGTACTCTATGATAAGCAGCTTCACTATCTTTTCCTATGAGCAGTTCACTGCAAGAAGACTTTTGAAAATCAGGTAGATGTGCAGCTTGTTTTTTCGAGCTATTATTGATGGCAAAAAGGATCTTTCGGTTATGGCTTTGTTTTTGGTAAATTAACGTATTGGATTGATTATCAAAAGCTAAAATCTTGAAAGTACCGTCATTACCAAAAGCAGGAACGTTTTTACGCAGTTCAATCAAGTTTTTAACAAATGTAAATAATTCTTTGTTTTGTTTCGTCTCGTCCCAAATCATACATGCTCGGCAACCTGGATCCTGACCACCAGACATCCCAATCTCGTCTCCATAATAAATACATGGCGTTCCGATAAAAGATAGTTGGAATAGATAGAGAAGTTTCACCCTATCGATGTCCCCATCTGCTAGTGTCAGAATACGTGGTGTGTCGTGGCTGTCCAGTAAATTAAATTGCACTTCATTTACATTAGCTGGGTACATATGAAGTACTTTGGTTATAGAATTTGCAAAGTCTTCGGCTGTCATTTCACGCTTAGCGAAAAAATCGATGGCACTATTTGTAAAGGGATAGTTCATCACTGCGTCAAATTGGTCGCCACGAAGCCAAGGCATCGAGTCATGCCAAATCTCTCCTAAAATATAAGCATCTGGCTTCACAGCCTTTACTTCTTTTCTGAAATCTCTCCAAAACTGATGGTCGACTTCATTCGCAACATCGAGGCGCCAGCCGTCAATATCAAATTCTTCCACCCAATAGCGTGCAACTTTTAACAGATAGGCTTTTACCTCAGTATTTTCTGTATTCAGTTTAGGCATCGAACCAACGAAACCGAAAGTATCATAATTTGGTATCGGCTCTGGTTTTACAGGGTAGTCCCGAAGGTGAAACCAATCTGTATAAGCTGACTTCTCCTGATTTTTCAACACATCTTGAAAAGGTGGGAAATAATAGCCGCTATGATTAAACACCGCATCAAGCATAACACGTATTCCACGTTTATGGCATTCTTTTACAAGCCGGCGAAACGTCTCTTTATCACCAAATTGTGGGTCGATTTGCATATAATCGATGGTGTCATATTTATGATTCGAATATGCTTTGAAAATTGGAGTGAAGTATATGCCGTTAACTCCCAATTCAACGAGATGATCCAAATGATCGATAACACCTTGGAAATCCCCGCCGAAAAAGTTGGTTGGTGTAGGTGCTGTTGAGCCCCAAGGCAGCGTGCCTTCAGGATTTATGGAAGGGTCTCCATTTGCGAATCGCTCCGGGAAAATCTGATACCATACCGTTTCCTTTACCCAGCTTGGAGCTTGAAAGACATCAACCTGATTCATATACGGGAAACAGAAATAATGAGATATATCCTCAGGTGCGGCAGAATAAATACCACTCTCCGTGTAATAACATGTTTCATTTGCATCCATACAACGAAAGGCATACCGTATTCGGCGGAATTTCGGTTTTACAGCGACGAACCAATAATCATGCAAAGCCGATGATCCTGTCTTTATCATTTCTACTGTTTTAGTCATCCACTTTCCATCAGCCCAATCATAAGGGTCCCCAAATATAAGTCCAACAGAATCCATATCATTCTTTTTCGTTTGCAACATAATGTGTAATGTTTCTTTGTCATATGCATATGCAAAGTTATCTTTTGGACGGTGATAGATTGCTTCTTTTAACAATGAAGATACCTCCTATATTATTCAAACGTTTGCACGTATCTGTGCATTTGATTAGATAGAGTTATATTTCTAGTTCCTGATAAATCATCGATGTTATTTAATAGTTTAACACTAATTTGATAGGTTTGTAACCGTCATTATAGATAGTAGGTAAGAAAATGTTATGAAAAAACGAAAATATGATTGCGCTTTCAGTAAAGGTGTGTATAATTTAAAGTACAATGATTGTGCAAACGATTGCCTAATGTTGCATGCGTCATTGAGATATCAAAACTTTGGGGAGGTCAATGAAATGAGTAAATGGTTACGTTATGCTTTTGCTTTATTGTTGATTGTTGGGTTACTTGCAGCATGCGGTCCAGACGACGCAGAGCCGACTGATGGAGATACCAGTGGAGAGGGCGCATCAGAAGGGGACATGCCGGAGAAGCCTGAATCATTAACGCTTTGGATGAATGCAGAAGAGAAGCAACAAACGGCGATGGAGGAAATTACAAATAAATATACTGAAGAAACAGGAATAGAAGTTGAGCTTGTCCCAGTGGACATGTTGGAACAAGTTGAAAAATTAGATGTGGAAGGTCCAGCTGGTAATGGTCCAGATATCATTTTCCAACCGCATGATAGAATTGGAGATTTAGCACTTCGTGGATTAGTTGACCCCGTTGATTTGGGTGAAGCAGAATCCGAATATACAGATATTGCAAAAGAAGCTGTTACATTTGACGGTGATTATTGGGGATTCCCAGCTGTCATGGAAACATATGCGATGTATTATAACAAATCTTTAGTTGAAACAGAACCCGAAAAGATGGAAGAGATCATGTCCCTCGCAGCTGACTTTACAGATGCATCACAAGATAAATATGGTTTCTTGATGGAAGCTGCTAATCTATATTTCGTCTACCCATTTTTCTCCGGATATGGAGCATACGTCTTTGCAAATGACGGAGAAAACTACGATATTACCGATATTGGGCTTGCGAATGAAGGTGCAAAGCAGGGTGGAGATTTAGTCAAGACATGGTTTGATGAAGGTTACATTCCACAAGATTTAACACCGGATATTATGAATGGATTATTTAAAGAAGGAAAAGTAGCGACGGTAATTAATGGACCTTGGATGGCTCGTGAATATGCTGAAGCATTAGGTGATGATCTCGGTGTTGTTCCATTACCAGTCCTTGATAATGGAGAGCGTCCTAAATCCTTTGTTGGAGTAAAATCTTACATGCTATCATACTACTCTGAGAATAAAGAATGGGCACAGGATCTAATGAAATACATTACAAATGCAGAGAACTCGATGATTTATTATGAAGTGGCAGGTGAAATGCCTCCAAGACATGATGCAATTGAAAATCCAGTCATTGCCGATGATGAAATTTATTCCGCATTTGCAGAGCAAACAAACTATGGTGAGCCGATGCCGAATGTACCGGCAATGCAGCAAGTCTGGACTCCATTCAATGATGCTTTAAGCTTTATCTCTAAAGGGGAGCCGGTGGACGAAGTACTAGATGAGGCTGTCCAATCCATAAATGACAATATTGAAGCATCTGGTGCGAACCAGTAAAGTACATGGATCTGGTATATGGGGGCTCTTTGCTCCCATATACTATTTTCGAGAAATGCTGCTGTCTTTAAGCTACTCGTTTTAGGAGGGAAATAGAAATGACGAATAATCAAGCGGAGAAGAAAACTGGGCTAAGCGCACCTCGAAATATTGCTACGTTATTATCCGTCTTGGTTCCAGGATTAGGCCAACTATATAATAGAAGATTATTAAAGGGATTCATACTGCTGATCGTTTCAATCTCTTTCTTGGTTACTACTTGGGACTATATAGATATCGGGATTTGGGGTTTATTTACTCTTGGAACCATACCTCGTGAACATCATTCCATTCAATTATTATTGCAAGGTCTCATTTCATTGATAGTCCTTTTCTTTGGGATATGTATTTATGCATACAATATTTTAGATGCACGAAAAGATGCAAAAACTAGAGAAGAAGGAAAACCTATTCCCACTTTGTTAGAAGGGATTTCTAACTTTTATGATCGTGGTTTTCCATACTTTTTGATTTTGCCTGGTTTGGTAATGCTTCTTTTCATCGTTGTACTGCCACTATTATTTATGCTTGCATTAGCATTTACTGATTATAATCAGTATAATTCTCCACCTAGGAACCTATTGAGTTGGGTAGGGTTTGCTAATTTTACAGATCTCATTAATATCGATATATGGAAGAATACATTCTTAAGTGTATTTACTTGGACGATTGTTTGGACAGTCGTTGCAACGACATTACAAATCATTCTCGGCTTTTTCTTAGCTTTACTCGTTAATGATAAGCGAATTAAATTTAAGCGAACAATTCGAACCGTACTTATTTTACCTTGGGCTGTGCCTGCATTCGTTTCTATCTTAATTTTTTCAGCACTTTTCAATCCCACATTTGGTGCGATCAACCGAGATATACTAAGTCATTTTGAAATAATGATACCTTGGCTGTCCGATCCATTTTGGGCAAAGATTGCATTAATCATGATTCAAACCTGGTTAGGTTTTCCTTTTATCTTTGCATTATTTACCGGGGTACTTCAAAGTGTTCCTGCTGATATGTACGAAGCAGCAGATGTGGATGGCGGAACCAGATGGCAGAAGCTAAGACTTATTACGATTCCACATGTTCTATTTGCCACTGCACCTCTTCTTATCATGCAATATGCAGGTAACTTTAATAACTTTAATATTATTTATCTGTTCAATGAAGGAAATCCAGCTGTTCGTGGACAAAATGCTGGAGGTACAGATATTTTAATTTCATGGGTTTATAAATTGACGTTTGAAACAAATAATTACAATATGGCTGCAGCGATTACAATTATCATGGGACTTATCGTGATGGGCTTTGCATTCTTCCAGTTTAGAAGAACGGCAGCATTTAAAGATGAGGGGGAACGTTACTGATGAATAGAAAAACTAAATCTAAAATTGAAGTAACGTTAATCTATTTATTTTTCCTGATTATGTTTATCATTATCGGCTATCCATTATTTTGGGCTATTATGATGAGTGTAAACCCCGGGACAAATATGCTCGTGACAGATTTATTTCCATCTAATCCAACATTAGAACACTATATATGGCTGTTTACGGATCCACGGAGTGATTATTTACTCTGGTATAAAAATAGTTTAATCGTTGCCATTCTAAATTCACTTGGATCAGTTATTATAACGTCGCTTATTGCATACGCCTTTTCTCGATATAAATTTATAGGGCGTAAATATGGTTTATACCTGTTTTTATTATTGCAGATGTTCCCGGCATTAATGGGGATGGTAGCGATTTATATTCTGTTGAATACGATTGGCTTGACGGATTCACTATGGGGATTGCTGCTAGTTTATCTCGGTGGTCAAATTCCATTTAATGCATGGCTAGTAAAAGGTTACTTTGATACGATACCAAAAGAGTTGGATGAAGCGGCGAAGATTGATGGGGCTGGGCATTTGAAGGTTTTCTGGACCATCATGCTTCCATTAGCAAAGCCTATTTTAGCGGTCGTTGCTTTGTTTAACTTTATGGCACCTTTTATGGACTTCTTATTACCAAGGATTGTACTTACAAGTCCGGAAAACTATACGTTGGCACTCGGACTATATAGTTTTATCAATGATCAATTTTCAACAAACTTTACCCGTTTTGCAGCAGGAGCCATATTAATTGCCATTCCGATTGCATTGGTTTTCCTTCTGCTACAACGCTATTTGATCTCCGGTTTAACATCAGGGGCAACGAAAGGATAATTCGAGCCAGGAATGCTTATGACACAGAGTGAAATTTGGAAAGGAGGGTGTAAAGAATAATGGTAACAATTAAAGACATAGCAAAGGCAACAGGTGTGTCACCCTCTACGGTTTCTAGAGTGATTGCCGATAATCCAAGGATAAGTTCAGATACGAAAAAGAAAGTACGGAAAGCGATGAAGGAATTAGGTTATCATCCGAATATCCACGCACGGAATTTGGTTGCCCAGTCGACCAAAGCGATTGGTGTCATTCTGCCATCGTCTGCTGATAAGGCATTACAAAATCCATTTTTCCCTGAAATACTACGTGGGATTGGATCCGTCACTCACAAAGAGCAATATACGATGATGCTATCCAGCGGACAAACTGAGGATGAGATTTTTGCAGAAGTAGAGCGGATGGTCTATGGCAGATATGTTGATGGCATGATCTTACTCTACTCACGGATGGATGATCGTATAACCAACTTCCTGAGGGAAAACGAATTTCCTTTTGTCATTGTTGGGAAGCCGTACGAGTATATGAACGAGATAACACATGTCGATAACGACAATTTTTCTGCAGGGAAGGAAATTACAGAGTACCTTATAGCACAAGGTCATCAACGGATTGCTTTTATCGGTGGGGCGCGTGATTTGTTTGTAACGATAGATCGGGAGAAAGGCTATGAAACCGCTCTGCAGGAAGCTGGATTAGAGGACGTAAAAGATTATCACATCCATACTGAATTTCTTAAATCAGCAGGACGGGAAGCAGTGGAAAGTTTACTCGCATTGAAACAGCGTCCGACAGCAATTGTCATCAGTGATGATTTAATCAGCCTAGGAGTTTTGGGCATGCTGGAAGATTCGGGAATTCGTGTTCCAGAGGATATTTCATTAGTAAGTTTTAATAATGTTTATTTATCGGAGATCACCAGACCTGCATTAACAACGATTGATATTCAAATATACGAACTTGGGGTACAATCAGCTAAGGCTCTAATTGAAAAGACGGTAGACAAATCAGAACCGGTAAAGCGAATCATCATCCCGCATAAGGTGATTTACCGGGATTCGGTAAGTTCGTATAAACGACCTTAAGGTACGCATTTAGCTGTTGGTTTACCGAGTAATAAAAATAATAAACAGTACAGCTTTAGGAGGAAAACCATGAGAAGTAATTGGTGGAAGGAAGCAGTAGCTTATCAAGTTTATCCAAGAAGCTTTATGGATTCAAATGGAGACGGTATTGGAGATATTCAAGGGATCATAACCAAGCTGGATTATTTGCAGCAGTTGGGAATTGATGTGATTTGGATATCACCAATTTACCCGTCACCGAACGATGATAATGGCTACGATATAAGTGATTACCAAGGAATTTCACCTGAATTCGGAACGATGGAGGATTTTAACGAATTACTGGATGAAGTTCATAAGCGTGGGATGAAATTGATTATGGATCTTGTCATCAACCATACTTCGGATGAGCACGAGTGGTTCATCGAATCTCGGTCATCCAAGGATAATCCATACCGTGATTATTATATTTGGCACCCTGGAAAGGATGGCAAGGCACCTAATAACTGGGAGTCCATATTTGGCGGCTCTGTTTGGGAATATGATAAGGAGACGGGAGAATATTATATGCATGTCTTCTCACGTAAACAGCCTGACTTAAATTGGGAAAATCCGAGTGTACGTCAAGATTTGTACAAAATGGTGAATTGGTGGCTGGATAAAGGGATAGATGGTTTTCGTGTAGATGCAATATCACATATAAAAAAAATTCCCGGTTTCCCTGATATGCCGAATCCTGATAAGAAGAAGTATGTCCCTTCCTATGAAGGCCACATGAATCGTCCTGGAATTGAAGTGTTTTTAACAGAATTAAAAAAAGAAACATTCGACAAGTATGACATCATGACCGTTGGAGAAGCAAACGGAGTCTCTGTAGAGCAGGCTGACGCATGGGTTGGCGAAGAAAATGGTTATTTTAATATGATCTTCCAATTTGAACACTTAGATCTATGGGGGAAAAGTGCAACAGGGGGACTCGATATTCATGGTCTCAAGCAAACTCTGAGCAAATGGCAAACAGGTCTCGATGGCATTGGATGGAATGCGTTATTTCTGGAGAACCATGATCAACCTCGTTCCGTTTCAACATGGGGAAATGATACAACGTTAAGGGAAAAATCAGCGAAAAGCTTTGCAACAATGTATTTCTTGATGCAAGGGACACCGTTTATATATCAGGGACAAGAAATTGGCATGACGAATGTTAGTTTTGAATCTATCGAAGATTATAATGACGTTGCGATTAAAAACCTCTATAAAGAGGAGCGGGCTGCAGGGAAGAGTCATGAAGAGGTAATGAAAATCATTTGGAAGAGTGGCCGTGATAACTCACGAACACCGATGCAATGGAACCGTGAGATGAACGGTGGCTTCTCAACCGGAACACCATGGTTGAAAGTAAACCCAAATTATACAGAAATTAATGTAGAAGCGGAATTGAAAAATCCTGAATCTATTTTTCATTACTATAAAAAGTTAATAGAATTGCGCAGAGGGAACCAAACTCTTATATATGGCAGCTATAAGCTCATTTTAGAGGAACATGATGAGATTTTTGCTTATTTGCGCACTTCAAAAGAACAGACTTATGTGATCCTAACGAATTTATTTGGACATAATGCAGAAGTTGAACCCCCTAAGAAATTGGTTGGGAAACAAGGGAAACTGTTATTAAGTAACTATGAGATGGAACTTGGTGTTGAAACATTTGATGCAATGACTTTTCGTCCTTATGAAGCGCGTGTTTATCAAATTGTTTAAGTATAGGTGCATTCTATCTCAACAAGTTCCGAAAAATCACCACTAGTTTAATAGTGGTGATTTTTTGAAACTATAATATATAGTTAATAACAAACCATAGAATGCCAAAGAAGATGATCAGGATTGCGGCATATTTTATAAAGGCAACTGCAACTCTGCTTGAATCCGTTTTCTTTTCCGTTCTTTCAATCTCTTTATGCTCATCCATATTGATTCACCTCAGATTAGTTTAGAATAGATTAATTATCGTTACCCAGTTATTATGTAGCCGAAACAAAAGATTTCGTTAAATACATGGATATAAAATAAGACTCTAAAATAATGGGTAGTAACATATTTCTCTCTCTAAGAAAAATAGTATATGTATAATAAACTGTTAGACTGGAGTTGAACACCGTCTCTGGCTGGCTATTAAACTAATCCATTCAAATTAAAGAGCCGAGAATTAAATGACTCGGCTCTTTATGGTTCAAGCGTTTTACTCATTTTGTGTATGTGTTAATTCTTCATAAAGATATGGTTTTCTGTCCTTTAAATAATCGATCTTGATCCGATGTTTGTATACCTCATCTAAATCTATCATCGTATTTGATATAAATTCCTCATTCACAGGTAATTCTTTAATCACTTTACCTCTCGGATTACATATTTTACTTTTGCCGAATAGCTCCAGTCCGTGATCATCAGATATATGATTCACACCAATAGTATATACTAAGTTCTCTAGTGCTCGCTGCGGCAAAATCAAATCCCACATATCCATGTTTTGGGCCTTCCAAGCTCCAGGAATAAAAATCATTTCGGCTCCTTTTAGGCTGAGGATTCTACTCACTTCTGGAAATCCAACATCGTAAAACATAGCAATTCCAATCTTTCCATACTTCGTTTCGAATACTGGGAATTCATTGCCTTCCCGAAAATATATCGCTTCTTCCCCCTGTAAATGGGGTGCAGCATAGGATCCTTCCAGGTCGCCTTCATCATTAAATAATAAAGCTGAGTTATAAAGAACGCCTTTTATTTCCCTTTCTTCAGGGATAGGGGCTATGAGGTATACTTTATTTTTACGTGCTACGTTGGATAAAAATTGCACACTATCCTGAAAATATGTTAAACCCAGTTCCACTGTTTTTTCTCCTAGATAATTCAAATGATAACCAGTGGAAAATAGTTTTGGCAGGCAGATAATCTGACTTCCTTTTTCAGCAGCATCCTCAACGAATTGAGCTGCTTTTTCTAAATTTCCTTGAACATCACCCAGTGTTACATTCATTTGGATCATCCCTATGTTTACAAGCTTTGCCATATGCTGATTCTCCTTTTATTTGTTTGTCGGATATTTGCTGAAAAAGGTATATTCTTCCCCCAATATAAACATTATTATTTGAAATATTAACAACATTGGATGTAAATGTAAATGTACATAATGGGTAAGGATGTAGTAGGTTGTTTTCCCGTATTGGATACTAAGAAATAGGCAAAAGGGACTGTTGGAGAATATCAATTTGTGAAACTAGGAATTCAGGTTTTCTGTAATCATCTTTTTCATATCGATATTCCGCAGTTTTTTCTTTGCTTCCTTTGCCCAACTTTTTACCGCTTCGATGGAAACACCCTCATTCTCAGCAATCTCTTTTAGTGTCATATCTTCAATAATGTAATATCGTACCCATTTCCACTGTTTTTCCGTCAGTATGTTTCTTATTTGCTTCCACATATAATCATCCATGTTGCTGTCTAGATGAGTGGTTATGTGAGACTGAGTCGTTTCGCTTACTTGATGATACGTAGCCGTATCATTTGCACCTTCGTCCTCCGATGTTGCCAGTTTCTCATTTTCCAACCTGCGACTTTCTTTTCGAATGAGATCGATTAAACGATTGCGGATCATATAATTGAAGTAGGTGGATAGTGGACCTTTATCTGGCTGATAGTTTTTATATGCACTCCACATAGCAATAAGCCCCTCCTGATAAAACTCTTGATGGTGATCTCGTATGTTCAACCTGTGCAAATGGTAATGGATCCTCCGCTCATTTTGTTCATATATCTCTTCGAAGGTAAATTTCTGCTTTTTCAAGAATATACACTCCTCCTCTTATGGGTCCTTATAATCATAATCGAATGAACTCCATAAAAGGGGGCGTAAAAACTAGAAGTTATGAAAGAATCAGAAAACATTAACATTATTATAGAACGTTTGTTCCTTCGTGTAAAGTTAATTTTGTAAAATAGATAAAAGAATTTAGAAGAATAAAAAGGATAGTTAGGGGGAGATGGATGTTCGTTGTATATGGTCATATTATGAAAAATAATCCCACCTGTTCGTAAACTAAACGAACTGAGGTGGGATTTTGAGGAGAGGCTGGAATTTCTCTCAGCTTAAAAACACATCTTGTTAAATTCTTGGTATATTTTGTGCTCCTTTAGAAACTGAACTTCCGATCCTTCGTTTCAGTTGGAACAAGAATACTGTAATCAATAAAATGATTCCGATTCCATTCAATAAGAAACTAGGGTATACGAACATACAGCCAGCTACAATTAATATTATCCGTTCCCAGATGGTAGTGCTTGTTTTCAGAAATCCGATTGTTCCTGCTGCAAGTGCAATAATTGCTAGTGTTGCGGTAAATGTTGCTATTATAATTTCCGTCCATGAACCTTCCATCAGTAGAGCTGGTTTCAAAACAAACATAAATGGGATAATAAAACCAACAATTCCTAGCTTAACAGCCTCGATACTGACAGTATTCGGATTTTCATCTGCAATTCCTGCAGCTGCGTAGGCTGCAACTGCAACTGGTGGTGTTATTGCAGAAAAAATAGAAAAGTACACGATAAACAAATGTGCTGCAAGTGGTGAGACACCTAATCCGATTAAAGCTGGAGCCGCCAACATGGCTGTCAATATGTAGGCAGCTGCTACTGGCATTCCCATCCCCAAAACAATACAAATGAGCATCACTAAAAATAGGGTAGGGACGAGTAGTCCGTCGGTGAACCCTAGAACAATACTTGTCAGCTTTCCACCGAGACCTGTAGACATGATTCCTGCGATAATCATTCCTGCTGCGGCACAGGCAGCGGTTACCGGAATGGAAGACTTTGCGCCGTCGACCATCGCGTGGAATGCTGTTTTGAATCCAATCCGTGTGTCTTTACGGAACCAACTGACAAGAATAACTGCAAGAATACTGTAAAATCCTGTCCTTGATGCACTGTATCCACTCATGAGAAAATACACTAAAACAATTAATGGAATAAAATAATACCAACCTTCTATCAATACCTCTTTTAATCGTGGAATACTTTCTTCCTCAGGTGTTGGTAAATCCAATCGTACAGCTTCCAAATGGACCATCACAAGTAAGGATACATAATAAAGGATCCCAGGGATGACGGCAGCTATCGCGATTGTTCCATAGGGGATTTGTGTAACTGCCGCCATCAAGAAAGCGGAAGACCCCATGATTGGCGGTAAAATACTCCCTCCTGTTGATGCAGCTGCTTCAATTGCTGCTGCCATGGAGGGTTTGTAACCACTTTTTTTGAGTACTGGAATAGTAAAGGACCCAGTCGTAACGACGTTGGCTGTCGGACTCCCGGAAATGGAACCAAAGAATGCACTGGCTAAGACTGTTACTTTAGCTGAACCTCCCTTTGTTCTTCCTGCAATGGCGGCCGATAGATCAAAGAAAAATTGACCCGCACCGGCATGCTTCAAAAATGCACCAAATAAAAGGAACATAAACACAAATGTTGCAGCAACTGAGAGTGGAGATCCCCAAATTCCATTATAGGTATAGGCTACATCATTAATGATCTCTGAAATGGAAAATTCACGATGGTGCCATAAACCTGAAAAATGATGTCCCCATATACTATAACCAAGGCCAATAAACACAATTGCAATGATTGGAAATCCCATCGTTCTTCGAGCAGCTTCTATCGTTAAGACCACAAAAATAACGCCAAAAAAGAGGTCAAGTGTACTTAATGGGTCTAGGATAGGAATCCTTACTGAAATCCGTTCTGCTTGAGCTGAAAAATACACTCCTGAAGATAATGCTAACAGTGCAGCGGCATAGTCATATAGAGTGGGTGCTTGCTTGATTTTATGTTTTCTTGAATAGCCGTACATCAAAAATGTCAGGCCCAATATTACAGATAGATGAATGGCCATCTGGTTCAACGGATCTAGTTTTCCCCAGATTACAGACCAGACTTGGTATATAGATAAAATGAAGGCCGTGCAGCTGAATATTTTTATGTGGAATGATGATAATTGCCGTCGGTATCCATAACCAAACCAACCTACAACAAATCCTTTTATGTTCATAAGGAACTAACTCCTTCTTGGCAAAATAAGATGTTTATTCATCCTTAGCAAGTATTCCGATATCTTTATAAAACTTCTCGGCTCCTGGATGGAGAGGGAGCTCTCCAACGTTTATCATACTTTCCTCTGTCAATTCTTTAAATTCATCATGTACGGTTTGTAAATAATTCAAGTTGTTGTAGATGCTCTTTGTAACTGCGTACACCTCTTCGTCAGAAACGTCCTTATGAACGATAAGAATTGCTGGGGTACTGACCGTATCAATGTCTTCTTTTTGAAAGTCATAGGTCCCAGCAGGAATCGTGTTGGGCTCCATTCCGAGTTTTTCGGATACCGTTTCAATAGTTTCCTTATCCAAGGAAACCATTTTTAAATCGATGGTTGTAGAGGCTTCAATAATATTACCTGAAGGTGCAGACTCGGCATTTCCAGCAGCGTCAATTCTTCCATCCGCCATCATTTCAAACGCCTTTGACCCGGACAGATAATCGACTGACCCTCCCCATGAAATGATATTTTCATAGGTTATCCCAAAATGATGGAATGTTTCCCGGGTGATCAGCTCAGCATCTGATCCTTTTTGGTTCACAGCCAAACGAATTGGTATTTGGTTTTCCACAATGTCATGAAGTGAATCGTATGGCACATCTTTTCTCACAAAGAATTGATAATAATTAGCTGGAATAACAACACTAACCGCACGAATATCTTCAAAAGCTTGATCGTATGGCTCTACTCCTCGATAAGCAGCATAGGCGGTCATCGCATAAGACAAACCATATGGAACCCTGCCGAGACCTACCATGGGAGGATTCTCTACTATACTGCCAGGTTCCACTGTAATATAGGAGGAATCATTTTCACGACGGACCGATTCGGCAATTCCTTCTGTAAATACTGCCCATGCACCACCTGTCCGACCGCCCTTGATAGTAGTAGTGATGCCGTTCGAATCAGAACCTTCTGTTTCTTCTTCGCAGCCAGCTAGAATAGATAGGAATAGCAGTAAAAGAATAGATATGAATGTTTTTTTGTTCATGTTCTAGCTCTCCTGTAAGTCGGAAATTATTTTTTGTTTCCTTCTTTGACTTGTAAACTAATATCTAGCGCTTTAACCGAGTGCGTCAATGCACCTAAAGATATATATCGAACTCCGGTATTGGCATAAGATGCTAGATTTGATAGATTAATCCCTCCAGAAGCTTCGGTTATAATTTGAGGTGGAACAAGTTTGGCAAATTCCCTCACTTCTTCAGGTTTGCGATTATCAAACATAATGACATCTGCATTTGCTTCAACGGCTTCTAACACTTCATCCCGCGTTTCCGTCTCAACTTCGATTTTTACCATATGGCCCACAGATTCACGTACTCGCTCAACTGCTTTTGTAATGGATCCGCAATAAGAAATATGATTATCCTTAATCATGACACCATCATATAAGCCGTTACGATGATTTTTCCCACCGCCAACGGTGACTGCATATTTCTCCAGCATCCTTAGGCCAGGCGTTGTTTTTCTTGTATCACAGATTTGAATGGAGGGATCATTTAAAGTCTCTACACATGTTTTCGTTAATGTGGCGATTCCACTCATCCGCTGGAGTAAATTTAAAATGACACGTTCGCCTGTCAGGATAGGTCTTACTGGACCAAAAGCTTCCGCAATCGTATCTCCTTGATTGACCCTATCTCCATCAGCAAAATGCAATTTAACTTCGATTTGTGGATCGAGCAAATGATAAGCAGCTTGGATGATTTCAAGTCCTGCAATAATTCCATCCTCTTTCGAAATGAAAATCCCTTTACCTTGTTGTTCGATAGGAAAGATAGAGTTGCTTGTTAAGTCATTATCACCAATATCTTCTAGTAAAAATGATTCTAGCATTTTCTTTAACTTTAGTTGATTCATCTTTATATCTCCTTATAAATCGAGTTAGTTGTGAAGTTTTTCACAATGAAATCATGGGTGTTTATTTGGGTGTATATTTAGATGTCTTGACAACTATCTTTACATAGATTTAATATTATATCAAGTAAAATTTTACATGCACATGGTAGAATTTTAGAATGGCATAACCATAAGGAAGTGTAAAAATATGAAAAAAATGTCGCCCCAAGAACGTCAAAAGTTAATTATCACAACGTTAGAAAGTGCATCCACACCAATTACAGCTTCAGAGTTTGCTGAAAAAGCGAATGTCTCCAGACAAGTTATTGTTCAAGATGTTTCCATCCTAAAAGCGAAAAACGAACCAATTATCGCTACGAGTCAAGGATATGTTTATTTAAGGGAGAAGGCCGAGGATAGTGTACAACGACGGACGATTGTGGTCCGACATACTCCAGAGCAAACACTAGAAGAGTTGTATATGATTGTTGATCATGGCGTTACGGTCAAGGATGTGAGTGTGGAGCATCCGGTATATGGTGACTTAACAGCCTCGATCATGGTGAGCAATCGAAAAGAGGTAGACTTGTTTTATGAAAAACTGCAAGATCCAAAAGCCTCTCATTTATCATCGTTAACGGAAGGTTTGCATCTTCATACGTTAGAAGCGGATTCAATAGAGAAGATTGAAGCAGCTTGCAGGGAATTGGAGAGGGCAGGGATTTTGGTTTGATATTTTATGATGTTCTGGAGCCAGATCTTTTTCTGGGACAGAATTTTGGAGTTAGAGGTAAGCAAGGAGTTTTCACGTTCCCTTTGGAACAATATTTCTATGTGAGGGGTAACGTAAGAAGTTCTCATGTACCCTCTGGAGCATGATTCAGAAGTGAGGGGTAACGTAAGAAATTCTCATGTACCCTCTGGAGTAGGATTCAGAAGTGAGGGGTAACGCAAGGGGTTCTCACGTGCCCTCTGGAACTTGAATTAGAAGAAATATCAAGCTTCGTAATTTGCAATTCCCGCAGTTTTGAACGGTTATCTCCGCCTTGATAGCCTCTTGCCTCCGACCCCGGAATAAATAGGGTCATAAGCTCCTTCTTCTTCTGTCTTAAACGTATTTGCCAACAATTCAAACAGTCTTTTATCAGATTCATGGTACCCATCCTCTGTGAAAATAGAAGTGCTGTAACAAATATCATTATGTTTTAATACCATCTGTTTGTGTGCGTATTCCACGTGTCCATAAAATCTTTCTATCTTGTCATTTTCAAAGGCTTCCCGTTGCTCAAGGTCATATGTCCACTCATCCATATCGTCCGAGCATAAAAAACTTTCATATGAAAAGCCAATGCTTAGATCATTTTCATCTGCCGGGAGGTTGATGGAATGATTTACTTTGTCTAGAAAAAAAGAGTATCTAAGATTAATTTGACAAATGATATAGTGAATGATATTATTAATAGTCTAGTAACAACTAAGTAATTCTGGCATTCTACAATGTTTTTGTTGATGCTTATTCAAACTGGAGCGACTAAGGGGTCGCAAGGACGCAAGAGCAGGTAGGGCTTGTGTTGCTTAAGTCAGAGAACATCCAGTGGAACATATACCGCGGTAAAGTGAAATTCTTTAACTTTGAATACATGCTGCGTTTTCTAAAAGCTATCCATTATAGCTGATAATCTTAAGAATTTCCCACCCGAAACAATCGGGATTAATAAAAATAAACTTATATGTTACTGAAAATCAAAGGGATACTCCAGATTGAAGGAGTATCCCTTTTCCAATGGCATTATTTTGCAAACCGCAATACTTTCCCTTCTTCCTCATTCAATCGGGTTTCATAAAACATACCATTCACCCAATCGTTAATTTTATCATGATACGCATCACTTCTGAAATGACCACTTTGTCCAGGGCCGTTGATGTGATATCCAGTTTCAATATTAGCTAAATCAATTACAAATCTCCAAGGAGCACCGTGCTCAACTTCTCCTGTATCACGATTATGAGCTGCTGCCATCGGGGTTATTGCACTTCCTCCGATCGGCAAAGGGTCCTTTCGATTAAAGAAAAACTCCAATACTGGATGAATGCTTGATAGCGGATGTCGGAATTCCACCTGGTGAAAATCTCCCCATTTCCAAGCAGAAAAATCTTCTCTAAATTCCACTTCGAGCTTTTGGACGGCTTGGGTTAAAGATTCAATCAACACATGTTCCAATCCGCCATTTTCATCCAGCCAAATCGACTCTTCTCCAACGATTCCTTTTCTTATGATCTTATCCGTCGTTTGTCCTCTCGCAGTGAACATATTCATCATTGAGCTTGGAAATCCCGAATGTCCCGAATATAATACATTTTCCACTTCATACATCCATTGGTGGAAAATTAAAGGTGCTGCTTCACCAGCATCATCCTCATAATCCCAAGATGCAATAATTTCCAAAGCTGCTTCTTCATTTTCCGATAAATCATTATCCTCGATTAATTGTAAAAAAGAAGGAACAAATTCCCTTGCTTGTAGATTCATTTGATCCATTTGTAAATTCTGCATATCTTCTATTGTCAGTTTATCTCTCTCCTCCAGCACCTCGGAAATTCGTTCGTAGCGGTACGGCTGTGCCCAGACGTTGCTGATATGATATGGATAGTCATCACCTACAACTTTGTTATTCGCTGTAGCAATATAACCCTTCTCCGGATTTACCACAGTAGGCAGTTCATCAAATGGGATGTACTCGTTCAATTCATTTTCTGCAAGCCAACCTTCAAGAGGGAGGAGGGCATCTCCAGGGTTTTTATAAAGTGGAATATTTCCGTTTGCCTTATAAGCAATTGTTCCATCTTTTGCAGCAAATACAAAATTCTGCGCCGGCACAAGGAACTTTTCGAGCCCTTTTTCAAATTCCTGCCAATTGGTCGCCTTATTCATCTCTAAAATTGCTTCGAGTTCCGTTGTCGGTTCGAGTGCCGTCCAGCGTAAGGACAGAACCGTCCCCCAACCACTTTCCTCTGCAAATTCGGAGATGACAGGTCCATGCCGTGTCACGACAACTTCATAATCAATCGTTTCTCCATCTCTAACGTGAATCGGTTCTGGAATTACTTCCGCTTCTTCCCATTCATCTTCAAACAAAAATTCATTTGGTGCTTCTGGATTTTGTTTTTCCAAATAGAGCTGCTGTACATCTGGTCCTGTATTGGTCACGCCCCATGCAATGTCCTCGTTATGTCCCAAAATAATTCCAGGTACACCTGCAAAAATTACTCCACTCACATTTAAATTATCTGTTTGCAAATGCATTTGAAGCCAAATGGAAGGGGTCGCCAATCCTAAATGCGGATCATTTGCAAGTATCGGTTCGCCCGATGCAGATTTTTCTCCGCTTACGACCCAATTATTACTCCCATTGAATTCATGAGGAATCACCGCATGTTCAAAGCTCTTGGCAATGTCGATTTCTTCATCCTTGATGATTGTTGGGCGGTTTTCGGGATAAACAGGGAACAGCTCGTACGCCTTCTCCTCCGAGAAACGGCTCAGCACATAGTAATTAAATGCTTGCCGTTCCCAGTTCCCGCCAAGGTCGAACGCCATAAACTTTCCAATTGTAAGTGAATCAATCGGTGTCCATTCTGCAGGCTCGGCATCCATTAACTGAAATTCAATTGGCAGACGGTTTGCTTTCTTCGCATCTTCAATGTACATATTCACACCATCAGCAAACCAATGTAAGACTTGCTTGCTTTCTTCTGAATAAATCTCATACGACGCTTCAGCAGCACGCCTTAGGCCCAATGTCCGGAAATATTTATCTTGATTTACTGTGGCCTCACCGACTACTTCACTTAGCGTTCCAGATGCTTGTCTTCGGGATAATTCCATTTGGAAAATTCGATGTTGCGCCTGAACATACCCTTGTGCTATATATAAATCCTGCTCATTTTGAGCACGTATATGAGGTACTCCGTGTGAATCCGTCAACACGGTGACTTCATCTTGTAAAATTGGAAGATTAATCGTGCCTTTAACCTGTGCTACCGAGCGATTTAAGTATATATTTGCGAATAAGAGCATGCAGAGTAAAACTAAAATAATTCCTCCGATAATAAACAAGAATAGTTTCCTTTTGGTTAGTCTCTTTTTTTGTCCTTTGTTTATTATTTCCTGTTCCAATTGTAACCCTCCTTTAAAGTATAGATTCTCTTTGTTGGAGGGAAATCCTTTATTTTTGAGAATGGAAATAATCAGGTATTAAAGTCGGTTAAGAATTATATTTAGTTCTCAGCACTAAATGATTAAGCATGTAAAACCTCAGAAGAATGGTTTGCCTGCCGCAGCCATCGGATTATATACTCCAGCATAAATCGATTCGCAAAACTGTTTTTATCATTAGCTTCTTTAGTTTCTAGTCCGAACTCATCTGAATTTGAAGGATACTCCCCACAAATGTCGATTCCACTTATGTTTTTGTTTTTAATAATTTCCTTAACGACTCTCAAGAGCTCACGTAAACGCATATTCCCATGATCCCAGGCAGTTATTGCGTCTTTTTTATCGAGGACATCTTTATCGATACTAAGGTAAACTTCGTCGGTTTGAATTTCTTGGTTGATGGAGTGGAGTGCACGCTTGAAATTCAAGCGGAGATGGTGTTTTGTATAAAGACGTACTTTTCCTTCTATGGAAGGGGGGATTTGTGTTTCTCCTTCTTCACTGACCCCGATAATCAAAACTTTTTGCAAGTAGGGATTAGTTTCAAGGGATTCAAGTACCCATGAACCACAGGAAATCAGATCCTCACTAGGGCTTTTTAATGTATCGGTGTGATGGTCAAATAAAATTAGGGTAAAAGGTTTTTGAACTTGTTTTAACAGCAGATAGGTGATGTAGTGGTAGTTTCCATTTCCAATCAGAGTGATGTTATTTCTCAGGTGGGAAATCTTATGTTCAATTGTCTTTAATGTAGCTCGTTCACAAAAAAGATTTGTGTTGGCAATCGATTGCAGGTCCACCCAATCAACATTTTCCTTGTGCAGAAAGGCTTGTTTTTGATATGTGTTATCAAAGTTAAGTACGGTAATCTTTTCATTCATTGTTACCTAACCCCTTTCTAGGAATAATATGAAGCTGTACTCTTTATTATATCACTTTTGGCTGTTTTCAGAAGATTATATGTTAGATTGATATAAACGACTCAAAAATTATTTGAGTGACATATACAATATCATTATTTTAGAAACATAGATTTAAAGAGGGTAAAAATACGAATTACTTATTGGCAAAGGGAGGCTTACTAATGATTGGTTTAAAAGAGATCCTAGAAGCTAAACAGGAGATACAAGATGTTATCCATGAAACGCCAATTTTGCATTCCACACAGCTAAGTGAAATCTGTGGCAATAACATGTATTTTAAAGCGGAACATCTTCAGAAGACTGGCTCCTTTAAAATCCGTGGCGCGACGAATAAAGTGAAAAAGGCAGTAAAGGGGAAAGCTAGATTTATCACGACGGCATCCAGCGGCAATCACGGACAGGCAGTTGCCTATATTGCAAATCAATTAAGGGTGCCGGCAACTATTGTAGTGCCTGAAGATGTAAGGGAAAGTAAATTGAAAGCGATAAACGCCTATGGTGGAACGGTTGCAAAACATGGTCTAACATCCGAAGAAAGATTGATAAAGGCTGAGGAGGTAGCAGAACAGAATCATGGTGTGTTTATTCCTCCATATAATGACGCACTTGTCATGGCAGGGCAGGGTACAGTCGGTTTAGAGATATTAGCGCAGCTGTCAGAGACAGATGTGGTTGTCGTTCCAATTGGCGGAGGTGGATTGATCTCCGGCGTATTGACTGCAATAAAGCAGAGTAAGCCAAATGTAAAAGTAATCGGTGTAGAACCAGAAACAGCAAATGATACGTATCTATCATTAAAAAATGGGGAGCTGACGGAGATCCCGGTATCAACTACAATTGCCGATGGGCTTCGGGCGATAAAACCAGGTTATCTGACATTTCCAGTCGTTCAGCGCTATATAGATGATATTGTGCTAGTATCGGACGATGACATTAAGGAAGCACAACTTCTTGTCCTGGAGCGGATGAAACAGCTGATTGAGCCGTCGAGTGCGACTACAGTAGCTGCAGCGATGCATGGTAAGCTGCATGTGAAGGATAAAAATGTCGTATGTGTACTGACGGGAGGAAATATGGATGTTAGATAACAAGTCTTGTCTTCAGGAGTAGAGCATGATAGATAAATTAGCTGTTATATTTCACAAGGAAATGAAGGAGTGGTCATCCACTCCCTTATTTAAATTTTTCCAAATTAATTACTTGAGTTTTAAAATGTAAACACTTACAATACAGTTGTACAAAATATAGTATATTGGGATTAAGTATGTATTGAGAAGAAAATAAATAATGGGAATAGATTAAGCAAGATTGAATATATTGCATTAGAATTGCTTTGAATATAGAATGATTCTATACTATTAATGTACGAAAAATAGTATATTGGTGAGGTATATAAATATGTGGGAAAAATTATATTCAAAAAACGGTTTAGCAGCAAAGCATATAGCAAAAGAGTTATTAGAATTGGAGATTGGAAGTAAAATCCCTCGAGTGTCTGATTATAGCGTGAAACTTTCCATAGGACGAGGAACGGTTCAAATTGCTTTAGGCTTATTAGAAGAGCTAAAAGCAATTCGTTTGGAGGCTCGAGGGCATCTAGGTACTTATTTAATTGATAAGGACGACCAATTGTTGCAAGAGATTGCGGGAATTTCTCCTTTGATAGGATCCATGCCGTTACCATACTCCCGAAAGTATGAAGGATTAGCAACGGGCTTATTTGAAGCGTTTGAAGGAGCAGGTAAAAAAATATCCTTATCATACATGCGAGGGGGATTAAATCGTTTAGAAACAGTCCGGACAAAGCGTAGTGATTTCGCAATTGTTTCCAAAATGACAGCAGATAATATTCTATTAAAATATCCCAATCTAAAAATATTCAAACGCTTTGGCGTTGAAAGCTATGTCTCCTCTCATAAAATATTTTTAGCAAACCGGGAGGATCACACGATTTACGATGGAATGAGGGTAGGGGTCGATGTTGAATCTACGGACCAAACGGAGTTGACTTATAGTGAATTCAATGGCTTGTCTGTTGAATATGTACACATAAATTATATGCAACTGTTTGATATGTTAGATTCCAAGAAGATTGATGCTGCAGTGTGGAGCAGTGATGATAAGAGATTAATGAAGGCCTTTCCGTCGATTGGCTTCAAGGTTCCAAGAACGATAGAACTATCCGAAGATACTTCGGAAGCTGTCATTGTTATTGATGGTGAAAGAGAAGAAGAATTCATTGAAAAATGGGGTTCCGTACAGTTACAAGATATTCTAGATATCCAGAGACAAGTGGAAAAAGGAGTCAAAATGCCGAAATATTAAGGGGTGTGTTTATACATTAGGTGAGGAATGAGTATGATTTTACAGGTATACGGCATTACTCCTTCCTAACCATAGCTAACTTCATAGTTATAGATTCGAAGAAAGAGGGTGAGAGGTGTGTTGGAACCTGGGATTACCTATATGCATGAACATACAACAATTGATCTTTCTGAAGTGAAAAAAAGTGAAGACTGCCAACTTGATGTATTCTCAGAAACAGTAAAAGAATATCAAAAATTATTTGATAAAGGTGTTCGTAATATTGTTGACGTAACCAATTTTGGAATGGGAAGGAACATCCCGTATGTTGAAAAGGTTGCCGAAAAAAGTGGGATAAATATTATTCATGCTACTGGTTTTTATCAAGAAAAGTTTTATCCTATTCAGGTCTTTCGAGAATCGAGAGATGAGTTAGCTGAACGGATGTTAATAGAAATAACGGAAGGGATTAAAGGAACAAATACGAAAGCGGAAATTATTGGAGAAATCGGAACGAGCCATAATAAGTGGACGGAAACAGAAAAGAAAGTTTTTGAGGCGGTTGTCATTGCTCACAAGGAAACGAATAAACCAATTACCACTCATACTACTTTAGGTACATTAGGCCACGAACAGGTTGCCTTTTTTAAACAACATGGAGTGGATCTAAATCGAGTAATAATAGGTCATGTCGATTTGACGGGGGATGCAGATTATATTCTTCATATGTTAAAAGAAGGGGCGTATGTAGAGTTTGATACGATTGGCAAGGAAAGTTATATGCCGGATCAAGTACGTGCAGATATCTTGTGGGAGATTCAACAGAAGGGTTATATCGATAAGGTTTTACTATCGATGGATATAACTAGAAAATCCCATCTAGAGTACCAAGGTGGCCTCGGATACTCTTATTTACTCGATTCGTTCGTTCCCCTTCTTGAACAGACAGGGCTTTCAACTGAGTCGATTGAGAAAATGTTGATTAAAAATCCAACTGAATTTATGAATGGTTGAGGTGAAATCATGAAAACCAAACCACTAAAAAGTATCTCAATGGAAGAAGCGCAGAGAATGCAATTTTCCTTGGTTGATATTGTCACCAAACATTTTCAGGGAGATGAGATACTTTCGCTAGGAGATTTAGGTGTAGTAAGAGGGATGAATAAACCCCGTTATACAAAGAAAGTTGAAGAAGTACTAGCAGAATTTTTTGGAGTGGAGAAAGCAAAGCTTGTTCGCGGTGCGGGTACTGGGGCATTACGATACGGCTTGATGAGCTTTCTCAAACCAAATGAGAAGATATTGGTACATGATGCACCCATTTACCCAACGAGTAAAACTACAATAGATTCCATGTCGATTATACCGGTAGCTGTTGACTTCCATGATAATGAACAATTAATAAAGACAATCCGTGATAATCCAGACATAAAAGGGGCTTTGGTTCAGCATACACGACAAAAAATCGATGACAACTATGAAATAGATGAAGTCATCAAAACAATCAAAACCGCTAATTCATCTCTCACGATCATTACTGATGACAATTATGCGGCAATGAAGGTGAAGCATATAGGTGCACAAGCCGGAGCGGACTTGTCTACATTCTCTTTATTTAAATTGTTGGGTCCAGAGGGGATTGGTCTCCTTGTTGGCAAGACAGAGCACATTGAAAAGATTGAGGAATTGAACTATTCAGGTGGTAGTCAAGTTCAAGGCTACGAAGCATTGGAAGCGCTTAGAGGCCTCATTTACGCACCTGTCATGTTGGCCATACAAGCTGAAGTCAATGAGAAATTAGTTGATAGATTGAATGAAGGAATTATTCCTGGTATTAAACGGGCTTTCCTTGCAAATGCCCAATCCAAAGTGTTGCTAGTAGAATTTGAGGAGCCGATAGCTGAGGAAGTTCTCAAATATGCAAATGAGTTAGGAGCGGCGCCAAATCCGATTGGTGCTGAATCAAAATATGAATTTGTACCGATGTTCTATAAAGTATCCGGAACATTCCTATCTGCTGATCCCACGCTGGGTAAAAGGATGATTCGGATTAATCCAATGCGAAGTGGTCCTGATACAGTAATACGCATTATTGATACCTCCATTAAAACAATAAAAAGTAATTCACAGTATTAGTTGAGAATATACTAAAAGGAGGGGAGTGCAGTGGAACGTAGGGTAATTATTTTAATCTTAGATAGTCTTGGCGTTGGGACAATGGAAGATGTGGAGGAATACCATCCTGAAGACCTCGGAGCTAATACTTTTTGCCATATCATTGACAGTATCCCATCCATAAACATACCAAATATGGAAAAGTTAGGAATCAATAATATTTTAAACCACCCAGCATTAACAAAGAAAGAGGGCCCATTAGCTAGTTATGGAAAACTTAACCCAATGCACCCGGGCGCCGATAGTTTTGAGGGGCATAACGAGATTATGGGGACTAAGCCGAAAAAAACATATCGAGCACCATTTATAGATAATTTACAGCATGTTAAGCGAGCATTAGAAGTGGAAAGATTCAAAGTAACGATACCGAAACAAGAGTTGCCTTATCTTTTGGTAAATGATCGGGTGATTGTTGCAGACAATATCGAAACAGACTATGGGCAAATTTATAATGTCACTGGACCATTGGACGAAATATCATACGAGGAAGTTTTGGAAATCGGTAAATGCGTTAGACAAAATGTTAAAGTTAACCGGGTGATCGCTCTAGGCGGGGAAAATGTTACTTCAGAACAGCTACAAAAGGTTGTTGAAAGAAGAGATGACGGTCTGGTTGGAGTAAACTCACCGAAATCGAATGTTTATAAACAGGGATATCAAGTAAGACACTTGGGGTTCGGTATATCACCAGAAAATCAGTTACCCATGATCGCTGTAAATGCAGGGCTAGATGTCTCGCTAATTGGTAAAATGCAAGATGTCATTTATTGTAAAGGGGCTTCCAAGTTTCCTGGAGTAGATACAGAGCAAGTTATGAAAGATATCATATCTGAAATGGACCATATCAAGCATGGACTTATAGCTGCAACTGTTCAAGAAACTGATTTGGCTGGGCATGCTCAGAATCCAAAACGCTATGCAAATCGAATTGAATTGGTAGACTATTATTTAACTTCATTGTTAAATAAAATGACCGATCAAGATCTATTGATTATGAGCGCTGACCATGGGAATGACCCGACCATTGGGCATAATCAGCATACAAGAGAAAAAACATTTCTATTAGCTTACCAGAAAAAAGCAAAGAGCGCATTTCTTGATGAAAGAAAGACATTATCAGATATCGCAGCAACTGGAGCAGATTTTTTGCAGCTCAATAAACCTGAAAATGGCACATCATTTCTCTCTTTAATGTCGAAACCGTAGGAGGAGAAAACATGTTTTTAGAAGCTACTTGGAAGAGAAACAGTAAATTAATTGAGGCATCCATCGATTTTCATCACCAAGGGTATATTTCTCCTAACACATATGTGGTAGACCTGGATACAGTAAAACAAAATGCTACAATTTTGGCCAGAGAAGCCAAAAAACAGGATATTGAACTGTTCTTTATGACAAAACAGTTAGGTCGGAATCCATTGGTCGCAAAGACAATTGTAGAAGCGGGGATTGAGAAAGCTGTAGCAGTAGATCCTTGGGAGGCAATAACATTGTATAATCATGGGATCCCTATAGGTCATGTCGGCCATCTTGTTCAAATTCCAAAGTGTATGGTCCATAGCATTCTAACACTTCATCCGGATTATATTACTGTTTTCAGCTATGAAAATGCTCGGATAATTAGTGATATTGCTTTAGAAGTGGGTAGGAGGCAAAAAGTATTTCTACGCATTGCTGATCTGGATAATTTTATTTATGACGGTCAAAAAGGCGGTTTTACAAATCAACAATTATTACGGGAAATCGATGAACTAATACAACTGGAAGGAATAGAAATTGCCGGCTTGACAAGCTTTCCATGTTTGCTGATTAAAGAAGATGAAGTGGAACCAACACCGAATGTTCAATCCATGTTAAAGGCAAAAGAATTATTGAAACGAAAAGGCTTTTCAAACATTGAAATGAATATGCCTAGTGCAACATCTACAGATACTCTCCCTTTATTGAAGGAGCTAGGTGCAACCCAAGGAGAGCCAGGACATGCATTTACAGGTTCAACCCCTTTGCATGCAGCGAAAGATTTACCGGAGTGTCCTGCAATGGTATATGTCTCTGAAGTGTCTCACGTTTATGATCGGCACTCTTATGTTTTTGGTGGTGGATTTTATCCTAGATCCCGTGTGGAGCACGCTCTTTTAGGTACAAATATAAATAATGTTAAAGAGGTGGAAGCTATTGAAAATAATCCATCTAATATCGATTATTATGGAACATTAAATACAAATAAAGCAAGGGTTGGGGACACCGTTATTTATGCATTTCGAACCCAAGCATTTGTGACCAATGCCCAATTAGCTATCGTAAAAAATCTTAACTCAAAACCTGAGTTAATTGGAATCTATGATGCTATGGGGAATCAGATTAGATGAAGTTTATAGAGTTTTGAAAGCGCTGTCTTATTTTTGGAAACTGATTAATTGGAGTGGATTTTAAAAGGCGTCATGACTAGAGGAGGAAAAGCAATGAATTTAGAATCGTATAAAGAGAGATTACAAATCTTGTTGGAGCAAGAAGTGATTAGCCAAAAATCATATGATGTTTCTTTACAAGCTTTCGAACAATTAATGGAGGCAATCGATAAAACAGATATCGAGCAAGCGGAAATGCTTTTCACTCATTTACCAATGGCGTTGGAAAGAAGAAAAAAAGGGGAAGAATTCCCTTCGCCAAGTTTAGAAATTAAGCGAGAAGTTAAAGGTTCCATTCATTATGATTTTGCCGTGGAACAAGTACGAATGGTCGAAGAACTATTGGATGACTCTCTACCTGAAGGAGAAAAACAATTTCTATATATGCATTTCACAAATGTATTAAATATAAATTTATGAGGAGGAAATAAAATGAAAATTGTAATTGGTGGTCAAGTTGAGAAGAAGGAAATTGAGAACCTGATTAAAGAATTAGATTCATCAATTGAAACGGTCATCAAATCTGATTTGGAAGCAGCTATGATAATGAAAACAAACCAAGCGGATTATTATCTTGGAGCATGTCATACCGGAGGCGGGGGAGCTTTGGCAATGGCGATTGCGATAATTGGTAGAGACAAATGTGAAACCGTATCGATGCCAGGAAAAAAGCCTAAGAATGAAAGTGTAATGGAAGCGGTAAAAAGTGGAAAAAAAGCTTTCGGATTTACAGGAGATCATGTGGATGCTGCAGTGCCTATGATTATTAATGCCATTAAAGAAAATAGATAGGAGGATTTTCCATGGAGACATTATTTGTCGTTTTAATTGGGATGGTTGCCGCCATTTTAGCCAATAGAAATATTGCTGTTTTTAACGATGGATTACGTCCGATTGTTTCCGAACATATTGAAGGTAGACTTAATAGAAGAGAACTTGGATTAACTGCCTTTGCAATGAGTTTTGGATTAGTAATTGGATTTGGTATACCGTTCACTATATCCGCTAGTATTATTTTGATTCATAGTATTTTATTAGGAACAGATATCATCGGACTTTTGACTCCTAAAAATAAATGGGGTACCCCTGTTGCCGCATTAATTGGAGGACTATATGGTTGGGGACTTATTGCAGGGTTAGAGGGATTTGTAAAATTATTTGATTACTTGCCGGTTAATTTCTTAGAGCCATTAGGTGAAGTTGGAACCCCTGTTGTCGTTACATTTATGACTTTTCCAGCACTCGCAGTAGCAATGCAATTCGGGATTAAGAAAGGTGTTCTAACCTTCGTCGTAGCAGCACTCGTTAGGCAACTGGCAGTATTTGTGAACGAGCAAGGTTTAATTACAATTGGTGATAATGTAGTCTCCATCAACCAAGAAGGTATGGCATTAATTGTTGGAATGATTTTCTTATTTGTATATGCAATCAAAGAGAAAGCGTCAGAAGGGTCATCTGTCGATTTAGCTTCTCTCTTTAGTGATAAAGTAAGATCAATTAAAAAGAATGTAGTCTTTTTCATGGTTATCGGTGGTCTGATTGCCGGTGCTACAAACCTTATGTTAATGGCTGGTGATCCAATCTCGTTGAATCTATTATCTGAAGGCCAAACGGCGGATGCGGGAATCGCTGCAGCGGCGAGAGCGATTGGTTTTATTCCCCTAGTTGCGAGTACAGCAATTGCTACTGGTGTTTACAGTCCTGTTGGATTTACCTTGATTTTTGTAGTCGGATTCTTCTCTCCAAATGTTTGGCTGGCACTTATTATTGGGGCAGCAATTATTTTCGCGGAGGTAATGCTATTAAGTTATATTGCTAGATTCCTAGATAAATATCCTGGAGTTCGTAATTCTGGGGAAAACATCCGGAATGCAATGACAAGGCTGCTTGAAGTTGCATTATTAATTGGTGGTGCAAATGCTTCTAATATGATTGCGCCAGGTTTCGGCTTTTTCTTCATTGCAGGTTTCTATCTGTTAAATGAAGTAGCAGGTCGTCCAATAGTAAGGATGGCGGTTGGACCGGTAGGGGCGATTGCTGTTGGTATAATTGCAAACATTTTAGTTGCGTTTGGGCTCATGACTATTCCGCAGTAGGCCAGGGTGATTATTTATTTTTTCTGAATGTAGAATGAAAATGGGAAAGCCTTGAATGGCTTTCCCATAGTGTGTATTACTTAATTCTTTCCTCAGTATCCGCATCAAAGAAATGAGCTTTATTCATATCGAATGCTAGGTCCATCGTATCTCCAGCCATAACATCAGTACGTGAATCAATTCGTGCTACGAAGTTTTGATCTCCCACTTTTGAGTATAAGAACGTTTCAGCACCGTTTAATTCCGCAACTTCAATTACAGTTGAAATCTTTGTTTCCGGTGTGGATTCGATGAAAACAAGTTCATCATGGATGTGCTCTGGACGCACTCCAAGTATGACTTCCTTACCGATATAATTATTGTCTTTCAGTACTTTCAGTTTTCCTTCTGGTATTTTAATTTTAACGTCACCAATTACAAAGTAAGAGTCTTGGATTACTCCATTGAAAAAGTTCATGGAAGGTGAGCCGATAAAGCCGCCGACAAATACATTATTCGGATTCTCATAAACCTCTGCGGGTGCTCCGATTTGCTGGATTTCCCCATCTCTCATTACAACGAGGCGGGTTGCCATCGTCATCGCTTCCGTTTGATCGTGTGTCACATAGATAGTTGTTGATTGCAGACGTCTGTGCAGCTTTTGGATTTCTGTACGCATTTGGACACGTAGCTTAGCATCAAGGTTTGATAGAGGTTCGTCCATCAAGAACACTTTAGGATCACGTACAATAGCACGGCCTAATGCAACACGCTGACGTTGTCCTCCAGAAAGTGCTTTCGGTTTCCTATCCAAGTATTCTTCCAAACCTAAAATTTTTGCTGCTTCCTGAACACGGCGATCAATTTCATCTTTCTTCATTTTTCTGAGCTTCAATCCGAATGCCATATTATCGTATACACTCATATGCGGGTAGAGTGCATAGTTTTGGAAAACCATTGCGATGTCTCGGTCTTTCGGAGGGACATCATTCATTCTTTTATTATCGATATATAAATTTCCTTCCGTAATTTCTTCCAGGCCGGCAATCATCCGTAGGGTAGTAGATTTTCCACAACCTGAAGGTCCGACGAATACAATAAATTCCTTATCTTGAATATGTAGATTAAAATCCTTTACAGCGACTACTTCTTTGTCATACTTCTTTTGAATATGTTCCAATACTAATTCTGCCATTGAATACTCCCCCTATCAATTTTGAAAGCGTTTCATTATCTAATTCTAATTATAATAGATTAGTTGATTTGTTAAATAGTAAACGTGCACAAAGAGTGAAAGCGTTTTTATGCATATTTACAAGAAGGCCAATTTTTCTATTATTTTTGCTACTGGGTTTGCTATAATTAGATGATGTTCCATCCATCATGAAGAATTATCATACGATGAATATATCAAAAGGCTTAATTATCCAAGAATAAATGGCAAACTAGATAGTCATATAATCACATTGTCTTTAATACTGAAAAAATATATACTAATAATTAATATTGAAATCGATTACATTTGTTTAGAGATAGTCAAAGGGTGATTTAATGGCAAACATACAAAAGGTTGCAAAAAAAGCCGGGGTATCTGTTGCAACGGTTTCAAGGGTATTAAACAATCCGGATGTTGTAACGTTGAAAACGCGAACCAAAGTGGAACAAGCAATTCATGAATTGAATTATGAGCCAAGTGCACTTGGCAGGAATCTAAGGACTTCTAGAAGCAGACTACTCCTTGTCTTGTTGCCGAGCATTTCTAATCCATTTTATACAGAAATCATTAATGGAATTGAAGATACGGCGATTGAAGAGGGATATAATATTCTCCTTTGTGAAACGGATTCCAACCCTGAAAGGGAAAACATTTATTTTAATATGGTGAAAAACCGATTGGCTGAAGGAATTATTTCAATGGACCCCACGGTGAATAAAAAAACATTGACTGACCTTGCCAAAGATTATCCAATCGTACAATGCAGTGAATATGATGAAGATGGAACGATTTGTTATGTATCCATCGACAATGAACTGGCAGCTTATCATGCGGTCAGGCACCTCATCAAGCTGGGTCATGAAAAAATTGCTCTCATCAATTCGGATGAAAAATTTTTATACGCCCGTGAACGTTACCGTGGATTTCAAAAAGCGATGGAAGAATTTGAGTTGCCGATTCGTCCAGAGTGGATCCTTAATATGGAAAACGTAAAATTTGAAGATGGTCAACAAGCGATGAAAGGATTATTAAAACAAGAAGTACGGCCGACAGCAGTGTTTGCGGTATCTGATGTGTTGGCGATTGGAGCTTTAAAAGAGCTTAATATCAATCAAATACGTGTACCGGAGGATATCGCCCTGGTAGGGTTTGATAAGATCGTTTTCTCCAATATGACCCATCCGACTTTAACTACGATTTCACAGCCTATGTATAAAATGGGGTCCATTTCCGCGAATATGCTTATTAATAAAATTAAGGGAAAAGCAGTGGAAAGTGTCATTTTAGAGCACGAACTCGTTATTCGTGAATCGACATAAAGTTTTTGGGGGTGTAGATATGAACCAAACGACTGAACGTATTGCTTTAGTTACTGGAGTGAGTCATGAAAAAGGAATAGGAAGGGCGATCAGTAAAAAACTGGCAGAAGAAAAATATGATGTTTTCTTCACTTATTGGCAAACAAAGTCAGACTGGCCCAATCAGTTTATTCAAGAAATCAGGGATTCGGGAGTCCGTTGTGCAGGAATGGAAATTGATTTGGCGCATGAAGATGCTCCCTATCAGCTGCTTGATGAAGTTGAACGCACACTGGGGCTTCCTAATGTTATTGTAAATAATGCAGCTTACTCCTTAAATGACGGATATAAGAATCTTGATGTAAAGCTGCTCGATGATCATTATGCCGTCAATATGCGTACCCCTATTTTACTCAGTACCGAATTTGCCAAACGTTTTCAACAGAATAACAAAACTTATGGGCGTATTATTAATATGACTTCCGGCCAAGCATTAGGACCTATGACAGGAGAGTTGGCCTATGTCGCGACAAAAGGAGCAATATCAGCATTTACGCTATCCCTTTCTGCAGAGTTGGCACCGCTTGGGATAACGGTAAATGCAGTGAATCCAGGGCCAACCGATACGGGTTGGATGACGGAGCAGTTGAAACAGGAGTTGCTGCCGAAGTTTTTAATGGGGAGAATTGGCCAACCTGAAGATGCTGCACGGTTGGTTGCGTTCCTTGCGAGTGAAGAAGCGGAATGGATAACAGGACAAGTTATTAATTCGGAAGGTGGATTCTATAGAAAGTAGGCAATGATATAAACATTTCCGTTTTATGTATTTAGAGTCTTTTCATTATTTTAATGAAAACCATTGACAAGTGTCTATTTTATCTTATAATTATGGGTAAACATGTAATCGATTACATTTTACTCTTTTCCAGTATCATGAAAACGCTTTATCAATAGGAGGGGACACATTGAAATTAACGAGGAAGTTTCTAGCATTTTTACTTATCATTGTTCTAGCTGTAGTACTTGTTGCATGTGGCGATGAAGAGGATGGACAAGCTGCCGACGATACGTCAAACAACGATAATCAGACGGAGGCGGAGACTGAAACGGAAAGTGAGTCTGAAAAGGAAGCTGAAGGTGATCAAGAACAAGTCACTTTAGTTTATGCTCGTGGTTTGGATACAACGGGTGCAAGCGAAAAGTTGGTTCAAGCATTTGAAGAAAAACATCCTCACATTAAGATAGAATTCCGTGAGATGCCAGCAGATACTGGGGAATCCCACGATCAATACGTGACGATGTTCAGCTCGCAAAGTTCTGAAATTGATGTGTTCGATGCGGACGTCATTTGGCCGGCTGAATTTGCACAAGCTAACTATATATTAGAATTGGACCGCTTCATTGAAAGAGACGGCATAGATATGGATGCTTATTTCCCAGGAACAGTTGCTGCTGGAAATTATAACGGTAAGCAATGGGCCATGCCGAAGTTCACTGACGCAGGAGTATTTTATTATCGATCAGATATCGTAGACAGTCCTCCGGAAACATGGGATGAATTGATTGAAATGGCAGCGGAATTGCAAGGTGAAGAAGGCACGGAATTTGGTTATATTATGCAAGCAGCTCAATATGAAGGGTTGATCACAGGAGCAATTGAGTACATTGCTTCCTACGGTGGCCAAATTATTGATGAAGATAATAATGTAGTTGTCGATAGTCCAGAAACCGTTAAAGCAATTGAAAAAATGCAGGAAATCGTAAATTCTGATTTTGTACCTGACAATATTCTTAATTTCCAAGAAGTAGAGACTGAGAATGCGTTTATTGAAGGAAAATCGGTCTTTGCACGTAACTGGCCATATATGCAAGCGTCTTCTGAAGATGAGTCAAGATCTAAAGTCGTTGGAAATGTAGAAATTGCAACACTACCAGCGGGCGATGCGGGGGTAGCTTCGTCATTAGGTGGTTGGATGGGCATGATCAACCGCTACACAGAACATCCGGAAGAAGCTTGGGAATTCCTGAAATTTATGACAGGACCAGAGGGGCAAAAAATCACAGCAATCGAGGGTGGTTCAGCTCCAACACTTCAAGAACTGTATGAGGATGAAGAAGTGAAGAATGCACGTCCATTGTTTGCAAATCCTGAGTTTGTTGCCACTCTCGAAAATGCTGTACCAAGACCAGTTTCACCGATTTATCCAGAAGTATCTGATATTATGCAAATTGAAATCTCCAAAGCGTTGACAGGAGATCAAACAGCGGAAGAGGCTGCTAAGAATATGCAGACGAAGATTGAAGAGGCGATGCAGGAGTAAGTCTGTAGTGCATTGAAAAACAAAAGCAAGATGGGCATTACTCTCATCTTGCTTTTCTATTAATCTATTGTTCTCAAGCGAGGGGGTATCCTATGAAAAAGAGAGATCGGCGTTCATTCCAATTAAGTGAAAAACAGCTCGGATATGCTATGGTCCTCCCATCGCTTATTCTGATTTTTGCTGTTGTGTTGTGGCCGGTAGCTCAATCTTTTTACAATAGCTTGTTTGATTATCGGTTGAACGATCCGACGCGATCCCAGCGTATGTTAAGTTCCAATATTGATTTAGAACGCTATGTCGATAATTACTTTTATATTAATAGTCAGTTGAATAATCTAAGCAATGAAACAGACGATGCAGACATCCAACAAAGTATTCGTACGATTCACGAAGGAGTGGAAGAGCATCACTCAGAGTTGATCAGTGACGAAGAAATCAATTCAAAGGTGGAGCAGATTGATGAACTGTTGATGAGTTTTACTCCTGTACGGGATTCAGAATTGAAATATGCCAAAATTGACAATGATTTTGCGGAAGATTATCGACAAGACTTATTGTCCTATTCAGAAGAATTGTCAGCTATTGCTGAATCCAGCGGTAACGAAAAATTCCAGCAAACGGCAGATTTATTACATACAACATCCGGAAACATTCTTGAGTCGAATTTTGTTGGATTTTCCAATTATGTAGACTATTTGAAGGATGCACGGATGTGGGGTTCGTTGTGGAATACTACATTTTTTACGGTTGTGTCCGTATCGCTTGAGTTGGCAATAGGACTAGGAGTTGCTCTACTAATCAACCGAGCTTTTAAGGGTAGGGGGCTTGTTCGTACCTCCATTCTTGTACCTTGGGCGATTCCGACGGCAGTTGCCGCAATGATGTGGGGCTTTCTATATGATGGGCAATCAGGTATTGTCGCACATTATCTAAGTGTCTTAAATATCATCCCTGGTGCTTCTTGGCTGTTATCCACTTCATCTGGTGGTATGTTTTCTATTATTCTAGCAGATGTTTGGAAAACAACACCGTATATGGCGCTTCTGCTATTGGCAGGTTTACAGACGATACCGAATTCATTATATGAAGCGGCAAATGTGGATGGAGCCAATAAGTGGCAACAATTTTGGAAAATTACATTACCGTTGCTGAAGCCTGCTATCTTAGTAGCATTACTGTTTAGAACGTTGGATGCTTTCCGTGTGTTCGACTTGATCTATGTGTTGACAGGTGGAGGTCCAGCAAATGCTACAGAATCCATTTCCGTATACGCATATAAAACGTTGTTTGCGCAACAGAACTTTGGTGAAGGATCCACACTTTCAGTAATTGTCTTCATTTGTGTAGCCATTATCAGTTTTGCGTATGTGAAAATCATCGGTTCTGATCTCTTTGATAGAGGAGCGAAATGAGGAGGGTAGCAGATGAATAAACGAACTGGATTTGGTTTTTATTTCTTTTTGATTATCTTTGTATTTATCGTCATGTTTCCATTTTTCTGGGTGTTTTTGACATCGATAAAGCCAGTGGGGGAGATTTTCTCATCTTATAAATGGTTTACGACGAATCCGACACTGGATTCTTATGAGGCTGCACTAACAAACCGTCCGTTGCTCAGGTATATGTTGAACAGCTTTGTCGTGTCGGGCGTGACGACGGTATTGGCACTGACATTTGCTTCTTTTACTGCATATGCAGTGACAAGACTGCCTATTAAAGGGAAAGGATTGATTCTCGGGCTTGTTCTCGCATCATCCATGTTCCCACAAATTGCAATTATTTCACCAATCTTTAATTTAGTTACGGATCTTGGACTTCGTGATAGTTATCCAGGATTAGTGCTTCCGTATATAACGATTACATTGCCCTTAGCAATATGGATTTTATCTACTTTTTTTAAGAGAATTCCGTTTGAGTTGGACGAATCAGCAAAGTTGGACGGAGCTACACCTTTTCAAACGTTTCGAAAGGTTATTTTTCCGCTGGCGGCACCAGGAGTGTTTACAACGGGAATTCTAGTTTTTATTGCGGCTTGGAATGAATACTTATTCGCGCTGACCATTAATAGTGATGACAGATGGAGGACGATACCAGTCGGTATTTCTATGTATCAAAGCCAGTATTCAATTCCGTGGGGAGACATTACCGCCGCGACAGTCATTGTGACGATTCCAATCGTCATTCTTGTATTGATTTTCCAGCGTCGAATTGTATCTGGATTGACCTCAGGATCTGTAAAAGAGTAACCAATATAATGGAGTGATTACGATGAAAATTACTGTATGGAATGAAAATCGCCATGAAAAAACCAACCCGGTTGTAGCGGAAATTTACCCGGAAGGTATTCATGGTACGATTGCAGCATTTTTAGGGGATGCTGGACACCAAGTGCAAACTGCTACACTGGATGAGCCTGAACATGGTCTTACTGACACTGTTCTACAAGAAACTGATGTTTTAATTTGGTGGGGACATGTGGCACATGACGAAGTGGATGACACCGTTGTTGAAAAAGTGGTACAGCGTGTCCACGACGGGATGGGCTTAATCGTTCTGCATTCCGGTCATTTCTCAAAGGTTTTCAAAAAACTGATGGGTACTTCCTGTGACTTAAAATGGCGGGAAGCTGATGAGAAGGAAAGGGTTTGGGTAGTCGATCCAACACATCCGATTACAGAAGGACTAGGTGAATATATCGAACTTGAAAAAGAAGAAATGTACGGTGAACATTTTGATATTCCAACACCGGATGAACTAATATTTGTCAGCTGGTTTGCAGGCGGAGAAGTTTTCCGCAGCGGAGCAACATTCAAACGGGGTCGAGGTAAGATTTTTTATTTCCGTCCTGGACATGAAACGTATCCAACCTATCATCAGAAAGATATTCAGCAAGTCATTAAAAATGCAGCAAACTGGGCTGCGAATAACAATACGCCAAAACCGGTCCGTGGAAATGCAGAGCCGTTGGAAGATTTATCAAGATAATTACTAAAGAATAATATAGGATTATACACTGAAATGAGGAGTGGATATCTATGACAAAGTTACGGATTGCTGTCATTGGTTGTGGCAGCATTGCAAAACATCGCCATTTAGTGGAACATGCCAACAATCCTAATGTGGATATTGTAGCTGTGTGTGACATTGTTGAGGAACGGGCACAAGCAGCGGCGGAACAATACGGAGCTGTTGCTTATACAGATTATGAAGAACTGCTTGCAACAGAAAATATTGATGCAGTAAGTGTTTGTCTTCCGAACTACCTGCATGCACCAGTTTCCATTGCAGCCCTAAATGCAGGCTGTCATGTATTATGCGAAAAGCCGATGGCAACGTCAAGAGAAGAAGCTGACCAGATGATAGAAGCGGCAAAGAAAAATGGTAAGAAACTGATGATAGCACATAATCAGCGGTTTGTCTCCTCACATCAAAAAGCAAAAGAGCTGATTGAAAATGGAGACGCCGGTAAAATTTACAGTTTCCGAACGACTTTTGGCCATGGTGGTCCGGAAAACTGGAGTGCTGACGGTGCGAACAGTTGGTTCTTCAATAAAGAACAAGCCTTTATTGGGGCGATGGGAGATCTTGGTGTACATAAGGCCGATTTAATCCGCTATGTATTAAATGATGAATTCGTTGAAGTTGCTGCTTTTGTGGAAACAGCGGCGAAAGAAAATACTGATGTGGACGATCAAGCGGTTGTCATCCTAAAATCTGCGCGTGGTGTTATCGGAACGTTGACAGCGAGCTGGGCATTTAATGCGAAAGAAGATAACTCCACAGTGATCTATGGTGAAAAAGCGATTCTAAGATTAGAAGATGATCCGGATTACTCGCTAATTGTAGAGTATACAAACGGAGAGGTTGTTAAGTACAAGTTAAGCGGCATCCAGTCTAATGAGGAAGGCGGTCAGACAACAACACATGTGATTGACCATTTTATCGATTCCATACTAAATGACACGGAGCCGCTGATTAACGGAGAAGAAGGTAAAAAGTCATTGGAAGTAATTCTTGCTGCGCTTGAATCCGCAGAGAAGAAAAGTATTGTTGGATAAACGTTCTGTCCTTAAAGAATAGTGAAAAAGTCAATTTAGTAAAGAAGGGTTTCTTATGACAAAATTGAAAATGGGCATTATCGGAGTTGGGGGAATTGCACAGGGTCGCCATATCCCTGCCTATCAGAAGCTCCAAGAAAAGGTGGAGTTGATTGCGGTTCATGATATCGACGTGGAGCGAGCGAAGGAAGTTTCTCGGCGTTACAATATTCCACAGGTATTCGAGAACTACCAAGATTTATTTGCGGCAGTCGATGCAGTTACGATTTGTACACCAAATAAGTTCCACGCAGAAGCTGCAATTGCTGCATTGGAAGCTGGAGTCCATGTGTTATGTGAAAAGCCGATGGCGGTATCCGTGGAAGAATGCGAGAGAATGATTGCCGCCGCAAGGAAGACGAAAAAGCTATTAGCCATCGCTTATCATTATCGTTTTACAGATGCCGGTAAGATAGCAAAAGAAGCGGTGAAGGCGAATGAAATCGGTGATCCATTGGTCACAAGGGTGCAAGCTCTTCGTAGACGGAAGGTTCCTGGTTGGGGTGTGTTTACGAATAAAGAGCTTCAAGGTGGCGGTAGTCTGATTGACTATGGTTGTCATTTCCTTGATTTAGCTCTGTGGCTGCTCGATAAATCGGAGCCAGTGGAAGTCATGGGATCGACATATAATCGGTTAAGTAAAACCCCTGGACAGATCAATGAATGGGGTTCATTCAATCCAGAGACATTTAATGTGGATGATCATGTTTCAGCTTATATTAAATTTGCTGATGGAGCTTCGATGCTGTTTGAATGCTCATGGGCAGCCAATATTAAGGAAGATACAAATCACTTAAGCATTTCGGGTTCAGCAGGGGGGATAAATGTTTTTCCGTTTGAACTTTACAAGCCGAATTTCGGAACTTTTGTAACAAGTGAAGCGAAGGCTGAACTCAACGAGGAAGCGGCTGGTTATCACCAAGCTGAAAATTTTGTGGATAGTTGTTTAGGAAATGTGGAATTAGTCGTCAAACCGGAGCAGGCTTTAATGGTGACGAAGGTGATTGAAGCGATTTATGAAAGCAGTGAAACGGGGACTAGCGTCAAGCTTAATTGAACCTGAGAATATAAATATTATCACTTGGAGGGATTACATATGAAACTAGGTGTATTCACTGTTCTATTTGCGGATAAGTCATTGGATGACATGCTGGATTATGTAAGAGATGCAGGTTTACAGGCAGTGGAGATTGGGACTGGTGGAAATCCAGGAAACGCACATTGCAATCTCGATGAATTGCTGGAAAGTGAAGACAAGCGCAAAGAATATCTAGAGAAAATCCATTCCCGTGGCCTTACAATTAGTGCGTTCAGTTGTCATGATAATCCTATTTCACCTGATGAAAAGCAAGCACAATCAGCACATGATACTTTTGTGAAGACAGTAAGATTGGCAGAGTTGATGGGAGTACCAGTAGTTAATACGTTTTCAGGCACTCCTGGGTCGAATGAGGATTCAAAATATCCAAACTGGCCAGTCACTCCTTGGCCGACTGAATACAGTGATATCTTAGAGTGGCAATGGGAAGAGAAACTTATTCCGTATTGGAAAGAAGCAGGACAGTTTGCTGAGGACCATGGAGTTAAGGTAGGTATTGAATTACATGCCGGTTTCCTTGTCCATACCCCATATACGATGTTGAAATTGCGTGAAGCAACGAATGACGCTGTTGGTGCGAATTTCGATCCGAGTCACATGTGGTGGCAAGGGATTGACCCTGTTGCTGCAATAAAAATACTTGGTAAAGAAAATGCGATTCATCATTTCCATGCGAAGGACACTTATATCGATCAAGATAATGTGAACATGTACGGACTTACTGATATGCAGCCTTATTCCTCAGTACAGACACGGGCGTGGACGTTCCGTTCGGTTGGTTATGGCCATAGTATTCAGGAATGGACTAATATAGTCAGTGCATTACGGACCTATGGTTATGATTATGTCATCAGTGTAGAACATGAAGATCCGATCATGTCGATTGAGGAAGGATTTGCGCAAGCAGTCAAGAATTTGAAACAGGTGAATATAGTAGAAAAACCTGCAGATATGTGGTGGGCATAGTACAATGGAGCTGGAAGATATGTTATCCTCCAGCTCCATATTTCTATTATTTAATAAGCAATGCCAAATAGGCTGTCAATGCGTGATGGAACTTACGGATATCCAAACCTGTCTTTTCGTGGAACTTTTCAATCCGATATTGCAGGCTATTACGATGCATGTACAACTTCTTCGCTGCAACAGATACATTGAGATCGCTTTTCAGAAATACTTCCATCATGTTCAGGAACTCGGGATCATCTTTAAATTCTTGCGATACTAACTGATTCAAATCTTCTTTTAAAGTAGGTGTCAATTGCTCAATCAGCATAAAAGGGATTGCTTCGACGTAAGCAACGACATTATTTTCCGAGTAAGAAAATACGGTTTCCGCTTGGGAGACGAGGCGTTCAACATGATGCTTCGTGTGACGCAAGCTGGTTTGATAAGGACCTACAAAAAAACGAATGTTGATGTAAAGGTCACTCATTAAAACGTCAATAATTTCGCTTAATGAAATAAGCTCTTCTCCATCATCTTCCTTGAAATCTACAATGATTCCTTCTGTTTTACTCTTCCATAGAATAACGACATCTCGTTCAAATAATTGATTGATTGCATCCTTAAAGGTCGTAGGTTGGATTTGCTTTTTAGGAAATTGAAAATAAATAAAGCGAAATGGCGTCTCAAGATCATGGACTTCGCTTTCTGATTCAATGAGTGTTGACCAGTATTTTTCTTCTTCCGTCATGGGAGGGAATTCATCTTCCAATGGCTGGAGGAACATATGTAAAAGTGCCAATTCCTTGTCGTTTAATTCTATAGGATCGATTCCAATGACATGTCCATTATCTGCCATGAACCATGTAAGTTGTTGATTGAGATTTCTTGGAATTGATTCATAGTATTGCAAAGATGGAAAGTGTTTTTTTAGTTTGTCTTTCATAGTTGCACCTTCCTTTCGGTGATTCACTCTATATCGAGCTATAATTATTTTAAAATTTTTGGTATTTCATTTATTTTAACATACTATAAGGAAAGGATTGATGATTAATCATTAGGTTTTGGAGTGTTCATGATAAAATTAGGGAAATACTTATACCATAAAGAGATGGACTATGTCAGGAGGCGACAAAATGTATCAAAAAAATATAGCACTTGCTTATGTATTATTGGTTTTCCTAGGGACGTTTGGGATTCACCGGTTTTATACAGGCAGAGTGGCAACTGGTATCATGCAATTATTGTTAGGCTTGATCGGTTGGGGAACGACCTGGATATTAATTGGATATGTTCCGTTAGGTTTTCTATTTTTATGGTTGTTTATTGATATCTTTCTTTTACCGGGAATGTGTAGGAATCCAAGGTAAGAAAGGAATACAAAAAAACTCGCACGGTTGTGCGAGTTTTTTGTGGTTTAAAGGATGTTTGACATTCAAGTCATGTATAGTTCATCCATTGAGCGATAAGCAGGAAGACGATGGCGAGACTATACCATATGAGGAGAAGTTTCCAAATGAACTTCACCCATTTCTCCCATGCGATGCCAGCAATTGCTAATGCAGCCATGAAATATCCAGAAGTCGGGTAGAAGATGTTGGCAAATCCATCTCCAAACAAGAAGGCAAGTACAGCCACTTGTCGCGTTACACCAGATAAATCCGCAAGTCCCGACATAATTGGCATGGTGACCATGGCTTGTCCGCTTCCAGATGGAATGAAGAAGTTGATGATTCCTTGCACAACAAACATAATGACTGCTGTAATCTCACTCGGCATCGACGCTACTACGTTCCCGGCAGCATAGATAAGGGTATCCATTATGTTCCCGTCGTTGAGAACAACGGCAATACCACGGGCAATCCCAACGACAAGGGCGCCGAGAATAATATTTTTAAATCCTTCGACGAAAGATTCCGCAATCTGTGTTCCGTTGAGACCTCCAACAATCCCAACAGCAACACCTGTCAGAATGTACAAACCTGCCAATTCACGGAAATACCAGCCATGTACGAGGAGTCCATAAATTAAAACACCAAATGCAATTAGTAAAATGAACGAAGCGGCGATTTGTCGCTTCGTCGCTTTTTGTTCGCCATTATCTTCCACTACATTATTTTGTATCCGTTCGTATTCATCGTATGTAACACTTAACTCAGGATTATCACGGACTTTCTTCGCATAGCGCATGACATAGAAAATTCCAATGGTCAGTATAGTGATCAGCATGATAATACGGTAGTTCATACCGGAGTATAATGGAAGCTGGGATACTTGCTGGGCAACCCCGACGTTTGCGGGTGAAGTGATTCCGAGAGTAAACCCAGCAACCGTAGCTATGAGTACTGTTGCAGCTGCTGTAACTTTATCAAAACCTAGTCGTAAGATGAGAGGTAAAATGGCAGGTAAATAAATTAATGATAATTCGATTTGACTTGTAAATGCAGTTATAAGTGCGAAAGGTATCATTAATATGGGAATAACAATTAAACCCCGATTGGCAAAGGTGTTTGCGAGTTTTCCGACACCGAGGTTGATGATTCCAGTCCTCTCGATAACAGCAAACATCCCACCGATAATAATGATCCCGAAAACAATTTCCGCTGTTTCAATAAGTCCATTTGGTATGGCGAGCATAAAGCCAAATAAATCAACTGGAGTACGGTCGATATACTCGAAAGATTCGGGATCAATTACTTCCATTCCTTCTTCGTTCGTTACACGCTCATATGATCCAGCTGGTACAATGTAAGTAGCTAAGGAGGCTAAAAATATGAGTACAAATAGAAGTACAAAAATATGAGGTACCCAGGATTTTTTCTGAGGTTCAATATGATGTTTTTCCGTCTTTTTCATGAATAATCACCTTTTATTCGTTTATTTCTATTGAATTTACCATTAAAGTCTGAAAAAAACAATAATAATTTTAGCTATTGGGTGTATCTTTTAATTTTTCAGCAAAATTAATGGTATACTATTTCATTATAGAATGGACTCTACTTATTACCGTACTAAAATGATCTTCAAAGGAGGAAACGAAATGAACATAGCAGAAATAAAAAATATGACTGCAGAAATACAAGAGGAAGTTATCGAATGGAGACGTCATTTTCATCAACATCCGGAAGTAGCTTATGAAGAAGTGGAGACTTCACAATTTATATACGATACGCTAAACAATTTTGATGGTTTGGAAGTAACCCGTCCTACTAAAACAAGTGTAATGGCACGTTTAGTTGGAACTGGTGAAGGTAAGACAATCGCATTACGTGCAGATATTGATGCATTACCAGTTCAGGAAGAAAACGTATTGCCATATGCGTCGAAACATCCTGGAAAAATGCATGCTTGTGGGCATGATGGGCATGCTGCAGTGTTGTTAGGTGTTGCCAAAATACTCGCTTCGAAAAAGAATGAAATATGTGGAGAAGTGCGTTTCCTATTTCAACATGCGGAAGAGGTTTTCCCTGGTGGTGCTTTAGAAATGGTTGAAGCAGGTGTGATGGATGGAGTGGACTTGGTTATCGGGAGTCACCTATGGTCCCCATTGGAAACAGGAAAAATTGGTATTGCAGCTGGCCCTGTAATGGCAGCGGCCGATACATTTTATATTACTGTAGAAGGTAACGCTGGTCATGCAGGTTTACCACATCAAGCGGTAGATGCCATAACGATTGCATCACAAGTGGTGACGAATTTGCAGCAGATCGTATCCCGAAATGCAGACCCAATTGAAAGTTTAGTCGTCTCCGTTACAAAGATACACGGTGGGACAGCGATGAATGTCTTGCCTGGTTCAGTAGAAATTGCTGGGACTGTCCGCCTTTTTACTGAAGAAAATAGGGACCTGGCTAAGACAAGAATGGAGCAAATCATCAAAGGGATAACAGAAGCCCATGGAGCCGCCTATTCTTTTGAATATCGAGAAGGGCCTGATCCAGTCGTTAATGATGAAAAACTAGCCGCTATCATAGAGGAGTCGGCACAAAGCTTGTTTGGCCAGGAGGCCGTTGTTCCTATGAAGCCAAATATGGGTGCTGAAGATTTCTCCGGATATCTGACAAAAGCACCGGGTGTTTACTTTTTCACTGGCATCGGAAATAAAGGTAAGGAAACGGATTACCCGCATCATCATTCACGGTTCAATATAGATGAAGATGCGTTAACAAACTCTGTTAATATGTTCGTTTATACGGTGATGAAACTGTTGGGATAAGGTAGATATCGAAGAAAACCTGAACCATGAAGCTGATTTTTCTTGCAGCTTATGGATCAGGTTTTTTGTGCTGTTGAACTAATGTGAAGTATGTCGAATTTTATTGGATAGCTCCACGACAAAATCAGTTTAACTTTACGGAAATATCGCAAGAGAAACCAGGTACCGACAAACTAAAACAATATTCAAAATCTGTAGAATATATAGAAAACTTGTTTACAACGTGGGGTTGCTATGGTACTATGGTGGGTAATACTGGGCTTCAATCAAATGACTCTTACGAAATGGTACAAGCAATAATGCTAGAAAGTATAACGCCACTATTATTGAAAAGCAACAACAACACTTCTTACGTATAACCTTAATTTTAATACTTACATACAAAACATCTTCAAAATGAAATTACAAAAAATGACAGGTAGGAGGCTGATACTATGAACACTATTTTAACCAAAGCTGAAAGTCGCTTACTAAAGAAAACGATTGCTCAAATCTATAATAAGATCAATCAGGAGTTTTATGCGACAGGTGTAGTGAGTCAACGGATTCAAATCTTTGATGATAGAATCATCATTTTTGCCCAACAGAAAAGAGTCGCTGCCTTTCACGTGTTAAATAAAAATTATAAAGAACTAACAATGTATGCAGATGCAGCCCTCATCGCTGAATTTAAAGTTAAATTGAAACAAGAAATCGAAGAAGTGACTGGACATCCTGTAGTAGCCGTCCTAAAAGATTATGATTCCGAAACTAACCATGCATGTAGTGTGATTATCTTTGATAAAGAAAGCTTTACACTGGAGAGCTAGAAGCTGTGAACGGTTTATACTCAAGTTTTTCCTAATATTTACTCCTCTTATTATAAAATCTCAACCAAAGAATGTTGGCATGTTCAATGGGACATCTTCATATGATTAAACAACCTATTCATCTAACTTCAATAATCTTCGAGGAGCATTACACGTATTTTCGTCTATTGTTCCTAGTTGTTTTTGAAGCGGTTACATGTAGTCTCTGTTTTACGGAGGCTGCTTGAACCGCAGATTTAGATTAAATCTAAGTCTGCGGTTTTTTTGGGCTCTTTGACAGATGGCATACCGAGATAGAAAAAACATTTGGAAAGATAGTATTTGAGGAGGGGGCGGTCTAGTGAACATTTGAAAATAATTCAAAGGGGGAGCAGATGATTTTATTGTAAGCACTGCTATGTTTTAAACAAAGAATAGGGAGTTGGGAGAAATGAATAATAATACTTTTCATTACCCATTGTTTAAGAAAGAAGATATCGATGCTTTCTTTGCATTATTTCAAAACAATCTTGCAAACTTTGTCATCATTTCTGTGGCAATGCTTGGAATGGGCTACCCTGCAGATATAGTATTTGGCCGTGTGATTCCGGGAGCGGCGGTAGCTGTATTATTTGGTAATTTGTATTACGCCCATATGGCCAAAAAACTAGCTGTCAAAGAACAGCGTACCGACGTCACAGCATTGTCTTACGGGATCAGTACGCCTGCGATGTTTGTATTTTTATTCGGGGTGATGGCACCGGCATTGGCGTTTACGAATGATCCGGAGACCGCATGGAAAATCTCTGTAGCTGCCTGTTTCATAGCGGGAATTATTGAAGCGAGTATGGGGTTTATCGGTAAATGGTTACACCGGAATATACCAAGGGCAGCTATGCTTGGTGCGTTAGCGGGGTTGGCTCTAACGTTTATCGCTGGTGAAATGATGTTCAATACGCTGCAAATTCCTGTTGTCGGCCTTGTTGTATTAGCCATCATTATCGTTGGGATCATTGGCAAGATTGCGATGCCGTTCAAGATTCCAGCTTCATTATTTGCAGTAATTATTGGTACGGTGTTAGCTTATCTCTTTGGATATGAAAAGTTGGACGGAATATCTGAGGGACTTTCTCAATTTGGCTTTTTCCCATTCTTGCCGACATTAGCTACCATTGAGGGAATGGGACTCCTGTTCGGAACTGCGGTATCTATTTTTGCTGTAGTGCTTCCAATAACTATTTATAATGCAATCGAAACGATGAACAATGTAGAAGCTGTTGGAGCACTTGGAGATAAATATGATATTAAGGAAAGTATGATTGCTGATGGCGTTGGAACAATGATCGGACCAATATTTGGCGGAGCATTTCCAACGACTGTCTATCTTGCATCTACAGGCTCCAAATGGATGGGTGCGGGAAGAGGTTATAGTATATTGAATGGAATTGTGTATATGTTTGCAGCGATGTTCGGTTTGATCGCTGTTGTTTCTTCGATTATCCCGCTTGCTGCCATCGCACCGATTATGGTGTTTGTCGGGGTTTCCTTGATTGCAACGGCTTATCAGACCTCACATAGTAAATATTATCCGGCAATTGCAATTGCCATGATTCCGTATTTCTCCAACTACTTGATGACAAGATTTAATAACGAGGCAGGGGAAGTGGTCAGCAATATCTCACCAGCAATTGTTCCATTGGGGCAGGGGGCTTTAATATCGGCTATCATTTTAGGTGCCATTGTAGTATGTGTGATTGATCATGATTTTAAGAAGGCATCTCTCTTTTCATTCGCGGGTGCGGTATTATCGTTCTTTGGTATTATTCATGCCTCTGCAGTTGCCTTTAATGCATCTTTTGAATATAGCGTCGGTTATGTTCTGATTGGGATATACTTCTTGATTATGTCGAAATCAAGGCTTGTACAACAGGGACAGATGACTGATCAAGAAAAAATAATTGATAGAAAAGCGAATTGACATGTTGTTGCAAGAGTTAAAATATATGTATTAGTACCAAAAATCAGAATACGGCTTGACATTATGGAAAAGGTTTATTATTCTAATGATTAACCAACGAAAATAAGAAATCATCAAATATAAGACTGCCTTTATTGCTTAGGAACATTAGCGCAGGTCGTTATTGTTCCAGCACCTAATAAAGCGGTTTCATGAAATTTCTGTTATACGGAAGTTGTTGAACCGCAGATTTAAAATAATTCCTTTTGGGATTGTTTTAGGTCTGCGGTTTTTTATATTGAAAAAATATTAGAGAAGGGAGGGATGTCGGAAACTAGAACTAATTGGAAGTTTTGATATTTATTTAAACTACTATTCTAGTAAAAAGGGGAGAATTTAATGGATTTAATTTTAACGAATGCACTTATACCTCAAGGAGACCGAAAAGTAAAAACAAATATACTCGTAAATGATGGAAAGATAGTAGGCTTCACGAACGATGTGAGTACGCTGAAGGCGAAGGAAACCATTGATATAAAAGAAAATCTCGTCGTACCTGGATGTATCGACCCACATACACATTTTATGGATCCTGGTTTTACCCACCGCGAGACATTTACGACAGGCACTAGGTCTGCTGCTGCAGGGGGAGTAACGACCCATATTGACATGCCGTGCTGTAGTAAACCTTCTGTAAGAGATAGGGAAAGTTTTTATAAAAAAATTGAGCCGCTAAGAGATCAGGCTTATATTGATTACTGTTTCTGGGGCGGCATGACTGGTGAAGATGTACGGGAAGGCTGGCTCGATAATATTTATCCGCAAATTGAAGAAGGTGTCGTTGCATTTAAAGTTTATATGACACCGTCTGTGCCGACATTTCCAAAAGTTACTGATGGGGAAATGTTGGAGATTTTCCGTAAAATTGCACCAACAGGATTACCGATTGGGGTACACGCTGAGAATTATGACATTTGTACGTTCTACACAGAAAAATTGAAAAGTGAAGGCAGATTGGATGGTCCAGCTTGGGCGGAAGCAAGAATGTCACTGGCGGAAAAAGTGGCAATCCAGCTCGTCATCAGCTATGCGGAAGCAACGGGTGCACGTGTCCATATCGTTCATATGAGTACGAAGGAAGGGGTGCAACTCGTTCGCGAGGCGAAATTACGTGGCGTTAAAGTGACTGCAGAAACGTGTCCGCATTATCTTGTACTGAATGCGCAAGATTCCATGTCGGAGCGGGGTACCTTTGCGAAAATTGCACCACCTCTCCGTGAAAAAGAAGATAATATCGTTCACTGGCAGGCGCTTGCTGACGGTACGATTGATTTCGTCGGAACAGACCATGCCCCTTATGAAATTGCAACAGAAAAAGCTGCAGCAGATTCAACGATTTGGAACAGTTTCCCGGGCATTCCTGGAGTCGAGACAATGGTACCAATCCTTGTTAGTGAAGGTTTCAATAAAGGCCGTTTGTCCCTCTCCCGCTTTGTAGAGGTGACGAGCAGAAATGCTGCAATCCATTATGGAATTTATCCGAAAAAGGGTGCAATTGAACTTGGCAGTGACGCGGACTTCACTGTAATCGATCTCGAACGTGAGTATACGATTGACGAACAAAAGACGGAATCCATGGCAAAATACAATCCGCTCCATGGTATGAAATTAAAAGGAAAACCGATCCAAACGATTGTCCGTGGCAAAGTTATTTATGATGAAGACAATGGCGGCATCGTCGGAAAAGCGGGTTACGGTGAATATGTGAAACGTCAAAGTATCCAGAGATTAGATCGCGAGATTAAATATGAGGTTTATGAAGAATCTGCAAAAGAGCTGGAAGAGAAGCATAGAATAGAGAAAGCGTTAGTAAGTAATTAGGAAAGGGTGGGTTGACTTGGCAGAATTGAAAGGTAAAAAACATGCGCTAGTGATTATCGATATGCTGAATGATTTTATTGGTGAAAATGCAACGCTACGGTGCCCAGATGGAGAAAAAATTGTCCCTAAAATTAGGGAAGCAATTGATTTTTGCCATGAGAATAATATTCAGGTTATCCATGTTCAAGAAGCACACCGAAAAAATGATGCGGATTTCAGAGTAAGACCAGTACATGCGATTAAAGGTACATGGGGCTCACAGTTTATTCCAGAACTTCAGCCGGAAGAGGATAAAGGTGATTATGTCGTACAGAAGCGCAGACATAGTGCATTCAGCTATACCGACTTCGATTTATTTTTGAGGGAAGAGTCGATTGATACGGTTGTGCTTACAGGGGTATGGACGAATGTATGTGTGAGAAGTACGGCTTCTGATGCTCTCTATCACGGCTATAACGTCATCGCTTTATCCGATGCAACTGCATCCAAAGATGAAGATATGCATATTGCGGGTCTCCGCGATATGGATTTATTCGGAGAGATTTTGACGACCGATGAATATATGAAAGCTGCGAAGCAAAAATTCTCCCAAAGTCAGCAAACGATATAAGGTGACTTTATGAGCCGTAAGATGAGAATCGTCGTCGGCATTACAGGAGCAAGCGGATCAATCTATGCTTACACATTGATCCGCGCGCTTCATCAAATGGGAATTGAAGTCCATTTAGTTGCAACCGAAATGGGAGTAAAGGTGATGCAATTTGAATGTGGCGTAGATATAGAGGATTTGAAGGAGTATGCAATTATTTATCATAATAAAAACTTATTTGCTGCGATTGCAAGTGGCTCATTCCAAACCGATGGCATGGTCATTGTACCTTGTTCGATGAATACACTTGGTGCCATCGCCAATGGAGTCGGTGATTCTCTTGTAAGCCGGGCAGCCGGTGTGGTGATGAAAGAAAGAAGGAATTTCGTAGTCGTGCCGAGGGAAGCTCCGTTCAACGTCATACATTTGAGGAATATGATGACCTTGGCGGAAGCAGGTGTATCGATTTTACCGGCAAGTCCTGGTTTTTATCATCAGCCGACAGAAATTTGGGAGTTGGTCAATTTTGTCGTTGCCCGGATATTGGACGAACTTCGGATTGAACATGAATTAATGGAAAGATGGGGGGAGAAAGAATGAATCCCCTAAATATGAGAGATTTACTTGCTGATTGGGAGAAGCGCGGACACCTCTCCCGTGTGAAACGGGAAGTAAGCCCAGAGTATGAACTAGGTGCAGTTCTCCGTGCATTAAAGGGGGAACGGCCTTTGTGGTTTGAGAAGGTGAAAGGTTATTCCGTCCCGGTAGTCGGAGGACTCGGAGGCAGCCGGAAATTGATGGCGGATAGTATGGGGTTGGAGGAATCGGAATTACTGCCAAACATGGTCAATTCCATCATCAATCCACTCCCCACCAATCTTGTTACACAGGCTCCGGTACAAGAAAATGTGATAACGCCTCCATTTAATTTAGGTGAACTCTTTCCGATTCCGACATTTCATGCAGAGGATGATGGGCCATATTATGTTTCCGGAATTTTAGTTGTAAAGGATCTCGATGGGAAAAAGCGATACACCTCAATTCGTCGAATGAAGTTTATTGGTGGCAATCGGACGAATATTGTGATCACCTCCCCAGAGCTTGCTGAACAGTATGCTTACTTGGAGGAGAGAGGGGAACCGTTGGAAGTCGCTGTTATGTTCGGGGTTGTTCCAGCTGTCATACTTGCCTCCCAGTTTAGTACCCACCTCTTTCATGCAGATAAATTGAATGTTGCAGGTGCCCTGCTTGGTAATCCACTTGATGTTGTCAAAGCGAAAACGGTGGATCTTGAGGTTCTTGCAGAAGCGGAAATTGTGATGGAGGGAAGAATTCTTCCACATGAACGAGATCAGGAGGGAGCATTCGGTGAACTCGGCGGATATTACGGGGGACATGGACGTGAACCAATTGTGGAGATGACAGCAGTGACGTACCGGAATAATCCAATCATGCAAACGATTTTTCCATCAAGTTCTGAAGAAAAATTATCTATGTGCCTCGTCAGAGAGATGACTCTATTCAGCACGGTAAGACAAGTCGTCCGCAATGTGAAAGCCGTTCATGTTACAAAGGCCGCAGCTGCACGGTTGCATGCCGTCATTCAGATTGAAAAGAGGTCGGAAGGTGATGCAAAACAAGCAGCGCTTGCAGCCTTTGCCAGTGATAAAGATTTGAAGCATGTCGTTGTTGTGGATGATGATGTGGATGTATTTAATCCTGAAGATGTCGAATGGGCGATTGCTACAAGGTGTCAAGCAGATCAAGATGTCTTCATCATACCAGGTGCAAAAGGTTCACCCTTGGAATCGTCCCATAATTTACGAGGCGTGTCTGCGAAGATGGGGATAGACGCGACGTACCCTCTGTCTGAGAAAGAATTATTCAGAAGAACATCTGTCCCAGAGCCATACGACCATATTAATTTGCAGGATTATCTATAGTCAGTTCGTGCATAAAGGGGGAGAGACAGTTTGAGTGCAATTGGATTAGTTGAAACAAGAGGACTTACAGCAGCAGTAGAAGCATTGGATTCGATGGCAAAAGCGGCCAACATCACTTTAGTCGATATGAAAAGAGTAGGATCCGGTTTAATCACCGTAGTTATTGAAGGTGATGTTGCCGATGTGAGTGCTGCAGTAGAAGTAGGCAGGTTGGCTCCAGAATTAGCAGGTGGAGAATTAATTTCTTTTAATGTCATCCCACGTCCACATTCGGAATTGAAGAAGATTCTCTGAACTGCTAAAAGGATGCCGGCCACTCCAGATTAATTGGAATGTGAGGTGAAGTTAATTGTCCGATGTCATGAAACAAGTCGTCCAGGAGATTTTACAAGGAAATAAAACAATTGTCTCCAGAAAGGTCGAGCAACCGAATAAAATAACTGAAAATCCTGCTCTTGCACATATTAAGCGGCCGAATTACCAGCGGATGCATAAAGAGGAGCGGCTTGGTTTCAAACAAAAGAATCCGAAATCTCCCACCATGGCCTCAAAACCTAAAGAGAAACAAAATCGGCCATCGCTCCAGCCGAGACAGTTCAATGAAGAATCAATATCTGCCTTGCGTTCCCTGGCACTTGCACAAGGTAAGGTACCGAACCAAAACTCCTTTACAGGCAATGATTCATCGAATGCATCAAAAATCATCGGAAAGACGAGAAATGGTGGTACTGTATGGTTTTTCCCGCAGTTGGTGACAGGACTAAGAAGCAGCTTCGGTCGAATGCTTAATAATGAGGCGGTTGGTGTAGTGAGTATGACAGAGTGTTTGCCGAGTCAGCTGCTGATGATCAATGAAGTGATCCGTAACAATCAAGGCATGAAATTCAGTGTGTCTTGGACGAAAGATGCTATATCAGCATTCACGGCGGAACTTTATGATGAAAATACAGGTAGATTAGAGCAAGTCATGTTTGATCTATATCAACAACTGAATCGCCGTTCCCTCAAAGCTTTCGAAGCCTATACCTTGTCATCCCCTGATAGATGGCTTGCTGGCCATTTAGATATTGGCAAATCTGTGGAAAGTATTGCTGTCCTGGAAGGGATACCCTATTACACAAGCATTGTACTGATGGATACCTTGTTGAAACGTCATGATGGGAAGGATTTTAACTTTGAGATCCAACAAAATTATTTATTGTTATCTGGTAAGTATGACATTGTTTCCAGTGTAATAGATGTGTTGAAAAGAGAGGCTGCCAAATTAATAAGTTTGGATAGGAGAGGAGGATGAAGTAATTGATGGCCTTAGGTTTAATAGAGACTGTAGGTTATACGACTGCGGTATCAGCCGCTGATGCCGCTGTAAAGGCTGCGGATGTGGAAATTATCGGACTGGAAAAAATAATTGGTGTAAAAGGCTATGTTGGTGTAACCGTACATCTTTCTGGAGATGTGGCAGCAGTCACCTCAGCAGTTGAGGCAGGTAAAAAACAAGCAGAAAAGGTAGGAGTCATCGTTTCAACAGAAGTGATTGCAAGAACACATCATGACGTGAATGCCAAGCTGTTGAGCAAATTCATGTTGAAAAATGAGCCAGAACCGGTGAAGCCGAAACGAGTAACAAAGAAGAAAGCTAATGATGGAACAAAAAATCAATCAGATTCAACTTCATCCCCAAGAACTAAAAAAAATAAAAAAGATGAGAATAAAGATTAAAAACGTTTTTTACAATAAGAGGAGGTTTTCCAAATGGGTGGAGAAGCTTTAGGATTAGTTGAAACAAAAGGGCTTGTAGGTGCAATAGAGGCGGCAGATGCGATGGTAAAGGCGGCAAATGTTGAGATTTGCGGCTATGAAAAGATTGGGTTTGGACTGGTGACCGTCATGGTCCGTGGAGATGTAGGTGCAGTGAAGGCTGCGACAGATGCCGGTGCAGACGCAGCAAGCAGGGTTGGAGAACTGATCAGCGTTCATGTCATTCCGCGGCCACATAGTGAAGTTGAGCGTGCATTACTGAAAGGTGAATAAGTTTGCACAGCAGGCAGCGAAGTTCGGTAGTTGACGCAACTTTGCGTGAACTATTTATAAGAAATGTACGAACGGAACAAGCTCATCGTTCAACCATGCTAGTGCTGCTTTTCCATCATATGAACGAACTGCAAAGGGATTTTAAGGAGTTAATAGATTTTCATCAGCATGGAATCAGAGTTCGAATCTGTCCGGCTGAACATCTTCTTGAACTCTATGATGTGACGGAGCTCGCCCGTCAGACAAGGATAGATGATTGGATAACATTGCAGAATGCCGAAAAACATAAAGAACAATTTGAACATTTTTATATACCGAACCTGCCATTTTCGGCCGTTTCGGATCTCATTTCTTTTAATGATGCCCGGACTTCGATCAGGTTATTGTTATGGGCACTGATGAAGGGAAGAAGTGTCACTGCATTTTCCCAAGGTGCCGACCCGTATCATCCTGTTTGGCAGGAAGCCGATTTGCATCATGGAAATGCTTATTTGAAAAGAGAGATGAAAAAACAATTACAGAAAGTCAGAGGATTAGGAATCCGACTCATAGAAAAAGAGGAAGATTTGCTCCCACATTTCTTGAATAGAACTGAAAAAGGAGTAAATCCAGTAATAACAGCAAATACCATTTTGAACTATGCAAAAGATGGAATACGCTATATTGAAGTGGATAAAGGAACGATCATTACACCGCTGGCACGTGATGCTGCCCGGGAATACCATATGGAAATTGGTGAGAAGGAAGGGAGATGATGGGATGGAGATGGGAATTGTAGTCGGTCGAGTGACTGCAACGAGAAAAGATGAAAATTTAGTGGGTACCAAGTTATTAATCACGCAATCTATCGGATTAGATGGAAATCCCCTCGACTCTCAGCCAATCATAACAGTGGATACCGTCGGTGCAGGTATTGGCGAAAGGGTAATTTATGTGAAAGGCAGTATGGCTTCACGAGCGGTCAAAAATAAAAATTCTCCGGTAGATGCTGCGATTGTCGGTATCATCGACAATTTAGAATGATATTAGGGGTGGTGATCACGTATGCAGGCAGAAAACATCAAACAAGCTATCCAATGGAGAAAGCTTATCGACGTGTTGCTTGATTCCAATCAATTTGCCGACCTCGTTTTAAAAGATGGTTTTGTCATCAACACGATTACGAGAGAAATTTATGAAGCCGACGTTGCGATAAAAGGTGAACATATTTTGATGGTTGGTGATGCGAGCGGATTAATCGGCAGCCGGACGAAGGTTGTTGATGTGAGGGGGAAGTTTATATCTCCTGGATTTATTGATTCACATATGCATTTTGAAAGTGCGATGTTGACATGTACAGAATTTTCCCGGTTATCGATTCCAACAGGGACGACTACAATTGTCGCTGACCCGCATGAAATTGGCAACGTGCTTGGAGTCCATGGCATGCAAGAAATGATTAAGGAAGCGAAAACATTGCCGAATCAAATTTATTTTACTGTTCCTGCGGCAGTACCGGATGCTCCGGGACTTGAAACAGCAGGTTTTGAGGTCAATAGTAAACATATGGCAGAACTGCTTAACGATCCATATGTTCAGGGCATTGGTGAGATTCAGAGCTTTAGTAATATCCAGCCGGTTTATGAAAATGCACCGGAATTGATAGATGATTTAGTTGCAGCTGTTTCCTATGCGAACAGTATTGGAAAAACGGTCGAAGGGAATGCTCCTGGATTATTTGGAAAAGAATTGGCAGCCCATATTATTAGCGGCGGCACCCATGTTTCCTGTCATGAGACGACGACCAAGGAAGAGATGGTGGAAAAGCTGCGTTATGGAATTAGTGTGTTCATGCGCGAAGGCTCTTCCCAAAGGAATATGGCGGAGTGTATCCGAGCTATCACGGAAGAAGGAATGGATTCCAGACGTGCGATTCTTGTATCGGATGATATGGTTCCGGAAGATTTATTGAAAGATGGACATATGAACGATATTGTCAGACGTACGATTGCTCAAGGCATTGACCCGGTGGAAGCAATCCAAATGGCTACCATCAATCCTGCAACACATTTTGGATTCAAGGATGTCGGTCTTTTAGCTCCAGGAAAACGGGCAAATATTGCGGTAATTGATGATTTGAACGAGATGACGATTCATCAAGTGTATTTGAACGGAGTCTTGGCAGCTGAAAAAGGCGAACTGACGATAGATCTAGGAACATATACGTATCCTGAAAGTGTGAAGAAATCTGTTAAGCGAGGCCCTGTACGGTTGGAAGACTTGCATATCCAAGCGAGAGGCAGCCGTGCCCGTGTACGTGCAATTGTCGCTATTCCGGATCAAAATCTGACAGGTGCCGATGAATTTGATTTAAATGTATCTAACGGAGTAGTCCAACCATGCTTGCAGCAGGATGTCCTGCCAGTTCTAGTTGTGGAAAGACATGGAAGAACAGGTAATATTGGAAAGGGGTTTTTGAACGGATTTAAACTGCAAAGCGGCGCGATTGCCGAAAGTGTTGCCCATGATACCCATAATATAATTGTGACCGGGACGAATTATGAAGATATGGTTACTGCAGTAAATCGCGTCATTGCGATGGATGGCGGTATTGCCATGATTAAAGATGGCAAAGTTGTTGGTGATCTGCCGCTCAGGGTAGGCGGTTTGATTACGGATGAGCTAAGCGGTAAAGAGGTCAGTGAAAAGATAGCAGAGCTTACGCGACTTGCTAAGGACGAATTAGGTTGTAGTATTCATGTGCCATTTATGCACCTATCTTTCTGGTCGCTTGTCACGAGCCCGGAATGGAAAATCACGGATATGGGGTTAATTGATGTCGATAAGTTCGAAATTCTATCCCCTGTTGTAAAATAGGAGGTTTAGTATGGCAGTTAGATTAGTTGATCTCTCACAGGAAATTTATCAGGGTATGCCGGTTTTCCCATTACATCAGCCTACATTGATATTTCCGAATCTTACTCATGAAGAAAGTATGAAAAAAGTAGGTTTTGAGTTTGCAACAAATAATCTATTAATCAATGAGCACGGTGCAACTCATACGGATGCAACATACGAATATGACCCGAATGGGAAATTTATTGATGAAATGCCTCTTGAATATTTCTATGGCCCAGCTGTTTGCTTAGATGTATCACATATTTCCCCAGACGACTATATTACACCTCGTGAGTTGGAGATGGCATTGAAACAATCACAGCAAGTCTTGGAAAAAGGTGATATTGTTCTGCTCTATACAGGGCACTATAACCGAAGTTATGGAACAGATGAATGGCTAACCCGCTACACTGGGCTTGATTATTATGGAGCGCGATGGCTTGCGGAACGAGGCGTTGTCAATATTGGAATTGATGCGCCAGCCATTGATAATCCAAAAGATCCGAAATTCTCCGGTCATCTTGTCTGCAGGGAATACGGAATCTCCAATACGGAAAATCTGGCAAACTTAAATGAGGTTGCTGGCAAACGGTTCCTATACTTCGGCTTGCCACTGAAAATTCGGAAGGGAACTGGGTCACCGATTCGGGCAGTTGCGGTCTTCATAGAATAAGGAGGTTTAAAAATGGTTTCTTCACAACAGAGAATCAAAGAAGAGATATTTATCCCTCCTTATGAGGGGAGAAGTGCTTTATTAAAGCCTGGAGAAGAAATAATCATTATTGATGTGGAAGGAAAACAAGTCGGAGATTTCGTCTGCTTCAATAGAAATGATCCGAAAGAGTTTGTGTCACCTGTCCATATGCGCGCATCACTGAGCAGTATCCGGTTGAAAATCGGCGATGGACTCTATAGTAATCGCCGTCGTCCACTGATGACTTTTACTGCGGATACAGTCGGAAAACATGATTTCTTTTTTCCCGCATGTGACTATTACCGCTATAAAATCGATTTCGGAGACGAAAACCATCCGAACTGTCATGACAATCTAAAAAATGCGTTGAAAGATTATGGACTTGATCATGAGCCGATCCCTGATCCAATAAATATTTTCATGAACAACGTATTGGATGACGTGGGAGATTATGAGATTCATGAACCACTATCGAAACCGGGTGATTATGTACGATTTAAAGCATTGGAAGAAGTCGTCATTGCCTGTTCGACTTGTTCTCAAGATATGGCCCCTGTCAATGGATGGAAAGTGACTCCTCTCAAAATGCAAATTGTGGAGGCAATATAAATGAAAGCTGTAAAGTTCTTACAGGAAATGATTCAAATTGATAGTTGCAATCCACCTGGAAACGAGCATGAAGTTGCAAAGTTTTTAGCAGAGCGATGTGAAAAAACAGGAATCCCCTATACCATCACGGAAATTGAGCCGAATAGAAGTAATTTCCAAATCGAATTAAAAGGTGAAGGCAAGGGGAAGATTCTGTTTTGCGGACATATGGACACTGTTTTACCGGGAGAAATACCATGGATATATTCTCCTTATTCTGGGGAAATCGAAGGTGACAAGTTATATGGCCGTGGAGCTTCAGATATGAAAAGCGGCCTCTCCGCCATGTTCCTTGCTGTAGAAACTTTATTTAATGAGCAAATCAAACTGGAGAAAGATATCGTTTTTCTTGCAACGGCTGGAGAAGAGGTGGACAGCTGTGGTGCTCGGGAATATTTGCAAGATGAAGGTTTAGAGAATGTAGAGGCATTAATTATCGGGGAGCCGACGAATGAGAAAGTTGTCGTTGGCCATAAAGGTGCATTGTGGCTGGAAATCATCCTGCATGGCAAGACGGCTCATGGAGCCATGCCTGATCGGGGGATCAATGCTGTGGAATGGATGAAGCCCGTGATGGAAATGATTGAATCATTAAAGCGGAAGTGGAAAATATCCAGTGAACCGCTTGGAGAAAGCAGTATGGCGATAACGATGTTACAAGGTGGAGTTCAAACGAATGTGATTCCGGACCGAGCTAGTATGAAAATCGATATCCGGTCCATCCCTCCGCAATCACATGAACAGTTGCTGAATGAAATCAAACGAAACCTAAAAGAAATCTTTTCTAGTGAAGACGCTCCGGATTTTTCTGTAATGAAGTTATTGGACCGTCCATCGATTCTAACCGAAAAGTCACATAAGCTCATTACGACAGCGTTACAGTTGAAAGAAGAGGATTCCGTACACGGAGTTTCCTATTACACAGATGCTGCGGTATTAAACCCAGCGAGCCTTATTCCAACTCTGATTTATGGGCCAGGTGATGAGAAGCTTGCCCATCAGCCGAACGAATATGTTGATATCTATGCATATATGCGTTCCATCGTTTTTTACAAGGAACTGGCATTACGTCTTGCCGGTCAACCGATTTCAAGTAAGGAGTGAAACTAAAATAAACTGGGGGAATTCCATGGCGAGTGTGTTAATTAAAAATGCACAAATCATTACGATGAATGCTGGGGAAGAAATTCTTGAAGGCGACTTGTATATAGAAAATGACAGAATCATTCAAGTCGGTGGTGATTTAGGTTATGCCGCGGATCAAATTATTGATGCTAAGAATAAAACAGTAATTCCCGGATTCATCCAAACCCATATCCATCTGTGTCAAACGCTATTCCGTGGCCAAGCTGATGATCTGGAATTAATGGACTGGCTGCAGAAGAAAATTTGGCCGCTCGAAGCTGCCCATGATGAGGAATCCAGCTATTATTCCGCCATGCTTGGGCTTGGAGAATTGATTCAAAGTGGTACAACGACCATTGTCGATATGGAAACGGTAAATCATACTGATGCTGCTTTTCAGGCTATGGCGGAAAGCGGGATCCGTTGTCTGTCTGGGAAAGTCATGATGGATATGGGAGATAACGTTCCTGATTTACTTGTAGAAGATACGACGAAATCGATTCAGCAAAGTGTCGACCTTCTTGAAAAATGGCATCAGTACGATAATGGCCGAATTCAATACGCTTTCTGTCCACGTTTCGTCGTTTCTTGTACGGAAGAGCTATTAACTGCCGTCCGAGATCTATCGAAGCATTATCAGGTAAAAGTCCATACCCATGCTTCCGAAAATAGAGGAGAAATTCAAATAGTCGAGATGCAACGAGGAATGAGAAATGTTGTTTATTTGGATCAGATTGGCCTTGCAAATGAAAATCTGATTCTCGCACATTGTGTGTGGTTGGATGACGAAGAAAAAAGGATTATTAAAGAACGTGGCGTGAAGATGAGCCATTGTCCTGGATCCAACTTGAAATTGGCATCGGGAATTGCGGAAGTGCCGGATATGCTCGACAGAGATGTGAATGTAAGTTTAGGGGCGGACGGAGCACCATGTAATAATAATCTGGATATGTTTAATGAAATGCGGCTTGCTTCATTGATTCAAAAGCCACATCTCGGACCTACGCATATGGACGCGCGGACGGTGTTCCGGATGGCAACGATTGGTGGGGCCAGAGCAGTTGGGATGGAAAATGAAATAGGCAGTATTGAAGTTGGTAAGAAAGCTGATCTCGCGATTTTGGATTTGTATAAATTTCATACGTACCCTTCATCTGATGTCGACCCGATTTCCCGAATCGTTTATTCTGCTACAAGGGCAGATGTGGATACAACGATTATCAATGGTAAAGTTGTTATGGAAAAAGGCGAAGTGAAAACAGTGGATAAAGATATTGTCTTGTATGAAGCAGACAAATCAATAAAAAGGTTATTAAAGCGAGTACCTTCCATTATGAAAGTATAAAGGAAGAATCAGTTAATGAGTTTTTGTAATATTTAGTAATTTAATCCAGTGTGAAAGTAGGGGGTGAACTGCTTGAAAGAAATTCAATTAAAAGTTAATGGTGAGGAGGTTTCCATAAAGAGTCCGCCTGCTTCAACTCTGTTGGATGTACTCAGAGATGAATTGGATTTAATTGGTGCAAAGGAATGCTGTGGGAAAGGTGAATGTGGTTCGTGCTCAGTTGAAGTTGATGGTGAAGTCGTTTGTTCCTGCCTTATGCTTGTCGGCCAAACCGAGAATACAAATATTACAACCGTGGAAGGTATCGGCCAAGTCGGGGGCATGGATGTCATGCAGCAGGCTTTTGTCGATGAAGGTGCGACACAATGTGGATATTGCACTCCGGGAATTATCGTTTCTGCGAAAGCTTTTATAAACAGCATCGATCATATCCCAACAGATGATGAAGTGAAGACAGCCCTAGGCGGTAATCTTTGTCGTTGTACAGGATATACGAAAATCATTAAGGCAGTACAAACTGCTGCCAGGAGACAGTTGGCAGCAGGAGGAGCGCCAGGATGACGGCAAGGAAAGTATCAGCAATTCTGCTTGCAGCTGGGTTTTCCAGCCGGATGGGGGAATTAAAAGCCCTGCTTCCTTGGAAAGGAAAGACGTTAATCGAGTACCAGATTGAACAATTGCTCGAAGTTGGCCTAGCTGAAATTATTGTTGTACTTGGCTATAGAGCGGAAGAGTTACAGAAAAGGATTTCAGCCTACGATGTAATTACAGTATTAAATGAAAACTACCCCAACGGAAAAAGTACATCTATCCAGAAAGGTGTTTCATGTGTAGCTGATGATATAGATGGAATTCTCGTATCTGCAGTGGATCAACCTGTATCCAGTGAGACACTGAGAATCCTTATACGTGCTTTCCATCAGACAAAAAGAAAAGTCCTCATTCCCGTTTATCAAGAAAAACGTGGTCATCCTGTTTTGTTTTCCGTTAGCGTAAAGCGTGACTTAATGAAGGTGAATGAAGAAAGTAAAGGATTACGGAATGTCATCCAAAAATATCATGATGCAATCGAGCATATCCCCGTTAACGAGCCACATGTCTTATTGAATTTGAACAACCTTGATGATTATCTTGTAGGGACTTCACTGGACCAACAGTGGAAAACATAGTTAAGAAATTCGAATGATATTTACTTTTTTCAAGGAGGGTTGAGATGAGAGTTTCAGAGATGGATATGTATTCGCCGTCGACGGTTGAGGAATGCCTTTACTTTCTGCATGAAGAAGAGAAATCTTCTCGTCTACTTGCCGGAGGGACAGATGCGGTCGTCCGCATGAAGGATGGTTACTTTCGTCCGGAAATATGGATTAATCTAAAGCGATTGGATGAGCTGCGTTTTATCTCCGAAGCAGAAAATGGGATTCATATCGGCCCGTTAACTACCCATACAGATATAGTTAAATCAGAGTTGCTTCAGGAAAAAGCGGATGTACTCGTTGGAGCATCTAGAGAGGTGGGGGCGGTTCAACTTCAAAATATGGGGACGCTCGGGGGAAATCTTGCTACTGCATCACCAGCAGGTGACATGATTCCTGCACTTTATGTACTTGATGCAAAAATAGAAATAAGCTCATTTCATGATAAGAAAGTCGTTCCTATCCATGAATTTTTTACGGGACCAGGGAGAACGGTTTTAAAGCAAGATGAGATGATTACCAATATCATCATTCAGCCTCAGGGAGAAAATGAAATTGGTATTTTTGAAAAGTTAGGTCCAAGAAAAGCCCAATCCATCTCGATTGTTAATGTGGCCATCAATTTGAAAATGGGGGAGAACCCGCGAGAGTGTCTCTCTGGAAAAATTGCATTTGGCTCTGTAGGACCAACAATCATTCGCTCTAAAAAATGCGAAAGAATGCTTACCCTTGGTCCATTGGATGAGACAGCAATCCAAAATATTGCCGGAGCAGCTTGGAAAGAAGTGATGCCAATATCAGATGTCAGAGGAAGCGCTAAATACCGGCGGAGTATGGCAAGTGCGTTGCTTGAAAGAGGTCTACACCGTTTGATGCAGAGGTGGGATGAAAGATGAGTAACGAAATAAAAGAAGTACAAACGATGAAGGAAGAACAATTAAAATGGGTAGGGAAACGAGTAAAAAGAATTGACGGACCAGAAAAAGTGACCGGAGAGCAGAAATATAAAACAGATCTAAAATTCCCGAATATGGTTTGGGGGAAGGTACTTCGGGCAAAGTATCCATTTGCAAAAATCAAGTCGATTGATATAGCAAAAGCACTGGAACATCCAGAGGTAATCTGCGTGTTAACACATAAAGATATACCAGGTTTCAATGGATTTGGTATTGTAACACCTGATCAACCGGTGCTGTGTGAAGACGTAGTGAGATGTTTGGGTGATGCCGTCGCGTTGGTTGCAGCGGAAACGGAGGAAGCTGCCAAGGAAATTCTTGAGTTAATCCATGTAGACTATGATCCTCTGGAAGCTGTGACAGATCCGGAAAGTGCTATGGTACAAGGTGCTCCACAGCTTCACCCAGATGGAAATATCCATAGTCATATTACGATCCAAAATGGTGATATCGAGAAAGGGTTTGAAGAGGCGGATTATATTTTTGAGAATACATTCTATTCCCCTCGGCAAATGCACGCATTTTTAGAGACGGAAGGTGGCTGGGGCGTGTTGGAGGAAGACGGGTCCCTGTCGATTCATTGTCCATCCCAATATGGTCACCGGGATAAGCTGCAAATTGCACGATCTCTTGCACTGAATCCAGAGCGAATTCATATTTATTCCAGTCCCAATGGTGGAGGCTTTGGTGGGAAAGATGAAATAACCGTACAAATTTATTTAGCATTACTTGCGATGAACACGGGAGGCAGACCGGTGAAACTTCATTTATCACGTGAGGAATCGGTTGCCTCTGGGATTAAACGCCACCCTTTTAAAGTAACGGTGAAAACCGGAGCGAAAAAAGATGGTACGTTAATCGCTCATAAATTGCGGGCTGTTGCGGATACCGGGGCATATGCCTCATTAGGTGGTGCGGTTGTCGCCCTTGCAATCGAACATGGTGCTGGCCCTTATAAAATTCCAAATGTGGATATGGAAGGTTTTTGTGTTTTTACGAATAACGGAATTGCGGGCGCTTTTCGCGGTTTTGGGGTCAACCAGGTTTGTGTTGGGATTGAGACACATATTGACCTGCTTGCGGAAAAAACTGGTCTCGATCCGATTGAAATCAGGAAGAAGAACGCTTACTGTCAAGGAGAAAAATCCAGTCTTGGGCATGTCGTCACCTCAAGTGTCGGTACAGTGGAAACGTTAGAGAAGGCGGAACAAAGTGAGTTATGGAAAAACAGGGACGTATATAAAGCTCAAGCTAGTGAACCGTGGAAGAAACGTGGTGTTGCTGTTGCCACATCTTTTCATGCCATCGGTATGGGTCTTGGTACCCCCGACTATGGTGCAGCTACCATCGAGCTATTGGAAGATGGACGATTTAAAGTTGCGGTTGCCATCGAGGAAATCGGAACAGGAAATGGGACAGTGTACGCACAAGTTGCAGCAGAGCTTTTAAAATGTGATATAGAAGATATCGACGTTATACAGGGAGATACGACAGAGGCTCTGGACAGCGGAACAATTTCTGCATCGCGTTCAACATACACAGGTGGTCGTGCAATTGCTACTGCAGCTCCGAAAATGATCGGCTTAATGGCTGAAGCTGCGGCAGAAATCCTACAAGTTTCAGCAGACCAAATCGAGCTTTCGGAAAATAAGTTACATGTAGCTGGAGAGGAAAAACGTGCTGTAAATTATAAAGCAATTTATGAACATCTTTATGAAAAACACCAACCAATGGTGGTGGAGGGTCATTTCTACCTTCCAAGAGAAAAAGAAGAATTGAAAAATTCCGGTGGGGCCCCTCACCATTTTTACGGTTATATGACGCATGTTGTTATGGTAGAGGTTGATACATTAACCGGTGAAACCGAGGTTCTTCGGGTCGTTGCGATTCCCGATTGTGGAAAAGTCTTGAATCCACAAGGACTGGAAGGGCAATGTGAAGGCGGAGCTGTCATGGGAATTGGCTATACGTTGTATGAAGACGTATTGATGGAAAACGGCTACAACAAAACAAAAAGCTTCACAGATTATGTAATCCCGACGATCAGAGAAACACCTGTCATTGAAACCATTCCTGTGGAATCTAATGAGAATAGTGGTCCTTTCGGTGCGAAAGGAATTGCTGAAGTAGTGATGATTCCGATTATCCCGGCGATCATGGCCGCAATTTATGACGCTACAGGAGCAAGGATTTATCAACTACCGGCAACACCAGAGCGGGTTTACCAGGCAATGCAAGCTACCAAAAAACAAACGCTGACTGCGAGGTGATGTGCCTTGATGAGTCGTCAACTATACGAAAGATTTTCAGAAGCTATCCAAGAACAGAAGGATGTTGCTCTCATTACGATTACTCGTCATACTGATAAAGCATTACTTGGTACGTCGTTGCTCTTAGAAAAGGATGGCACATTATATGATGAATATCAACTTCCCTCCGAGTTACAATCCGAAATCATTAAGTGCAGTTTGCCTTTACTGGAGGTTCGCAGAACAAAAACAATTGAGATTCAATATAAGGAAACAAAAGTTGAATGCTTCATAGAGGTCTTTCAAGCTCCGCCTCATCTGATTGTGGCTGGAGCTGGTCATGTATCTGAACCTGTCGCGGAAATGGGGAAGATGCTTGGTTTCTATGTGACGGTCATTGACGATCGAGAGCAGTTTGCAAACAGGGAACGTTTTCCTTATGTCGACAAGGTAGTTTGTGCACCATATATTGACTTTTTCCGTCACGTACCGATTACATCTGAAACGTATATTCTTCTGTTGACACGGGGACATCAATTTGATGTGGTCAGTCTGCAGGAACTGTTGAGACGTGAGGAGGAAATGGAACCCGAGGAGCGAACTAAGTATATCGGAATGATCGGCAGCAGGCGAAGGATTTCTGGTGTGTTTGAACAGTTGAAGACAGAATTCACGGACCATAATTTTACAAACATCTACTCACCTGTAGGATTGGATGTTGGTGCGCAAACGCCTGCGGAAATTGCAATCAGCATTTTGGCGGAAATACTAAAAGTAAAACATACTGCAACGGGCAACTCATTAAAGGAAAAAATCTCTAGCTATTCACAATTAAAATTCCGGGAGAGAGTAAGAAAATGAACAACATGGAGTTCTTCGATAAAGTCATGTCTGTACAAAAAGCAGGTAAGAAGGCTGCGGTTGCTACGGTCATTCGAACGAAAGGATCCACGCCTAGGAGTACTGGAGCGAAGATGCTTATCTTTTCCAATGGAGATATCTATGGAACGATAGGCGGTGGCTGCGGAGAAGGAGAAGTGATTGAAAAGTCTTTTATGGTGATAGAGAAAGGCAGGGCTTGCCAGCATCAGGTTGATTTAACAAAAGGCATCATGTATGAAGATGGCGGAATTTGTGGCGGCATCATGGATGTGTTTATTGAACCGATTTAATCAGTAAAAAATCCAATGCCAGCTTCTTTAATCGTAGAATAATTGATTATTGGATGGAATATATATAAGCAAAGGATATCCAATAATCCTGTGTAAAAAGACAAAAAATGCCAAAAGTATAGCTTGCTGGGCAATGAAGTGTATTTCGCTTTATGCCTTATATTGAGAGCGGTATCAACATTCTTGTTCTGTTTACGGAAAAGAAATGAGCCGCAGTAATCATCTTGAATTTCAGGAGTTTACTGTGGCTTTTTCTGTATAAAAAAATGCGAGAAAAACCTGTTCGAAGCAAAAATGTCTTGTAGGGGGGGTGAAGGAGAATAAAAAAATTTCGGTGTCAGGAACCCGCCATTGGTGAGTAACAAATAAAGTTAATAAAGGGGTGTGGAGTATGTCAAAACAGGCGGAAGAAGTAGTCCGAGGTAAAAATAATGTCCCACCGAATCAGAATAATTTACTGGAAAGATTATTTAAACTGTCTGAACGGGGTACAGATGTAAGAACAGAATTGATCGCAGGCTTAACATCTTTCTTGGCAATGAGTTATATTATTATTGTAAATCCGATGATACTGGCAGATGCAGGAATTCCGCATGAAGCAGCTTTTGCGGCAACGATTTACGCGAGTGTGTTCTGTACGTTCTTATTTGCGTTTTGGGTAAACTATCCCGTCGCTATAGCACCTGGTATGGGTCTGAATGCATTTTTCGCGTATACCGTTGTTATTGGTTTAGGGCTGACTTGGCAAACGGCACTTGGTGCTGTATTCATTTCCGGTCTCGTTTTCTTAATCCTTACCGTTACGGGAATACGGCAGAAGATTGTGGAGGGTGTGCCGACCCCATTGAAGTCGGCAATCGGGGTTGGTATTGGTCTATTCATTGCATTTATTGGTTTCCAAAACGCCGGTTTAATTGTCGCTAATGAGGCGACAGTCATTGGATTGGGTGATATTACAGCAGCAGGTCCATTAATTGCTGCGATAGGTATCGTGATTGCCGGGTTCTTTATGGCGAAGAAAATTAAAGGCGGACTATTGCTGACGATCATCATCACAACCATCATCGCGATGATTGCTGGTGTTGCTGAGGTTCCAAAAGCTGCGAGTGATGTTATCTCTTTCCAACTCCCTAGCGTAGCTGAAACATTTTTGCAGATGGATATTATGGCAGCCGTTGGCTATGGGGTGCTATCTGTTATATTCTCCTTTACGATTGTTGAACTATTTGATAACCTAGCTACATTAATCGGTCTTACTAAGAAAGCTGGCCTGACAGATGAAAATGGTAAAATCCAAGATTTAGATAAAGCACTTCAAGCAGATGCGGTTGGTACGATGGCGAGTGCTTCACTCGGAAGTACAGCACTTAATGCATATGTGGAGAATGCGACTGGTATTTCTGAAGGGGGAAGAACTGGATTAACCGCACTTACGGTAGGGGTTCTATTCTTATTTGCCCTGTTATTCGCACCACTCGTAGGCTTTATCCCAAGTGTTGCCACTGCGCCGATTCTGGTCATTGTCGGTGCATTGATGCTGACAGAAATCACGAATATTAAATTTGATGACTATACTGATGTTATCCCTGTCTTTTTAACAATCATTATGATGCCTTTAACATATAGTATTGCAACAGGGTTGGCATTTGGTTTCATCAGCTATACTGCATTGAAAATGATGACTGGCAGATTTAAGGAAATACACTGGATTGTTTATTTTATCACGATTGCATTCATCATTCACTTTATGGTCGGCGGCCACTAAAATAGGATGTTCAAAATGTCCGGTGAAAATGACTCTTCGCATTTCTTCGTTGGCTTGCTTTTCCGCTCCTCATGTACCTACAAACGTACATTCCGGTGCTCAAAGCTAAGCCGCCTCGAACTGCTCGGTCCTTTTCATCCTCCATTTTGAATACTTACTAAAAAATGATTGTGTTGGAAGGAGGGTGAATAGTGGATAAAAACAAATTAAAAAAGAGAATCGCAGTAGCTGCCAAGAAAACTCCTGCTGACACAGTTATTAAAAACGGTAGAATACTGGATGTCTTCAGCCATGAAATTGTTGAAGCAGATATCGCTATTGTCGATGGTGTATTTGCTGGAATTGGGAGTTTTGCAGGGGAGAAAGTCATTGATGCGAAAGGAAAGTTTGTAACACCGGGTTTCATTGATGGACATGTTCATATTGAATCCGCGATGGTTACACCTGCGGAATTTGCGAATGTTGTATTACCGCATGGTGTAACATCAGTCATTGCTGATCCGCATGAAATTGCAAACGTCAGCGGTGTCGACGGTATTAAGTTTATGCTCGATGCATCTGAAAATATTCCATTAAATGTATTTATCGGTCTCCCTTCCTGTGTTCCCGCCACCCCATTCGAGAATGCAGGGGCCGTGTTGACAGATGAAGACTTACTTCCTTTTTACAACGAGGAACGGGTGATCAGCCTAGGTGAAGTGATGGACTTCCCCGCAGTTTTTCAAGGAAATGATGCGATGCTCGACAAATTGCTGGATGCAGCAAGTAACAATAGAGTAATTGATGGTCATGCCGCTGGGGTTGATGAAAATGGAATAAATGTTTACATGACAGCGGGTATCCGTAGCGATCATGAATGTACAACAGCGGAACAGGTGAGAGACAGATTACGTCGAGGCATGTATGTCATGCTTCGTGAAGGGTCCGCATCCCGTGATCTAAAAACACTGTTGCAAGCAGTGAATGAGAATAATGCCCGACGCTGCTTGTTTGTGACAGATGATAAACATTTGGATGATTTGATTGAAGAAGGAAGCATCGATCATAATGTAAAGATTTCGATTGAGCATGGTATTCATCCGATTACGGCTTTTCAGATGGCGACATTGAATGCTGCGGAATATTTTGGCTTAAAGACGAAAGGGGCTATTGCTCCTGGATATGATGCAGATTTCTTGTTGTTGGATAGCTTGGAAGACGTTACAATTCATGAGGTTTTTGTAAACGGGGAATCGGTGGCGATGAATGGAAAAACTATGCCAAAAATAAAAAATACGCTCACTCCAGCTGAAAAAATTATGAATAGCATTCAGATACATGAAATCTCAACGGACGATCTGCGGTTGGAGATTGGCGAAAATCAGAAAGCAAATATTATTTCCGTCATCCCAAACAGTATTGTGACGGAACATAAAATCGATGCTGTGGATATAAGAAATGGTCTTTTTCAGCCTTCGCTTGAAAAAGACTATCTGAAGCTTGCTGTAGTTGAACGTCATCACCAAACGGGCAACATTGGTCTAGGTATCATACATGGATTAGGCCTGACTTCCGGGGCAATTGCAACAACGATTGCCCATGATTCACATAATATCATCGCTACAGGTACGAATGATCAGGATATAATGTTAGCGATAAATAGTATTAAGGGGATCAATGGAGGGATCGTTGTTGTTCATGAAGGCAAGCTGATTGCTTCATTGTCATTACCTATTGCTGGATTAGTTTCCAATCGAAGTTTTGAAAAAGTATATAGCGACATGCAGCGATTGAATCAAGCACTTGCCCACATTGGATTTTCGGGCGACTTTAATCCTTTCATATTGCTGTCATTCATGGCTCTCCCCGTCATTCCAGAAATAAAACTGACGGATAAAGGGTTATTTGATGTAAAAGAATTTAAGCATATTCCCGTTGAGGCAGGAAAAATTTATAGTAGCAAGTAAGCTTGGCATTCACCATATATCTGGTGGATGCCAAGTTTTTTCTTTTCAAATTCTAATATTTCTATCATAATAAAAGAAACTATTCTGAATAAAAGAGGGGGAGCGAATATGACAAATTTTAAAACAGCAGATATTTGTGATGACTATGCAAGCGAGGTACAAGTTTGTCAATTAGATTTACGTTCATATGGGAAAAAGCGGCGATTTTTCGGAAAAATTGAAACGGTACAGGTGTTTGAAGATAATGTGCTGTTTGAAGAAGCGTTGGAATCTGTTCCAGAAGGTTCGGTAATTGTTGTGAATGGCGGCGGCTCAACAAACTGTGCGCTGATGGGGGACCGTCTTGCAGGTATCGCCGTATCGCGAAAACTCGCAGGTGTGATCATCAACGGCTGTATCCGTGATTCAGCTGATATTGCATCAATGGATGTTGGGGTTTTAGCGCTCGGAACAAATCCATTGAAAAGTAAGAAGAACGGTATTGGGGAGCGGGATGTGAGTTTTACCTTTGGTAATGTCCATTGGAAACCAGGAGATTATGTCTATGCCGATGAAGACGGTGTGATTGTGGCGTTGGAAAAGCTTGTATAAATTGAAAATTACCAAACGCTCCGTGCTGATGCTGAGCGTTTGGTTTCCTCTTTTTAATTTTTCGTGACTTTAAACCTCAACACGGTCTTCAATTTCTCCGTTGCAGTTCTCCTGAAATCCGAAATGTAAATTTCTTTATGGGTTTTCTCTGCTCTATCCAAGTTATTGTCCATACAAAACTGTTCCATCACCTCAAAGGTTTTCGGCTCATCATCGAAGCTCCCGATATGCATCGCTTGGACACATAACCCTTCTGTAATGGATTCAAATTTCACATCGTCTATATTGTGAGGTGCTTTTTTGTTTTTCACTGTATTCACTGCGTAGTCGAATAGCTCGTCTGTTACAAAGTCTGGTTGTCTGATCATCAATTTGTAAACGAGATGGTCTTTATTAAGATAGTCGAGCTTCCTGCCTTCCTCATCCAAATCCCAGTGACCTTCCAAAGGGAAAAAGGTATATTCAAAATAACCTTCTGGTGTCAGCCCTTTCTTCGGCATCATGCGGATGGCATAGGATAAGCCGTAAAGGGTTTCGATGTCCTGTTTGAAAGACTCGCTATTCGGATTGCCCTTTCCTTTTATCGTGAAAAATTTCATTTCTGGGACAGCTATTAGATTAGGTTTTTGTTTCGGTAAATAGAGTTCCTTTGCATGCTTTCTCCATTCGTACTTACTCATTTGCATCAACTCTTTTCTCTTATAAATCTATTTCTATTATACCTCTTTTAAGTAGTTGTGTTCTGATGTATCCGAGAAATATCATCAAAGCGACCCTTTTCATAGATAATTATTTGTTTTTATGTCGTTTTAAGTAATATTATGCAAATTCATTTTTATCTAAACTATTTGAATTTTTATTTTAATATGCTATACTTATACGTGGGTAAGCGCATACATGATAGTCATCCTTATTATTAAAAAATTTAAGGAGTGAGTCTATTGTCGAACAAAGCGGTAGTGTATTCAAAGCCAGGAGAAGTAGAATTAAAGGATATTGGATATCCGGATCTCGTTCTCCGTGATGGACCAGGGGTCAACCCTCTCAATGTTGGTAGAAAGGTAAATCATGGGGTTATACTTAAAGTGATTGCTACTAACATCTGTGGAAGTGACCAGCATATGGTCCGTGGTAGAACGACTGCTCCGAGTGGTTTGGTGCTGGGGCATGAGATTACTGGTGAAGTAGTCGAAGTTGGTAGTGACGTAGAATTCATCAAAAAAGGTGATATTGTATCGGTTCCGTTCAATATTGCTTGTGGACGTTGTGACAATTGTCGTCAGCAAGATACACATATTTGCTTGAATGTTAACCCAGATCGTCCTGGTTCTGCATACGGATATGTGGATATGGGAGGATGGGTCGGCGGACAATCCGAGTATGTACTTGTCCCATATGCTGATTTCCAGCTATTGAAATTCCCTGATAAAGATCAAGCGATGGATAAAATTCTTGATTTAACCATGCTTTCTGATATTTTCCCGACAGGATACCATGGAGCGGTCAGTGCAGGAGTTAAAATGGGGTCCACCGTTTATGTAGCTGGTGCTGGTCCAGTTGGACTTGCGGCGGCACATTCTGCACAATTGCTTGGTGCGTCGGTTGTAATTGTTGGAGATTTGAACGAAGAGCGTCTCGCACAAGCTAGAAGCTTTGGATGCGAAACGGTCAACTTGAGAGAACATGATGATCTCGGCGAACAAATTGAACAGATTCTTGGAGTTCCAGAAGTAGACTGTGCAATCGACGCGGTTGGCTTTGAAGCTAGCGGACATGGCCGTGATGCTGGTGAAGCTCCTGCAACAGTACTGAACTCCATCATGGATATTACGAGAGCTGGCGGCCGTCTAGGTATTCCTGGATTGTACGTAACAGGAGACCCAGGTGCGGTAGACACTGATGCGAAAGAAGGAACGTTGAAAATCCGTTTCGGTCTAGGATTCGCGAAGGCACATCATTTCGTAACTGGACAAACTCCTGTTATGAGATATAACCGTGACCTCATGAAAGCAATCTTCAGTGACCGTGCACAAATCTCGAAAGTGGTTAATGCTACTGTTATTTCCATTGATGATGCTCCTGAAGGGTATCAGAAGTTCGATGGAGGAGCAGCAAGAAAGTTTGTCATCGATCCTCATGGCACGGTCCGTAAACATCTGAAACTGGATACGGCTGATGCTATCGGTTAAAAAACTACCTATTGAAAAATAAATATAGCAACTAATTATACAAGCCCACATTCTAACTTACTTTCTAAGTAATATATTTAGAGTGTGGGCATTTTTGTAATATACTTCAATGAATTTGAAGCGCTTACAAATGTCCGTCCCTACAAATAAGCAATGGTTTATGGAAAGGAGTGTAACCATGTCCGAATTTTTAGGTGAACTGATTGGTACGATGATTCTTATTACACTTGGTGCAGGAGTCGTTGGTGGAGTGGTGTTGAAAAACACCAAAGCAGAAAATTCCGGATGGATTGTCATCACAGTCGGTTGGGGATTGGCGGTGGCGATGGGCGTTTATGCAGTTGGTAATATTTCAGGTGCCCATATCAACCCAGCTGTAACACTCGGTTTCGCTGCAGTCGGGGAATTTCCATGGGAAAAGGTTCCGCTTTATATTACTGCGCAAATGATCGGTGCGATTCTTGGTGCAACGATTGCTTATCTGAATTACTTGCCACACTGGAGTAAAACAGAGGATGCTGGTGCAAAGCTTGCAGTATTTTCGACTTCACCAGCTGTCAGAAGTCCATTTTCAAATTTTCTAAGTGAGATGATTGGCACGTTTGTATTGCTTCTTGGACTTATGTTTATCGGAGCCAATCAATTTACAGAAGGATTGAATCCGTTAATCGTTGGACTATTGATTGTTGCGATTGGTGTCTCCCTAGGTGGTGCAACCGGGTATGCAATCAATCCGGCGCGTGACTTGGGACCAAGAATTGCCCATGCACTCTTGCCGATACCAGGTAAAGGCAGCTCTGATTGGGGATATGCATGGATACCAATCGCTGGTCCATTATTTGGCGGAGTATATGGCACAGTTTTTTATCAAGCATTATTTTTGGGAGAGTTCTCTACACTCTTCTGGATTATGAGTGTACTTGTCCTGATTATCATTGTTGGCGCAGTGAATATGGAAATGAGAAAAGATCTGCAGAAGGAAGAGATAAAATCAAAGGCTGTATAGTATGAAATTTGGATAAGAAATAAATATGCTAAATCGGAGGAATGCATCTTATGGAAAAAGAAAAATATATACTCGCTCTCGATCAAGGTACAACAAGTTCCCGTGCCATATTATTTAATCATAATGGAGAAATTGTGGAGGTTGCTCAAAAGGAGTTCGAGCAATTTTATCCGAAACCTGGCTGGGTTGAACATGATGCGAATGAAATATGGACATCGATTCTTTCTTGTATTGCGAATGTGCTCCGGAAAGCAGACATTGAACCGGATCAAGTCGCTGGAATCGGGATAACAAATCAGCGGGAAACGGCGGTTGTTTGGGACAATAATACAGGTAAGCCGATTTACAATGCCATCGTCTGGCAGTCGCGGCAAACACAAGAAATTTGTAATGAACTTCGTGAACAAGGTTACAATGACCTTTTCCGTGACAAAACCGGTCTGTTGCTTGATCCGTATTTTTCCGGAACGAAGGTGAAATGGATTCTGGATAATGTGGACGGTGCAAGGGAAAAAGCGGAAAACGGCGATTTATTATTCGGCACCATCGATACCTGGCTTGTCTATAAATTATCGGGCCAGAAAACACATGTGACGGACTACTCCAATGCTTCCCGGACATTGATGTTCAACATATATGACCTCAAGTGGGATGATGAGTTGCTGGACATTCTCGGCGTTCCAAAAACGATGCTGCCAGAAGTTCGTTCTTCTTCTGAAGTTTATGCAAACACGGTTGATTATCACTTTTTCGGACATGAAGTTCCGATAGCTGGAATTGCGGGTGACCAACAGGCAGCTTTATTCGGTCAAACCTGTTTTGAAGAAGGTATGGGGAAAAATACGTATGGAACTGGTTGCTTCATGCTGATGAACACGGGAGAAAAAGGAGTAAGTTCCAAACACGGGTTGCTCACAACGCTCGCCTGGGGAATTGATGGCAAAGTGGAATATGCCCTTGAAGGAAGTGTGTTCGTTGCAGGCTCTGCCGTTCAATGGCTCAGGGATGGTCTAAAGATCATCGAAACTTCACCGGAAAGTGAAAGTTTTGCAACAAAAGTAGAATCGACGGATGGAGTCTATATGGTTCCAGCTTTTGTTGGTTTAGGGACGCCGTATTGGGATAGTGATGCTCGCGGAGCACTATTCGGTCTTACACGTGGAACGTCGAAGGAACATTTTATTCGCGCAACGTTGGAATCCCTCGCTTATCAGACGCGGGATGTGCTCGATGCGATGATTCAAGACTCAAATATAGAACTAAAAGCATTACGGGTTGATGGTGGTGCGGTTAAAAACGATTTTCTCATGCAATTCCAAAGTGATATCCTTAATGTCCCAGTAGAGCGTCCAGTCGTCCAAGAAACGACAGCCCTTGGAGCGGCATATCTTGCTGGCTTGGCTGTCGGGTATTGGAAAGACAAAGAAGAGATCGCCAAACAGTGGGTGGTAGAAAAAACCTTCGAGCCTGAAATGGATGAACAGCAAAGAGAAGGGTTATATACAGGATGGCAAAAAGCAGTGGAAGCTACGAGAGCCTTTAAGGTCTGAGGTAGAGGGATAGATTCATAGGAAATGACTTCTATTATCATAGATAAAAGCTAGGACTTTACAGTTCTAGCTTTTTCTAATTACCATGTCTATTGGAGAAATACAAGGACTAATTCACTAACTAAATATATCTTTCATCACGGATTTACGGTATTTAAACATATTTTCCAACATGCTCCGTACGAATACAACGTGTGCAATACAACCGAGTAGAGAAAACGGCATTGCATAATGCACGATATCTTGCATTTCCGTGCCATTTCCTTTTTCAACGAGTCGGTGCTCGTGATGCCAGAAGCGGAAAGGACCAAAACGTTGCTCGTCAACGAACATTTGCCCTTCATCAATATGAGTGATTTCCGTAACCCAATTCAATTTGATGCCAAGGAATGGTCTGATTTGATAATGGATAATCATACCTTCATACATCGCTTGCGGCAGTGGCTCGAGTGGTGTGAGCGACATATTATCAGCGGTGATATTTTCTAATTGAGCCGGGTTCGAAAGGAAATTCCAGGCTTCTTCACGGGAAACAGGTAGATGCTGTTTTGATGTTAAAGTGTAGAGTTTCATTTTGATTTCCTTTCTAGATTCGGTATCGATCGATTCGTGTTGGCTTCAGTATATTTGAAGCAATTGTCTGCGTCAAAACATATGATGAATATATTTTGAGTAAAATGAACTAATATATCCCCTATCAAACTATGATACTATAATCGTTAAACGGATATTTCATCCAAGATATGCTTAGTCATACAACTAAACTACATTAGGTGATTTTATGGAAGCTTTCCCAAAAAGTGTTGAATTTTGTTATCCTTGGCGCAGTTATCAAGCTGAGGTATTGAAAAACTTAGATGAGCATTTGGAAAATAATCATCTTCATTTAATTGCCCCTCCTGGATCGGGGAAAACAGTCCTTGGATTGGAGGTCATGTTGCGTTTAAATAAGCCGACGTTAATCGTTGCTCCTACATTGGCTATCCGCAATCAATGGGTCGATCGGTTTGTGTCATTGTTTTTACAAGTGAATGAAGTACCTGATTGGATTTCGATGGACTTGAGAAATCCAACATTTTTGACAGTAACCACGTATCAAGGATTACATGCGCTGTTTGATGAGAATGGGCATGATGACACCGAGCAGATTGATGATGAGGAAGCGGAAGAAGTAGAGGTTAGTGAAAAGGAAGTCGCTCGTGATAAATTTTTTGAATGCAACTTTCAAACGCTGATTCTTGATGAAGCCCATCATTTGCGGACAAGCTGGTGGAGGACGTTGACGGATGTACGTAAAAAGCTGACAAATCTAAGTACAGTAGCATTGACCGCAACACCCCCTTACGATGTGGACAAGTCCGAATGGGACAGGTATATAGAGTTGTGCGGACCGATAGATGAAGAGATTGAAGTTGCCGCCCTCGTGAAGGAAGGTGACCTTTGTCCGCATCAGGACTATATTTGGATGTCTAAGCCTACTAAACAGGAGCAAGGTCCAATTGAGTTTTATCATAGAGAAGTAGAGCAGTTCAAAAATGATTTATTACATAATGAAGATTTCCAACAATTGATCCAATCTCATCCGTGGATTCAATCGGAAGAATTTGTGGAAGAGAAGTTGGCGAACCATGCTTACTTTATCAGTATGATATTGTACTTGAAGGAAATAGGAAGTAATGCTTGGGAGAAACCGTTCCAGCTTGTCGATGAAAAAGCGGAACATTTACCGGAATTTGATTTGGAATGGACGCAGGAATTGTTAACCAGTTTGCTTTATAAAGATAAATGGGTGGATCCGAAAGAAGAACCGATAAAAAGTATTCGCAAAAAGCTATCAGCAATTGGCGCCATCGAACGAAGAAGGGTACAATTAATTGCTACAAAAGCGATGGAGCGGACACTACTACATAGTACTTCGAAGCTCGACAGCATCAATAAAATAATTTTATTGGAAAAGAAATCCCTCGGTGATTCTTTAAGGTTGGTTATATTAGCAGATTACATTTATGGTGATGATTTACCAAAAAGTAAGGAAGACATTAGCCCTCTCGTTCGGCTTGGTGTTATACCGGTTTTTGAAAGTGCAAGAAGAGAGCTAGGTGAACAGTGCAAACTAGGTGTATTGACAGGTTCCATCGTCATCATACCAAAAAGTTCACTTCCTCTATTAGAGAAAAGTCAGTTAAAGTTTGAAGCAGAAGTATTGGTTCACGATGAACGGTATGTGAAAATCTCTTGGCAGAGAGCTTCCCGGCAGCGGATGGTCCAAGTCATCACAGAAATCTTTGCTGCGGGTGAAATTGATGTATTAGTCGGAACAACCGCATTGCTTGGAGAAGGATGGGATGCACCGAGCGTCAATACGCTGATCCTAGCTTCATATGTCGGTACATTCATGCTGACAAACCAGATGCGTGGTCGCGCTATCCGAATTGAAAAGGGCAATCCGGAAAAGGCAGCAAATATATGGCACCTAGTCTGTGTCGATTCTGCTCTTGAGGATGGAGGATATGACTTGAAATCCTTGAGACGACGCTTTCGTTCATTAACAGGGGTGGATGAAGAATTGCCATTAATTGTCTCCGGAATAGATAGGTTGCGTATTCCGCAAAACGATTATACTAAAGCGACGATTGAGGAAATCAATCAAGAAATGACTAGGCGTGCTATTGATCGAAGTAGGTTGTTTACACGCTGGAAAAGGGCAGTTTCGGAAGGTTCACAGAAACGCGAGGAACTTCAAGTTGATAAAGTCTTTATTCCGAGACCGTTTATTCTCCGTAATACATTGAAATCGCTTGTATTGACGTCTATTATAACAATCGCTTATACCTTTAATGCCCTTGCTGAAAAAATTCGTTTTTCCACGGTTGAATCGAATGAAGGAGTAGTCTATCTAAGTATGGGACTCATTTTCGGTGTGCTCGCATCTTCGCCGTTTTGGTGGAAAGCATTGCGGATATTTCTGTTTAATTCTTCGATAGAGAAAAGGATGAAGTCGGTTGGAGAAGCAATCTATCACACACTTTATGAAATTGGATTGCTTCAAACGCCGCCTTCTGAAAATCGAATATATACGGAACAAGCTCCATTAGGTGAAGTCTATTGTCATCTGGAAAGAGGGACAAAATACGAACAAAAGTTATTTTTACAAGCTTTACAAGAATTACTAGATCCAATTGAAAACCCTAGATACATACTGCATCGACAGTCTGGTAAAACTCTTTGGGTCAAACATGATTATCATGCTTTACCAGAAGAAATTGGGAGAAGGAAAGACTACGCGGAAACGTTCCTAGCTCAATGGCAGAAGAAGATTGGTAAAGCAGAACTTATTTATACAAGAACACCTGAAGGACGAAAACTATTATTAAAGGCCAGAATGCGTGCCATGTCCGCTAAATTTGTCAAACGTTCGGAGCGGTTAAGTGTATGGAAATAGAGGACAGGAATTTTCCTGTCCTTTTATTTATTGGAGATTGAACTGATAGGATTTCATTCGTTTGTGACATTATAGAGGTTCTAAGAACCTGGATGGAGTATAGAATATCTCATTCGGGTCTTTATAAGTGTTCTAAGAGCTCGAATGGAGTGTGGAATCATTCTTTCGAGTCATTATAGAGTTTCTAAGAGCCCGAATGGAGTGTGGAATCATTCCTTCGTGTCTTTATAGAGTTTCTAAGAGCCCGAATGGGGGAGTGTAAAATAAACTGTGTAAGTGAGAGAGCGTACGGCTCTTGCTTCGCAGTTTATTTTTTTATTGTTAGAATAAACATATAAGATTGGGAGGTTATTCTATTGACTAAGTCAAAGCGAGATCAGAAATCAGCTGAACTAGCGAAACAGATTCTAGAAAACTACCAACCAGAGACCGTAGAA
>NZ_JAMBON010000059.1 GCF_023715655.1 Oceanobacillus luteolus | reverse complement strand
AACCGCCCATTTAACTTCACTAGAATAAACGTTTTTGCCCACGCAAAAACACCTCCGAATTAGTATTGGTTTGATTATACCATTTCGAAGGTGTTTTTTATTGTCTCATTTTATTGTGTTAGTCTATATTTGGCTGAGTGTTTTAGTATTTCTCAGCATCCTAATTGGTTTTTTGAGTACAATTGGCGAACAATATACAGCCGCAACAGGAGTAATGGTGGGAGGAATTATCTTCATTTGCGGACTTATTCCTGCTCTGTATATTTACTATTTACGAAAAAAGAACAGGGAGGAATAACAAAATAGATCAACCAGAGCTGGACTCTGATTGATCTATTTTACTGTTGTGATTCCTGGGTAACAACAACTTTTCTCTCATTATTAAATTCCTTAGCCTTTTGGAAAACCATAGCTCCCAATGTTAAAGCTCCATATAGACCTTCCAGGTTCTTTCTTGTAGCAAATGTTCCAGTATCTTTATCCTCAAATTCCTCAACTGCATTCACCATGTTAGCTGATAGATGATGCGTTGCTCTTCCAACGTCACCTACGAGGTAAAAAATCGGAGTCAGTTCTTTCAATTGAGTATTGATCTGTTGAAGTGTATCTACTCCTGTATGCAGTGCTTGATTTGCTTGCTCGCTTACATTGTTTACTGTGTCTGGCAAGCCTTCTGTTGTTTCTTTCACATCTGATAAAATGGCAGAAACTTTGTTAATTGGTCTGATTAAAATAACTGTTCCTGCCAATAGGGCGATTCCGATGATGATTAACCCAATACCTACCCAAATCATCGCAAAACTCCTCTCAACCGGTTTTATAATTTCTTACCACGACATGTCTTAGTATAAACGTTCTTCCTTTAGCATACCACATTTCCATAGTCATAAACCGTTCTTATACTCCATAAAATTTAAATAAATGCTTTCAAAGGGTGGCGTCAGGATGGAACGTTATTACAAGATAGGAATTTGGTTATTTGGTTTAGGTGCACTTGCTTATTTAATTCAATTACCAATACAGCAAACCGACACGACTTGGGCATCATGGTCCCTTCCTTTATCGGGAAAAGTCATTGTTCTTGATCCGGGACATGGTGGACCTGATGGTGGGGCGGTTGGGAAGGATGATACGCTGGAAAAGGATATTGCTCTTAATGTGTCCAAACAATTACAGCGCTATTTGCAGCAAGCTGGAGCCCTTGTTTATTTAACCAGGGAGACAGATCAAGACTTGGCAAGTGAGGATACAAAGGGTCTTTCCCGGAGAAAATCAGAAGATATCCGCAATCGACTTGAATTTATTGAAAGTAAGGATGCTGATTTTTTCCTTACGATCCATTTAAATGCACTTCCATCAGAAAGGTGGCGTGGAGCACAAACGTTTTACTATCCAGCTTTTGATGAAAATAGACATCTCGCTCGGATGGTTCAAGCGGAAATCCGCCGTAATTTAGAAAATACAAATCGGGAAGCATTGCAAATTGATGGGATATATTTGTTGAAGCATTCTGAGACCCCAGGTGCACTTGTTGAGATAGGTTTCCTATCGAATGTGGAAGAGAGAGAGCTCTTGAAAAGCGAGGAATATCAGGAGCAAATGGCTGCCAGCATTTATCAAGGGATTTTACGTTACGTTACAGAAGAGATAGAGGAGGATTAGTGTAACCGTCACCAAACAAGCTAATTCCTTAGGTTTTTGCAGGATTATGTTATACTTATTTGTATACATACATATGCAAAATAAGGATGGTGACTATATGCTAACGAAAGAACAAGTAATCGAGCTCTTAGGTCCAGTGAGGGATCCATTTTTACATACGACACTAGCAGAAACAGATGGAATCAAGGGTGTTACAATAAAGGAAGATAAGAATCATGTCAGTGTGAAAATTGGCATTTCTAAAATGAATACAGGCGAACAAATGCAAATGCAACAAGAGATTGTTGGCATTTTAAAGAAAAATGGGGCAAATACAGTAGGTTTACGCTTTGAGCAACTTCCAGAGGAAGTCATCCGTAAATATCAGCCGGCGGTTGAACAGGCGCAGGAAGCTTCACTTATGGGTGGTAATACTAATACGAAGTTTATCGCGGTTGCATCAGGAAAAGGTGGCGTTGGTAAATCAACCGTTACCGTTAACCTTGCTGTAGCGTTGGCAAGGCTCGGTAAAAAAGTCGGGGTAATTGATGCCGATATCTACGGGTTCAGCGTACCGGATATGATGGGAATCGAGAACCGCCCGGTCGTACGCGGAAAGAAAATCATTCCTGTTGAACGTTTCGGTGTACAAGTGATTTCCATGGGCTTTTTTGTAGAAGATAATTCACCGATTATTTGGCGTGGTCCAATGCTAGGAAAAATGCTGAATAGCTTTTTCTCTGAGGTGGAATGGGGCGATTTAGACTACCTACTGCTCGACTTGCCTCCAGGAACTGGTGACATTGCGATGGATGTCCATGAACTGCTTCCTACATGTAAGGAGATTATTGTGACTACACCTCACCCTACTGCTGCCTTTGTTGCGGCACGCGCAGGACAAATGGCATTAAAAACAAACCATGAAATCCTTGGTGTAGTGGAAAATATGGCTTATTTTGAAAGTAAACTCACCGGTGAGAAAGAATATGTATTCGGTCAGGGTGGCGGACAGAAGCTTGCTGAAGTGCTTAAAACAAAAGTACTTGGTCAACTTCCGCTACAACAGCCGTATATGGATGAAGAAGTGTTTGCTCCATCCGTATACCAAGAAGATCATCCGAACGGCCAAGAATTCCGCCGAATGGCTGCAAAAGTTATTGCTAAAATTGAGGAAGAATAAATTAGCGGGCATCATTTAAAGCAAATTATATATATTACGATGAAAAAAGCACTGCAAATGAAGTGACCTAAAAGTTAGACACGGTTAATTCATTATGCAGCTTGCTCAAAATGAGTTCGGTATTGTACCGGACTCATTTTTAACTTTGCTTTCAACCGTTTCGTATTATAGTATTCTATATATTTTTGTAGTTCTAGTTTAAAATGCTCTACATTTTCGAATTCCTTATAATAAAGAAATTCTGATTTCATAATCCCAAAGAAATTCTCCATCACAGAATTATCATAACAATTTCCCTTACGGGACATGCTTTGCTTGATCCCTCTATCTTGAAGGGCATGACGATATTGTTTCATCTGATAATGCCAACCTTGATCGGAATGCATGAGTAATTGATGCTTTGCCGGCAAGCGAATAAGAGCTTTCTCCAACATCTCTGAAACGAGTGAATACGTTGGTCTAGAACCTATTGTATATGTAATAATTTCTCCATTGAATAAATCTAATACTGGCGATAAATAAAGCTTTTCACCAAATAACTTAAACTCCGTTATATCTGTTACCCACTTTTGATTTGGTTCCTCTGCTGTAAATTGACGATCTAAATGATTTGGTGCCGTTTTTCCTACAGTACCTTTTTAAGATTTGTATTTTTTCATTCGCACTAAACATTTTAGGCCAAGTTCTTTCATAATACGTTGGATCTTTTTATGGTTCACTTTTTGTCCACGGTTAGCTAGCTCATCACGAATACGGCGGTAGCCGTATCGACCATCATGTTCCTCATAGATAGCTTTTATTTCAGCTTTCAAATTAATATCTGGATCTGGCTGATTCATTCTCTTCACCAAATGATAATATGTACTACGTGGTATATCTGCGAGCTTTACGAGTGCCTTCACCGGATATTTATGCCTTAACTCATAGACTACTTGCGCTTTGTCTTGTTTGGTGATTTTTCCTTGTTTTGAACTAAGGCATTCAACTTTTTTAAATACTCATTTTCCATTTCCAGCTGTTTAATACGTGCTTCAAGTGCTTCTACTGAATCTTCAGCTGGTCCTTGTTTTGGTTGTTTAGATGATTTCTTTCCCATGAATGGACGCCCCTTACTTGGTTCAAGGGCTTCAATACCACCACTCTTCATCTTTTTCTGCCAATCATACACCATGGTATAACTAGAGATTTTAAAGAGAGCTGCGGTATCCATTAATGACGCACCAGTTTGAACCATATAGTTTAGTACGTCTAGTTTAAAACTAACAGAACAGTTTGTACAGGGGTTATTTAATCCTTCTACTCCATGCAATTCATATAATTTCAGCCAATATTGGAATAGTGCTCTGGGAATGCCCAGTTGCTTTGCATATCCTTTTTTAGACATTATTTTCGGATTATATCCTTGGATAATATTTAACTTCATATCACCTGTATATTTAGTCATATTAAAACTGCACCTCCAATTGTTAGTTAGTGTCTAACAATTGGGGTGCAGTTCAAAATGCAGTGCTTTTTCGTGCTTTTTCGCTTCTGCCTTTTAATTTAAGTCTCATGTCCTTTCAGGGTTTGAATTTAGGTGAGAGAGGTAACGTGAGGGGGATCTCATGTCCCCTTAGGTTTTGAATTTAGGTGAAAGACGTAATTAGAGTTACCTTAGAGAGTGAATTCTCAAAAAGGGACCTTTGTTTTAGGTCCCTTTTTGAGATTTTTGGTGCTGATGATGCGGGAAGTAATATTACTGACCAGCTCCACCGCCGCTACCTCCACCACCTTCGCCGCCACCACCGCCGCCTCCACTGCTTCCTCCACCTTCACTACCTCCACCACCGCTTTGCTTCGCTTGTTCTTCTGCGGCTTTTAGTAGGATTTCTTGGATTTTTGCTTGGAAGAGAGGAGTTTCAAGTGTTTGTTGAATGGTTTCTTCTAGGTGGGAGCGAAACTGTTGGCTTTTTAATGTAGACAATATCAATGCAGACATTTCTGGATTTTGTAAGAGCTCTAATATTTTCCCTTGATATTCTGCATCATTCATTAGGTCTTTCAACCATTTCGTTTGTTCATCCTTGATTGCTTCTGTATATCCTTGTACAAACTTCGGATCTTCAAATAATGATTTCCACATTTCTTTACCTTTATCACTTACCAGCGTCTCGTTAATGGCTGACTTTACGACATCCGACTGGATGACAAGTTCTTCCTTTAACTTCTCGTCCTTTAGCATTTCTGCTAATGTTTTTTTACCATCTTCAGTCTGTAAAATGTCAACGACCATTTTTTTGGTCTTTTCATAATCTGTTTGCTCTTGGCTTTGGCCGTTAGCTCCACAGGCCGTAAGAAATATAATGAATATAATGAGAAGAAATGATTTTTTCATCATTGTCCTCCTTTCTCATCATTTAAAGCACTCACGGTATAAATATTATGAGTGACAAATTTAATAACTATGCATACAAAATGAGGTAAAATGCCATCGTTCGTGTTAAAATACAATCATACGCACGGAAAATGTAGGAGGATTCACGTTGAATATTCGTAAACTGATAAAGTTTTTATTTAATACGTTGATAATAGGTGGACTAGCCGGGTTAATTATTAGCTTTTTTATTAAATGGGATACGTATATGATGTACCTTAACCCAATCAATTGGATGGAAATCATAGGCTTATTGACTTTCTTTGCGGGGTTGGGATTCACTTTTGCTGTCGTTAGTATGACTGGTTATTTTGCATATCTTTATATCCATCGGTTTGGAATCAGTTTATTCCGTTCCTTTTGGCCAACTGTACAGATATTGCTGGTTGCATTTATATTATTTGATTTAATTTATTTCCCATACCGAGGGTCTGATGGAGAAATAGGTATATATTGGTTAATCCTTGGTAGCTTGCTGTTCTTCGGTTTTTCTTGGATTGTTGCCAAGATAAAACAAAAAGAAACGAACAAATCTGCTTTCATTCCGACATTGTTCTTTATGATTGTGATTACAACGGTCGAGTGGACTCCAGCATTAATTGCTGAGGGTACCGATTATGTTTGGCTGATGTTCGCACCACTTCTTGCATGTAACACCTATCAAATCATTGGCTTACATCGTATTGCCAATCGTGTAGACGGTAAATCGAAGAAAGACCCAGCGAGAAGAGAATCTGCCGCTAAAAAGAATATGAAGCATACTGCAACATCAAAAGCTTAAATAAAATAGCTGAGTCTATAAAAAGACTCAGCTTTTATTTATAAGCAAACGTTTTATGAGAATAATACGAAGAAGGAATTCCATTTTTCGGTGAATTAGGACAGATGATGGACTTTAGGAGGAATGATTTGGAATGAGAGAAAATCAGCCGCAATTGGAAGTGAGGAAGAAAAAGCTCATTGAAGTAGATGGATATACATTTAAAGATTTAAATGGGAACGGAAAACTGGATCCTTATGAAGATTGGCGTTTAAGTCCGGAGGAGAGGGCAAGAAATCTAGTGTCTTTGATGAACATTGATGAAAAGATCGGTATGATGCTGATTAATTCTCGGAGGATGGGACTTTACCAAGAGGATAAAAGCAAGACGAGCCATGATGGAATCTTGGATGAGGCAATTGTGGAAAAAGGTGAAAGCATCTTTGCTACGAGTAAAGTATACGGAACGACACATACAATAGAGGAAAGACATTTACGGCATTTTATCTTACGTGATAATTTTAGTCCTTCTGAAACCGCAGAATGGATTAATACGATGAATGAAGTTGCAGAGGGAACCCGCCTAGGCATTCCAGTTTTAGTTGCGTCGAACTCACGAAATGAAAACGGTGAGTCGATTTTTGGAATGAACGACGCAATTGGTATTTTTTCCACTTGGCCGGGTACACTGGGTCTGGCTGCAGCTGCAATGGGTGAAATAAGAAATGGGGGAGATGCATCCCTAATCAATGAATTTGCAAGGATTGCGAAGAAGGAATGGAATGCGACCGGCTTAAGAAAAGGGTATATGTATATGGCAGATGTCGTTACAGACCCAAGATGGCAGCGTACCTATGGAACGTTTGGAGAGGATCCGGAATTCGTTTCTGATGTGATTGGTCGAATCATCGACGAGTTTCAGGGGGAAGCATTAGATCAGAGTAGTATCGCTATGACAACAAAGCATTTTCCGGGTGGCGGTGCCAGGGAAAATGGGTTTGATCCACATTATAAAGAAGGGAAATGGAATATTTACCCGACCCCAGGCAGTTTAGAGAAATATCATTTACCTCCTTTCCAAGTGGCTGTTCAACATGGCACTTCTTCCATTATGCCTTATTATTCCATACCAAGTATTAAAAATAGTGTTGTTCAAGAATTCGAAGGAGAAGAAATCCCGTTTGAAGAGGTTGGTTTTGCCTTCAACTACTATTTCTTAAAGCATATTTTACGTGACAAATTAGGGTTTGAGGGATATATCAATAGTGACAGCGGGATAGTCAATAACATGAGTTGGGGTGTAGAAGATAAGAGTATTGCAGAACGGTTTGCAAAAGCGGTTAATGCTGGTACGGATATCGTTGCCGATACAAATGATATTGAGAATCTGAAAAAAGCTTACGAAAATGGCTGGATCAGTGAAAGACGATTTGACGAAGCGAATGTGAAATTGCTTACGGAAATGTTTGCTCTTGGATTATTTGATGACCGGACGTACAATTCTCCTGAAAAAGCGGATGAAGTGGTAAGTACAAAGGAACATTGGGATAAAGCATATGAGGCACATAAGAAGTCCGTTACAATATTAAAAAACACGAATAACACGTTGCCATTAACCTCTGAGAGTCTAGCTGGAAAGAAAGTATACGTCCAAGCTTATCATAAGGACAAAAAATCTGTGGGAATTTATCAGAAGGAGGCTCTCGAAGCTGTCGGTGAATTGGATGCATTTACAATAACCGACAATTATGAAGAGGCTGAGATTGCAATTCTTTTCCTTCAACCGAAATCAGGTGCATATTTTGATGCGACACCAGGATTATTAGAACTTGAACTTACTGAAGATAAAGAGTTACAGGCGTTGGATGGAAGAGTTTACAATGAAACAACATTAAGTGACATTGCCCACCTAAAACTCGTTGCGGAAGATGTGAAAGGCCGCGGAGGTAAAGTAATCATCAGTTTGAATATCATCCTTCCTTGGATCCTTGGAAATGTTGAACCTTTAGCAGATGCTTTAGTTGCAGGATATGACACTTTTTATAAAGCTCAGATAGAAGTAATGATGGGCAATCATAAACCATCGGGGGTACTACCACTAACTTTACCCGCAAGTGAAAAAGTAATTGCAGTCGATGAAGATGGCAACTGTATTACACCGAATGACGTACCAGGTTATGATAAAGACAAATATCTACCTGAAGGTATGAGTTATGCTTATAGGGATAGTGATGGAAACATTTATAGACTTGGACATGGACTAACCTATGAAGCATAAAAAAGCGCCAGACACATGTAAGTGTTCTGGCGTTTTTTTATGCTTCCAACTTTATTAAATCATCTTCATTGGTTACATCTTCATCAATAATGGGATTAATACTTCTATACTCCTCATGGTTTGTGATTACAATCGGTGTAACTGTTTGATAACCTGCATCTGTGATTCTGTTTATGTCGAATTCAATTAAAACGTCTCCCTGCTCCACCTTATCCTCTTGTTTAACAAGGGATATAAAGTATTGTCCCTTCAAATTCACTGTATCAATTCCAATGTGGATGAGTATTTCTGCCCCACTATTAGAAGTCATGGCAATTGCATGTTGACTGGGAAACAAGGTTGTCACTACGCCATCAGCAGGAGCGTATACTTTTCCTTCGGCCGGTTCAATTGCAACGCCTCTCCCAACCATATTAGTTGCAAAAAGGGGTTCGTTTACGTCAGAAAGTGAAACAGTTCTTCCGATGATGGGGCTTGTAATGGTTTCTGATTTAATTGTGACAACCATATCTTTATAGGAAGCATCAGACTTCGTTTGAAAGCCAAAAGTCAAGGTTAACAATAGTCCAACTCCAAATGCTACGCCTGTCCCGACCAAATGCAGACCGATTGGTGAAAAAGCAGGAATAGAGAGTGCGCTTGGAAGTACAAAGTCATTCATAACAATTCCAAAGCTTCCATTAAGTGCTCCACCAATTGCTCCGGCTATCACTACATATACTAAAGCTTTCCTGAAGCGGAGGAGTATCCCGTAGTAAATCGCTTCGGTTGTACCTGCTAAACTACCAGGGAGGATTCCGCTGGCTGCTAGGGAGCGTAATGCATTATCTTTTGTCCGGATAAATACTCCAATTGCGACACCAATTTGGGCGAATACTGCAGGGGCAGCCATTCCAATTATCGGATCTGGTCCATTTGCAAGATTCGCGATTGCCAGAGGGATGATTGTCCAGTGTAAGCCGGCAATAGTAAGGAATGTCCAAGCCCCACCTAGTACCGCACCAGCCAACAATCCGCTGCGGCCGCTTAGGAAGCTGATGGTCGATCCTAAACCTTCACCTACTAGAGTGCCGAAGGGGCCAAAGACAAGTAACGTCAATGGAACTAATAGTGTAAGAGAGATCAATGGGTTGATAAACATTTGAATATCTTTATAGATGATTCTTTTTAATAATTTTTCCAGCGCAGCATAAACAAAAATAGCAATGAATATGGGAAATACTGTGGAGGAGTAGTTCGCTAAACTAATCGGTAAACCTAAAAAATGCATGGAGTCTACCCCGCCATTGACTAAATTAATGATATCTGGGGTTAACAGCGCTCCACCTATTGCCCCACCGACATAACCATTGGCACCGAGTTTTAAGGGAATTGTGATTCCAAGAAAAATAGGAAGGAAATAAAAGATGGAATTACCAGCAGCCGACAATGCTATATACGTTCCGCTATCTGAAGACAGCCAGTCCGCTGAAATGGATATGGATAAGGCCGCTTTTAATAGTCCCGCTCCAGCTAGGACCCCTATAATTGGTGCAAAACTGCCGGATATGATGTTCAATACTTTAGTTAGTCCCGTTTCCTTTTGTGTCGTGTTTTGATCACTCATCGTCAAACTCTTTTTCGGATAATGTCATAATTATGGTATTTAAAGGAATGATAGTACCTGTAATCCCCTATGTGAATGAATAGATTAGCCGATGAAGGACTTTATATAAGTAAGTGCTATATTTGTTGTTGCTAAAATATCATCAACTGCTATAAAGATTTCCCATCTCCCTTAACTACAATACATATCTTTTGCCAAGTGGAGGGAATATATCGCCTTTAAGTATGCAATAGTTCAAACTGAATCCAAGAGTATGAAATATAATAATAAAGCATACCGTTTCTAAAAAATAAAAGCCAGGTGATTTATCACCTGGACGATTGAAAGTTTATTCTATAATTTCAATTTCCGCATGAGCTTGACTAATCAGTTCGCTAATAGGTACAAACTCGAGACCTTTATTTTTTAATCCTGGTAGGATAGTTTCAAGTGCTGGAGCAGTCCGTGTAGCAGAATCAGAAGCGTGAAGCAGGATAATGTCTCCATTTGTAGTATTTTTCATCACTTCATCTACAATTTCTTCGGTAACAGGTTTGTCCCAATCATTTGGGCTCACATTCCAGTGAACAACCTCGAATCCCATTGATTTGGCCAAGTCGAGTACCTCTTCGTTAAAATGACCACTTGGTGTGCGGAGAAGTTTCATATCTTCAAATCCAAGCTTTCCAAATACTTCTTGCGCGTGAAATAAGTCGCGTCTAACTTCTTCAATATCCTGATCTAAATAGCTTTTGTATCTGTAGCCGAGCATTCCGATTTCGTGTCCATCCTCAGTAATCTTCTCGATGATGGCGGGATGGCGCTCTGCCCATTCACCACTCAAAAAGAATGTTGCTTTTACGTTTTCATCTTTTAATGTTTCTAAAATATCATGAACCTTTTCATCTCCCCAACTGATGTTGAAGGTAAGAGCGATATTAGGTTCTTCTGCGCTTCCCTTTGTGAATGCTACATCTTCACTGGCATTCCCCCAAAGAGTAAAGTTCGATTGTAAGAGAAAAATACCGGCAACAAATAAAATCATGGCACCAACTGTAACAAACCTTCTTCGTCGATTGAATTTCAAAACGTAAAAATGATCCACATTCGTTCCTCCTTGCATAGCTTGTCTTATTTGATTATATGAAAGGGAACGGTAAATATGATTAGCTGTAACGCAGCGATGAAATGAAAAAAGTTAAAAAAATGGGTTGAATAATAGTGGGAATTGGGAATAGAACAATGTGACAGAAATACAAACATCTCTCAAAAACCGATGATTCTCTACATAGATTTTGTATAATTATCGTAGATGATCCCCTATGTTGTCGGCAGCAAATTAATTAATTTATGGAATATATATGATTTGGGGTGAACAAGGTGTTAGGACTATTAATAAATGAAATGGAACAAAAGGAGATAGAGTATCTGATTAAAAGAGAATTGGAAGAACTCTTATTGGATCTAGAAGACAGCAGAATTGATTCGGTTACCAAGAAGTCGATGAGAAAAAGGTATCAGAAACTTTTCCAACTCTTACTACGTGTAGCGAATAGAGAAGAATGTCTTCCGTATATACCGGCAAGGAACATATAGGCTAAGTGTTAGGGCTTCTTGAAAGAAGTCCTATTTTATTTTCTAATATATATGACGTTGGTAACATTTAGAGTTTACTTATGACAAATATTTTTAAAAAATGTCTTGCACATGTAAAATAATTGTGATATAGTAATTTTTGTTGCGAATTTAATACATTTTGTCAACACGAATGTTGAATTAAGTTGTCCATCAAACAATGATAAAAAACTTAAAAAAACATGTTGACAATTAATCGGAAACATGATAAATTTAAATTCGTCGCAAAAAACGACAAACGTTATATTGCTCTTTGAAAACTGAACAAAACAACCAGTATGTCAAGCGAGGTCACGTGAGTGACCAAGCATAAACTTAATAAGAAAACCCCGTTTTCTTATTAAACAACAGCTAAGTTTTTTCAAACACTTTTATGGAGAGTTTGATCTTGGCTCAGGACGAACGCTGGCGGCGTGCCTAATACATGCAA
>NZ_JAMBON010000058.1 GCF_023715655.1 Oceanobacillus luteolus | reverse complement strand
AGAGACGATGAGGTTGATAGGTTTGAGGTAGAAGCATGGTGACATGTGGAGCTGACAAATACTAATCGATCGAGGACTTAACTAATTTCTATTTTGATGTCGTTCCATTACTCTTATTTAGTTTTTAAGGTATAAGCTATAAAGGATGTTCGGTTAAAAACGTTCACGTCCTGTGAACAACACCGAACGACCTACATCCTGTAGGCCTGGTAATGATGGCGGAAAGGTCACACCTGTTCCCATACCGAACACAGCAGTTAAGCTTTCCAGCGCCGATGGTAGTTGAGACTTTGTCTCTGCAAGAGTAGGACGTTGCCAGGCAACCTAAAACTCCCCTAGATAGAAAAGATATCTATCTAGGGGAGTTTTTTTGTGGAAAAAAACGTAGCTCTGTATTTACGTCATTCCTTAAGACTGTTGAAATAATTTATGATTGATAATTATGCACAATCCCCTCATTTGGCAAATTCTACACCTATCCTACGATTCCTGTAAATACACATACTTCATATATTAAAAATGATTCACAAGGGTATACTAAAGAAACCTCATTTTTACAAATAATTTCCTTTACATCTCGTTAAATACAGAATGTATGAAAAACGAAGCTAGAACAGTAGGAGGGTATCATATTGCAAACAAGAGAAGATGCATTGTCTATATTTGCCCTTGGCGGCTTACATGAAGTTGGAAAAAATATGTATGTAATCGAGTGTGGAGAGGACATTGTAGTAATTGACTGTGGAAACAAGTTTCCAGATGAAAGTCTCTTAGGAATCGATCTAATTATACCTGATATTACGTATCTCGTGGAAAACAAGCATCGGGTACGTGCATTAATTGTCACGCATGGCCATGAAGATCATATCGGGGGCATCCCTTATTTCTTAAAAAATGTTAATGTGCCGGTATATGCCACACGCTTTACATTGGGATTGATAGAACTGAAACTAAAAGAGCATCGGATTCTACGCGAAAGCGACCTTATAGAGATTCATTCAGAGTCTGATATACAAATCGGCAATATGCAAATTGGCTTTTTTAAAGTAAATCACAGTATACCTGATTGCTTAGGTATCGTATTCCATACTCCGCAAGGGACGATTGTACATACTGGAGACTTCAAGTTCGATTTGACTCCTGCAAACAATGAACGTCCTGATATTCATAAAATGGCTGAAATCGGAAATAAAGGAGTACTTCTCCTTTTATCAGAAAGCACAAATGCTGAACGTCCAGGATATACTCCGTCAGAGAAAATGGTAGGGGAGAATCTGGATGCGGTTTTTGAAAAATCAAAACGAAAGATCTTTGTATCTACTTTTGCATCCAACGTCAGTCGTATTCAACAAGTGGTTGCTGCATGTGAAAAATATCAGCGGAAACTGGTCTTGCTTGGTCGCTCGATGGTGAATGTTGTAAAAGTTGCAATGAATAAAGGACACTTAATCGTACCCAAGTCTCTGTTGATTGATGCCCGTGATATGGATGAATTTCCTCCAGAGAAAGTGGTTATTTTATGTACCGGAAGTCAAGGGGAACCCATGGCAGCACTTAGTCGGTTGTCTACAGGGAATTTCCGTGATGTGGAGGTATTACCTGAAGATACGATTATTCTTGCAGCTGGTCCGATTCCTGGCAATGAAAGGAATGTAACTCGTATTGTCGATAATCTATACCAGCTTGGTGCTCATGTCATTTACGGCTCTGGAAGCAGCTCGGGGATGCATGTATCCGGTCATGGATATCAAGAAGACTTGAGGCTCATGCTTACACTTATGAAACCGAAATATTTCATCCCGATTCATGGTGAATATCGCATGTTGCATCATCACCAACTACTCGCGGAATCCGTAGATGTAGAACGAGAAAATATATTTATTTTAAAAAATGGGGACGTTGTAGATATTGAACAGACCATCGCACGTAGCACGAGAACACTTCCTAGTGGAAACACGTATGTAGACGGTGGCGATGTTGGAGAAATGGAATTTGTATTACGTGATCGCAGGAAAATATCAGAAGATGGATTGCTGATGATTATTATCCCGATAAATATTCAGGAAGAAAAGATACTTGGAGAACCCGAGTTCATTTCCCGTGGTTTCCTAGATCAAAATTTTGCTGAACTTAGGAAAAGCATGAAGAAAATTGCATTACAAACCATCCATGAACTTCAACAAGCTAATCGAAATTCAAGGAATGCGATGAAAAAACAAATAAAAAGGTCTATCGCCAAATATGTCAAAGAACGTACGAAGAAAGAGCCAATGATTGTTCCAATAATATTAGAAATTTAGATACTACTAAAGGAACGTGAATCACGTTCCTTTAATTTTTGCTTTCAATTATATCCTTTAACTTATCTAACTTTTTATCAATTTCATTGATTTTGGCTTTGGTGTTGCTAAAGAAATGAGCTACTCTAGAAATCAAATATATGATAAGTATAAACACTAAGATATTTATGAACGATTCAATAAAAAAAGTATCCACTTCATGTCCCCTTCCTTGATCCACTATTTGTCCATCTTTATATATTTCTATAAAATAAGCAAAGAAACCTTCTAATTGAGGCATTGGTTAATATTATCTGGAACTTTCTCAGCAATGCTTTAGCTGAAATTCTAAGGATAAACCTTTATCCACTGGTTAGTCTATATATATCAGGCTTATCATCAGGAGGTGCCACCAAGGTATGTATAAGTTATTATCGCATAATGATTTAGATGGGGTTGGATGTGGTATTTTGGCCAAACTTGCTTTTCATGATCAAGTTATCGTTCGTTATAATTCTGTTGGATCACTAAATCGTGAAGTAGAATGGTTTTTAGAAAATGACAAGGATACGCATCTATTCATTACTGATCTATCTGTAAATGAAGAAAATGAAAAACGGCTTAATGAGTATTATCAGGCAGGGGGGAGGCTCCAATTAATCGATCATCATAAAACAGCATTACATTATAATGAATATGATTGGGGTTATGTCGTTGTAGAAGATGAAGAGGGGAACTTGACCTCAGCAACTTCCTTATTTTATGAATACCTAATCTCCAGGGGGTTACTGCAACCGACAGGGGCGATTGCTGAATTTGTAGAACTCGTCAGGCAGTATGATACATGGGAATGGGAGCAAAATGATAATCAAAAAGCGAAGAAACTGAATGCCTTATTTTTCTTAATATCGATTGATGAATTTGAGGAGACGATGTTAGAGCGTCTTGAATCCGATGAATCATTTCAATTTAATGATTTTGAAGAGAGAATTCTTGCAATGGAAGAAGATAAAACGGAGAGGTATATACGCAGGAAACGTCGTGAATTGGTACAGAAAAAAATAGATGACTTATATGCAGGCGTTGTATTTGCTGAATCTTATCATTCTGAGTTAGGGAACGAGCTTGGAAAAGAGTATCCTCATTTGGATTATATTGCAATCATGAATATCGGTGGTAGAAGAATGGGGTTTCGTACGATACATGACCATGTGGACGTCTCACAAGTTGCGGGCCGTTTTGATGGTGGAGGTCACGCGAAAGCTGCCGGCTGCGTAATGAATGAGTTGGCATTTAAATTATTCGTAAAAGAAACATTTCCGTTGCCACCATTACGAGAAGATCCAAAGAGAAATCGCTTCAATATAAAAGAAACTACGTTTGGAACACTGTACCAAACACACGATGAGGATCAGTTTTTTATTTATCAGGCGGATAAGGAATGGTGCATTAAAAGGAATGATAAGAAAATGGACAAAGTCTTTGCAAGTTACCAGGATGCAGAGATGTATCTAAAGCGTCATTATCAAGCGTGGTTAGCAAGAGACGAAGCATTTGTAGAGTATCTGAAAGAAAAGGTAAAGGAGTAGTAAACTTTAAAAATCGGTAAAAAGGGTATCCATCTTGAAATAAAAATTAGAAGACAGATTTTTAGAGTGATTCAAATAAATACTTGCTTTTATTAATTTTCTTTACTATAATAAATGCAACTTAAACATAGTTTCATGCTTAAAGACGTTGAAGAGGAAAAGTAAGATTCAGTTATTTTTTCACAGAGAGCTTCGGCAGCTGAAAAGAAGCAAAAATACGAATCTGAACAATGGCCTCGGAGTTTCGTGCTGAACGGTCATCTGACGCAGTAGGTTCCGACGAGATTTGGTGCTCGTTATCAACACCAAAGTATGAAGAGCCAATGGACTCGAGTACTTTTAGAGGCTGTATGTGTGAGCATACAGTAAAGTAAGGTGGTACCACGTAGATACAACCACGTCCTTACCGTTTATTCGGTGATGACGTGGTTTTTTGTTCTTTTAGAAAAAATGGAGGGAATATCATGAGCAAACAACATTTAGTATTACAAACGGATTTTGGACTTAGTGATGGGGCTGTTAGTGCAATGCATGGTGTAGCACTATCCGTCGACCCGAGCTTAGGGATTTATAACTTGACCCATGATATACCGCAATATAATATTTGGGAAGGTTCGTATCGTCTTTTCCAAACGATTAATTATTGGCCGGAGGGGACTGTATTTGTATCTGTAGTTGACCCTGGAGTGGGGACAGAACGGTTAAGTGTTGTAGCGAAAACGAAAAATAACCAGTACATTGTCACTCCAGATAATGGTACGTTAACCCATGTGAAAGAACATGTAGGAATCATTGAAGCAAGAATTATTGATGAAAAAATCAATCGCCTGCCAAATTCAGGTGAATCATACACATTCCATGGTCGGGATGTTTATGCTTATACGGGAGCAAGGCTTGCTGCAGGGATCATCACGTATGAGCAAGTTGGACCGGAATTGGATGTTGATCAGCTTGTTGAGTTGCCGGTTACAGAAGCTGAGTATACGGATGACGTTGTAGTCGGTAATATCGATATTCTTGATGTGCGTTTTGGAAACTTATGGACAAATATCGAGCGCGTCGTTTTTAAAGAATTAGGAATAGAATACGGAGATGCCTTAGAGGTTTCTATTGAAAATAACCGTAGATTCATCTATAAAAACATCATCAAGTTTGGAAGGTCATTTGCAGATAGTAGATTAGGGGAACCAATTCTATTTGTTAATTCATTGGACAAAATTGGGGTCGCCATTAACCAGGGCTCATTTGCAAAAGCCTATCATATTGAGACTGGTGCCAATTGGAAAATCAGTATCCGTAAAACACAATATAATAAATGATGTTAAACATGCATCTGCTGAAAGAGGTCCACTTATCAGCAGATGCATATTTATTTTCCTAATCAACTTCCATGGAAACTCATGTATCACATTCCTTCATTTGGGAAAACTATGAACCATGAAGTACATAGGAAAAAAGGTGAATACATGGGATTCGTATGTTCAGTAGGTACGAGTATACCTCAATATAATATCAGCCAGGAAGAAGTGAAGGAGTTAGTTCAGGAAGTTTTCGGGTCAAACAATGATGAAGTAAAAAGGTTGTTGCCAGTGTTCGAGCATGCCCAAATCGACAATCGGCAATTTGTCGTGGATAAGACTTGGTTTATTAAAGACCATACATTTGAAGAAAAAAATAATACATATCAGAAAAACGCAATAGACCATTCGCTTCAAGCAATAGATGATTGTTTACAAAACGCTCAGTTTCTCAGCGATCCTATTCCTTATGAGGCAATAGATTTAATTATTTACGTTTCCAGTTCGGGGATTTCCACTCCATCTATTGACGCTTTTCTAATAAATGGTAGACCTTTCCGTCAAGATGTCATCAGAATGCCTTTATGGGGATTAGGATGTGCAGGAGGAGCAATTGGTTTATCGAGAGCTTTTGATTGGATTAAGGCCCATCCGGAAAAAACTGCACTTGTCGTTTGTTGTGAGTTATGTGGGATTACCTTTCAAAAGGGAGATCTCCGAACAAGTAATATTGTTGGTACAGCATTATTTGGCGATGGAATTAGCGCAGCCCTCGTCATCGGGGAAGACTCTCCGTACTTAAACTATAAGAAAAACACTGTACCTAAAATCGTCAATTCAAGTTCACGTATCAAAAAAGACAGCACGTCTGTTATGGGCTGGAACGTAACCAATAATGGGTTGGAAGTGATTTTTGACAAAAGCATTCCATCACTTGTCGAAACCTTTTGGAAAGAACATATGGAGCTTTTTGTACAAGAAATGAATATCCTAAAAGAAAATATCCATGCCTATATTGCTCATCCAGGAGGAATGAAGGTGCTGGCAGCTATGGAAGATGTATTGCAGGATAAAAAAGAAAAGCTGAAGCACTCCTATGAGGTATTGAGGAATCATGGAAATATGTCGTCTGCTACTGTTTTATATGTCCTCAGAGAATGGATGCAAGCGGGGGCGGAGCAGGGGAACCTAGGCATTTTAGCGGCTTTGGGGCCAGGATTTTGCTCTGAATTACTTTTACTGGAGTGGAGTAACTGATGCCTACAATATTTTGGATTTTATTCATCTTTATTGCCATACAACGTATTGTTGAGCTAGTCATAGCTAAAAGTAATGAAAAGTGGATGATGGAAAGAGGAGGAGTAGAGTGGGGAAAGGATCATTATAAATGGTTCATTGTTGTCCACACGCTATTTTTCTTTTCTCTTCTGCTTGAGGTTTTTCTGCGTAATCCCATCACGCTCATCCTCAACCCTTATGTATTTGCCTTGTTTTTATTAATACAAGCAGCGAGAGTTTGGTGCATTCTTTCATTGGGAAGGTATTGGAACACAAAAATCATCATTTTGCCTAACAATTCACTAGTGCAAAAAGGACCATACAAATATGTAAAGCACCCGAACTATATTATCGTTGGTGTGGAGTTATTTATCATCCCTATTCTTTTTCAAGCTTATATCACTGCGATTCTTTTTCCGTTGTTTCACATTTTACTAATGACTATACGGATTCCGTTAGAAAATCAAGCACTTGCTGAGTTAAAAAGAGGAACGTGATATCGCGTTCCTTTTTCAATGCTTGTGTAACATCTAAATCACCCTAAAAATTTAACACCAGTCTTCCTCGCGTTCGACTGTTCCGTAAAAAATACTGCCTAGTCGAATGCAAGATGTTCTTACATTCGATTGTGACTCTCAATCAGACGTGCCAACGAACGCGAGATGTTCTTACATTCGATTGTGACTCTGAATCAGGCGTGCCAACGAACGCAAGATGTTCTTACATTCGATTGCATATTGAAATTAGCTCTATCATCAAGCGTATCATCTGAACGTTACTGTCTTGGGTTATTCCAGACCGGTCGAACACTAAACTTCTATCCCCGCGATTCCAAATCCCCCTGGTCCGGAGTGGGTGGAGATTACTGCACCTGCTTGCATCCAGTGAATGTTTTTAAAACCATAGTCTTTTGCAATTGCAGAGGCACGTTCTTTTATACCTTCATCCAGTCCGACAGAGTAGATTAAATATAATTGTTCCCGGTCGATATTATACTCTGTAAAATAGTCGTGCATTAGCTTTTCCGAAACTTTATTCATTTTTCCTCGATATTTTTTATTGGAAAGCAATAAGCCGTCAACCAATTCAATCCTCGGTTTTAATTTTAGTAATGTTCCTCCTAGATATGCAAAATTACTTACACGTCCACCGGCTTTTAAAAAATCGAGACTTCCCGGAATGAAAGCGAGTCGAGCTTTAGGAATACTCGTTTTTATTTTTTCCACTAATGCTTCCGCTTCAATTGAGGGTTCATCCTCTAATAATTTTGCCGCATACATCACAATGGCAGTTAGTCCCCCTGTTACATTCAACGCATCGATCAGATAAAGATTGTCAAAGTCTTCAGAGGCAAGCACGGCGTTATGAAAAGACGAAGAGGCTTTTGACGTATATCCGATATGGACAATGGTGCAGTCTGCGAAATCCTGATTAATCCTTGTGAAAAAATTGTGGTACTCATGCGTATTGGTAGATGTCGTTGAAGGGATTTGCTGTGTACGATCATAATAACTATAAATCTCCTGTACAGGTAAAGAACCGTCCAAATAATCTTTACCTCCCATAATCACATGCATCGGCACTACTTGTATTTCATATTTTTTTGCCAGTTCCTCAGGTAAATCTGCACCACTCTCAGTTGTTAGTATAATTCTCTTCATCTTACCTCCTCCACTTCTATACAATCCTAATCGCTATTTATTGTTCTATTTCACACTATACAGCAAATTTTATGGAAGAGATAGAACAAGAGTGTAGTCGTTATCATTTAGGAATATTTTATTGTGAGATGAAGAAACTAACATTAAAAAGGAGGAATGATTCTTGACGAGGAAATATTCAAGCATGAAGATAGTTTTTGTAACAATAATCGCATTCATACTTATTACACAGGGAGCCATGCACAGTTTGGCAGAATCGGCAACTCAAAACAATGAAATCATTGTTGAATTGAAAGACGATACCTTTAATCCGGATGAAATTACACTTCAAAGTGATGAAACGACGATTTTGGTTCTGCAAAATAAAGGAGTAAAAGATCATACATTCACTGTAAGAGATTTGGCCATCGATGTCGAGGTATTACCGGGACAAGAAGAAAGGATTTCTGTCAGCCCGGAGCAGGTGGGGACATACGAACTGATATGTCGATACCATATGCAAGAGGGTATGGTTGGACAGGTAGTGGTTGAATAATCATAAAAGCTTCACATTTACTTGCTATTAATTATCAGTATGTATAAAAAGATATAGAAGTAAAATTACATTATATGTTTAGGTTTATAAAAGTCGGGGTATTAGTATGGAGATATGGTTGTTGATTAACATATAATTTGCCTGATTGATGAAAATTATGAATCAATCAGTATTTTTCTTATTTATTGAATGGGGGAGGAAATAAAATGGTGAAAGAGGACGGTATTGCAAAATACATACAAAATAATGAAGAAGAGTTCCAATCGATCCTGTTGAAGGAAGCGGGTGATGTAGCTTCCAAAATCCATTCAATCTTGGAAGAAGGTAATATTGACTTATTAAGTAATGCAAAGATTATTGCTCTTTATGTTGTTGGGAATAAACGGGACGAACTTATCGCTTTTGCTGAAGTGGAAGGTATTTCTTGGGCAAAGCATTCACTAACGCTCGCATTAAAATTAGAATGGATTCATGCAATACGACGGACGTTATGGCGTCTTCTACGTAAAAATAGCCCATTAAACGTTGATTCTGTGGATGAATTCTTCGCATTGGAAAAGAGAATCAACGATGGGATCGATGAGTTTTTGAACAACTTCTTTATCAGTTATTCGAGATATAAAGACGAATTACTTATTGAACAAAGAAAGTTGGTCGAACACCTGACGGTTCCAATTATTCCAGTCAGCTCGTGGATCGCGGTGTTGCCATTGATAGGGAAATTTGATTCCTACCGTATGGAAACTATTGAGGAAAAGGCATTATCTGAGATATCAAGATTAGACATTGAAACACTGATTATTGATCTTTCAGGGATCCCAGATATCGATGAATACACGTTGGATAAATTTGAAAAAGTAGTTAGTGGAATAAAATTGATGGGTTCAGAACCGGTGCTGACCGGATTAATGCCTAATCTTGCCCATAAGATGGCCAGCTTGGGAGCAAATTATGGAGTGGATATTGCAATAAAAGGTACATTGCAGCGTGCATTAAATGAATATCTATTTGTAGAAACATCTTGATATAAGCATGACGAATTTTATAAAACTGCACCTCGATTGTTAGGCATAAATAACAATTGGGGTGCAGTTTTTATATTAGATAAAGTTTCACACTGAATCCATATTAAATTACAGCCATAAGTATGTTAGAATAACTTATATTGGTGGAAAATTTTAACTCTTTTTAAAAAGGAGATGTAGAAATGGACAAGAAAATGAAATTTGCTATCTATTTAGCGATAGTAGTACTGACTTTCTTTTTAATCGTCTCTTTAATTACAGAACGTTGGGGATTTTTCATATGGAGTCTATTGCCTGTTTTTATGTCTACGATGATTACATTTACTCAAAAAGCGGAAAAGTAATTTCGTTATAAAGGGGAGAAGTTCAATGGGGTTTATTTATAATTTGTTAGCTATTTTATCATTGGCGGGTTTTCTATATTTTTTAGGACAGTCTGAAAAGAGTTCCAGGAGTAGAAGGATGTGAGCAGTTATTAACACTAAAAATGGAAGCTATATCATCAGCGTGCTATGTGTGCTAGTAGTCCTCATGATTGGAATATTGATCAACTATAATGGATTTGTTGAAGCTAAAGCTGCCTGTCTAGGTAACAATGGATCAGTCACGGAACAGGATATAGGTATCCTAATCCTTAATTGGTCTATCTCTTGTGAAAAGTGATAACGGTTAACTGATTGCTATCAAGGGTTAAGAATGAGGTGAAGAAAATGTTGGTAGGTTTGAACTAAGATTTTTGTTAATGATTGCCTCTTCATTTATAGCACCTTTCGTATTATTTTTCTTTTTCTATTTATATAATGTGACTTCTCGTCTTATGGAAGGTTACAATCTACATTTCACTACTGATCCGGCCTTATCCGTTCTATTATATATGCTTGCTATACTCTTCTTTGTTTTCATTGGAATTCCGATATCACTCATCATTGAGAGAATGAATAAAGGGACACGCTGGATCAACTATTCCTTAGCGGGGATATTTATCGGATTGATCATTTCCATTTTCAACGGTATAGAAGGGTTTGATGTAAGCTTGGTTTCCTATTTACCATGGGCGTATGCAGGTTTTTCTTTTTATATTGTTTTAGTTGCTTTAGAAAAACTCACCCTAAAACTTCGTAATGGAGAATAATTACCAGTTACCTTTTTATAAAGTTTTGAATATGTTAGGTGCATGGATTAGGTATTGGATATGGAATACAAAATCTTTTCAGAGTTTATTCAAATAAGAGAGAAATCGCTGTGAGCTAAAAAATCATGTTTACGGGGGATGAGCAAATGAGGATACGAAGAGCAAAACTAGAGGATGCGCCAGGCATTGCTAAAGTACACGTAGATAGTTGGAGAACGACTTATAAAGGCATCATCCCAGATAATTTTTTAAATAATTTATCTTATGAAAACCGGACGGAATTATGGAAGAGAAATATTACAGACGAAACGAACTATATTGTAGTCGCTTTAAATGAAATGGACGAGATAATCGGTTTTGGAACGGCAGGGAAAAGACAAGAGAATAAGGAAGAGCATACAGGAGATTTAACATCCATTTACCTGCTGGAAGAGTATCAAGGAAAAGGGATAGGAAAGAAATTGCTTAAAGAACTATTCAAGCACTTTAAAGAATTAGGTCGTAAAAAGATATTTGTTGAAGTACTTGAAGATAACAAAACACGGTACTTTTATGAATATTATGGTGCAAAATTAGTGAAGAAGGATCAAATTAAAATTGGTGAAGAAATATTGAATGAACTAATTTATGAATGGGATTCTGTCGATGATGTTATGGAGAGATTATGATTAAAAAGTTCAATAAGGCATCGCATACATTTTGCGTTGCCGTATTGAACTTCATTCTTTTCTTTAAAAATGACAAAGGCGATTACGGATAGAAATGATTACTTTGCAGTTTGTTTAAAAACAGATAATTTATCAATCGATTCCAATGAGCGTAATAAAGGATGAACGAGAAAATATATACTAAAGACAACCATCATCATCCCTGCCATCATAATGGGGTAAACCGGACTGGCCGCAGAACTGACAGCACCTCCTACCAATGCTCCCAAAGGTTGCCCAATAGCGGATAAACTAACTAAAATTGTAATGACTCTACCAATCATCTTTTCCTCGACTTGTTGCTGCACAATAGAAATAATCAATATATTGATAACTCCTACACCAATAAAGCCAATACAATAAAAGGTTAAAGAATACCATACCGGTAACATCGAAGAACCAATCCAAAAAACACCTGAAAGTAATGCTGCACCCATTGTCAATTTGCTGTACGGGAGATGCTTGATTCTAGGTGTCAAAAATGAACCTATGAGAAGTCCGAGCGTCATTGCTACCAGATAATAACCATAGTATGCTTCATTTCCACCTTGCATTAAAGAAAACGCTGGGATGGAAGCAAACATACTTCCAGTAAAGAAATTAAGTAAGACGGCAGCAGCTATAATATGAGGCAAGATGGTGGGGCGGATATAGATTAAACCTTCCTTTAAATCGTGTCTATAATTATGAAGGGTTTGTTTTAAACGGAATGTTTCTTTATTTTTTACAACCTCCAAACGGAAAAATAAATATAGAACTGTAGTAATCAAATGGCATCCTGCTGTAATGAGGATGGCTGTCACACTGCCGATCATTGCAATTATAATGCCTGCAGCAGCGAGGAAAACAACATCGAGACTTTCTCTTAACATATTGATATAAGAATTGGCTTTAACAACATTTTCTTTTCCAACAAAAGTAGGAACAAGCGTTGTTTCGATTGGATAAGTGAAGGTGGAAATTAACGCGACAACAAACATAATCATAATTACTGTCCATACGTGCAACATGGAGAAGGTATAGAGGAGTGGGATGGATAGAAGTAAGATTGATTTGGTGAGTTCACATAAGACTAAGGCTTTTTTATATGAAACATAATTGGCAAAAGGTGCAATTAAAAAACTTATACATGACGGCAAGCCGACTACGAAAAAAGCTACCCCAGAATAAAATGGATTTCCACTGATAAAAAGCACCAGCATCATAGCTCCGATACTATACATACCTGAGCCAAGTGCTTTAACAAAAACTCCCGAAAGTAAAATGTTGAAATTATAATTCAACACCTTATCATTCATTTTTCACCCTCCTTGATCTGTTTTGAAATCGTACTATTGAATGCATAAGCTGCCCGCTCTTTCTTGGAGCTCACCGATGATCGTGCGAACTCAATAATCAATGCTCTTAGCTTTTCTTCAAATTGTTGCAGTTCATCCCTTGATAGCGTCAAGGTAGCTGCATATTGACTGTGAATATTCGTATCTTGTTTTCTGTTATCTACTGTTGAAAATGAAATAGCTTTGGAACGATAATACTTTTCAATAATTCCTTTCTTTTTTTCTTCGCGTTCCAGTTCGATAATACCGTGATCATATAGTTTCCGGATATGGTAGTGGATGTTTCCAGCAGTTTTATTTAACTTTGTTGCCACTTGTTTGGCTGTCATTGCTTGATCAAATAGCAGCATAATAATCTGACTCCGAATCGGATGGGAAATGATTTCTTGCTGTTTTAAAGTAATCACCATATTGTTCTCCATAGAACGAAACACTCCTTCTCAGTCTATAAGTTCAGATTGATCTGTAAAAATAGATTGATGTATTTTAAGTATATGTAAACGTCAAATAATCCACACCTAGTTTTAGATGTGGACTATTGTTATGATTTATTTAGTTTTATTTGGTACACGACATTCCGCTGGAATGGACGGTGACCAAGGTAGTAGTTGATCCAATTTC
>NZ_JAMBON010000057.1 GCF_023715655.1 Oceanobacillus luteolus | reverse complement strand
CTTTTTCACGTAAAACGCCCTTTATACTACCGCGCTTCGCTTGCTTGCCCTGTCTTTGGTGTTGAAGTCTTGCGACTTCAACACCAAAGACAGGGTATATGTTCTCCCACAAACATTTTACTCTAACAACTGGAAAACAATAGGAAAGCCATTATTTGACTATATTAGAAGAGGTCTGACTATCTAAGCCAGACCTATACTGTTTATTCATATTTCATTAAAGATAAAACTTCATAACCTTCTAATTTACTAATACCGTCCAGATAACCTAGCTCGATCAGAAATGCACAACCTACAACTACTCCCCCGAGTTCTTCAACTAATTTGATTGTCGCTTCAATTGTTCCGCCTGTTGCAAGCAAATCATCTGTTATTAGAACACGTTGTCCAGGTTTAATGGCATCTTTATGGATCGTCAATACATTTTTTCCGTACTCCAGCCCGTAATCCACTTCAATAACTTCACGTGGCAGCTTGCCTTTTTTCCGGACAGGCACAAAGCCTACACCCATAGAATACGATACAGGACAACCTATAATGAATCCTCTAGCTTCCGGTCCTACCACAACATCTATTTGTTTTTCTTTAGCAAAGTTTACAATATCATCTACTGCTGAGCGGAATGCTTCTCCATCCGCCATAAGCGGCGTAATATCCTTGAAAGAGATTCCTTCTTTTGGCCAATCATCAACTATCTCAATGAATTTATGATAATCCATTTACTATTTCCTCCTTTGGCTTAACCAAATAATCCATATGGCTTTCAAACCATTTCTTGAATTGTTCGTAGTTTGAATAATATAAAGTCTGTTCTACTTCTAATTTTCTTAAACGTTCTTGATATATTCGGGATGTTTCCAGATCTTTCTTATCGGGATTTGGCTTGATGGAGAGAACTCCATGTTCTACTGAAATAAATTCAAGTTCCGAGAACACTTCTACCATAAATAGTATATGTTCCTTAGACCAAGATTTTGCCTTCATAATCCCTGAAACTTCCCGATTCATATCCACTGTCTTTCTTTTGTGAATCAAAGCATATAGCCAGATAAAATCTTCCCTGGAAGGGAAAGTTTTCAGATATGCACTTTCATGAACTTTAAAACAAGCATAGATGTTAACTGGTTTTATCTGTTTTATTATAGCAATCAAATCATTTAGATCTGTAGGCATATCAATTAATACGAGATGATCAGCTTCATTTAAATTCATAACATCTATATTATAATCAATGCGCTGTATATTAGAGTCCAAAAGTGGTTCGCGAGAAACAGCAATCGTCTTTTCTTTATCAAGGAAACTCAAATCGACATTTCGCTTTCCACGATAATCGAATAGTTGCCATTCATCAATTTTTACATCTTGAATCATTATTTGTGGTTTTCGATTTCCGTTCCATTCATTGATTCCTAATTCACCAATCACTTGTAGTGGAGTATTTGGCGAAATTTTGTGGTATACTTCTCCGATACCAAACCCGATTCCATCAAGTACATTTCCATCTTTTTGGAATTGAAGCTTTAGATGGTTTCGTTTACTACCTATTAGCCTTTTGTCTGCAGGGATCTCTTTCACTTTGAATATCGGCTTAGGGTTTCCCATTCCATATGGCGCCAACCTATTGATTTCATCAATAATATGCTCATTAATATCTGAAACCTCTACGGTTCCACTAATTACAATTTCTTGTTTAAAGTCTTCTTCTGTCAGTTGTTCCGCTACGAAATTATTCAAAGCTGCTTGTAACTCTTCAATATTATCCTTTGCAACCGTCATCCCTGCTGCTTGCGCATGCCCTCCAAACTTGAGGAAGAGATGACGGACCTTCATACAATTCTTAAACATATCAAAGGCCGGAATACTACGGGCAGATCCTTTAAGTTCATTCGTTTCAGGATTGAGATACATGACAATAGCTGGCCGGTCGAAACGTCTAACGAGCTTCGATGCAACAATTCCCAGAACCCCTTCATTCCAATTCTCATTATACACAATAAGAACACCATTAGAATCTGGATCAACCATTTTTTCAGCTTCTTTTGTAATACTTTCAACAATTCGCTGTCTTTCTTGATTCAAACGGTTGATTTCCTGAGCTAGTTCATTAGCTTCCTCGAGAAATTCAGTAAGCAATAACTCAACTGCCAATCCTGCATCCTGCAGCCTTCCCACTGCATTTAACCTTGGACCAATTTTAAATCCGACATCCTCTTCTGTAACACTGCCTTCCAACTGACAGATTTGTTTCAATGCCAAGATACCAGGTGTGTTACTCGAGGTAAGTGCTTTTAGACCATGATAGACTAGTATTCGATTTTCTCCCCGTAACGGTACCAAGTCAGCAATTGTCCCGATGGCAACTAATTCCAGTAGGTGTTCAGGAAAATAACCTAATAGATGTTGGGCAAATTTAAAAGCCACTCCTACCCCTGCCAGCTCATTAAAAGGATAGTCTATGGAAAGTGCTGGATGAATAATGGCATAGGCATCTGGCAACTCATCCTGTGCCTCATGGTGATCCGTAATAATTAAGTCTATTCCAAGCTGCTTTGCAATCTCAGCTTCATGAACAGCTGTAATTCCATTATCTACAGTTATTATTAGTGTAAATCCATTTGTATAAGCTAAACGAAATGCTGTTTCATTCGGTCCGTATCCTTCCGTAAACCGGTTAGGTATGTAATAAGAGCAATTAGCTCCTAACTCTTCCAACGCTTTAATTAATACGGAAGTGGAGGTTACACCATCTGCGTCATAATCTCCGTAGACTAGAATTTTTTCATTCTTATTAATTGCTTCTTTCACTCTTAAAGTCGCTTTTTCCATCCCCTGTATATTTTCAGGATGGGGCAAGTCATCTAGTGATGGGGATAAGAACTTCTTCGCTTCTGATGCTAGGTGTATGTCCCGTTGCAGTAATAACTTTTCTACGACAGGAGAGATTTCTAATGGAATATCCTTAATCAATTCTGCATCAGTATCTATTTGTAACGATTTCCAATTCGCTTTACTATGTAACATAAATTCACCCCTGACCAATCTATTATACAAAAGACTGTCAGGGGTAGCAATTTAATTATATTTTTCTAATTCTCTTTTAGGATCTTTCCCTTTAGGCAGGCTTGGAATCTTTTCTGCTGGAACACCTTCTTTTACCAACATATCTCGTAACGTTCCATTCTGTTTTTTTAACTGGTTTATTTGTTTTTTCATATTATAGATTTTAAACATTCCAGCAACTGCTGTAATGATGCCTCCCATAAGGACTGAAAATAATATAACAAGAATAAGAGGAGATGTTGCGCTCCAGAAGAAATAATTGACTTCCACTGGTTCAATATTAATCACCGCGAATAAAGCAATTAGAATCGTGAGCACAATAGCTAAAATAACATAGCCTTGACCTTTCATTGCCATCTCCTCCTTAACAAATTATACTTGTGGACCTTCTACGCGTTTCTTCTTTCTGAAATCCAGTGGTTTTTCTTTTAGATTCCGTCCACGCCACACGAGCCATATTTGTGCTGCAAGGAACAGGGAAGAATATGTTCCTGCTGCAAGCCCGATTGCTAAAGCCAGTGTAAATGTAAAGATGGACGACGTACCTAGTACTAGAAAAGCGAGTATCGCAATCAATGTTGAAATTGTTGTATTCATTGTACGTGTAAACGATTGGATAATACTTTTATTAATAATGTTTGCAAGTACTTTAAAGGACGTTACCCGTTTTTCATAACGAATATTCTCCCGTATCCTATCAAAAATAACTATCGTGTTATTCAGAGAATACCCAATAATCGTTAAGATAGCCGATACGATTGTAATATCGAATTCCAGTTGAGTGATGCTGAAGATAAATAACATAATCGCAACGTCGTGTAGAAGTGCAATAATTGCTGTAATCCCAAAAATGAGTTCAAACCGAAATGCGATGTAAATAACGATGAATACTGAAGCAATAGCTACAGCGTAGATCGCATTCTTCACCAGCTCTTCGCCCACAATAGGTGAAACAACACTAACACCTGGTTCTGAACCATACATCTCTGTGAAAGTTCTCTGTAGCTCGGCTATTTGAGTCTCTGATAGCACTGTATCAAAGCGGGCTACTGCTAAGTCGTTATCCTCGCCTGAAAGTACTAGAGAACTTGCTTGGACACCAAATTCATCAAACGTTGACTCCACATCTTCCAACTCGATTGCTTCGTCTGCAACAATCTCAATTCTGGAACCACTCGTAAAGTCTATTCCTGGGTTGAATTGGAAAATAATGACCGATACAAATCCTAGAATCATAATAATTCCAGTAGTCAAGAAAAACTTTTTACGATGCTGAACGATATTGACTTCTCTACCAAACAGTTTCGGTTCTTCTTCTGGTGCGGCAATATCCCTGATTTCCTTATTTTTTACCCCAAACCATGTTTTCTTATTCTTTAAATAACCGCTTTGTACCCAGAATCCAAGAAGTAATCTAGTTCCAAATACTGCAGTAAGAAAACTCATTAAAATACTAATGATTAACATTGTCGCAAACCCTTTTACAGAGCTTGTACCAAAGACGAATAAGGTAACCGCTGCAATCAGTGTTGTAATATTCGCGTCAAGAATTGTACGGAATGAGTTATTTCCACCAGCTTTAAATGCTGCTTTGACCGACTTCCCGGCCCGAAGCTCTTCTTTATAACGCTCAAAAGTGATGACGTTGGCATCTACCGCCATACCAACACCAAGAATAAGAGCAGCAATACCCGGAAGAGTGAGTATCCCATTCATTAACATAAAGACGGTTAAAACCAGGTATGTGTAGATTACAATATTAATTGATGCTATTAACCCTGTGAAACGATAGGCGAACAGTAAAAATAAAATAACGAGCGCCACACCAATAATACCCGCAATTACTGTATCATTGAGTGCTTGCTCTCCAAACTGGGCCCCCACTGAAGTCGAGAATATTTCATTCATATACACCGGCAAGGAACCTGAATTGATGATGTCGGCTAACGCCTTAGCCGATTCAACAGTAAAGTTGCCACTGATCATAACGTTTGATGTATGTAATGGTTCGTTCACACTCGGTGCAGAAACAAATTTCGGGTTCTCTTTCAATACTTCTTCTTTAAAAGAGTCTCCTTCTTGAAAGTCCATCCATATGACCAACAAGTTATCCGGAGCTCCCATATTCGCAATTTGAGTCGTGACTTCTCCAAATTTTGATGCGTCATTCAGCTGTAGGCTAACAATAGGTGCTCCTGTTGTCGGATCAAAATCCTGTTTCGCACTGCCAGGCTTCACATCCGAACCGTCTAGTAATTCTTCATCATTTACATCACGGAAGGATAATTGAGCGGAGGTCGCGAGCATTTCTCTTGCTTCCTGTTGGTCTTGAACCCCTGCCAACTGTACACGGATTCGATTTTCACCTTCTATGTTGATAACCGCTTCACTGATACCGAGCCTATTAACCCGATCGTTTAACGTTTCAACGGTCCCTTCCATCAATTTTCTTGTAACTTCCTGGTTTTCATCAATAGGCTCTACTTCATAAAGAACCTCAAACCCACCTTGCAGATCTAAACCTAAACTTATATTTTTTGTAACTTCAGTTGTCGTTCCTCCAATCAATGCACCAAATAAAAGCACGATTAGAAAAAAGGCAACGAGTCTGCCTCTTTTTTTCATTATCAGACGTTCCTCCCTTATTTGTTCGGGTTTTTATGTATTTAATAATGCAGCAATCGAAGTCTTGAGATCATCATTCTCGTATGACTTAACGGTAAGATAACTTAAATAGATGGATGAATTCAAGTGCATGATGTCTGCCACCACTTCATAAATCCGTTTGTCAGGATGACCCTTCCACACTCTTTCGACTAGACAATCCCAGACATCTTCCTTTGTCGCCTGGTTATATCCCATCAAGTGCAACTCCTCCGCTTTGCTGTTTAAAAATGGGGTAACCATTTGTTTCCAGTTCTTCACATTATCCATTTCTTTCATGATCCATCCTCCCTACAGGACTTATTATAGGAACTTGTCATGCCTGGCCAACATCTGAGCATATATATCATTGTATATGAATTTTTATTTTTTGAGAAGGCAGGACGATAAAATGACGAGGCAAACTTTTTTACAAGGGGCATTAATTCTAATTTTGGCAGGAATGATTACAAGATTCCTTGGATTTGTCAATCGGATTGTAGTAGCACGATTGATTGGTGAGGAAGGTATCGGTTTGTATATGATGGCATTACCGACTCTGTTTTTAGTAATCACTTTAACTCAACTTGGACTCCCCGTCGCGATAGCTAAACGGGTTGCTGAGGCAAATGCAGTGGGTGACCGTGAAAAAATTAGAAGTATCCTGGTCGTATCTCTATTAATCACCTCTATTACAAGCATTATCCTTACTATTGGAATGATCATCGGATCTCCATTTATTGCTTCAACCTTACTGACCGATGAGCGAACCGTTTATCCTTTGCTTGCCATTAGCCCAATTGTGCCTATTATAGCAATATCTTCTGTCTTACGTGGTTATTTCCAAGGCAAACATAATATGAAGCCTCAAAGCTACGCACAAGTGATAGAGCAAGTTGTCCGTATATTCTTTGTATATATTTTCATTAAGCTTTTACTCCCGTACGGTGTAGAATTTGCGGCTGCTGGTGCCATGTTCAGTGTTATCATTGGTGAATTTGTTTCCTTATTGTATATGCTATACCAATTTAAACGAAGAGATTCAAACAAGAAGCGTAATCGGATATTCCATTATATAAGATCGAGCAGAGATACAATAAGGGGGCTATTTTCCATTGCGCTGCCAAGCACAGGGAGTAGGTTGATTGGTTCTATCTCTAATTTCCTTGAACCAATTCTAGTATCCCAATCACTCGCCATTGCAGGATTGACGACCTCTATGGCAACTAAATCATACGGAGAACTTACAGGCTATGTTATTCCTTTACTCTTTCTTCCGACATTTATTACGCATTCTTTAGCCATTGCGTTGATTCCAACCATTTCAGAGGCAAGTGCAAAAAATAACCAAGCGATGATTCATTACCGTATTCATCAAGCGATACGAATTTCTTATGCCTCTGGAGCAATCGCAACGATAGTACTGTTACTATTTTCAAAACAAATACTGTTGTTTATGTATGGAACTTCCAGTGCAAATTATTTACTTGTCCTTATGGCGCCGTTTTACATTTTACTTTATATTCAAGCACCGTTACAGGCTGCACTGCAAGCCTTGGACCTCGCAAAAGAATCTATGTGGAATACGTTGATTGGCGCATTCATGAAACTTTTGATTATTTTCGCGTTGGCTCAGCATCCTGAATTCGGAATGAGCGGAGTAGCAATAGCCTTGTCCACCTCAGTCATACTTGTCACGCTTCTTCACTTAGGTGTCCTTAACAAAAAAATAAAATATCAGATTCCCGTGAAAGACGTCACAAAAATGATCAGTCTCTTTTTCATCACATTTTTCGTCGGCTGGGTTTTAAAAGAGTTTTATATGTTTACCGGTTCCAGTTTGATCATGTTTGCTATCGTAAATCTGATCCTTGTATTTATTTATATTGTTTTTCTATTCCTTCTCCGCTTTATAACAAAGGAAGAGTTACGAGCAATTCCTTTTCTGCAAAAATGGATTCGATAGGAAATAGTCATTCTATTAGAGCACCGTACTGAATAGGATGATATAAAAGGACAAACCATAAGGGGGGAGTTAATGGTGCAACGTCAGTTCATCGCACTATTATATGGCTGGATATTTATACTTATCTTCATTTTGGCTTCAAGTTTTATATTAGCATTACTGTTACAATTCACAGATGTAAGTCAATGGATGCTTTCGTGGATTGCATTTGCTGTCGGGTTAATCGGTTTATTTATTGGAGGACTAATAACCGGTATGAAAGGTAAATCAAAAGGATGGATTATTGGTGGGTTAACTGGTTTCGGTTTTTCAGCATTTATCTTCCTTGTCCAATATCTTGGCTATCAAAATGGCTTTTCAATGGAACAATCTCTTCACCACCTAGGTTTCATTTTTGCAGCTGTGTTGGGCGGGATGATAGGGGTCAACTTATTTCAAAAAGATAGTGAGTGATAAATCAAAAAGGTGCCACAGCATCGTAGCACCTTTTTAATTTGGTTATGTAATTTCATTTCGATTAATAAAGCAATAGATCGTCGAACCTATTGCTTTATCAACTTTCTAGATGAATTTATTCCGTCACCGTTTCGCGGATTGCGCTGCGGTCATAAGTCAATTTCGTACCATCTGCAGATTGGATGACAACAGTACCTTCATCAATTGCATGAATGATACCGTGCAGTCCACCAATAGTAACTACTTTATCACCCTTTTGCAAGCTATCTTGCATTTCTCGTACTTGTTTTTGTCTCTTTTGTTGCGGACGAATCAACAAGAAATAAAAAATAACAAACATTAGAATAATAGGCATTAACGCCATTAATGTATCCATCATTTCACCCTCCTTCCATTTCATTCTTAAAAGAGAAGATTTCTTAACTAAAAGTTTTTTGCATCTGGTTTATTAAATCCATATTGCTCAAAAAACTCCTCTTTAAAATCACCAAGTCGATCTTCACGAATAGCTTCACGAACTTGCTCCATCAATTTTACCAAAAAATGCAGGTTATGATAAGTGGTAAGTCTGAATCCAAAAGTTTCATTGCATTTTACTAGGTGGCGGATGTAAGCCCGAGTGTAATTTTTACATACATGACAATCACAATTCTCATCAATAGGTCGGAAATCCCGGGCAAACTTCGCATTTCTTATCACAAGTCTTCCAGTAGAAGTCATGCATGTACCATTTCTAGCGATTCTTGTCGGTAATACACAATCAAACATGTCAACTCCACGAATTGCTCCGTCTATTAAAGAGTCAGGAGATCCAACTCCCATCAGATAACGTGGCTTGTTCGAAGGTAATAAAGGTGTAGTGAATTCTAGCACCCGGTTCATAATCTCCTTTGGTTCCCCTACGGATAGTCCCCCTATCGCATAGCCCGGGAAATCAAGAGAAACTAAATCCGCTGCACTTTGCTTTCGTAAATCTTCAAATTCCCCGCCTTGGACAATTCCAAACAGCCCTTGAACATCGGAACGTTGATGGGCGGCTAAACATCTTTCAGCCCACCTGGAGGTCCGTTCAACGGATTGTTTCATATATTCATGGGTTGCTGGGAAAGGTGGACATTCATCAAATGCCATCATGATGTCAGAACCCAGCGCATTTTGGATTTCCATTGCTTTTTCAGGGGATAAGAATAACTTGTCCCCATTTAAATGATTTCGAAAATGCACCCCTTCTTCAACAATTTCCCGCATATCACTTAAGCTGAATACTTGGAAACCTCCTGAATCGGTTAAGATAGCTCCATCCCAATTCATAAATTTATGCAGGCCTCCTGCTTCCCTAATGATGTCTTCTCCTGGCCTTAGCCATAAGTGATACGTATTGGAGAGAATAATGTTTGCATTCATCTCTTTCAACTCTTCGGGGCTCATCGTTTTAACAGTGGCTAATGTGCCCACCGGCATAAATGTCGGAGTATCGAAAGAACCATGCGGAGTGTGAACTCTCCCAAGTCTAGCTCCTGTTTGCTTATCGGTTTTAATTAATTCATATGTGATTGGTGCCATATTATACTTCCTTTATCTATATAATTATCATTGCATCGCCAAAACTGAAAAAGCGATATTCCTTCTCCACCGCTTGTCTATAAGCTTCCATAACATTATCTTTCCCAGCAAAGGCACTAATTAACATAATCAGCGTGGATTTCGGCAGATGGAAGTTAGTAATCAATCCATCTATTGCACGGAACTTGTATGGAGGATATATAAATATATCGGTCCAACCACTTGCAGAAACGAATTTACCGTCACAGTCCCTTGCAATTGTCTCTAACGTCCTGGTAGAAGTCGTACCAACAGAAATAATTCTACCATCAGATTCTTTCACTTCATTTAAGATAGCAGCTGTTTCTTCGGACATGTGATAAAATTCCGCATGCATTTCATGCTCTTCAACAACATCAGCACTAACCGGCCGAAATGTCCCGAGTCCGACATGAAGTGTAATAAAGGCAATTTTTACTCCTGCCTGCTCCAATTCCTGTAATAATTCCTTAGTAAAGTGCAATCCTGCTGTTGGGGCTGCTGCAGAGCCTTCTTCCTTTGCATATACGGTTTGATATCGATCTTTTTCGGGCAATTGTTCTTTAATATATGGCGGCAAAGGCATTTCACCCATTTTATCTAATACTTCATAAAAAATGCCTTCATACGAAAATTGCATTATTCTTCCACCATGTTCCTTCATACCTATGCAAACCGCGCGTAACTCACCATTACCAAAGGTCAGCTCAGTACCCACTTTCACTTTTTTGGCGGGCTTCGTTAATACTTCCCATGTATCTTCCTCCTCTTGATGTAAAAGGAGTACTTCCACTTTCGCACCCGTATCTTCCTTTATACCAAACAGCCTTGCCGGAAGCACTTTTGTATTATTTAATACTAAGCAGTCACCTGGTTTGAAATATGACTTAATATCCTTAAATGTCTTATGTTCTGTTTGCCCACTCATCTTGTCCAACACCAGAAGTCTTGACTGAGCTCGATCTTTCAAAGGTGTTTGTGCTATGAGATGTTCTGGTAAATAAAAATCAAAATCCTCTATTTTCATCGCTGTCTCCTTCGCTACTATCGAAATCTGCTTATGAAGTAAAAAACAATTGTAAGTATAATACTAACTACAATGGAAGTCACGATTGGAAAATATACTGTTACATTTCCTGTTTTAAATTGTATATCACCAGGTAGTTTTCCAATAAAACGCCAAAGTAAACCAATAATAATGAACACTATTCCCGTGACAATCAATAACTTCCCGATATTCATCCTCTATCCGTCCTTTGGAATCCAAAATGGTCATATGCTATAGATGTAGCAATTCTTCCTCTAGGAGTTCTTTGAATGAATCCTTGTTGCATTAAATACGGTTCATATACATCTTCAATGGTTTGGGATTCTTCGCCAATTGTGGCAGCAAGCGTATCTAAACCAACAGGTCCTCCATTAAACCGTTCTATAATAGCTTTCAACAATTTATGATCAATATGGTCTAATCCCGCATCATCAACTTGCAACATATTAAGTGCAAGTTTCGTAATTTCCAAACCAATCATCTTTTCCCCTTTTACTTGGGATATATCACGAATTCGTCGAAATAACCGGTTGGCAATACGGGGAGTGCCCCTTGAACGCAACGCAATTTCATTGGCCGCATCTTCGGTGATTGCAGAGTCAAAGATTTCAGCAGTCCGTGCAATTATAGCTGATAAATCTTTCTGCTCGTAATATTCAAGACGACTCAGTACACCAAACCGATCACGCAATGGTGCCGTAAGCAGACCAGAACGTGTCGTCGCCCCAACTAAGGTAAACGGTGGAAGATCTATCCGTACCGAGCGAGCACTTGGACCTGTTCCAATTACGATATCCAGGAAAAAGTCTTCCATTGCTGGGTAAAGCACTTCTTCCACTACTCTAGGTAAACGGTGGACTTCATCAATAAATAGGACATCGCCTGCTTCCAGTGAGGAAAGGATGGCTGCCAAATCCCCGGCCCGTTCAATGGCAGGACCGGAAGTTGTCCGGAAATTAACTCCCATTTCATTCGCGATAATTGCCGCCAATGTGGTCTTCCCAAGTCCAGGTGGTCCATATAATAGAACATGGTCCAACGGTTCGTTTCGCATTTTAGCAGCCTGGATGAAAATTTGCAGATTTTCTTTGACTTTATCTTGACCAATGTATTGCTTTAATGTTTCCGGTCGAAGGCTTTGCTCAAGACCCATATCCTCTTCTTGGATTTCACCTGTTACCATTCGTTCCTCCATGAACAGTCTCCTCCTTTCTTATTTCTGTAATAACAAAGCTAACCCTTTACGAACAATCTCATCTGTATTCGTTAAACCTTCTTTTTTCAATGTTGGTAGGATTTTAGTCAACTCTTTTTCCGTATAACCCAACGCCTTAAGGGCTTCTTTTGCTTCCAGTAATGCTGAATCATCGTTACTATGTATGGTGTCCTCAGGAGTAGTAATATTAAATGTGGTTGAAAGTTTCCCTTTGAGATCTAGAATGATTTGTCTAGCTGTTTTTTTACCTACCCCAGGGAAGGTTGTTAGAAACTTTTCATCTTCACTTTCAACGGCAGCAACAAAAGAAGCGATATCTGCTCCACTTAATATGCCCAACGCTCCTTTAGGGCCAATTCCAGAAACAGAGATGAGTTTTTTGAATAATAACTTCTCATCTTCATTTTTGAATCCATATAACAATTGGGCGTCCTCACGTACATGTAAATAAGTGTGGATGGTCACCTCTTCATTTAATGAATGTTGATAATAGAAGGGGTTAGGACATATCAATTCATAGCCGACTCCTCCAGTTTCAACTACCACACTATCATCCTGTATAACCGTAAGTTTCCCTTTAACATATGCTATCATGAAAGACCTTCTCCTTTGATTTCCTCGTATAACAATACTACCATAAACTGAAAAAATGATTAAACTTCTATCCCGATAATGGAATAGAAGTTTTGATTTTACCCTTCATTCGATTCATCTAAGTTATGGTAAACTTCTTGAACATCCTCGCTATCTTCCAGCATATCAATCAGTTGCTCCAATTTCTCAGCATCTTCTTCGGAAACCGGAGAATAGTTTTGTGGTATAAGTGTTAATTCACTATCAGATATTTCATAAGCACTCTCTGTAAAATAGGCTACTACATCAGAAAAGTTATCTGGACTTGTAATGATTTCAAAAGCATCTTCATGAACAATAATATCGTCCGCACCAGCTTCTAGAGCTTCTAGTGTAATTTCATCCTCATCCAATTCACCATTTTCATTAGCGATAATCACGATGCCTTTCCGATCAAACATAAAGGAAACACTGCCGTTTTCGCCAAGATTTCCTCCGTTTTTACTGAAGGCATGCCGCACTTCCCCTGCTGTTCGATTTTTATTATCAGTAAGTGTTTGTACAATAATCGCTACTCCACCAGGTCCGTATCCCTCATACGTGATTTCTTCATAGTTTTTTCCATCCAGGGATCCTGTAGCTTTCTTTATATTACGCTCAATATTATCATTCGGCATGTTATCTGCTTTAGCTTTATCAACTGCTAAACGTAAGGCAGCATTCATGGAAATGTCTCCTCCACCTTGTTTTGCAGCATTATAGATATCTTTTGCGTGACGCATAAAGATTTTACCTCTTTTAGCATCTTGTGCGCCTTTTCTTCTTTTTATATTGTTCCACTTGGAATGACCAGCCATTTGGACATTCTCCTCTCTTGAATTTCTTTTTTTACTATAACAAAAAACAGGGATTGAGAAAAGTGAGGTCCCTCTCGCAGTACAAATATTGGAGTGAATATCATATAAAAAATGAAAGTCTTTTTCATAAAAAAACAACCTCCTTATCGATAGACTAGATAAGGAAGGTTGCTTTAAGCCACTATTTTCATCTTCGGTACATTGGCAAACTTTCCCTTTTATGCTGCGATTTTTCATGCATGCTTTCTATGAGTACTTTGTCTGCTTCAGGGATTGTTTCCCCTTTCAAATATGCATCGATTACAGCATAGGTAATACCCATTTCCATTTCATCTGTTTGCTCTTCCCATAAATCAGCACTTGGCACCTTTTTGATTATTTTTTCGGGTACACCTAACACCTTGGCCATTTCACGTACTTCCGTCTTTGTAAAATCGACAAGCGGTAGAATATCTACTCCTCCGTCCCCATATTTTGTAAAATATCCTGTGTACCATTCTGATGCATTATCTGTTCCTACCACCAAATAATTCCGATGAGCAGCAATCGTATATAATGTGCTCATTCGTAGACGTGCACGTAAATTAGCATTCGCCAATTGATCTTGACCTTGGGAGAAGCTATTATTTTCTTGTAATCCATTTGAGATAGTCTGATACATGTTAGTATGCGTATCTGTCAAATCAATGGTCAACTCTTCGATTCCACATGCCGTTGTTACATCGATTGCATCTTGAATATTTTTTTCACTTGTTTGGATTGGCATAATGACACCTAATGAATTGTCCGGATAGGCTAACTTGATGAGATTTGCAACTACTGCAGAATCCAATCCTCCACTAACACCAACGAGTAAGCCCTTTGCTTTTGCATCTTCCGCTCTTTCCCTTAGCCATTTTACAATTAATTCAATTTGTTCTTCCATGTTGCCCACTCCCTTTCGATGTAAAGTATCTTGTACAATTTTAGCATGGATTGAGATGAATGAAAAATTTACCCAGCCTTATGATTGAGTCAAGTACTTGTGGGAGTTTTTTAAGTCCCTTATTTTATACTGTTTTCGTCCAGTGTTTTGTTAGCGTTATCAACCCTATATTGCTCTAAAATGTTTGGGTTCTTCTATTTTTTAAATT
>NZ_JAMBON010000056.1 GCF_023715655.1 Oceanobacillus luteolus | reverse complement strand
GGGAGGGTGGTCGCATTCAAAACTGGGCCATGGTTATGAACCAGCTTCTTCTTCATGATGAACTGAAAGATAGGGTGTTAAAGTACCTTGAATAAATGGGAACTTACACACTTTATTTGACAAGCCCAAGTACGATTTATATATAAGTAAGTCCCTCCTCCATGTAAATGGCAGGAGGGTATTTATTATGCTCTTACTTTGTATTTTGTTCATCATTTACTCTCTCTATATATTCTTCCAATCTTTTCTTATCAGGTTTAATCGTTAATCCTAAGTATTCCCTTTCTCTATTGGCATCCTTATAAAAGGCGAGTGCCATCAATATGACGACAAAACTAAATGGCAATGCAGATATAATGGCGGCGGATTGTAACGCAGTCAACCCGGTCTCCCCGCCTGATAACAGCAGTATAAAGGCGATAGCTGCAAGCCCTACGCCCCAAACGATTTTGATATAACCAGCAGGACTTAAAGTACCAAATGAAGTCTGCATACCGAGTACGAATGTTGCTGAATCTGCAGAGGTAATAAAAAATGAAGCAATGAGTATTAATGTAAACATAGAGAAAAGAAAACTCATGGGTAATTCATTAAAAATACCAAACAGTTGTGTTTCAGGCGGCATTTCAAAGATATGAGGCGCTTGTTGCCCTACTTCAACTCCAGTAAGGCCAAAGGCGCTAAACCAGAATATACTTACTAGGGTGGGAACGACTAATACTCCAAAAACAAATTCTCGAATCGTTCTTCCCCGGGAAATCCTCGCAATGAAAATACCGACAAATGGACTCCAACTCATCCACCAGCCCCAATAATAAATCGTCCAGGTATTCATCCACTCTCGTTTCTGCCCGTTCAATGGAGCTACATCCAAGCTATTGTATAATAGCGTATTTAAATAATCTCCGGTTGCACTCGTCATCATATTGAGAATCGTCAATGTTGGTCCAAGAATTAAGATGGCTGCAAACAATAACCCTGCTAATACCATATTTAGATTACTTAAATATTGGATCCCTTTACTTAAACCACTCCATGCGCTATAGATGAATAAAACAGTGACAATGGCGATAATGATTCCTTGGCTGAGTTGACCATAAGGGATACCGAAGAGGTAATTGAGGCCCCCGTTAATTTGCATTGCCCCGATTCCTAAGGAAACAGCCACACCAATTACTGTGACGAATACCGTTAATACATCAACAATTATTCCGAGCGCTCCATCCACTCGGTCTCCTAAGATTGGTCGTAACGTTTTGGAGATTAAACCTACTTCTCCTTTACGGAACTGAGAGTATGCTAATGCGAGGGCAACGATTCCGTAAACAGCCCATGGATGAAATCCATAATGTAAGATGGTGGAACGCATTGCTTCTGCCAGAGCAGCTTTGGTCTCCGGGTCGGCAGTAGGTGGAGCAAGGTAATGTGAAATTGGTTCAGAGGAACCATAAAATACTAATCCTATTCCCATCCCTGCACTAAACAACATTGTCAACCAGGATAATGTTTTGAATTCTGGTTTATCGTTCGGTCTACCGAGTTTTAGTTTTCCAATAGGGCTGACTCCTAAAAACACACAAAAAAATAGAATCAGAGTAAATATCGTCATGTAGTACCAACCGAATGTTGCTGAAATCCAGTCACTAATTGCACCAGCTGTACTTCCAAAACGATCTGGAAAAAAAGCACCCAGTAGTACCAGTATCCCAACAACAATGGCAGCGTACGTAAAAACACTTGAAAATTGCCTTCTTTTTTTGACCATTATGCAGTTTCATCCTCTTTGTATTGTGATTAATCTTGCATTTGTATCATTTCTTATCCACTGTATTAGTTAATATCCATTATTTGCGTCTACTTTATTCAATCATCGGTTTTTTATTTGATTAAAGAGTTGAAACTGAAGGCAGGTTTTCCTCGTATGAGATAGAAAGGAATTGAAATAGGTGTGGGAGAGAGTTGGAGATGGATATCACCAACAGGCGGTATCCTGCTATTGAACTCGTTACAGGACAGGATGGCGATGATAAGTTGGGAGGAGTAATTCTAATAAATAAAAAGGGGAGATAGGAATGAGATATCTTATATTATTGACTCCATCGAAAAATTGGATAGAAGGTGTAGTTCTTCATAATCAGCCTTATATGCCAGAGCATGCAGTATATGTTCAATCAGGCTATAACGAGGGCAAAGTAATTATGGCTGGTCCATTTGCAGGTTCTGTTGGAGGAGCTGTTGTAATCGACGTTGAGAAAGAAGAGGATGCAATACAGTTTGCAGAAAATGATCCAGCTGTAAAAAGTGATGTTTTCTGTTATCAGATCAATAAATGGGATTTCAAGATGAGCAAATATGAAAATATCAACCCTAATTTCAATCAAGAGTATATTGACTATAAACATAAGGTACAGAAGGATTTGGGGATTATTTAATTAGTTTTAGGAAAAAGAAAAGGAGTGGGTAGTAGAGGACCCACTCCATGAAGTAAAACATTATTTGATTACTTTAAAATTATCCACTGTCTTTGCTTCTACTATATGATACTTCTCAAAATACTCCTGGATCAATTCAACGGCATCTTTTTGAATTTCCTTTACAACTTTTTTCCCTTGGAACATTGCATAATCCCCACCACCGGATGCACGGTAATTATTGAGTACGACTTTATAGGTGTTGTCGTCCATAAGCGGCTCTCCATGGTATGTGACATGTTCTACGCGTTCTCCCATTGGTTTTGAAATGTTAAAAGTATATTCAATACCTTCCCACATGTCATAATTATAATGTTGTGGCTTCGGTTCAATGTAGACTGGATTGACAGTAATCTCACCTGCGTCTGTTAATGTAAAGTATTGGGCGGTCTGTTCAAGAGCTTTTATTATATCTTTTCCACTCAGTTCCAGTACGACGAGTGTATTCGGGTACATATAGTTGGAAACAACATCTCTCATGGTCACTGTGGAAGTGAAACCAAGTGAATTATTGTTCAAAAGCGAAGTGACAGAAATATCGGCCCCGCTTGCTTCCATCTGAACATTTTGGATGAATTGGATGAAAGGATGCTTTTTGATCCGTGCTTCCAAAGGATCAGTAATCGTCATATCGCCATTAATATAACCAATAGGTTCGTCCAGCCATGCTTGTGTCGCTTTTTCAAGCGGATTAATATAATGGAGAACTTCATCATCGTTCTCTACCTGCTCCAAGTTATGTAAGGATGCTTCCTTATTTGCAATCTGCCATTTGCCTTCAGCATTTTTAGTAAGTTGTAAACTAACTTCTCCGTAGTGTGTTCCATTATTGCCAGGTTGAATGACAAGTACGTCATTGATGAATCCTGTCAGTTTCCGGTGTTGGTGTCCGGTCAACAACACATCAATCTCCGGAATTTCCATGCACATTTTATAACCCTGATTTTCACCTGTATATATTTCAGTTGGCGTACCTGTTTCCAAATCAGCTTCAAATCCACCATGATAGGAAGCGATGATGACGTCAGGTGCTTCATTTACCTTAACATAGGCAGCCCATTTTTTTAATGTTTCGAGGGCATCGGCAAATTTTAATCCCTTAATATGTTCAGGGGATTCCCAATTAGGGATGTAATGGGTGGTTACTCCAATAATCGCAAGTCTTATACCATTGGAAAATTGTTTGGTGATATAGGGAGGACCAAATGCAGGTTTCTCGGTCTCGCTATCCAAAATATTCGCGGATAGGATAGGGTACTCCGCTTGTCCAACTGCAGAAGATATAATATCCTTGCCGAAGTTGAATTCATGGTTTCCCAGTACTCCGGCATCTATGTTCAATTGATTCATAATCCCAATCGTAGGGTTTTCTCTATAACTATAGTTCTTTACAAAGTTTGTCATTAATGGAGTTCCTTGAATGAGATCTCCATTATCAAGGACAATCAAGTTTTTCTTTGCCTGTCGTGCTTGTTTTACTATGGTTGCATATTTAACCAAGCCGATATCTTCTGGCTTGTTGTTCCCATAGTTGATGGGAAGTATATGGCCGTGAATATCACTTGTATAAAGAATGGTTATTTGTTCTTGTTGCAAAAAGATAACTCCCTTCGAAAAAAGTCCCACAGGGGTTTGCCTGGGGACTTATTAATTTCAAAATAGTAAGGTCTTCTAGACGATTTTGCGTCTGATTCGTGCAGAGGCGAAGTCGATTACAGTAACTACGAGAATAATTGCCAGTAATATGGTTCCCATCTCGCTCCAATTTCGATTGTTTGAAGCAAAGATAATTAATGTACCTATACCACCCGCACCTACAATACCGAGGATGGAGGAGGCACGGATATCAACCTCAAATCGGTAAATTGCATAAGAGAGGAACTCTGGTGTAATCTGCGGTAATACACCATGGAATAAGATCTGGATTTTATTTGCCCCGCTCGCTTCCATTGCTTCTACAACGTTCATGTCAATACCTTCAAGTATCTCAGCGAACATTTTACCAAGCATACCAGTCGAGCCGATTGCGATGGCTAGAACCCCGGCAAAAGCATTCGGTCCTACAGCAACAACAAATAAAATTGCCAGGATGATATCTGGAAATGCACGAACTGCTGAAAGAATCCATTTACCTATCGTCGAAATAATGACTCCGCCCATCATATTTCTTGCAGCCAGGAAAGCGAGAGGCACAGCAAGAATTGCAGCCATTAAGGAGCCAGCGAAGGCAATGAATACAGTCTCTAACATACTAAGGGCAACTTTTCCTGTCGCACTCCAATCAGGGCTGAATAATTGTGGAATAACCCGTTGGAAGTTGTTGGCAGCACGTTCGATTGCTCGTCCCCAATCGATATCGATACTTGTAAACGTCCATACGTATAAAGCTATGACCAACACTGTAATGACAATATTACGGATGAGCTTAAAAGTAGAATTCTTCGGTTTAGGAGGTAATGTAAATTCTTTTTCCATTAGATCAATGCCTCCCTAATCTTCGTACTGATATATTCAATAGCGATGACAACAATAAAGATAATAATGATGATCATCATTGCGTTTGGATAGTTATAGAAACCGAGTTGTTGGTTGAGGATTAAACCGATTCCGCCAGCTCCAACAAGTCCTAAAACAACAGACGCTCTAATGTTGATTTCGAAAACATAAAGTACAAGTGATACATACTGTGGCAACACTTGCGGTATCAGCGCATACCAAATCATCTGAAATACATTGGCGCCAGACGCACGCATCGCTTCCATCGGGTTCATGTCTACTGCTTCAATCGTTTCACTGATAAGTTTTGCTAAAATTCCTAGAGAGAAAATAATAAGTGCTAATATACCAGGAAATAGACCTATTCCAAACAAACCGACAAATATTACAGCCAACACTAAGTCAGGTATTGTACGCAAAATATTTAAGAAAGTACGTGTGATTAAGTATAGAGGCTTGTTGGTAGTTACGTTTTCTGCAGCTAATAGAGCTAATGGAACGGTTAAAATCGCTGCAACGGTAGTGGCGATAATTGCCATTTGAATGGTTTCGACCATTGGCCCCCATACTGCAGGAATAACCGCGGTGTTTGGCGGGAAAAATTTCACCATTACATTAAACATATTACCTAACGCACCGGTAAAGCCGCCTGCCATTTGGGATTGAGTCCATGTCATACTAGTAAGGTAGATTGCTAGTACAACGAAAAAAATCACGGATACTTGTATTTTTGTTTTTACCGGGTAAATTGCTGGGACGTCACGGTTCGTTATTGTTTTCTTTTCGTTGGTCACGACTGATCTGCCCCCCCACGCAAGTCATCCTCACGTATCGAACGGCCATATATTTCTTCGAATGTTTTTTCTGTGACTTCAGACACTGGGCCATCAAATACTACTTCGCCCGCACGCATTCCAATAATACGATCTGCATATTCCATTGCCATATCAATAAAATGGAGGTTAACAATAGTAGTTAGGTTATCTTCTTTATTAATCTTTCTTAGATATGTCATTACTTGATGTGAAGTTGGTGGGTCCAGGGATGCTACAGGCTCGTCTGCTAAAATATATTTTGGCTGTTGGGTCAATACACGGGCGATGCTTACACGCTGCTGCTGTCCGCCACTAAGTTCATCTGCACGGTTGTATATTTTCTCTGCAATATTGACTCTTTTCAAACTTTCATAGGCAAGTCCAACATCTTCTTTTTTGTATGCGTTAAAAATGGATCGCAATGTCCCTGTATGTCCTAAACGGCCAGCGAGGACGTTTTTAATTACACTGGAGCGTTTTACTAAATTATAATTTTGGAAAATCATTCCTGTTTTTGTACGGAGTTTACGTAAGTCGCTTCCCCGATATTTAAGGATATCTTCATTATCGACTAAAAGCTCTCCAGAGGTTGGAGTGACCAGGCGATTGATACTGCGGATGAGAGTAGATTTTCCAGCTCCTGATAAACCAACAACGACAACGAACTCTCCATCATTTATTGTAAGGTTTACATTCTTTAAACCGACTGTTCCATTTGGATAAACAAGATCGACATCTTTAAATTGAATCATTATTTTCCTCCATAAATAGGTATGTCTTAAAGTAGCACAAGAGCGAAATTGCCCGTGTAGCGACGTATGGAGAGTCCATAGTCGCTCACTTTGTTCAGACTGGCCACGACCAGTCCCATAGCAAGCTAATGAGCACGGTATTTATTCCATTTTGTAAATCATGAAAAAGGGGAGTAAGTACTCCCCTTTTTCATAGGTAAGATTATTATTTTCCGCTTAATTAAGCGTTGAATATTATTTTGTCACTGATTAAAGTTCGATGTTGTCTTTGAACTTTTGATAAGTGTCTTTAACTACTTGGTATTCTTCGTCAGATGCTTCATCAATAGCATCCCAGTTGTATACATCATTCATGATTTTGATCATTTCTTCATCATCGTTGAATGAAAGGAATGCATCTTTGATTTTTTGCACAAGTTCATCATCAAGTTCTTTAGTAACAGAGATCGTATCGTTAGGAATCTCATCTGTGTAATCTAAGACGACAAGATCATCCATGATTGTTGGGTATTCTTCTTCAAGAGTAGTACGAACATCGTCAAACGTAGTTGCTACGTCTGCATCCCCTTCAAGAACGGCAATGGCAGAGTTGTCATGGCCTCCTGTTTGAAGCGTACCGCCGAAGAAATCACTTTCAAGTTCCGCAGCAGTATTGTAGCCAAATTCTTCCATTAGTTGGCTTGCTGGGAATAAGTATCCAGAAGTTGAACCTTGGTCACCGTATGCCCAAGTTTTACCTTCTAAATCTGCTAAGCTTTCAATACCAGAATCAGCATGGACAATGTATTGTGCTTTGTATGTTCCTGAACCATGACGGATGGATTTTAAGATAACCTCTACATCATATTGTTCATTAGCAAGAACATAACCGAATGCCGGAATGAATCCAATATGTACTTGATTTGATCCCATTGCTTCAACTAATGCGTTATAGTTAGTCATTACATTACCTTGTACTTCGACTCCAAGTTCTTCACTCAGACGTTCAGCAAGTGGTTCTACTGTTTCAGCGATTGTATCAGAATCTTGAGATGGTACAAATCCCATTACGATTGTATCGGGTACCGTTCCTTCAGAATCTCCTGAACCGGATTCAGTATTTTCAGTTTCCTCTGAGTCGTTTGTGCTATTGTCTGCGTCATCAGAACTTCCACAAGCCGCAAGGAATAGCGCCAATGCTAAAATTAGCAAAAGACTATAAAGTTTTTTCATCATGACCCTCCTAATAATTGAAAAAATACCTTTCATAACCTATTAAATACTATTATCAGATAAAAATCTAGTCTATTTTGAAGACTTTTACATGAAATTAAGAAAAGTAAATAATTGATTGGAGAAGACAGAAAGGACGGCATGTAAAGGTTTCCTGAATAATCAGGATGTGAATGAAGCATATGACTTCAAAATTGTTTAGAACATGCTTGAAAGGGTATGAACAATTATAGATATTTTCTTGTTATAAGAAATTGTTTGGAGGAATAATGGATGACAGAACATGATGTAGTGGTTTATGTAAGTGATAATAATAAACAGTGCTTGAAAGTCATTGAGCTGATTGAAGCGTATAATGTCCCATATAAAGTGAAAAATGTATCGCGAGAAAGAGGCTATATGAAGGAATTACAGAATAAAGGAATTTTCGGTACTCCCGCGACCTTTATCAAAGGTGAGAAGCGTGCGATCTTGGGGTACCAAAAAGAAAAAATACGAAGTGCTCTCTACAGTGTATGATTTGAACACTGAACATTGGGTATAACAATTAAGGACACCTCTGCATATTTTATAGTATATACGTAATGTTTGTTTAAAGAGGTGTTAATTTATGGATGACAGAACAAGACACTATCATCAAGCTTTCCAGTTTCGTCAGTCGCCACCATTTACCCAACAAATGCCGCCCTACCAAATGCATACACCTTATCATCCACAACAACCTATGACTCCATATGAACTATTCGCTAAACCACCACAACCATTGGATGTATTATATGCAAATCAAGATCCCAATATGGCGAACCAAAATCAAAATGTTGCTCCTGGAATGCTTGGGGCATTTACCGATTCAAATGGACAAGTGAATCTGGATAAAATGATGGGCACAATAAATCAGCTTGCGAGCACATATCACCAAGTGTCACCAATAGTAAAACAATTAAGTTCATTGTTTAGAGCATTTAGGGCATAGCCATTCAAACGCTTTATTCCTATACTACAATGACCTCCATCGTAACAACAATTAAAGGATAAATATCAAATACAGACAGATACTATAAGAAAAAAGCGTATGTATCGTGAAAGAGGAGATACGAATGATTGGTTGTTTATTGATCCATGGTTTTACAGGTGGACCATATGAGTTAGGACCTTTAGCTGAATATTTAAAGGAACAAACTGACTGGCATATTGAGACACCGACCTTAACTGGACATGGTAAGGAACTTCATTTAGAGAATACCACTTATAAAGATTGGATAACAGATGCAGAGAATACATTAAGAAAAATGACTGCAAAGTATGATGAAATATATATCGTCGGGTTTTCCATGGGTGGAATGATTGCGGCCTATTTGGCTGCAAAATATAATGTGGACAAATTGGTATTGCTTGCAACTGCTGGGAAGTATTTGGACTTTAAACAAATAAGAGCAGATATCCATGAAGTTATTCGCGATGGTTTGAAGGGTGAACTTGAGAATAACAAAATATATAACCATTATAAGAAAAAATTTGGTCAAGTTCCGATAAAAGCAAACATCGAATTCATGAAGCTTATCAATTTTACAAGACCATATTTGAAGGATGTCGATACACCAGTATTGATTGCCCATGGCCAACAGGACAGCATGGTTCCTTATAAAACTGCCTATTACCTTGATAAGGAGATTCATTCGGAGTATAAGGAAATTGTACTCTTAGACCGTTCCAGGCATCTATTATGTTTAGGTGACGATAAAGATACAATTAACGTGATGGTTCATGACTTTTTGGAAAAAGATGAATAAAAAGAGTCTGCTTTTAAATGAAGCAGACTCTTTTTACATGGGGAAATAGATATTTACACATGGCTATTCAAGGACACATTATTTCCTATCTTTAAAGAAGGCAATTACAATTGCACCTTCTCCACCATGGGTTGCGATTAGTGGGCCCATTTCAGTGAGAAAAGTCTCTTTAAATGGGTATTTGCTTTTTATTTCATTTAGCAGTTTCTTGGCTCTGGATTCATCGTTGCAGTGGGTCATGTATAAATGTTTGCTTTCTGTATTTTTGGCATATTCACCGATCTGATCAATGAAGCGGCGTAATGCTTTTTTCTCACCACGTATTTTTTCAGTGACTTCAATGGTTCCCTCGTCACTAGCTCTCATTAATAGTTTGATGTTTAATGTTTTTGCAATTTTTCCAGTCACTTTTGATACCCTGCCACCACGAACAAGGTTGTCCAAGGTTTGCAGAACAAATAGGGTTGCTGTACTTTCAACGCGTTCTTCTGCGTGATTGACGGCCTCTTCGAATGTATATCCTGATTTTATTTTTAGATATACGTCATATAAAAGCAGGGCGATTGCCCCCGACGCTGTTTTCGTATTAATGACTGCAATCTTCCGTTCAGGTTCTTCTTCAAGAATCATTTCTTTGGCAGCTACAGCATTTTGATACGTACTGCTTAATTCCTTGGAGATGCTGAACATCATGATGGATCGATCTTTAGGAACCTTTTTAAAAGCTTCATAGAAATCATTGGGACTTGGAGCCGCAGATTGAGGAACCTCGTTCAAATCTTTTACCTTCTTATGAAAGTCATTCAGATTTAAGGTGACTCCTGTTTTGTATTCTCCGTCACTAAAATGTAAGTAGAGAGGAACGATTTCAAGTTCGAGTTTTTCGATTAAGTGTTGTGGAACATCCGCTCCACCATCTGTCATCAGCTGAATCTGCATAATGGCACCGCCTAACTATTTTATTTTACCTTTTGCGAGATCGTAATGCCCGCTTTTTTGGAGGTACTGATTATGAATAAATACAATCCGAAAATTACAATGGTTCCACCAAGGAATTGTGACCAAGTAACGACTTCATTTAGGAAAAAGTAAGCTAAAATGGATGCTCCTACCGGCTCTAATAAGCCAGCCATTGATACTGTAGTCGTACTTAGCCAGCGTAGGCACCAATTAAAAATGGAATGTCCAAAGAAAGTCGGAATGACTGCCAAAGCTAAAAATGCCCACCAACTCGTTGTACTATACCCCGTAAAGGGATTTTGTAAAATTATATTGTAAAGAAAAAGAGTAATGGATGCGATTCCATATACGATAAAGGTATATGTCATGAGAGATAAACTTTTCCTTGTTGATTGGCCGATCAAAAAATAACCCGTTATAGCAACTGCACCAAGTATTGCCAGAATATCTCCAAGTATTGCAGTTCCATTTAACTGCAAGTCTCCCCAACCGATAATGATGCCACCAAATAGAGCAATAATCATACTGATGATGGTGCCATAAGAGAATCGTTCCTGAAATAACAAGTAAGTCCCTAGAAAAGCAAATAACGGTTGAATGGATACAAATACGACAGAACTTGCTACAGATGTATGGTTCAATGATTCGAACCATAAGATGAAGTGCAATGCTAGAAAAATTCCAGCTAAAATGGAGAAAATCCAATTTGCTGAAGATATTTCTTTAAATTCTTGCCGGTATTTGTAAAAGATAAATGGAGACATTAATATTACAGCAAAAAGTAAACGGTAAAAAGCAATGATTGCTGCAGGTGCATCTTCAGCAAGTCTGACAAAAATTGCAGAAGTGGAGATGGCAATTACTCCAATAAATAAAGCTGCTTTAGGATTAAATGCAGGAAGGCGCATACAAAAACTCCTTTGCCCTGGTGTAAGTGTCCGTTAACCTCCGACTTGAAGAATAAAGTAATATCCAGGTCACATAGGTGGGAGATGATGGTCACTGACACCCCAATTCGTTCCAGTAACTTGGAGGAGGTACTTGTCCTCCTGATTATTGGTTTCACTGTAATGAAAGTCCGTTGCATGTACTTGATATTATTACTCCATTTTATCATGGATGAGGAAAAAAATCATTTAATAGTCGTTATCCCAAAGAAGCGCAGTGGATAATGATTGCAAAAGTGTGTTATTATAAGACAAGCAGTAATTAGAGGCCCCGAATTGATAAAGGGAAGCCTAGTGTTCTTTTTATAATGAAATAAACAGGTAGAAAATATACTTTCCCATTTAAATATTAAAACCCTTCTTGAGTAGATTTAGTGTTTTTTTGACATATTCCGCAAAGAGGTAGGGTATACGATTAAATAGGATTTTCAGTGATGAAAGATCGAGCTAGCGGCCTCTTATAGCTAAATAAATTACTACAAAAGGAGTAGACTATTAGGTGACAAAATTTAGTGAATTAAGTATTTCAGCACCGATTATGAAGGCGTTAGAACAGATGGGCTTTGAGGAAGCGACGCCAATTCAAACGGAGACCATTCCTCTTGCCAAGGAAGGATACGACGTAATCGGCCAAGCGCAAACTGGAACAGGTAAGACTACAGCTTTTGGTATACCAATGATCGAACGGATCGATGCAAAGCTTCGTAAAGTACAAGGTCTGGTTGTGGCACCGACAAGAGAATTAGCTATTCAGGTTGCAGAGGAAATTAACCGGATTGCAAGATTTATGGGAGTTCGTGCTTTAGCCGTATACGGTGGCCAGCAAATGGATAGGCAAATTCGTGCTCTTAAGGATGGTCCACAAATCGTTGTAGCAACACCGGGAAGACTTCTTGACCACTTGCGTAGAAGAACGATTCGTGTTGATCATGTGAAAGTTGCAGTTTTAGATGAAGCGGACGAAATGTTGAACATGGGCTTCATCGATGATATCCGCGATATTTTAAAGGCGATTCCAGAGGAAAGACAAACGTTGCTTTTCTCGGCGACGATGCCAAAGGAAATTAGAAATATCGCAACAACATTGATGAAGGAACCTAAAGAGGTTAAGATTAAAGCAAAAGAAATGACAGTTACGAATATCGAACAATTTTTCATCGAAATACCAGAGAAATTCAAGTTCGATACATTGAACAACCACTTGGATATCCATTCACCAGACTTGGCGATCGTTTTCGCTAGAACGAAAAAACGTGTGGATGAAGTTACAGAAGGTTTACAAGCTAGAGGCTATCGTTCTGAAGGGATTCACGGAGATCTTACACAAGGTAAACGTATGTCTGTTTTGAATAAGTTCAAACAAGGCCGTGTGGATGTGCTAGTTGCAACAGATGTAGCTGCTCGTGGATTGGATATTTCTGGAGTTACTCATGTATATAACTTTGATATACCACAAGATCCAGAAAGCTATGTACACCGTATCGGTCGTACAGGCCGTGCCGGAAGAACAGGGGAAGCTATTTCCTTTGTGACGCCTAGAGAAATGGCGCACTTGCATCTCATCGAAAAAACGACAAAAAGTAAAATGAAACGTATGACTCCACCGACGAATCAAGATGCAAGACGTGGACAACAGCAAGTTACTATTGAAAAACTTGAAAAAGCAATCAGTAAAAAGGATCTAAGTTCTTATAAGGAATCAGCACAACAACTCTTGGAGGATCATGATTCAGTAACTGTAATTGCTGCTGCAATCAGCTTATTGACAAAAGAACGAAGAGATACACCGGTCCGCATCTCATCAGTCGCTCCTATCAGTGTGAAGAAGGCAATGAATTCTAAAGGTGGCGGACAGCGTTCCAAGAATAAACGTTTTTATGGTGGGGGAAGAAACAACCGTAAAGGTAACTTCCAAAAACGCCGTAAACGTGATTAATCAAGTAAATTTAAAAAAGGTTCCATTAGATGGAACCTTTTTTTCTATATGCCAATTTATCACTTACCTGATCTATTTCGTTTTCAATCACATCATTTATATGAAAATGTCTGCCACCTACGTGGCTAATGATGGATGCCTTCATGGTAGCCAAATGAAGTCTTCTTTGCAAGACATTCTGTCTTTTTTCGAAAGCCTGAACCCGCTTGTGGTATAGCTGGACAGTGACACGAGTGATCCGCCGGTAACGGATGAAAAGCCTGTTATCATTTACATATAGACCAGCATCTTTATAGCCCAGCCAGCCCATAAACAAAGCTAGCCCGGACAGTACGATTGGAATCCAAACAAAGGAAGGGAAGAAAATGAACACAGGGATGATTGCAAGTACAAAAATGGTGCTTGATCGGATCAGATACAACGGTGAAGCGGATGCCGGTGGCTTGACCCAATCCACATCTTCATTCCATATGAACTTCGGAACAAACTCTTCCATAAACGCTGGGATTTCCCTAGTTTGTAATAAAGGAAATAATATAGTTGAGTCTGCAATTTGGTCACCTGTTTTACTTCCGGCAATTTCCACAAACACAGACGCATAACCGAAAGCTTGACGGATAATATTTTCCTCGATGCCGACAGCTTGGATCCGATCGAATGGAATAGTCAGCTGCTTTCTTTCCAGTAAGCCTCTTGTAATGATTAATTCGTTTTCTGATCGTTTAATGGTAAAGTTTCCATAACGGATGATAACCCATATCACGCTGATTAAGTAAACAGCAAGCATAAGCATCAGAACCACTATTATTAGTAGGAAAATACTCGCAGATAAGAGCCATTCCAACGTTTCATCGTATATATTTTCAGGAATCAATTCTTCAATTTCCACTAAACCAGCGACAAGGAATCCGATAATCAGACCTACTCCTCCAGAAGTGATACCCGCTAGTAATAAGCGTTGGAAAGTGATTTTTTTCATGATTGGTGCTTGTTCTTCCAGAAGTTCTAATTCCTGTTCTTGACTCTCTTTTAATGTTTCTGTTAATCTTTTCCCCTCTTCCAGAGTAACAGCCCGTAAAGTAGCTTCGGCTTTTGAACCGCCACCTGCTGCTGTTTCGATTTGTATGCTGGTAAGTTTAAATAATCGGTGTAAAACACTCTCCGTTAAATCAATGGATTGAATTCGGTTTTTTGCAATAGAACGCTTTGTTCGTTTGAAGATGCCGTACTCAATCCATAAAGCTTCATCTGTAACATAATAGGAATAACGGTGCCAGGTGAGAACCGCATAAATCAAATTCAGAACTAAAAAGATTCCAAGAAAAATAAAAAATATGAATAAATCACCAGCAAACATGATGACAATGAAATAGAAAAAGAATTCTTTTATTGGTTTAGCCATATTGAAAATTATAGCCGCTGGATGAAGTCGTTTCTTGTTATACATCATCTTCATCTACCCTTGCAAGTTGTGAGATACGATCTCTTAAATCGGAGGCATCATCTTCAGAAAGTGCTGGAATTACATGCGTCGTTGCAGCTGTAGAAATAGAGACACTTGCCACATGATATTTCTTCATCAGTGGACCTTGCTCTGTATCCACATGTTGAACCCGAATCATGGGCACGAGAGTTCGAGTCATAATAAATATTCCATGTTGAATATAAATCTCTTGTTCAAAGATTTCGTATCGCCAGCGCCTATACCGCAGTTTAGGAAAAAGAAATATAAAAAGATAACTGATTATTCCATGGAGGAATATGGAAATGATGATGTAGAGCATAGACCAATCATTGATGATGGTTAGAATGGCTCCTACTATCAGCAATACCCAAATGATACCGGTATATAATACGGCACTGATTTTCCAGACTTTTAATGCTCGTGGATCGATTAGATGTTGTGGAGGTTGTCTCATGATTTATCACCTACTCTGTTTTAACTAAATGATAGTACGAATAGTAATCAATAAAAGTTTCATAACGTTAAAAAAGCCCGGGCGTGTTTAGACTAACACAATAAAATGAGACAATAAAAAACACCTTCGAAATGGTATAATCAAACCAATACTAATTCGGAGGTGTTTTTGCGTGGGCAAAAACGTTTATTCTAGTGAAGTTAAATGGGCGGT
>NZ_JAMBON010000055.1 GCF_023715655.1 Oceanobacillus luteolus | reverse complement strand
TCCAATAATTTCCAGTAAATTCGCATAACTTTACTGGGTTAGTTTAGTGTTGCCTTTTTTAAGGATAATGCACCTTGATAACTGAACAATTATTTATTTACCTCTTGACATATCACCGCAGGTCTTTATTTATGTCAAAACAATATAATAAGCGAGTTACCTTTTATAAGTATTTTATAGAAAGCTATACATGAATACAATTGAAACGTACTGGAAACTTCTCGACTGAAATATTGCTGAAGAAAAGATATACTGATACAAGAAATAGGAAAGGAAGAGATTCGATGATACGCACAATGGCAATACGAAGACTTCATGGAGAGGATCTCGAACTATTCAAAGATATGGATACCGGCATAGAGGACGACTATGTATTACGTGTATTTGATCAATTAACAGAAGGGAACAATCGGCTTTTTGGGCTTTTCATAAATGATCAAATCGCAGTTATCGGCGGCTTTACACTCTTTAAAAAACGCTATGCGATGTTAGGTCGATTAAGGACAGATCGCAGATTCCGTGGTCAAAATCTTGCAACCGAATTGAACAGATATTTAATCAAAGAAGCTTTCCATATCGATGGAATCGACTGGGTCGGGGCGAATACACAAGAAGATAATCTTCCAGCGAAACGAGTACTTAAGAAACTGGGACTTACACCCCTAGCCGCTTTACATGGAGCATGGACGGATAACTTATCTTCCTTATCAAATGATCAGGAACAATGGCAAGAGGTCTATAACAAAGACGAAAAGAAGGACTGGATACAGGGTGCAATCATAGATACAAATTATATTTTCCCCTACGCTTGCTATTATCCATTTCCCGCATCTTGGGAACTATTCAATGGAGATGAACTCGATCATTGGCGTTTCTTTGAAAACAAACAACGGACCCGATTTTTCATCTTAAAAACCGACCAGAAGAAACATCATTACCTTCATTTAGTGTATCCTTGGAATGACTTACATCTCCATACTGGAATATGGGAAACGACACAATCAGTATATGAGGATATCGTGAAGGAAGATCCAAATGAGCAGACATATATTTGGGTAGATTTAACAAAAGAAGCAGCCAGCCAATTACCTAAAAACCACTCATTTACATTACCTTCTCCATGGGTTTTACATGGTATCACAAAAGAAAAATGGGAGCGAATGAATTAACTTCATTCCTCCCCTCCAGCTTCACTACTATATTCAATGGTCACTTCTTCCATTTCCTTAATCGCAGCTTGATAAATCCGTTCCAACTCCTTTTCCAACATCGCTTTATCTTCAGTTCCTATTTCCAAATTTGGGAGTTGTTGGAGCTTTTCATCAGCATATTTCCGAAGCATGTCAACTTGCTTTTCCTTTTCTTCTTCAATGAGTTCTTGCAATTCTATCTCTACTTCGGTAATCTTTTCTGCCAGTGCTGCCTTCAAACGTTCGGTTTGTTTGGCTTGTTCCTCTTGAATTGCTCTGTCAATTTCCTCGATGGATTCATCCGTCTTATTATTGAACCAAGTTGTTAGAACACCGGAAATAGAAGAATCTGCAGCAGTTATTGTTAATCCCCCAGTAAACAGCGAAACACTAATCAATAGAATATAAAATGACCGTTTCTTTTTACTCATGATTAACCTCCGGAAAAGAAGGGGAAGGTTCTGGAAAAGAGCCTAACCTTATTATTCATTGATGCCTGATATAACCGCATCTAAAGCAGCTTTTGCTTCTTCACCCAGTTGCTGCGCTGTAGCCGTAATCAATTCTTCCTGCTGGCTCACTAAAGCATCCAGGACGTTATTTACTTCTTCCGTCAAGCTGTCGATTGCCCAATCCACTTGGTTTCTAAGATTTCTTGAAGTAATCTCTTCCTGTATTTCCAACTCTGCCGCTAATTCTTCTTGTGCAGCCTGTATAGCCTCTTCCAACTCCTGAACCGCCTGATCTCTCGCCACTTCAATATCAGATGTCAGTTGAGCGATTGCAGCATTCCCTGATTCAGATGTAAATGTGGTTAAGTCATTGGTTGCATATTCCAGGCCAGCATCTGCATTTCTTAAGATTTCGAAGTACCCATCAAGAAATACATTGTAGAACTGCAAACCAACCTCAGCTAAAATCGCCTGTTTCTCCCCATCAATCTCTCCGATATGCTCCAATTTTGCTTGAATAAGTTCTTCCAATGTTGTTCCTGTCGCCAATTCCCTGCTTAAATCAATATCCACACCGGCTTGCTCTTTTAAAGCAGCATATTCAGCCTCAAGCCCAGGCAACTTACTTTCAACGTACGCTTCTGTATCTGCTTCAATATCGGCTACCGATTGACCAAACATCCCGTTATACCATGCACGCAGCTGCTCCCCTGCACTCGTGGATGCAAAAGCCATCCCCGCCCCCCAAACCATGACAATAGCTAATCCAATTATGGTAATCTTCCCTTTGAAAGAATGCATAAATTTTTTCACTAGTTAACTCCCCTTTTCATTGTTTAAGTAGTAAATCTTCCAGATATTCCGTTATCTCTGTATTGATTTCTTTTCTAATGCTTTCTTCTTTCTCTTTTTCATAATGGTTTAATCTTTTTAGTAAACTTCGTTCCTTCTTCGATTCTTCCAACTCTTTTTCAATTTGAATCCGATAGTCCTGCAAATCATTGATCACGGTATCAACTTCCAGTTTAATTACTAACTCGGACTCCTCTTTCCGTGCCTTCATTTTCTCTTTTGCATTATCGGCTTCTTGGTGAAAAAGAGTGGGGATCAAGTTGATTATTTCTTGAGTTGACTGCTTATGTAAATTCAAAGAGGTATTTTCGGTTGCTTCGGCAGATGATAGATTAAAATGTAAGAGCAACAATAGAAAAAGACTTCCTAACCGCAACGTTTTTCCCACATCACCTCTTCCTTTCCCTTTTCTAGTAAATTACTGTTAAGTTTTATAGTAACAGATTGAATAATATTAAAAATCGGAAAATTAAACTATTTTTGTTCTAGTAGTAAAGATAGCCTCCTTTCATTTTATTTGGGAGTAACCTTCGCGCACGGTACTAATACATGGTTATATACTCCCAAAGCGAAATAATAGAATAGAAATTTCTTCTATGAGGAAAAAATGCATTTTCCTCTCTCTATTCCTAAAGTATGATATTATCTCAAATATCAAACTATCTACCCGGCTATTTTGAAACTTTTTATCTGTAAATTTGAAACAAATCCTATCATTTTTCGTATAAACTATTAATTAATATAAACAGGAGGGGAAAATATTGGAGCATATTACTAAAAAACGTTTAAAAGCAATACTTATCGATTCTATTCTGAGTGGTGTCGTATCATATGGGGCAGAATGTATCTTACGGAAAAAAATTAAGAATGAGGCTTTCCATGCAGTAGTATTGCCATTTGCAACACAGTACACACTTGAGTATGTACAATTGAAAACTACTGGCAGTACGATCGGCTATAAATTGATGGGGCTGGAGCTGGCCAATGAAGATGACAGCGAATTAACCGGTAAACAAATCGTAAAACGTATGGTACATCGCGATACGACGAGTACAATAGAGTATATCCGTGATCGAAAAAACTTTGCAGAGCAAGATGGAGCCGTCTTTCCCCACGACAAGAGGACAGGCACCATTGTTAGAGAAGTGTCGAAGTAATAGTTTTGAAGTTTAAAGACAATAAAACACAGCTCCGTTACACTTAGGGAGCTGTGTTTTCATTTTCCATCACATGAACCATGAAAGGATAGAAACAAAGATTTAAAACGTTATAGCTTACTTTCCTTGTTTCTGTTTTTCGCGAAGAAAGAATTCTGCAGAAGGTAATTCATCGTTTTTCAAAAATTGGGATAAGTAATTCGAAGCTTCTTCAATTTTATCCGACAAATAGTTTGTTCTTTCAAAGAGAATACTGCGGAAGTAATCGAGCTGTCTCATTACTTTTGCCGTTAGTGCTTCCTGACTATCCAATCGTTTTTCAAACTTTTTATTTGCCTCTTCCTGAGAGTCCAACTGATTCATTATGCTCTCCTGCATTTCCAATTGTTTATTCACACTGTTTGACAACTGTTCATTTTCCTTTGAAATGTTCTCCAACTTTTGAAGCAGTTGCTGATGGTTCGAAGACATCCTACTCCATTTTTCTTGGAGTTCGGTTTCTTTTAATCGGCCTTTCTCCAATTGGTTACGGGTTGCAGATTGTTCCATTTCCAACTTGGTCAGCTGATCCAACAGTTCCTGTTCCATCACAACTTGCTTTTTATTGAATTGTTCCAAGGTTTTTAATTGACCTTCCACATTCAGCCATTTTCTTTCTTCTTCTACATGTTGGTTGTCAATCAACGTTTTTATACTTTGTATATGGGATTGAATGGAATGATTAAAACGGGCTTGTTCTTTCACCATTTCGGATGCATGGTTATATATAAAAACATCCTGGTTATTTCCTTCCAGTTCCGCACCATTTCGATAAATATTCAGTTTATTTTCATTGATATAGAGCCCCATCGTTTCACCCCTTGTGCATTACTCCCATTATTTTATGCAGTAATCACAAGATAGGGACTTTCTATTCGATTCGGTTATCTGCGAATGTAGAAACAGACTGCTTCACGCTGCGGCCACCAATCACACGGCTCACTTTTTCAAGAATTAAGTCAACCGATTCTTCGTCATTGAACAAATCATAATCAGCGATGTTAATCCGCAATACCGGGCAAGCATTAAAGCTATCAATCCATTTACTATAACGGTCATGCATTTCTTCCCAATAACTTATTGGTGTGCTCTTTTCCATTTCTCTTCCACGCTCATGGATCCGTTCAAGGACTTCATCCAATGAACCTTCAATGTAGATAAGCAAATCTGGATGAGGAAAATATGGAGTCATGACCATCGCATCAAATAAGTTTTTATACGTTTCATAATCGGTCGGGGTCATCGTCCCTTTCTCATAATGCATCTTGGCAAAAATCCCCGTGTCTTCATATATCGACCGATCTTGGACAAATCCGCCGCCATACTCAAAGATTTTCTTTTGTTCTTTGAACCGTTCCGCAAGAAAATACACTTGCAAGTGGAAGCTCCAACGCTGAAAATCTTCATAAAAACTTTCCAAATATGGGTTATTATCTACCTTTTCAAAAGATGTCTTGAAATTCAATGCGTTTGCTAACGTTTTTGTCATCGTGGATTTGCCTACACCAACGGTACCGGCAATCGTAATTACTGCATCATTTGGGATTCCGTATTTTTCTCTTGCATTCATTGTTCTGCTCCTTTTACCATAAGCTCTTCTAACTTTTCTTCCACGGCTGCGATAATAGAATTCAATTTTTCCGGATAACGGACGAAATCCTGCTCATCACCGTTTATTCGTAGAACGGGGATTTCGGGATGTTCCTGTTCAAATCTCTCCATAAAATGATCGTAATCACTAGAAAGCTGATTTAAGTATGCAGGATCAATATTTCTTTCAATTTTTCTATCACGCTTTTTAATTCGTTCCAAAATGGTTTCTAGACTTCCTGTTATGTATATGATTAAATTCGGCAAAGGCATGTCCTTTGTAAGAATTTCATAAATCTGCTCATATTTTTCCAACTGGTTGCCACTTAGTGTACGTCTTGCAAAGATCATATTTTTAGCTATATGATAATCAGCAACAATAGGATGTTGCTTCATTAAATAGTTCTTCTGTATATCTTCCAATTGTTTATAACGATTACATAAAAAAAACATTTCCGTTTGAAAGCTCCATTCGCTTACATCTTCATAAAATTTACCGAGAAAAGGGTTTTCATCGACAATTTCTTTTAATAAATGAAAATCAAAATGAGTGGATATCCTTTGTGCCAGCGATGTTTTTCCAATGCCAATTGGACCTTCAACTGCAATGAATGGTATTTTCGCCATTCTAACTCCCTCCTCAAATCAGACCTTTCATATTCTAACATAATATTTTTTATTCTACTAGAGAGGAAATGTACTCCATATTTCAATTTTACATTTTATGATGAGCTAGATTTAGTAGGTTAGGATGTTAGAAGTTAGGGGTATATTCTATTACATTCCAATTCAGCCAGCGACCAACCAACCTTCCTTGTCCATACTAGCATTTCTACGCCGGAACGAATCCATATTATTTAAAGAAAGATGGGGAGTAAAGATGAGTTTAACGAAACAAATTGTAATCGCACTAATAGCAGGTGTTGTTGCAGGTATATGTTTGACATTTGTGCCTAGTAATATTTTTAATAACATTGATACGTACTTATTAAGCCCAGTAGGGCAAATTTTCTTAAATCTGATTATGATGCTCGTAGTACCAATTGTATTTGTATCCATCGTACTTGGAACAGCAGGCCTTGGTAACCCGGCTGAATTAGGTAAGATAGGTATTGGTGCACTGGGGTTTTTCCTAGTTACATCAGCGATCGCCATTGCAATTGGTTTAGGAATAGGAAATATACTAGAGCCTGGAAAAGAAGGCGTATTTGAAACAGATGCAACATTTGAAGGGGAAGAAGCACCCCCAATCATGGATACGATAACTAATATTATCCCTGAAAACCCAATAAGTGCGATGGCATCGGGAGACATGTTGCAAATTATTGCATTTGCTGTATTTATTGGGATTGCACTTGCCATTTTAAAAGAAAAGACAATTGGTATCCATCAATTGTTTGAACAGGCTAACGAAATATTAAATTGGTTAATTACCAAAATCATGTATGTGGCACCATATGGAGCGTTCGCGCTGATCGCTTCTGCAATTGGAGGAGCTGGAATTGATGCTTTAAGCTCTATGGCAATGTATATGATTGCCGTCCTTCTCAGTCTCCTTATCCATGGTACGTTCGTATATGGCTCAGCGATTTTGTTTCTTGGCAAAGCAAATCCGGTAACATTTTTTAAAGGGTTCTTCCCTGCAATGTCAGTTGGTTTCAGTACATCCAGTTCCAATGCGACATTACCGATTTCAATGAAAACCGCTCAAGAAAAACTTGGCGTAAAAAAAGAAATCTCAAGCTTCGTGCAACCTTTAGGAGCAACCATCAATATGGATGGTACTGCGATTATGCAAGCAGTCGCAGTCGTATTCATTTCTCAGGTGTACGCCATTCCATTGTCACTCACCGATTATTTACTTGTTATCCTGACCGCTACGCTTGCAAGTATCGGAACTGCTGGAGTTCCTAGTGTAGGATTGGTCATGCTTGCGATGGTGTTAAATCAAGTCAATCTCCCGGTAGAAGGAATTGCATTGATTATCGGTGTGGACCGATTACTGGACATGGTCAGAACATCCGTCAACATTACCGGAGATGCGACTTGTGCATATATCTTGTCCGAAAGGGAAAAACGAAATACCCACACAGCCAATTAAAAAAGAGGACGAAATCGTCCTCTTTTTCTATGCAAGAATATCTAATTTCCATGTATCTATTGAAAGAACATCTTCATAGTTGTCTAGTAATCGATGAAAGATGGTCTCCCAGGATTGAGCTTGGGCGTATTGAAATCCCTGTTCCCCCATTCGAACTCGTAGTTCATCATTGGAAAGCAACGAAACAACTGCTTGCGCAAACTGCATAGCATTTTTCTCTTCACATAAAAGACCCGTCTTTCCCCGTTCGATGATGTTCCTTACACCACCTGCATCCGCACCAATCACTGGTGTACCACAAGCGAGTGATTCTAAAACAACATTTCCGAATGTCTCTGATGCGGATGGGAATACAAAGAGATTTGCTGCAGCATAGACTCTCGCAAGTTCTTTACCTTCAATAAATCCAGTCAATGTCATATTATCTGGTGCCGCTGTCTTCAGACCCTCTTTCAGTGGGCCATCACCTACAACAAGCCAGTGGACCTTTTCTTTTATCCCTTCTGGTAAGTGCTCAGCAATAGACGGTAAAAGCATAATATCTTTTTCTGACGCAATCCGTCCTACATAGAGCAGTATATACTTTTCTTCTATACCGTATGTTGTTCGAACCAATTCTGTATGATAATCACGATGGAAAATATCTCCGTCAATTCCTCTTGGCCAAATAGCTATATTTTTAAAATCATGTTCCTCCAGACGTACTTTCGTATCAATGGAAGGTACAAAAATCTTTTCCAGTGGACGATGAAACCATTTCAAATATTTCCATAGCACATCCGTCAAAAATTGTAAGTGATAGTGTTCAAGATATTTATCAAAATCTGTATGATAGGAACCAACTAGAGGGATATGATACTTTTTAGCAAAATGCAGTCCACATAAGCCTAAATTAAAAGGTGTCGCCACATGGATAATATCCGGCTTAAATTCCATTATTTCCTCTTTGATCTGTAACATGTTAGGAAAAGCTATCCGGCATTCAGGATACAATAAAAATGGCATACTTTGAAAGGATAAAACTTGTGAAGAAAATTGACTCTCTTTCGTCGCTTTTGGTGCAAATACACGATAATCAATATTATTTTTCTTTAAGAATTTCGTATATCGATCAAGCGTCCTTGCCACCCCATTCACATCTGGAACAAAAGTATCTGTAAAAATAGCTATTCTCATAATAACCCCCACATGATTATCATTTTTGATAACTTCCATACCGTAATACTTTATTCATTATGCGTTTTCCAACCGGATTACAGCGCTGTGCTTCCCTACATCTTTAAAAGTTCAAAAGATCATGCACCATTTACAAAACATGCGGAACAAATTGCTGTATCGCTAAAAATGAACACAGACCGGTTGTACTGCCAAGCATCATTCCTACCAACACATCTGAAGGATAATGTAGTCCTAAGAAAATTCGTGATAAGCCAACTGAAACTCCAATGAATAATAGTGCGGAGAACAGTAACGGGGATAATAAAATAAATGGCACGGTGACAGAAAAAATCGCGGTCGTATGACCAGAAGGAAAGGAGTGGTCCTTTAATGGATTATCCAATACATTCGTATTTTCCAAAACAAAATAAGGACGTCTTCTTGGGTAAATCTTTTTCATGATTGCAACAGGCAAATGGCTGACTGCTAAAGAAATAGCCGCAGCAATCGCAGTCATCTGAACTTCTTGACGGGTAAAAAGCATGAGTAAAACAACCCCAGCGATAGTGAACGTTGCCCCACCTAAATGAGTAATGATACGAAAATATCGCTGTAACAGAGGATGATCAAAATATTTATTAATCGACCGGAAAAGCTGACTATCCACTTCATACAAGTTATCCCATATTTTCATCCTTCATCCCTCCTTCTTCTACCTCCATCTTAAGGGATGAATACTAATCCATTGCTAATTTACTTTAAAGCTATTGTAAAATTCCATACAATAAAAAAATCAGCAGGTTCATCTGCTGATTTCGAAAATATATTCATATATTTTATTAACTTGGCAATAAAAACAACAACACACAGAAGTAATGACAAACGGTACCAAATATCACGAATAGATGCCATACAAGGTGATGATACGGGAACCCACGCCATATATAGAAGATACAACCGAACGTATAAAACATCCCGCCAACAACGAGTAACATCAGGCCCGTCGGATGAAGATTCGCGACAATCTGATTCCAACCAAGGACGACAATCCATCCCATTAATACATATAATAATGTAGAAGTGATGAGGAATTTCTTCGTAAAGAATGCTTTAAATATAATGCCTCCCAACGCAATTCCCCAAACGATGCCAAACATCGTCCAGCCCAGTGTCCCTTGAATTACATGAAAAATAAGTGGAGTATAGGTCCCTGCAATGAACAAATAAATGGAAGCATGATCAAAAATCTCAAAAAGATCCTTGGCCTTCCCCGGTGGTAAAGCGTGGGCCATCGTAGAAGAAAAATACAAGACGAGCATCGTTGAACCAAATATGGTGAAACTCACAACATGTAATGCAGTTCCTTCTGTAGCTGCAGTAAGAATCAATACAACTAATCCCGCGATACTGAAGAGTGCCCCAATTCCATGCGTGATTGCATTTGCAACCTCTTCACCTTTCGTAAAAACATGTGTTGTTGCCAAAAACATCATTCCTTAATTACTTATTTTGTCTAGTATACCAGATGTATACCTTTATTGTTCTTAGATTAACCAGAAGTGGGTTATTTTATCATAAAAAGGGGATAGAATCGCCTCTATCCCCTTGAAGTTAAATAATCCGTATACGTATCACATTTTCAATAGCATTGATTTCCGCTTGAATACCCGGCAAAACATCACCATTCACTTTTTCATCGATATCTATCATCGTATAGGCAAAATCACCACGACTTTTATTGATCATCGCCGCTATATTCAATTCCCGCGTAGAAATGATGGAACTGATTTGTCCTACCATATTCGGTACGTTCCGATGGAATACGGTGATTCTGCGTTTTCCTGTATAAGGAAGAATCGCATTCGGGAAATTAACAGCATTACGGATATTACCTGTTTCCAGAAAATCTTTTAATTGATGGGTAGCCATCCTTGCACAATTTTCTTCAGATTCTTTTGTAGATGCCCCGAGATGCGGTAAAGCAATTGCATTTTCCATATGCAAAATACGATCATTCGGGAAGTCAGTGATATATTTACCAATCTGACCTTCTTTTAATGCAACTTCCAGGTCATCCTCATTCACTAAGCCACCACGTGAAAAGTTAAATAAATGGACGCCAGGTTTCATGCGTTGGAAAGCCTCCGCATTCAGTTTACCTTTCGTTTCTTCCGTCAGTGGGACATGAATCGTTATATAATCCGCTTTTTCAAATACTTCCTCCATGGACATCGCACGTTCGATATTTCGTGAAAGTCTCCATGCAGTATCAACAGATATATATGGATCGTAACCAATAACATCCATATCCAAGTTCAACGCATCATTCGCAACGAGAGCACCAATTGCCCCCAGCCCAATCACACCAAGTTTTTTTCCTTTCACTTCTCGACCGACAAATTGCTTTTTCCCCTCTTCAATGAGCTTGGGTACATCTTCTCCCTTTCCTTTCAGCGAATTTACCCACTCAATCCCCTGAAATAAATTACGGGAAGAAGCCATTATTGCCGTAAGCACCATTTCTTTGACCGCGTTGGCATTTGCTCCAGGCGTATTGAAAACTACAATTCCCTTTTCCGCACAAGCTCGGATGGGGATGTTGTTTACACCAGCTCCAGCACGCGCAATAGCCTTCAAATTGTCATTGAACTCCATATCATGCATGTGATAACTGCGCACAACGATTCCATCAGGATTCTTTGCTTCATTATCAACTTTATAGTTTTCATCCTTTAAAACTGCCATTCCAGACTTAGCAATATTGTTTAATGTTTTGATCGTTTTAATTTTGTCTAAAGTTATTGTTGTCATCTCTCTAATCTTTCTCCTTTTTGGCTTTACTTTTCTTTCTCGTCTCCTAAGAAATAAAAAAAGACTGGAATAATTCCAATCTCAGAAAGAACGAAAACAACAAAAAAACCTCTTGTTTTCTTCTGTCCTTTTGCCTGAGATTTTGAACCCTTCGGCGATGCAATTTGCATTCTCTCCAGAAGCTGCTCCTGTCATAGTGTCACCCACAACATTCGTCGCTTGAAAATATTCTCTTTTCTGACCGCCCCCTTAAATATAAAAAGGCAAGGAGTTATGAAAGTTCCCTTACCTGCCCAGGCGATCGACACATACTCATTACGTGCTCCCTTGCGGTACTCCGCATTTTCGCCAGTTACACGTAACGTTTCAATTTGAAGCTATCTTAACAGAATTTAAAATATATTTCAATAGGTAAAGAGCCGATATTTTAAATTTTTCAGTCAGATGGAGTTATTATTATACTCCCTCTATCCACTACCTTTAATATACCCTTTCCATTTCACACATAAAAAAGAGAAACGAGCAATTCATTTGCTTGTTTCTCTTTTCTGTTCGCACATTTCACGTACCACAAAATGTCTGATATTCGTCTATTTCATAATTTCTCTGGGCAAATTCTTTCTGTTCATCAGAATGGGCATAAGGATTTTTCAACATGGCTAACAGGCTTTCCATCACCGTCTTGTCGTCGTTTTGAACTACAGCTGCGATCGCTTCCTCTACCCAGCGGTTTCTTGGGATGAGCGCTGGATTGCTCTTTCGCATGAGTTCATGGCTTTCTTCTTTACTTTGCTTTTGCCTGCTAAGTCGTTCCTGCCATTTTGTCTTCCATTTCTTAAAATCTTCCATTGCTCCCATAGGGAAGTTCGATTCATCTTCATACGTTAACGCAAGGAAAGTATTCGTATAATCAACTTGATAATGCTGCATCATGGACAACAAATCTTGAATTAATTTCTCATCTTCGGCTTCTTCGTCCATGATTCCAAGTTTAGCCCGCATACCAGCATAATAATGGTGACGATACAGCTTACTAAATTCTGAAATAGCCCCTTGTGCGTTATTCACCGCTTCTTCCTTACCACGACCAAGTAACGGCAGAAGTGATTCGGCAAAGCGGGCCAGGTTCCAAGAGGCAATACCTGGCTGATTTTGATAGGCATAACGACCATTGTAATCAATCGAACTGAATACCGTTTTTGGATCGTAATGATCCATGAAAGCACAGGGACCGTAATCGATGGTTTCTCCGCTAATTGTCATATTATCCGTATTCATGACGCCATGGATAAAACCAACAAGCTGCCATTTGGCGATCAATTGCGCTTGGCGTCTAATGACTTCCTGCAAAAATGCAAGATAAGGATTAGGTGACTCCATTACATCAGGGTCATGGCGTTCTATCGTGTAATCAGCAAGTTTCACAAGCTCTTCTATCTCTCCATATTTCGCAGCAAATTGAAAAGTTCCAACGCGTATATGACTTGATGCAACCCTTGTTAAAATTGCTCCTTCCAATTCGATTTCACGTTGGATCATCTCTCCAGTAGTGACTACCGCGAGACTTCTCGTCGTCGGTATATTCAATCTATGCATTGCTTCACTGATGATATATTCCCTTAACATCGGACCGAGTGCAGCCCTGCCATCACCACCACGTGAATAAGGGGTTTTACCTGCACCTTTAAGTTGGATATCATATCGTTCGTTATCTGGAGTAATGTGTTCACCAATTAACATGGCTCTTCCATCACCTAACATCGTGAAATGTCCGAATTGATGTCCAGCGTAGCTTTGAGCAATAGGAATGGAGTTTGTCGGAACACGGTTGCCGGCGAATATTTCAACAGCTTCTGCACCCTTCATTTCCTCATTGTTCAAGCCAACTGATGCTCCTAATTCATCATTGTATATGACTAGTTTTGGTTGTCTGACAGGGTTCGGTGTGACTTGCTCATAGAAAATCTCCGGGAGATCGGTGTACGTATTTTTTAGGTTCCAGCCTTGATTATTTTTCATAAAGACTCCTTATGGTATAGATGATATGTTATACGGATTAGTGTACTTCTTAGGACCATAGTTATTCAAGGTATTTGACTGTATAAGCGAACTTGTAAAATAGATAGATGAGTTAGAATTGAAGAAAGAAACTAGCTGTCGTGGAAATTTACCAAATCCATTACCACTTACTCCGTTAAATACCTTATGGCAGCCTCTGCAAACACCTCAGCACATTGTACAAGATTCTCCACCGAAACTTGTTCATCGTACCCATGGATTGTGTCTTGGATTCCAGGACCGTATAGTATCGTATCGATTCCATGATTCCGAAAGTGACTAGCATCGCTTGAACCAATTAGAAGGACACTGAAGACAGGTTCGCCCTTTCCTAGGACCGTACGGATTCCTTCCTCCACAGCCTGCACAATTTTGCTATTCTCTGAAGTCCAATTCGGATTGTTATGTCGTACCATTGGCTCTATCACAGCATCAGGGGACACAGCGTGAACTAGATTTCTCACAAAATCATAGACAAATTCAGGTCTCATCCCAAATGGAACTCGGATATCCACTTCGATGGTGCAGCTGTCCGCAACGACATTAACCTTTGTACCACCACGCATAATACCGGTATTAAAAGAAGGTCGGTATAACAAATGCGCTAACATAGGGTTGCCTTGACGGTTTGCTAAAAACCACTCGGTATGGTATAAAAGTTGCTGAAGTTCACGTGGTGGCGTCGCTGTATAATCCCATAACCTTGCTAATCCTTGGACTACAGTCGCACCTTTCTTGACAGCTGAAACACCACTGACCGGATGACGACTTCCATGGTCTGCTTCACCAGGTATTGTTATTTGCATCCATGCCATCGCCTTTTCTCCGATGTTGGGATGATGCGTGTGCGTCGGTTCACCAATGAGGCATGCATCCCCTGTAATCATCCCTTCTTCCAAAAGAGATGCCACTTCTATACCGCCATCTTCTTCATCTGGTGAAGCAATAAGAGCTAAACTTCCTTTTAAGTTTAAAGAAAAAGCGAACTCTTGAAGGAGTCCGGCTACAAAAACTAATGCTGCCATCCCACCTTTCATATCTGAAGCGCCCCTTCCGAGAAGCATTCCATCTCTAACTTCACCAGAATAAGGATCAAAAGTCCATTCTAGGGGATCTCCTGCAGGAACGACATCCGTATGACCACATAACAACAATCTTGGTCCTGGTATTCTATTCAATCGAGTCTCACCAATAACAGTAACCAGCTTATTTTGATTGCTTTCGTGCTCGGATATTTTAAAGCCTCTTGCTCCTAAATACCGGCTAATCTGAAAACCTATTTCCGCAGACCACTTCTCAAAATCAACTGATGGATTCTCCGACGGAATTCGAATGAATGCTGCAGCAAGGTCGACCAATTCCTGTTTTCTCGATCTGATTATCTGTCGAATCATACTGGCATCCATAAGACACACCCCTCCAGATATTATCCCAAGCCATAGTTCTAGTCTATTCTATGCGCTCTTTAATTTAATATATCTATAGGAGTAATTTGGAAGTATTAATTCAACCTCCGAATATATCATGGCAACCTGGATGATATGGAACAATAAGTCAATTTTAAAGTTGAGATTGACAATTAGTCTATTTCACTTTATTCATGTCTAACTGTCCATTTTAATTCTAATTGCTAAAACTCCCCATTCTTTTTCTTGCTCTTTTGTATAAATACTGTATGTTCCATCCAACATCTCTTCCATTGTCCAACCCCCACAATCAAACTCTTCAAACGGGATATCATTATACATCGCTTCAAATGTCTCATATGGATGAAGCCCCGTTACTTCTACTCTTAAATTATCATCCTGCTCTGGTACTTTGACAAATTCAATAATGTCACCAACTTGGATTTCTCTTCTTTTTTCATCATATAGACGGACTTCAACTTTCTTTCTCCCTTCCTTTATCGACTGGAAGTATTCACCATATAACCCCATTTGATGCTTCATGTTAATTCACCTCTTATCAAATCCAGTGTAGCATTTGGTTGTATTGACTGAAATGGTGCTACCATCTCGTCAAAAGTTTCCCTCTCCTCCAGAAACGGACTATGGTTGCTATAACTAAACTTATATAAAACCGAATTATGTAAGTTTGAGTGGATTTCTTCAGAAAATACGATTGGACATTGAGCATCATGTACACCGGAATAAACGAAGACAGGAACTGTAATATGTTTCAATTGGTCAACAATATCAAATGTCGGTAATTCTGTATAAGAATAATAATCCAATCGTTTTCCATTTGTTTTTCCACTGCTTGGTTTTTGAAAATATTCATTTCTCTTTTCTGGACGATACAACGACATATTCGACCATTCTACACCAGCGTTTCTTCTTTCTTCGCGATCATTAGATGTTTTTAAAATCTCCAGTATTTCCAATACCCTTTTATTTAACGGCGACTCCGGGCAATACATGCTAAACCAGCTAATAGTTGTCAATATTTTTCTCTAAAAAAATTAATTCTCTCATGATATACTAAAATTACGTATGCCAAATAACCCTCCACTACATAGTGATTGGAAGGTTTTGTTATATTTAGT
>NZ_JAMBON010000054.1 GCF_023715655.1 Oceanobacillus luteolus | reverse complement strand
ATACCTAGCTTTCCATTCTATTCTTTTGTTAGCATCGTTCATTGGCATAACCTCCAGATTTTTTTCTAAAGAGATTATCTCAAGAACGGATATTTAATAGAAGGTGTTCATTGTTTGACGCTTACGAATATGTAATAGTATTGGAACATAAGATTGCTTTGAAAGGCAGACTTAGGAATGCTATCTTTCCAGTGGGAATAACTTTATAAAATCATAAATCAATCTCCTTCCGTTGAAATTTTTTAAGTATCACATTACGTGTAAAAGGTCTAGTTAATAAAATAATATAAATTGGTACTAGCCCTAAACCAAAAACAATCAAAGGCTCAATTTGGCGAATCATTACGAAAAGCACTAAACCAATAAGAGACAAGAACAAACATAATCCTAATCCGAGAATTAATTCTCTACGAAGTTGTTTTCTTCCCATGTCTGCAATGTGTTTCATATTATCTTTATTATAAAATTCATGATGCTCCATCCGTTGAAAATAAAATTGATTCATTAGTACTTTTGAAATAACGAAGCAACTTATCAATAATACTACAAATAGAAATAAATCTAATAAAGGATTCCTATAGTGCTGATAGATTCCGTTCAGCATTTTGGAACCATAGAGAAATAAAAAGAATAGCCCCATATAGGTTAACGATGAACCTAACTTTCGGTGCGAAAATCTGTATAGCTTATTTTGCTCTGTATCATAAAAAATTGTATAAATTTCTTTCTCTTTATAAATTGGGATTAAATTCTTTTGCACTTTTTCACCCCTCATTCATTGAATACAACAAAGTTTATATGTATAACTTAATCCTCTCTAATGGTAAGCGGCATAAATATACTATAAAAAATATCATTGAAAAAAACATAAATATTAAAAAAACAATATTCTTAAATACAAAAAATAAATATACTAAAAGAAGTACAATGCAAAAACTGATTAATGCAATAGATACTTCTAATTTGAATACTTTCTCTCCTCGTTCTATATAATCCTTTACCTCTGCTTCTGTAAAATAAATTTCCCTTAATTCTTCATAAACGAATTTTTTATAGAATAGCATTCCAGAGACTATCCCAATACCCACAAGACATAGAATAAATAGGATAACCATTAGATTGGAGATAGAGGGCGATATATCTTTTATGCCTCTTAATAGGGCTAAAATAGGAAAAAAAGCAATCCAAAAGTATTTCTGACTGAGTTCTTTTTGATACGCCTTGTATGGGCGATTAGTTTGCTTATCGATAAAAATCGTGAAATTTTGGCGTTCTTTAAAATTCTGCGTATAGATGGGGATCAACTTCATTTTTCTTTACCTCCATTCTTTTGTACAGAAAAACCGTTCTAAACTTTATCATACTGATTGAAATGAAAAGAAGCACTAATTCATGCTTCTTTTTTAGGGTTATAGATAATGGTTGAATGGCCCTTAATTATAACCATCTATATTCCTTCAATAGATAGTTAGTTTTCAACCCTAGTGTTTCCTACCGCTTAATTCGAATTACGATCATACGTATCAACAAAAACAATATTCCAAAGGGAGCAATTAAAAAACTTACATGGAATAGAATAAAATCAAACATATATAATAATTGTTTGAAATAATAAGTAACACCTTTCTGCTTTTCTATTTTATGTCTAAACTTAAACCCAAATAACCAATCAATTAACACTTTGGCAAAAGGATAAATAATGAAGTTAAATATAATATAAGATAAATAATTATTATTTCTACCAAGCAGTAAATAGAAAAATATAAACGAAAGGGCAAATATCATGAAGCCATGACTATACGATTTTAAAAAATATGAACGATTGATGGATCGCTCGACCTCTGGAGTTGGATTATATTTTTCCAATAAATCCACTTCTTTATGATGTTTTTGCGCAGTTTCAATAAAAGTAGATTCAATACTTATTTTTTGTTGAATAATAAAATCTAACGCCCCTAAAAGTGCAGAACGTTCTTTTTTCCGAATAGCATTTAAGCCAATAGTAAATAAAGAAAATCCAGTTACTCGATTCATAAATAATCTAATTTTATTATGTAAGGACAATTGAGCAAAATAATCATCTTCTTCATATAAAACAATCTCCAATATTTTTTGAAATGAAACTTCAGATATCTTTATATTTTCTATATCACTAAAATAAATTGTTACTTCACTTTTCGTAAACGGATCTAACTGAATATATTCCTCTGTGATGATGATATATGGATAGCCTCGGAACATCTTCAATATATTTGCACCAGCAAAAAAACTTAACATAACAATAGTAAACAATATCAAAAAGAAAATTAGTATAGATTCTATATAAGCAACATATATCAAGAAAGTTCCCATAGCGACAAATAATAATGAGAAAATAATTCCAAGAAAAAGTTTGCCTTTCGAATGGTAAAATTCTATTTTATCATGTATCAATATAAAGTCCCCTCACACTATAAACATTGTTTGTTGTTTAAAATTTTTATACAATGGAATGGCCAAGATGGGAACAATTCAACTTATGCTAATCCATCAGCACTTACAGTGTTATATTCCCTGTTCGCACCTCCAATATCTTTTCACATTAGATTGTGTAAATTCTTCATTCCAGATGTGAAAACAATTTGTACACCAGCAATCATATATAACAATCCAACTCCTAATACCGGTAACGCAGGGAAACCTAAGAAAATCAATATAATACCAAGTCCCTTTGCCGGCTTGACAACAGCTCGTTTACTGATAAATAGGCCTGCTATACCTAAAACAATCAGATAAAATAAGATACCCAACCAGAATAGAAAAGCTGAAGGGTGACTGGCGATTTCCCATATCCTTCCGATAGTTTGTTCTCCATTGATAGTGATCGTTACAGGTGTCACTATACTGATCAAAATCAAGACGGCTGCGATACTTAAACAAATGATTCCGCCGATTTTTGATAACAATCTTCCCATCCATATATTTTTATCCATCTTCACGATCCCCTTTTTGACTCCGAATTTACTCCTATATTCTACTGCCCCTCATCATCTTTCAGATGACCTACGACCACTCTCCACATACTTCGATTCCTCATTTTTCTGGAATATGCCTGCTTCTTGGAAAATTTTCCTGAAATGAACCGTCATCATCACCAGGCTCGCAGCAAATAGTACGTACCCCACTCCTACTAAATAAGGTGCAACCGTATAAAATATAGGAAGGTGAACATTATCTGTGATGAGTCTATCAATATAATCATATTGATAGATTTGGAAATAAATAAGCCCGGTCCCTCCGAAATACATCACCATCATCAACAAAATATAAGGGATTTTCGAATGGGTATTTTTCTCAAAATCAATCGCGGCTTTCACGAATATATTATTAGACCCCTGCACCTTTCTTTTCTTTCCGATTGCAATGATCCTCAGAAATAGATTGGGGATAAATATGAGCATCATAACGAAGATGGAAATGTATCCAATCGGTAGGTTATAGAGGCTGATTCCGTTAATGATGAGACTTAAAAAGGCAGTAAGTAATACATATCTTGCTTTCATCCTGGTCCTCCATTTCAATTCATAGAAAAAATCCACTTGCTCTGTAAGGATTTACATTGTCTACTATTCTACCGTTTCAAAGTTGAAATTGTTAATCTCCATTACAAGATTTTCCTGACTTATTGTTTTCATCACATCAATTTGTTCTTGTGAAGTGACCGGAAGGAAGATAGGTAATGCTGTATTGTTTTCCATCACACCTACAGATTCCTCATCCAATGTGACCGGGAAGTTCTCCCAGACCATATCGCCTTCTGTACTACCCAGAGTGATGTCGAACGTTATATTTTTCACCGGAGTCCCTATTCGATTCACTCCTAAGAACAGCATTTGCTGATTCCCATTATCATCCACCATCATGGAAACAGATAGCATGGAGAAGTCATTCGGTGCACCGAACTTGATATTTTCATTAACGAATTCATTCAGTTGCTGATAGGTTTCATTATTTTCAATGGTGACACCTGACTCTGCATCCACTTTTGTCACCTGTAATTGTAAATCTTCTACTTCTGACTGAGCCCCATCGGGTTGCCCATTGCTTTTTTCTGTTTGAGTTGGGGTCTCTTCTATCTGTCTACTGTCGGATTCAACCTCCGTATTCCCACCACTGCATGCGGATAAGAATAAAAGTCCCATCATTAGAATGCCAATTATGTTCTTCATACTTCTCTCTCCTAAGCTTCATTATTTATTTATGAAATAATGATATAAAATTTGATCTAGCGTTCCTTTTTGCACTTTTCCTTCCGCGAAGGTTTTCACTTTAAAGAATACGAACAGCCCGACGAAATATATGATTGGTATCATAAACAGAATACAACTGACACGATTCATGACTACCAGTCTCCGCAGTTTTTCATCAGTAATATCCTTTTGCTTCGTTTCCTTTAAAAAAGCCAAACAGGAAAACCAGGTAATCAGGTAAAATACGAGAATAATTGAAAAGCCGATACTTGCTCCAATTTTCAATACCCGGATGGAGCCTTCATATGTATCTTGCAGAAGAACTGCCGTTAAACCAGTAATCACAACCGTAAGTGCAAAAACGATCGGAATGATGATACCTAAACGGACAGCCTTTCTGGAAGATGATATCAATAAATACCATACTTTGCTTTCATCTGTCATCTTACCTGCTCCTTCATTGTTGGTTCCTTATCTGTTTTTATTATTAGCATCTTTTAAACTTATTTACAATATTACCCAGTAAATTAATAGAATACAAATATAAAAGTTAACCTAGTACAGAGCCACATCACAAACTGGCGGGCTTATCATAACGGTTTTAATTGCTGCCTTATTCTACTGGAAAGGCAATAAAAACCGCAGAGAAAACATTGAGGTTGATGTTGAAGTTTCGTATGATAAGACGTCCTAAAATAAATGATAGGCTGGATCTGAGGTTAGGTCCAGCTTTTTTCCTATGCTGCTTGTTAAAAGATTGCCCGGAAGTCTCAAGTTTCCCCGATTAAGAAAATGATTTTTATAAGTACTGTATAAATCGAAGCTATTGATTTATAATAAACGCAATCCTGAAATAAGTTATGGAGGTTTTGCCGTGGAATGGTATGAAAAGTTGAAGAGATATTTTCCAGTAGAAGAGATGAAGTCCAGAGAGCATATGGAACTCCTATTAGATGACAAAGGTGAAGTATATCATAAGGATGAAAATAAGAACCATGTCATGCTTTATGCGGAATTTGATACATTTATTTTTATTGATTACTTGTGGGTATCCAGTGAATCAAGAGGTCAGGGAATTGGCCATCAACTCATCGAAAAACTGAAAAAGAAAAACAAACCGATTATCTTAGAAGTTGAACCGGTCAATTATGAAGATACAGATACGGAAAAGAGATTGCGTTTCTACTCAAGGGAGAATTTCAAACATGCCGACTCGATCATCTACCGCAATCGTTCCTTTCAAACCGACGAGGATGCACCATTAGAGATTCTATACTGGTCACCGAATGATGAATCGGAAGCATTAATCTATGAACAGATGAAAACAATCTATGAGGAAATACATACGTACAAAGCGAAAGAAATATATGGTAAGGAAATTGATCCGGTGGAACGTGCTTTAGAGTATAAGGAAGCTGATGATGAAGAGATTGAAGCATAACTAGATAATAGTAAATAAAAGTAATCCCTCATCTGACTAAATGATGAGGGATTACTTTTACTGGTGAGATTGATGGTTTTGGCCATATAAATTAATAAAATCAAAAAAACGTCGTAAACCACGCAATATATTTAGCTCCTGGAATAAACAATAATTGTGCAAGAATCGTTCCGCATAATCTTGATAAAACCATCATAATGGAAATGCTTTTTAATGATAAATAACTACCTCTGTCATTCACAACATCATCTGCGATTACAGATACCTTTGGATCAACAAAGATAACCAACAAAATCGTTGCAAGACCATTTATCAGCCCCGATGCCATTGTTGCCGTCAATTCTCTTTCAGGCACTAATAATGCTGCATATAATGCAGATAGTACACCTATTGTATAGATTGCAGTAATAATCATATTCACAAAAAACAATCTTATGGGGATATCTTTTATTTTTGTGTTTCTTAAGTACGAGAATTTAGGGAGACTAAAATGGGTCAACCCTCGCTTGATGTAATGTAATGAAAAAATTCTCTTGAACAAAGACGGTACGGAACCCTTCTCTTCCGACAAATGAATGATCGCCCTTGAAAACAGTGCGACAAAAGTTGGGAGAAGCAGTATTCCAAAAATTGTTCCTACGGTTGAAGCCCCTATCAGAAAACGATATTGCGCTTCAACAAACTCTAAAGCATTACTTTCGGGAGCGGTATCAACTAAATTACCAGTAACCGGTTGATGCATCATATTCGCCAATCGCGAAACAATCACCATAACATTAAACAATGATAAAGCAGAAGCAATCATCTTTACCCTTGCACCAGACAGTCTCACAGCATAAGCGAGCGTTTCAATCGAATGAATGATAAATATAAATAAAGCGATAAATATTAGTTTTTCAGTGATGAATTCCATATGCCACCTTCTCTTTGCTCCTGTTTAGATGATATTCTACCATAATATTCCTTACTTTGAATTAATATCGAAGTAATAAAGACAGGCCAAAACTATTCATAGATAACTTCCACTAGAGTGAAAGATTTTACTATTTTTATAATGATTTTTGCTATAGCTAACTCGCGAAGATGGTGATAGAATAGATAAAATTCATCTAGAAGGGAACATAATTATGCAGCAAAAAATATCATTCTCTACTTATGCCATCATTGGCACTATGCTTTTCGGTATGTTCTTTGGTGCCGGAAATCTTATTTTTCCGATTCAAATGGGACAACTTGCTGGAACCAATTTTTGGCCAGCTTTAATCGGATTCCTCATAACCGCAATCGGGCTGCCAATCATCGGCATTTTAGCATTTGGTTTATCTGGAAGTAGTGGATTACGCGATTTGGCAAGTAGAGTCCATCCACTATTTGGAATTGTGTTCTCCATAGCTCTTTACTTGACGATTGGGCCATTCTTTGCCATCCCAAGAACAGCAACAGTCCCTTTCGTCGTTGGGTTTGAACCATATATCAATCCAGCACATACAGGTTTATATCTGGGGCTTTTCAGCTTTATATTTTTTGCAATCGTCTACTACTTTTCTTTAAATCCAGCAAAGATTATGGACTATATCGGCAAATATTTAACTCCGGCATTCTTACTGTTTTTATCGGTCATCATTCTTATTGCCATCATCAAACCAATGGGTGCATTCGGTCAGCCAACTGGTGATTATAGTAATCTAGCGTTTATCACTGGATTTAAAGAGGGTTATAACACGATGGATGCCCTGGCATCACTCGCATTCGGTATCGTTGTCATCCACGCAATTAAGAGACAAGGCATCACGGATTCCAAGGACATTGCGAAAGCGACGTTAAAATCAGGAATCTTTGCCATGATTCTTATGATGCTGATATACGGTCTCATCACTTATATGGGGGCATCAAGCGTATCTGCCATCGGAACTTATGAAAATGGCGGGTTGATCTTTGCCGCAGTGGCTCAGCATTATTTCGGTTCCTATGGAAATATTTTACTGGCAATCATTATTGTATTAGCTTGTTTAAAAACGAGTATCGGACTGATTACGGCTTGTAGTGAATTCTTCAATCGGGTCTTCCCTAGAGTCAGCTATAAATGGTTTGTATTCATTCTTTGTCTGATGTCATTTATCATTGCAAACTTCGGTCTGACCAACATTATTCAATTTGCGATTCCTGTTTTGATGTTATTATATCCGATAGCAATTATACTGATTTTACTAACGCTTTGTTCATCATTCTTTAGCCATAAGCAAAGTGTTTACGCAGCGGCCATCTTCTTGACTTTCTGTGTCAGCTTCTTTGATGGCTATAGCGCGTTAGTGGATAGCTTGCCAGGCGCATCTTTCGCTATGTTTGAATCGGTTAAATTATTCTATATGGACTATTTACCACTTTATGATATTGGACTTGGCTGGATTGCACCCGCACTACTTGGTGTGTTAATCGGATTGTTCTTGCACAAAATATTAAAAAAACTGTTGTCTCCTAATGTAAAAACCAGCTTAGGTAATTCCTGAGCTGGTTTTCTTAATTTCTATGAATTCATTGAGGTATTTCCACTTTAAATGATTCAAATTCCACTGGCTTTAACAAATCCCCTTTAAACTCCAACTCTCTGACTTTACCGTCTTCACCCAATTCCACTCCGCCTCCATCCGTCGGAAGCGCTAGATAAGGGGTGATGGTTAGTTCGGTCACAGATGAATCGACGGGATCGTGCCGCTTTCTACTCGTAAACACTAATCTATCTTTCATTCTTTCACCAGATACCCCACCAGAATGATTCGTAATTTCATTTCCATTTTGGTCAACTACAACAAATTCTATATCACCTGCCCGACTTAACTCAAAGTCCTTAGCTGTTTCAGAACTCTCAAAAGAGATGCCGATCCCCGTTTCACTTAATGATAGTTCTGTTACAGTGAGGTCAATACCGTCAACATGTTGTGTATGCTGTACAGGAATTTTTTTGATGTCTGTAATTTGTTTTATTGGAGTAGAGAAATACCATGTTTCTCCCTTCTCTCCATGCAGAATTAATCCGAGTTCAAACTCATCCGGCATTTCCTCGCTTACGTCCATCCCTTGAATGGCAGTCCGAGTTGTAGATGATTGTATATCTTCCCCATAGTAACCTGAAGATCCTCCCATAGGTAATTCACCATTAATCGTAATATCTGCACCAGCACCAAAATAGAATTCTCCCAAGTCTTTTTCTGATTCGATGATATAACTTATCGTAATATTATTATTGTCATACAAAATTTCATCCACGGTCACAGAAATTCCATTGATTGTCTGTGTCTCCCCCACTTCACTTGTTAATCCTTTTTCATGAGCTTGACGTAAACCAATTAAGTCGGAGTCTCCGAAAACAGAGCCAATGAATGGAATCCTCGATAAGCTGTTTGCCAAGGCAGGAGAATAGGAAGAAGAAACTAGCAATATAACAAATATAGCTGCTACGCTACCTAATCCATATAATACTCTTCGTTTTCTACTCTTACTTTTCCCTTTATGTGAAACATCTTTCTTTTTCACCACTTGTGCCTCGGCTTGAGCAATACCTGTTTGAATCGCTGAACGAACATCATCTTTTGGAAAATCTGACGGGTCATGTGATTTTCTCATTTAATTGATAACTCCTTTCTAACTCCCTTTTCAACTTTTTCTTGGCTCTGTGCAGGTATGTTTTAATCGTACCGATAAGCTTTTCCATCACCTCGGAAATATCCTGAATCGACAAATCGTGATAGTAAAATAGAATGATGGATGTTTGATAGGATGAATTAAGTTTGGATAATGCCTCACTCAAATGAAATGATTCAATTTCTTTGTCCTGCTTACTTTCTAATCTTCTTAATAATTCGTTTTCTTCATAAGGAATGATTTGTTCCCGCTTTTTCAGTAACCTATAGCACTCCCGAATAAGAATGCGAAATAACCAAGTTGAAAAGTATTCTGGGTTTCGTAACTGACCAATCGAAAGAAATGCATTGCATGCTGTTTCTTGAATCACATCTAAAGCATCTTCCTTCTTCCCGACATACGAAAGAGCTTTAAAGTACAACATTTTTTCTTCTTTAAAAAGCAATTCCTCGAAGGATGCAACATCTCCATTTATGGCCCTCTTCACTGTATGTATATTATGTTTCACCTTAGTTTCCCCTCCCCTCACTAATTAGAGTAAACTGGGCATACGAAAAGTTTCAATTCCATAAAATTATTTTCAATTCCATAAAAATAGCATGTTATGATCGTAATCAAAACACGCTAATGTCATTTATTCCATATTAAATCAAATCGGTTAATTATCTATTCAACCTAGAAGTTTAATCTAGGAGAATTCGCATTTTTATTCGGAGACGTATTGATTACTTCCTGGAAGCTTTTTTATTTTATTCCAGGCTTTAATTGCTTCATCACGTTTTTTCCCTTGATTCTTTGGGTCAGCGAAAAAATCACGAATAAATTGATTATATTCAAACTGAGGTGCAATGACTTTTTCATATTTCGGGTCTTTTTTTCGTTCTTCTTCCTCATACCAAGCATTTAGAGCATCACGATATGTTTTTCCGATATTATTTTTAAAGTAGTTTTGGATATAAGTAGAAAAGTGAAATTTCGGGATAACTGTTTTGAAGAATGCTCTTACATCTTGACTACAACGATGATTTTCTGTAATAACCGTATCGAGACTTAATTCTGAATCGGTATCTATCTTTTTATTTACTTTTCGGTTTCTATTTGGCTTTACTATCTCACCTGTCAGAAGATAGGTTTTAATCCGATCAAAGAGTTCCGTCTTTGAACCAGTAGTACTCAACCCATTATTCCTACAAAATGTTTGTAATTCTTTCTTTAGCCAATAATACTCATCGAAGTCTTTCATGCTAATGTCTTTTGTTAGATTGGGTCTCATATCCCACACCCCATCCTTACACTTAATCATTCCCATGCTAAAAATCTTTCAATGCCCGAAAGAAGAAATCACTCATCAGCCTTATTTATTAATCTTCGCTTTAAGGAGATATACGACATTATAATCTTTCAAATCACTTATATGGCCTTCAGGATTTTGATAGAAATCTGTAGTAAGTGAGCTTATTCCATTTTCATTGTCAGAATAGCAAATACCTGCCAGCAACAATTCCTCTTGTTCGAATGTGATTTCTTCAGGAAAACTCCCCCATACACTCGCCATCTCTTCCAAATCTTGTACATGATTATCATAACTACTTATAGAAGCAACGCTCCCATCGTTGCCTATTCCAATATAGAATGGAAGGTACTCTTCTCTAGTACTGTCCTTAGGATTTGAAAAAATAATGGAACCATCTTTGTTTACCTGTGAAGTTAATTCCATTAATTGATCATCGACCAATTCACCGGCTTCATATTTTTCAATCCAGACCGATACTTTTGTGTACTCATCATCCAACTCAAAATCGAATACAAATGATTTATCTGAAGTTGTCGAAAGGATTGCATTCTCCCGGTCTGTTAATTCCGCAACTGAAATTTTGTTTTCAGTGGAATTACCGTTATTACAGGCACATAAAAATAATAAAAATAAAGCCATTAGTAATTTCGAACATAATCTATTCATTTCATCCCCCATTATCTCGGCCCAATCTCTTACAATAATTAAGTTTGGTAGTTTTTCTCATTAAATTTCGCTTTAAGGTTTAGAAAAATACCAACCCCTCCAGCAATAATCAGAAATAATTGCCCATAACCAAAATTTAACTTAAGCCAATATGTGAAAATCACTAATAACATGATTACGATAAAGACGATGACCATAATATTTCTATTATATTTATCCATCTTTGTTCCGCTCTTTTTCCTTTTATCCAACTTCACCCAAGCATAAAAGATATTTGCACTGATGGTTAAAAGAAGAGCTGGTATCCAATGGTATGGTAATGGCAAAAATATAAATAATAACAACGTAAGTATGATTAAAGGAATCATCCAAACAAACCACATTTTTACATACTTATTTTTAAAACTTAACTCGAATTCTTTCAATGCTTATCCCCCATTCTGGCCAAACATTTTCTACATAAATGCAATACAAATAAATAGAATAATAGATAGGGTGATCCTAGACCAAGTCATTTTTTTACTTATTCCTGCTTTATTCTCTAGGTAGCTGATATAACCCATCACTAAAATAAAACCGAATAGTATGAACGCATTTCCTACGGGATCATTCACTTTCCTTGAATACCAAACTGCAGCTAATGCAATGAGTATGCTTCCAATCGTACCCAAAATCATATTGAAATACAGTGTTTGTTTATTTTCTTTCAAAGTTCATCTCTCCATTTTTGTTGTTAAAAAACTGCCCCTGAAGGATGAACTCAATAAAAAGTTCGATGCCTTCGCAAGAAAATATGTATACAAAAGTTTAAATTTAGACAGAATTAAAGGACCGAACTCCTGTAAGATAATCATTATTCGACTTAGCTATTTTAAGGACGTTTTAAACACATAGCTTACTTTGTCATAATTCATTTTCTCTTCATAAAAACGATGCGCATCCGTTTTTTGTAAACCCGACGATAAAGCAATACTTTCATAGTTATATTCTTTTGCCCATCCGTGAACGTATTGAAGTAATTTTTCTCCATAGCCTTTTGAACGTCTTTTAGCGTCCGTCACTAAATCACAGACCCAAACAAATCTACCATAATATAGAGTGATCATCGGTTTAAAACCAATTACTGCAACGATTTCCCCATCATCCATTAACGCCACAAGATTATATCTATCTTTCGCTTTCGCCTCTAAAACTAGTCCCAGAAATGTTTTTTCGTCAAGATGGGTCCGTAATTGCTTCATTACTGGAAACGCCCGCATAATTTCACTTTCAGATTGCAATACCGCTATTGTTGTTGTTTTATCCATCTCTGCTCCCCCCCTAAGTTTACCAACATTTTCCTAATTCTAACACACTGTCTTCTTTTACAAAATACCCACTACTATAATAATTGATAACGTTTTCCTTTTTGACGAATTCGTTTAGTACAATAAAATAAAATCTGCTTATTTCATTTCCTCCGCCAATTCTAAAATGATACCCTCTGGACCACGCACGTAGCATAATTTATAGACATCTTTATATTGTCTGATCTCACTAAAAAGTTCAGTCCCTCTACTTTTTAATTTGGCAACAACAGTTTCAATATCTTCTACAGTAATAGCAATATGTCGAATGCCTAATGTATTTGCGGCGTGTTTCTGGACTTCTTGTTCATTAGATGGCGAAAGGAATTGGATTAGTTCTATCCACGTTTGACTATCGGACGTTCCCAACCCTACACATCTTACTTTTACGTCATGGAGCCCAATGGCATATCCCATCAAATCTCCTTCCATTTCCCATTCACCTTTCAACTCAAGACCAAGTTCAAGAAAAAAATCTTTCACAGCAGTAAGATCATTCACGACTATACCTACATGGTCGACTCTTTTGATTCTCAACGTTCGCACCTCCTAGGTAGGGTTATTTGGATAGTATTTGCTAGGGAAAGATTTTATAAACAAGAAGACTCGAGTGTGGCATCGAGAATAATTATGTTTATTTAATTCATGACTTTTTTCTCCATACATAAATTTAATAAAAAAGAGCATTAATCCCACTCAGATTAATGCTCTCGTTGATCACATATTAAAACAACAGCAGATGTTGCCTGCCATCATTCTGTCTAACTATATTATACTACGGATCCACGATTATTTATAGACTATTCTTTTGGCCGTCCCTGTACTATAGTAGTTATACAAATTTAATCATAGAGAGGTGTGTCCATATGAATAACAATAAAGTTGTCTTGGATCAAGGACCTTTTTTCCACGGTACGAAAGCTGAACTAAAGATTGGAGATTTGTTGGAGCCCCAACATTTATCAAATTATCAAGATAAGAAATCCAATCATATCTACTTTACTGCAACTTTAGACGCTGCTAAATGGGGCGCTGAATTAGCAAGCTCCTCCTCTAAAGAAAGAATTTATATTGTGGAACCATTAGGTGAGTTTGAAAATGATCCAAATTTGACCGACAAAAGATTTCCAGGAAACCCAACCCGTTCTTATCGGTCCAAATCTCCCTTGAAAATTATAGCTGAACTGCGGGCTTGGGAAAGACATACCGATGAAGAAATAGATCATATGGTCACCTCATTGAAGAAACTGAGTGAACAAGGAAAAGCAGTCATGGAAGATTAAATGTTTGAGTCCTATGAGTTGTGGTTGTGCTTTTTCGGACCACCACTCGTAGGACTCCTTCAATTACATGAAATTATGATTATTAATTCTTTTGATATAACGAATGTCCATCACTTGTACCTACCATCTCAAAACCATTGTTTAGATAAAATTCATTCAGTTTCACGTTATCCCCTACACAGTCTAACCTGAGCGCACTTTTTCCTTCCTTTCTAAGATGATTAACCATCCACTGTAAAACTACTTTTCCCAAGCCGGAGCCGATTTCGGAACGACTTAATGCTAAGCGATGGAGGTATACTGCATCATCATTCAATCTCCCCCAAACATGCTGGTCCCATTCAGTTTGTTCATGATAGAGTGTGAACGTGGCCACGATTTCCCCATCCCTTTTGACGATAAAGGTCTCTTTATTATGGATTGCCTGTCTTATTCCTTCGTCTTCCCCTCCGCTAGCCAGGAATCCCCATTGGTCAATTTGCCTTTCCTTTAGCCACTTTGCAGCATCTTTCAATAAGGAGATAATCTGGTCTGATTCCTTACTAGTTGCTAAAGAGATTTCATATCCATTCAACCTGTAGCTTGTATATTCCATATTCATACTCCTAATATTATGTTAGTTGAATTGGATTTTTTTAATATTTTCATAAGGTACTCCTGTTTCTATGTAACTTCTGATTAATTTCCAATCATCGTTTTCTTGCTTTCTGAACGTTTTAAAAAACAAACTCACATTATCTAACTTTTTTCCATCAATAACTAATGTAGCAGCTAAGATAGCCATCATTTCATCCTGCCCTAGAGGTATTACAGATATTTCATTTAGATCCCATTCGTTCTCTGCTTTCTTTGCAAATGCAAAGCCTTGTTCTCAACCAGATACTGATTCATCATAACCAAAGTCCACGATTTCACCGTCTGAAATTTCTCTAGCACTATATTCCTCGGAAATAATATTTTTCATGTCGGTCAATGATGAATTTCTCCAAATCTCTAAATACGAATCAAGAAACTTGCGGAATGAATTGTTTTCCATAAAATCTCCTCCATTTTGCATTCTCTTACTGCTCCTATATTTATTCAACAAAAAAGATGCTAATCCTGCTTCATATGTTCCCGTTTTAATTAGGACTCATATGAAAAGGACAACACTCATTCATCTAATAACCTCTTCTCAAGTATTATTTTATGTAATCCATTTTTATCTGTATAAGTATCCATAACATCAAAACCATTTTTTATATTCAAAACTAACATATGACGCCATCTATTCATTGTTTTTGTTTGAACAACATGATAACCTTCATCTTTTAAATACTGATGTTGTTTTTCCATCAACATAGAAGCAATACCTTGCCCTCTGTAATTCGGATCCACTCCGCCCAGCCAACTATAAAACGTACGATTATCCAGTTCATATCCAATTTTATATCCAATAACTCTCTTACCGTCCATTGCTACAATGACCAACAATTTAGTTTTACTTCTCATTTTATTAATCAAATCATTCGGAGTACCAAAAATTTCTTTATGCAACTCCTCCATTCCTTTTAAAACATCATTGGTGGGCATTGAGTTAAATATACGAAAATCAAACGACAAAAGTATCCCTCCATCTTAAAAGTGCGATTCAACTGGAGATTCATACTCCTTATGTTTAACTTCTAAAAATTCCTCTAAATTGGGTGAGTGATTATATTTAATTGCTGCTTCTCTATCTTTTTCAATAATTGCATTTGTTAAATCGATATGATTGATGCTTGCGATTGCTACCACATAGTGGATAACATCGACTAACTCTTTTTCTAGAGATGTTTTCTCCGTATTTTCTTTTCTTCCTTCTAATTGGTTAAGCACCTCAGCGACTTCACCAATTTCTTCTACCAGTTTCATAAATAGAGCAGATGAAGTATGTCCCCCACTGTATTTCAATGCAAGGTAACGTTGTAACTCATCAAACGTTAATTGTTTATCATTCTCCACGTTTACACACCTTTCAAATCTGAGTGTCCCCGACTGATACCCTTTTTAAATACACCGACTAACAAAAGGATAAGTCCAATAATGAATAAAATCGGAAATATAAATAACATTATCAGTGCTGCAAAACCATCTCTTTCAATAATTGCAACAGTAAATCCGATGGAAAAAGCCAAGGGTGCTGAAATTAACAGCATAATAGTTATTCCCCATAACTGATACTTTCTTTTTTCGACCTTTCCTACACTCAACAAGCAGGCTATGGATACACTAAGCAGCGTGATCAAATAACCTAAATAAATTTTAGCCGCGATCGTAAAGCTACTTGGATAAAAAAGATTCATAATCCAAGCGATGACGAGAATAACCAATGGAATAAAAAGGATGATTAAAATAATTCGTTTATATTTGCTCATACCTATTTCCTTTCTTTTTATAAATTCCCAATATGGAAAATTTCCCCTTATACTATATATTCCACAAAAAAGATGCTATTCCTTCTTGAAGGATTCCTACTCTTTTAATGATTTAAACACTCTATTTGCTTTTTCCTCGTCAAGTAAGTTCAACTTTTACTCCTCTGACTAACTTATTCTTTTTCAGCTTTAAAATACTTCAGCAATCAGAGTATTTACTACCATTTCAGTTAAAATTTCGGGTCTAACGTAAACCCGTAATCAAACAACGCATACAAAAATGAAGCACCTCTTGCTAAGATAGAAATATCAATTGAAGGAGGTGCTTTTCTATGCCACATGAAGAACTAATCATCGTGCCCGTAACACTCCATCC
>NZ_JAMBON010000053.1 GCF_023715655.1 Oceanobacillus luteolus | reverse complement strand
TATAGTTGTTGTTTTGGTAGACTCTAACTATATAAAATTGGGTCCTCTTTTTCACGTAAAACGCCCTTTATACTACCGCGCTTCGCTTGCTTGCCCTGTCTTTGGTGTTGAAGTCTTGCGACTTCAACACCAAAGACAGGGTATATGTTCTCCCACAAACATTTTACTCTAACCAGCCTTATTTTTACTATTCCCAAAAAAAAGAGACGTTTAACGTCTCGGGAGTTTTATCTATTCCTGATCATTTTCTGTCTCTTGGTTATTACTTTCCTCGTCTGTAGGCAACTTTGGCGTAGGATAAAGTTTCTGCTCATTTGTCCTCATACCTGCAGGTGGTTCGGGAAACATTTGTAAGGATGTGTCTCCAAATGGATTACCATTTTCTGTTGGTTGCATGAAAGTATGTGGTGTTATTGGCATTTGTTGAGACTGTTGGAATTCTGGCTGCGACATTTGCGTATTCATAAATGGTTGGAATGCTTGTGGTGCCATTTGCATTTGGCCTGTTTGCTGTGATCCTTGTGTTGGCATTTGCATCTGGCTGAATTGCTGTGATCCTTGTTCCGGCATTTGCATCTGGCTGAATTGCTGCGATCCTTGTGTTGGCATTTGCATCTGACTGAATTGCTGAAACCCTTCTGCGAGCATTTGCATTTGGTCTGTTTGCTGGGAATCTTGTGCGGTCATATTCATATCTCCTGAATCCTGGGAGCCCTGAACAGCCCCTTGCATTTGGGCAGCTTGTGACATATCGCCAAACATTTGATTTTGGATGTATGGATTCATATCTGCTTGGTTATACATTGGTTGGGCCATCATACCCGGAAACATTTGGGCTGGGAATGGTTGATACATCGGTTGATGCATTCCAGCTGCAAAGTATGGGTAAGCATGTGCGTGACCGCCTCCACATCCGCACGGTTTAGGTTCACACGGCATTGGCATATGACATGGACAAGGAAACGTGAACATCGGCATCACTGGTGGATAACAAGGATATTCCATAGGTGGAGGTGTAAATGCTGGTTGTTGAACTGGTGGCATCGATTCTTGTGGTGCTTTTGGTTGTTGTTTTGGTTGCTCTTTAGGTTGGACTTTTGTTTTTGGTTGGACAGTCTCCTTCTTCTTGGGTGCTGGTTTTAATTCTGGTAGGGTTAAAGCTGGATACTCTTTATACTTATTATCCATTTTAGGCAGCATTTTGCTCTGTTGTGAAGGAGCTGTAGGCATTTTAGGAAGTTCTACTATTTCTTTTTTTGGTTGCTGGATCTCTTTCTTCGGGGCAGGTGCTTGCTTAGGCTGCGTCTTTTTTGATACTTGAGCTTTGTCTCCTTGCTTTACTTTCTGCGTATGAGTAGGTATTCTTATTTTCATACCAGGCATTATCATATCCGGGCTTGCCAAATGTGAATTCAGCTCTATTAATTCTTCAAAATCCACACCATATTTCTTGGCGATTTCCCATAACGTATCTCCTTTTTGAACAATGTGTATTTTCAAAAAGATCCTTCCTTTCTAGAAAACAATCTGGGCTAATTACTCTATATCAACATATGCAACCTAATTGCAAAAGTTAACCTCAATGGACAAATAAATCTAAAATGCTTCTATAGGATAGGATGCTTTTGGAGAAACATGAGTATCGGATCCATTAAAAAAACACTGCTATCCCTCATGAATAGCAGTGTTTGTTTAAATATCCATATGATATACAGGATAAGTCCCTAAAACATCAACTTCACAACCTAATGCTTCAAGTTCCCCTTTTACTCCCGGGAATAACGCATCGTCATAAGCTTGATTTACATCAATGATAAAGAAATAGTTCCCTAAGCCTGTCTTTGTTGGGCGGGATTCAATTTTAGACAAGTTCATCTTTCGCCAAGCAAATGCGGAAAGGATTTGATGAAGTGCTCCAGGCTGATCGCTTGGCAGTGTAATTTTCAAGGTTGTTTTATCAAGTTGAACAGAGTGCTTAATGTTTACCAGTTCTCTATTCTTAGTAAGTACAATAAACCTTGTGTGATTATTAGCATAATCATGTATATTGCGCTGTAAGATATGAAGTCCATACTCTTCGGCTGCTAGACTGTTTCCAATCGCGGCAATTGATTCCTTACTGGCAGCGACTATCTCTGCAGCTCGACCTGTTGAAGTCGTATATTGTAGTTTTGCTCCAGTCATATTCTTATGAATATAACGATGACATTGAGCTATCGCATGACTATGCGAATGAACCTCTTTAATATCTGCCAATTCACCTGAGAAGTCCCGTCTCACTAATAAGTGCTGTTGAATTGGTACAACTATTTCCGCAACAACTGGTAACGTGACTTCATGGATCAAATAATCAACTGTCAGCTGTACCGTACCTTCAATTGCATTTTCAATAGGCACTACCGCTATGTCGATCTTGTCAGCAGCTACTGCATCGATGCATTCAGGAATGGTTTTGTAGCTTATTTTTTCTTCATTATTAAATGTAGTATCTACCGCTAATTTAGTAAATGTTCCTTTTGGTCCCAAATATCCAATCTTTGTCAAGATGTTCCCCCCAACCTGTCTCTATTCAATAAATTCAAATTCTAAATCTAGTAAGTGAATTGTATCGCCGTCTTTAGCTCCACGTTTTCGCAGTGCTTCATCGACTCCCATTCCCCGCAGCTGTCTAGCAAATCTTTGTTGTGACTCTTCTCGAGTGAAATCCGTCATCTTAAACAACTTCTCAAGCTTTTCACCATGAAGAACAAATGAACCATCCGGATTACGGGTAATACGGAAATCATCTTCTTTTTTATGATGGCGATATACTACCGTTTCTTCTTTTTCCTCTATATTTGGTTTGATTCTTGGAATGGAGTCCAATTTATCTGCGATTGCAAAGATAAGCTCTTTCAACCCTTGTCTAGTTATTGCAGATATTTCAAAAACGTCGATATCTTCACCTAGTTTATCTTTAAAGTGCGGAAGATTTTCTTGGGCTTCCGGCATTTCCATTTTATTTGCCACAATAATTTGCGGGAGAGTAACCAACCTCTCATTATATGTTTTTAGCTCTTCATTGATCGTCATGTAATCCTCATAAGGATCACGTCCATCAATTGCAGCCATATCGATGACATGAACAATTAATCGGGTGCGCTCGATATGACGCAGGAATTGATGCCCAAGGCCAACTCCCTCACTTGCTCCTTCAATCAGACCTGGTAAATCAGCCATCACGAAGCTGCGATCGTCACCAGTATCGACCACACCTAAATTTGGTGCAAGTGTAGTGAAATGATAGTCTGCTATCTTGGGTTTAGCCGCACTGACAACAGATAATAAGGTTGATTTACCTACACTTGGAAAACCTACTAACCCTACATCCGCAATGACTTTCAATTCAATTCTGATGTTCCTCTCTTCTCCTGGTTCGCCATTTTCAGCAATTTCAGGTGCAGGATTTCTCGGAGTGGCAAAGCGGATATTACCTCTTCCACCTCTACCGCCTTTAACGATGACTGCCTGTTGCTGATGTTCCGTCAAATCAGCAATCACTTCCTCCGTATCTTCATCGATAACGACTGTTCCTGGTGGAACTTTGAGGATAAGTGGTTCTGAATTCTTCCCATGCATGGATTTACTCATACCATTTTCTCCGCGCTTCCCTTTAAAATGCCGTTTATAGCGGAAGTCCATCAGTGTATTTAAACCTTCATCAACTTCAAAAATGATATCAGATCCATTACCACCGTCTCCACCTGCTGGTCCTCCCATAGGTACATATTTTTCTCTACGGAATGCAACAAGACCATTACCGCCATCTCCTGCTTTTACATAAACACTTACCTGATCAACGAACATTCTTCTCACCTCTCAACTTGTACGCACTTGAAAACTGTAAACTCGATTTTTTGGTTGTTGTACAACTTTTATTCCTTCTAAAGAAATAAATTCTCTCGTTTGAATTTCACTTTCACCAATATTAATCGAAACTTCAACTATACAATCATGTTCTTCTTCCGTTAGGGTTATTTGAACGGTATATAACTCTTCTTCGCTGGATATATTCTTAACATCCTGCATAATTTGTTCAAGTTTATCCTTTATATGCATATCCGCAGCATTCAAACTTAATTTATTGACATCAACCTCATATGAAAGTTGGAATTGTTCGTATCTCTTCCTGAATTCAAAAAACCACAGAACAACATGTGGAATATCAAGTTTAAAAAGGTCCCGTTCATTATCAATATAATCGAAGAGTTTACTCATATTAGCTTCTACTTTTTCCAATTTCCCCATTTTAACATAACCATGAATAATTTGTAGATGGTTAAGTAAATCATGCCGATACAATTGAATCAAGTTTACAACCTCTTTAGCTTCCATCGTCAACCCCCTATTAATATAGAAAGTATAGCAGAAACTTGTCGATAGTTCACCAATTTATCTTTCAATTACAATAAAAAACTCCAGCCTTTATTTGGCTGGAGTCATATTAGCATATCGATTATGCTTCTTGAGCAACAGGATAAACGCTGACTTTCTTACGGTCACGGCCATAGCGTTCAAATCTAACAACACCATCTACTTTTGCGTATAGTGTATCATCTGAACCAATACCTACGTTGTCACCTGGATAGATTTTTGTACCGCGTTGACGATAAAGAATGGAACCGCCAGTTACAAATTGTCCATCTGCACGTTTTGCACCTAGACGTTTCGATTCAGAATCACGTCCATTACGAGTACTACCCGCACCTTTTTTCTGAGCAAAGAACTGTAAATCAATACGTAGCATTTCGTGCACCTCCTTAACTTTCCTTGATTTTAAGAAATTCACCATATTCCATTTCAATGGATTTCAAGGAAACAAGCATTCCTTCAAGTAATAGGTTTGCCTTTTCCAAATCGTCGCTATTAGAAAGCAATGGAGGAAGGGTGACTTTTAAGTATCCCCCTTCTCCTCCTTGCTCAATCTGTAAATCAATTTCCGTCAATTCCAAAACTGCGTTGACTGCTCCAATCGAAACACCCGAAACAGCAGCGCAAACTAAATCAAAGCCATACGGCCCACTGTCTGCATGTCCAGACATTTCAATGGAATACAACCATTCACTTTTACGTTTTACAGTAACTTGGATCAAGATAATCGACCTTTAAGCATTGATTTTTTCAATTACTAATTTCGTATAAGGTTGTCTATGACCTTGTGTACGATGGTAATTCTTTCTGCGTTTGAATTTGAATACTCTAATTTTCTTTTGACGTCCTTGTTTTTCGACTTTAGCCGTAACAGTTACACCGTCAACATATGGAGCTCCGACTTTAACATCATCGCCACCAACAAATAGTACTTTTTCAAACGTTACAGTTTCATTCGGCTCTGCAGAAATTTTTTCTACGTAAATTTCTTGACCTTCTTCCACTCTAACTTGTTTACCACCTGTTTCGATAATTGCGTACATGACTTGCACCTCCTGATCACTAAGACTCGCCATGCAGGTACTATAAAAGTTTATTTACAAACCTGGTCTGAGCGGTTGTAGCACTGGTGCTACGTTTGAATAACGAATTGATAATATCATATATTAAAGTAATGTGTCAAGGGGTTGTACAAGTTTTCTACCAATCTTTTAAAACAGTTCATTAATTTGATTCGCGTACCGCTTTTCGTGAAAGTATGCGTGTAAGCAATCCGCTTCATCAATTCGTTTCGTTTCATTGCTTTTATCATTCAAAATGATCGTATGTTTCTTATCTCTTTTAAAATGGCTGAATACCTCCATCAATGTCTGATGCCCAGACAAATATAAAGGTTCCATCTTCTGCACTGTATGATTTCCCCTATATCGGGCCATTAAAAACCTCATAAATATATAGAAGCGTCGTTTCCATTCCATCCGATTTTCAAGAAAAAGAAAGAGCATAAGCAATGCAAATGTTAAAGTAAAAGGAAAGAAAAACAAGTGGCCGATAGCAAAAGAAAGGCAGAGTACGAGAGATAATAAAAAAATCATATCTAATGCTTTTTTAAAAGGCATTAGAAATGAAAACAATTGGAAGAGGATTTTCCCTCCATCTAAAGGCCAAATAGGTAATAAATTAAATAATAAGATGATGGTATTATACCATATTGCCGTCTGGAAAATAACATCTGGAATAAATCCAAATTGTAGAAGTAGATGAAGTAAAGCAAATATAAAGAAATGTTGCAGCGGACCTGCTAGTGTAACTAATACTTCTTCCTTAATCGACCGATTCCCATGTTCCTCCGTCTCCATTACGCCACCGAAAACCCAAAGCATAATTCTTCTTATTCGCCAACCAAAGAATCGAGCCATTAAATAATGGCCCATTTCATGAATAAAGACAATAATAAATATGATCAGCATTTCGATAAACGTACCTGTAATTATAGAAATAGCAATAAATAAAATGAGTATCGGGTGCACATGGATTGGAGGCAATATGTTACGTACCATCATCAACCTCAATTACTTGTAGAGGGTCGAGAAAAGTATTATTTTTTTCCAATGAAAAATAAACCGCTTCATTATCCTCGGTCGGATTAAACTTTCCTATTCGTTGGTTAGCAGTTACGTACTGATATAGGTGTACGTCGAAATCTGTTAAATTCCCATAACTTGAATTGGTCCCGTCCGCATGCTGAACGACAATCGTCTTACCGGTATCTGGGTATTTCCCTGCAAAGACCACTACTCCTTCATGATGAGATACAACATCGACTTCTTTTCCAGGTGAAATTTTTACTCCTTTGCCATTGACTTGGAAAGTCTCAATAATGTCACCATTAACTGGAATGACAGCTTCTTCAACTTCGTTTGCCCGGTGGTTGATCTGAGGTGAAAATGCCAATGGGCTGCCAAAAATTTCTTGATACCATACATTTACTTTTGCAAAAGGAAATTCATTTTGCAATAATTGGCTAGCAATTTCTTGAGGTTTGGAAAATGCAGCATGGTTCGTGTTCATTAACAAAGCCACAGAAAAAAATAAAATTCCTGCCAGAATCGCTTTCATCATTAGTGCAGTGGAGAGTTCTTTGTTCGCTTTTTCTTTAAAGACATAGCTGTTGATTTCTGGTGGATATCCATGTTTTTCTTCCATGCTGTCAAAGATTCCACTATCCTGCTTTATACCAGGTTGCGGATAATTCCTATCCTTTTTTCTTTGTTCAATTGCCTTTCTAACCCGCTTAATATCCCTACTCATCACTCTCACCGTCTTTCCTATATTCCATACAAATATATGAAAGCCAGTCCGAGCTTATGAATGGATATTTTTCAATTGGATATGTGGCAGCTCCACTTTAGTCCGCAGTCCAAATACCTCTCGCTTTCAGCAGGCGTCCCGTGAGCAGCCTCGATAAAAGATTAGATATCGCGAATATAAGCAATTTCATAAGAAAAAATAAAAAACCGATACGGATAATAGTATCGGTTTTCATAGATTAGTATTATATTAAGTAAAATAAATCCTAAGAACGAATACCAAAGAATCTTTTAACTCTCTCTAAGACACCTTTTTCATCTTCAAGTGACTGTAAAGGAACATTTTCACCTAATATTCTTCTCGCAATATTACGATAAGCAATGGAAGCTTTTGAGTTAGGATTCAATACGACGGGCTCACCAGTATTTGAACCTTTAATAACCTCTTCATCATCCACGACAATTCCAATGAGATCGATGGATAACAATTGAACTATTTCATCAACATCCATCATATCTCCATTTTTCATCATATTGGTACGGATTCGATTAATTATGAGACGTGGCGTTTCGGTCATGTCTTCTTGTTCCAATAGACCGATAATTCGATCTGCATCACGGACGCTGGATTTTTCAGGATTTGTAACTACGATGGCGCGATCCGCCCCTGCAATTGCATTTTGAAAACCTTGCTCTATACCTGCAGGACAATCGATAATAATGTAGTCATATTCCTGTTTTAATTCCGTCACAATATTCTTCATACCTTCCACCGTAACAGCAGACTTGTCACTCGTTTGCGCTGCTGGTAATAATGCAAGTGAATCAAAACGTTTATCACGGATTAAAGCTTGATTCAAACGACAACGTCCTTCCACGACATCGACGATATCATAAATGATCCGATTTTCCAATCCCATAATAACATCCAGATTTCTAAGTCCGATATCTGTATCGATTAAACATACTTTTTTCTCCATTAAAGCTAAGGCAGTACCTATATTAGCGGTTGTCGTCGTTTTACCAACGCCACCTTTACCGGATGTAATTACAATAGCTTCACCCATTTTGCATTCTCCTTTCGAATCCACTTATTTCCTGTCGTTTCTGTGAAAGAAGCTGTAACGAATCAATGATGATTTTATCTTCTTTTTCATCAATAATTCCGCATTCCATATAAACCCCGTCCGATTCATAATCTGGTGCACGGCTAATATAATCAGCGATCCTCAGCTGTGTCGGCTTCAAATAGGATGCTGCGATGAATGTGTTTCTATCTCCTTGGTATCCTGCATGAGCAATTCCATATAATTTTCCTAAAATATAAATGTTGCCGGTCGCCATAACCTTACCGCCAGGATTTACATCACCAATAAGCAATAGATGTCCCTTTACTTTCAGGATTTGACCGGAACGGACAATCCGGTTATTTATTTTAATTTCACTTTCCTCGCGCAATCGTAATGCTTCTTCACGGTGCATGACATTGGTTTCAATTCCTTCAACTTTAAAAAAATTATCTTCTTCAATCAAATCACGTAATTTTTCTCTTTTTTCGCGATCAAGATAACGATTACCAGATTGCACGTTTACAGAGACAGCTTGACCGTTATTATTTTGTTGTGTGGATATTAATTTATCTTTTAACTCAGATAGGGCTTCTTGAAAAGGTACCTCATCATCAATTATCAATGTAATACCTTCTCTATTTCCCTTTATTGTAATTAATGGTTTTTTCTCTTGCGTCAAGTTAATCACCTCTCCCAGAGAGCCCACATTGTCTCGTTCAATTAATTTCCTTGCTCTAATTGCTCTTCACTCCAGCGTATAAGTCTTTTCTTAAATATTGGAAATAGAAAAAGTAAAAATAATAGATTCGCGGCTAAGGTTGGTAATAATCTTCTCAACAAGTAATCCTGCCAAACCATATCCGTAATCCCTACCACTGAGTACATAATGTAAATTAAGAAGTCTGCCATAACGAAAGCGATCACACCAAGTAATAATAAAACATAAAAGTTTCGGTACAGTAAGTTCCTGAGACGATTCATTACATATACCACAAAACCATAAGAGAACATGTAAACTCCAAGGATTCCTGTATAGATGACATCGATGAATAACCCAAAGATAAAGGCATAGATAACGGAATAATATGTATCGTCTTCATCGTAATAAACTGTAATATACACAAGAAAAGCCAGGACCCAGTGAGCGATAATGAGATAATCGCTTAAAACAATCTCTTTAGGTAATAGATTAATTGCTAGACCTTCTAAAATTACGAGGACAAGTAGGATGAGAGGTATGTAAGCCTTTTTCATTCCTCATTGTCCCCCTCTGTTTCATCATCTACAACATCACCAAGGTCTTCAACTTGTTCAACTGAACGATCGAGTATGATGACATTATTAATGTCATACAGATCTGCAGATGGTTCAACTAAAGCAATTTGAGTCAACCCATATTGATCTGATGTCACTTCCTTAACTGTGCCTATTGGTACTCCCGCTGGAAATACTCCTCCCATACCAGAAGATAACACTAAGTCACCTTCCTCCAAATCTTTCTCAGATTCTTCAATGATACGGAAAAGCAATGAATTTGTTTCTTCATCGAATCCTTCTATCATACCAAAAATATTTCGGGCATCTTCACGAGATACCATGGCAGATATTCGATTGAATTGATCAAAACCAGTCACAAGCTTAACTCTGGATGTGTAATTACTTGCAGATTGAATTTTACCAATCATTCCATCCGCAGTCATTACTAGCATGTTTGCCTGCACGCCATGTTTTTTTCCTTTGTTAATAGTCACTTGTTCCAACCAACGTTCTGGGGAACGAGCAATAACAATAGCTTGGATTGCTTCATGACTACGTATTGAATCAGACTCTAATAAGTTAAGGACGTCACGTAATTCCTCATTTTCTTTTCTTACTTCTTGAACTTCATAAACAAGACTTCTATATTGACTGAGTTGCTCTTTAAGAATTTGATTTTCTTCATATGTGTCTTTAAATTCTTGTATATTTGATACAACATCAACTGTAAAGTTCACTGGAATATGTACAGCAGATTGTATCCAGCCCACAGTATCATTAATCAATTCTTCTGCGAACGTTATATTTAAACGCTCCCTATAAGTATAACCTACTAACATGACGAGCAGGATAAAGCCAATTAAAAAGATAAATAATCGTTTATTTCGAAAAAAACGCATGAAAACACCTACTTAATTTTTTGAAGATGACGTGGATACGTTGGCGTTACGGAAATGTTGAATATAATCAATCGATTTCCCTGTACCAATTGCCACACAATCCAAAGGTTCATCAGCGATAAAAACTGGTATTTTCGTTTCATCACTAATTACTTTATCAATATTCTTTAACAAAGCTCCTCCACCAGTAAGGATGATTCCTCTATCCATGATATCTGCAGCAAGTTCAGGAGGAGTTTTTTCCAAGGTACTCTTCACTGCTTCAACAATCGATTCAACAGTTTCATTCAATGCTGTGGAAATCTCTTTCGACGTGACTGTAATGGTTTTTGGTAATCCAGTCAATAAATCTCGTCCTCTTATATCTAATTCACTGTCTTCAGTCACTTCTCCTGCTGTTCCAATATCTAATTTAATAGATTCTGCTGACCGCTCACCGATCAACAAGCTATATTCTTTTCTAATATAATTTATAATCGCTTCATCCATATCATCACCAGCAACCCTGATAGAACGACTCGTTACAACCCCTCCAAGGGATATCACTGCTACTTCGGTTGTACCTCCACCAATGTCGACAATCATGCTACCAGTAGGCTCCCATACCGGAAGGCCGGCACCAATGGCTGCCGCAAACGGCTCAGAAATTGCAAAAGCCTCTCGTGCTCCTGCTTGTTTTGTCGCATCAATAACTGCACGTTCTTCAACCATCGTTATTCCCGATGGAACACAAATCATGACATTTGGTTTTTTTGCAAAGATGGAACGTCTACGCATTGCTTTTTTTATATAATAATTCATCATAGATGCTGTTGTGTCATAATCAGCAATTACCCCGTCTTTCATTGGACGGATCACAGAGATGTTTCCAGGTGTACGGCCGATCATATTGCGAGCATGACTTCCTACAGCTTCAATGTTACCCGTTTCTATATTTTTCGCCACTACAGATGGCTCTCTTACGACGATACCTTTCCCTTTAAGAAATACCAATGTATTGGCAGTACCTAAGTCGATACCTAAATCCTGCGATAAACTAAACTTTGCCAAGCGAATCTCCCTCTCCGTTCACAATTTCTCATATGTATTTAACTATATCTATTTCTTAAACCTGTTGCAAACAATCATTACAATGCGATGTATCACTACTGACAGACGCCTGCCAGATAGATCTACCCTCTCTTGTAATTCTCCTTCTATTTAACGAGGATTACAAACCCAAAGGATAAATAGTTTCTGTGCATAAAGGATTGCTTGGGACTCAAAGATAATAAGCGCCACTTTCATTTCTTGATAGAAAAATGGCGCTTGGTAAACCCAATTCATCCAGTGGACGTATAGATCCCTCCACTGGATGATTGTTGAGCAGAAGCAAGAATTAATATCCTATATACTACTCCCATAAACAAAGAAGATTCCCCTTGTTTAATGCAACAGTAAACGGACAAATTTAGCCTAGTATGCAATCCTTATAATATTATACGAAAAAAACGATAAAATAGATAGTATTATAAATATCCTTTTTCCTTCAAAGATACAAATTTACGATTGCCAATAATAATATGGTCTAAAACTTCAATTCCCATTATCTTACCGGAGTCTACCAATCTTTTCGTAACATGAATATCCTCTTGGGAGGGTGAGGGGTCACCGGAGGGATGATTATGTGCCACAATAATTGAAGCAGCCGAACGTTTAACAGCTTCACGGAACACTTCTCGAGGATGTACGATAGAGGCATTCAAACTACCTACAAAGATAGTCTGTCGATGAATTACCCGGTTCTTCGTATCAAGAAATAAAACAACAAAGTGTTCTTGTTTTAGTACCCGCATTTCTTCCATGACATAATTAGCTCCGTCATCCGGTGAACGAATGACATAATATTCATCTGGTTTATATTGACTCATTCTTTTTCCAAGTTCTATTGCCGCTAAAATTTGAACGCCTTTGGCACGGCCGATGCCTTTAATCGCTGTTAATTCCTCTATTGTGGCATCCTGCAGCAACTTTAAGCCTTCAAAATGCATAAGAACCCTATTAGCAAGAGTCATAACAGATTCTGCCTTCGAGCCACTGCCAAGTAATATTGCCAATATCTCCTGATTGCTGAGATGATTTGTACCGAGACGTATTGCACGTTCCCTTGGTCTATCCTCCTTCGGTACGTCCTTGATCATTATTTTCATTTTGTTATCCTCCTTTCTGGCTCCCACTTTACGAGCTTCATGATAAAAATACAAATCGCTATTTCCCTATTCTCTGTTTAATATGGTTTGCAATAATTTAAAAACCACTCGACAATCCATTACTAATCGAGTGGTCTTTATATTGAGTTATTTACTTTTCTCCACATTATAAATTCTCGTACGCATACATTAATTCAAGTAGAAGTACATCAATATTATCATTATCTTCTTTCAATATTTGTACAACATTTTCTATTGAGCTCACAGAGGGGGCATTATCTGACAAGGCTAATAATTCGTTTTGGTCCTTAGCATCTACAGCATTGACCCATGTATCTTGAAATTGTTCCAACCATTGGAGAGCCTCAGCAGAGAGATCAATTTCCACATTTGTTGTCTCCCATGACTTAAAAAACACATCGTTTCCATCCTCCTGTAACTCTTTTACTTTTTTTCTGGCTCCTTCTTCTGTAGCAAAAACTCCAATAAAAAGGAAGTATTGTCCATCCCGCTCCCAAATAAAAGCAGGTTCTCCATTACCTTCATACAGCGACTTCCATTCATCCGCATTTCCTTGTTCTTGGAACACCCCGGCTTGAAGAACATAGGCAGATAAATTTGGTAATTGTTCTTTTGATCCCACCTCTACTGGTGGAGTGGCTGCAGAATTAACTGGATTCGGGTCCGACACTTCTTGTGCCTGCTCACTTTCCATTCCGACGAATAACTGAAGTAATAACATCCCAAGTACAGTACCAATTACGCCAGCAGAAGCAATGGTAATTAATATCGGAGTTAGCCAGTTATTTTTTTTCTTTTTCAGAGGTTTCGGCTGATAATAAACCGGTATAGAATCTACTTGCCGCTCACTTTTCACCGTGTTCCCATCTTCAACAACGAGATAGGAATGCTTGTGGGTGGTCTTATCTTTATGAGCTAAATTTTCTTCCCCTTTTGGTTTTCCTTTATTGTCTGACATGATTTCACTCCCTGCTAGAATTCCTTTGTTTCACTCTAGCATATAGAGAATGAAAAACTAGAAGAAATTTGTCATATCAATATTAAAAATCCTCTACATAAAATTACACGTTCTCCAGAAAATAGCGACGAGCTTCTGTTATGAAATGTAGCGAACCTGTAATAAAATAAATTTTTTCGTCTGCAATAATGTGATCAAAAACATCTATATAGTCTGTATTGATTTTTTTAACATTCGAAAAATGTTCAACCTCAATTTGAAACGGATTCCAGGCACGAGGGTGGTCAAATGAAGTAAGAGTTATATAGTCAAAATAACCATTTAACAAATGCAGCATCTCTTCTGTTGCTTTATCTTGAAACATCGCTACAATCACATGTTTTTCGGCATCAGGATAATGTTTTTGGACGGTATGGAGAAAAGCTTTTATACCATCAGGATTATGTGCCGCGTCTACAACAACGGTGGGTTTTCTATGTACACACTCGAAACGGCCTGGAAGCTCTGTCTTTTCCATTGCATCTATCGCTTGTAGCCAATCAAGATTATAATCCAATTCCTCTAATAATTTTAAAGTTTGTAGCGCGAGGGAAACATTGCTATATTGATGAACCCCTTTCATCATTAAATTAACAGAATGCTTCCCATCCCCGCTTTTCCAGATTATTTTTCCTCCATTTTTCTCAAAATAAAAATCTTCTCCAAGCCGATAAATCGGAGCTTGATTATTCCGAGCCTCTTCGACAATGACTGATAAAGGACCATTTTCTATTTTGCCCAAAATCACAGGGGAATGTTGTTTAATAATCCCAGCTTTGTGATAAGCGATTTCTTCTCTCGTGGCCCCCAAGTAGTCTGTATGATCAAGTGCAATATTTGTAATAATCGACAATATCGGATGAAAACTGTTCGTTGTGTCGAAGCGTCCACCCATTCCCGTCTCCACGAGAATAATTTCCCCATTTTCCGCAAAATAGCTGAAAGCAACTGCAGTGAGAACTTCAAATTCTGTAGGCCCATTTCCGACCTTATCCATCTCTGAAACATAAGGATATACTTTATTTAATATGGAGATAAGTTCAGATTCTGGAATCATCTTGTCGTCTAATAAAATATGGCCACGTAAACCATGGAAGCTTGGTGAAGTAAAAACTCCAACCTGATAATGATTAGCCATTAAAGCAGCTTTTATAAAATGAAGCGTTGATCCTTTACCATTTGTTCCTGCAAGATGGATCGCTGTCATTTTTTCTTCAGGATTTCCAAGTTTATTCAACAATCCATGAATCCTTTCCAGACCTGGCTTCATCCCTAATCGTTGCCGCTGCTTGAAAAACAATTCTACCTCCTGTAGTGTAGAAAACATAGAAACACCGCTTTCGTCATTTTATCATGGTGTAATGATCCGTATATTATTGCTTGAAAAAATTTGTGAGATTACGGATATGTGAACAATTATAGCAGAAAGGACAGGAACAATTGAAGACAACAGGTTGGATCATCTATAACGGTAATTTACCAGGAAATAAATTTCTAGATTATGCTGAAATGCTGCAAGCTGCAGCTAATAAACTTCAAAGTAACGCACATCTATTTAAAAACAACGAACTAATGAGTGTGCTATCTACATCGACATTAGATTTACTGTCTATAGATAAAAAGCCTGATTATGTTGTTTTTACGGATAAAGACATTTATCTTGCGAGACAACTGGAGTACTTAAATATACCTGTATTCAATTCAGCGCATGCCATTGCTACAAGTGATGATAAAATCGCCACTTATCAAGAACTTGCTCGAAAGAAACTACCTATTCCGAAGACAATCATTGCGCCGAAAATTTTCATAGAAGGAAGTTTTCCGGACTTTTTGATCGACCAAACAATCAAAGAATTGGGTCTACCACTAGTCATCAAAGAAGCTTTTGGTTCCTTTGGAGAACAAGTCTATCTTGTCCATACAAGAGAGGAATTGGTGGAGATAATCCAAACAATTGGAAACAAACCATTTGTTTTCCAAGAATTTATATCAACCAGTTATGGGGTGGACATCCGACTACAAGTGGTTGGCAATGAAGTCGTTGCTGGAATGCAGCGGAAATCCCTTGACGATTTCCGAGCAAATATAACTGCTGGTGGAACAATGCAGCCTTATGAAGCGACGCAAGAAGAGAAAAAGATTGCAATTGAAGCCACCAAAGCTATTGGGGCAAACTTTGCTGGTGTGGACCTTTTATTTGGTAAAGACGGTCCTCTCATATGTGAAGTCAATTCCAACGCACATATCCGCTACCTACTTGATTGCACAAAGATCAATGCTGCTGATTTTATTATGTCATTTATAATGAAACAACTAAGTGCTTAGAATCCAGGTGATTAAATGTTACAAGCATGGTTAATTTACAATAAAGAAGGTTCAAATATAAATCACTCCTATATATCTTGGTTTATTGAAGAAGCTAATAAAAAATCCATAGATATGAAGCTAATTATCCGAGAAAATTTAGCAATCGGAATAAGGAATAACCAGAAAGTACTGCTTCTAAATGGAAAAGAGGTCGCTGCTCCCGATATTGCAGTCGTACGCACAATCGATCCCTTATTAAGCTCGCACCTTGAAGATATGGGAATCTGTGTCTTTAACTCTGCGACTGTTGCAAGAATTTGCAATCATAAAGGTCTTACACATCACGAAGTCCAAAAACTGGCTATCCCAATGATGGATACATATTTTTATACGTTGGAAACATTACCTAAGCTCCCTCCATTACCCTTCCCTTTCGTTGTCAAAAACGTCCAAGGAAAGGGCGGTAAAGAAGTATTTTTCATTACTGATGAGGTTGATTGGATAGATAAGAGAAGTAATTTTTCACAAGAGATCATTATCCAGACAACCGACGTACAAATCGGTAAAGATCTGCGCGTTTACGTACTAGGTAAAAAAATAATAGCTGCAGTTTTAAGAGAAAGTAAAAATGATTATCGAGCAAATTATACGTTGGGAGGAAATATCTCCCTTTATACGCTCAATGACCGCGAACGTGAACTGATTGAGCGTATTTATCATCATTTTGACTTTGATTTAGTCGGTATTGATTTCTTAATCGGAAAGAGTGGCGATTTGTTATTTAATGAAATAGAAGATATCGTTGGTTCACGGATGTTAAGTAAGCTTACAGATATAAACTTGTTGGAAAAGTATACGGAACATATTTTGGAGAAATGGAAAAAACAGAACCCCTAACAATAGGGATTCTGTTTTTCAAATTATTAGGGCTTGTCAAATAAAGTGTGTAAGTCCCCATTTACTCAAGGTACTTTAACACCCTATCTTTCAGTTCATCATGAAGAAGAAGCTGGTTCATCACCATGGCCCAGTTTTGAATACGGCCACCATCCCATTTGTTTTCAAGTTCTTTCACACGTAGATATAATACTTTCAAAA
>NZ_JAMBON010000052.1 GCF_023715655.1 Oceanobacillus luteolus | reverse complement strand
GTAATATTTATTTGGGTCATCTTTTCCTACCTCCATGTGTTGTTTTCTTGGTCGAAAATATTTTAACATGGGTCTGGAAGATGACCTATTTTTTTATACCTTTTTACACAATTATAAGGACGTTATCGATTAGACATCATAATTCTCCTTCTAAGCGAACGCGAGAACGGCTTTCGTTCGATTGGCCATCATAACTCTACCTCTAACCAAACGCGAGAACAGCTTACGTTCGGTTAGCCATCATAATTCTACCTCTAATCAAATGTGAGAATGTCTTACATTCGATTAGCCTTGATAATTCTCCCCCTAACCGAACGTGACAACAGCTTATGTTTGTTTAGCCATTACAATTCACCCCCCTAATCGAACGCGAGAATATCTTACATGACGTCTCTCCTATAACTTTACCGTTTGAGGTAATGAAAAAGCCTCCCACATCTCCTTCAGATATCGTATATACATAAAAAGGACGAATTCGCTAAGAATTCGTCCAGTAAATAATTTCATCTTTCATTTTTCTAACTCTGATTCAGCTCATCAGAGTACTTCATTTCAACCCTTTGGACAATGATAGTCTACCTTTATTTCCTCTATCAAGCTGCTTTTCCTAATCATTTCCAAACAGGTTGGTAAGCACCTTCGAACTCTTCCAAAACAAATTCTGCTACTTCATCAGAGTAGTAGTAACTTTTTAGTTTTTCGATTACCGGGTCATTCAAATTCTCCTCGCGAACAACCAATTGGTTCACATATGGAGAATCCGAAGACTCCGTAAAAAGTGAATCCTTCAATGGATCCAAGCCATTTTCAAGTGCATAATTACCGTTGATGACAGCCAAATCCACTTCTTCAAGCATCTTTGGAAGCTGTGCTGCATCAAGTTCAATAAATTCTAGATTCAACTCATTCGTCACAATATCAAGCGGTGTTGCATTTTCCCTTGTTTCCTCATCGAGTTCAATCAAGCCAGCTTCTTCAAAAATTATAAGTGCTCTCGCTCCATTTGTCGGGTCGTTTGGAATACCAACCTTCGCATTTTCAGGTGTATCGTTAATGTCATTTAATGTATTAGAGTAGACACCAATCGCACTTAATGTTGTTGGGAATGCTGCGACTAGATTCGTTCCATGGTCCTCATTAAATTGTTCCATGAAAGGTTTATGTTGATAACTATTGACATCCAACTCTCCTTCAGCAAGTGCAGTATTTGGGATAATATAATCTGTGAATGATACGATTTCAATCTCCAACCCATCTTCTGCGGCAATTTCCTTCACCACTTCAAACACCTGCTCATGCGGACCAGCTGTTACACCTACAACCAACTTGTCCTCACTCAACGCATTGCTATTTTCTTCGGTAGTCCCATTTGTCTCCGCTGCTGCTTCGTTATCCGTTTCCTCATCCCCGCTTCCACATGCAACAAGTAATAGGACGAGTAGAAGTGAAGCAAGTAATAGTAATCTTTTCTTCATTTGTATTTCCCCCTGTTTTATATTCTTTCATTTTCCACAAACACTTCTGAAAGACATACCGATACAAATTATTCAGCTTATCTTTCAGAATGAAAATCCATTCTGTAGGAATTGGCACCTACCTAACATTATGTTAGGGGTTGCTGGACGTCATTGGGCCTAGTCCCTCGGTCACTCTTGATAAGTTCCATTTATTTAGTTTTTTGCAAAAAATTACTCTGCTTGCTATTATAGAGCATTTCGATTATTTGTCAAACTATTATATCTTTTTTCGCTTTTCATGATAAAAATCACAAATAGGTAAATAGAATCAGAATGTTAAATCAGATTTACATCCAACTGTTGCAGTAGCCATTTCGGGACAACTAGCCGTGCGGTTTTCTGAGGGTTCACAATTTGGCAAACTTCTAACTGGGCATTCATACTCATCAGCATCGTTACTTCACTAATCGAGCGGCCTGATTTTTCAGCAATGCGTTCAATCATTAATGTAGTCGCAAGCTTTGCTGCCTGGTCTAAAGTTTCACCTGAAGCAATTTGTGTGAATACTTCATCATTTTCTAGCATGGGCTGTACAATTTCTTCTCCTTTGATTACATCCAGCGTTACAGTAACTTCCCCTGCAATTTCGACTCCGGAACCACTGACTTCACCATCTCCCATTGCAGCATGAAGATCACCTAAAGCAAATAATGCACCTTCTGCAGCAACTGGGAAATATAAGGTTGCTCCTTCCTTAACCATCTTGTTGTCCATGTTTCCACCATGAGCACCTGGAGTACCGGAATTCACTCCTTCCCCTTCTGGAGCAACACCAATTACACCAACCATTGTATTCAATGGGGCTTCCACACCATTAAAATGAACTTTACCATCTTTGATTTCCATGATTTTCGCTTCCATTTTTTCAATGGAATCACCCATTACACCTAATTCAGGTACGACTGCCATTACACCTTGATCATTAACATCAATTTTTTCAATCTTAACTTTTAAGATATCCCCTGGCTCTGCACCTTCTATGAACACCGGACCTGTTGCCGGATTAATCCGGTTCCAGTCAATTCTCTCAATTACAGTATCTTCTGTTTGGATTTGGTCTTCAAAACAATCATAAGTCTCAATTGTTAAGGTGGTTCCTGGTGCTACTGTTTTTGTAGGTTTATTCTCCTTGTTGAATTCATATATGATGCCTGTGTCTTTATTGAGCTTTGTGATAACTGTTGCCATTTACTCTCCTCCTGTGTATACGGTTAATGCTACTTAAAGATTTATATAGTATTCTATCAAATTTTCAGATTATATGCACTTTCTTCGCATTTCCAAAACTTGTACTCTAGTTTATCCTGAATTCAACTGTCAGTGTATGAAATCCCATTTCTCGGTTATACTTTTACAAGTCAAACTGAAGCTTGATAGGAGGAATAGTCTTGGAATTTCCAACGATTCACACAAACATTTTGGATGGCGTTCTTGCAGTACCAGCAGTTTTAATATTGACGCAGTGTTTTAAATTGTTTCCGATACCAAGACAATATTTTCCTACAATCGCAAGTATCTTAGGCTTTTTAATATCTATCCTTATTAGTCATCGTGGAGATTTATGGGCTGGAGTTTTTATGGGGGCATTTTATGGATCTGCTGCAATAGGTACATATTCCTCCTTAAAAACTGCTTGGTGCGCATATAAACAAAAAAAAGCGAAAAAGAGGAAGAAGCCCAGACTCCAAACCTAGGCTTCTTTTTTGAAGAGTGTCGATATTTCATACCGAATATATTTGTTCAAGGATTGTTCTTGAAGTTGCCAACTCCATTCTTAGATTTACGGAATCTTCTTCCTTTACTGCTGCAACCAAATTATTGATACTCCTATACAACCCTTCATATTCCTCTTCATCCCCAAGCAATTGAAGCTTCCATTGCTCGTCTTTGTATATTTTTTTAAAATCCTCAACGTATTGTGTAATCATATTCCATTCCTGTTGATCTAGAGCTTGCTCCATCTCATCGATATGATTGAAAAACACCTCACCGCCAACTGGATCGGAACAGCCCGAAAGTAAGAGGATGATTATGAAACAAAATAAATATCTTTTCACTATTATCTGCACTCCCTTCTTCACGGTATGATTACACCTAATTTGCCCAATAATAAAAAGAAAAAACAATTATACAAGTAGGTGTGATATCTGTGCCGGAACTTATCTTGATTGTCATACGTTCACTCATAGCTTTTTTACTTTTATTCATCATGACGAGAATTATGGGAAAAAAACAAATTTCCCAACTTACATTCTTCGATTACTGTGTAGGCATTACGATTGGTTCCATTGCTGCAACGATGTCTGTCGACCAGAATGTAAAAGCATTGAACGGATTAGTTTCCCTCTTCATCTGGGGGATATTTCCTATTGTTCTGGCTTATGCAGGAATGAAATCACTCAAATTCTCTAATATAACCGACGGCCAACCAGCCGTCATAATCGACAAAGGAAAGATACTGGAAAAAAACCTGAAAAAGAATCTAATGAACTTGAGTGAATTAATGCTTTTATTGAGGGAAAAAGGGGTCTTTCATGTTTCGGATGTAGAACAAGCTGTATTTGAAACGAACGGGGAACTAAGTATTATGTTAAAGTCGGAACAACAACCCGTCACCCCGAAAACACTTGGAATCTCTGTTGCAAAAGAACATGGACCAACAATCTTAATTATGGATGGGAAGATTATGAAAAAGAGCCTAGAACATCTCGGTTATTCCAAGCTCTGGCTGTTGCAGCAAATCCAACAACAGGGAGCAAAGAATGAAAAAGATGTATTCCTGGCACAAATGGATTCCAAGGGCAGAATATATGTTGATTTGTATCAAAACGTCAACGAAACGAATAAATTGGAACGGCCTGTACTTAGTGAAATACTTACTAACATCCACGCCGAATTAGAAGGATTCGCGCGACAAACAGATGATCCAAATGCAAAACAAATTTACACAAAGCAAGCTAATAATCTCAAAGAAAAAATGGATAAGATATTACCTTATATATAGAAGTGAGAAGAATCCAAAATTAAGATTGTAGTTCAAATATGATATCTCCCCTTCCCTACCTCTACACATACAGAATAAACAGCAATTTTTTTCATAAGTTTATTCTATAGGAGGGATTCTATATGGGGGATAATCGGGACATACGAAAAAATAAAAAGGAACAGCAGCTGGAAGCTTATAAAGTCAATGACAAAGGAAAAGCATTGACGACCAATCAAGGGTTAAAAATGTCTGAGGATGAATTTTCATTAAAAGCTGGCGAACGCGGGCCGACGCTATTGGAAGATTTTCATTTCCGGGAAAAGGTGACCCATTTTGACCATGAAATTAAGCCCTTGTATAGGCACTCATATCTTCATAGAGTTCAAATTCACCATGTGCGGCAAAGCCTCGTGCATGAACGACCCGCTCCGGGATCCGCTAAAACTTGGTCGCAAACCCTCTAGCATCACGAACCGTATCTGCTGAACCTTTCGATCCGTTTACGGTTGAAAAACGGACAAAAACAGGAGTCTTTGTTGAAGTATCCTGTAAGTACGGAGGAAGGAAATTATGACTTAGTTGCCAATAATATTCCGGTATTTTTCATACAGGATGCGATTAAGTTTCCTGATGTCGTCCATGCATTCAAACCGGAACCAGATAATGACATCCCTCAAGCTTCAACGGCGCATGATACTTTCTGGGATTTTGTTATCAGCAACCAGGAATCTGCTCATATGATTATGTGGATTATGTCCGATCGCGCCATCCCACGCAGTTTTCGAATGATGGAAGGATTCGGTGTTCATACGTTCCGTTTTGTGAATGAGCAAGGAAAAGCCCATTTTGTAAAATTTCATTGGAAGCCTAAGCTCGGAGTACATTCCCTTCTTTGGGAAGAATCGCATGAGCTGGCAGGGATTGATCCAGATTTTCATCGTAATGATTTATGGAATGCTATTGAGGAGGGCCATTATCCTGAATATGAACTTGGAGTCCAAATCATCAATGAAGAAGATGAATTTAAAATGGAGTTTGATATTTTAGATGCAAAAAAAACTGGCCAGAGGAAATCGTTCCGGTAAAAATCATTGGTAAATTGACATTAAACCGGAATGTCGATAACTTCTTTACGGAAACGGAGCAAGTTGCTTTTCATCCAGGCCATGTCGTTCCAGGTATTGATTTCACTAACGACCCACTGCTTCAAGGTCGCTTATTTTCTTATATTGATACACAGCTCCTCCGTTTAGGTGGACCGAATTTCCATGAAATTCCGATTAATAGACCAATTGTACAATTCCACAATAACCAAAGGGAAGGTTTTGGAAGACGAACGATTAATTTGGGTAAAGTAAGTTATCACCGGAACACTCTTGCAGGAAATACACCCGCACCTGTACCGCCTGAAGAAGGTGGTTATGAGCATTATCAAGAGAAAGTGGACGGCAGAAAAATCCGAGCCAGAAGTGAAAGCTTCACCGATCACTTTTCTCAAGCGACCCTGTTTTGGAACAGTATGAGCCCTGCTGAAAAAAGGCATATCATTGATGCATTTAGCTTTGAGCTCGGAAAAGTGAAAAGTGAATACATCCGCCAAGAAGCGGTTAATATGTTTGCCAATGTGAACCTGGACCTTGCAAGGACAGTCGCTAAACGGATAGGGGTAAATCCACCTGCCTCGGGTGGCTCCTCTGTGACATCGGCTTCCCCTGCTCTAAGTCAGCAAAACACGATATTTAAACCGGACACACGTAGGGTAGCAGTTATCCTTACGAAGGGCTTTCATGGTCCTGATGTGCAATTTGTGTTGAATAGGTTGGAGGATGCCAACCTTTTCGTTGAAATCATCAGTGAACATCAAGGTCATGTGACAGGGACAAATGGAATTACTTTAAAAGCAGATCATACATTCCAAACAGCTAAATCCGTTCAATATGATGCCGTATTTATTGTTAACGGCAGTGAAACGAACCGGAATTTTAATAAAAAAGCAGTATACTTTATCGATGAGGCATTCTCACATTTTAAACCAATTGGTGCCACTCACGGAGGTATAGCGTTTTTAACCGTTAATCAATTCGATGGAAAACCTGGTGTTATCATAGGTAATGATGTTCGACATTTTCCTGATGAGTTTATTAAGGCTATCGGCCATCATCGTTTCTGGAACAGAAAGATTGTTTAGTAGAATTTTGTCCTGCACAAGCCTGTTCCATCATGGAAACAGGCTTCATTCTAGTTATCAACTTTTTTCCATGATGGCAAAGTAATTGTTTTCATTGTCTGCAAAATTAAATACTCTACCCGAAGGTATGTTCATAATTTCTCCAACGGTAATATTTTTATTTACCAATTCCTTGTGTAATTCGTCAAGATCATCTGAATAAAACATCAAAGAAGGTGTACTAAGGTTTAATTCAGGAGACATTTTAGCAACTAATTCTTTATTATGCAGCACGATGCTTGTTTCTGCATCATTTGTCGGGGCAATCTCAATCCACTTCATCCCCTGGCCTTCTTCCTCTGCAATCACTATGAATCCCATCTTTTCTGTCCAAAATTTCATAGCCTCATCTTGGTTATTTACGTATAACATGATTTGTCCGACTTTATTAATCAAATTTCACACTCCTATTCTAAATTACCATGATGTTTGTATTTTTCCCTGTACCTTCATAAGTAATACATCCCAGGAAAGTACTCCAACATATAAGTTCCAGCGGTGTGGAATGGGCATCATGACTTGAATTACTGAATGTATTATATAATCAAGATAATTATGGGGTTATTAGAATATACTCTATGAAAATGCAAAGAACAATAATGAATGATTTATAATCTAGAAAATTCGGAGGCTATCTCCGATCAAAATAATGAATTGGAGGAGTTTCTATGATTAATCAAGCTGCGCAATCATTGATGGAAATCGAAAGGAAAAATGCGAAGCGGGCAAGCATTGTAGTTGGCGTCGTAAATAAGGAAGATCACTTCATAACCGGAACGGTAGATAACGAGATAGACGGTGTCGATACCAAGGATCGAGTATTCGAAATTGGTTCTACAACCAAAACTTTTACCAGCTTGCTTTTATCAAAATTAGTATTAAATAACACCATTGCACTGGATGAGCCTATCTCGTCTTTCAAGCCGGAATATAAGAATGCTTTATCGTACAACGGGAAAGAAGTGACATTCCGGCACCTTGCCACACACCGTTCCAGCCTGCCTAGAGAAGATATGAAAACACTCCGCAAACGTATGAAAGAACATAAGAATGAAAAGGACAATCCTTATAAATACTTTACCCCTCAGGACTTCAATAAATTTTTCATCGATTATGATTTAAAAAAGGATATTGATACAAAGTGGAATTATTCTAATGCTGGATATGGACTATTAGCAAATGTGCTAAGTGAATTAGTTGGAACAACCTATGAAGAAGCGATAAAGGAGAATATCCTGGTTCCTCTAAAGATCAACGACACGTTTATCACCGGTGACGAGGCGCAGCTTTCACGATACATACAGCCCTATAATAAAAAAGTTGAACCAATCCGACCAATTATGCTCCCGGCTATCAATGGGGCAGGCGCATTAAAGAGTACGATGAATGATATGCTTCATTACCTTAAGGCTCAAATGGGACTCATCCAACATCCGATACAAAAGGAAATGGACTTTACGCATCAGATACACTCCACTACCCAGTGGAAGGATTTTAATATGGGGCTCGGCTGGTTCATTGAAAATAAAAAATGGAGCGACTTCCCTATTATCCATCACGGTGGAACAACGATGGGCTTCCATACGTATTGTGGATTTATCAAGGAGAAACAAATTGGTGTTGTCATCTCTTCTACCATCCAATTAAAGAACATCCGTATCATAAAAATGTTGTTGAAACTTACCGGTATCGTTAATGAGAATATAGCAAAAGAAATATTTATGCATAACTTGAAGGGAACATCTTCATCGATTTGAATCTGGAATCCATCACCCTTTCAGCTTGAACCTTGTTACAGAAGTATAGAGTTGTTGAATCATCAAAAAAAGATGGTTTGCCTAAAAAATCCAGGCTGACCATCTTTTTAATTTCGAAGCTTATTTTCTTAAAGATTTAAATGCAGAACTCCATCTGATTACTTCATCCAGCATTTGGTTTGCATTATTTTCATGGTAATCAGCAGGTTTGAAGACGGAGAAGTTTTCAAAGTCTGCCATCAAAGAGAATGTAAGTGCAGTACGAACGTCCGCCACTTGCAATTCGCCTAAGATAAGACGAAGGTTCTCATGTGCACGAGTTCCACCAAGACTGCCATAACCAACGAATCCAGCTGCTTTATTGTTTACTTCTGGGTTCAAGTAGTCCAATGCATTCTTCAGTGCCCCACCTATTGCATGGTTGTATTCAGGTGCTACGAATACGTAACCATCGAATGATGCAATTTTTTCAGACCATGCCTTAATTGCTGCATCTGCTTTTCCTTTATCTGCTTCTGCAACTTCTGAGCCTAACATCGGCAATTTATAATCAGCTAAGTCAACAAGCTCATACTCTACATTTTTATCATTACGCTTTGTCGCAAAGTCGTACGCCCAACCGGCAACTTGTTCACCGTTACGTCCGTCTCTTACACTGCCTTGAATAATTCCGATTCTTAATACTTCAGGCTTTTCTTCGATCTTTTCTTTTTTTCTTCCAAACAATCTATCTAGTAATCCCATGATGTACTCTCCTTCTCTGTTGCGTTATTAAGCCTTAATCAATAATAAGTTAATTAATGTATTTTTAATTAAGTATATTAAACAATATACAACTTCTAATATTGGATGTCAAGGTTTATGTGAAATTAGATTATAGATCTAACTGGAAAATTGACTGCAGTTATAACCATCCTCTAACTTTTATGATTAAAACTTTGAAAAACAGTTATGTTTACTCTATTTTTCTCATAGCATCTAAGGGAGCAGTTTGTTATCTTTTACAAGGAGTTGAGAATATATATGCAAATACATGTCGTGCAGTCTGGGGAGTCGATTGCAGGGATTGCACAGTTATATGGAACAACGGTGCAGGCTATCGTTCAGACAAATCAAATCCCTGACCCGAATAGGTTGGTTGTTGGGCAAGCAATGGTCATTCCTATTTGGGGGAGTTTTTATTGGGTACAACCTGGCGATAATTTATGGTCGATCGGTCAACGATTTGGTATTAGTTATTTAAGCCTCGCTGAAGTGAATCGAATTAACCCAAATCAACCACTACCTGTCGGCTTTAGGTTGTTCATTCCTCCCAGACCCAGAACCCAAGCTGAGACGAATGCCTACATTGAACCAAGAGGGACAGAGGTAAGCCAAGCCTTAATCGAAGACGCAAGGAATGTTGTACCTTATTTAACTTATCTAGCCCCGTTCAGTTTCGAGGCAAGAAGAGATGGAAGCTTGAAACCATTACCTTTAGACGACCTGCCCAATATTGCCAGTAACGCCGGAACTACAACGATGATGGTCGTTACAAACTTGGAAAACGGGCAATTTAGTGGTGAGCTTGGGAGGGAAATTTTACAAAGTGAAGCAGTTCAAGATCTTTTGCTGAACAACATCATTTCACAAGCCAAAAGCATGAATGCAAGCGATGTCCATTTTGATTTTGAATTTCTACCTGGTGATCTAAGGGAGCCTTATATCAACTTCCTAAGAAAAGCTAGAGAACGCCTTCATGCCGAAGGATTACTCATCTCAGCTGCCTTAGCACCTAAAACAAGTGCAGAACAAGCTGGCCAGTGGTATGAGGCGCATGATTATGGCGCTATTGGTGAAATCGTGGATTTTGTTGTTTTGATGACTTATGAATGGGGTTATTCAGGTGGACCACCGATGGCTGTATCTCCGATTGGTCCAGTTGAAGAAGTTTTACAATATGCTTTAACCGAGATGCCTGCCAACAAAATAATGATGGGACAAAATTTGTATGGGTATGATTGGACACTTCCTTTTGAACCGGGTGGAGAATATGCGACTGCAGTCAGTCCACAGCGGGCTATAGAGATAGCAGGACAATTTAATGTCCCAATACAATATGATACTACAGCCCAAGCCCCACACTTTGATTATGTAGATGAGCAAGGCAGAAGTCATAAAGTCTGGTTCGAAGATGCTCGTTCCATCCAAGCCAAGTTTGATTTATTGAAGCGTTTAAATCTTCGCGGCATCAGTTATTGGAAATTAGGATTACCATTCCCGCAGAACTGGTTATTGATTGATGCGAATTTTGAAGTTGTTAAAAGATAATATAATGATGTGGTGTTGGAACTTCATTATACAAAAAACAGAAGCGCCCCTTTTATCTACAAGGGAAAACGCTTCTGTTTTGTAATTTCCATGATAAGTTGACCGACTTTCCTAAACAAACTCACTGTCACCTGTTCGCATTAATCATATTCACCAATTCATACTGACGAAGTCTCAACTCAAACAAAGTGAGCGGATCTCTGTACAACTCAGGATTTTCTTGGATTTGATTTAATGCATTGCTCTGTTCTTCCATATTGACTTGCACTTCTTCGATTAAATTGTTTAACTTTTCTTCTGGCTCCTTGAAAAATCGTTCTACATCCCATTCCAGCGATTCTTCAAATAACTCCAGCTGTTGACGCAGTACTTTAATCGTTTCCTGTGTTACTTCCTTATAGTCTGCATTTTCGATGTAGTCCTTGTATCGATTAACGAGCATATCTTTATTTTTCGCAAGTGGTCCCAATAGTTTTCCTGCACCCTTCAGGAATAGCTGGGAAGGATTATTTCGTAATAATATATTTATTTTTTCTGGACGGAGTAACATTCTGGAAATTCTTTCAATATCCCGTTGCCAATCCTCGAGTACCTTGAAGTCACCAGCCAGCACGACCTTTTCTTCGTTAAACTGTTCGTTTATACGTTCCGTAAATTCCGTACATAGCACCTGACTTTCCTGGAACTCCATTTCACAATTCTCTATCCATCCGTCAAAAGCTTGCTTAAACTCCGGTAGAGCATTCTGTTTCATATATCTCGCTATCCGATTATTCATTTCCTCATTAATTAAAGTAAGGAGTTTGGAATAGTCACTATCCTCTTTCACTAGGCTGGAACAATCTTGAAGCAACTTAGGTAATTGAACCTCTATACTCTCCATTAATTTATTCTTTGCTTCACGGAAAGAATTTTTTATTTTTTCAGCTTTTGCTTCTTCCTGATCACTAATCTGACGTTGATAATCATGCAGTTCCTTTAGCATTTCTCCATTCCAATTAATATCTTGTAGGATGACATCCTCCATCTCCAGCTTCTGATTCAACAAATAATCCAAGGCATCTTTTATAAGATCATGGATTCTGGATGGACTAGCTTCTGCCAAGTTATATTCCCTTGGTAAAGGACTCATCGATTCGTTTAACCCTTCCAGCAAGCCCTCTTTCTCTGCCCATGCTTGAATAGAATTCAATAATTCTAAGCCATCTCTTACATTGTCTTTATTGCGGTCTGAATTCTCATAATGATGTTCTGCCTTTAGAACCAGTGCGGCATTCAGGTCGGAAGGGAAACTCTCATTCCATGAAAGTATTGCTGTTGCTGGAACTAAACCATTGGAAACAGAGGACAACTCCAACCAATTCGATAGATGATCACGGATAAGATTGGATATATCACGGATGAAGAATTTGCCACTAACCAAGTGGAAATAAGCATCTTGAAACAGATTCGGGAGTTTTTCCCATGTGTAGGTTGGTTCCCAATCTACATTCAATAGAAGTTGATTGATCTCTTCCAGCCACTCAAAATAAAAAGCACTGTCCCGGTAGCTATTCCACAATCCTTCCACTAAACGCTCAAAACTTTGCTTATCTAAATGGAATAATTCCAGTAATACTTCAGTGAAGTAATGTGGCTCATAATTTGAAGTATGGCCCTCATTCGCATATCCTTGTAAAACATCAATCCAAACAGCAGATTCCGTGCGGATGACTTCATTAACTGCCAGCTCTACAGCGTTACCCCAATCCTGGATCTCTTCAAAATATCGTCGAGCTATTTCTGTTACACCCTCATAATCTGGATTCAATTCCACTGCATTCTTAATCGTTGCCACAGACTTTTCCAAGTCATTTTGTTGTATGTACAAAGAAAAGAGTGATAGCAACACTTCAGATTTTAATGTCACAGAATCTGTCTCGACTTCCTTATAAAAGTTTTCCGCGTAATCTAATAAACCTAATTCCATATGGGCGTCCGCTATATTTTTTTGAGCCCAAGGAAAAAGTTCGTCGTCTAAAGGATGCTGCCATTTAAATATCGCTGCCTCAAAGTCATTATTCAAGAAATAGACTTCTCCTTGTGCAAAGCGAATGAAAGATACGTCAGGCTGCTCCTTTTGCATTTCTTCCTGATACATCTCACCCAAAATCTTGATTGGATGCTCGTTGTTACTTACATCTATAAGTCTTCGATAATAGGATTTTTTTATAAGTTCGTTCTCAGTTGTCATCGTGATCCCTCACATCTCATTATTATTTAACGCTTCTATTACATACTTATACTATTCATATATATTCGTATCAATCACTACATTTTGGGCCGTTCATGATAAAGAGCGCAACCACCTGTTGATTGCGCTTTGTTGGCAAAGAAAATACTACCCTACTTATTATCATACCTCTTTATGCAAATACGAAACAGAGGAATTCATCACAGTAAAAAATATCTAAACAAAAAATCGTGATGTAAGAGAATCTACACCACGATTTATTATTAAACCTGATTTCCACATACGGTAACAGGAACCTTACACCTTGAATTGATGCACTAACTCATTTAATTCTTCTGCCAATCTGGCCAGATCTGCTGCACTCCCCGCTACTTCATCCATCGCACTCGTTGATTGCTGCGTAGATGCCAGCGTCTGCTCGACTCCGGATGCGGACTCTTCAGAGATCGCCGTGATTGCTTGGATGGAAGAATTCATCTTTTGACTGCTGATTGCAAACTCAGATAAATAGTCGGAGATGTACTGTATATTACCAAACATATCATTCACAGAATCTCGAATACTCGTAAATTTCTCGCCAGTTTTTTGAATTTGTATTGTACCTTCCTTCACTTCTTTATAACCATGGTTCAATTCATCGGTAACATCACGAAAAGCGAATTGTATCGAAGTGACAATCTCCGATATGTCCTTTACAGAATGACCAACCTTTTCTGCCAGCTTGCCGACTCATCCGCAACCACTGCGAATCCTCTGCCATTTTCTCCTGCCCTTGCTGCCTCTATGGATGCATTCAATGCCAGCAGATTCGTCTGGTCAGCAACTTCTTTAATGACGGTAACCAATTTGGAGATATCTTGCGTCTTTTCATCTAAGCCTTCCACTTTCTTCACAGCTTGCTGAACAAGCGTATCAATACTTTGCATTTGATTCGTCGAGGAATCCATTAGAATCGAACCTTCTTCTGTCATTTCCAACACTTGATTTGATTCCTTTTGGACTTGTAAGGTGTTGCGATTGACTTCCTCCATCTCCTCCGAGAAGTTGGATATCATGTTAGATAATCCATTCGCTTGATTAGCCTGTGTTTCTGAACCTGAAGCTAACTCCTCCATCGTTTTGGAGATATGTACTGTACCATGACGTACCTCATTCGTGGATTCCGTTAGCTCTTCACTATGCGCGGAAAGCGTATCAGACACACCCGTTATTTTCAGCATAATATCACGCATGCTCTTATTCATTTCGTTCGACGCCGATACCAACTGTCCAATTTCATCCTGTGTTGTTACGATTAAGGGTTCATGATCCAGATTACCAGATGCAATGCTCTTCATTCGTCTCATCAATTTTTCTATAGGATTGGTGATCAGTTTAGCTGTAACCCATGCAATTGCAACAACTAGGATGAAGACAATGGCAGAAATAACAGCCCCAACTATCATCATCGTATAAATATTCTTTTGAATATCATCGCTTAGCTCGATAATACTTTGCTCCGCACTATCCGCATGAAGATAAAATTCATTAATCAATTCTTTTCCAAACGGCTCCAGCTCTTCGTCCAGCATATCCCTCGCTTCTGGAACTCTTCCCATTCTATATGTAGAAAATATTTCTTCCGCAATGTCACCCCATTCCGTCAATTTACCAAGGGAAGATAGAAATTCAGGTGAATCAATAACTTCTAGAGCATGATTTTCCAGGACTGTACTCTCTTCTAATCCCGCATCATAAGACCGTTTATATTCAATATCGCCGAATAAAAAATGGCCTTGAATTAATCTCGTGCGATCCAATAGATTAATCACCAATTTTTCACTCGTGATCAGCACTTCCATCTCTTGATCCAATACCGACTCCAAATCTTTATTCAAATCATTAATGGAGTAGATGATGAACCCACAGAAGAGAGCAACGATAACCATTACAATAGAAAAGCTGAATAATATTTTTCTCTTTAACTTTTTAAATTTAAATAGGTTGAAGATCTTTTTCATTCCAACACTCCTAGCTGTATAATCACGTCTGCTTTTTAATGTATTCTATATTCAGTATCCTACAAAATACCCAGTTATTAAAGCGTTTATCCTTTAATTTTTGTTAAGTTTTATTTACATAATAAAAATATTCACCCATGACAATTAGCCTATTAAAATCCTATTAGTTATTCATCTTTTTCTTCACTCGGCTAGTCTAATATGATTTGCAAACACAAAAAAACAGTGTTCTCCCTTTAACTTACTTAAAGAGAAACACTGTCAATATGTAGATGTCGAACATCTATCACCAAAGGAACACTTAGGTTCTGAACACGCTCTATAAATTGATTTCTTTTTGTAGGGAATCTTATATTAATTCCCTTTAACTCATTCTAGTATCGTAATATTTACGTTTTTTCTTCCCCAGTTATATGCTTCCTCTTTCGTTGGAACGTGCACATCTATTTTATTTCCTTTAATGGCGCCACCAGTATCTCCTGCTACCGCATACCCATAACCTTCCACATAGACTCGTGTACCAAGCGGAATTACATTAGGATCTACAGCAATCACCTTCGCATACGGATCGTTATTCAAATCAATTCCAGTTGCAGTAATGCCAGAACAACCTGCACAGCCTGCCGTATAAGCTGTTGCCTCGACAACAAATGTTGTACCTTGAACTTCTTCGGTTGTTGTCTCTTCAACCTCTGCAACGGCTGTTTCTTCAGCCACTTCAGCGGTTTCTTCCACTTGCTCTTCCACTACTACCTCTTCATTTGTTGCATCATTATTCCTATCAGCCTTCGTTTCAACGACGACTGGTTCATCATTGGATTGCTCCTCCACTTGGGCTCGTTTCGGTTCCACCCCTACACCATTCACATTTAAACTCTGCCCCGTAATAATGAGGTCGGAAGATAAATTATTCCATTCTTTCAGTTTGCTGACTGTCACTTCATCGCCATACTCTTTACTAATCTGTGTGAGTGTATCTCCTTCTTGCACGATATAAAACTCTGCCTTCGAGTCTTCATCATGGAGTTTCAATACTTGCTTTGGATGAATCAAAGACGATTTAAGATTATTTAATTCCATTAAAATTTCAACGGTAGTATCATTCTCATGCGCTATTTTCCAAAGGCTGTCGCCCTTTTGCACTTCATATTCAGCTGCTGAAACAGAGTTCGCAGCAATACCTAACATAACCAGACCTATCAATACGGATACTAACTTTTTCATTAGTAGTCCCCCTTTTGTTATTGATTAAGTCTAATGCTAGCACATGAAAATCTTTCTGTGGTTACAGCTCGTTTAAGAGATTGTTACAAATTATCAAAATATATTAAATCTTGGACAAATATTTAATTATTAGTTCTATTCGATTTCTCATTTGCATATAAGGACCAGCCCTTACCTTTAGATGATGCAACTAAGCTGTTCCTTCACTGAATAAACCTTGTCGTATCAACGTTTATTTGACAATCACCCCAAGAAGTTTTGATGTGTCACAGATTATACAGATTATTATGTATGAATTTCAAGCTGGTTTTATAGAGAGGCAAATAATAGTTTAATCACTACTACAGATCACTTGGTAAAGAAACAATAGTAGTAAGAACCCTTCTCTTCTATCTATGTTTCTGGTGGAAAACTATGAATTGCTTTCCATGTACTACTAAAAAAAAATTGCCATGAAAGTTTAAATTCATGGCAACTTTTTCTGTATACCAACACATTGAAAGATGTGTCAAATAACCGTTCCACCATCTATACTCAAAATGGTCCCAGTAATATATTGAGCTTCATCTGAAGCGAGGAATGCGTAGCCATTAGCAATATCGTCTGGTTTTCCCATTTTATTTAATACAGATTTACTTTTCATCATTTCTTTTATTTTATCAGGCATCTTCGCTACCATTGGGGGCAAAATAAATCTTGGAGCAATTGCATTCACACGGATATTATACTTTCCTAATTCTTTTGCCCATGTCTTCGTCAACCCGTTTACTCCCCATTTCGATGCAGCGTAATTACTTTGGCCAAAATTTCCATATAAACTAACAACGGAAGATGCATTTAAAATGACACCACTTTTTTGGTCCATCATGATTTTAGCCGCAGCCTGCCCCATATTAAGTAAGCCCGAACTAAGAAATTTTATAATAGAAGCAACTAAAATTAAAAACAGAAACGCCAAATAACCGTGAATCTGAGATGTTTTAAACAGATTTACGGTTATTTTATTTTTTTGCACATGTTGCTT
>NZ_JAMBON010000051.1 GCF_023715655.1 Oceanobacillus luteolus | reverse complement strand
CGAAATTGGATCAACTACTACCTTGGTCACCGTCCATTCCAGCGGAATGTCGTGTACCAAATAAAACTAAATAAATCATAACAATAGTCCACATCTAAAACTAGGTGTGGATTATTTGACGTTTACATTATTTGACGTTTACAAATAAAGTAATGAAAACATAATGTTGATTTATTTTTACCGTCAATAATTCATTTTTTTCTTTTATGAATACGAACGTAGGTTCTTGACTTACGCATGGAAATCGCTTATCTTGTATGTAATCAAATAAAACAAAAAGCGAGGTGGCGAAATGGCGACGCTGGTTTCGAGTATTGGTCTTAGAGGAATCGAGGGGTACAAAGTTCAGGTCGAGGTGCAGTTGCTCCCAGGAAATGAAGGAGTCACCATCGTTGGACTGCCTGATGCTTCGGTGAAGGAATCAAAGGATCGGGTGATGGCAGCGCTGTATGCGTATGACTGTGAAATTCCGGATAAGAAAATCATCGTCAACCTGTCTCCTACAGAGGAACGTAAGAATAGTCCATTTTTCGATTTGGCAATGGCAATCGGCATTATGAAAGAAGCTGGAGAGTTTAAGGATCCAATTCCTGAAGATGCTGTATTTTTGGGTGTGTTGTCCCTTGATGGTTCAGTGAAGTCTGTCGATGGGATGCTGCCAGCGATTATTGCTGCGAAGAAAGAAGGATTTAAGCGGTTATATCTGCCTGTAGATCACGAACTTCCTATTCACCACATCGATGGGATTGAATTTTACTTTGCTGAGACGCTACAAGATGTCATCGATTCATTTTCCGGTCAGTTATCTACTTTCCATATCTCCTCAAAGAACACCACCCAAAGTTCAGGAAATCCTGAAATAATCTACACGAAAGACTTCCAACATGTCCTCGGTCATCAACATGCAAAAAGGGCATTGGAAATCGCTGCAGCTGGTGGACATCATGTGTTAATGGTTGGTCCGCCGGGATGTGGAAAGAGTTTGCTTGCGGAAACGTATCCATCCATTCTCCCGCCCTTGAAACAAGAGAGTCAATTTGAAGTCATGAGCATTTATCAATTGGCAGGTGTAACGATCCATCAATCGGGACTCGCCCCTTTTCGTGAACCCCATCATTCGGCTTCAGCGGTCTCCCTAATTGGAGGAGGATCTAATCCAAAACCTGGTGAAGTATCACTTGCTCACCATGGTGTATTATTCCTTGATGAAATGACTGAGTTTCCCAAACGAACGTTGGACATGCTCAGGCAACCGCTAGAATCCGGTAAGGTAACGATTAGTCGGGCTGCTTCCACCGTCACTTATCCGGCTAAATTCCAAATGTTAGGTGCGATGAATCCCTGTCCTTGTGGTTATATAGGTTCAAGGCATTACTATTGCACATGCACACCAAAGCAGATTGCAAAATACCAAAATAGAATTTCAGGGCCAATTGAGGATCGGATGGATATTTTGCTCAAACTAGATGCTGTTATCTTGGAAAATGAATCGGAAATCCAAAATGAAACATCCGCAGAAATCCGCACTCGAGTAATTAAAGCTAGGGAAAGGCAATACGAACGTTATCATGGTGATTTTACGAATGCAACAGTAGAAAATGAAAAGTTAATGACTTACATCCACCTTACTCCCGAGCAACAGGAAATGATGCACCAATGGACAAGCAAACACAATTGGAGCACTCGAGTACAAATGAAAATCCTCCGTCTCGCTCGTACCATATCTGATTTAAGTGGGCATAATGACATAACGAATGAAGCAATCTGGGAATCTGTCAACCTTCGTCGCTCTCAAGTCAATGACAAGAGAATCGAGGTGGCAAAGTAAAATTGGGAAGGAAGAAACGCACTTGGGTACCCCATGCCTTTTATCATATTGTGAGCCGTGGCAACCGCAGAGAAAATCTGTTTCATGACGAAGGCGATTTTAAAACGTTTTTATATATCTTGCAAACGGTAAACAGAAAAGTCCCTTTTGAGCTTTCCTCCTACTGTCTGATGAACAACCACTTTCATCTCCAACTCCGTTCGCGCAAGCAACCCGTCTCCAAAGTAATGTCCCTCATTAATAAACGCTACGCAGACTATTACAACACGAAGAACAATTATTCCGGACATGTTTTTGAAAAACGCTATTTCGATAAAATCATCGATACGAAGACTGGCATGCTTGAAGTGAGCCGTTATATTCATCTGAATCCGCTGGAGGCGGGGATGGTGGAAAAAGCAGAGAAATACAAGTGGAGCAGTTACCGATATTATCTTTATCTTCAGAGAGGTCCATTTTTAAATATGAATGTGATTTTGGATTACTTTTCTGGGGATGAGATGGAGAAGCGGAGGAAATATCGGGAATTTGTGGAGGAGGGGACTAAGGAGGTTCTTTATAATTAAAATGTATGATGGTAATGAAAATAGGGAGGTTCAAGCATGGACAAGGAAACTTTATAGGCTTTAAGAAGTGTATTGCAAGATGAATTGAAGCCGATAAATAGCACTTTATACGGTTAAGGATAATGTTTCCCTGCTGAAGAACGATCTAACTTTAGTGAAGCATGATGTAACTGAAATTAAACAGGGACAGCTCCAATTATCCAAAGATATCTCTGCCAGTCTAGGCAACTATCATGATAGAGAGGCATGTCGACAGCAGGACTGAAGCTTTGAATAAGCGAGTCTATCATCTTGAATCCGAAATGGAAGAGGTTACACGGAAATTGGATTGATTATTGCTTCTAGTTAATTGGTATTCACTTAATTACAAGCAGTCTAATATAAATTAGGTTAAGAGCTAGTGCTGGATAATAATATCAGTTCTAGCTCTTATTTTTTACCTGTCACCAATCGAAATATGTCAGATTATATAACGAAGTGATCGATTTTACTGGAGTGCTTGATGGGATTTGGTCAGCCCTTCTATGATGAAACAGTCATTTTTTGTGAGCGACTACTTAAATTGGTTATATTATAATCGGGTAGTCTACCGCTTCGGCGCCCTATACCCAGCATTTTCAGCCTCATCCGTTGAACAGAACCACTGTACCACGTTTTTCGTTCGTTCATAGTATGTGCTTCCAGGCACGTGATAGATTCCACTTTCACTGCCTTTTATATTACATTCACCGGATGAAGCACTAGTAGCAGTTGAACTACTGTTTTGGCTAGAGTTACTCGACTCGCCAGAGCTTGAAGTGTTACCCGAACTATTGGACCCGGATGCTTGTCCAGAAGCACTTGCTGTTTTACTAGTGCTTTCATTACTTTCTTCAGTGGTAGATTTGTTTTTATTAGATGAACTGGAGCTTGCTGCCACACTGCTGCTTGCTACTTTTTGTTCGTTAGTTGCAGTGCTCTCAGCAGTTTGTTTAAGCTCATCCACTTCTTTTTCAAGATCAGCTTTTTCTTCCGCTAATTGCTCCTTTTCTTCTTCCAATGTACTGTATTTCTTTTGAAGCGAATCGTTTTCCTTTGTTGTAATTGCTAATTCATCTTCCAAGTCTGAGACAGAGATGTTCAGCGTTTCTAACTCTTCTTCCAACTCTTCCTTGTTGCTTTCCAACGTTATGATTTGTTCGGTCAGTTCTTCATTCTTTTCTTGTTCCTGTTGTAAATCGACATAAACCTGGTTGTTTCCAATGCTCAAACCAAACATAAAAAGAAACAAAATAAAAGATGCTGCAGAATACCCAACTTTTTTCCATTTCCCCACATTCTTCATGCGGAACCACACTAAAAAAAGCACAGTAGATAGTAGCAAAATCAAAAGAATCTCCATTCATGTTCCCCCTGCTATTGTATTGGTTAATGCGAATAAACTTATATATCAAAAAAATATAACGGGGTTACCCATTATATTTTTTTATTCTGCAAGTGATCTACTATGCAGTTCTATGCTGTTTTCATGTTGTGTGGATTGGTGTGGACGTAGGTCTTATATGATTATTTTTTCTTTCGCCGTCTGCGTTTCGGATTAGGTACATGAGGCAGGACTTCTATGTATTTTTCTGTTCCTTCATATAATGCATTTGGCTCTATCTCTAAAGCTTTTGCAAGTCTAGCAATAGTAAAAGCCATCGGTGATTGTTGTCCATGCTCCAGTTTAAGAATATTTTTATCATCGAGTTGGCTACTGTAAGCTAACTCTTCTAGTGACATACCTCTCGCCATACGATACTTTTCTATGTTTTCCCCAACTATTTCCTGAAATTTGATTTCTTCCTTCTTTTTATTAGTCATGTATTGGTTCCTTTCATTTACTTCATTATTCAATGAAAGAAAAAAACACAGAACCGCTTGGAGGCCACCAATGTATGCAATTTTGGGAGTATTCTGTATTAAATTGTTAAGTTATAGGAAGGGATTTCAGTCTCCCCGTTAGAAAAGGTAAGCTGGCACAATTCTGTTCGCTTTATCTGGTTTTGTATGGTAAAGGGGGAGACGTCAACGGTGATACATTCGTTATTGTTAAATAGGATAGTAGTTTTCGAGTCTGAAGACGGATGTATGGAATAGATATGACGGTGGAACAGCCATGCACAGTTGTAATCGGTGGGGGAGTGTGTCGGGAAGGCGTATAGGTTCCAGTAGATGCTGATAGGTATAGGCACTTTTCTCTTCACCCCGGTTTGGTGCATGACGGATTCCCTTCTGCCTTCATAGCTGGAACCGTAAGTTAAACATGCTTCCTTAATCAGATGCAACGCAGGTTTTTTTACATGAATCTTTTGATCTTGTTCGAGGACAATGGTGTCATATTCCAATGTGTAGGCGGGAAGAAGAGCAACTGTTTGTTGATTGATATGATAATCTGAGAGAATTACATTCATGATGTAGAACCACCCTTTCTTTTGATATTTTGTTCGCTGGGATTTTACTAGAGACTGCTTGCTTGTATTTGATTATGTCGATAAGATTTAAAGTTTAGTACCGCTTGGAAGCCACTTTAAGGAATGAAAATAATGCAGCTAACTTAATTTAAGCTCTTTAAAATCAAATTATGTGACACGTTTCGAGTACTTTTTTATATGAACGTGGATTATTCTAAAATTATTTCAGCCTTTTATGCTTCATTTGCATAAATAAGGCTGTTTTTCATTTGCTATAGCTTTTTTTATGATAGAAAAGAGTTTTGAATAAAGGAGGGTGTCTCACAGTGACAGATCACAAGCAATTTACATTCGAGGAGATTTTTAAACAGAATGAGAACCGGGTTCATTACCAAATGCACAAGCTTGGCATCCGAGATCCGGACGGGGAGTTTTACTCGGAAGGGCTTTATGCGATGTGGCGAGCCTACAAAAGATACGAGCCTGATAAAGGTCCAATGTCCACCTATTTCAACTACACGATCCGCTATTCGCTGCTAGACCTCATGCGCAAGAAAATCCAGCAGAAAGAAAAAGAACAAGCCTTCCTCCATCAAGAGATCACCTCGATCACCAGTGGAAACAGAAGCAGCAACTCCTCACTCCTACCAATACCAGAGATGAAAATTATCGATGAAAAGCTATGGAAAGAAATATTCTCCCATTTAACAGTGAAGCAACGCAAATGGGTGTATGATGCCATTATTCGTGATATGTCTTTGAATGAGATTGCGGAGAAAGAAGGGGTTAGTGTTGAGGCAGTGAAGAGTTGGGGGAAGCAGGCGAGGAAGAAGTTGAGAAAAGTATTGATTATGGAGTAATTGGAGTGTGTCTTATCGGGGCAGGACCGGGTACAGATAATAACCGTTCTGACTCCGATATGATGTTCTATTAATAATAGAAAGGAATGGAAAAAATGAATTACATTAAAGAAATTAACGCATTATATGATCGTCAGGAACAGACACCCCTTTCAGGATCGGCAATTGCCTTGTGGTATGCACTCATGCATATCAACAATAAAACAAGATGGAAAAATACATTCACATCGCCTGGTTCAGTGCTTCGGAATAAGGCAGGTCTGACCGAGAGTAGTTTTAAACGGGCGCGGGCTGAACTTGAGAGCCTTGGTTATATAGAGGTGGAGTCGCAGGGAAGAGGGAAGGCGCCGGTTTATAAGATGAATAGTTTAGTAGTGGAAGATGAAGAAGTTTTTGGGATTGATGCAGTTTTCCAGGGAAGCGAGACGGAGGTATCCGTTCATAGTATTTCAAATGGTAGAAAGGAAGAACATATTTTAGAGACAGGAGATCAAGAACATCTGCAAAGCAAACCTCATTTGACCCATCATGCGGACCAATCGATAAACCCTCCACCGGTCCATAACATGAACGAGCAGTTGCCCCATGGTCCGGACCAACTGGTGACCCATCTTCCGGACCATAAGTCGGCCCCTTTATATAAACAATACATAAACAAAACAAATACAAAACGAAACAATACAAATGCATCTGCAGCTGATACAGGCGCGGGTGTATTTGTGGACCAAGGAAATGAACCAGTGGAAAATGGAACGGATGCGATTGTGTTTTACCAAGAAAACTTTGGCTTGGTCGGTCCTTTTGTTGCGGAATCACTACAAGATTGGATTCAAACTCTTGGTGAAGAATTAGTGATTGAGGCGATGAAACGTGCGTTGGAGCGAAATAAGACGTCTTGGGGATATGTGAAGAGTATTTTGAATGACTGGTATAAGAAGGGGATTCGTACTGTCGGTCAGGCAGAGGCGGAGTTAGTCGCTTTTGAGAATGAGCGGAGAGAGAAGAAAGGGTTGAGTGGTGGTTTTTTTGTGAAGAAAAGAGATATTATTCCCGAGTGGTATGGGGAAGAGGAGCGGAAACGGAAGGAGAGGGAGTTGGAAAAGAAGAATAGAGAGGAGGAAGTGACGGTGCAGCAGGTGGAAGAGGTGATGAGGAGGTATTGGGAGGAGGAAGGTGAGGAGGTTGTTAACTAGCTTCATTCCCTTATTGTATGTTCAAGAATTATGTTATTTATTGTGTTCGACTGATGTTTTATCCCAATTCAATCATCTAAAGTTAATGGAAGGAATTCCCCTTTTTCGGTGGAGTCATTTTAGGAGTACAAGCATCCGTTTCCATACTGAATTAACGCCAGTGATAAAAATGTGATAAATAAAGTATAGTTATTAAAAACAAGGACAAGCAGATCAGTCAGTTGTTTATTTATAGTTAAGTTAGCTTGCCACGATCTAGACATGCTTGTCTCTTTGAATTTCAGAGAGGAATAGAACAGTGTATTTCGGAGTGTATAAACTTTGTAGGTGTTTTGTGTAAAATTAAAAGATTTATTAAGTAAATATATTCATTATTTTGAGCTAAGACGTATAAAAGTGTATATTTAAGTAAATATACTAAATAAGGAGGTGTTGGTTTTGGCTAGAAAAGGTATCACAAAACTTCCTATTAGTGTAAAAACAGAAGAAGCGTTACAGATTCTTGAAATATTATCAAAAATAAATCACAAAATTGGGCGTTTGGAGGAAAGGTTTAATCACTCCATTGTTAATAAGAGTCTCATTCAACTCCTACAATTAAGTGAATCGGTTGAATCAACAAGGATTGAAGGTACCCAAGTTACTTTCACAGATGTGGTAGAAGAACAGAATGATAGTAACCCTCGACGGGAAATTACTGAAGTTAAAAATTATCGTGAAGCACTACAAGAGGGGACCGAGCGAATAAGAAATGGATATCCAGTATCTTGGAGATTGATAAGAGATTTGCACGGAATACTAATGCAAGGTGCAAGAGGTTCGGTTCAAGCTTCTGGTGATTATCGAAAGGTGCAAAATTTTATTGGGCCCTCAAATAGAATAGAAGATGCAACTTACATTCCAATTTCTGCTGATGAAATCGAAGAGTATATGCAGAATCTAGAGTATTTTATTAATAAACATCCATACAATGAGAGACTAACAACGGATCATCTACCTGCTGACGGCTACATTTTTGATGAAGATGCAAATCCACTTATAAAGACTGCTATTATGCATGCTCAATTTGAATCTATTCATCCATTCTTAGATGGAAATGGTCGTCTTGGCCGTATTTTAATTGTGCTTTCACTGATGCAATCCAAAATTATTACACAGCCGATATTTTTTGTCAGTGAGGAACTGGAAGAGGAGCGTGCCTTATATTACGACATGTTAAATGGAGTAAGAGGAGAGAATCCCGAGTGGGGCGATTGGATTTTGTTCTTTCTAAAAGCTTGTGATCGCATGGCAACACGCATTTATGAAAAACTAGAAAAGGCCGATAGATTAGCGAGTGAAGGTTTAATTAAATGTCAACTGGAATCGGAAAAAAGGGTTTGGCTCTATACCTTTTCGGATCCATTTACAACCGCCAAAAAAGTTGCCGAACATCTTGGCATATCTACGAATACTGCTAGGAATGCACTTAATACACTAGCGGAGAAAAAGTTATTATTTTCAGATCGGGAAGTGAAGAGAAATAAAAAATATCGTAATTATGATTTGATGCGTATTTTAAGAAGCTAGTAAATTCTACGTGCCTAGTATAGTAAATAGTTCAAAACAATAAGAAAGACCATCGTTTTCATTGTAGAATAGAAGTACCTATCACAGAACTTCCTACTACACCCAGTCAAAGGAGATGAAAACGATGGTCCAACCATTATTGAACCATATTCAAGATAGAAATGGAAGTCGATGGGCAGAATTTATTCGGAAAACAGGGGGAGAAAATATTTTATTAGTGGCTGTGGATGCAGCCAAATATATACATAAAGCGATGATTTGTACGTTTTATGGGGACATTCTGGTTAAGCCTTTTGAGTTTGATGCATCAGAAACTGGATTTAATAAGCTAAGAGAAGCAGTGCGGAGAGAGAAAGAAAAGCATGATATGAAGGGGTGTGAGGTGAACTCTCTGGACGAGTTCCCTCTTATTGCGGCGTTTTTTCGGTGGTTGGGCTACAGGGTTTAAGTTATAGAAACTTCCACTGCCAAGACCAACATTGAAAATTAATAGCTATGACCTAAAGAATCATATCGGATATATTCTATGAAAGATGAGAGGAAGAGCCATGTGCGGGAAAATCGTAAGCACGGTTTTCAGAGGGGTGTGAGGCACAATTTGATGTGCAAATTTGTCGGAGAGGCTTCACTGCCCTACTCGACCTTATTAGTCTCTTCGTTCTTCTAATATATCTTTAATGATTTCACTGTGAACGACAGCCCATGCATTCTCTTTAAAATGAAAAATTAAGCTAACCGTAAGTATCATCAAATAGATTGTCCCGAAAATCATCCAATTCATGTTTCCATTACCAATAATATAATCTTCGAGTGGTTTAGAAAACAGCACGAGTAACCATGGTATAGCCGTTGCGAATATTGGGATGATCCCTATTCCTCCTTTTTCTTTTGCTACTTGATAATAGATAAGTTGTAATGTGTCACTGTCGAGGGATTGATAAAATTCTTTTATTTCTCCTGTTTCTTTTAAATAATGGCTCTTTGTTATGTCACCGGGGGCCATCTCCCGAAGACGAAGATAAAGTTTATGGGCATCGCCACGCGTTGAAAATTTCATCTGAACTTCTCCATTCATTTTGAAATCTCTTTGTATTTTTGGCCAAATAGTGAAAATCATGCATTTGTTTTCTGTGAATTCTACGTGCCTGTCACCACCCGAACTATGTCGAATTTTGTCGGGTGGGATATTTTAGAGCTAGGAGCAGTGAAAATTCCCTATTATTTTTTTGTGCAAACTTCTAACATTTTGGTCGCAAAAATCATAACTTTTTTTGCACTAAACAGTTCCCAATCTGTAAAAGTTTATTATAATGACTTGAAAGAGAGTAGTAAATATGCTGTTATAGTATTAAGCAAAATCGTTCGACATACTGAAATAGCTTAATATTATTTGCTGGAGGAATAAGAAGTGAAAAACAAAATGACACCAGTACGTCTTCACTTAGAATTATCTGATGATTATCTATCAGATTATCAACGAAGAATGTTAAAAAGGTATGGTGAGTCTAGTGACGGTAAGTCGATAACGCGAGACATCCTTATCCCTTCCGACATGCCACTGCATAATCTTCATTATACGATTCAAAAATTGTTCGGCTGGCAAAATTCACACTTGCGGCGTTTTATTTTACCAGATGATATCTATCAACAATTAACAGGGAATACAGTGAAAGGCTGGGCAAATTTAGTAGGTGTTTTATTCCAAGCCCCATCGGAAGCAACGAAGGATCTATTTTGGGATGATGATTATAAAAGTGGAAGTATTAATACATGGCTCAGAAAAAAATATACGGGTCCCTACGTGTATGGTGGAATAATGGAGCATCCCGAAATAGCCAAGCGTGATATACAGGAATTATTAGAGCGCTTTGAAACAATTGAGGTTCAAGAATCCTTTGACTCTTTTCTTGCACGAAAGAAATCAAATAAAAATGCTGGGGCGAAAGTACTTAAAACAGACTCATTAATCAATCTCACCCTGGATGAAATGAATGCTACTATATTTTTGGAGGGTGGGACGGAAAGTTTATTGGAACGGCTGGAAGTGAACAAGCTTCTCGCATCTCCAGATGAAGAACTTACCTCAGATGAATGGTTTCCTGTCACGAAGGAGCTTCTTTACAATTATGATTTTGGTGATGATTGGGTCGTTAAGATAACGAAACCTCATGATTGCGAAGACCTTTTAGAACAGAATAGGCTTGGTGAAGACGAGCTTGAAGAAGCAAGAAATACAGTCATCGATAAGCATAAACCAGTTTGTATTCATAAAGAAGGTATTTCCGTATTGGATGATGTAGGCGGACTGAGCGGATTTGCTGACTTTTTAGGGACAATCTATGAAGAAGATAATAAAGAGGAAGCCTCGCAAGCCCGTACTTGGGCACGAAGTTTCGGATGGAATGCAGCGAAGATTTCTTGTAAGAAAATGTTGTGATGTTGGTGCCTGGCACCGCCCGAACTAAGTATTGGTATTCAACCGACAATTGAACATCTTGTCGACTTGGTAGATGGCTATATAAAAGAAGGATACAAACGGATGAAGGTGAAAATAAAGCCGGGCTGGGATGTAGAAGTGATTCGCACACTTCGTGAAAAATTCCCGGATGTGGCAATTATGGCAGATGCAAACTCTGCCTATCGCTTAGAGGATATCAATCTGTTAAAACAGTTGGACGAATTCGATTTGATGATGATTGAACAACCTCTAGCTTCCGATGACATAATCGATCATGCGCGCTTGCAAAAAGAGCTGAATACTCCTATATGCTTGGATGAAAGTATTCATTCGTTGGAGGACGCACGAAAAGCGGTTGAGCTAGGCAGTACTGAAATTATTAATATTAAAATCGGTCGGGTCGGCGGCTTGACAGAGGCGAAGAAAATCCATGATTACTGCAGTCAAAATCATATTCCAGTCTGGTGCGGAGGAATGCTCGAGTCCGGGATTGGAAGAGCACATAATATCGCTTTGACAACTTTATCAAATTTTACACTGCCAGGAGATACTGCCGGCTCCAATCGATATTGGGAGAAAGACGTTATTCTACCCGAAGTTGTAGCTGAGAATGGTCATATAGAAGTACCTAAATCAGTTGGTATCGGTTATGAAGTGGATCGAGAAGCGATAGAGGCTTTTACGGTTGAGAAGAAGCATTATCGGTAAGCTTAAATTTTTGAACTTAGGGATGTCATTACTTGGGGTTCGTCATATTCATTTAACAACCGCTACATCTTGAACTCGGGGCGCCTGCCACCACCAGAATGACAATTTGAAGGATATAATCTGACTACTTGTCGGCCTGATGAGGTAACCGTACGAACAACTTCCCTCTGTCTAAATTAAACAACTCCGTTCATGAATGAATCATGAACGGAGTTGTTTTGCTATATGATTAAACATTACAACGTCTTAGGAACCAAATTAAAGCAACGTTTATAAATCCACTTATAATCTTCCTCCGTTAAGTCACGTGGATTCCCTACTGTTTGAGGATCTTTCATTGCTTCTTTTGAAAGTCTATCAATCATGTCAGGGGATACACCCTGTTCTTCTAGAGTTGGAATATCCAAGTCTTCTGCAAGTTTATAAACTTCATTAACCGCTGCTTTTGCTGCTTCTTCTGTTGTCATATGGAGTGTATTCACGCCGAGAGCTTGTGCGATTCTAGCAAATTTAGCCGGATGTCCTTTCCAGTTGTATTCCATAACAGGACCCATCATGGTTGCAACACACTGGCCATGTGCAACCGGGATAATACCACCAAGTGTTTGAGACATGGCATGCGCTGCTCCTGCCGATTCACTTCCGTAAGCTAATCCTGCAAGCATGGCAGCTTGAGCCATTCCGTATCTTGCCTCAATGTCACCGCCATCTGAGTAAGCACGACGAATATATTTTCCAACATATTCGATAGCAAGGAGTGCGACTGCATCTGTAACCGGTTGGGCATAGTGCATCGTGTAGCATTCGATGGCATGTGCAAGTGCATCAATTCCTGTCATTGCTGTTACGTGTGGAGGCATGGAAACATGTAATTCTGGATCGATAATCGTTAAGTGAGCAGCGATGAGCGGACCGCCTGTATTAAATTTGAATTCACGTTCCTCATCTGTAATCACTGCCCACTGTGTTACTTCTGATCCAGTCCCAGCTGTTGTAGGGATAGTAGTTAGCGGTGGAATGCGGTGCTCAAGCGGCTTTTTCCCTTCTGCTGCTTCATATTCTAAAACGGGAGCGTTATGAGCAATTTCAACACCAATTGCTTTTGCTGTGTCCATGGAGCTTCCTCCGCCTACAGCAACGAGCCCATCACAGTTATCTTCTTTGTACTGCTTGCTTCCCTCTGCAATAAGACGTACTGGAGGGTTTGGTTCTACTTTATTAAATAAAGAAACTTCGATTCCAGCCTCTTTTAAATAGTTTTCAATTGGCTTCGTGATACCCGCATGATAGATTCCTGGGTCGGTTACAAGTAACGCTTTTGTCACGCCAAGGTTTTTAACCTCTTCTCCAACATGCTTGATGGATCCAATTCCGTGTTTAATCGCTGTTGGTAGTTCGAATTGGTGAAATTTATACATATGTTCTACTTTCATATTTAAACTCATTAATAATTGCCTCCTATGTACTGAATCATTATAGATTTGTTGTAGATTACTGTTTTAGAACCAGTTTATGGTTTCTGGTTTTAGATTTTGGAATACGTGTTTGGTTTCTTGGTATTCTTCGAGTCCCATGACTCCTAGTTCGCGGCCGATTCCAGATTGCTTATAACCACCCCATGGAGCGTGTGGGAAGTAGATATTAAAATCATTGATCCAGACGGTACCCATGCGCATTTTTGCAACACAGCGTTCTGCCTTTGCGATATCTTTTGTCCATACACCGCCGGATAGTCCGTAAATAGAATCATTTGCTAGTTTCATAGCTTCTTCTTCGGTTTCAAATTTCTCCACTGTAATGACCGGACCAAAAGCTTCGTCTTGAACAACACTCATGTCGGTCGTGCAATTTGTCAAAATGGTAGGTAGATAGAAAAATCCATTTTGAAGTTCTGCATCTTCTGGACGTCTGCCTCCGACTGCGACAGTTGCCCCTTCTTCGATTCCTTTTTCAACATACTTTTCCACTTTATTTAAATGTTCTTGTGAAATAAGTGGTCCCATCTGTGTTGTTTCATCAAAACCATTTCCAAGCTTGATTTTTTTCACGCGCTCAGTGAGTGCATCGACAAGTGTATTGTGGATGCTTTCTTCGACGATGATTCTCGTTCCAGCTGAACAGATTTGTCCAGCATGGAAGAAGACAGCATTTAAAGCTTGATCGATTGCGACTTCTAAATCAGCATCAGCAAAGATGACATTCGGATTCTTGCCACCGAGTTCGAGTGCGATTTTTTTCATATTATGACTTGCAGCTTGCATAATCGTTTTTCCTGTCTCAATTCCGCCGGTAAAGGAGATTAAATCTACATCCTTATGATTGGATAGTACTGCGCCGACTGTGTTTCCTGGGCCAAGTACAAGGTTGGCAACACCTTTAGGTACTCCAGCTTCTTCGATGAGTTCAAAGATTTTAATATGTGTAAGTGGTGTAATTTCACTCGGCTTGATGATGAGTGTGTTTCCAGTTACGAGAGCTGGAGCCAGTTTCCAAGATGCTTGAAGCAGTGGATAGTTCCAAGGAGTAATTTGCCCGCAGACACCAACAGGTTCTTTCACTACTTTGCTGATTGAATTTGGGATGGGGGAGTTTATGATTTGACCTCCATCTTTATCGGCAAGCTCCGCATAGTAACGGAAGACACCAGCAATATCTTCCATATCCCATCGGCTTTCTTCCAGTGTTTTTCCGGTATCTAATGATTCAAGCTTCGCGAGTTCCTCTTGGTCGCGTTCAATGAGATCCGCAATTTTGTTAACAATTTTTGCTCGTTCGGTTGCCGATGTATGTGGCCACTCACCATGGTCAAATGCTTCTCTTGCTGCAGCGATTGCCTTTTCGGAATCCTGTTCGTCTCCTTCGGCAACAACTGCAATGACCTCTTGGTTATATGGATTAATAATTTCTCTTGTATTTCCAGAGATGGCATCAACCCATTGGCCATTTATATATTGTTTTTTTATGTCCAATACAGAAACCTCCTAGTTGATCGTCAATAGCATTGTTAAGTTTGTTAAGAAAAAATTTAACGTTGTGAACAAATTTAATCTAACACATAAAAAAAGTTGTGTCAAAAAAATTCAGTTGATTTTTAAAACATATTCTAGATGAAAAATAATTTTATAATGTGATAGTAAATAGGTAATAACGCGTTTTTTCTTGTCAGTTCCACTTGACAATATTTTTAAAAAGCGTAGTATTTAATTTGTTAAGAAAAAATTTAACAAAGTGAACAACATACAAGGAGAGTTTGCCAGTGGAAAGCTCAAAAGATAAAGCAGCAAGAGAAAAAATAGAATTTGCAAAGGACCAAGTTATTGGTACTATCGCAGAAACGATGGATTTATACGGAGTGACGCCAGCCGCCGGTAGGTTGTACGCCACGATGTATTTTGAGGATAAAATGAATTTGGATGAGATGCTTGAAGAAGTTGGGATGACCAAGGCAAGCATGAGTACAAGTGTACGTAAGTTGCAGAACATTGGTTTTGTGAAACGTCTTTTTACGAGAGGTTCCAGAAAACATACGTATACAGCGGAAAAGAATTTTTTCAATACCTTTATGTCCTTCTATTGCCAACAATGGGAGCGGGAAGCGAGTATGAACTTGGATGCCGTTCATATTGCTGAGAAGGAATTGGCTAAAATTATTAATGATCCGTCAATAGCAGAGGAAATAAAAGCAGAAGCTGAAGAATATTACGAAATGCTGAATGAATCCAAAGTATATTACCATTGGTTAAGAAAATTAGCAGCAAGTATTCGTACCGGAGAAATATTTGAATTTTTACCAAAAGAAAACGATGAAAGCTAAATTTTATAGGAGGCAGTTTAATTCATGAGTGTTCGAAGGAGTATATTATTTGTCCTTACTTTATTAATGATAAGTGTGCTAGCGGCATGCGGGAATGGAGATGCGGAAGGTGCAGCTTCAGAGAGTGAGGCAGAAAGTGCGAATGAGACAATCGATATGGGACAGATTAGTTGGGCAGAAAACATTGCAGTCACAAATATGTGGAAAGTTATTCTTGAGGAAAAAGGATATGACGTTAAGTTCCATTTATTAGATATGGGGACACAAATGGCTGCATTGGCGAATGACGAGTTGGATGTCAACTTGGAATTTTGGCTGCCCGTTCAAGATAAGCACTATTTCGAACGATATCAAGAGGAAATCGATTTTTCAGAAGAAGTTTGGTATGACAATGCTAAAGTTGGACTAGTTGTACCAGCTTATATGGAAGATATCAATAGTATTGAAGATTTAAATGAGAACAAGGATCTGTTTGAGGGGAAGATTATTGGTTTTGATCCTGGTGCAGGAACAATGGATGTTACCGAAGAAATGATTGAGGAATACGAGTTGGAATTTGAGCTTGTACCAAGTTCCGAGCCAGCGATGATTACAGTTATCGAGGAGTCAGTCAAAGCGGAAGAACCGGTTGTCGCACCATTATGGAACCCGCATCGTGTGTTTTCAGAGATGGACTTAAAATATTTGGAAGACCCGAAAAAGTCATTCGGAGAAACGGAAAAAATTCATCATGCGAAAAGATTAGGTTTCGCTGACGATTACCCGGAAGTTGATCAATGGTTGAAGAACTGGAAAATGGATGATGATGCTATTGGTGAATTGATGAGCTATGTAGCTGAAGCAGAAGCGGCAGGGGAAGACCCGATTGTTGGTGCAGAAAAATGGGTGGACGACAATCGAGAGCTGGTTGATGAATGGTTAAGTGAATAAATAGGAATGACGGGAACGGATTCTATTCTCCTGATTTGAGGGGGAGTAGGTTCGTTCTTTTTTATGTAATAAGTCTCGAATAACCTTAGATGGTCAGCTTAAACTATATGATGGGGTTTACGATAAATAAAAAATCAATTGAAAAAAAACTTTAATGCTATAAAATAATATTAGGTGATAAAAATGAACAAGCTTGATGATAAGCAAATTCGAAAAGCATTGGTTTCTAGAGTATCTACTTATAAGGATTGTAAAATTTATGAAGAATTAACAGTGCCTTCTGGAAGAGCTCGTGCGGACGTAGTTGCTGTAAATGGCCATGTAATCGCGTACGAAATCAAAAGTGATTTTGATTCGATAAAACGATTAGAAACTCAAATTCCCGAATATGATAGGAATTTTGAAATGAATTATATTGTTGTAGGCTCGAAATACGCTGAGTCAATAGTTGATACTGTTCCTGAGTATTGGGGGATTATAGTAGCGACAAAAACTCGTCTAGATACGGTTAGACTATCTTTTATCAGAAAAGCTAGACTGAATCCAAATCATTCCTTTAAAGATTTCGTATCCTTGCTGTCTTCAAATGATATTAAGCGAATTGCTTCTAGAGATGAATTTTTAGGTAGGAAAATAACCAAGAGTCAAATTAGGAAGTTATTTAAACAAGATGTTATTAAGACATTAGATGAAACACTATCAGAGAAAATAAAATCCTTATTAAAAAAAGAAGTACGCATGCATATGAAGAACTCATAAAAGAAGCAGGCATTTCATTGCCTGCTCCAATTCTCTTTTCATTATCATAATTCATTAAGACAAACTACGGTATGTCTGTTTACTCCAATTGACGTCCAAACGGAAGGATTCCCTTTATTGGTATTGTCATCAACCACAGACTTAATATATTCATCTCCCCAGCAGTACTTTTCGTCAAATCCACTTAAGCTGGCAATCTGTTGGCAGACTTTAACAAAGTCATAATTTCCTTGACGTAGACCATTTCTAACAAACCAATAGTCGTTATCTAAAGTATACTTAACTTGGACTATTGCTCTGCCTCCTGTTGAAATGATAGGGCTTACAGAAGAATAGTCTCCAAACATCAAGTCAGTATCGTTAGAGGATATTTTCTTCATTTCATTAAATAATTCTTTTTCAATCCGAGGAAACTTGTAATTCTCATCTGATGCAACAGGTATACTGTTTGGTACCGCACCACTCATTACAATTACCGTTTTTCCTTTTAATAAACTTAATATAGGAGCAAAAGAAGTGACAAGGTCATTGCTAACGCTTTCAATAAACCCGAAATCTAATATTATCTTATTAGGTAGCTTGTCATAATTGCTCTGCAACCATTGATTGAAAAAGGTATTTACAACCACTAGCGTTGCATAAATAATACCAGAATTTTCAGTTTTAATCTTTTTTCTATTAGAGCCAAAAAAGTAAATACCCAACTAAAGGTGGCTCCATTCATTTTTTTACAATATACAATTAGACTTGAGCGACAGCCAGATTTTAAGAATTAAGAAGCACCTTTCCCTTCGATTTTTCGTACCCAGATATGCCCTGGTTTCCATAAGGCAGCTCTTAAATAACGGCT
>NZ_JAMBON010000050.1 GCF_023715655.1 Oceanobacillus luteolus | reverse complement strand
CAAATGATCCTAAGACCATTATCTAGGAATATCCCAGAGCGTCCAAGTCATTTGACATATCAACAGGTTGATTAACAAGGGAAATAATAGGCGGAAACTAAGTGCCTAAACATAATATACGAGGAGGGATTTAGAATGAAAAGAAGAGTTGTTGTAACAGGTACTGGCGTGGTGTCTTCCTTAGGAAATGATGTGGAAACCTTATGGAACAACATAACTAATGGGGTATCCGGAATCAAGCCAGTTACGTCAGAGGAATTCAAGGACTTAAGCACAAAGATCGCTGGAACAGTTGAGGATTTTCCAGCTGAAAAATATATCGATAGCAAAGAGTTGAAGCGATATGACCGCTTTACCCAGTTTGGAGTAGTCGCCGCAATGCAGGCATTGGAGCAGGCTCGGGTAGACTTGGATAAAATTAATAAAGACCGAGTCGGAATCTATATCAGTTCCGGGGCTGGCGGGATGGATACGATAATGGAGAATCATAAAGTCTTGCTGGAAAAAGGACCAAAACGGGTGTCTCCGTTCTTCATTCCGATGTCCATCCATAATATGCTTGCTGGCTTATTAGCGATTAAGACAGGCTTCCGGGGCCCAAGTTTTTCAACCGTTTCTGCCTGTGCGACGAGCAACCACTCCATCGGAGAGGCTTATCATCAAATTGCACACGGCTATAGTGATGCAATTTTGGCTGGCGGTGCAGAAGCGACAATCAATCCACTGTATTTTGCTGGTTTTTCCAAAATGCGGGCGATGTCTACAGCGAATGAAACACCAGAACAAGCATCGCGTCCATTTGATGCTGACCGTGACGGCTTTGTCATGTCTGAAGGTGCCGGGGTACTATTTTTAGAAGAATACGAGCATGCAGTAAATCGCGGGGCTCCCATCCTTGGAGAAATTATTGGGTACGGCAGCACAACCGATGCCTACCATATTACAGCCCCTGACTATCAAGGAGCATCCCGGGCGATGAAGCTTGCGATCGAACGAGCGGGAATAGATCCTGAAGATGTCGATTATATCAATGCCCATGGGACTAGTACACCGACTGGTGATGTTTCTGAGACGAAAGCGGTGAAAGAAGTGTTTGGGGACCATGCCTATAAGCTTAAAGTCAGTTCATCAAAATCGATGACAGGTCATTTATTTGGTGCCGCAGGAGGCATCGAAGCAATCATCACGTTAAAGAGCTTGGAAACCAATACTTTTCCACCAACGATCAATTTGGAAAATCCCGATCCAGAATGTGACTTGGACTATGTCGCTAATCAAGCAGTCGAAGGGGAAATTGATATTGCTTTATCCAATGGGTTTGGATTCGGTGGCCATAACGCGGTAATTGCATTCAAAAAGTTTTAATTAAGGGGGAAGTTCAGTGACAACGACGAAGAAGAAAGTTCCAATATTGCCAAGTGTGGAAGAAAGAAGAAAATCTCTAGAAGCGCGTTTCCCTGTCTGGCCTAGGGATACGATTGCCGCTCATTTCCAAAAAGCTTGTAAAGCGTATAAAGACCGTCCTTATCTATATATGGATGATGAGGAATATACATATGAAGATATTTGGAGAGATGCTGTCCAGTACGCAAAAGCGTTTATGGAGCTTGGGGTAAAGCGTCGCGATCATATTGCAATTTTAATGCGGAATGACGCTACCTTTCCTTCATTAATGATCGCCTCTTCCATCGTTGGTGCTGTATTCATTCCGATTAATTCGATGCTGAAGAAGGATGAACTGAAATATATCATTTCCCAATCTGATACACAGTATTTGATTTTTCAACAGACGAAGAAGGATGAAGGTCATCAAGATATGTTATTGGATATCCTTGCTGATCCGAATTTCCAAGCTAATAATAAGCTTGAAAAAATCATTGCGATCAATAAAGATGAAAGCCGTACAATCGACGAGCAGTTTCTATCTTGGGAAGATTTTTTAACAAACGGCAATGCAGTTTCAGATCAAGAATTGACAGAGAGACAAAATGAATCCCGTTTTCCGGATGAAGTAGCGATCATTATGTACACTTCCGGTTCCACTGGAAGTCCAAAAGGTGTCATGCTGACCCACGATATGCTTTTACGTTCTGCATACGGGACATGCTTAAGCCGTGCGATTGAAGACGGACGAGTCACCTTCGCACCTCTGCCTTTTTATCATTGCTTTGCCATTATTGAAGCGATCCTTGCTATGTCCTTTGTCGGCGGCTCGTTCATCTCGGCAGTTGGAGCATCTCCACTTCTATCTTTACAATTGATGGAAAAGTATCAAGCAAATGATTATTTATGTGTACCGACTACATTAGTTCCATTATTGAATCACCCACAAGTGAAGGAATTCGATTTATCCCATTTATTCGCGATGTGGTGCGGTGCTGCGCCTGCGCCGATACCAGTATGGGAAAAAGCTGTGGAAACCCTAGGGTTGACCGAGATCATCACAGGATACGGACAGACAGAAGTTGCTTCTTCTGGCGTCACGACAGAGATTGGAGATTCCCTAGAGCGGATTTCCACTAGGGTCGGCCGTCCGAAATTAAATGGAGTTAGTGGATTATCAGAGTTTGATGGCAGCTCCGTACAATATAAAACCGTTGATCCGGATACAGGCGCCACCCTCCCTGCAGGTGCAGTTGGAGAATTGGTGGTACGCGGGAATACAGTTACCCATGGTTATTACAAAAAACCAGAAGAAACAGCGAAAACGATTGATAAAGATGGCTGGCTGCGCACCGGGGATGTAGGAAGAATCGATGAAAATGGGTATTTACAAATTCTTGGCAGAAGTAAAGAAATTTATAAAGTATCCGGTGAGCTCGTTTCTCCTCGGGAAGTGGAAATCGTTATTTCCAAGCATCCAGCAGTGAATCAAGTGAATGTCATTGGTGTGCCAGATAAATTAACGACGGAAATCGGTGCAGCATTTATTGAATTGAAAGATGGGGAGGATCTATCACGTAAGGATATCGTAGACTGGTGCTCTTCACAGCTTGCCCGCTTTAAAGTACCGCGACACGTCTGGTTCATCGAGGCATCAGACTGGCCGATGACGAGTACTGGAAAAGTCCAGAAGTTCCGCCTTAAAGAAAAAGCGGAAGAATTACTTGCGAAGAAATAACGGAGGGTTAACGATGAGTGAAGTATGGCATCAACATAAAATGCGAGTCCAATATAAAGATACCGATCGTATGGGCGTTGTCCACCACGGTAATTACATCACATGGTTTGAAGTCGGCCGGACAGAATGGATGCGACATTATGGAATGAATTATTACAAAATGGAGGAACAAGGTCTTCTCCTTCCTGTACTCCATGCAGAAGTGGACTATAAAAAATCTGCCCATTTTGATGATTGTGTTGTGATTTACTCTAAAGTAGCAACATACTCGCCTGTTCGGCTGGAGTTCCATTATGAAGCACGGAAAATCACCGAAGAAGAATATAAACAGATGGACACAATGACAACTGCAGAGCCATTTGGCGAACTGTTGGCAAAAGGTTCAACAAAACATATGTGGGTAAATCCAGAATGGAAACCTGTCCGGTTGAATAAAGTCGCGCCCGAGATTTATGATGCGTTACAAAATATGATGGAGAAATAAAAATAAAGCTCTGTTTATCTCTAAGGATAAACAGAGTTTTTTCATTGTTATCTATTCCAACCAACATTCTAATCGCATTTGTCCACATTGGACAATCTAACCCTAAATCAACTCCACTCATTTATCACAAATAACTAATTTTTAATGTTTTTGTAATGTCTCCTCTCTTTATTTTATTCGATTGCAATGTCCTCTGCCGTATCATGAAAGTACAAGATAAGTAATCATTTATTTTATTCATAATAATGAAGGAGGAAACAACAATGGCAAAAGCAGCTACAGAGATTCCTGTAAAAGAACAAAATGAGAAAAAAACACTCATTCCTTACTGGGTTAAAATTGTCACGATCTTCTTTTTAGGTTGGGTTGCCATCTATGCGACGCGATCCGTATTGAATCCAGTTATGGATAATATTCAAACCGAATTTGGTCTTTCCACTTCTACATTAGGTCTTATCAGCAGTATTTTCTTTCTAGGCTATGCAGCAATGAACGTACCGGCAGGAATGCTTGGGGATAAAATCGGTAAGAAACGTGTCGTCGTTCCTGGCGTTATTCTCTTCGGTATTTTTGCAGCACTTACAGGTATGATGCCAACATTCTTCATGTTCATCACCATGTGGGCAATGGTTGGTATTTTCCAAGGATTCTACTATGGTCCTTCTTACGGGCTATCATCCGAATCGATTCCACCTAAACACATCACTGTAGGTAGTGCGATTATCAACAGTGGGATGGCGTTCGGTATCTCGATTGGTTACTTTATTTCCAGTTATACGGTCGGTGAGCTCGGAATGAGTTGGAGAGCTCCATTCTACATTATCGCGATTCCCGTCATCCTGATCGGGTTACTCATGATGTGGGTCATTAAAGAAAAACGTAAAACGAAAGCGGAACATCAGGCTGAAGTTGATAGTGGTGAAAAAGTTAAACTTGGGGATCTATTCAAAAACAGAAACCTAGTACTTTCCTATATCGTCATTTTCACTGCAATCTATGCATTCTTCGTAGTCGTAACTTGGATGCCGTATTACCTACAGCATGCACGTGGTATTACAGGCGGATCGGTAGCATTTATTGCATCCCTTGTACCTTGGGCAGCTATTCCTGGTTCAATTCTGTTCAGTTGGATTGCCGACCGTATGGGTAAACGTCGTCCGGTATTGCTAGTGATGATGCCATTATCCATTATCGCCATCATTTCAATTGTTGCATTTGATAGCATGTGGGTACTTTATGCATCATTAATCGGTTACGGTATCTTTGGTAAAATCAGTACAAACCCTGTACTTGTAGCAGTAGTGGCAGACAACGCTCCAAAACATGCTTACAGTACGTCATTCGGTGTATATAACTTTATCGGTATGTGTGGTTCCATCCTAGCTCCGTACATCACTGGGTTCCTAACCGATGTTACTGGAAGCTTGAACATGGGCTTCTACTTTGCAGGATTCCTGCTGATTATCGGAACGATCGCAGCCGCAATGATCAAAGAGGACAACCGTCCAAACGTAGAAGGTGCAGCTACAGCGAACAACTAAATGAAATGGCACCCAATCCCCTCCCCTATTCCGGGTGGGGATTTTTTAACTTTCTATAAGAAAGATAAGTGGATAACAGGAGATAATGCTTGTCTGTTTCCAATTCATTCGGGCTCTGATATCTTAGTGTTAGTTGTACGCATTAGTTATAAAGGAGGAAACTGCATTCGATGACCCGAGAATTTTTATCTACAACACATAGAAGACTGCTAGTGGCAATCGTGCTATCCAGTTCATTCTTTTCAGTTTTGATGCAATTTCTCCTGATTACCGCTTTCCCTAAAATCATGGATGAATTTGAAATTAATGCAAGTCAAGTCCAATGGCTGACAACAAGCTTTATGTTGGCGATTGCGATACTTATTCCTATGACAGCATTTTTAATGGATAAATTCACGACAAGAACATTGATGACGAGTGGAATGTTCTTGTTTTTCATTGGTACATTATTAGGTTTATTTGCGCCTTCCTTCGAAGTATTGCTTGCAGGAAGAATCATCCAAGGAATGAGCTCAGGGATTATGATGCCGCTTATGCAAACCGTCCTCTTCCTTGTTTATCCACGGGAAAAGAGAGGTTATGCAATGGGGCTTTCTGGTCTCGTGATCAACGTGGCTCCTGCAATCGGCCCGCCCATTTCAGGAATCATCATCCAACATTTTGAATGGCGTGCCATCTTTTTATTTACACTTCCGGTAGCAGCAATCATCCTTGTATTTACTTATATATTCATGCAAAATGTAACGGAAAAGCGGGAAACTGAAATTGATATCTTATCCATACTTCTTTCCAGCATAGGTTTCGGCGGTGTTCTTATTGGATTCAGCATGGCCGAGTCAGACTTTGGCCGCACAAGCAGCATCCTGACTATATCGGTAGGAGTAATCGCTATTGTCCTATTTGCATTAAGGCAATTTCGTTTAAGACAACCTATTTTGGATCTTCGTGTTCTCAAGGTTCCAATCTTCGCTCTGTCGACGGTTATCACAATCATTGCCTTCAGTTTATTGATATCCATCGAAACGATCATACCGATGTTCGTGCAAAATGCACAGCAGCTATCCCCGGTCTACGCAGGTTTGGTTGTCGCTCCAGGAGCATTAACCTTGGCAATCATGAGTTTCTTCGCCGGCAAGATCTACGATAAACACGGCGGAAAAATCATGACGATCCTTGGATTTATCCTTATTTCAGCTGCAACGATCGGTTATTACTTTGGGGCAGACACGTCCAGCTCTTTCCTGTTTACATCTGTCCTGTTTGCCATATCCATGGCCGGTGTCGCCTTCATCAATATGCCGATTATGACAGCCGGGATTAATGGGTTGCCTGATTCAGCCATTGCCCATGGAACTGCTAGCATCAATACAGCCAGACAATTCGGCGGTTCGCTCGGATTAACGTTTATCATTTCATTTATAAGCAAGACAGCATCAGGAATGGAAACATCAGATCCATTGCAATTTTTACAAGGTGTAAAAAACGCATTCTTAGTTGCTTTCATCTTTTCGGTTACCGGATTACTGCTGTCGCTGTTTATGAAGAGGGATAGGAAATAATAGAATGATGCAAGGCATGTGGATTTGATTCACATGCCTTTTCCAACATTGGTACTTCTTTCTTTTATACGTATGTAGTTATCCAATATGGACAGGATAATTATAGACTTACTATTTCAAGAAAGAGGGATTATGCATGAGTAAAGAGCACTCTGAGGAAAAATATGAAACACATGTAGAAAATGAAGACACGTTAACGACGCGCCAAGGACATCCTGTCACTAATAATCAGAACATCCGAACCGTTGGGAACCGCGGTCCTGCCATGCTTGAAAACTATGATTTCATAGAAAAGATCAGTCATTTCGACCGTGAGAAAATACCAGAACGGATTGTACATGCCCGTGGTGCAGGTGCCCATGGTTACTTTGAAACCTATGGAACGGTTGGAGATGAACCGGCTTCCAAGTATACCCGTGCAAAAGTTTTTCAAGGAAAAGGGAAACAAACTCCTGTTTTTGTCCGCTTCTCTACCGTAGTTCACGGAATTCATTCACCAGAAACAGTAAGGGATCCGAGAGGTTTCGCAGTAAAATTTTACACAGAAGATGGAAACTGGGATTTAGTCGGTAACAATATTAAAATATTCTTTATTAGAGATGCGATGAAATTCCCGGATATGATCCACGCCTTCCGTCCAGACCCAGTGACAAACATTCAAGATAGTGAGCGCTTTTTTGATTTCTGTGCCAATTCACCGGAATCTTTCCATATGGTGACTTTCATCTATTCACCTTGGGGTATACCGGCCAACTATCGAATGATGCAAGGATCTGGGGTAAACACATACAAATGGGTAAACGCAGAAGGTAAAGCCGTTCTAGTGAAATATCATTGGGAACCGAAACAAGGAATTAAGAATCTGACGACAAAAGAAGCACAAGAAATTCAAGCGAAGAACTTTAACCATGCTACACAAGACTTGTACGAAGCGATTGAAAGAGGCGACTATCCGGAATGGGAGCTATTTGTTCAAATTATGGAAGACGGCCCGCATCCAGAGCTGGATTTCGACCCATTGGATGATACGAAATTATGGCCAAAAGATCAGTTCCCATGGCTTCCTGTCGGAAAGATGGTATTGAATAAAAATCCAGAAAACTATTTTAATGAAGTGGAACAATCCACATTCGGAACGGGTGTATTAGTAGATGGATTGGATTTCTCCGATGATAAAATGCTTCAAGGCCGTACCTTCTCCTATTCGGACACGCAGCGTTACCGGATTGGAGCAAACCATTTACAATTGCCGATCAACGCAGCGAAAAAGCGGGTTGCGACGAACCAGGAAGGCGGACAAATGCGCTATGAAAATGATAAAGCCCCTGGACAAAACTTGCATGTGAACTACGAACCTTCAGATTTAGGTGGTCTTAAAGAAGCAGAGCAGCTTGGTAAAGACCATAAGCCTTATGTTGAAGGCGAGCTTGTCCGCGAATCAATCGACCGAAACGACAACACGAAACAAGCTGGTCAAACGTATCGGGAATTCGAGCAATGGGAAAAAGACGAGCTGATTTCGAACTTGGTAAACGACCTGTCCACTTGTAAAAAAGTGATCCAGGATAAAATGATTGCTTTAGCCGAGGAAGCGGATGAAGAATACGGACGCAGGTTGCGGGAAGGTTTACTTGAAGCAAGCAAAAAGACATCCTCGATGTCAGAGGAAACCGCTGAAGAAATGCATCCACTTGGAGCCAAAGAGGCTGACCAAGCTGTAGATGAAGCGATTGAAAAAGGCCACGATGCCGATCCATATTAATGAAAAGGTGATTGCACCCTTTTGGGGACAATCACCTTTCTTTTATTTTACATTTGACCAACAGGCTTCAAACGTTTTGCAATTAAACCATGCTTTGGTGAAAAAATGAAACTGATTAGAAAAACGACTCCGGTGGTAAATGCCATCGAACCGGATATGGATGTATCTATCCAGGCCGCTACATAATACCCAACAATAGAAGATACAACTCCAAATCCACCACTCAAGATAATCATAATAATTAGCTTGTCGGTCCATAAATATGCAGAAGCAGCTGGAGTAATAAGCATCGCAACAACCATAATTGCTCCAACCGCATCAAAGGAAGCGACAGTCGTCACGGAAACGAGCCCCATAAACAGATAGTGCATGAACAGTACCGGAATCCCCAGACTTGCTGCCAAAGCAGGATCGAAGGAAGTTAATTTCCATTCTTTGTAGAATGCAATTATGGAAACAATGACAACCACCAGTACGAAGAGCAACAATGCCGTCGCCTGAGGTATGTCCCCGATAAGCGGCAAAGTGATTGTATGGAAAGGAATAAAGGTGATTTCCCCCATTAAAGCATGTTGAACGTCAAGGTGGGCATTTCCAACAGAGGTTGAAATTAAGATGACCCCTATTGCAAATAGAGTCGTGAATACAATTCCCATCGCTGCATCATGTTGTACTTGCAGGGAATGCAGCGATTGCACGAGAAATGCAGTAGCAATTCCAGCTAAGATCCCACCAATAAGCATCGCCATTCCACTCACTTCTTTTGTCACAATATAGGCTAATACAATCCCCAACAAAACTGTATGGCTGATTGCATCTGCCATCATCGCCGTCTTTCGCAAAATAAGGAAAACACCGATAATCCCACAGGATAAGCCAACTAACGAAGCGGTCAATAAGATCCAGAATGTATAACTCATAATCGGCCACCCTCCTGCTTTAAAACTTCCATCTGTTTTTTCTGTTGGAATTTATATTGAATATAGTTGATAAGCAGCCCTTTTTCTTTGCCGAAAATAAGAGATACCATAAAAAAGCCCGCTCCAACTACTACAATGAATGGTCCTGTAGGTAATCCATTCCCCATGGTGCTTATCAGGGTTCCACTAACCCCCGACAGTCCACCAAATAACGCAGATAGCATAATCATCATTTGAAAAGATTGAGTCCAATATCTGGCGCTGACAGCCGGAATGATTAGTAAAGCTGCCATTAATATGACTCCAACAGCTTGAATGCCAATAACAATTGTTGTAACGAGCACAACCGTGTATAACGTGCTCATACTCTGAATGGATAACCCGAGGCCCTTTGCAAACTGTTGGTCAAACAAGTAGATTTTCCATTCTTTGAATCCAATAAACACGATCAACAATACAAGCACAGCCAAGATCAGCATCGTGACCACATCGGAGCGGACCATTGCAGCTGCTTGCCCGAAAATAAAACTATCAAGCCCACTCTGGTTACCTCCCGCAGAACGGTTGGCAATCGTTAAAAGCATAATTCCCATACCATAAAATACCGCTAAGATCATCCCCATCGCAGAGTCCTCTGAAATTCTACTCGAGGTCGTGATCCATTGGATGAAAAACGCTCCTACAAGAGCGCTGATTGCCGCTCCAATAATAAGAACAAGCAAATTTTTCTCACCCAACAGTAAGAATGCAATAACGACTCCAGGTAATGCAGCATGGGAAAGCACATCACTCATCAGGTTTTGACGCTTCCAATATGCCATACAGCCGATTGCCCCAGCAGCTATACCTAACGTCATCGTACTCAGAAGCACCCAGCCCGTGTTACTATTCCACAGAATGGACAGCATACTCTCTGTTCTCTCCCATCCAACGCATATTTCCACCATAGGTTTTTGCGATATTCTCTTTTGTAAAAATCTCTTCCGTTCTACCATGGCAAAGAAGTGTCTTGTTAAGCAGAAGTACATGGTCAAAATAATCTTCTACCGTTTGTAAATCATGATGAACGACCATCACCGTTTTTCCATTTGCCTTCAATTCTTTGAGTATATTCATAATCGCCCGTTCTGTTGCAGCATCCACCCCGGCAAGCGGCTCATCCATAAAATAAAAGTCAGCATCCTGCACTAAGGCTCTCGCTAGGAATACACGTTGCTGCTGACCACCTGAAAGCTGACTGATCTGTCTGTTGGCATAATCCGCCATCCCCATTTTCTCCAGTGCTTCATAAGCCAATTGTTTATGTTTGCGGTTCGGCCGCTTGAGCCAGCCGATTTTTCCATATAAACCCATTGTCACTACATCTAGTGCGTCCGTTGGAAAATCCCAATCTACAGAGCCACGCTGAGGTACGTAGCCGATTCGTTTCTTCGCTTGTTGAAAAGGTTGATTAAAAAATCTCACTGAGCCAGTCAAAGCCGGATGTAAATTTAGTATTGTTTTCAAAAGTGTAGATTTACCCGCTCCATTCGGTCCGATAATTCCGGTCAATGATCCCTTCCGTATCTTAAAATTGACATTATTTAATACGGTCGTTTTCCGATAGGAAGCAGAAAGGTTATCCACTTGTAATATTATTTCCCCCATTTTTCTCACTCTCCCATCAACGCTTCGTATATTGTTTGGATATTATGACGGTACATCCCAATATAAGTGCCCTCATCCGTTCCAGGCGATCCCATCGCATCCGAATACAGCTCTCCTCCAAGCTCTACCTCAACACCTTCACTTTGAGCTCCTTCAATTACCGCTTCAATTGCACTGGAATTGATGCTGCTCTCTATGAAAATTGCAGGAACGCGGTGTTCCTTAATAAGTGCAATTATCTCGTTTATATCAGATATACCAATCTCATCTTCTGTGCTCAACCCTTGTAAACCGATCACTTCAATGTCATGTGTATTGCCAAAATAGCCAAATGCATCATGAGCCGTGACAAGGATACGTTTACTATCAGGAATATCAGATAACTGATTTGCTTCTTCTCTCAACTTCTCCAATTCACTAAAATACGCAAGCTTATTTTCTTCAAAAAAGTCTGCATCCTCTGGAGAATAAGCTTTTAATTCCTCCACGGCGGCATCCAATGCAGCTTCCCAGAGATCAATATCAAACCAGATGTGCGGGTCAATTGCCCCATCCTCATCATTTAAAATTCTTTCTTGAGATATCGCTTCTCCAATTGCAAGAACAGGCTTAGATTTTCCAATCGAATCAAAAACTGGAACCATATTCACTTCCAAATTTAAGCCATTGTAAAAAATAATCTCCGCATCGTCTACTTTTGCAATATCGCTCTGAGTCGGATTATAAAGATGTGGGTCCACCGACGGTCCCATCAAACTCTCCACTTCTAACCGGTCTCCACCAATCACTGATAACGGCTCACCGATCTGAGCGATTGTCGTCAATACTTTGATTTTTTCATCCGATTCCTCTGATGCCGAAGATTCCAATTCCCCACCATCACAACCAGCGAACAAAAGGCCAAACGCAAAAACTGTGACTAGCCATAACTTTTGCCTGAACACTCTCATCTTAGCTCCCTCCTCTTTTGTTTACCTTACACAACTTTTATAGTTACATACAGAATATTCGCGTTCATGGTTTTTGTCAAGAGGATTTTTAAAAGATATTTCGAATAGTTGAACGTAGAGTTAACAGCAAGTGAATCAGCAATAAGATATGCCGATTATATTAAAGAAAAAAATCCAATCTTAAGGTTGGATTTCTTAGCTACTACAACATGTAATTATATAAATATAGAAAAAAGAGCCTTTCCACATAGAAAGGCTCTTTTTATTTAATGACTAAACGCTTAAACTTATTGGATATGTTATAAATAAATGATTGCTTTGGTGTTGTCTGATCGCCTAAAACAAGACGTGTCGACTCAGGTTTAGTCATTTCGACTTGATATTCCTTCAGTTTTCCCTTATATATTAAACGGTTATCCGGGAGATTTCGAATATCGTGTGGCGTGATGAAACATGTCGGTTTATCAAATGTGAACCGATCCGATTCTTGAATGACGGTCGCAACGAATTGGGAACAAAATAATGCAGCACGTCGCTCGATTTTAATACGGAGCAGTACACCAAATAGACCGATGAAATTGTAGCGATAATCATCCTGTTTCGCTTCAAACTCATGTATTTTTTTCATCATTTTATTATAATCACACTCACTGATCGCTTGAGAATATATAGCACAGTCAGCATTTGCCATAAAGTCACTCGTAATATCTTCATGGACAAATCCACCGATAAACGGATTTTTCGGACGCTTTCTTCCAAAGCTGTATAAGGTTTGAAAATCCTTCGTAAAGGATATGGATACGTGATTCAATTCCTGCTTGGTGAAAAAGTTAATGAGCTTGGCGAGACTTGTACCCGTATCTGTAAACAGGAAATAAATCTCTCTTTCTTCCATAATGATTCCCCCTTTCCCCCGCCACTCAAAATTATTGAGCTTCATCTACTATTACACAAAAATCGCATTTCGCCAAGTACTTTTTAATTCAGTCAGGAAATTTACATAAAGTCTTGTATCATCTATGTTTATATGCGATTTTTGATTGACGAATCCACTTAAATAACGTAAGCTTACTGTGATAGTTAGATTACAAATGTAAAGGTTACTCGCGCCATTTGCGGGCGGCCTAGATTTTTTATTTGGAGGATATAATATAATGATTACCGTTACAAATGTAGGCTTACGATATGGCGATAAAAAATTGTTTGAAGATGTCAACCTAAAGTTTACTCCTGGTAACTGTTATGGAGTAATTGGTGCAAATGGTGCAGGAAAGTCAACTTTCCTTAAAATATTATCTGGTGAAATCGAGCCCCAAACAGGTAACGTTTCTTTGACGCCGGGTGAGCGGATTGCGGTACTTAAGCAGGACCACTTCGCCTATGAAGAATACCCTGTCATTGAAGTTGTACTGATGGGTCATAGTAAATTATACGAAGTTATGAAGGAAAAGGATTCAATTTATTTGAAAGAAGATTTTACTGAAGAAGATGGAATCCGTGCTGCCGAGCTGGAAGGCGAGTTCGCTGAGATGAATGGCTGGGAAGCAGAATCTGATGCCGCCATCCTTCTTAAAGGCTTAGGAATCGGTGAAGAGCTTCATAGTAAATTGATGTCTGAGCTTGCAGAAGACGAAAAGGTTAAAGTGTTATTGGCACAAAGTTTATTTGGTAATCCCGATATCCTTTTACTGGATGAGCCGACAAACGGACTTGATATTCAAGCAATACATTGGCTTGAGGAATTCCTGATCAACTTTGAAAATACAGTAATTGTCGTATCCCACGACCGTCACTTCTTGAATAAAGTTTGTACCCATATTGCTGATGTGGACTTTGGTAAAATCCAAATTACAGTAGGAAACTACGATTTCTGGTATGAATCAAGCCAATTAGCTGCAAAAATGGCTCAAGAATCCAACAAGAAAAAAGAAGAAAAAATTAAAGAGTTGCAAGCCTTTATTGCGCGTTTCAGTGCTAACGCATCGAAATCCAAGCAAGCAACATCAAGGAAAAAAATGCTTGATAATATCACACTTGATGATATTCAGCCTTCTTCGAGAAAATATCCTTATATCTCTTTCACACCGGAACGCGAGATCGGGAATGATTTGCTTCGTGTCGAAGGATTGACGAAAAAAATCGGTGATACGGTTGTACTGGATAATGTGAGCTTTACGATGAACAAGGATGATAAAATCGCTCTTGTCGGCCGTGATGATATCGCAAAAACAACACTGTTCAAAATCCTTATGGGTGAAATGGAACCAGATGCCGGTACATTCAAATGGGGAGTAACTACTTCCCAATCATATTTCCCTAAGGATAACTCGGAATTCTTCGAGGGGAATGAGATGACTTTAGTAGACTGGTTACGTCAATTCTCTCCGGAAGATCAAACGGAAACTTTCCTCAGAGGCTTCCTTGGAAGAATGCTGTTTTCCGGTGAGCAAGCTCTAAAGAAAGCAAATGTATTGTCCGGTGGAGAAAAAGTTCGTTGTATGCTATCTAAAATGATGCTATCCAATGCGAACGTACTTCTTTTGGATGAGCCGACAAACCATTTGGACTTAGAGTCGATCACTGCACTGAATAATGGTTTGATTAAATTCAAAGGTTCGATCCTATTCGCGTCCCATGACCATCAATTTGTCAACAGTATCGCGAATCGCTTAATCGAGATTACACCACAAGGAATCATCGATAAAGAAATGAGCTATGATGAATATGTGCGCGATCAAGCACTTCAAAAAGAAATCAACAAAATGTATGCATAAGAAGATGCCTCTCTCAGGAGAGGCATCTTTTTGTTTATATCTTTTACCTAACTCGATATGTGACTATTTTCATGCAAGCAAACTAATCAACTAACGCATTCCTATTCTGTAACTTCACCACGAGCTTATTCAGCATATCTTTTGTCATTTTATCTAAATTATATTCATACTTATAATCCCATTCTTCCCTAGCCGCACTGGCATCCAATCGATTGGGCCAACTGTCGGCGATACGCTGACGAACAGGATCCACATCATATGTCATTGTAAATTCCGGTATATGTTTTTGAATCGCTGCCGCGAAATCTTCTGGAGCTGCTGAAATGGCAGTGATGTTAAATGCATTACGATGAATAAGTTTATTTGAATCCGCTTCCATTAAATCGATGATTGCATGAAGGGCATCCGGGAGATACATCATATCCAAGTATGTCCCTTGTTCGAGGTAACAGGTGTAGCATTTATTTTTTAATGCCTCATAGTAAATTTCTACCGCATAATCTGTCGTTCCTCCACCTGGCAACGTTTTGGAGGAAATGAGGCCTGGATAACGAACTCCCCTTGTATCCACCCCGTACCGCTCGTAATAATAATCACAAAGCAATTCTCCCGCTACTTTATTAATTCCATACATCGTTGTCGGACGCTGCAATGTGTCTTGAGGTGTGTCATCCTTAGGCGTTTCCGGACCAAAGGCCCCAATGGAACTTGGGGTGAAGAATTGCAAATCCAGCTCTCGAGCAACTTCCAATGCATTCAGTAGTCCACCCATATTTAACTTCCAAGCAAATATCGGCTCCATTTCAGCTTTATAAGAAAGCACTGCAGCTAAATGCATGATGGTATCCACATTATGATATTTCGCAGTTTCATAGAGTTTATTTGCATCCATGACATCGACTATTTCAAATAAGGAATCGCCGCGTTCTCCTTGTGGCTCCTTAATATCTGTAGCAATAACATTGGTTTCTCCATAAATATCTCGTAGTTTCATGACCTGCTCGGAACCGATTTGTCCACTCGCTCCAGTTACGAGAATTTTTTTCATAGCAAAAATCCTTTCCTTCTATTGTCTCTAAATTCAGTTCAACGAATACTTAGAGAAGAAAAAGAAAGCTCCCCCCACTCTAATACTCCTATGTCATTGTATTCAAATCATGCCCATTTCCTTACCAATTTTCTCATAAGTTGCAATGGCTTGATCAAGCATCTCTTTCGTATGTGCTGCTGTCGGCATATTACGAACACGTCCTGTACCTCTTGGGACTGTCGGAAATACAATCGATTTCGCATATACACCAGATTCAAACAAACGTTTACTGAATTTCTGTGTCAGTTGTTCATCACCAATGATTACTGGAGTAATCGGCGTTTCACTATTTCCAATATCAAAACCTTTATCTTTCAAACCTGCTTTCAGATAATCTGCATTCTCCCAAAGCAATTGGACGAGCTCGTTACTTTCCATCAGCATATCGATCGCTTTCGCACTAGCTGCTGCATCGGCTGGAGTTACTGCGGTTGAGAATAGGAATGGACGGGAAGCAACTTTCAGCCAATCAATGAGATTCTTCTTCCCTGCCACATATCCTCCAACAACACCAATCGCCTTTGATAGGGTACCGATTTGGAAATCCACTTTATCCTGCAAACCAAAATGTTTCACTGTTCCTGCACCATTACCAAGCACACCCGAACCATGAGCGTCATCCACATAGGTGATTAAATCAAACTCCTCAGCAATTTCTACAATCTCCGGTAATTTAGCGATATCCCCATCCATCGAAAATACACCATCTGTAATGACCATCACTTTATTATACTGACCTGATTCCACCGCTTCTTTCGCTTTCTTACGAAGATCATCCATATCCGAATGATTGACACGAATAATTTTCGCCTTGGAAAGCCGGCAACCATCAATAATCGATGCATGATTCAATTCATCTGATAAAATTGCATCGTTCCTATCCATGACAGCAGAAATGGCTGCCATGTTACAATTAAAACCAGATTGATAGGATATCGCTGCTTCCGTACCTTTAAATGCAGCAATCTTTCTCTCCAGTTCCTTGTGTAAATCCAACGTACCATTTATAGTACGCACAGCACCTGCTCCAACTCCATGTGATGCGACAGCTTCATTTGCCACTTGCTTCAACGTATTATTTGTGGCAAGGCCCAGATAGTTATTGGAAGAAAGATTAATCAATTCCTTTCCTTCAATGTGGATCGTCGGCCCGTTAGCCCCCTCAACTATATCTATCTCATTGTATAATCCTCTACTCTTCAAATCTTCTATATTCTCATCTAAAAACTGCCCCAACGCCTTACTCGACATAAAAAAACCTCCTTCACCCGCGATGATTGCGCTTACATTACTTTTATAGTTTAACATATGTATGCCCCTTTGTTAAAATCAGGACGATAATCCGAACAATATTTGAACTCCCTGTTTTTACCTATCGCATTATCTCTAAAAGTCTATTATACTAGTGAAGGAAATTATTTTGGAGGCATGAAGATGCGAATCATTCTGTTGGCTGTCTTTGTTACATTTATTGTTGTTATTGGCTTATTCGGTTTATTTCAAGACGACCGTCCCGTGGTTGAAATAGAACAATCCGGAGAAATGCATATTATAGAAAATTAAAAGGAAAGCAATCCATTATTAATGGATGCTTTCCTTTTAGTTTTTTACCTGTGATTCTGTTGTTATTCAACAATTGTTACATCAACTGTGCGAACGCCCCAATTGACGGCCTCACTTTTTGATGGAACATGAAGATCAATTTTATTGCCTTTAATTGCACTGCCAATGTCAGCTGCAATTGCGTAGCCATAACCCTCTACATAAACTTCAGAACCTAATGGGATTACATTTGGATCTACTGCAATAACTTTTGCATTAGGGTTTTTATTTAAGTCAACTCCAGTATACGTGACACCTGAGCAACCTTCACAGTCTGCTGTATAAGCTGTTGCAGATACTGAGATAGTGTTACCTTGTGGTTTTTCTTCCGCCGCTGCCGTTTTAGAAGCTGGTTTTGCTTCTTGCTTAGCAGGTGTCTCGGCTTTTTCTTTCTTAGCAGGTGCTTCTGTTGTTTGTGCTTGAGGTATCACACGATCCTCTTTATCTACTTTTTTACCTTTGATTTGGAGTTCTTGTCCAATAACGATAAGTGAAGTTTTCAAGTCATTCCATTTCTTCAAATCGTTTACGGATACATCGTACTCCTTACCTATACTAATTAATGTATCTCCACGTTGTACAACGTAAGTATCATGTATATTCAAAATTTGTTTTGGCTGAATTACTGTCGTCTTTAAATCATTGATGTGCACTAACTCGTCAATAGAAGTATCATACTCCTTTGCGATATCCCATAGGTTCTCCCCTGGTTGAACTTCATGTTCTTGTGCTGAAGCGGTAGTTACAGCTGCACCTGATAGGATTATTCCTGTCATTAATGCTGCTACTATTTTCTTCAAGTCAATTCCTCCTCGTATATTATGTTTAGGCACTTAGTTTCCGCCTATTATTTCCCTTGTTAATCAACCTGTTGATATGTCAAATGACTTGGACGCTCTGGGATATTCCTAGATAATGGTCTTAGGATCA
>NZ_JAMBON010000004.1 GCF_023715655.1 Oceanobacillus luteolus | reverse complement strand
ATGCGCTACTACGCAAAAACCAAATTTACACGCCGAAAGGAGCGTACATACATGAAGCATGATTAGCTTCTAAATCCTTCTGACAATATCCAGTAAATTCTGTAAATATTACTGGGTTAGTTTAGTGTTGCCTTTTTTAAGATAATTGAACCTTGATAACTCAATAATCATTTATTTTACTCTTGACATATCACCGCAGGTCTTAACAATTAACGGATCAATCTGAGGATTGTCCGACTTCTTTCTTTTGCTTTTTGTCTTTAAAATATTCATATAGTGATTTTAATGTTTTAGCATCTAGTTCAATATCATTTTCATATGCATGTTTTACAGCGTATCCGAGGGCCAACGTCATCCCGCCCGCAATACTTCCACCAGCTACAGACCCTGCTCCTGGCACGAATTTAACGACTTGTCGAAATAGTGTTTTTCCGATATTTCCCGTGATTGTCGCTAATATCAATTCCTTCGCCTTTGCTTTAGATAGTGGTTTTTCATAAAGTGCTGCAAGTCTAACCATTAATCCAACCTGAATCCCGGTCAAAGGTACAAAATCGGAACCCGGAATAGGCACTGCGCCGATTGCTGCTGCAGACCCGGATGCACCAATAATCCACTTATTGGCGGTCGATGATTTCTCCTTAATCAGTCTTGCAAATTGGATTTCTTTATGCTTTTTTTTCAGGATATCCAAAATCTCATTTCGTAATTTGTCGATATTCTCTCCGGTTCTAGAGGATATTGGCACCACCTTGAACCGGGAACCTGTATGTTCTTTGATATAACTGACAAGTCCTGGAATATCTTCCGCCGCATCTATCTTATTCAACACGAAGATGATATCTTTATTCGTTTTTCGAATGGATTCAAAGGAGCGCAATTCCCCCTCCGATAATACTGTCCCCGCAGCATTGAGGAAAAATAAAACGACATCGGCTTGCTTAAAAAATTTTAACGTTTCTTCCGAGTTTTTGGTTTGAATATCATCTAGTCCAGGTGTATCGACGAAAACAATCTTCTCACGGTATACATAACGATCGATTCCCGTTGTTTCTCCCGGTCTTGCGCCGACTTGAGCAACCTCATCACCAACTAGCTGATTGATGGTTGATGACTTTCCTGTGTTGACATCACCAATCATCGCAAATAAGATTTCTTTATCGAGTTCAGCATTCACTTGGGCAGTCTCTTCTTCAAATGCCTGATTAAAGTCTTTTTCGTTATATTGCTGCAAGTCATCCACACTCCTTTTTTTCATTTTAGCAAATTATTCATTATTTGGATATATCCATCGATTTTTGTCGAATTACTCTTCTGGGTTGATTAATTATTTTAAATAGTGTTATTCTTTCGGGGAAGAGGATAGGGGGATGATTATGAAAATAATTGATACGCACTGTGACGCACTTTGGAAAATGCAGATGGCAAAGAGGGAAATTGAATTTGATGGACCGCTTGAATTCCGTAATGCACCTGAATTAGAAACGAACGTACAACGCCTAATTGCAGGAGGCGTTAAGGTACAATTTTTTGCGATTTTTATCTTGCCTGATGTTCCTACCACAGAACAATGGCAGCATGCCCTGGAACAAGTGGATCTTTTTTATACTGAAATATTAGGGAAAAATCCTGAGATGAAGCATATTAGAAGTTTTTCCGAATTTAAAAATCTTAAACCCGGTGAGATAGGGGCGGTGCTTACTTTAGAGGGGGCGGATTGTATCGGCAATGACTTAATGAAGCTGGAAACCCTTTACCGCCTGGGTGTACTCTCTGTCGGACTTACTTGGAACAATGCCAATCTATGCGCAGATGGACAAGGAGAACCAAGAGGAGGGGGGCTGACATCTTTAGGCAAGGAAGTGGTTGCTCTTAATAATGAGAATGGCATCTTAACCGATGTTTCCCATCTATCTGATAGAGCATTCTGGGATGTTCTTGATGTCGCAAAATATCCATTCGCTAGTCATTCCAATGCCCGTGCAATTTGCAATCATCCAAGAAACTTGCCTGATGAAGCGATAAAGGCATTGATCGAGAGAGGTGGTTTTCTTCACCTTGTATTCAACCCACCATTTATTAAAGAAGACAGTAATACGGCAACTATCTCGGATTTAATTAAGCATATTGACCATATTTGTTCTTTAGGAGGAGTGAAACATATCGGTTTCGGGTCAGACTTTGATGGCATTGATAATTTTGTCGACGATTTAAGCCATGCCGGGGAATTTCCAAACTTAATTAACGAGCTGCTAAAGTATTACTCAGAAGAAACAGTAAAAGGCTTTGCTTATGAGAACTTTGTAAACAATGTCAGTTACAAATCATAGGTTGAAAGCTGATATAATTCGTAAGGTTATTGGAAAAGACGCAAAAATCAATGAAACTTCATCTTAAATAATAGAAAAACTGGTACCTCTTATTAGAGTACCAGTTTTACAATTTTTGTCCGTAATATTTATCAATGGAGAATCCACGTCCAAGGATTTCTGAAGCATTGATGAAAATCACAAAAGCTTCGGGAGTTTCTTTTTGGAGGATTTTCTTTAATGTTACAGCCTCATGCTGCTCCGTAACGCAGAGAAGCATCGTCTGATCTTGGTTGTAATAGCCTCCGACGGACCGGACTTTCGTCAACCCTCGGTCAATTTCATCACGGATAATCTGTTGAATTTTCTCTTCTTCCTTGGTGATGATGACAATCAATTTGGTTGCGGAAGTGCGCAACTGTACAAAATCAATTGCCTTGCTACAAATAAAGATGGTCATTAAAGCGAATAATGTGAGCTCCAAGCTGAATACAAATATGGATGTGATGACAACAAGTCCATCCACAATAAATTGGGCGTAACCACTTGATATATTTGTAAATCGTTTCATGATTTGGGCGATTGCTGCCGTTCCACCAGTGGATCCATTTCCTTTATAAACTATTCCTAGTCCTACACCGAGAAGAATCCCACCGTAAATAGCGCTAAGCAATGGATTAGTGACCGTTAGTGGTATATCTTCGGTCAGATAGATAATAAATGGCACCCAAAATGTTCCAAGCAATGTTTTCCAGCTGAAATCTTTTCCCATTGTTATCCAGCCAATAAGAAAAATCGGTATATTAATTGCAAATTGAACTAGTGCTGGACTGACATGGTACAATTCAAACAGCAAGGTACTGATGCCGGATATTCCGCCTGCTGCGAGTTTTGCTGGTAACAGGAACATATTGTACGTTAAACCAACGATCGTTGCACCAAGGATGATGTAGTAATATTGTAGTAGTTGATTTTTTGTATGCATCCAAGTTTTCCTTTCCTACGCATTAACGGTCTGTAATATTCCAGCATATGTGTGAAGGGAAGCAGACCGTAAAAACTGATTTTGATTCACTAACAAGTTGTGAAGGCGTTAGGAAGACCTCCAAAGTGTGAAGTTTAATGTTATATTCTACCGTATCTACTTTACCATTCACTACGAATGACGTAAATAGTAGAGAAATTGTTATAACATTAAAAAAATCTCTAGCATGAATGCTAGAGATTTATTATCAGAGTTAACTTTTTAGATTATTGATTAACTTTTGCTTTACTAGTGATGGGCTCCACCCAGTTTAGTGGATCTTCGAGTTTTCCGTATTGGATGCCCGTGATCGTATCGTATATCCTCTTAGAAATTTCACCCGTTTTTCCACCGTTGATGGTGTACTCTTTTCCATTCCATCCTAACGCACCAATTGGTGAAATGACTGCAGCTGTTCCGGAACCGAATGCTTCTTCAAGTAATCCGGCCTCATGGGCATCTGCGAGTTCCTGCATGCCTATTCTGCGTTCGACGACTGGAACGTCCCAGTGTTTCAACAATTGAATGACCGAATCTCGAGTTACCCCCGCTAGAATACTTCCATTCAATTTCGGAGTTACAACTTCTCCATCAATCTTGAAGAAGACGTTCATACTACCAACTTCTTCAATGTATTTTTTCTCCACTCCATCCAACCAGAGCACTTGAGTATATCCTTTTTTGGAGACCACTTCTTGAGCGATAAGGCTTGAAGCATAGTTACCGCCAGTTTTAGCCTCTCCTGTTCCACCTTTAACCGCGCGCACATAAGTGTCTTCCACAGCGATTTTCACCGGATTGATGCCTTCTTTATAGTAAGATCCGACCGGGGATAGGATGATCATAAATTTATATTGATGAGATGGGGCGACGCCTAAAAACGGCTCCGTTGCAAAAACAAATGGGCGAATGTAAAGTGAAGTCCCTTCCGTATCCGGTACCCAATCTTGATCAATTTCAATTAGTTTTTTCAGTGCTTGTAAAACAAAATCCTCATCAATTGGAGGAATTACAAGGCGCTCATTTGATTTGTTCATTCTTTCAAAGTTTTTTCTAGGACGAAACAGCTGAACCTCACCAGATGGAGTACGGAATGCCTTTAATCCTTCAAAAACCGATTGTCCATAATGAAAAATCATTGCAGCAGGGTCAACCGAAATTGGCTGATATGGTAGAATTTTAGCATTATGCCACCCGTCCGTAACAGAATAATCCATCACAAACATGTGATCCGTAAATGTTCTGCCAAATTCTAATTGATCAGTCTGTGGTTTTTCCTTCTTTGCTGTGCTCAACTCAACTTGTATTGACTGTTCTTCCATATCTCTATCTCCTTATCCTGAAAAGTTCTCTTAATCATAAGATATTTTTTGAAATTTGGCAAGAGGCTATTTTTTTAAGTTTATTGTTTATTCAGTAGTTTTACATGCATAGATGAATCTTTCTAAAAATAGTTGAATAATCGTTGATATATAGCGCTAGTGAGGATGATGAAGTGATATTCGATAACATTTCACCATTTAGCACTTATAATATATTGCCAAGTGAACCTAAATCGATATTATGCTAGAGTAAAAGTATCGGAACTATACGAAGGGAGAAGAAGTTGTGATTAAGACAATAATTTTTGATCTTGATGATACATTGCTTTGGGATGAAAAGAGTGTAAAAGATGCTTTTGAAGAGACTTGTAATGTTGCTGCGGAGAAATATAATCTAGATCCTCAGGAACTGGAAGAGCGGGTAAGAGCGAATGCGAGAATAATATATGCGGATTATCCTACATATGAATTTACAAAGATGATTGGCATCAATCCATTTGAAGGGCTTTGGGGAGAATTTCCAGATGAAGGTGGGATGTTCCCTGAACTACGAAAATTGGCGCCGACATACCGTAAGGATTCATGGACCAAGGGTTTGGAAGATTTAGGGGTTGATGATCCGGCCTTTGGAGAAGAGCTTGGTGAAACTTTTCCAGAGATGAGAAAAAAGACTGCTAGACTTTATCTGGATACTATTCAATTACTTGATGCGTTAAAAGACAAGTATGAAATGGTTTTATTGACGAATGGTTCTCCTGCACTTCAAAACTTAAAACTTGAGCTTACTCCAACCCTCGCACCATATTTTGAACATATTGTGATCTCTGGAGAATTTGGTAGAGGGAAACCAGATACATCTATCTTTGAACATGTTTTAGAGTTAGTGGAAAAAGATAAAGAAGATGTGCTGATGGTAGGGGATAATCTAAATACAGATATTCTAGGAGCAGTGAGGACAGGAATCACTTCGGTTTGGATTAATCGAAAAGGAGCTATAGCTGAAAAAGTGAGGCCCGAATATGAAATAAATGAGTTGATGGACCTTTTGCCTTTACTCGATCGTATAAATTCATAATAAATCGTGTTGTTCGTTCAGGACAACACGATTTTTCTTTTGGAAGGAAAAAATTTTCAGTGCGTCAAAATGCTTGATTTGTCGACTTATTTCGAGAGTTTACTAAAGCGTAAAACAAAATAATACATTGAAATATTTGAAAATTAATCTTATAATGATTCGAAAATGAAGGGTGGAGAAAAAATGACAAAGGATCTAAGAATAAAGAGTCAAGCATTTGATGGTAAAATGCGCTCACCAAACCGGGCGATGCTCCGGGCAGTAGGACTTACTGATGAAGATTTTAAAAAACCAATGGTTGGGGTTGCCGATTCGGAAAGTGATGTCACCCCATGTAACGTCCATCTAGGATCTCTAGCAAAAAATGCAAGAGAAGGGGTGCGTGAGGCTGGAGCAGTACCGTTTCTTTTCCACACCATCACGGTATCAGATGGTATTTCCATGGGTACACAAGGCATGCGTTACTCCCTGCCAAGTCGGGAAATCATCGCCGACTCGATTGAAACCGTAGTTGGTGCTGAGAACTTGGACGGGCTCGTTGCATTTGGTGGATGTGATAAAAATATCCCTGGCTGTATGATTGCAATAGCTAATGCCGAAATTCCTTCCGTCTTTGTTTACGGTGGAACGATTTCTCCGGGGAATCTGAACGGAAAAGATATTGATCTCGTTTCTGTATTTGAAGGTGTCGGAAAAAATAATAAAGGTGAAATAAGTGATGACGAATTAAGGGATATTGAATGTGCAGCCTGTCCTGGTGCAGGTGCTTGTGGCGGAATGTATACAGCAAATACGATGGCATCCGCGGTAGAAGCACTTGGAATGAGTTTACCTGGAAGCTCATCTCATCCGGCTGAGTCTAAAGATAAGTGGATCGACTCGAAAGAAGCAGGTAAAGCAGTCTATAAATTAATAGAGAAACGTATCTTCCCGAAAGACATTATGACAAAAGAAGCGTTTGAAAATGCTATTGTTGTCGTAATGGCACTTGGTGGTTCTACCAACGCGATCCTTCATTTGCTTGCGATTGCGCATGCCATTGAAGTTGATCTAACGATTGATGATTTTGCACGCATCCAGAAAGAAGTACCGCATTTAGCAGATTTGAAACCTAGTGGAAAATACGTTTTCCAAGATTTGTACAAAGTTGGCGGAGTTCCAGCTGTTATGAAATTATTACTAGAAAACGGCTATTTGCATGGTGATTGTTTGACAGTCACTGGGAAAACATTGGCTGAAAACTTAAAAGATGTCCCTGATCTGGCGGAGGGGCAACAGGTAATCATGCCTCTTGATAAACCAAAACGAAAGGATGGACCATTGATTGTTCTGAAAGGTAACCTATCTCCTGAAGGATCAGTTGCGAAAGTATCTGGAGTTAAAGTTACTCGCCATACAGGTCCAGCTCGTGTATTTGATACAGAGGAAGCTGCAACGAAAGCTGTCATGAATGACGAGATCAAAGAAGGGGACGTTCTTGTCATTCGTTATGTCGGTCCAAAAGGTGGTCCAGGAATGCCGGAAATGTTATCCATTTCTAGTATACTAGTAGGTAAAGGGCTTGGAGAGAAAGTAGCACTCTTAACGGATGGACGTTTTTCTGGCGGGACTCACGGCTTGGTGGTAGGTCATATTGCGCCAGAAGCTCAAGTTGGCGGTCCGATTGCTTTGCTTCGAGAGGGAGATATGGTGACTGTCGATACGGAAGAAATGGTACTTTCTTTCGATGTGTCCGAAGAAGAAATAGAAAGACGCCGCAGCGAGTGGGTAGCGCCACCGCTTTATAAAAAAGGCGTATTGGGTAAATATGCACATAATGTGACTAGTGCATCAAAAGGTGCTGTCACGGATTACTTAAATCGCTAAAGATAGAAAATAACCCAGGGTGAATTCCTGGGTTATTTTTTTGTTTTAAAATAAATGTCTCCGGTACGTGAAAATCCTAAAATACTATATGTTTAACAGTGATGACAATTTCTTGGAAAATATGAGAATGCTTCAAACGAAACGTACTACGATAGCCCTCAGAAAATAAAAAAATCAGAAAAAAATTAAGTTTATTTATTAAACTAAAAAGTGTGACAACGACAATGATGTAAGCGCAAACAATTTAATAGACTTATCAAAAGTATCAAAAAACTTTGCGAAAAACGGTTGACCTTTTGAAAAAAGCATTGTATGATAAACGGCAATATCATTAAACGTTAAAAACAGTTGGCTAGACAGGTTAAGAAAAAACATTACCCGTAGCCGACGAACTTATAAATTTCATATCACAAATCGATGACGGGAATAAAGGAACATGGTAATGGTACTCACAGAGATCTGGGGTTGCTGGAAGCCCAGAAGTACCTATTGTTCTGACATCATCTCTGAGTGCTTAGCTGAACGGTCTTTCTTAGACTCATTAGGCTAGGTCAGGTGCAGCCATTGTACCTGTTATCAAATCAAGCTGATGCAGCTTGATGAGGCAGTATTCGTGAGGATGCTGTGTATATGGGTGGTACCGTGAAAAGTAGACGCTTTTCGCCCCAGTAGACATTGCGGTTAGGCATTGTTGTGGGGTGGGAAGCGTCTTTTTTGTATTCAATCAAATTATTTTAGGAAATTGAGGGAGGTATACGAATGGCGGTAAAAGCTAGTCAAAGGTCGGAAGTTGGAAAGGAGTTCGTAACGGGGGCTGATCTGCTCATTGAAGCGTTGGTGGAAGCCGAAGTTGAGAAAGTGTTTGGATATCCTGGTGGAGCTGTATTACCGATTTATGATGCGATGTTCCGCCATGATTTTCCCTTTGAACACATCCTTTGTCGCCATGAGCAGGGCTCAATCCATGCGGCGGAAGGTTATGCACGAGTGACTGGAAAGCCTGGAGTCGTGCTAGCCACCTCGGGTCCCGGTGCAACGAACTTGATTACAGGTATTACGGATGCAATGATGGATTCTTTGCCGCTCGTGATTATCACCGGTCAAGTGGCGCAAGGTGTAATCGGGACAGATGCTTTCCAGGAAGCTGATGTGATGGGATTAACGACACCGATTACGAAATATAATTATCAAGTCCATGATGCAAGAGAACTGCCACGTATCATAAACGAAGCATTTTATATTGCGACGACAGGCAGACCAGGACCAGTACTAATCGATATTCCAAAAAATATCTCGGCGGAGATGACATTTGCCAATACGGATAACACGATCAATTTGCCAGGATATCAGCCAACGGTCGAACCTAATGTAATGCAACTTCAGAAGCTGGTCCATCTTTTGGAAGAAGCTGAACGGCCAATCTTATTAGCTGGAGCAGGTGTATTGTTAGCTGACGGAGCGGATTTACTGCTTCAGTTTGCAGAACGGCATGAATTGCCGGTAGTCAATACGTTACTAGGGTTAGGAAGTTTTCCGGGTGAACACGAGTTGTTTCTTGGGATGGGAGGCATGCACGGGACATATACAGCGAACATGGCAATCTACGAGGCGGACTTACTCATCAATATCGGAGCACGTTTTGATGACCGGTTAACTGGAAAGGTGGCCAACTTTGCTCCAGGAGCAAAAGTAGTCCATATCGATATTGATCCAGCAGAAATCGGAAAAATCATCCGAACGGAAGTACCTATCGTAGCAGACGCTAAAAAGGCATTACAAGCTTTGCTTGAAATGGACGTCAAAAAACCGCAAATAAGTGAATGGTTGACGAAGCTGATGGCTAGCAAAGTAAATAATCCATACTGGTACAACCGAAATGATGAGACCATTTCACCACAGTGGCTCATCGAGCAGATGCATGAAGCATCTGATGGAAAAGCGATCATTACAACAGATGTTGGACAGCATCAGATGTGGGCAGCTCAATTTTATCTATTTAACAACCCACATAACTGGGTCACATCAGGAGGACTCGGAACGATGGGATTCGGACTTCCGGCTGCGATTGGTGCTCAACTTGGCAGACCAGATGATTTAGTCATTTCGATTGTCGGTGATGGTGGATTTCAAATGACAATTCAAGAATTGGCAGTCATTTCAGAACGGAAGCTACCAATCAAAATATTTATCATTAATAACGAAGCACTAGGAATGGTTAGACAATGGCAAGAAGAGTTCCATGGCGAGCGTTACTCCAGCTCATTATTCACTCAAAATCCAGACTTTTTAAAACTGGCAGAAGGTTATGGTATTAAGAGTGTGCTCGTCCATAAGGAAAAAGATGTACCGGCAGTATTGGAAGAGGTATTCGATTATGATGGACCGGTGCTTGTCGATTTCCGGATCGACTGGAAGGAAAAGGTGATGCCGATGGTGGCGCCTGGTAAAGGCATCAATGAAATGGTGGGGGTGAAGCCGTGAAACGGATAATCAGCTGTACCGTACAAAATCGCGGTGGTGTTTTAAACAGAATTACCGGAATGTTTTCAAAACGGCACTTCAATATTGAGAGCATTACGGTAGGAGAGTCGGAAGCAGAAGGGCTCGCGAAGATGACATTTGTTGTAAACGTCGAGGATGAAAATAAACTGGAGCAATTGACTAAACAGCTCCACAAGCAAATTGACGTAGTAAAAGTATCCGACATCACAGAAAAATCAATTGTTGCTCGTGAACTTGCACTTGTGAAAGTAGCTGCAGGAAGCCAAGTCAGAGCAGAAATACAAGGGATCATTGCTCCGTTTCGAGGGACGGTCGTGGATGTCAGTAAAGAAACAATGACGATCCAAGTAACTGGTAAAACAGATAAAGTGGATGCGTTCATCACACTCCTCAAACCATATGGCATTAAGGAAATTGCCAGAACCGGAGTGACTGCATTACTTAGAGGTCAGCAAGTCAAACCACATTTAGCGGAAGTAAGCACATTTACTATATAAAATAAAAAACTTATTAGGAGAGGGAGATTTATTATGGCAAAAGTATTATATGAAAAGGATATCAACAACACAGTATTAGAAGGGAAAAAAATTGCAATTGTAGGATATGGATCTCAAGGTCACGCACATGCACAAAATTTACGAGACAGTGGGTACGAAGTAGTGATTGGTTTACGAGCTGGGAAATCACAAGCGAAAGCGGAAGAAGATGGTTTTACTGTATATCCAGTGGATGAAGCTGTTAAGCAAGCGGATGTCGTGATGATTTTACTTCCGGACGAAGCTCAAGCGAAAGTCTATGAAGCAAGTATTAAACCAAACTTAAAAGAGGGAAGTGCTTTAGCATTTGCTCATGGATTCAATATCCATTACTCACAAGTAGTGCCTCCTGCGAATGTTGATGTATTCCTAGTTGCTCCTAAAGGCCCTGGACATTTAGTTAGAAGAACGTATGAAGAAGGAGCTGGTGTCCCAGCGTTATACGGGGTTTACCAAGACGTAACCGGCCAAGCGAAAGATGTTGCCCTAGCTTATGCTCAAGCAATTGGAGCTGCACGTGCCGGAGTTCTGGAAACAACTTTCCAGGAAGAAACAGAGACTGATTTATTCGGTGAGCAAGCAGTGCTTTGTGGTGGAGTAACAAGCTTGATTAAAGCAGGATTCGAAACCCTTACCGAAGCAGGTTACCAACCAGAAGTTGCCTACTTTGAATGTTTACATGAAATGAAGCTTATCGTTGACTTGCTTTATGAAGGTGGACTGGAAAACATGCGTTATTCCATTTCCGATACTGCACAATGGGGTGATTTCGTATCAGGTCCACGAGTGATCAATGAGGAAACAAAAGAAAGAATGCAAGAAATCCTAAAAGATGTTCAAACGGGTGCATTTGCTAAAGGGTGGATCTTAGAAAACCAGGCAGGACGTCCACAATTTAATGCAATCAATCGAGCGGAGAACAATCATCCAATTGAACAGGTAGGAAGAGAACTTAGGGACCTTATGCCATTTGTGAAACAGCCCATCCAAGACAAACAGAAGGAAGTGAAGGAATATGTCAAGAATTAAAATTTTCGATACGACCCTGAGAGATGGTGAACAATCACCAGGGGTCAACCTTAACCAACAAGAAAAATTGGAGATAGCAAAACAACTGGAACGTTTAGGAGTAGACCGGATAGAAGCAGGATTCCCTGCTTCTTCCAAAGGTGATTTCCAAGCAGTGAAAGCTATCGCCGATACAATCAAATCTACTTCTGTAATTGCTTTGGCACGTACTGTAAAATCGGATATCGACACAGCTTGGGAAGCCTTAAAAGGAGCAGCCAAGCCTGCAATCCATATCTTCTTGGCAACTTCACCAATTCACATGGAATATAAATTACGCAAGACTCCTGAAGAAGTGATTGCAACGTCTGTAGAAATGGTCCGATATGCAAAAGAGAGATTTGATGAGGTCCAATGGTCAGCAGAAGACGCATCACGTTCCGATTTGAACTTTCTTGCAGAAATCATCGAAAAAGTAATTGATGCCGGGGCTACGGTAATCAACCTTCCAGATACTGTTGGTTATTCGACACCAGCGGAATATGGGAACATGTTTAAATTCATGAAAGAAAATGTGCCTAATATTGATCAAGTCACTTTGTCCTGCCACTGTCATGATGACCTCGGAATGGCTGTAGCCAATTCCATCGCTGCAGTTGAAAATGGAGCAACACAGGTAGAAGGCGCCATCAACGGTATTGGTGAACGTGCCGGTAATGCTTCTTTAGAGGAAATCGCGGTAGCATTGAAAATCCGTTCCGACTTTTACCCTTACCAAACAAACCTCGTATTGAATGAGATTAAGCGGACGAGTGACCTTGTTTCAAAACTTACAGGTATGCATGTGCAGGCGAATAAGGCGATCGTCGGACGTAATGCCTTTAGCCATGAATCAGGAATTCATCAGGACGGTGTACTGAAACATGTGGAAACCTATGAAATCATTACACCTGAAATGGTCGGCGTACAAGAAGCGAATACACTGTTTCTAGGTAAGCATTCTGGACGACATGCATTTAAAGAAAAAGTCCAGGAGATCGGCATTGAACTGACTGAGATAGAACTACAGGATGCATTCACTAAATTTAAAGCATTGACCGATCATAATAAAGAAGTGACTGATGATGATATTTATACCATCATTATGGAAATCAAGACTGATTCGAAACAAGTAGATAAATACGAGTTGAATAGTTTCCAAGTTTATTATGGGACTGCAAATACTCCAACCGCAGTGGTCAGGTTGATTACTCCGGAAAAAGATGAATTGGAAGCGGCTTTGACTGGTAATGGTAGTGTAGAAGCTCTATATAAAACGATAGATAGTTTAATAGAAGAAGAACTGAACTTGATCAATTATCAACTAAACTCGGTAGGCGGAGGAAAAGATGCTCTCGCTGAGGCATATGTGCAATTAAGTGTGAATGGAGAAGTAATGAACGGCAGAGGATCTCATCAGGATGTGTTGATGGCATCTGCTAATGCATTCTTAAATGCGGTGAACCGTTATATAACGAAACACAGTACAGTGAAGAAGCAGGAAACTGTAACTCAATGACTAAATTGAGAGTGCAATAAAATTTAAGGAAGGGGAGACCGAACATGAAAAAGCAGATTGTTTTGCTTCCAGGTGATGGCATCGGCAGAGAGATTATGGAGAGTGCAAAAGAGGTATTACAGGTGATTGCTGAAGAATTTGATCACACTTTTATTTTTCATGAGCATGCAATTGGCGGAGCAGCAATTGATGCGTATGGTGAACCCCTCCCGGAGGAAACGTTGAAAGCCTCCGAACATGCAGACGCAATTCTTTTAGGTGCTGTGGGAGGACCGAAATGGGATGATCAGCCGGTGCATAATAGACCTGAACAGGGACTATTAAAAATACGTAAAAGCCTTGGATTATTTGCTAATTTACGTCCAATCAAAATCATTCCTGCGCTTACTCATGCATCTCCGTTGAAAGAGGATATTGTGTCAGGCAGTGACATCCTAATAATTCGTGAGCTGACAGGTGGATTATATTTCGGTAAACCCAGTGAAAGAAGAAATAACGGCAACTCTGTCGTAGATACTCTAAGTTATGAGCGCTATGAAATGGAAAGAATTATTGAAAAGGCCTTTGAAACTGCGATGACTAGACAAAAACATCTTACATCTGTTGATAAAGCGAATGTACTCGAATCAAGCCGGATGTGGCGAGAAATTGTAGATATGAAGTCAAATGAATATCCAGAGGTCACCGTAGAGCATGTGCTGGTCGACGCGGCAGCGATGAAACTCATTACGAATCCTGCACACTTCGATACGATTGTAACGGAGAATCTGTTTGGTGATATTTTAAGTGATGAGGCTTCAGTGATTCCTGGATCATTAGGTCTCCTGCCATCTGCAAGTGTAAGAGAAGATGGGTTGGGCTTATATGAACCGATTCACGGTTCTGCTCCAGATATCGCCGGAAAAGGAATTGCCAATCCATTAGGGATGATCCTTTCAGCGGCATTTATGCTGAGAAATTCCTTCGGTCTTGATGCCGAGGCAAATGAGATTGAACGGGCAGTGAATGAGGCATTGGAGCAAGGTTATCATACCGCAGACCTTCAAGTTAAAGATGGAACATTAGTATCCACAAAGGAAATGACGGAATTAGTTGTGGAGAATTTGTCCACTCGAAGTATTTCGGATAGCATTTGTCTAACGTATGTTTGATTTATCTTTAGTTGAGGTGAGGAAGATGGGGAAACCAAAAACAATTATTGAAAAAGTTTGGGAACAACACGTAGTTCATCGGGAGGAAGGCAAGCCGGACTTATTGTATATTGATCAGCATCTCGTTCATGAAGTCACATCTCCTCAGGCGTTTGAAGGTCTGCGCTTAGCGAACCGAAAAGTTCGCAGACCAGACTTAACATATGCAACGATGGACCATAATGTTCCGACAAAAAATCGTGAAGTGGTCAAGGATGAGATTTCACGCCAACAGATGGAAACATTGAGAAAGAACTGTGAGGAGTTTGGCATCAAACTGGCTGATATGTTTCACCCCGATCAGGGGATTGTACATGTTATTGGTCCACAACTCGGATTGACGCAACCGGGAAAGACGATTGTTTGTGGAGATAGTCATACATCAACCCATGGTGCTTTTGGAGCGATAGCATTCGGGATTGGAACGAGTGAAGTGGAGCATGTACTTGCAACCCAAACCATTTGGCAAGATCGTCCCAAAACGATGAATGTCAAAGTGGAAGGTGACCTTGGACCAGGGGTGACAGCGAAAGACTTAATCTTAGCTATCATTGCTAAATTTGGAGTCCGTTTCGGAACAGGATATATTATGGAATATACAGGAGATGCAATTCGTAAATTAACTATGGAGGAACGGATGACGATCTGCAACATGTCGATTGAAGGAGGCGCTCGAGCTGGTTTAATCAGCCCTGACGACACGACAATTGAATTCTTACGTGGCAGAGAATATGTTCCTAAAGGGGAAGAATTTGAAAAGGTAAGCCAAGAGTGGTTGGCTTTGGCAACAGATGAGGGTGCGGAATATGACCATACTGTTGTGATTGATGCGAGTGAGGTGGAACCACAAGTGACTTGGGGGACCAATCCATCGATGGGTGTCCCAGTCAGCGGAGCGACACCTCGAATTTCTGAATCGGATAATGCGGATGAAGTGAAGCGTGCACTTGAGTATATGGGATTGGAAGAGAACCAACCGATTACTTCTATTGAAATCGATCATGTATTCATCGGTTCTTGCACGAACTCCAGACTAAGTGATTTACGAAAAGCAGCCAAGATTGTAGAAGGCAGAAAAGTGAAGGACCATGTGAAGGCTATCGTCGTTCCAGGTTCCTTTAGTGTCAAACTTCAAGCTGAAGCAGAAGGCATTGACAAAATATTTAAAGAAGCAGGATTTGAATGGCGTGATTCTGGATGCAGCATGTGTTTGGGAATGAACGATGACATTGTTCCTCCAGGGGGACGCTGTGCTTCAACTTCCAACCGAAATTTCGAAGGACGCCAAGGCAACCGTGCAAGAACTCACCTGGTAAGTCCTGAAATGGCTGCAGCAGCCGCAGTGGAAGGCCGTTTTGTAGACGTCCGTCATTACGCAGGAGTACTTAACTAGAAAGGGGATTCTTATGGAAGCAATAAGACAACATAAGGGCTTGGTCTATGCCTTAAACCGTACCAATATTGATACGGACCAGATCATTCCTAAACAATTTTTAAAACGCATTGAACGAACCGGGTTCGGTCAATTCCTCTTTTACCATTGGCGTTTCAATGATGACGGTACATTAAACCAAGAATTCAGTATGAATAACCCAAAATATGAAGGAGCATCCATTTTGCTGACGGGGGAGAATTTCGGGTGCGGATCCTCAAGGGAGCATGCACCATGGGCGTTGGCAGACTACGGATTCAAAGTTATTATCGCTCCAAGCTTTGCAGATATTTTTTACAATAATGCATTGAAGAATGGGATTATTCTCATCAAGAGTGATGAAGAACAAATAAATACTTGGCAGGCAAAGGCTGAAAATGAGGAACTTCATCTTGAAGTTGATTTAGAAGAGCAAACAATTAAAGATAATGATGGTACGGTTGTAAACTTTGATATACCTTCTTACCATAAAGAGAAACTTATTAATGGTTGGGATGATATTGCTTTAACTTTATTATTGGAAGAAAAGATAACAACATTTGAAAATCAAAAAGCTTAAAAGATAAATATTGTAAACTAGGAAAATCAGGAAAATAATATTTGTTGTACAAAAAAGATTAATATATATAGGAAGAAACTGATCATAAGGAGTGTGGCTTTCTTGGGGATTTATTAACTGGCGAAAAAATTTATCAAGCTTGGAAGCGGTTGGCACCAATCGTTCATCAAACACCGCTCCTGACTTCGCATACAATTGATGATATGGTAGGAAAAAAAGTGTACTGCAAGATGGAGAATCAACAGAAAACGGGAGCATTTAAATTTCGTGGAGCAAGCTTCAAGCTAATGCAATTGTCGAAGGAAGAATTGAAAAGAGGTGTAATAACCGCTTCTGCTGGTAATCATGCACAAGGAGTTGCCTATGCAGCCAGAAAGCTTGGTGCGAAAGCAAAAATCTTTATGCCAGAAGAAACACCATTAGCCAAAGTACATGCGACGAGAAATTATGGAGCAGAAGTCGTACTCACTGGAGAAAGTTTTCAAGAAGCTTATCAAGCTTCCAAGGAATATGAATTATTGAGCGGAGGTGTGTATATTCACCCGTTCGATGATTACGATGTGATGGCAGGGCAGGGAACAATAGCAATGGAACTGCTTCGTCAAGAAGATCGGATTGATACGATTTTTGCACCAATCGGTGGCGGAGGTCTCATTAGTGGAATTGCTGTTGCTTGTAAGCATATTAATCGCAATATTAGAGTGATCGGTGTTCAGGCAAGTGGAGCAGATGCTGTATATAAAACCTACCACACAGATCGGGTCCACCATTTGCCAGAGGTAAATACACTTGCCGATGGAATTGCGGTGAAACAACCTGGAAAATATACGATGCCCATCATACAAGAATATGTGGATGATGTTGTGACTGTGACAGATGAGCAAATTTCTGCGAGTATCCTGTTTATGTTGGAAAGGAATAAAACACTGACTGAAGGAGCAGGAGCTACAGCATTAGCTGGATTATTTGCTTATCATAAGGAAATAAAAAGTCGTCATTGTGGAGTCATCGTAAGTGGTGGAAATCTGGATATCAATAGAATGCCAGAAATTCAAGGATTAGCTGAAGGAAACTCACCGTTTGAAAAAATCAAGCAAATGGCTTAATAAAATAGTGCTTCCCTTAATAGGGATGCACTATTTTTAATAATACAAACTAAAGTGGTTTCGTATTTTACGAAAAACTGTACTACAAATATCAGAAGAGCTGGATAATACAGTTGAAGATTTTCATTGATGAAGAAATAAAAAGAATTAATTTATTGGAAGATGACAAATATAAAGATGAAATATAATATTACTCAATATTTTTCCATATTTCCGGAAACTCTTTAAACCTTATTATATCAAGGTTTTCAAGATTGTTTTATGACAATTCAGTAATGAGAAAGTTAAAATAATTCCCTAATAATATTGCTTTTTTGAATTTATTCCCTTATAATCGCATTACTATAATTTTTACGATTCAATTACAAATTTTACGAATTTGCAATAGTTCAGTAATAATGTGGTTGTATAGTGTTTAAATTAATAGGATGCTAATGTCAGTGTTATAGTATTACAGCTAAATTCCAGAAAAAATTAATAGTTGCATAAACTTAGAAAAATGATAAAATATAACAAACAGGTAAATCAAAATTATCAGAAACTTATGATTTTTACTAAACTGATAGTTTTTATGGCCCTTAGGTAATGGTCATTCGTTGATTTAGAAATTTGTTAGCTAGGGGGATTACATTTTGAGTAACAGATTACTAGAAATAGAGAATTTGACCACTTCATTTCGAATAGGCGACGGGTATTATGCAGCAGTAGATAATGTATCTTTAACTGTAAATAGAAATGAAGTTTTGGGAATTGTTGGTGAGTCCGGATCAGGAAAAAGTGCACTGGCATTTTCCATTATGAGATTACATAACCGTGCGAAAATTGAAGGAAAGATCAACCTGGAAGATACTGACTTAGTGAAAGCATCTACTAATGAATTGAACAAATTACGCGGGGACAGCCTCTCAATGATTTTTCAGGATCCACTCACTGCTCTCAATCCGTTGATGGAGATTGGTGCACAGATTGGGGAAACATTAGTGCTCCACCGCCCACAAATGTCGAAGAAACAACGTTACGATCGTGTAATTGAATTATTGAATTTAGTAGGGATTCCACGTCCCGAACATGTTTATCAGCAATATCCCCATGAACTATCTGGTGGTATGAGACAACGTGTCGTCATCGCTATTGCGATTGCAAACAAACCACAATTATTAATTGCAGACGAACCGACTACAGCTCTTGATGTTACGATTCAGGCGCAAATCCTTGATCTAATCCACAAATTGAAAGAGGAAATGGATGCAGGAATCATTTTAATTACGCATGATCTTGGTGTAGTTGCGGAGATGGCCGATAGAGTCGCGGTCATGTATGCAGGAGAAATTGTAGAGGTTGCAGAAGTACATACCTTATTTGAAAATCCGTTACATCCTTATACGAGATCATTATTAAATTCTGTACCTACGGAAGGGCAGGATAAGCTGCACGTGATACAAGGAATTGTTCCATCATTGAAGAACTTGCCTCGGACGGGTTGCCGATTTGCTGCACGTATTCCGTGGATAGACGAATCTGCCCATGAAGAGAATCCAGTACTGCATGAGGTTTCACCTGGACATTACGTTCGTTGCACCTGTCATAGTAAGTTTTACTTCCCGGAGGAAGGTAAGGAGGGTGAAGCAAATGGCGCTTCTTGAGGTACGTGATTTAAAGGTGCACTTCCCGATTAAAGGTGGAATTCTGAACCGAACGGTCGGTCATATAAAGGCTGTAGACGGAGTAAACTTCTCGATTGAACAAGGAAAAACATATGGTCTAGTTGGAGAGTCTGGATCTGGTAAGTCAACTACTGGAAAAGCAATCATCGGATTAGAACAGATTACTGAAGGACAAGTCATTTTCAATGGAGAAGATATTACATCTATAAAAAATAAAACAAAAGATATCAGAAAAGATATACAAATGATCTTTCAGGACCCGTATTCATCGTTGAATCCACGGAAAAGAGTGTTGGATATTATTGCTGAACCTCTTCGAAACTATGAAAAGCTAACAAAAAATGAGGAGAAGCAGAGGGTATACGAGCTATTGGAATTAGTAGGTTTAACTCCAGAAAGTATTTGGAAATTCCCGCATCAGTTCTCTGGTGGTCAAAGGCAGCGTATTGGGGTTGCACGGGCAATTGCATTAAAACCAAAATTGATTATCGCAGACGAACCTGTATCTGCTCTCGATGTATCGGTGCAAGCACAAGTGTTGAACTTTATGCAGGATATTCAAAAAGAACTAGGCTTGACGTATCTGTTCATCAGTCATGATTTAGGTGTCGTCAAACATATGTGTGATGAGATTGCAATCATGTACAGAGGTCGTTATGTAGAACAAGGTACGAAAGATGATATTTTTGAAAATCCACAACATATTTACACGAAACGCCTGATTGCAGCGATCCCTGATGTCAATCCGCGTAATAGGGATAAACATTATGTATTCCGGCAAGAAGTCAAAAAGGAATATGAGCAAGCTTATGACGAGTATTTCGATGCTGAAGGTTTGGCGTTCGGCTTGAAGGACATCTCTGATACTCATCGGGTTGCATTACCAGAGAGAGGTTGATACAAGTATGTGGAAATTTATAGTAAGAAGACTTTTAGTTACTTTCCCACAAATTGTGCTCTTAAGTATATTGGTATTTGTAATGGCACAATTTATGCCGGGGGATGCGTTGACTGGACAAGTGGATCCGAACGTATCACCAGAAATAAAACAACAAATAAGAGAAAGATTAGGATTGAACAATCCATGGTATGTTCAATATACTGATTGGATTGGTGGAGCCGTAACAGGTGATTTCGGACAATCTTTCCGTTTCAAAATGCCAGTTACCGACTTGATTGAACAGCGAATTTACAACACGTTCTGGTTATCGCTTGTTACTTTAATTTTTATGTATATCATTGCAGTTCCGCTTGGAATCATCAGTGGTCGTTACAATGATACATGGCTGGATCAAACAATTACAGGTTATACATATTTAGGTTTCGCTACACCTTTATTCATTTTTGCACTCGTAATGTTATGGATATTTGGATATCAATTCGGTTGGTTCCCAACTAGTGGAAGTGTAGCACCTGGGCTTTCACCAGGATCGTGGGACTATGTTTGGAGTAAGTTCCAGCACTTACTATTGCCAGCTTTATCAATGGCATTAATAGGTACGGTATCCACGGTGCAGTATTTAAGAAGTGAAATTGTTGATACGAAACAAAGAGACTTTATAATTACCGCTAGAGCAAAAGGAGCTTCTGAATCAAGGGTCTATAACAGGCATATCTTAAGAAACTCAGTACTGCCAATTGCAGCGTTCTTTGGATGGGAAATCACGGGACTTATTTCAGGTACAATCTTTATTGAAAGAATCTTTGGATATCCTGGAATGGGAGCGTTATTCTTAGAATCTGTTTTAATGAGAGATTATAGTGTTGTGACTGCATTGGTATTGTTATTCGGTGTCGCTGCTATATTAGGGGCATTATTATCCGATATTATCTTAAGTATTGTCGACCCAAGAATTCGCATTAAATAGAAACTCGAAAAACTCTGAGGTGATTATAAAAAATGGAAGCTAAAGATATGAACGTTGACAGTCAAGTACTAAAAAGTGAAAGTCCCTCAGGTCTACGGATTCTTTGGAGGGAACTAGTAAAAGACAAATTAGCATTATTTTCATTAATATTTTTGATTCTGATAACTGCCTTTGTATTTGGCATCTCTTGGATCTTAAATCAAGATGAAATTGTCAGGGTTGACTTATTTGCAATTAACGAACCACCAAGTGATGAATTTATTCTAGGAACAGATTATGGCGGACGCGATGTGTTCGGTCAGCTCATCATCGGTACGAGGAACTCATTAACAATTGGTTTCTTGGTTACATTATTCAGTGGAATCATCGGGATTGTATTTGGTGTCGTATCTGGGTATTTTGGTGGTCATATTGATAATATTATGATGCGTATTTTAGACTTTTTCTTTATTTTACCGTTCATCATGCTAGTCATCGTATTTGTATCACTCGTGCCAAGTTACAATACGTTTACCTTCTCACTTATTATGACGTTGTTCTCCTGGATGGGGATAGCGAGATTAATCCGGTCAAAAGCATTGCAGGAGAAAGAGTTGGACTATGCAAAGGCATCGAAGACATTAGGTTCTTCTGATATAAGTATTATTTTCAAACAAGTACTGCCTAATATCACATCGTTGATTATTGTTACCATGACATTGAACTTAGCAGCGAATATCGGATTGGAATCCGGGCTCTCCTTCTTAGGGTTTGGGTTGCCGGAAAACACACCGAGTCTTGGAACTTTACTAAGTTATGCAACAAATCCACAAACATTGGAACATAGATGGTGGATTTGGATGCCAGCTGCATTATTGATCCTTTTATTGATGCTTGCAGTAAGAAACGTTGGTGAGGCATTACGCCGTGCCACGGATGCAAGACAGAGAAGGGGATAGTAACCAATTATACTTTTGATACTTGCATCAATATCTATCCTTATATTGGTGTTTAGTATAAAGCTGTCCGCGCCAATGGAATGGACAGTAAAAATTTAAAGGAATTAAAGGGGAGGTTAAAAGGATGAGTAAGAGCTTTAGCAAATGGCTACTTGCTTTAATGCTGCTATTCGTATTAGTGCTTGCAGCTTGTAGTGGTGGCGACGACTCTGAAGAAGGTACTGGCGATACAGATACAGATGCCAAAACAGAGGAAGAAGCTACTGAAGAAGAAAGCGGTTCTGAAGATGGCATCTATTCTATCGATGATTTTTCACCAGACAAAACGGATGAAGGTGAACCTATCGATGGCGGAAACCTTAACTTTGGTTTAGTTTCAGACACAGTATTCGAAGGTGTTTTAAACTACAACTTCTATGAAGGTAACCCAGATGCCGAAGTAATGAAGTTCTTTAACGAAAGCTTGTTATACTACGATAACAACTTCAACTACACACAAGATGGACCAGCTGAGTGGGAAATTGACGAAGCGGGTACTACGGTTACCATTAAAATTCGTGACAATGTAAATTGGCATGATGGTGAGCCGGTAAAAGCAGAAGACTTGGCTTTTGCATATGAAGTAATTGGACATCCAGAATATACTGGGGTTCGTTACTACGCTGTAGAAGATGTTGTCGGAATGGATGAATATAAAGCCGGCGAAACTGACACAATCGAAGGTTTAGAGATTGTTGATGAAAAAACAATTAAGATCACTTTTAAAGAGCCGAATCCTTCGCTCCTAGCGAGTGGTATGTGGACATATCCGTTAGCAAAACATATCTATGAGGATATCCCAATTGAAAAAATGCCTGAAGATGATGCAACGCGTGTGAACCCAATCGGCTATGGTCCTTTCGTTGTTGATACAATTGTACCTGGTGAGTCTGTAACTTATACAGCATATGAAGACTATTGGCAAGGTGCTCCAAAACTGGATAGTATCACACTTAAAGTAGTAGCACCAGAAACGGTTGCAAATGCTTTGGAAACTGGCGAAATTGACGTTGTGGACAGTTTCCCGACGGATCAATATCCAGACGTTGAACAAAAACTTACAAACGTAGAATTCCTAGGTCAAATCGATACAGCTTATACGTATATCGGATTTAAACTAGGTAAATGGGTTCCAGATGATCCTGATAAGCCGGACGGAGCAGGTTCTGTAGAAATGGATCCAGATGCAAAAATGGCTGACGTTAACTTACGTCGTGCTATGTGGTATGCAGTAGATAATGATGCTGTAGGTGAGCGTTTCTATAATGGTCTTCGCTGGGCCGGTTCTACATTAATCATCCCGGCATTCCCTGATTACCATGATGATACAATCGAAACACCATCTTACGACCCAGAAGAAGCAAAACGTATTTTGGATGAAGCTGGCTATGAGGATACAGATGGTGATGGCTTCCGTGAAACTCCAGATGGAGAAGAGTTAGTAATCGGATTCGCTTCCATGTCAGGTGGAGACACTGCTGAGCCAATTGCCAACTACTATATCCAAGCTTGGGAGCAAGTTGGTTTGAAAGTTGAACTAGTTGATGGACGTTTAATGGAATTCAACCAATTCTATGACAGAGTAGAAGCTGATGACCCTGCAATTGACATTTATCAAGCTGCATGGGGTACTGGTTACGACGTTGACCAAAGAGGTCTATACGGACGTACTGCAGCTTATAACTACACTCGTTATGCAAGTGAGAAAAACGATGAGCTATTAGCTGCTGGAGCTTCTGAAGCTGCCATGGATATTGAATATCGTAAAGATATTTATAGACAGTGGCAAGAACTGATGGTTGAGGAAGTACCATTATTCCCAACTCTATACCGTTCTGTATTAGTTCCAGTTAACAACCGTGTTACTGGCTGGTCTATCCAAACAGAGTGGAACGATGCATTCCATGAAGTTGGTGTAACACAAGAAGACCCAGTATTACCATAAGTATTACAATAAAAAGGCCCGCTACCTGGCGGGCTTTTTTAATGGTATTTTCAATCTACTAATTTTAGCTGTTTGAGTCCATGAAAGATGCCGGAATCTGTAACTTCAGTTGTCCGATGCGTAGCATATTGAAGCAACCGAGGATCCGCATTTCCCATTGCGAATCCTGTTCCTACAGATAGCAGCATTTCCTTATCATTTAACCCATCTCCGAAAGCGACTGCATCTTCTTTGTTTATGTCTAAGTACTTAAGGACTTTCTTGATTGCTTCCCCTTTATTAACATTATTACGAATGACATCATATGCTTGTTCCATGCCTGTTACGTTAACTTGAGACAGATGAACATTTTCATCGGATTGATATTTGGCTACTTCATCTTCTTTTAGTTTCATTAACGTAATCCCTAAAATATCTTCTGTCCGAGGACGAATTAATTCCACATTGATTTCCATTTGAAAAGTCTCGATAAAGCTTTCTGTAAAAGGATCGTTTATGGATGTGAAATAATTTTCCCCGTTTGTATATAGTACCATTTCATGCTTGCTATCTTTCGCTTTTTCTAAAACTTGTTGGACATACATTGGTTCAAAGGGTTCATTTACGATGGTTTCTCCTTTGATTACGGCATAAGCGCCATTATAGCCAATCATCCCATCTATTTGTAATTCATTTGCCAGTCGCATGATTTCATGGAGTGGACGACCTGTAGCGATAAAGGTATGAATTCCTTGCTCCTGTAGTTGTTTGATTGCGTTTACCGTAGAAGAATCATAACTGTGATCTGGCTTTAGAATTGTACCGTCTATATCAAGAAAAACAATTTTGTAACTCACGGAATTCCCCTTTCATCAAATGCTCTCACTATTGTATCATAAGCTACTTCAGTTATTTTACTTTTTACATAAAGATTACCAGACCTTAATAAAAGGCCTGGTTTCTGTTATATTGTATTCACATTAGATAAGCCAGTTTTATAACGAAGAGTCGTCAACTCCGTTTAACCAGTTTTCGATAGCATCAATTGTCTCTTCAACTGCTCCATCTTCAAATGGAGAACGGAGATTTGCTGCCTCTACGAGTTCAAGGAAAGATTTTGAACCCCCAAGTTTACAAAGTTCAACATAATCATTCCATGCGGCTTCGTGATTTTCCTGATCCCTCTTCCAGAATTGCAGAGCACAAATTTGTGCAAGTGTATAATCAATATAATAGAAAGGTATTTCATAGATATGCAATTGTCTTTGCCAGTAGCCACCTTCATTTAAATAGGTATTGTCTCCATAGTCGCGATGAGGTAAATAAATTTCCTCCAATTTTCTCCATGCCGCTTTCCTTTCTGCAGGTGTCCAATCTGGATTCTCATACACTTGATGTTGGAATTCGTCCACAGCCACACCGTAAGGAATAAATTGAATCGCATCTGCCAGGTGGGAAAATTTATATTTCTCTGTATCTTTTTGGAAGAATAATTCCATCCATGGCCAAGTGAAAAATTCCATACTCATGGAGTGGATTTCCGCTCCTTCGCTTGTTGGGAAGTTATATTCAGGAACTCCGAGAGTTCTGCTTGAATAAACTTGGAATGCATGCCCGGCCTCATGGGTGAGGACGTCTATATCACCAGATGTTCCATTGAAATTTGAAAAGATGAACGGTGCTTGATAGTCCGGAAGATACGTACAGTATCCACCACCTTCTTTTCCTTTCCTTGCTTCAAGGTCCATTAGTTCATGGTCCAACATAAACTGGAAAAACTCATTTGTTTCATCCGAAAGCTCGGCGTACATTTTCTTGCCATTATCGATGATCCATTGTGCGGATCCTTTTGGCTTTGCATTACCTGACTTAAAGTGGAAATTTTCATCAAAAAATTTAAGCTCATCAACACCGATACGCTTTTTTTGGCGATCGTATAGTTTGTTGGCGAGCGGAACGATGTAGTCACGCACTTGTTTACGAAAAACGTCAACCATTTTTGCATCATAACCAATTCGTTCCATCCGAAGATAACCAACTTCAATGAAATTCTTATACCCTAAAGTAGTAGCAATCTTATGTCGAATCTTCACAAGTTGATCATAAATGTTATCAAATTTTTCCCCGTGCTCCGCATAATAATTAAACATCTTTTCAGTGGCTTGCTTTCTGATTTCACGATCTTTGTTTTGCGTAAATGGTGAAAGTTGAGCAAGTGTATATGTTTCCCCTTGAAATTCTATCTCAGCAGCAGCCACCAGATTTGCATACTCTGTTGTTAACTTGTTTTCTTGTGTCATCAATTCCATAATTTCTGGAGAAAATGATTTTATTGCCATATCAGCAAGCTGGAAGAGCTGTGTACCATACTTCTCCTCAAGCTCTTTGCGGTAAGGTGATTTCACGAGAAGTTTATAAAAATCGGTATTCATCTCTTCGATGATTGGAAGTGTTTCATCAAAATAGTCTTTTTCAGCTTGATAAAATGCATCACGTGTGTCAATGGAAGCCCTGATATAAACGAGATCAGACATCGTTGATAATCGGTTCCGAAACGTGTTGATATCATCGATGGCTTGGATTGCATCATTAACAGAACTTGCTTCGGAAAAAGCATTCAATAATTGATGAAAGCTCTTTTTCTCTTCCGCGATATCAGGCCTTTGGTAAATAAACTCATTAAATTTTTTCATTCCAGTGCCCCTTTTATTAAATGTTTTAAGTAGAGTAAAATGATGGAAACTTAAATTAATTATAACAAAAGTCTGAAAGATAAGGGTAGTTTTAAATTAGAAGAACTACATATCCTCTGGATGAGTGATTCTTCCAAGAAGTAATATTTCGTTCACAAATTGAAACGATGTTCAATTGACATTGAATCAAAACAGATATAAACTATAAGAAGATACATATCATTATATGGGGTGAAAGAATGGTACAATCAGTTATTTTAATTGGGGCTATCTTAACAGCATTAGTACTTATCGTTAACCTTGCTCTATTAAAAACAAACAAGAGCTCTCGAGCATGCTATTATGCTAGTTTCTTTTTTGTTATCGTAGGTTTATTACTACTTGCGGTTGCTTCAGTAGCACCGAAAGTTGATCTCCTAGGTGCTGGATTTGGCGGCTGGGGTATTGCTTCTTTATTTGCTGCAGCAATTGGTTTTATGATTACAGCTGTTGTGGATGCATACCAAAATGTAGAACAAGCATAAATAAAAAAACATTTCCTTATGGAAATGTTTTTTTATTTCTCCAGATCAGCTCTTATCCTTCAATAAGTATGTTTTACCGTCTCTTTGCTCAACTTTACCTTCCTTCATTAACCTTCCTAACGCACGTTTAAATGCAGCTTTGCTCATATTTAATGTACCTCGGATGTCTTCTGGATCACTTTTATCGCTGAAAGGGATGACTCCATCGTTTGCTTCAAGATGAAGAATGATATCTTCCGCATCCATAGGAATGCTTTCCCGTTTAAGAGGGCGCAAGGAAACATTGATTGTACCATCCTCTTTGACATCAATGATACGTCCAGTAACAAGTTCACCTAAACGCGGTTCGCTTTTCCGTTCGGTATGGTGGATGAACCCGCGATAACCTTCCTCTGTAAAAATTTCAGTACCTTCTCTACTGGAAAAATAAACTCTTCCGGAAACCGATTTATTTAATAAATCTTCGGATGCCCCTTCGTATTGTTCGGCAATAATACTTCCATTGGCCGGTAAAGCGATGAGACGATTACGATAATCCAAACCAAGTTTTACATAAAGTTTATCACCTGGCACTGGCCAAATAGACCGGAATTTTGGCAAATCATCTGTGGAAACGAGTATTTCTTTTGCAATTCCAATATTCACGAACGCCCCAAGTTTAGGGACTACTTCTATAACTTCTGCCCAATCGTAAGTGGAGATAGTGACAGAGGGGATAATTGTTGTTGCAACGATATTTTCTTTTTTGTCATTATAAAGGAAGACCTTTACTTCTTCATTTTCTGCCAATTCTTTGTTCGTTTCATTATGATGGAGAAGAGCTTCTCCTTCACTGTTTTCCAGTACATATCCTGTTTCAATTACTCGAAGTACACGCATGTTTTGAATCGTTCCGAGCGGTAGATGCATTTTTTCACACTACTTTCTTTTTTAACTATTATTTCTCATGTTACCATAAATATTTAAATTGAAGCAGTTGGAGCTATGATTTCCTTTTAATATGATAAAATAGTGCTCAACAATGTTTTTCGAATGAGACTGGGGCGATGGAGTTTGGCTTTATTTATTCAAGTGATTGTACCGATTATGCTTGTGTTTTTATCAGGGTTCATCATTCAGCGGCTGCGTCCAATGGACGTTCGTTCGGTATCTGCGGTTACATTATACATATTATCTCCTGCTTTAATTTTTATTACCCTATATGATGCGGATTTTAACAGTGGTTTTCTTATCATCATCTTTTATATGCTACTTTTATTTGCAGTGATGGTCGTCTTAAATAAGCTGCTGGCCAAGTTGTTCAAATGGTCACCCAAAACAGAAAGTGCCTCTATTTTGGCAACAGGTTTTATGAACTCGGGCAATTATGGACTTCCGGTTGTCCTTTTTAGCGTAGGTACGGCAGCACTTCCTTATGCTGTATTTATCATGATTATTCAGAGCTTGATGAACAATTTCTTTGGAATCTACTATGCTTCCAGAGGGAAGGATGGAATGCGTACGGCTTTAATAAATGTCCTGAAAATGCCAACTACGTATGCAGCCATTCTAGGAGTCGCTTTTCAATACTTGCAAATACCGATAACTGATTCAATCCACTCCATGATTTCCGTGGTGGGAGAAGCAGCTATCCCTGTCATGATGGTAGTGCTTGGTATGCAGCTCGGATCTATGACATCTTTGAAGTTGAATTGGCAGGTTATCGCTTCAAGTGTAACGCTAAAAATGGTTGGTGCACCGATTTTTGCATACCTGTTCGTTACGATATTTAATATTGATCCTCTGTTAGGTACTGTACTGATTATTGTGTCGGCGATGCCCACTGCAGCAACGACCACGATGTATGCGATTGAATTTGATACAGAGCCAGAGTTGGTTTCCAGCATTACTTTTATCGCAACTTCAGTAAGTATTATTACCATTGCTATCGTGCTAAATCTTTTACAAATATAAAACGAAAAGCTAGAATTCTCATCCGAGCAGAGAATTCTAGCTTTTTAACTTACTAGATTAAAGAATCCGATACTAATTAAGAGGAGGGAGGGGAGGTAAGAAAAGAATTGTATATCTTCATATTTTGAAAGCAGTAAGCCAAGTTTTAAGCCAATCATGAGAAAAATCCCACTCATCATTGCTACAAACAATGCCGTTATAAAAGCTGAATAATCAAGTAGGCTGGCAGCTATCCCTGCACCGAAAGCATCTAAGGCAAGGGCCATCCCAAGTAAAATGGCTTCATGCTTCGATATTGTGCCAGATTGATCTAAATCTGCTTCATGAGGTGAACGAAGCACTTTTTTCACATCTTTAAAGACAGTCGGATTTTCTGTATCATCGAGTTTTATTTTCTTGGCTTTTATGAGGTTATACAAAGTAAATAAACCGAGTCCAATCAAGATACCAGCACCAAGATTTTCTGAGATGGCTGGAGAAATAAAATGCTTAAGTCCAGATCCGAGTGTCATCGCAATGAAAACAGTAATGCCTGAACAGAGCATGATGATGGAAACGGCTAGCAGTGGGACACGGGTTTTCTGAACTCCGTAACTAATCCCGACTCCAAGTCCATCAAGACTTACTGCAATAACTAATAATGCGAGACCAGTATAATAAAGCATTGCATCCATTCCTTTTTATATTGCTGGAGAGTACATGAGATAACGATGTGGACCTCCGCCTTGAAGTTATCTAGAGTATTGTATGAAATAAGGGGATGGATGTGCTGATTTTTTATATAGATTATTAGGGGATGATTTAATAAGATTTATGTTATTATTTATAGTAATAAATAAGGAAAGGAGGGTGTAGATAATAAATTGGAAACGGTAGGTAAACCACCATTATTGTCACTTTTTGATCATTTGAGTAAGAGGAAGATGTTATCAAACAAAGAGAACAAGTATTATCTTAATCTAAAAAAAGGCTATGAAGGTGAAGTGCAATTCCTACAGCTGTTGAAAAGATTAAAAGGCGACTTGTTAGTTTTAACGGATTTGTTGCTTGAATATAATCAAGCGACTTTTCAGATTGATTGCCTGATTATAACTCGGGATAAGATCTACTTATATGAAATTAAAAACTATGAAGGTGACTTTTATTTAGAAGCGGGTAAGTTTTATAAAAAGCCTCATTATGAAGTAATTAACCCATTGCATCAATTAAGTAGAACAGAGTCACTATTACGCCAATTACTCCTCAGTATCAACTGCACTTTAATGATTGAGTCGTTCGTCGTTTTTGTTAACCCCACTTTCACTCTTTATCAAACTCCACTAGATTCACCATTTATTTTTCCTTCTCAACTACATGAACATTTAAATATAGTCAATTTGCAAGCAAAAGGAATCACAAATACCAACAGGAACCTTTCTGCAAAGTTACTAGATCTCCGTAAAGAGATATCTCCTTATATGCAACTACCAATTTATGAATACGAAGAATTGAAAAAGGGAATCTCATGCAAATCCTGTAGAAATATCTCAGTTACCTTAGTTAAAAGGACATGCGTTTGTGAAGCTTGTGGAGACAGAGAGCCAATGAGCTCTGCTATATTACGTTCAATAAGGGAATTTCAGTTATTGTTTCCAGAGAAGAGATTGACCACGAATCAAGTCTATGATTGGTGCAGGGTGGTGGATTCTAAGAAAGCGATCAGACGAGTACTCAAAGACAATTATCAAACTGTCGGAAAAAAACAGTGGACATACTATGTATAATGCAGTGACTATTAGCCCTACCTAGTATAGGAAGGGCTAATTTTTTTCTCTAATACTATTCAATATATTAAATAGGTGATTTATAGGTATGTTTAGTATATATATTCGCTTGAATGAGAAGCCTTCCAATACTTTCGGTCGTTCATAATGTATCTCATCGACCGTATTAAGAGTATCCGGATAGATTCGGTCGTTTATAGTACTAATAGTCGCCCGAATAGGAAGTCAATGGACGTTTTCGGTTATTTATACGGTCAATCAATGCCCGAATGTAGAGTCATCGAGAAGCTTCGGTCGTTTATGGTGCTAATAATCGCCCGAATAGGAAGTGAATGGACGTTTTCGGTTATTTATACGGTTTATCAATGCCCGAATTTGGAGTCATCGAGAAGCTTCGGTCGTTTATGGTGCTAATAATCGCCCGAATAGGGATTCTATGGACGTTTTTGGTCATTAATACGTTCAATCAATGCCCGAATTTGGAGTCATCGAGAAGTTTCGGTCGTTTATGGTGCTAATAATCGCCCGAATAGGAAGTGAATGGACGTTTTCGGTCATTAATACGTTCAATCAATGCCCGAATGTGATTCTCTTTGAGAAGCTTCGGTCGATTATAGTGCTTATAATCGCCCGAACAAGCAGTATCCAAAAATTTTCGGTCGATAATAGCACTCATAAACACAAAGTGAATATAATTTTCTCCTGATGAATTCGTGTCTATCAATCTTCTTAGTAGCCCATCTAATTGTAATCGAATTAATTTACAATCCATAAATAAAGCCGTATCATTGATAGAGAGATATTATAGCTATAAGGAGGTTGAAATCAGGTGGCTTTTGTTATCTTAGAAGCATGTCAATCGGAGAAGGCAGCTGAATGTGTAAGCGTTTGTCCAGTTGACTGTATTGTAGAAGGTCCAGATCAGTTTTATATAGATCCAGATGTATGTATTGATTGTGCGGCTTGTAAAGCGGTATGCCCAGTTGATGCAATCGAGGAAGAATATGATTTATCGCCAGATCAAGAAATTTTCCTGCAACGTGCGGAGGAGTTTTTTGCAAATAGATAAATTCAAGTGAAGAGCCGTATGCAGTGTAAATATGCGTACGGCTTTTGTGTGTATAATTAATCTACTGCTCTGTGTTGGTTCCCGTGATGATGTTGTGCATCTTGTTTTGTACGGTGTATGGTTCCCCGTGGATGTTCTGGTGGGGCATAAATCGAGTAAAGATGGAGTGATTCCCTGCCGGTATTCGTGATATTATGCCACATTCCTGCTGGAATCAAAATCGCATCATCTTCTCGAATCCGTCGTTCGAAGGTCAAATTATTGCGGCGATTCCCCATTTGAACAACTCCGCGTCCATCTTCCACTCGTATAAATTGATCCGTATTCGGATGGATCTCTAATCCAATATCTTCCCCAGGTAATAGCCGCATAAGTGTAACCTGTAAGTGTTGACCTGTCCAAACAGCTCTGCGAAATGCCCGATTCCGTTCGGTGGCATGCTCAATATTAAATACGTAGGGCTGGTTTCCATGGTCTCCTTGTCTATCCATTTCTTCATTAGATAAAGGCGGATAATACCTGTCCTCTGTATACGGATAAGCTGGTTGTTCATAAGGATGAGGGTAAGGATAATATGGAGGATAGTAAGAATATGGATTGTAGTTAGAACCATAATACATTGTAATCATTTCCTTTCGAGTATAGTTATCGGTCTATTGTATGCAATACGTGCCTAATTTGTTTTTAACAGGTTGATTACAACAATGGCATTTTTGTCTGAATATGATATATTATTTGAAAGATAAAAATAAATGGAGGGTTGTACCTTGAAGCAGACAATCCGGTGGGTATTCTTTCTCTTAGGTATGATGATTTTCAGTATGGGGATCACTTTAGCAATCAATGTTCAACATTTAGGGGTCCACCCATGGGATGTGCTTAATGTAGCGCTTTTCGACCACTTTGGCTTATCGATTGGTTCTTGGGCGATTATTATTTCTATTCTATTGATTCTAGTTACGCTACTGATGGATAGACGCTACATAAAACTCGGCACGTTCATCAATGCTATTTTAGTAGGTGCATTTGTGGATTTATATATGTGGATGGGTTTTCTTCCGACTGCTACAAATACATGGATGGACATTATCATTATCATCACGGGGATAGTAATTATGGGATTCGGTGGAGGTATGTATAATGCCGGTGGAGTAGGTTCCGGGCCTAGGGATGGTTTTATGCTCTCCTTGTCCGATAGAACAGGCATGTCCGTTAGCCGCGTGCGGATAATAGTTGAAACGCTGGTGTTGGTAGTCGGCTTTCTGATTGGTGGTCCTGTCTTTATCTTTTCATTTATCTTTACGTTCATCCAGAGCCCGATATTCCAGTATTCCTATCAATTCTTTGGACGTATAATCAGTAAGATTGAAGGGAAAATTGATGGAAACACTCGTATGATTGCGCGGGAAAAATCAAGTTGAGTCCCTATTGATCAAAAATTTAAATTGTGTGGGGTGAACAAATGTTTAAGCGTATTTTACTTGCAGTTGACGGTTCGGAACATTCGATAAAAGCAACAGAATATTCCATTAAATTAGCACAGAAATTTGATAGTGCAATCGATGCGGTTTACGTCGTTGATGAAAGTACAGCAAAGAAAGATGCTCTTCATTCCAATAACCAATTTGAAATTGAAAGAAAGCGCAAAGAAAAAATCAGACCTATTCGCGAACGCTTGGATGAATCGAAAATAATCTTCGGGACACATATTCTTCACGGCGATCCTGGTCCAACCATAGTAAAGTTTGCCAATGAACGGGCATTTGATTGTGTCGTCATTGGGAGTAGAGGGCTTAATCAATTGCAAACCCTTATCCTCGGGAGTGTAAGCCACAAAGTTGCCAAGCGTGCAAACTGCCCCGTACTTATTATTAAATAACAAAATAAAGTTAGACGTTCGGTTGGAGTAGAACGTCTAACTTTTTAGAACCTAAAGCTGGTAATCTTCAAGGTTGATATCGGTCGATTCATGTAGAGCCATTTTAGCAAGCTGCTTGCCTAAAAATGGTCCTGCAGTCAAACCTGTAGCTCCGAGACCATTTGCATACAAGAGGCCGGTAGCAGATTTCAACTTGCCGATTACTGGAAGGAATCCTTCTGTCATTGGTCTAAAACCGACCCGAGCTTCCAGAAATATACTATCCTTCAAAGCGGGGGCTATTTCTAATGCTTTCGTTAAGATGTCGTTTATACCGAATACTGTTAAGTTAGTATCATAACCCACATTGTCTTCATGAGTCGCTCCGATGACGAATCGATGATCATCAAAGCTGAGCATGTATTGATCGTTTGGTGGCATAATGACTGGGAGATTTTCCGTATCCAATTTTTCAAAACGTACATGTAGAATTTGAGCTTTTTGCGGTTTAACCTCAAATTCTTTAAGCCCAAATGGCTCAAGCAGATCATTCATCCAAGCACCGGTTGTTGCTATCACTTGATCTGAAAAGTATTTTTCCCCGTCTACAGTTACTCCTGTAACTTGGTTACCTTCAATTAAAAGCTCCGCACTGCCGTGGATTAATTTAGTTCCATGTTTTACTGCACCACGGATCAACGCATCTCGCAGCTTACGCCCGTCAACTCGCGCAGCACCGCTTACATATAGAGCTTCATATCCATCACGTAGAAGTGGAAATTTCTCTTTCGCCATTGTTTCATCTAATAATTGGATATCTCCAATTTCAGGTGCATCTTCTCGTCGTTTGATGGCCCGCTCTTGCATGGCAATCAATTTTTTCTTATCATGGTGGATGCTGAGTGCTCCTACCCGTTTGTAACCAGTATCCAGTTCACCATCTGCTTCCAGATCTGCTATGAGCTCCGGATACATTTTTGCTCCAGCTTTCACCAGCCGATACCACGCTTTGTTTCTTCGTTGAGAAAGCCAGGGACAGATGATGCCTGCAGCTGCATCAGTAGCTTGACCATCATCCGCTCGGTCAATCAAAGTAACAGAGGTACCTTGCTTGGAAAGGAAATAGGCGGAACTTGCTCCAACAATTCCGCCGCCAATAATGATTATCTTATTTGTCATTTTTCCGCATTCACTACCTGAAGCATTGCTTTCATTTTGCCTAGATGTTCTGTCTCATGATGAGCGAGCATAATTAATAGGTCACCAAATGTTTCAATGCTGCCAAATGGAACTTTAAACGATACATTCGTTTGCCAGAAGAGGTCATCGAAGTTATTAACCCGTTCTTGTTGCTCTTGCAATTGATTTATCAATGTTTCTAATGTGGGTGCTTCTTTTGTCCACTCACTAGGTTTTGTGCCTGGTCCGAAGAGTTCTGCATATTCTTCGGGAATATTATTAGATTTTTTAGGGTAACGGAACAATAATTTCTCATTGAAAGTCAGTACGTGGCCAACATGCCAGCGTAATGTATTATTGAATGGTGATGCTTGGACATCAGCAGTATCTTCCGTTAGTTCCTCTATAAAATTAAGTAATGCAGTTCTAGCTAGATTAAATTGTTTTCTAGACATATATATTTCCTCCTCTTTCATCTTGAAAGGTATTTCACAATCATACTTCCTATACTAGTTTAGCTTTTCTCTATTCGATTGTAAAATAATCCGGCGGCCAGATGCATGCCTGTCCTATAATTGAAAGAGAAAGTTTGATATGATAAAATTTGATTATATTTACATAAGTTAACTCATTCATTACATATAAAAGGAGAAGGGCATAATGGCAAAATTAGTTTTTGGACATAAGAATCCGGATACAGATACAATTTGCTCAGCAGTTGTTTACGCTGATTTGAAAGGAAAACTTGGCGAAGATGTGGAAGCGCGCAGATTAGGGGAAGTGAATCAAGAAACACAGTACGCTTTAAATTACTTTAATGTAGAAGCTCCGGCTCTACTTGAAAAAGTAGAAGATGGCACGGAAGTTGTGCTTGTTGACCATAACGAATTCCAGCAAAGTGCAGATAATATAGAAGCTGCAAAAATTGTTGAAGTGATTGATCATCACCGCATCTCAAACTTTGAAACGAAAGAACCTCTTTATTTCCGTGCAGAACCAGTTGGGTGTACCGCAACGATTCTAAATAAGATGTACAAAGAGAATAATGTGGAGCGAAGTAAAGAAGTCGCTGGTTTGTTATTATCTGCAATCATTTCTGACTCCCTATTATTAAAATCACCAACCTGCACAGAAGAAGATGTGGCAGCTGCTCGTGAATTGGCAGAAATTGCAGGAGTGGATTTGGAGACATATGGTCTTGAAATGTTAAAAGCTGGTGCGGATTTAAGTGAAAAGTCTGTTTCTGATCTGTTAACAATGGATGCGAAAGAATTTTCAATGGGCGATGCAAAAGTAGAAATTGCTCAAGTAAATACGGTTGATTTAAGTGAAATCTATGAAAAACAAGATGAAATTGAAGCGGAAATCAATCAAATTATTGAAAGTAAAAGTCTCGATCTTTTCCTATTCGTAGTAACAGATATTCTCAATAATGATTCTGAAGTGCTTGCCCTTGGAAGAGGACAGGCTAATGTAGCAACTGGATTCAATGTGGAACTGCAAAATAACCGTGCCTTACTAAAAGGTGTAGTATCTCGTAAGAAACAAATCGTTACAACATTAACTGATGAGTATGTAAAATAAAATAGACTGGGACAGAGGCAATGCTTCTGTCTCAGTTTTTTATTTCATGGAGCTTCTCACGTAATAGGGTAGCCCTGAATTCATGATTCAATTGAACGTAAGAGATTCTTACGTGCTAAGGCAGCATTAAATTCAAGCCTTAATCGAACGTGAGCGTTTCTCGCGTGCTACGGGATGCCAAATTATTGCTTCAATCAAACGTGAGAGCTTCTCACGTGCTACGAGCGCCTATATTCTATCCGTCAATCAAACGTGAGAGCTTCTCACGTGCTACGAGCGGCTAAATTCTATCCGTTAATCAAACGTGAGAGCTTCTCACGTGCTACGAGCGCCTATATTCTATCCGTCAATCAAACGTGAGAGCCTCTCACATGCTACGAGCACCAAAATTCTTACGTCAATCGAACATGAGAGCTTCACAAGTGCTGCGAAAACACTAAATTCGAGTCCTGATCGAACGTGAGAAGTTGTGAAGGAATTCTTTGATATTTAAATTGGAAACAAAAAAATCTTCCTGCGAACAGGAAGATTTTTTTCGCTAATCACTAAATATTATAATTTAGTAACGTTAGCTGCTTGTGGTCCACGGCTTCCTTCTTCGATATCGAAAGAAACTTGTTGACCTTCTTCTAAAGTTTTGAAGCCTTCGCCTTGAATTGCTGAGAAGTGTACGAATACATCGTCTCCACCTTCAACTTCGATAAATCCGAAACCTTTGTCTGCGTTAAACCATTTTACTGAACCTGTGTTCATTAAAAAAACCTCCATGTGCTTGTAGCACGTTTATTACTATTTTTGTTCAAGTTACCAATTCAAGACGAAACAACACTGTGTTACTTCTATCCTTTTATTCACCGAACGAAAATAATACATTTAGTATAGCATGAGTGTGAGAGAAATGCAAATTCATATCTAAAACTTTTTAAAAATGTAGGACTAGTTCACTACACCATGTTCCGCTCTATCAGCTTGAGAGCGGAGTTGTTGACTTTCCAGATAGACTTGGCAGGTAGTCGCGCCTTTTTTGCCACAACGGGAACATTTATTTACATTGATTAGATTTAAACTGTAGTCGACAGCTTTACTTGCATCACTGAAAATGTTCTTTTCACCGATTTCTTCATATAGACCACTATTTTTAATCGTATTTAAGACGTCATCATTCATTTCTGCAAGTAAGGTCGTTCCACCAGTTTTCTTGAAATCGCGGATCAATGAGGCTAAGTTATTGCCTCCTGTTGCATCAATATAGGAAACATGCTTCATCTTCAAAATCAGCACGCTCGGTTTTTTATTGATGGATCTCGTAATCATGGATTCAAATTTGTCTGCTGCTCCAAAAAACAATGGTCCTTCAATAGTAAAGAAGGCGATCTTTGGACAAATTGACTGCAATCCTTTGGAATTTTCTTCTTCTTTTAAACGGGTAGGAATTACCTTCTCGACTCCCACCACTTCACTCATCCGTTTAACGAAAGAAAACATGGCGAGGAGCAAACCGAATTGGACGGCAACCGTTAAATTAACAAATACAGTTAACAAGAAAGTGACGGCCAAGACGAGTGAATCACTGGTTCTTAATTTAACGATATGAGCAAATGATTTATGTTCACTCATATTGATTGCGACCCGCATTAGTATTGGAGCCATACTAGCTAATGGAATATGGGATGCGAATGGCGCAAGTGCCAAAATCGTAACTAGAACGAATATCCCTTGGAACACACCGGAAAGGGGACTGACAGCACCACTTTTAATGTTGGTTGCCGTTCGGGCAATTGCTCCAGTTGCAGGAATACCACCGAAAAGTGGCGTGACAACATTGGCAAGTCCTTGCCCAATGAGTTCACGATTCGAATTATGTCTTTTGCCGGTCATTCCATCCGCTACAACCGCAGATAGTAATGATTCAATACCACCAAGCATTGCTATAACAAAAGCTGGTTGGAGCAAAGTAACGATTTTATCCCATGTTAATTCAGGAAACTGTAGAGTCGGTAGACTTTGGGAAATACCACCAAATGCTGAACCGATTGTTTCCACTTTTCCCGGAAAGAATATGTAAGCAATACATGCAGGAATGATTAGTGCGACTAATAAAACGGGAACACGTGGAAAATATCTCGGTACAAGAATGAGAATAAGAACACCTAACACAGCGACTAAGATGCTGTACAAATTAAGGGTAGGGAGCCTCTCAAATATTTGGATCATCGTTTCATGGAAATATTCTTTTTTCTCCATTCCTTCTAACCCTAAAAAGTTCTCAATTTGTCCGGCGAAAATGATCACCGCTATCCCCGCAGTAAACCCAATGGTTACAGACCGGGGAATGAATTTGATTAAATTACCGAATTTAAAAAAGCCCATCAACATGAGCATAATACCGGCCATGAATCCGGCAATCAGCAGATCTTCATAGCCAAATTCCAAAACAATCGCAAGCAAGATTGGGATGAAGGCACCGGTTGGACCTGCAATTTGATATCTCGACCCTCCAAATAAAGCAACCAATATCCCTGCAATCACAGTAGTGTATAAACCGTATTCCGGTTTCACCCCTGAAGCAATTGCAAATGCCATTCCAAGAGGAATAGCGACAATCCCAACTGTAATACCCGCCATCAAATCCTGTTTTACATCATTGGCGGTTAACCCTCTGAATCGATTGTCCTTTAACAACTTCACTTCATCTCCTTATTCTACTTACTATCTATGATACCATAGAACTATTTTCGGTTTGAGAGATGTGCATTATACTGAGTTATGTTATCTTTACTAAAAGAATGACATATGAATTGGGGTTGACAAGTATGTGGAGAGAATTTAAGGAATTTGCTTTTCAAGGGAATATCATTGATCTTGCGGTAGCTGTAGTGATAGGAACAGCATTTAATGCAATTGTGTCTTCATTTGTTGAACATATTATTACACCACTTATCGGAATGCTCGCTGGCGGTATTGATTTTACCGGATTAACAATTAGCCTCGGTGATGCAGAGATAAAGTATGGAATATTTATCCAGTCGTTTGTTGACTTTTTAATCATTGCTTTTTCTATCTTTTTAGCGATTCGCTTTTTAAATAAGTTTAAACGGAAAGAAGTAGAGGAAGTGGAAGAAAAAGTGGATGCTCAGCAAGAACTGTTGACGGAGATCAGAGATTTATTGAAAGAACAAAACCAAAAAATATAAATGCACAGAAGGTCAGAGTGGGTATGTGATTAAAGCTACCTAGTTTGGCCTTTTTAAAATGGAAACCTTTTGATTGCATCATCCGTAATGAAGACATAGGAGGGATTTGTATTGAGAACAGGGTTATCATTCAGTGGAGGAAAGGACTCGACTTTTGCTTTATACAGATTAAAGGAGCAAGGAATTTCGGCTGCTTGCCTCATTACAACAATATGGAAAGAGAATGGGGAGACTGTTGCACATGGAGAAAAATTGGAGCGCTTAAAACAACAAGCAAATCAATTAGGCATACCGCTTGAATTGGTTGTTACCGATTTTGAAAGTTATACAACAGATTATAAGCAAAAATTAATGGAGTTAAAGCATATATACAAGCTCGAAGCGATAGCTTATGGAGATATCTATCTGGAAGGGCATCGCAAGTGGGGAGAAGAGTTGGCAAAATCTGTTGACTTGAAGTCGCTGTATCCATTGTGGACGGATCAGGATAAAGCAATTCAATTGCTATATGATTTTGTCGCTTCTGGTTTCAAGAGCAGAGTGATTAAAGTGGATGAGGAAAAGCTCCCAAAGGAATGGGTTGGCCGAGAGGTGGATATGAACTTCATTCGTGATATCCAAACGTATGATGTTTGTCCCCTTGGTGAATCGGGAGAATATCATACACATGTTTATGATGGACCGATATTCTACAGTAAGTCACATCGGTCCGAAGGTTGAGATTATTTACTGCTTAGGGTTGTAGGAGGATGTAGGAGAGTATTCTAAAATAAAGTTAGATTATTTCGAAAGGGGTTAAAACGGTGGAAGCAATTGTGGAGGTACATAACCTCAATAAAACGTATAAAAAGCGAAAAACAGGGGAACTGGTCCATGCGGTGACAGATGTGTCTTTTGAAGTTTATCCTGGGGAGATACTTGGACTGCTCGGGCCTAATGGGGCAGGGAAGACAACTACAATTAAAATGATATGTGGCTTGTTGCGTCCAGACTCTGGAGCAATCACGATTAAAGGGATTGATAATAAACAGAAAAGGTTAAAGGCGCTAAAGCATATCAGTGCTGTACTAGAGGGGAACCGGAATCTGTATTGGCGTCTGACGGTTAGAGAAAATCTGGAATACTTTGCAGGAAACAGGGGAGAAAGCAAACGAGAAGTAAGAGAGAGGATTGAAGAGTTACTTAAGAACTTCCGTTTAAAAGAAAAGGAACATGAGCTTGTTAATCGTCTTTCCCGTGGAATGCAACAAAAGCTGGCTATTGCTGTGGCAATGCTTGCGGATACGGAAGTGATCTTACTGGACGAACCTACTTTAGGAATTGATGTGGAAACAAGCTATGAAATAAGGGGTATGTTAAAGGAAATTGTTAAAAAATATAATAAAACAATTATAATCAGTTCACATGATATGGATGTTATTCAAGATATTTGTGAGCGTACTGTAATCATAAATAAAGGAAAGATCGTTATTAATGATCGGATCGAAAATTTACTGAAATTATTTGAAGTAAGGACATATAAACTTGCACTTGGAACTACATTGACAAATGAGCAACAGGATAAGTTAATTCAGATATTCCCTACCTATAAATACGAACCCGATCGCTACCAATCCTCATTAGAAGTTGATTTACTGGGAAATGAAGAGATATATGAGCTGTTTGATATATTAAAGCTAGCAAATACTCCGGTAGAGTCAATTGACAGGGAAATGGTGAATTTTGAACAGATATTTATGAAAATACTAAAGGGGGAGAAGGGAAATGGCAGCCTGGCTCAATCTTCTTAAAGCAAACTTGAAAAAGGAATACTTGGAATTAAAGCGGTATTTGCCGAATACGATTGCGATGATATTAACATTTTATATCATTTTCCTCGGTTTGTTTGGAGTCATCCAGATTGTTGGAGATCCTACCACCCAGGATGCAAATACTCAATATGTGATTGTAAACTATATTTTTTGGTTTTTAGCATTTTCAATCATTAATAGTATTGGTTATGAAATACTTAACGAGGCTATGCGAGGTACACTAGAGCAACTTTCCATGTCTCCAATGGGTATTTGGCGGATAATGGCTGTACGGTTGATATCAACAACCATTATTAATTTGATCATCGTTATTATACTGCTGCATATATCTATGGCAACAGCAGGACAGTGGTTGAATGTTGATGTTGTCACTCTTGCTCCAATTATGTTATTAACCCTTATTGGTATGTTTGGAATCAGTTTTATTATTGCGGGGATAACCATCATTGTTAAACAAATCCAAGCTTTTTTACAAATCCTCCAGTTTATATTAATGGCACTTACTTTCATTCCCATATCATTATCACCAATCATCCAGTTCTTGCCATTTGTCAAAGGGATTGATATGGTCCGTGAGGTAATGATTCATGGAGTGGGTCTTTCCCAGTTTGCAGTATATGATTTTGTTGTATTGATAGTCAATGCTCTATTTTACTTTGTTTTAGGTCTTGCTATATTTATATATTGTGAAAGAGTTGCGATGCAAAAAGGACTCTTAGCCCATTATTGATGAATAGTTAATGCAAAAAACGGACTTGCGGAATAAGGGGCATTAGCATATATTTCCTCTATAGCTGGGTACTTGCTTATACATCTCCTTGGCGGCTGTCATAGGTTAGTAGTGAATCTATAACAGAAAGGGGATAATCTTATGCGTCGTCATGGACGTCACTGTGGCTGTCATGAATGTACAATTGTACACCCAACAAAGCATAATTGCGTCAATCAGTTCTCTGAAAGCACTGTAAATCATGTTCATCCATCGCACACAACAGTTATGAATCATCATTTACAAAAGAATAAACATTTCTTTCCGCACTCTACTTCAGTACAAAACACATTTAACAGTGTCGATCAATACGGAGGGTCTTTCGAAGTCCCGTCTACTCCAAACCAAGTAGCAGGAGCGTTTAGCCCTGGCTGTATGGGTCCAGGTTATGGCATGGGACCAGGGCAAGTAATGGGCGCTATGCAACCAGGATACGGAATGGGTCAAGGACCAGGGCAAGTAATGGGAGCTACTCAACCTGGTTACGGAATGCATCACGGCAAAAACTGGAATAAGCATGGGAAATGGTGTTAATATAGTAGTAGGATTAGGCTGGAACAATAACGTTTCCAGCCTATTTTTATATTGTACGCATGAGGTGAATGTAATGAAAGTACTCCATGTGACAGGCTATAAATCCTTGGAACTCGGCATCTTTAAAGAAAATGATCCGAAAGTTCATATTATCAAAACGGCTATCGAAAAAAGAATCAAACAATTTATCGAAGAAGGCTTGGAGTGGGTAATTGTATCGGGGCAAATGGGAGTTGAGCTTTGGACAGCTGAAATTGTCCTGGACTTAAAAGAAGAATACGACATCAATTTGGCTGTGTTTCCTGCATTTGAAAATCAGGACAAGCGTTGGCCGAAAGGACTGCAGGAGAAATATCAGGAAATAATTATGGTCGCTGATTTCTACAAACCTATTTATATTGGGGATTACAAAGGACCATATCAATTTCGTGCAAAGAATCAATGGTTTGTTGAAAAAAGTGATGCAAGCTTGATCTTAATGGACGAAGAATTCCCTGGCAGTGTGAAATATTTCTATGATGCAGCAAAGAAAATATCTGAAGATTATCCGATCTATTTAATCACTCCGTTGGATCTAGATGATATTGTAGAAGAGCTGCGCATGTCCGACCCTGATTATTGGTCTTGAAAAAAAGATTGCTATAACCAAACATGGAACCGTTATAAAGAAACAAGTATAATAGAAAGGAGGAGGAAATACATATGGATTTCTTAGTGACATTAATGCAATTATTTATATATATTGTACCTTTTATTGTTCTTTATTTCGTTATTGCAGCAGCTGTTAAAAAAGGACTGGACTCCTCGGAAGTCGGAAGGGTAATTTTAGAGAAATATCATGCAGAGAGAATGAAAGATAAAAAATAATCGATATGGTTAATTTAGACGGCAAGGTGATAAAATGAGCGTACGCATCCGAAAAATGAAAAGAAGAGATGTTGCAGCCGTGCAAACTGTTGCAAAGACAAGCTGGAATGCAACCTATGCTGGGATTATTCCGGTGGATATCCAAGAGAGCTTCCTATCAAAGGCCTATAGTGATAAAATGTTACTAAAAAGGCGAAGGAAGACTTATATTTTTATAGCAGAAGTGGAAGGGAACATCGTCGGTTTTGCAAACTATTCCAAAGTACAATCGGATAAAAAGTGCCATTTACATGCAATTTACATATTACCTGAATATCAAAGTAAAGGAATTGGCAGCAGACTTTTGAATATCGGTATGGAAAAGTTGGGTGCAAAAGAAATCACACTTCATGTCGAGCGCAAAAATGAGAATGCATTGAACTTTTATAAGAAAAAAGGATTTCAAATGATTTCTGAGTTTGACAATGAATTAGATGGTCATACCTTACATACGATACGAATGGCATTAAAAAATTAACTTATTAAAAATAGGACAATGTCATTTTTTGGAAAATTTCAAAATTGAGTGTTGTTCCTATTGACTCCATAAAAAAATAAAAAGAAAAAAGGAGGGATATGTTATGACATACAAAACAGATATTGAAATCGCAGAATCGGCGGAATTGGCACCAATTAAAGAAATTGCGGAGCAGGCTGGTTTTGCTGCAGAGGATTTGGAACTTTACGGGAATTATAAAGCAAAAGTGAATTTTACAGCTTTCGAAAAGATGAGTGACAAACCTGATGGTAAGCTTATCCTCGTGTCTGCTATTAACCCGACTGCTGCTGGAGAAGGGAAAACGACAACATCTGTGGGGTTGGGTGACGGTTTGAACCGGATTGGAAAGAAAACGATGATTGCATTACGCGAGCCTTCCCTTGGCCCAGTCTTTGGGATGAAGGGTGGAGCAGCAGGTGGGGGATATGCCCAAGTCGTGCCGATGCAAGATATCAATCTCCATTTTACTGGTGATTTTCATGCGATCAGTGCTGCGAATAACCTTCTTGCTGCAATGTTGGATAACCATATCCACCAAGGTAATACATTAAACATTGATACGAGAAAAATCACTTGGAAAAGGGTCGTCGACATGAATGACAGACAGCTGCGTCATATTGTAATCGGCCTGAACGGAGAGAAAAATGGAACTCCGCGTGAAGATGGTTTTGATATAACCGTTGCTTCTGAAATCATGGCTATCCTTTGTCTCGCAAACAATCTCGAAGAACTGAAGGAAAAATTGAAGAATATCATTGTTGGCTATACTTATCAAGATGAGCCGGTGACTGCCGGTGAGTTGAATGCGCATGGAGCAATGGCAGCTCTCCTAAAAGACGCATTAAAGCCAAATCTCGTACAAACATTGGAAAAAACGCCTGCCTTAATCCATGGGGGCCCGTTTGCTAATATCGCTCATGGCTGTAATAGTATCATGGCAACAAAACTTGCTCTCAAATACGCTGATTATACTGTTACAGAAGCTGGTTTCGGTGCAGATCTTGGTGCAGAGAAGTTTATCGATATTAAGAGCAGAATGGCTGGAATTGCACCAGACGCAGCAGTGATTGTAGCAACTGTCCGTGCTTTGAAAATGCATGGTGGAGTGGCTAAAACGGACTTAAACAATGAAAATGTCCAAGCTGTCGAGTTAGGCTTGCCGAATCTGTTGAAACATATTGAAAATATGCAAGAAGTCTTTGGCATTCCTTCTGTTGTAGCGATTAATAAATTTCCGACAGATACGGAAGCAGAGATTAATGTCATTAAGAAAAAATGTGAGGAAATCGGAGTCCGTGTCGTTCTCTCCAACGTGTGGGCTGAAGGTGGAAAAGGTGCAGAAGAACTTGCTCATGAAGTTGTGAAGCTTTGTGAAACAGAAAGCACGCTACACCATCCGTATGATTTAGAGGATTCCATTACAGCGAAAATTGAAAAACTAGTACAGAAGGTTTATGGTGGAAAAGGAATTGAACTATCCAAAGAAGCGGAACGTGAAATTGCTCGTCTAGAGAACTTAGGTTATGGCAAATTACCAGTTTGTATGGCAAAAACACAATATTCCCTTTCTGATGATCCAAGCTTGTTAGGTGCGCCAGAGAATTTTGATATCACCATTCAAAAGGTGAAAGTATCAGCTGGAGCAGGATTCCTTGTTGCTCTTACAGGTAGAGTGATGACGATGCCAGGATTACCGAAGAAGCCGGCAGCAGAAAATATTGATGTTACTCCTGAAGGTAATATTATCGGATTATTCTAAGGGGGGACTGCAATGGATAAGAAAGCCTTAAGAAAGCAGGCAAAAGATATATTAACTGGAATGGATGACAACACAAGGTCGAAAATAGGTGGACAATTAGTCGAACATTTGACTTCATCAAATTTCTGGAAGCAGGCGGATACAATTGGAATCACTGTTTCAGGCGGTTTTGAATGGGATACAGAACCAATCATCCGTAAAGGATGGCTAGATGGAAAAACGATTGTTGTTCCTAAATGTATTCCAGATGCGAAGAAGCTTGATTTTTACCAGTTGGAGAATTTCGATCAATTGGAAGAAAGTTTCTTTAACCTGATGGAACCGAATCCCGATAAAACCACAAAGGTAGAAAAAGATGTCATTGACTTAATCATTGTCCCGGGTCTTTTGTATGACAAAAGAGGTTATCGAGTTGGCTTTGGTGGTGGATATTATGATCGATTCCTTGCAGACTTTTCAAGGGATACAGTCTCTATCCTTTATTCTGGACAGTTGATGGAAGAACTGCCAAATGAAGCGTTTGACGTTCCAGTTAAACATTTGATCACTGAAAATGGCTTTATTAAATAGAAGATGAATATGAATTCTAAACAGCGTGGCACCGAGATAAGGTGTCACGCTGTTTAGTGGTTATAGAAATAATCTAGTGAAGAATACATTGACTACATTTTCCTGGTTCAATAACCTACTAAATTGAAAACTCTAATCTACTGTCCCGGGTAAACCATCAACCAGCAATCTTGAAATTTACCTTCATGCCATTCATGTTCCGGCAAAAGTTTAACTTTTTTAAATCCTGCTTTTTCATAACAACGTAGTGCTCGAGGATTTCTAAGCTGTGGATCCATGTAAACTTGCTCAGCTTTACGTACAGAAATGAGGTAGTCAGCAATCAAGGAGACGAGTTCGGTCCCAATTCCTTTATTCCAGTAAGAGGGTTCACCAATGAACTGGTCCATCCCATAGAAATCATTTCCGGAAATTCCGTATATCTTTTGCGTATCTGCATCCAAAGGATAGATTTGGATGTAGCCGATTGTTTCAGATTGATATTCAATGATGCACCTTTCTATATGATCCTTCACATTGATAAATTCAAAATTAACAGCTTCCAAATCATACGGCTTGTCTCTGCCCTCATAGTATTCAAGCACTCTTGGATCACGGAGCCATTTTACCAGCAGATGCTGGTCACTTTCCTCGACATGACGAATCAACCAATCCCCATTTTTAAAAATAGTCATTTCCTCACCCCTGTACAAATATACCATAAAAAATAAGCCCTAAAAGAAGGGCATATTTAGTAAGAGGAAAAGTTTAACCCCACTATACCGGAAACAAGTCCAATGCAAGTGGGGTTAGGCTTTACGTAATATATTCAACTAGTATCCAGGCGGGGAGTTTATGGCCTCATCTGAATGCTTTTTAATTTATCTTCTATATTCTTTTTCAGTACCATTGGCATATTCAATTTCGAGGTCTACTTTAGCAGCGTCTTCTGGAATGTTAAATGCCTCAAGTACTTCGCTGAGTACTTCTTCATCCGATGAGTTTTCATCAAATTGAAAGGCTGTAAAGATACTGTCTAATTCATCCATCGCTTCGTTTCCGCTTAAGTTAATATTTTCTGGTTTATTCTCGTATGACGCTTCGATTTCATTGTCGTCGCGGTCATCATCGTAATCTACATCGATGGCATCATCGTCATTTTCAATATCAACTTCTAAGTCGAAGCTTCTAAATATATAATTTGAATCCGTCGCAGCAGAATCATTGTTATCATTTGTATTCGTATCGTCCGTTGCATTATTATCCGTATTCTCTTCGGTAGTTGTATCTGTTTCTTCGTTTGTAGCTGTATCGTTGTTTTGTGGTTGTTCTGTCACTTCATCGTTGTCCCCGCATGCAGCAAGGATTCCAATTAAGGTTGTAATGGTAAGTAGCATAAGTATTTTTTTCATAGTGTTAACTCCTTTTTTGTAGTGATATTTATAACGTATCCAAAAATGGGGGATAGTAAACTACATTCACTAATACATTCTAAAATAAAACTTAAAAATTGTTAAGCATGTAAAGTAATGGTAGAATTATGAGTTACTCGTAAGTATCAATAGTTATAAGGAAGAAGGAAATAAACATGGGAGATCGTCATATGCCAGAAGATAGTAATGGGAAGGAATTCAACCGTATTCCATTAGTTATCGTGCTTATATCTGGTGCGTTTGTAGCAATACTGAATCAAACATTACTTGGTACAGCATTACCTAAAATAATGACCGACTTAAACTTGACCGAAAATACAGTCCAATGGCTGCAGTCGGTCTTTATGCTTGTAAACGGGATTATGATACCAATTACAGCATTTCTTATTGGTCGATTTACCACTAGAAGACTCTTTTTAACTGCAATGGTTTTATTCTCATTAGGAACTCTTACAGCAGCTGTATCACCTAACTTTGAATTATTACTAGCAGGGAGGGTCTTACAGGCTTCAGGTGCAGGGATTATGATGCCGCTGATGCAAACCATTCTGATGCTCATCTACCCAATAGAAAAACGTGGTTCAGCGATGGGGATGTTTGGTCTTGTCATAGCATTTGCTCCGGCGATTGGTCCGTCTCTTGCGGGTTATATTGTTGAAGCAGGATCCTGGCGCTGGCTATTTTGGATGATCCTGCCGATCGCGATCATTGATATCATCCTCGCATATTTTGTGTTAAAAAATGTTACGAAACTGACAAATCCGAAATTGGATGTTTTATCCATTATTCTTTCAACTTTTGGTTTTGGTGGAATCCTTTATGCGTTCAGTATGGCTGGAAGCGCAGGATGGGGAAGTGCAAAGGTCATTCTCGGATTTCTAATCGGTACGATTACACTCATCTGGTTCATCACTCGTCAATTTAAATTAAAACAACCGATTTTAGAGTTTCGGGTGATGAAGTATAAAATGTTTACCATTACGACCATTATCGGTATGATTACATTTATTGCAGTGATTGGAGCGGCAATAATCTTACCACTGTATATGCAGACGATGCTCGGGTTTTCAGCTTTCGAATCAGGACTTGCACTACTTGCCGGTGCAGTTATCCAAGGAATCTTAAATCCAATCACAGGTAGACTTTTTGACAGGTTCGGTGCAAAATGGCTGTCCATTACAGGAATGTTTATTTTAACTGTTTCGACATTCATGTTTGCCGTCCTTACCCCAGAGACGTCATTTGTCTATATTTCCGTTGTCCATGCTTTACGGATGGCTAGTATTTCCATGGTCATGATGCCGGTAACTACAGCAGGGCTGAACGTACTGCCGACTGAATTGATATCTCATGGAGCAGCCGTTAACAACACGCTCCGACAAGTATCAGGTTCGATTGGTACGGCGTTGCCGATTACTATTATGACTACTTTTACGATTCCAGAAAAGGGGATTGAGGGAATGATTCGTGGGGTGAATATATCCTTCGTATTTGCAGGAGCTATTGCTTTGCTGGGGCTCATCCTCTCATTTTATATTAGAGATCGAAAATAAAAAAATGTCAGGGCATATAAGCCCTGACATTTTTAATTACTCGAAGGAATGCTTCTGCCTTAGAGGTTTATTCGTCTCTTGTAACGACATCCACTTTCCCAGTTTCCGGGTCAATTACTAAACCATGAACCTTGATACCTTCAGGTAATAGAGGATGTCTGCGGATGATACCGACACTTTGCATTACTGATTCCTCGACAGTGGTAAAGCCGTGGAATTCCTCATCTAAATGAATACCGCTATTTTCTAATGTTTCGATGCGATCGAGACTGATGCCGCGATCAAGCATACTTTGTTTTAACGCATCAATATCGACATTCGACATCCCGCAATCATGATGTCCAATGACGACAACTTCCTCAGCTTTTAGTTTATACACTGCCACGAGAATGCTTTTCGTAATACTATCAAATGGCTTACGGATAATCGCTCCTGCATTTTTCACTATTTTAGCATCACCATTTTGCAGGTTTAATGCTCGGTGTAATAACTCCAGTAACCTCGACTCCATGCAAGTGAATATCACCATTTTTTTATTCGGAAATTTATCTGTCCGATAGGCCTCATAACTTTTATCTGCAACAAACTTTTCATTAAAATCTAGTAAATCTTGTAAGCTCATAATATTTCTCCTTATCCTTTATCTTTTTATAAAATATATCATATAAACAGTGATAAAGAATAGTGTAAAATGATATCTTCAGTTAACGGTTAATAAAACCATTGGTTGCATCAAGCTCTCCCTTCACTTGTTTGACATTTATATTTTTCCCATTAAGCCATTTATTGAAGTCGATAATAAAAGGCAGGCGGTCTCCTCCAAGTGCTATCCAAGCATGCAGACTTTCAGGTGAATATGCAGTTGTGTGGATTGTTCCAGCCCACGCCCCATATTTTTTCGAGAAGACACCTTTGTCTGTATCATTTAATATCTTGTATGCATCATACATATTTACAATCGTGCTCTGCTGTTTCTCTATCTCTTGATACCGACGTAATGAATCATCCATTCGAAAGCGGTTTTCTTTCGTCAAGTTCTCAAAATGATTCGTACAAACAGTTCCTTCCCTTACCAGTACTTCCGTTGCGGAAGCTTCCACTACTACGTTTCTACCGGTGTTATCCACAAGTGAATAGGTAAAGGAGTGTCTGTGAGGAATCTCCTCTAATAGTTTGACTGCTTCTTCAACAGTTGCACATTTTTCAAGTATGAGCCTTCCTATCATGTTACATACAAATCCATCGTCAGATCTCAGCCTATTCACGAAATTATATCCAACCGCGAGCCCTTTTTCGTTGAGGCCATCCGTTCGGCCTGTAATCTGCATGGAGGGCCCTATCGTTGCATAGCCACCATCTGTTGGTGCATATAATACATAACGCCCCTCATAGGTGATCGGGTCATTATCATAATTCCGTATCATATAGTCATTTCCCATTAAGATGGAACAACCGCTTTTACCGTATTCAAAATAATAGCCGCCAAATTCACGGACTGCTTCTTTTATGCTCATGTCCAATCCATCTGCAAGACCCATCAGCTCTTCCCAAATTTCTGGACTGAAATGTTGAAAGATTACTTTGATTTTTTCTTCATTGACGATGAAATGCCGGGAAGTTCGCTTATCCCACTGTCTTTTTCGGGCTGTAAGAATGGGGGAGCGTTGTAGTAATTTTGCTTGATGAATTCCAAACTCATAATGACTCCCGCGGAATTGGACGATATCGCTAACAACCTGTTTCATGATGATCCCTCATTTATTTGTCAATTTGACCATACATTTACTCAGAAGCATACTAGAATCTTTAAAAAGAAGGAAACAAAGTGCTCTACCTTTGTTTGTAGAAAGGATTCGTTGTTGGTAAAATATAAAGGAAGAGTAAGGGAGATGAAGAGATGGTGCGCAAAATCCTTGTTGCCTATGACGGTTCTGAGTTGAGTAAGAAAGCAATTGAGGAAGCAAAAGTTCAGGCAAAATTAGTTAAGGATACAAAGATTTATGTCGTAACAGTAGTGACCCCGGGGATATCAAGTAATACTACTGCAGTGGCTGGAAACTTATCCATGAAGGATGCAGAAATCCTTTATCCTCGCTTAGAAAATATAAAAGAGGAACTGCAAGCTTCAGGTCAGGTAGTAGAGACTGAGATTATTACAGACTTTTCACAGAAGAACCCAGCCTTAGCATTATGTGATTTTGCGGAAGAGAATGATATTAACATGATTATAGTAGGTCACCGCGGCCTAAGTAATTTACAAAAGCTGTTTCTTGGTAGTGTAAGCGGGACAATCGTACAACGGGCAAAGTGCCAAGTATTAATCATTAAATAGAACGGAGTGATAGTCGTGGCAGGAATCCAATATGAAATTATAGAGACCATTGCAGTTATATCAGAATCTACAAAAGGTTGGACGAAGGAATTGAACTTGATCAGTTGGAATGGTCGGAAGCCGAAGTATGATTTAAGAGATTGGGCTCCAGATCATGAAAAAATGGGGAAAGGCATAACGCTGACAAAAGAAGAATTGCTTCAATTGAAACAAACTCTTGAAAACTTCAGTTAGAGAATTGCGCTCTCCTGTATGTTCCATTTTTTGAAAGGATAAGCAGATCCTGCTTATCCTTTTTAATATATTCACAGCAGTGACGAGAACAACTTTCCTCAGTAATATTTTTTCTCCATCTTCTTGCGATAATCCGTGTATTGATTGGCGGGATCTATAATAGAATCACCATGACAAACTTCAAGCTTTACTGGGTTTAGCTCTTGAATGATGGTGCTGCTTTCCACTGCTTGCACCATATCTGCTGTAAACACGGAAATAGGACCTCTCAATTCTCCTTTTTTCGTCGTAAATAGATCTCCTGCAAGTAAGACACGATCTACTTCATGATAGTAAACGACATGACCAGGAGAGTGACCTGGAGTATGGTAAGGTTTTAAGTTACCAATAGGAAGCAGTACACCATTTTCCTCTTCTTCGAGTGGTTGGAGAAGTTCTTTTGGAAGTAGTTGTTGGGCTTTATTTCTTCGAGGATAGGGCAGCTCTCCTTCCGTATATGGTATTTCTATTCGATGTGCGTATACAGGAACATCAAATTTCTTGATAATTTTCTTAATGGCTCCAACATGGTCAGCATGGCCATGTGTCAATAGGATTCGTTTTAATGGTCCAGCATTCAATGACTCAATTTGTTTCATGATAGTATTACTCATGATGGAAATGCCCGCATCAACGAGGGTTACTCCATCTTTATCTACTACAAGCCATACATGAATACGGAAGCCTACCCAAATTTTTAAACTCCATATATGTTCAGAAACCTTTTTCACTTTCACCTTACTCAACCCCCAGATCTAATTTTGCTTGAAAACCTAAAAGTAAGCTTTCCACTGCAGCCTCAAATGTCAGTTTCAATCGATTATATAATTCATCTACCGATTCGTTACTATCCAGGTACGTAGTTACGATTCCATGAAGGGTATAGAAAAATACTCTCGTGAACAATAGTGACTCCTCTCCCTTTGAAATGGAAAGGAATTGTGCAATCACTTTTTCTAATTCAGCAAATATGGATTGACGTAGTTTATTGATCTCCAATTCTGGTTCTTCTTCGTCAACTCGAGAAGCTTCTGTGTTGATGAAGACACGGTACATATTTTTATATGTTAAACCAAATAAGATATATGATTGGCTTAATCTATTTAACCTTTCTGACGGAGATGAATCTTTTGCTGAAATTTTTACGATTTCATTGTACAGCTTCTCTAATGGGGGCTTTGATAGTTGGTGGAGTAAGGTTTCTTTGTCTTTGAAATATAAATAAATTGTCGTATGTGAGCAACCGGCCTTTTTGGCAATTTGTCTAATTGTTACAGAATCGAAGCCTTTTGTGGAAAACAGCTCTCCAGCTGCTCCTAAGATTTGTTCTTTCGTTCTATCTGATTTCCGTTCGTGCACTGACATAGATGATCTCACTTCCTCTCATTTACTAACCATTGGTTATATTCATTTTATAACCAATGGTTAGTAAATGCAAATTTCTTAAATTCGACAGCTTTGTTAACTTAGGACCTTCTCTTGTACTGAACCGGTGCATTTCGGGTATACTTATGTGAAAGAGTTCACTTCTTGAGAGGAGGTTAAGGATGAACGGAATGAGAGAGATCGCAAAAGAACACCGGGGAAAATTGATAGGCATGACTATTTTTTCCGTTCTGAGTGGAATCAGTATTATCGCACAAGCTTATCTTCTTGTGCTGATTGTTGATAAAGCATTCTTGCAAGGTACAGCATTCGCTGAACTTGTTTCGTATATATTATTTTTACTAGTTGCATTATTAGGACGTACCGTCTTCAACTACTTGAATGGCAAAATTGGGGTGCAACTTGCTGCAACGGTGAAGCAAGATTTACGAAAAAAATTATTGAATAAATATGCTCGGACGAATATGCAAGCTGCGATGTATGAGAAATCTGGGGAAAAGGTTAGCGTCATGATGGATACGGTTGATGAGGTGGATGATTATTATAGCAGCTACATCCCACAAGTGATTCAATCATTGATCATTCCAATTTTATTACTTGCAATGATATTCGCGGAACATTGGATGACTGGTGTCATCATTCTAATTACTGCTCCGTTTATTCCAATATTTATGATTATCATTGGTTTTAATACGAAAGATAAATCGGAGGAGCAACTAGATAAGATGGCTGCTTTTTCTGGTAAATTCCTTGATACTCTTCAAGGATTAACAACACTGAAATTATATGGCCGTTCTAAAGAACAAAGAGAGGAAATAAAAGAAAGCAGTCTTCAATTTCGGGATGCGACTATGGTAGTCCTCAAAACTGCTTTTGCCAACTCACTCGCACTCGAATTCATTTCCATGCTTAGTATGGGGTTGATAGCACTCGAAGTGGCAATCCGATTGATTATTTTCCAGGATATCAGCTTTTTCACTGGTTTTCTCATGCTCGTACTCGCTCCAGAATTTTATAATAAATTGAAAGATCTTGGTAGTGCTTTTCATACAGGGAGAGGAAGCATGGGAGCATTCAATAAGTTACAAGGTGAATTGGAAGCTCCTGATTCACCGGTAGAATGGGGGAAGGCTGCTATTCAGTTGACAGAACCTCCTATGATTGAATTGGAGCATATTAACTTTAAATATGATGAAGGCAATTTTTCATTAAATGATATCTCTCTTATAATTGAACCTTATCAAAAGATAGCGATCATCGGGAAAACAGGTGCGGGAAAATCGACATTGCTTCATGTGATTGCTGGACTTGTTCCATATGCAGATGGGGAAATATATATCAATGGAAAATCCAGGTCACATTATCTTGAAGCGGACTGGTTCAATGAGCTCAGCTATATCTCGCAACATCCATACCTATTTTCGGGTACCATTGCTGAAAATATTGCGATTGGTGGAAGGAAAAATGCTACACGCGCAGAGATAGAAGCTGCAGGAGAAAAGGCTGGAATATCCGAACTAGTGGCAACCCTTGAAAAAGGGTATGACACACAAGTCGGAGAAGCTGGTCGCGGACTCTCAGGAGGAGAGAAGCAACGGATTGCTTTAGCGCGTGCCTTCTTAAAAAAACCTTCCATTGTTCTTTTTGATGAGCCGACAACCGGCCTGGATTTACGTACGGAGAAAGTCCTCCAAACATCGATTCAAGAACTTGGAAAGGAAGCTATCATTATTACAGTAGCTCATCGTTTACACACCATTAAACATGCAGATCAAATTCTATTAATGGAAGAAGGAGAAATAGCCGCAATTGGAAGTCATGAAGAGTTGTTAGAATCCAATTCCCAATACCGCTCCATGGTAACTCTGCAGCAAGGAGGTGAGCGGGAATGAAGGATCTATCCGTCATCATCCGTTTACTGTTTAAAGAGAAAAAAGATATCTTACTATCCGTCATTTGTGGTTTTATTGGTGGAATTACAGCAGTTGGATTGTTTTCAGCTAGTGGGTACCTGATTTCTCAAGCTGCATTCGCTCCACCGATTTATACGTTGATGATTCTTGTGGCGACTGTGAAATTATTAGGAATCATTTCCGCAGTCAGTCGTTACGGAGAAAGATACTATTCCCATCGTGGGACATTTACAATGCTCAGTAATATTCGTGTATCTTTCTATGAAAGGTTGGAACCACTTGCTCCACGGATATTCCAGAAATTCCGGAGCGGAGATCTTTTAGCACGGATTGTCGGAGATGTAGAAACTTTGCAGAACTTCTTCTTAAGGGTCTTCTATCCGCCAATCGTTCTCTTGCTCGTATTTTTATGCACCATTTTCTTTACCGCTTTTTTCTCATGGGTACACGCGCTTATTATTTTCACTGGATTTATCTTGACGACTGTGCTCATTCCTGCATTCTTCGCTTGGAGACAACGAAAAGTCGATCAAGGGCTGCGTGAAGAAAGAGGCAGATTATCCACAGAAGTTACCGAGCTGTTTTACGGGTTCCGTGATTTGAAAATATACCAGCAGTTGGATGAAAAAGAAGAATCGTTGGAAGCAATAGCGGAGGATTATGTGAAGGAACAAGAAAAAGCCGGAATACATCATCTGTATAATGAATCTGTGAATACATTTATTTCACTTGTTATATCGGTTGTAGTGTTGGCAGTTGGGGCCTATTTAATTGCACAAGGTAGTTTGGATGGCATCTTTCTTGCTATGCTACTGATGATTTCTCTGACTGTTTTTGAGAATACAACATCAATGGCCATTTTTCCGAGCCATTTAGAAGATAACAGGCGAGCGGCTAAAAGGCTGGAATCTGTTGTAGGAACGCAAGTTTCTGTAGAAAAGGAAACAGAAGTGCTGGACATAAACTCGTCGCCAACCATAGAAATGAAAAATGTCTCTTTTTCATATCCTGATGAGGAGCGGGAAACGTTAAATGGCATTAATCTAAGTTTTCCAGTTGGGACTAAATCAGCCATCGTTGGGCCGAGCGGTTCGGGTAAATCAACGATACTCAGCCTATTACTAAACTTTAATAAAGTGGATGCTGGAGAAATTCTCTTAAATCACCAAGATATTAATGATATCGACAAAGAAAGCATCTGGAAGCATTCGAATGTTGTTTTACAGGAGAATCACTTTTTCTTCGGCACAGTCAAAGATAATTTAGCGATTGCTTCCGAAAATGCTACAAATGAAGAATTGCAAGATGTTCTTAAAAAAGTAGAACTTGAGCATCTTCAATTGAATAGTCAAGTTTTGGAAAAAGGTGCAAACCTCTCCGGTGGTGAAAAGCAGAGGCTTGCAATAGCGAGGGCTATGTTGAAAAACTCATTTATCTGGATGTTGGATGAGCCGACATCATCCATGGATTCCTTAACCGAAGCGAAGATTTATGAAGAGCTGTTTCAATTGGCAGCGAATGATACACTTGTTCTCATTAGCCACCGATTAAATGGTCTGGAAAAAATGGATCAGATCATCGTGATGGAAGATGGTAAAGTCGTCGAGGTAGGAAATTATGAAGATTTAATGCAAAAACAGGGCTATTTTTATGAACTGAAACAAATTGAACAAAGTGTATTTCAGGGATAGGACATCAAGTCGTGAAGAAACCTAGGAAATCTTTTTTTATAACAAGAGAGTCTTGGTCATGTCACGAATCCAATGCGAATCTTCCCGTCCATGACCAGAGGAGCCTTTTCATGTCACGAATCTCATATGAATCTTCTCATTCATGACCAGAGAGGCCTTCTCATGTCACGAATCTCATATGAATCTTCTCGTTCTTGACTAGAGGAGCCATCTCATGTCACGTATTCAATGCGAATTTTCCCATTTATGACTAGAGGAGCCATCTCATGTCACGAATCCAATGCGAATCATCACGTTCATGACCAGAGGAAGCCTTTCATGTCGTATGGCTAAGTAAAATCATCTGGTTCATGTCAATAGAGCCCTATTTATCCCATTTATTTTATGAATTGCATTTAATGACAAAATAAAAAGTGATTGCCCTTTTCCGGCAATCACTTTTTTAATTATTATTCCTCATCCTCACGTACAACATCATCATATTTTGCAAATACAAAAGCAAGTGCAATGGCTGCGACGATCGTAAGGCCTGGGGCCACAAACATAAGAAAATCATTAAACATCTCGTTCACTCCTTATTTCCTTGGATGTAATCCTTATCGAAAAGGAATAATCGAACCAACAGGTAGAGTGATGGAATCAAGAGCGCAAGGCCAAGTACAAACACCACTACTAGTGAGATGGCCATTGCTTGGTTGGTGAACCCCTCATAAATAGATAAGTGTGGATAGAGCAAGTATGGATAATGCGCTATTCCATACCCATAGAACGCAAAAGCAAACTGGCCAATGAGTAACCACACAGCTGTCGTATAGTTCCTTCTTTTCCAAATGAACCATACAGTCAATGCCCAGAGTACAAAGGAAATTGCAAACATATACCATAAATTCATAATCCCATCGAACAGTGCACGATTATGCGAGTAGAGCTCAATGATAATCCCTGAAGCTGCTACAATCAATGGAACAGCCCAGAAGAGCGCATATTTTCGCATTAAATCCCTTGCATCCGCATCTTTTGCTTTGTCTGCATACCAAGTAAGGAATACTGCAGAAATATAGAGTACCGCTACAAGTGCGAGTACAACAATTGACCATGATAGTGGACTTGTAAACAATGCGAAATAATCAAGAACAGGGGAACCTTCGACGATTTCGACAAAGCCACCTTGAGCAATTGCAAGAACAACGGATAGAGAAGCTGGGATTAATAAGCCAGCCAAACCGTACATGAAGGCATAACCTTTATGTCCTTTTGTACCGTAGGATTCAAAAGCATAATACGATCCGCGGATAGCCATCAGAATTAAAGCGATGCTTCCTGGTACAAGGAGAATCGTTCCAAAGTAGAAGGCTGATTGCGGGAAGAATCCTACAATCCCTACAAAAAAGAATACAAAGAATACATTCGTTACTTCCCAAACTGGAGAAAGGTAACGTTGAATTATTTTCGACAGGACCCGCTCTTTTCCAGTAAAGATACTGTATGCGTTGAAGAATCCAGCGCCAAAGTCTATGGAACCGAGAATTACATAACCAAAAAGAAACGTCCAAAGTACAGAAATACCTAGGATTTCCATGTCTGTCCACCACCTTTTTCAGCATCCAGTTTAGCTAGTTCTTTTTCAACAGGATTGTTAGCAAATATCTTACGTAAAATGACTAGCGTACCTATCATTAATATCGCATAAAGTATGGCGAATAGAACAAACATGTGACCAACATAATCACTTGAAGTTGCAGCTTGGTCAACTGTCATTATTCCTCGAAGAATCCAAGGCTGACGTCCAAATTCAGCAAGCCACCAACCCGCCTCGATCGCTAGCATGGATAGTGGTCCGCCAAGGACGATGATCCAACGGAACCATTTACTAGTAACGAAACTATAGCCTTGTCGCATTCCAAACCAGTAAAGAAGTGCCACCACAATCATAAACGATCCAATCGTAACCATAATGTCGAAGTAGTAATGGACTTCAAGCGGTGGTTGTTCTTCAACCGGAAATTCATTAAGACCAATTACCTCAGCATTAGGCGAGCCAAATGCTAAAATACTTAATGCATAAGGAATCTTAATGCCATATTTCACTTCTTGAGTTTCTTCATCAAGTACACCGTACATCACAAGTGGTGCACCACGTTCTGTTTCAAAATGCCATTCTGCAGCTGCGAGTTTTTCCGGCTGATACTCTGCCAAATATTTACCAGAGAAATCACCAATCAATGCTGCTGCAATAGAGAATATAAGCCCGATTTTCATTGTCATATGAAGTGCTTTTTTATGATAAGCCTGCTTAGAGCCTCTAATTAAACAAAAGGCTGCAATGGTAGCAAGAATAAAGGCTGATGTCATATAGGCTGTTGCAAGTACGTGAGCAACTTTTGTAGGTGCTGCCAGGTTGAACATAGCTAGTACGGGGTTCGCGTTTACGAGTGTGCCATCAACGATATCAAATCCTTGAGGGGCGTTCATAAAGCCGTTTACCACCGTTATGAAATAAGCTGACATACCAGCACCGAGAGCGACTGGAATCAGTAAAAGAAAATGTTTCTTTTGATTTTCGAAGCGATCCCAAGTATAAAGGTAAATCCCTAAGAATATTGCTTCGAAGAAAAAGGCAAAGACTTCCATGAATAGCGGAAGTGCAATGATATTACCAGCAAGTTCCATAAAGTTTGGCCACAGAAGTGAGAGCTGCAGACCAATAATTGTACCGGTTACGACCCCTACAGCAACTGTAATGACAAACCCACGTGCCCAGCGTCGTGCCATTAAGATATAGTGGTTATCATTCTTTTTAATTCCTATCCACTGGGCAATTATAATCATCAGTGGAATCCCGACCCCAACTGTGGCATAGAGTATGTGCACGGATAAGGTCAATAAGGTCAACATCCTGCTTGCGAATACGGGATCATCAAATATCACTTGTTTTTCCTCCTTTTCATTTGCGCGTTAAGTTCGTGTAGTATTGAACATAAGGAAAAACAGTTTTTACTGCGTACATAGTAAAAACTATTTTGTTTCTCTATTGTAACGTATTTCTAACAGGATAATCCTATGTACTTATGACAATTTTTCAAACCCTGTTGTTTTATTATGCACCATTTTTCATGAATTATCACTTGTAATAAAAGTGGGTTATTGCCATGGTACAGAACGCAAAAGATTGTGAAATACATTGCAATTAAGCTGTAGAAGTTGGAATTGAAAATGAGAATTCTTCTTCTCCAACTAGAATGCCTTTTTTGTATGTCCGCTCTTTAAAGATGACCTGGTTGTTTCGGTCAATAAGTAAGACCGTTGCAGATCGTGTGCCATACTCCGGTGTTTTAATAAATGAAGCAGATAGTTGACGTTCCATCTCTAACCCAATACCCGTATTTGGCAGATGTGAATCCTGTGCTTGTTCATTATTTTCTAGTATTTGGAAGAGGTGTTCGGTCTTTATTTTGTCAGATTGTCGAAAATAATCTCCAAGCATCTTTTTTCCTTTTATAACTTTTGGCCAAGGGGTATTTAAAGATGCGTTACTTAAGCTATGGGTGCCTGGTGTTACTTGTACAATCTTATCTTCAATATTATTGTAATGGAAAAGTTCCTGGGAATTACCGACAAGTATATTAAATCCAGCATATGTGTCTTTTTCTTGACTGATTTTAGTTAGGTAGTCGACAGGGGAATCGGTAGAAGTTAAAAAGCCACGGACGATTGCACCACGTGATTTCTTATCTTTTCCCTCCAAGGATAAATCCCGAATGTTCGTCAAGGCTGCAAAACGTCCTTCTTTTGTAATGCCGAGCCAAGTTCCTTTCTGCACCAGATCACGTCCAGCCAATAAATGTGGTGCATCTGGCCAGAAATGAGCTTTTTCTGTTGGTCTCTTGTAGAATTCATCACGATTTGCAGCGACAATCAAGTTATAGTTTGGATGTCCTTGTATATTAAAATGGATTAAACACATCGAAATCACCTCTCATTACTATTATACGCTTTGGCTTTTTACTGCTCCAATAAAAAGATTTAAACGAATAATTAAAAAGTAAATAGCATTTTAAGGTTAGTTGTGGTGTAATGGAGGTAAGAATTAATTATCCAATTATCGTGTAATATAAAGATGCAGTGTACAGATGAAGAGGTGATTTTCTTGGAATTAAAAATGGATTGGCGAGGTAAACGGTTATTTACTGGAATGACAGCCTCTGGGCATCAATTAATTACAGACGCTGTTCCTGAGTTTGGTGGGGGAAATCAAGGTGCAAGTCCAACTGAAATGCTGCTAGGCGCAGTGATTGGTTGTACCGGGATGGACATTATTTCTATATTAGAGAAAATGAAGCTTACGCCTGAAAATTTTACTGTCCAGGCAACAGGAGATAAGGCGCAAAGCCATCCAAGACGCTTTACAACGATAAATTTACATTATACGATTTCAGGGGATATCGCTGAGGAGAAATTGTATCGAGCGATTGAGTTATCATTAAATAAATATTGCTCCGTTGCTTACTCTTTAAATGCTACCCTGAAGGCGAGTTATTCGTTGAATGGAGGAGCAAAGAAAATAGTGGAGCTTGATTAAGGGGGAAGAAATCTTGAACGCATTTACAGTTGGATTAATTATTGTCGTATGTTTAGTGGCAACTGTAATCACCTACCGGGTTCTAAAGGAAGAAGAACAAAAACAAAAGGCTTATGAAGAAAGCAGTGAAACTTTCCAAGATGAATTTAACCGCTCATTGGAGTATGAGAGAACATCATGGAAAACAAACATACCATTACTTACTTGGATTTATATTATTGCAACTCTAGCATCACTTATTGCACTAGTTATTTACATGGTATAGTGGGATATGGAGGTCTCAGAACCTCCAGTCCCATTTTTTATTTCTATCGTGGGCTTCCATTATACTAGTCTAAGAAACTCAACTAATTTATACTTGGATTTAATGATATCTATTATATAGGAGAATCGAAATGTATCGGAATTCGGAACGTTTTTTGACTGCATTCAACCGGATTGAAAAAAAGATGAAGGAAATTATAAATAATGGCCGTAATTTAGGTTTTTCAAAAATGGTACATATGCTGAAGCATCGAAATGCGATAATCGGCAGGTATAGTGATGATCTTTTGGAATTTGCAGAACTCAGAAATGCAATTGTACATAATAAAGTTGATATGACGTATGCCATCGCAGAACCGCATGGTTCTACAGTAAGTCGAATTGAATGTATTGAAAAAGAACTCCTCCAACCAAGGCTGGTATCACCGCAATTTATTAAGGAAGTTATTTACCTTCAGGAGACTGAACGACTAACGAAACTTTTAGCATTGATACATGAAAAGAAAGTGACTAAGTTTCCGGTTTATCATGAGCAAAAATTCAAGGGTTTAATTAGTCAGCGCGCAATAGCATTTTGGCTCGCTGGGAATATGTATAGAGGAAATAAACTTCCAGAAGATGCAACTGTGAAAGAAGTGTTGGACTATGAAACGAATGACAACTATCGATTTATCCCCGCAAATACTTCCGTACTAGAGGCAGTTGATATTTTTAAAAAGCAATTTGGCAGAGGCAATCGATTGGAAGCTTTACTCATTACAAATAATGGGATCGAGACGGAAAAACTCATAGGTATTATAACGAATCTAGATATTATCGGTGTCCAACATGTGTAGAAATGTAAGAAATTTACTATTGCATTTATAAATGAGAAGGTGTAATATAAGGATACAAGCTACAATGTTCGTATGGAATTAAGTTTTAACCTCTAAATGATGAATAGGGAGTTTTATATTGGAGCTCGAATGTCGGGCCGTCGCTGAACGGAAGACAGGAAGGTTTCTGCAAACACCCACTTGTGAGAAGTGGTGGTTTAAAACTTTTTATTTCAGAAATACGGCAATTGTGGCCTGTACCTACATAATAATTGAAAGGCTAGTCTCCATTTGAGGCTAGTCTTTTTTGTTTGATTAATAACATTCCTCGCTCTTGTGGGAATGTTTAGAAATTTTCTTAAAAATAATTATTTTATACGTAGACATAAATAGTTAATACACCTATAATTTATAGAAAGGAAGTAATTTTTAGTAGTTAGGAGTGGATATAATGGGCAGTTTATCCATTGAAATCATTTTTTATATCATTTTCATCTTTATAGGGCTGTTGACCGGCGCGATTTTTTGGGTGATGAATAAATATCGTATACCAGCGGTCATTTCCCTCATTTTTTCATTACTTGCCCCGCTGCTCACATTTCTTTTTGTAGTTCAAGGTAACGCAACCAAAGAAGCTTTTGGGTATATTACCGAGGAGATGAGTGCAGGAAATACTTGGGCACGTATTGTCGTTATTATACATGTTTTTTTGGTTGGGTGGCTTTTATTTTTAATGATAAAGGGAGGCATCTACCTTTACCAATCACCAAAAGTTAAAGATACCGTAAAAAATATATTGGTAAAGATAAAAACCTCTCCATCAGAAGGATCAAATCAAGATAGTAAAAGCGGTTGAGCACTTATAAAATATGTTTATTATAATCATGTTTGTATTTCCGATAAAAATCTATCATCGAATAAATCGATACTTTAAAATCTGGACAAACGATGTCAGCATCTTTTAGGTCCGTAACTGCTTGTGTGCAATCATAGGATGAATCTATTTTAAAATATGCTAATGCTTCTTTTTCTACTTTCAACCATTTTTTTATGTTGGAAAAGTTCAGCGGAAGACTTGCCAACTCAAGGGAAATCTGTCCTTTTGGCTCTCTTCCAAGATAGCTTTCAGCAAGCATTTGATACAGCTGTCTCATGGAGTAGGGTTCAGGATCGGTGAGATGATATGTTTTACCGATGCCCACTTTTTGAAAGGCAAGGTAACTACTTGCTTTCAATACATAATCAACAGGTACAAAATTACCTTCCACATGACCATCTCCAAGATATGGGAGTACTGGTGAAAGGGCAAGTCGATCGAATAAATTCAGCATAAAATAGATACCGTCAAACTTGGTTGTTTCTCCCGTTTGCGAATGACCTCTTACTATTCCGGGACGGATGATGGTCGTAGGAAGGTCAACCTTCGCCTTTTCTACAATGATTTCTGCTTCGTACTTCGTTCTTTCATAATGATTTTTAAATGATTGTCCCATCTGTAGCTCGGTTTCGTAAATTCTTCCTTCTCTCGTTCCTGAAACATATGCTGTGCTAAAATATACATAACGTTTCAATTGTGTAATTTTACGAGCCCACTCCGTCACTAGCTTTGTACCGTGGACATTCACTTCATATGCAAGGGATTCAGGAACAGCTAAGTCATATATCGCTGCTAAATGAAACAGATGTGTGACCGAGTTCTCGATTTCTTTAGCAGTTTCCTCTATCATACCGAGACCTGTCTTTGTAATATCTCCTGGGACAATGGTGAATATGTTCCTGTCTGTTGCTGTTCTTGATGTGAAATGATTTAATTCAATTTGAGCTTTTTCCATTTCTTTCGGTAGAACGAGAAGGTAGATATTTTGGATAGTTTGACCATGATCTTTTATGATTTGTTCTACTAAATTTTGTGCAAGAAATCCTGGATATCCTGTGATGAAGATAGAATCTTCCATTGTATTCCCCCTATCAGCTGTATTTGTCTTTAGTATATCAGCAATTGTTATAATTTTCTTTCATACTGATGACTTACATGAAGTGGGAGATGACATCAATATGGATTTCAAATTTTATTATCCATAATGCAAGAAAAAAGGAAACGTCAGCTATAATAGTAATAAAGGATGGTAAAAATGGGGATTTTTTGGTTACGGACAATCGTATTCAGTTTTTTATGGGTGTATATGTTAATCGTATATAGCAACTTTCCTTCATTAAGTAATATATTCTTCGCATTGTCCCTGGGAATTTATTTTTTATTGACGATTCCGAAATTCCTTGTTTGGAAATATAGTGTATTACTACTGTTATCAGCGATACATGGATACTACTTAATAGAAGATGTAACTTCTGTTGCAGTCTTATTATCGTTCCTTGTTATCGATGCATCTTTCCGCATGAACAGGAAGGGACATATCAGCATTATTATTGAATTGAGTGTCATTCTGTTTGTACTAAGTTTTATAGATAATATGATGTTTGAGCTAGTATTACTAACTGGTTTTGTTAGTTTCTTAAGTGTGATGATCAACCAAATGTATACGGATAGAAGAGAGCAACAGGAAATCTACGAAGAGCTGCTTAGTGAATATCGCATTTTGAAACGTCTCCACACTAGTGCTGAGCGTAACGCCAGACTTGAAGAAAGAACCAGGATAGCACGAGACATTCATGATTCTGTAGGTCATCGGTTGACTGCATTGATTATGAAGTTGGAGATGCTTCATATTCAAGAGAAACATCCAGCTTATGAAGAGTTAAAGGAAATGGCTAAAGAAAGTCTGGAGGATACCCGGACCGCAGTAAAAGCACTGCAAACCGAAGAAAGTGAAGGGATAGCTGCAGTTGTACATTTAATTCGAAAGCTCGAAGCGGAAAGCCATTTACTTGTTCAATTTACTTTGAAACAGGGTGTATTATCTGTACCGATAACAAATGAAATGAGTGTGGTACTTTACCGGGTGATTCAAGAGGCCCTCACTAATATTATGCGTCATGGTGATACGAGGGATGCTCAGGTTATCTTAAGTAAATCGGCCACGGATGATATCCAATTTGAAATCAGTAATAATATCCGACGTCCAAAGCCATTTACAATGGGCTTTGGTCTAAAGAATATGAAAGAACGAGTAGAGGAACTGAACGGAAATATACATATCTATCAAACTGAAAATCAGTTTATCGTCACTGGTACTTTAAGTAAAGGGGGGAATTGACATGTGGCGTTTGTTATTAGTGGAAGATCAAGCGATTGTCCGGCAAGGGTTAAAAATGATACTGGAACAGGATGAAAACATCAAAGTCGCTTATGAAGCAACGAATGGGGAAGAGGCAATTGATATTGTAAGGAGCTCTCCCGTTGATATGATCATGATGGATATCCGGATGCCGAAGATGAACGGAATTGAAGCAACGCGAATCATACGTAAAGATTTCCCGGATGTAAAGATTCTCATGTTGACGACGTTCAATGATGAAGAATATGCATATGAGGCGTTGAAAGAGGGAGCAAGCGCCTTTCTGTTAAAGACGGCTGCTCCTGAAAAATTAATTGAAGCAGTGTATAGTGCTGCCAAGGGAGGATTGACCCTGCATGATGAAGTTGCGGCAAAAGTAATGCCACGCCTACTCGAAAGATCAGAAAAACCCGTAATGCAAGTGGAACTGACAGAACGTGAACTACTCGTTACAAAGCTGGTTGGAGAAGGCAAAACAAATAAAGAAATTGCCGATGAGCTTTATTTATCAGTGGGGACAGTAAAAAACCACATTACAAACATCCTCCAAAAAATGGAGTTGAGGGACCGTACACAGCTGGCAATTTATGCAGTAAAACATGACATTTCCTAAAAGTTGTCGTTAGTTTGTCGGAAGTTATCCATTCACCTGAAATAAATTAAGGCTATACTTAAGGCAGTAATTTGTGTAGGAAGGTGATTGGAGATGCTGGAAATCATTCTGGATGAATTTCATTTTTCGACGTTATGGAATGGTGGAATTCTCATTTATATGGGATTTATTTTTATCATTTATTTTTTATTGCTTCCTCAAGATTTCAAGTACCCACTTTGGAAGCAGGTTGCCTTCGTACTTGGGATGGTTGCCGTTTTTGCGGCATTAGGAAGTCCAATAAATGTCATCGCGAGAATTAAATTCAGTATCCATATTTTGCAGTTGATCTTATTGCTTCTGATTGCACCACCTTTACTAATCATTGGGTTCAAAAATGAAATTTTCGAACGTGCAAGAAAGGTGAAAATCCTTGGGAGTATATTAAAATTCCTATCAAAACCAATTGTAGGTTTCCTTGCCTTTTTTGTCCTATTTTATTGGTATCATGTCGCTAGCGTATTTAATCATGCCAGACTGGATTTATTTATCAATTATCTATTTATGCTTGCTCTGCTTTTTGTAGGAATTCTATTATGGCTGCCAATTATTTCACCATCGAAGCTGAATAAAAATAGAAAACGTGTCTATATTTTACTAAGCATCATATTCTTAATACCATATGGATTAATTCTATTATTCCAGGATCAAAGCCTGTATTTGGTCTATACCGATGTAGAGATGTTTATGCAGTCCTTGGCTGTATGCATGCCGAGTATTAAAGAAATACCGCCGGAATTTGCAGCTGCTTTACTGCCTTACAATCCGGTCGAAGAACAATTCCAAGGCGGCATGATGCTCGTCCTTAGTCAACTTGTTATCTTTGGAATTGCATTTATCGTAGGACCGAAATATAGTAAGCAGTCTTAACGTTAACACCACTTTTATTATGAAGTGGTGTTTTTTATTAGGCTCTCAAATTTTTTGTCTTGAACTTTAATTTGAGCGATAAAAAAACCTCCTACCTCATGTCCGCAGTCCAAATACCGCTCGCTTTCTGCGGGCGCCGATGAGTCTCCTCGCTAAGCTGCGGGGTCTTATCCTGGCCTCTACTCCTGCTGGAGTCTCGAGGGAGGTATTTGGACTGCTCCGAGTTATACTCAGATTATTCTATTTAAACTTGCTAAAAGAATTCTGCGAACATTAATCTTAAAGCTGGCATTAAGAAAACAATTTAATCATTTAATCAATGTGCAAAATAACATTTTTGCTCGGAGAAGCCCCCGATACACCGAAGACTCCTGTGGGAGCAAAGGTATCGGTGAGACCCCACAGGGCGCCAGCCCGAGGAGGCTCACCAGCCGCCCACGGAAAGCGAAGGTGTATCGGGGGCTGCGGTCCGCCGGGAGAAATTGAATTGAAGTTCATATTAAGTTTCATTGTATGCGAGCAAAAATCTTTTAAGTATCTTCTAAAATGATTGAATTCCTTTACTAGCTTGATAAAAAGTGACTCAGGTCATGTTCATAAAGTGACTGCCGATAGTTTCTATTCTTAAGGAATCCGATTAAACTAAAGATACGGAGGTGGTCATATGCTTGAACTGATTGATATCACAAAAAAATTCAAACAGACGGAAGCTGTTAAAAATATGAACATGTATATTGGAAGAGGAGAAATTGTCGGGCTTCTTGGTCCGAATGGTGCTGGTAAATCAACGGCAATCTCCATGTTGTCCTCCCTTGTTGAACCAACAAGCGGAGACGTGAAATTCCAAAATAAAAGCATCATTAAAAACCCCCAAAGCTTGCGGAAGATTATTGGAATAGTTCCTCAAGAAATTGCCTTATATGAAGATCTATCAGCAGAAGAAAACATGAAGTTTTTTGGAAGGATTTACGGATTAAAGGGTCAGAAATTACAAGAGAAAGTAAATGAAGTTCTTGAACATATTGGTTTGACAGAACGTCGAAAAGATATTGTCAAAAAATTCTCTGGCGGTATGAAGAGAAGATTGAATATTGGAGTCGCCATGTTGCATGATCCTGAAATCCTCGTCATGGATGAACCTACTGTGGGAATTGATCCCCAATCCCGGAATTATATTCTTCAAACCGTCAAACGCTTAAATGAAGAACGACAAATGACGGTGCTCTACACGAGCCATTACATGGAAGAAGTCGAATATTTATGTGACCGGATTTACATCATGGATAAGGGGAATCTGATTGCTTCGGGAACAAAAGATGAAATCAAACAAATTTTATCCCTAGAAAATACAATTTCAATAAAAGCAGACTATTGGAATGAAGACTTTATTGAAAAACTGAGAGAACATCCTCAAGTCAATCGAATGAATATCGAAGAAAAAGAAATTGTTTTGGTAGTTTCAAAAAATGTAAATATCTTTTCGGAGATTGCTCATCTTGCAGAAGTAATGAATGTTCCATTACGTTCATTAGACGTAAAAAAGGTCACGTTGGAAGATGTGTTTCTTCATTTGACCGGAAGAGCCTTAAGGGATTAGGGGGAGTTAGCCGATGATTTTACAAATGATAAAAAAACAAGCCCTCATATTCCTGCGTAATCCAGTACAGATTTTACTTTTATTCGGTTTACCAGTCATTTTAATTACGATACTTGGGAGTGCTTTAGGTAACTTAATGGATGGTGGAGAGATTGACCTTACATTTCCTTTGGCTATTGTTGAGCATGAGGATGAGAGGGCCCAGGTTGAACAATTTTTAACGGATCTCGATTCAAGTGGATTACCGGAACAAGTCATTCAAGAAATTAGACTGGCAGCAGAATCAATTACTCCTGTTGAAACATTGATGGAACTGTTACAAAGTGAACAATTACAAGAGATGATTATCTTGGAAGAGTTGGAGCCGAACAGGTTGTCAGAACTGACAGGAGATGACTCTTATGCAGCTGTAATTGAATTTCCTGAAGACTTCACCTATCAAATGTTAAACAAACTGCTTTTAGAAGAAGACACAAGACCAGAGGTAATCATTCACCATAATGAAGGTGCAGAACTTGCAGGAAATATTGTTTCACAGTTATTGAAAACATATCAGGAGGAATATACACTTTCAAGCTTTCTTGGAAAAAATGGTATAAATCCTGAGCAATTATACTCGATGTCGTCGGATTTTGAACAGGAAGTAACATCGATAAGTAAGCTTAACCCTGTTGATTCGAAAACGTATTATACGATTGGTATGGTCGTAATGAATGTTTTGTTCATGGGTGCAGCCATTGCGGGCTATGCATTTGAAGAAAAGAAAGACCATATATTTGATCGGATGATTATTGCGGATCTTTCTCGTTGGACCTATTTTATTTCTACATTAATACTTGGAATGCTATTTGCTTTCATTCAATCACTATTCGTATTCGCTTTTTCATATTTTGTTTTTGATGTCACCTGGCCTGATATAGGGGCATTTCTAACGATTACTTTGTTCTTTGCAATCGCAGTCGGTGGGCTTTCCGTGTTGCTGACGGCGATTAGCTATCGTGTCAATTCTGAGCAAATCATCAATCTTTTTAGTGGTGTGGTCGTAACGATTTTAGCTTTTGTTGGTGGAAGCTTTTTTCCGGTTGGTGATAACGTAAAATTTATGCAAGTGCTCGGTGATCTTACACCAAATGGAGCGACGATGTCAGCTTATTTAAGTATCTTGCGTGGAGAAACAATTGCAGAAAATATCGATCATCTCCTATACATTGTGTGCTTTGCCCTTACAGCGATTATCATTGGGGTATTAAGCTTTCCGAAGAGAGGTGCTTCATCATGAAAGGAATCTTTTTAGCTAGACTTACTTCATTTTTCCGCAGCCCAGGCACGTTTCTTCTATTTACAGGGATGTCGATTGTTTTCACCTTAATTCTGGGAGGTGTAGGTGGTTATGACAAAATCACGGTACCTGTCTCTGGTGATGAAAGTTTACAAACAGAATTTATCGGTGAGGCTTTAGAAGAAAGCGATGTGTACAATTTTAAATGGCAGGAAGTTGAAGATTTAAAGGAGACCATTCGACGCGGGAATGCTGAAGCAGGGGTGATCCTCAAAGAAAATGGCTACGAAATGATTGTCGGCATTGACTCATCGAATGTACAGATGATTGAACAAACTGTGGCTGATATATATGTTAACAAAATACAGGAAGAAAATATCAGTGAATTATTACGAACAGAGAATGAGGAAGAGAGAGAAGAATTGCTCATGGCTTATCAGGAGGCAAAGGAAAATCCTGTGTTCGGGATAACAAATCGAACCTTTCATAGCTCGGATGCATTTATATTTGACCGCAGCTTACATTCAATTTTCGGATTCACCCTATTCTTTGTCATTTATACCATTTGCTATACTGTATTACCGATTTTCACGCAGAAAGGGAATGGTGTTTGGGATCGGATGATTCTGTCCCCATTGAAAAAGTCGGAAATGTATATTGGAAACTTAATCTATAGTTTTTTTGAAGGTTACTTGCAAATTCTAGTCATCTTCTTTGTATTCCGTTATCTCGTCGGTTTTGATTTTAATGGAGAGTTACCTGGTATATTACTCATTATGGCTGTATACAGTTTTGCGATTGTTTCCCTTGCTATTTTTATTACATCAGTGGTGAAAAATATACAGCAATTCAACGCGGCTCTTCCAATTTTATCTGTAAGTATGGCGATGATTGGTGGTGCATTTTGGCCGATCGAAATTGTACAATCAGAATTTCTGCTGACTCTATCGAAAATAAATCCGTTGACCTATGGAATGGAAGCTTTAAATGGACTTGTCCTCTATAACCAACCAATACAGGAATTATTGAAGCCTATAAGTATCCTCATCCTTATGGGTGTGATATTTATGGGAGTCGGTATTCATCTAATGGAGCGAAGACATATATAATTAAAGGAAAATATGTCCAAATATCAAAAACTGCTTGGTAACAAAAGGTATTTGCCTAAGACTTATGGCGAATACCTTTATTTTTTAATATAATAGAATCATAGACAGCGAGAGGAGCAAAAGTTTGAAAAGGAAAAAGCGTTGGTTGAAAATTGCAGGGGGATTAGTTGTTTTCCTATTGATTATAGACATTATTGCGGGTGTTTTCTTTTATAAACTGGCCATTGAGCGAGGGACGAAAGATTTTCTCTCGGGGAATTCGGATTTAGAAGTATCGGCCGAAACGATGGAAGTTTTTACACAAGGAGATTGGCGGACATGGGCGGATCAGCAGCCATTTGAATATTGGCAAATGGAAAGCTTTGACGGTCTGACGCTTCAAGGGTATTTTTTAGAAGCGGAGGAACCGACCAATAAGACGGTTGTGTTTGCCCATGGCTATCTTGGCAGGGCACGGGATATGGCTTTATTTGGACAATATTATTATGAAGAGCTTGGATTTAATATGTTCACAGCCGATAGCCGTGGACATGGTCGCAGTGAAGGTGACTATTATGGCTTTGGCTGGCATGACCGCCTTGACTATGTGAAATGGATAGATCGGATTATTGAGGAGCTGGGCGAGGATACAGAAATTATTTTGCATGGTCTTTCCATGGGAGCCGCAACAGTTCTCATGACTTTAGGAGAGGACTTGCCGGATAATGTGAAACTAGCTGTAGCGGATAGCCCGTATTCAAGTGTGTATGATCTATTTGACTATCAACTTGGCCGTATGTTCAATTTGCCAAGCTTCCCCATCCTGCCAACGACGGGGATGGTTACAGATATCCAAGCAGGATATTCCTTTAAAGAAGCTTCTGCTTTAAATCAAGTTCGGAAAGCGGAAGTGCCGATACTCTATATCCATGGAGGAGCGGATACGTTTGTACCAACCGAAATGACAAAGCTACTGTATGAGAATACAAGTACAGGAACCGATATGTTTATCGTACCGGGCGCAAACCATGGTGAATCCATCGTCCTTGATCGAGAAGGCTATTTAGAAAACATGAACGCATTTTTTGATAAATATTTATATTAGAATGATTGACCCAGAACAAGAAAGCTTGATCTGGGTCATTTTTTTATGGACATGAATTTACATATTTATTCAACGATTAATAATAAAAATTAATTTTTATAAATACTATTGCATATTTATACACGTCAATGTATAATAATGAATAATTAATCTTAGAAAGAGAGTTGTTTAAATTGAAAAAAGCGGCAATTATTGGTGGAACGGGCTACGGAGCAATTGAATTGATTCGGCTGTTACAAACACATCCCAAATTAGTAGTGGCAAAAGTAATCAGCCACTCTCAAAGCGGTGAGGTCCTTTCGTCAATTTACCCGCATTTAAAAAAACTACCTGAAATCAGATTAGAAGAATTAGATATTTCTAGTTTAGAAGCTGAAGTGGATGTCGTTTTTTTAGCGACACCAGCTGGGGTAGCGAAAGAAATCGTACCAGAGTTACAGAATAAAAATCTGCAAATCATTGATTTATCAGGGGACCTTAGATTATCGTCACGGGAAGATTATGAAGAATGGTACGGAAAGTCGGCTGCTCCACAGGAGACGTTAAATCAGGCTGTATATGGACTTTCTGAAATATATAAAGAAGAAATACAATCAGCTACAATCATTTCTAATCCAGGGTGTTTCCCGACAGCTTCATTATTAGGGTTAATTCCAGCACTGGAACTCGGAAACATCAAGCCAACAGGGATAGTCATTGATGGGAAAACTGGTGTATCGGGAGCGGGAAGAACGCCAACAGCGGCCACTCATTTTTCAGAGACGAATGATAATGTATCACCATATAAAATTGGAAAGCATCAGCATATCCCGGAAATCGAACAATACTTATCGAAGGCTGTTGATGCGGATGTTACGACAATATTGACTACGCATTTAATTCCGATGACACGAGGTTTGATTTGTACGATGTATGCGGATCTGAATCAAGAAACAACGACAGAAGAAGTTATTAAAAGTTACCAATCTTATTATGAAAATAAACCGTTCATACGTATCCTGCCAGAAGGACAGTTTCCACAGACGAAGGCAGTCCAAGGAAGCAACTATTGTGATATTGGCGTATGGGTGAACGAAAGAAGCAACCAGTTAATTATAGCAGCTGCGATTGATAATCTTGTAAAGGGAGCATCTGGCCAAGCGATCCAGAATGTAAATATCATGAATGGCTGGGAAGAGAATTTGGGATTACAAGCAATTCCAATGTATCCATAGGAGGATGTTGTAGATGGCACAACTGAAAGAAAAACAACTAAAGATGATAGAGAATGGCAATGTTACTACCCCGAAGGGCTTTCAGGCAGGAGGGGTGCATACTGGCCTACGTAAATCCAGATTAGATTTCGGATGGATTCATTCAGAAGTACCTGCAACAGCAGCTGGAGTATATACATTAAATGCATTTAGAGCTGCTCCTCTTCAAGTTACAAAGGATAGTATCGACAAAAGCGGAAAAATACAAACGATCGTGGTCAATTCAGCGAATGCCAATGCAGTTACAGGGCCCGAGGGATATCAAAATGCTTTAGACACCCAAGCGAAGGCAGCTGAGATAAAGGGTGTGGATGTTGACCATGTGGCCGTTGCTTCTACTGGAATAATTGGAGTTCAACTCCCAATGGAAAAGATATATAAAGGCATTGAAGCGATGAATGATGAAGTGAATCAAGGTGCTGAACGATTTGAGACAGCCATTTTAACGACGGACATCGTAACGAAACATGCTGCCGTACAATTCGAAGTTGACGGAAAGTTAATAACGATTGCGGGTGCGGCAAAAGGGTCTGGTATGATTGCTCCCAATATGGCAACCATGCTTTCCTTTATTACTACAGACGCTGATGTCGAGCAGGCTAGTCTTGAGAAAGCGTTACGTAGTTTGACAGATCAATCATTCAACATGATCACTGTGGATGGGGATTGCAGTACAAATGACATGGTGCTTGTCCTCGCCAATGGAATGCAAGAAAATAATACATTAAACGAAAATCATGCAGAGTGGTCTGTATTTGTGGAAGGGCTGCGTTATGTGAGTCAGGAACTGGCCAAACAAATTGCCCGGGATGGCGAAGGAGCAACGAAGCTTATTGAAGTGAAAGTAAAAGGGGCAGCCTCCGATAAAGTGGCAGGTGAAGTCGCTAAAGCGATCATTTCTTCTAACTTGGTAAAGACTGCAGTCTACGGATCAGACCCCAACTGGGGAAGAATTATTTGTGCGGTGGGTTATAGCGAGCAACCGTTGGATGTTAATAAAGTTTCTGTATCCCTTGGTGACATCCAAGTGGTTCAGAATGGTCTGCCTCTTGATTTTAGTGAAGAAGCGGGTACAGCATATTTAGAACAAGACACAGTGACGATCCATGTTGATTTGAATAATGGAGAAGGGGAAGCCACTGCATGGGGATGTGATTTGACCTATGAATATGTTAAAATCAACGCTTCCTATAGAACATGAGGTGATTGGAATGAAGATTGTCGTTTTAAAAGTTGGCGGAAGTATTCTAAACAAACTACCAAAAGCATTTTATGACACAATTGTCAGCTTAAAAGAATCGGGGCGTATTCATCCAATCATTGTTCATGGGGGTGGACCTGAAATTAATCATGCCCTAGATCAGATGAATGTTAAAAGTGAATTTGTAAATGGACTAAGAGTGACCTCCAGCGAAGTCTTGAATGTAGTCGAGCAAGTTTTGAGTGGGAAAGTCAATAAACATATTGTTACGAAGTTTACGCAAAGTGGCGGAATCGGACTAGGTCTTAGTGGAGTGGATGCTAATCTGTTGAAAGTGACACCACAAGATAAGACTGGAAAGCTGGGGTTTGTAGGTGATGTGAAAGAAGTAAATACGAACTGGCTCCAGCTTATCGCTGAAAATGGCGGAATACCTATCATTTCACCAATTGGAATTCATGAAACAGGTCAACATTATAATATTAACGGTGACACGGCTGCAGCTGCAGTGGCAGCAAGTTTAGGGGCAAAACTGGTACTGATAAGTGATATTCCTGGTGTGTTGGAAGAAATTCAAGGAAAGAAGGTCCTCATACCAAAACTCACAAAAGCAGAAATTGAAGAAAAAATTTCAAGTGGTGTCATTTACGGTGGGATGATTCCAAAAGTATATTCGGCCTTGAAAGCTTTATCTGGCGGTGTAGAAGAAGCGGTTATTTTAAACGGAATGAATCCTGGCGATTTAAAGACTTACCTTTCGGGTGGTCAAGTAGGAACGAAGATAGTAATGGGAGAGAAGCATTATGTCTAACACAATAAAGACAGAGCAAGCATCTGCGGTGATGAATACGTATGGACGTTTTCCTTTAGAGATTGTAAAAGGAAAAGGAAGTTATGTATGGAATGACGAGGGAAACAGGTTCTTGGATTATACTTCAGGGATAGCGACTTGTAATCTTGGCCATGTCCCTGAACCGGTACAGGCTGCATTAAAGGAGCAATTGGATACCCTTTGGCATGTATCGAACCTTTACCATATTCCGATACAAGAGAAGTTGGCAAAACTATTAACAGAGAATAGTAGTCTGGATGCGGCGTTTTTCTGCAATAGTGGGGCCGAGGCGAATGAAGCTGCGATAAAGATCGCAAAGAAATATGCGAAAGACCAAGGGAACGAGGCAAGAACCGAAATTGTCACCTTTAAACAATCATTTCACGGCAGAACAGGGACAACACTGGCGGCAACAGCCCAAGAGAAGATTCACCAAGGATTCACGCCAATTACTCCAGGATTTCGCTATCTTCCTTATAATGATTTTGATGTTTTACAGGAAATCGATAATGGAAAGACTACAGCTGTTCTCCTTGAACTTGTTCAAGGCGAAGGAGGCGTCAATATAGCGGATAAAGCTTGGTTAAAGGAATTGGAGAAGATTTGCAAGGAAAAAGATATACTGCTCATGATTGATGAAGTACAAACTGGTATCGGCAGGACAGGGACATTATTTGCCTATGAACAGTTTGGAATTGAACCTGATGTGATCACTCTTGCTAAGGGGCTTGGTTCTGGTTTTCCAATTGGTTCCATGCTCGCTAAGGATGGGGTGGCAGCTTCATTTACACCAGGTACACATGGAAGTACATTTGGTGGTAATCCATTGGCGATGACAGCAGGGTATTCAACAGTGCAATATATCCTTGATGCGGATATATTGGATAATGTGAATAAAATCAGTCAATATTTTCAAGAAAAATTGACAGAATTGAAATCATCATATCCTGCAATTATTGAGATAAAGGGAAAAGGTTTACTTCTTGGTCTGGAAATGGAAGAGGGGGCAATTGAATATATAACTGCTTTAAGAGAAGAGAACGTGTTGGTATTATCAGCCGGTGAGAAAGTATTACGCTTATTACCGCCACTTACTACTACAGAAGAAGAAATTGATGAATTTATAGATGCTTTCAAACAAGTGTTAAATGAAAAGTAGGTTATTTTTATCCCCATCGTAGAAGATGGGGATATTTTAATATACATATAGAGCTGGTTATTTTACGATAGGGTTACTGGCGACAGAGATTATAAATACTTTTCAAACCAGCGGCAAATATGCTCTAATCTAGCAATCCTAAGTTTAGGATTCCCACTTCTGCTTAATTCATGATTTGCATCAGGGAAGCGAACGAACTCCACTTCTTTACGTAGATGCTTCAATGTAATAAAAAGTTGTTCACCTTGTTCGATGGGACAACGGAAATCCTTCTCACCATGAAGAATCAATAATGGTGTTTCGATGTTCTCTGCATACTTCAGAGGAGAGAAGTCCCATAGTTTTTTAGGATCTTCCATCAAGTTATGACCAAGCTCCCACTTTGTAAAGAAGTAGCCGATATCACTGACACCGTAAAAACTTAGCCAATTGGAGATACTACGTTGGGTAACTGCCGCCTTGAAGCGATTTGTATGACCGACAATCCAGTTCGTCATAAAACCACCATAGCTCCCACCAGTCACACCGAGCCGGTCTTCATCGATAAAACTGTAATTGTCTAACGCATAATCAACCGCAGCCATCAAATCTTCATAGTCTTTCCCGCCGTAATCGGAACGACATGCATTGACGAATTCCTGGCCATATCCATGACTGCCACGAGGGTTAGTGTATAGCACCACATATCCTTTGGCAGCAAGTAATTGCATCTCATGGAAGAAGGATTGTCCATAACTCATATGAGGTCCACCGTGAATTTCCAATACAAAAGGATATTTTTTCCCCTCTTCAAATCCATATGGCTTTAGTAGCCATCCTTGAATTTTCCAATCATCCTCTGTAGTTACTTCTAACTCTTCCGGTGTTGCTATGAAAACCTCTTGTAGGAATTCTTTATTGGTAGTTGTCAATTGCCGTAACTCTGATCCACGTTCGAACAAGTAAAAGTCACCAGGGTTGGTTGGCGAGCTAATACCTATAATAAACTTATCTGTTTCTTTGTGATAACTGAAACCAAATACATGACTATCATTTTTATGAAGTATTTCCAAATTACTTTCCAAGTCCACTTGATAGAGTCCAGTCGATCCACGATCGGTTGCAATAAAGAATATCTTCTCTCCATCTTTTGACCAAACAGGTCCGTTTTCCGAGGCCCCTAAACGCATATCACCAATGATGTAATCGCCAAGTTGAAGATCCCATTCATTACTGATACAGAGACGCTCTCCCGATTGCAAATCAAAAATATACAGTTCTGTTAAGGTTGCTCCTGCATAATCATATTCATGACCGAGACAAGCGATTTTCTCTCCACTAGGTGAAAATACAGCCCGTTGATGGTAACCGGAACGCTCATTCAATTTCTTTATTTCGTTTGAGTGGAGGTCTAAAAGGTACAAGTCATTTGTTAGTTCATAGTCCGCATTATCACTTAAGTTGGCCGTGAAAAGAATTTGTTTTCCATTTGGTGAGATATCCTGAAAAAGATGATGATAGTCACCTTTCGTCAATTGGGTGAAGGTGTTGCCTTCTAAGGAGTAAGATACAAGTTGTGTTTTCTTATCATCATGAAAACCTTCTGCATCTGATTTATATTTCAGGGTGCTCACAACAAGAGGCTCCTGACTTTTTGCTTCTGTCAGCTGTTGTTTTTCCTCTTTTGACAATTCTTTCTGACTTGCTACATCATCGTCTTCATGTAGGGAAGCAGTGAAAATAATATACTTGCCATCTGGAGACCAATGCGGGTTTGAAGCACCATGTTTAAATGTGGTGAGTTGCCTAGCTTCTCCTCCGTTGGTATGCATGATCCATAGCTGTGGCGTCCCACTTCTGTTTGACTGAAAGACAACTTGTCTTCCATCAGGTGAAAACGACAGATTGCTATTATTATATTTTCCGTACGTCCATGGAGTCGATTTTTCTTCATGTAATTGCTGGAGGTGAATATTTGCTTCATACTCGTTGTTTTCATTGATTTTGGTAGAGACAAAGGTGTAACTTGTACCGTCTTTCGTGAACTGGGGCTCGCTTAATACTTCAATTTTTGTTAGGTCTTCTGGAGTTATTGCTCGCTTGGATTTTTTCAACTTTATTCCTCCTTAATCGATTATTAAGTGTGACATACTGGATTCCTTCGAATGTCGAAATGATATTTATTTAGGAAAAATGCGCAAGTCTATCAAACTAGCAGACACTGCGCATTATTTTAGTTAAGCTTCAGTTAAGGTTTCTGGAATGATGGGTTCAATTCCTGCATCCAATGCATAGGCATGTTGAAGCTTTCGAGTAATCGGTCCTGGAAGTCCATCATTAATTTGATGATCGTCAACTTTGACGATTGGAGTGATTTCAGAAGTACTGCTCGATAAAAATACTTCATCGGCATCTTTGATATCACCAACATGGTAAGCATCTTCAATAAATGGAATTTCAAGATTTTCTGCAAATCGCTCTACCGCTATGCGTACACATCCGTGAAGGATCCCGTTAGTTTTCGGATGAGTATAGATGTTTCCGTTCTTCACAAAATACACATTAGCGGAACTGCATTCTGTTACCGTCCCGTCTTTGTGTAAAATTGCTTCATAACAGCCATTTTCATTAGCTTCTTGTTTCGCAAGAAGGTTAGGCAGAAGGTTCAGACTTTTGATGTGGCAAAAACTCCAGCGAATATCTGGATGTGTAATGGCGCAGACGCCATTTTCCATTTCTTTCATATTCCGTGCTGCAGGTTCAATGTAGGCATATACATTTGGTTCTGTATTCTGTGGGAATATATGATTCCTTGGTGCAGAACCACGTGTTACTTGGAGGTATACTTTTCCATCCATTTTCATTTCATTTTTCGTAAGCAAACTTTCAAGTATATGGATAAAGTCATCTCTATCGTGTGGAAAATTTATTTTGATTTCAGACAGTGAACGATACAGACGATCGATATGTTCTTCTAATAAGTAATATTTCCCCCGATAAATTCGTATTACTTCATAAACTCCATCTCCGAATTGCAATCCCCGTTCTTCAAAAGGATACTTTAGTTTGTCTTTATGCATAAATGATCCTTGCGCAAAGACAATTGGAAAGACTGACATTATCTCAACTCACCCTTCTGTATTACAAATTTAATCCTAGTCTATCGGTTTTACTTTGGAATGTAAATCTTTTGATTAAAAAATTTTACAATAGTCACAATTTAAATGTTTTGCATATAATTATTTTATGAAAAGATATCGTTATCGTGAACTGATGTAATAATTTGTCGATGAATTTGAGTATGATTCAGGAACAAACAGCTTAGGAATATGTGGGTTAGAGAGGGCTCTTTCATTATTTATTAATTTATTTTAAAATTTTCCTTGATTTATTTTTACGTAGTTGCTATAATTGGTTTTGTCATTAAATAAACTAATTTGTTTGCGGGTGTAGTTTAGTGGTAAAACCTCAGCCTTCCAAGCTGATGATGAGGGTTCGATTCCCTTCACCCGCTCCATACATATGTGTTTAACGCAGTGTCTCGTAAATGAAGGTTACGAGGCGTTGCGTTTTTTATATTCCAGCACATATTTCATAATATTATTAATAGAGTGCTGATAGACTGGGGGATACTTTCTTCCGTAGGCTCGCAGCTCCCGATACACCTTCGCTTTCCGTGGGAGGCTCATCGGCCGCCCGCGGAAAGCGAGAGGTATTTGGACTGTGGACCTCAGATAGTAGTATTTTGTTCAGCAATTTGTATAAAATGGAATTGAAACTGTTTAATCATTAATGTTAAATTAATAGAAAAGTAAGGAGGTGGGCGTTGATGAGGATTGATGAGTTGAAACAGGAAATAATCGATTATAGTAAAGAAATCGGTATAGATAAAATTGGCTTTGCTTCAGCTGATGTATTCAGTGAACTGCGGGAAAGATTACGCCGACAGCAAGAGTTGAATTATCAATCAGGATTTGAAAAAGGCACCATTGAAGAACGTACAGAGCCGGCAAGATTATTGCCTGAAGCCCAGTCAATCATCTCCATTGCCATCGCCTACCCTTCACGAATAAAAAATCAAATCCGCAGTACAAAAGAAGAAAGGCGAGGAATATTTGCCCGAGCTTCATGGGGAATCGACTACCATGTCGTCTTACGTGACCGATTGGAAAAGCTCTCTAATTTTATAAAAGAAAAATACCCTGATGCGGTGAATAAAGTGATGGTTGATACTGGAGAATTATCTGATCGGGCTGTTGCTGAACGAGCCGGTATTGGTTTCAGTGGAAAAAATACATCGATTATTACAAAGGAATTTGGTTCTTTTGTTTATCTTGGGGAATTGATTACAAACTTGCCATTCATTCCCGATGATCCAGTTACGGACAGCTGTGGCGACTGCCGTAAATGTCTCGACGCCTGTCCTACAGGAGCGCTTGTACAGGGCGGACAACTGAACGCACAACGCTGTATCGCTTTTCTGACGCAAACAAAAGATTTTCTGCCTGAAGAGTTCCGTTCGAAAATCGGTAATCGGATTTATGGCTGTGATACATGTCAGCAAGTATGCCCATATAATAAAGGGGTGGACTTCCATTTGCATCCAGAATTTGAACCAGATCCGGAAATTGCTAAACCTAAGCTGAAGCCGATGCTCCGGATGTCGAATCGGGAATTCAAGGAAAAATTCGGTCATTTATCTGGAGCTTGGCGCGGTAAGAAGCCATTGCAACGAAATGCGTTGCTTGCGCTTGCTCATTACAAGGATCAAACTGCTGTAGAAGAAATAACGACTGTTATGAAAGAAGATCCGCGACCGATGATTCGTGGTACGGCTGCTTGGTCTTTAGGTAAGATTGGTACGTCTGAGGCTTTTGACGCAATTCGAGATGCCATGAAGTTTGAAAAAGACGAACATGTTCTCTTTGAAATGGAAAAAGGATTGAAATTCGAATTACAACCATAAAAAAAGAAAATGATACAAGCTTGCCTCCATATACTTTAATGGAGGCGATTTTTATGATGGAGATGAGCGAATACTGGACAAAACTTTTATCAGATGAAAAGGAACAGCCCATTTGGTGGGAGCGGAAGCAGGAATTATGGGAAAGGGAAAAAGGGAGTATTGTTAAAGTGGAAGGCAGGGGAGAACCTTTCCAAAATATAAGGTATGACGACAAAACAAACGAAGATCATTTACTTCATCTGCGTTTTTTAATTAAACAAGAAGGTCGTTACCATTTAGAAGAGCAAGTCTTGCATTATCGGTTGGAGAGGAAAAACGGGGAAATAATTAATTATAAAGAAATTTTACCGGAAATTCCGAACCGTAAAACACCTTCCATTCAAGTGAAAGAGGCCGAAGAAAGTGGAAGACAGGACTTCGTTTATGATCGCAGAGAAGCCGTCCGTTATGCCGAACGATGGTGGAATAGTTATAATCCTGCATTTCGGGTGTTCGATGATGATTGCACGAATTATATCTCCCAATGTTTATATGCTGGCGGTGCACCGATGCGTGGGGCTCCACAGCGGGATCGAGGCTGGTGGTACCAAGGCAATAATTGGAGTTACAGTTGGTCGGTCGCCCATTCACTACGTTGGTATTTAAGTGGTTCGACAGTGGGGTTAAGAGGAAGGGAACTGGAAAATCCTCAAGATCTCATGTTAGGTGACGTAATTTGTTATGATTTTGAAGGTGATGGCAGGTGGGACCATAACACGATTGTTGTTAATAAAGACTTTTATGGGATGCCGCTTGTCAATGCACATACAAATAATAGCAGAAATCGCTACTGGACATACGAAGATTCCGCTGCTTGGACACCTAACATCCAATATAAATTTTTCCGCATTGGTGAATAACGTGCTATAATATTAAAGTTAATTTGTATATTTAAGGAGATTAAAAAAGTGAGTTTACATGTAGTACTATATCAACCAGAAATTCCTGCAAACACAGGTAATATTGGAAGAACTTGTTTAGCTACTGATACGACACTCCATCTTATTCACCCGCTAGGGTTTTCAACTGAAGATAAGATGTTACGCCGCGCTGGTCTAGATTATTGGCAACATTTGGATGTCGTTGAGCATCAATCCATAGATGAGTTATATGAAGCATACCCAGAAGCGGAGTTCTATTATATTGAAAACTTCGGAACAAAGCATTATACCGACTATGATTTCAGTAAGTCAGATAAAGATTATTTCTTTGTTTTTGGTAAAGAATCTTCAGGAATACCCAAAGAAATAATAGAAGGAAAAGAAGATCACTGCCTCAGAATTCATATGAACGACAAAGTCCGTTCGCTGAATTTATCCAATACCGCAGCAATCATCATATATGAAGCGTTAAGACAGCAAGGTTTCCGTGGTCTGGTCTAATTGGAATCGAAAAAATAAACCGTCATCTGCAAAAGATGACGGTTTATTTATGTTTTGTAAACTATTGCTGATATACAGTTACAAATTACTGATTATTCTTTGGTACTCCCGGCTTAGCCTCATACCCTGATGTAAACATGGAAATGATGAAAGTGACACAAACTCCTAGAATTAAAGCTAGCTTCATGAAAAGTCCTCCTTCAACTATAAAACCAACACAAAATTTATTATATGGATTTATTATAACGAATTCAACTTGAATTGTGAACCGAAAACCAAGACATTCAAAAAATGTCGCCTTTTGTCGTATTTTTAAATGTTTTATATATCTCGAATTTGGATAAATAATATAGAGGTTTGAACAAAGTTTTATTGATTTTGGATAAATGTAAGGGTTATCATAAATTTTGCGGCCATTTTTCCGAGATGGAATCATTGTAACAAACATTAATTTGATGTATATTTATATGTGGATGCGACTTCCGTCCTTACAATAAATATTTAACCGTTTACAAGACGGCAATAATACTTCAATGGGGGTATCAAAAGTGATACAGAATGGGGAATCTGTACAACAGTTTTGGCGTCAGATTTATGGACCAAACAGGGGGTATATCGAAGAGCAGTATGAATTGTATAAAGAAAATAGCGAAGCAGTAGAAGCTTCCTTAAAAGAAATCTTTGATACATATGGAGAGCCAGCTTGGCTGGAAGAGAGAGAAAATGATACTGCAGCAGCGCCATCTCAAGGTTTTGCAGATGTAAATATGGAAAAAATCACCTCAGCTTTGAAATATGTTGAGGCTATTCGACGTTACGGACACACCGAAGCGGACATATATCCAGTAGGTGGTTATAAGGGAGAAAATACTACTTACCTGGATTCGAGTACGTACGGATTAACGGATGAAGACTTAAAAGAAATTCCTGCAAAGTGGCTATGGGATAAAGCACCTGCAGATGTGGAAAATGGTCTGGATGTCATTAATCGTTTGAAGAAATACTATACGGGTACGATGACATTTGAATATGAACATGTAAATAATCATGAAGAACGAGAATGGTTCATTGATTTTATAGAATCTGGAAACGCGCGAGTAGAGCCGACAGATGAAGAAAGAAAAAATCTATTGCAGAGATTAGTAGATGTTGAAGGATTCGAAAGCTTCCTGGCGAGAACTTTTGTTGGGCAAAAGCGCTTCTCCATCGAAGGGTTGGAGTCGATGGTGCCAATGATTGATGAGGTCATCAATCATGCGATTCAAGACAACACGAAAAATGTCATGATGGGTATGGCACACCGGGGAAGACTTGCTGTTTTAGCAAATGTATTAGGGAAGCCTTATGATAAGATTTTCTCAGAGTTTAACTATACTTCGGATAAGGAACTTATGCCATCTGAAGGTTCACAGGCAATCAGCTATGGGTGGACAGACGACGTTAAATATCACTATGGGGGAACAAAAGCTTATCCAAGTGATAAAGAAGCGAAGACAAGAATTACTTTAGCACACAATCCTTCCCACCTAGAGTTTGTCAATCCGGTGGTGGAAGGTTTTGCACGAGCTGCACAGGATGAACGGAAAGAAAAAGGTTATCCGAAGCGTGATGAAAATAAAGCGGTCGCTCTATTAATCCACGGTGATGCGGCATTCATCGGTGAAGGGGTTGTTGCAGAGACACTTAACCTATCCAATTTGCCTGGCTATAATACTGGAGGAAGCATACATATTATCGCCAACAACTTATTAGGGTATACGACGGATAGGGAAGATGGGCGATCTACTCGTTATGCAAGTGATTTGGCGAAGGGCTTTGAAATTCCAATCATCCGCGTGAACGCAGATGATCCGATTTCATGTATCTCTGCAGTGAAAATTGCTTGGGAATATCGTAAGAAGTTTAAAAAAGATTTCCTCATTGATTTAGTAGGTTATCGTCGCCATGGACATAACGAAATGGATGAACCACGTACAACACAGCCGACATTGTACAAGGAAATTGATAATCATCCACCAGTAGCAAAATTATTTGCTGATCGTCTTGTAGAGAGAGGAACAATTAAATCTGGTGACTATGAAAAACTTCAAGAAGAAATCTATAATAAATTGCATGGTATTTACAGCAATATGAACGAGCAGAAAATCGGCAAACCAGAACTGCCGAAAATGCCAAAATATCTCTTGAATGGATTAGAGAAGTTCGAAACAAAAGTAGATTTGGATGTACTTAAAAAATTAAATCAAGAGCTTCTGAACCGTCCGGAAGGTTTCAATGCTTTTAAGAAAACAGAGCGTATCCTCGGACGTCGGGCTAAAATGCTGGATGAAGGCAATATAGTGGATTGGGGTGCAGGTGAAGCATTGGCATTTGCTTCAATTCTGCGAGATGGTATTCCAATTCGAATTACTGGACAGGATACCGAGCGTGGTACTTTCGCTCACCGACATATCGTCCTCCGTGATGTGGAAACGAATGAGAAATACAGTCCTATGCATGGATTATCAGAGGCGAAAGCATCATTTGATGTGAGGAACAGCCCGCTTTCTGAAGTGGCTGTACTAGGATTTGAATATGGTTATAGTGTTCAATCACCTAATACACTTGTAATCTGGGAAGCTCAGTTTGGCGATTTTGCCAACGTTGCTCAAGTTGTTTTTGATCAATTCATCTCATCAGCACGGGCCAAGTGGGGAGAGAAGTCCAATATGGTTCTTCTTTTACCGCATGGTTATGAAGGTGCAGGTCCAGAACACTCTAATGCCAGATTAGAAAGGTTCTTACAAGGTGCAGCAGAAAATAACTGGATTATTGCCAATGTCACATCATCTGCACAGCTCTTCCATATTTTACGGAGACAGGCTGCGCTAAGAGGACGTGATGAAGCAAGGCCTCTAGTGATGATGACACCAAAGAGCAGTATGATTCGAAATCCGTTAATGGGTGCAACAGCCAAAGAATTTTCCGAGGGCAAATTTATGCCGCTCAGACAGCAACCAAACTTCGAGCCGAACCGGGAGAAAGCTACACGCCTCTTGATAGGAAGCGGTAAAGTAATGGTTAATATTGAAGAAGAGATGTCCAAGTCAGATGAAAATTACGATTGGCTGCAAATCGTGCGTGTCGAACAGCTTTATCCGTTCCCTGAGAAGGAACTGAAAGCTGAATTAGACAAGTTGCCGAATGTTAAGGAGATTGTTTGGGTACAAGAAGAACCGAAAAATATGGGGCCATGGGATTTTGTAAGTGATTATTTAAGAGATCTGAAGAAGGATGATCAAACATTAAGTGTTATTAGCAGGCCGAGACGAGCTGCACCAGCAGGAGGAGTTCCAATCTTCCATAAAGCAGCACAGAGCAGTATCATCAATCAGGCATTAACAAAAAACTAAGGGGGAGTTACTGGTGCAAGACATCAAAATACCAGAATTAGCTGAATCTATTACTGAAGGAACAATCGCTGAATGGTTAGTCAAAGAAGGGGACAAAGTTGAAAAAGGGGACCCTTTGATTGAGCTTGAAACGGATAAAGTAAACGTAGAAGTGAATTCGGAGTTTTCCGGGGTAATTACAGAAATCGCAGTTGCTGAAGGGGAAGATGTAACTGTTGGTGATGTAGTTGGAAAACTGGATGAAAATGGAGAAGCCGTGGCAGCGTCTGCTCCAGCTGAAGAGCCGAAGAAAGCGGAAGCTCCTGCTAAGGAAGAGGCTCCAGCTAAGGAAGAGACACCATCAGCACAAAGTGAAACACCTAAAGCAGAGGAACAGCAAGCAGCTGCTGAGAAGTCAGAAGTGATTGCATCACCTGCAGCTAGAAAACGTGCCCGTGAACTCAATATTGATTTAAGTACGGTTTCACCTGTTGATCCTCTTGGCCGTGTACGTCCAGAAGATGTAGAAAGAGCTGCCGCTCAACTTGTAGAATCTGCAAAACAACCGAAACAAGAGGCACCAAAACAACAAGAAACAACTGAATTTACAAAACCAGTAGAACGAGTGAAGATGACACGTCGTCGTCAAACGATTGCGAAGAATCTTGTAAATGTTCAACACGAAGCTGCCATGTTGACAACTTTCAATGAGGTTGATATGTCTGCTGTCATGAAGCTACGTGCAGAACGCAAGGATAAGTTCCAAGAGAAACATGGTGTGAAACTTGGATTCATGTCCTTCTTTACAAAGGCTGTCGTTGGTGCATTGAAAGAATTCCCGCTACTGAATGCTGAAATTCAAGGTAATGAATTAGTCATCAAGAAATTCTATGATATTGGTATTGCGGTTTCGACAGAGGAGGGACTTGTCGTTCCGGTTGTACGTGACGCCGATCGCCTAGATTTCGCTGGAGTAGAAAAAGAAATTATGAACCTTGGCCTCAAGGCAAGAGAAAATAAACTTGCTCTATCAGACTTGCAAGGCGGAACTTTCTCGATTACTAACGGAGGAATCTTTGGTTCGATGTTATCGACTCCTATCTTGAATGCTCCACAGGTAGGGATCTTAGGTATGCATAACATCGTCAAACGTGCAGTCGTCATGCCGGATGATAGTATTGAGGTTCGACCTATGATGTACTTGGCACTATCATATGACCACCGAATCGTCGATGGTAAAGATGCGGTACAATTCTTAGTTCGTATTAAGCAAATGCTTGAAGACCCATATGATTTATTATTAGAAGGTTAATATATAATGTTAAAAGAGCTCCACAACTATGCTAAATAGCTGCGGAGCTCTTTTCTGATTTGGCAATTTTTCTTTGAACGACTTTTAATCGGATGAATAATGCTATAGCCCCCGAACTAAGACCAACAATAATACCTACCCAATAACCAAAAGGCTCAAGTTTCGTATAGTTTGCTAGGATCCAACCAGTCGGCAGTCCAATTACCCAATAAGATACAAGCGCAATGACTAGAGTAATATTCACATCTTTGTAGCCGCGAAGCGCACCTTGAATTGGAGCGCCGATAGCATCAGCCAACTGGTAAAAAACAGCGAATATGATAAATTGTCTCGTCAAATCAATAACCTCAGGGGTTGAATTATACAATGCTGCTACAGGATCTCTAAATACAAATAGTACGAAACCGGTAAATAAAGCGACAAATAACCCACTAGAAATTCCTATTTTTGTATAAGTTTTGGCATGATCTAACCGTTTTGCACCCACTTCATAACCAACTGCAATGGTAAGTGCGATTCCAACACTAAGTGGAATCATATATAATAAAGTGGCAAAGTTCATTGCAGCTTGGTGGGCAGCAATAGTGTATGTACTGTATACGCTCATCAGTAAAGTCACTGCAGAAAATATACTCGTTTCGAAAAATATTGCAAAACCAATTGGAACACCGATTTTTAACTGTTCCAACCAGTCATCAATTTTTGGTTTACTGAAGCTTGAAAATAAATCAAAAGGACGAAAAACATGCCATCGTACACATATAATGATAGCAATGCCGCATATCAACTAATAGGTTAACGCAGTTGCAATTCCAGCTCCTATGCCCCCTAATGGAGGAATTCCGAATTTCCCAAAAATAAATATATAATTCAAGAAAACATTTATAGGTAAAGCAATCAGCATAATAAACATAGATAATCGAGTTTGTCCAAGAGCATCGATAAAGCTTCGAAGTGTATTGAAGATAAATAAAGGAATAATCCCTATTGCGAGAGTAATAAGATAGTATTTCGCAATATGCTTAACACTATCCTCCAAATCCATCAACGCAAGTACCGGATTGATTAATATCGCTCCTAATATAATAACTGCGATGGCTAGAACTATGGAAAGATAGATACCTTGGTAAACTTTGTTAGCAATCAGTTGATTTTGTTTTCCACCATGAAGGTGGGAAATAATTGGAGTAATCGCTAGAATAATACCATTTATCCCGGTAAACACTGGTATCCATAGATTGGATCCAATAGCAACCCCTGCCAAGTCGACTGCCCCTGCTTGACCACTCATAAGCGTATCGAAGAAGCTCATTAAATTCATGGAAACCTGTGTGACAAGCACAGGGATAAGAATATAAATAAATAATTTTATTTTAGATTTAAGACTCGATGTAGTATACATGTTATTCTTCCTTTTTAATCATATTTCGATTACACTAGATAATTGAAACAGCAATTTAGATTATACCATGTATACGTTATACTTATAGGAAAGATTCTGTTATTAGCAATATAGAGAGGGAGAACGTTAGATGAATAGTAAGAAACGCATTCTTTTTACCGGCGGAGGCACTGCTGGTCATGTCATTGTAAATTTAGCACTGATTCCGGTATACCAAAATGCCGGCTGGGAAATAGATTACATCGGTTCGTATGATGGAATTGAACGTAACCTGATTGAACCATTAGAAGGGGTGACATATCACCCGATTTCTACAGGTAAGTTAAGACGTTATATGTCTGTTGAGAATTTTAAGGACCCTTTTAAAGTACTAAAAGGGACATTGCAAGCTTATCGGATTATTGGAAAGAAAAAACCAGCTGCCATTTTTTCAAAAGGCGGTTTTGTTTCTGTGCCCGTTGTAATTGCGGCTAAGCTTCGTGGTGTACCTACGGTTATTCATGAATCGGATTATACGCCAGGGCTGGCGAATAAACTATCGATTCCATTCGCCAAGAAGGTACTTGCAACCTTTGAAGAAACTTTAGAATTTCTACCTGAGCAAAAAAGAGAGCATGTCGGTGCAGTAATCCGTGAAGAACTGTTCACAGGATCACGTGAAAAGGGGCTTACGTTTGCTCAGCTGAAAGGTGATAAACCAGTTCTACTCATCATGGGTGGAAGTGGAGGTTCGGAGAAGATAAATGAGACGGTAAGAAGAAGCCTGCCACAATTACTGAAGCAATTTGAAATCATCCATATTTGTGGACATGGAAAAGTCAACCGGGAGTTTGATCAACATGGATATATTCAATTTGAATATGTTAATGAAGAATTGAAGGATATTTTTGCTGCTACCGATTATGTACTTTCCAGAGCAGGCTCTAATGCCATATTCGAATTCTTGGCATTACGGATTCCGATGCTGCTTATTCCTTTATCTTTGGAAGCGAGCAGAGGAGACCAAATTGTAAATGCCAGATCATTTAAAGAAAAAGGTTATGCTCGTGTACTTGAAGAAGAAGAGCTATCCGAGAAAAAACTTGTCGAGGAATTGCAACACCTCATGACTAGTTCACCTGTAATCCGGGATAAAATGAAACAATTTGAACCTCAAGCCAGTCGAGACAGGGTTGTTAAGATTATTGAACAGGCTATGAAAAGATAATTAAAAGAGCAGCAGAAAATCAGTTTTCTGCTGCTCGATGTCTTATATGTGCAAGAATTTCTGAGTCTATCCAAAAGCACCGGTATTAATGATTTCCACATCAACAGAGAACTCCACTGAAACATCCCGATACTTTTCATCCCACTCTTTCCCGGTAGTTTTGCTCCCTTTTCTCGTAGCGATGTACTTTCTGCCAATACCAAATGCATCTGACTTCACATCCTGTAATTTTGTTAACAATTCTTCATATTTTTGCTTGTAATAGGATTCTATGTCGTTCTTTAACTGATCAGAAATCTTTTTAGTGTTGATCTCCAATGGTATGGAAGTTTCCAGCACCTCAAGTCTCATTTTAATTTTTGCCTCAAAGGCTAATGAATCTTGATCAATAATTTTAAGTTTTCCATTTCCTTTACTGAGATGCATAGAAATTTGTAATTCTTCTGTATCGGCAGGAATCTCTCCTATTAAATGATCTCGATAATTCTCTAATGGAACACTCGCATTTAAAAGAGTTTTACTAACATTTCTTCTCATTTGATTAACTAAGAATGAATCTTCTAAAGATATTTCTAATACATAGCGATCATCGTGGAAGACAGCTGCACCAACAAGAGTCGGTCGGCCTTCCACATCATCGATTATCGGAAGAAGCGGGTCAATACCAGGTTCCTCAATATAACGGTCGACATTAACTAATTCGCTGATTGGTAACTTATTTTGTCTTGTTTCCTTGTTGATTAAGTCTTTAAAGAATTCCGATTTGTTGATCGTGATTTGTTCGTAGGTCAGTTCAATGATTTCTCTTGCTGTTTGATTCGTTACAGCTAACAGCATTTTTTCTGAAACCCGGGCGTCACGGACTAGCGCACTGACAAATGGCAGGATACCTTGTTCTGCCGCTTCTTTTCCGTATAACTCCAAGGTTATTTTACCAGGCGACAACAAATAACTGGATTCTTTTCCCGCATCTTCTCTGGCTTCTTTTAGGGTTTTTCCTCTCCCGGTAAGTAAACTCGTAGTTTCTTGTACTACTGGATCAAAAATATAAGGAACGATAACCGTTTCAAGCATTCGTTCTTGATTCTCTTCAATTAAATCTACACCTCGTGTATTAACAATAGCTGTTTCCTCTATCTGAGTAGGAGCTAAGCAGGCTTGCAGAAGAATAACCAAAATTAATAGTAATAGAAAGTTAACTTTCCGCATGCTGTTTTCCTCCTCGCTTTTTTTTGATCTTTTGTTTGATAATCACAATGGGTAGAAGAATTAACGGATAAATATATACAATTCCCATATCGAAATACTTGGAGATTTCAATTATTGTCTGAATATCATAATATTGGCGGATAAAAGGAATAAGAGCCATAACAATACCCAAAGTAGTATAAAGACTTATCTTCTTTGGGATGTTATATATTCTTTTTAGAATGTAGATAATACACCACATTAGAATAACCGCGCGAGGTATCGTGATCATCATCCATTCTGCGACAACAACGTAATCGAGTCTTTCAACGATAGGTGAGGTTTGGATTTTAAATAAAGTTAATACGACCCAAATTCTCCGTTCTAGTTGAGCTGGGTTTAAAAATCCTATAGAGATGATGGTGGTTAGAAGGACAACGAAAGCTACCCATGAAATACCTAGGAAAAGCGGTTTTTTCACTCTTTCTTTATTTTGGATGAAGGGATAAATAAAGAATAAAACTTCAAAACCAGTGAATGTGTAACTGGTGGCTAATACCCCATTAATCGCAACATCCGTTATACTCCTATCCATAATTGGAAGAAAGTTAATTAATTCCATTTGCCGTAACGGGTCAATTAATAGGAATACTAACCAATACGAACAAATCATGAAAATAAAGCATACGCCGATTACGACACGTAGACCACCAAGCACAGTGTATATAATTAAGCTAATCAGCATCAAGCCAAGAATAAAGTTATTACTGTCAGGGAAAATGAATACTTTAATAATTTCAATATAAATCAATAGTGCTGCGAATAATTCAGTACTAAAATGAAAGAAATACAGCGTTCCAACTAGTTTTGCTATAAAATTACCAAAAAGGTCGGCATGTATTCCTAATATATCTGCGTTTTCATATTGTTTGAGAATATACAACATAATAAATAGAAGCAGGACAATCAATAAATAGCTAATTATGACTGATATCCATGCGTCGTGCCCTGCTTCTAAAAAAATAATCCGGGGTGTACCAATCATTTCAACACCTGTTGTTACAGAGACGAGGATGGCAAAAAGATAGAAGGATTGAAATTGTTTATTCTTTGGAATATCAAGGTTTACTTTCATTCGATCCCCTACTTTTCATTATCTTTTTTCACCGTTGCTTTATTTTTCCCGTAAGTATGTTTATCCTTAAGTCTGTAGGATAAAAAGCGTCTACCTTGTTTCTGCTCCGGCAGACGGAAAAATACTTTATTAAAATCAGCTAACCTCAATGGATATAATGGAGTTAGATATGGTCTGCCAAGTGATTCTAAACGAACAAGGTGAATGACTAATAAGCATATACCAAACATGATTCCGATTATCCCATACATACTAGCAAATATAATCAATGGAAATCGGACAAATCGGAGTGTATTCCCCATAACATAATTGGGTGTCGAGAAGGACGCCAAGGCACTTAGTGTAACTAAGATAATCAGAATATTACTGGTGATTCCGGCTTGAACAGCTGCTGTACCGACAACAACACCACCAACAATACCAATTGTTTGACCTACTTTAGTAGGCAGTCTCGCTCCCGCTTCCCGGAGGAGTTCGATGACCAATTCAATAATGATTACTTCAAGAATTGGTGGAAAAGGAACCGCTGCCCGCGATTGACCGATGGACATGAGAAGTTGTGATGGAATCAGTTCATAATGAAAAGTAGTTGCAGCGACATACATCGGCGTCAACATCAAGGTAACGAATGCAGCAAGAAATCGTAGAGAAAGAATAAAGCTGCTCAGATTCCAATGAAAATAGCGATCCTCCGTCGATTCGAAAAAACTAAAAAAAGTAGAAGGGGCAACCATAGCCAGTGGACTACCCTCAACAAGTACAATAATTTTTCCTTCCTTTACGGCGTAGGTCGCTCGGTCGACCAATTCAGTTGCAACGTATTGAGGAAAGACGGAAGTGGAGTTATCGAGAATATATTGTTTTAACATATGAATATCTTCAATCATATCCACTTTAAGGTCATTCAGGCGTTGCCGCATGGTATTGACATCTGTTTCGTTTGCAACTGATTTTAGATAAATAATCCTCGCTTCTTTCGGATTCCGTTCGCCTACCATTATTTTTTCCCGTGCTAGATCCGGAGTGTTTAATCGCCAGCTGATTACGTTTAAATTGCTTTGCATTGATTCTGTAAAGGCTAGCTGGGGACCTATGACAATCGCTTCTGTTTCAGCCCTTTCGAGGGCACGTTTTTCACTTTTTGACAGTTTATAAGTGATGAGCTGTTTATCTTGTTCTAAATATAAAAAAACTTCACCCTTATTTAAACCATTAACTGTATCTTCCAATTTTGTAGTCGTTTTACCTGATGCAAGTGGTATTCCACTTAATATGGTATCAGTTGACCAATCGGACTCCATGGATAGTAACGGATTTAAGAGACTTTCTTCTAGTTTTGTGTGATCAATGAGAAATGGGATATAAAATACCGCAATTTGTTTTTCATTCTGCTGATATGTAGTGTAATTCAAGTCTTGGCTGTTGATAACGAGGGATTCCACTTTGTTTTTTAGTTGATCTACACTCATAGGAAGTGCAGACTTTCCATTATTTTTCTTTGCTGGTCGCATAATTACCCCACCTAAGGTTTGTATATTTCATAGTATGGATTAGACATGAAAAAATATCCTGCTTCTTTATTATATTTCGACGATATAAGAGAAAATATGCCAAAAAGTATTAGCTAAAGAAGTAAGAAAGTATAGGTCAACTTTTCTAAAAATTTAAAATAAGTGCTTGTATTACTATACGGAGTACTGTATGATAGGGGAAAGAAAATAAGGGGTGAGAAGATGAAGAGTAGAATTGTTCGAAATTGTCGATTGTGTCAGGATTTATTGGTTGATAGTCCCTTTATGTTATGTGCGACATGCTTGCATGATAGCGAACAAGTATGGAATTTCATCAGGAAAAACCCTTTTGTATCTGTTCATGATATTGTTGTAGCTACTAGAATTGAATATTTGAAAGTAGAACGGATGATTAATTATGGTAATAAACGGAATCAGCGTTCAACAATTGAAAATAAATCGAACTCCAGTTAAAAATAATATTCCATGAAGAATAGTTCATATGAGCTATTCTTTTTTTGTGTGAAAAATATAAAAGTGATTGACAAATATATTCAAAATACTATAATTATTAAGGTATCTTAATTTTCGTTCAGGAGGAGGTCATGAAGATGAATTCATTAGTTGTATATTCATTAAATAAAATATCAAATGTGACCTTTATTTGTAGCATAGAGTGAAGGTCACTCTAAAGACGTGTGGCCGTATTTTTTTATGTATATTATTGATTTCTGACACACGAGTCGATAGACACGTGTGTTTTTTATTCGGGGAATTTAGAGAGTGGGTGGAAAGATGTTTCAAGTATTTAAGAAACTGGATTGGTTTTTCAAGTTTTATTGGAAACGTTATATGTTTGCAATTATTGCGCTCTGTACAGCGAGTGCGATCGGTTTAATTCCTCCAAAGATAATAGGTTATACGATTGACCAGATTCAATACGAAACATTAACTTGGGAGAGTTTACAATTCATCATCCTTCTATATTTAGCACTTATCGTCATCCATTATACGATTTCATATTTATGGGATTATACGTTATTCGGTGGTGCGGTCATTTTGGAGAAATGGTTGCGTACAAAGTTAATGACGCATTTTCTTAAAATGACTCCAACTTTTTTCGGTAAGTATCGAACTGGTGACTTGATGGCAAGGGCAACCAACGATTTAAAAGCAATTAGTCAAACAGCTGGATTTGGGGTTCTGACTCTCGTTGATTCCAGTATTTTCATGATTATGATTATCGGTATGATGGGCTTTACGATTAGTTGGCAATTGACATTGGCCGCTCTTCTGCCATTGCCTATCATGGCGGTTGTCATGAATAAATACGGCTCTGCCATTCATTCTCGGTTCATGAAGGCTCAAGACGCGTTTGGAAATATGAATAATGAAGTGCTTGAATCTATTCGCGGTGTACGTGTCATCCGGGCGTTTGTTCAAGAGGAGCAAGAATTGAATCGGTTTGACAAGATGACAGAAGACGTTTATCTCAAAAATATGGAAGTGACAAAAATTGATGCTTTATTTGAACCGACGATTAAAATCCTCGTTGGGCTTTCTTATACGATTGGATTAGGATATGGAGCTTTTCTCGTTTTTGAGAACAAGATGACGTTAGGTGACTTGGTTACATTTAATGTTTACTTAGGAATGTTGATCTGGCCAATGTTCGCTGTTGGTGAACTGATTAATATACTACAGCGTGGGAATGCCTCACTTGATCGGATTGAGGACACGATGAGTTATAAAGCGGATGTCCAGAATCCTGAACAGGGGAAACAGCTGCGCGGTGTGGATGCGATTGATTTCAATCAAGTGACGTTTTCCTATCCGGGGACAGAGTACAATCAGTTGAAATCTATAGAATTGCATGTGAAAAAGGGAGAAACGATTGGTGTTGTTGGAAAAACAGGAGCAGGAAAAACAACTTTATTTAAATTGATGTTGAGACAATATTCAGGAATGAAGGGCAGTATCATTTTTTCTGGTATTCCTATAGAGCAGCTGGAGTTAGCGGAGCTTCGCAATTGGATTGGTTATGTCCCGCAGGATCAGATGATGTTTTCAAAAACGATTCGTGAAAATATCCAATATGGGAAAGAAGATGCGACGGATGAGGAGATTTATCGCATATTAGATTTAGCCCATTTTCTTGATGATATAAAACAACTTCCCGACGGGTTGGATACCCAAGTTGGTGAAAGTGGAATTACATTGTCGGGTGGTCAGAAGCAGCGGGTAGCATTGGCGCGGGCTTTTATTAAGGATCCCGAAATATTAATTCTGGATGACTCCTTATCCGCTGTAGATGGAAAGACGGAAGCCATGATCATCCAACATTTGCGGAAAGAAAGAAAAAATAAAACGACGTTTATTGCAGCTCATCGGTTATCAGCGGTAACACATGCTGATCAAATTATTGTCCTTGACAATGGAAAAATAACCGAGCAAGGAACCCATGAAGAGCTGTTAAAACAAAATGGCTGGTACAAGGAACAATATGAACAGCAGCAGTTGGAGCGACTGGGGGATAGCGGAGCATGAAAAAGAAATCAACAGAAAGAAGACTATTTCAATACGCGCTTCATTATAAAAAAGGGATTTTTATAGGATTGATTTGTTTAGCAATTGCCGTAACGTTAGAGCTTGCTGGCCCATTTATAGCTAAAACAGTAATTGATGATCATATTTTGGGCGTGGAGGGCTACTGGCAGGAAGTAGTGGAGGATAACGATCGTTATACGATTGCTTATGATGACAAGTATTATAAACGAGTCGACCGTTTGTTGCAAACAGATGAAGTGGTTGGAGAACCACACACCTTAATGCAAGTTGGTACATCCTATTACATGATTGATGATCAAGCGCCGCTCTCTGGTGTTAGGGAAGTGGGGGATAGCCAGATCAGTATTGAATTCGGTGAGGATGTTCTTACTTACGATGCAATAAAATTAAACCTTCAAGAAATGTATGCGTTTTTTGAACCGGAACAACGCCCCATCATCCTGCTCTTAGTATTATATATGGTACTTCTGCTTATAGCCGGTGTGTTTAAATTTTTTGAGACGTATCTCTTGCAGCAAGCCTCCAATCAAATCATTAAAAAGATGCGTATGGATTTGTTTGCACAAACCCAACGTATTCCGATCAATTACTTCATTGATAGGCCAGCTGGAACGATTGTTTCCCGGATAACGAATGATACAGAAGCAATTCGTGACCTGTATGAACGTGTATTATCGATAATTGTATCGAGTATAGTGTATATGACAGGGATTTTCATCGCTTTGTTCATTTTGGATGCTCGACTTGCAGCAATGTGTTTAATTTTAATACCTGTCATCTTTTTATGGATGAAAGGTTATCAATATTTTGGAACGAAATATAACACTGTCATTCGTGCAACAATCAGTGATATTAATGGGAAGATCAATGAAGCAATTCAAGGCATGCCAATTATCCAGGCTTTCAATCGAGAAAAAAGTACACAAGATGAATTCGAAGAGCTCAATGAGCGGCATTTTACGTATCAAAGGAAGCTAGTTCGTTTGAGCGCATTAACTTCTTATAATTTAGTAACAGTGTTAAGGAATATTACCTTTGTTGGTTTCATTTGGTATTTTGGTTCGGGTTCACTCAATCTGACGAGTATAATTTCCATCGGGATGCTTTACGCTTTTGTGGATTATATTACCCGTCTATTTGAACCTGTAACAGATATTGTTAATCAGTTGCCGCTTATTGAACAGGCACGTGTGGCAGGCCACCGTGTATTTGAACTGATGAATCATAAAGGAGAAGCTATCCAGAACAGTAAAATCAACCGATATCGTGGACACGTGGTTTTTGATCAGGTGACGTTTTCTTATAACGGTGAAGATGATGTGTTGAAGGATATTTCATTTGAAGTGAAACCTGGTGAAACTGCAGCCTTTGTCGGCCATACAGGCTCAGGGAAAAGTTCAATCATGAACCTGCTGTTCCGATTTTACGACCCACAAAAAGGTAACATCACCATTGATGGCTATTCCACAAAAGAATTATCCAGACAGCAAGTACGAAGCCATATGGGAATAGTACTTCAAGATCCGTTTTTATTTACGGGAACGATACTCTCGAATGTCACGATGAATGACCCAGCCATTTCCAGAGAAAGAGCGATTAAAGCTTTAGAAGCCGTTGGTGCAACAGGATTTATTAAAAGATTGCCTAAGGGTTATGATGAAATCGTCACCGAGGGTGGGAGCACATTTTCACTGGGTGAAAGGCAGTTGATTTCTTTTGCTCGAGCCCTTGCATTCGATCCGGCAATCTTAATATTAGATGAAGCGACAGCGAATATGGACACAGAAACGGAAAGTGTGATTCAGCATGCACTGGAGGTGCTCCAAAAAAACCGTACTACGCTGGTCATTGCCCATCGTCTATCAACGATTCAAGACGCAGATCGCATTATTGTACTTGAACGTGGAACTATCAAAGAACGCGGTAATCATGATACACTAATTGAAGAAAAAGGTTTGTATTATCAAATGTATCAGATGCAACAAGGTAGAGTTCGGGCAAGTGTCTCATAGGCGGGGTGCGTATGGAGAATAAAGAAAAGAATGAAAAAAAGACTGATGTCATTGATGAAGATTTATATGAAGAAATTGATGAAGAAGAACTATATGAATTAGTAGAGGAAGAGCGTCAAAAAGCAATTCAGCGTGCGAAAGAAAGAAAAGAGGCGACGACGAAGCGTCCGTTTCCTAAGTGGATTTTTTGGGTGATTGCATTTGCGATGTTGTTTAATGTAATTGCCTTACTTCCACAAACCTTTTCAATTCCAGCAATTGATTTTTTAATTACGTCGACTCGATTATCTCAGCAAGAAGAAATACAAGAGTATAAAGAAGCGGTAGTAGTTATTGAAACAGGTGACAGTAAAGGAACAGGCTTCTCGATCCATGAGGACGGAACGATTATTACGAATCACCATGTTATCAAAGGGGAGGAAAGTGTAACGGTTGCATTTCCCGAAGAAGGACTTTATCAAGGGAAGGTAGTCGCAGAATATCCCGATATTGATTTGGCAATTGTTGAAACAAATGGTGAAAACTTGCCATACTTGACGTTAGCAGAAACAAGTGATTTTACAGAGGATGAAAAAATTAATTTTATCGGTAATCCGCTTCGTTTTAATGGTATAGCCAACGAAGGGACAATTATTGGCTATACCGAATTATCAAGTTGGAAGAAGCCGGTTTTAATGATTCAAGCGCCTGTTTACCGAGGAAACAGCGGAAGTCCAATTATTAATAAAGATGGTAAAGTGATTGGTGTCATTTTCGCCACGTTGAATCATGATATACATGGAAAAGTGGGTCTATTCGTTCCGATTGACTACTTTTTCGAATACAACGATTAGTTTATCCGCTTTCCATAGGGGGTATGGAATCTGTAAAACAAACATGCCTAGGGAACTTTATGGAGGTGGAATCGATGTATTATTTTACATCTCAGTTGCTTACTTATAACATCGATGCGACAGATGGAGAAATGGGTAAAGTGAAGGACTTGTATATGGATGATCATGCGTGGAAAATCCGTTATGCTATTGTGGATACAAGAAAGTGGTTGCCGGAGCGCAAGGTACTTCTTCCACCGAGTGCTTTTAAAGGAATTAATCCAGAGAATGAAACCATTGAAGTGGAGTATGATAAAAACACCATTAAAAATAGTCCTGCTGTTCCTGAAAATACAGATTTGACGAGGGAACATGAAAATCAGCTTATGAACTATTTCGGTTGGACGCGTTATTGGCCGAATGATGTATTGGTGGGCAATGAGCATCGGGCATTAGGGGTATTCCATGATGAGCAAGATCCCCAACGCAGAGAGCAAATTCCTAATGAAATCGAAGAGGAGCGGGAAATATTGCTCCATCAACATGGTAGTAGCCTGCGAAGCCATGAGGAAATCATGAATGCGCGGGTACATGGTAAGGATGGCAAGCTTGGTAAAGTAGTTGATTTTGTCCATGATGAAGACTGGAATGTGAAGTTTATCGTTGTAACAAGTCTAGAATTGACGAAGAAAGATTTTTATTTTTATCCAATGCGGCAAATCACCTCGATTGATTGGTATGAAGGTGATGTTTACCTTGATGAAACGCTCATCAATTTTGAAAGTAAGCTCGCTTTCTCTACGAAAGAAGATATATTAGTGAATTTTCATTCATAAAACACAGGAACCTATCCGGGTTCCTGTGTTTTTATTTGTTGCGGGAGCGGAACATTTGATTGGTAATATACTTTTAATCTTAATGTAAACCGCGTGAGATAGTTAAACGTTAAGATAAGAGGAGTATAAATAGAAAATTGCCGATAACAGAGAAAAAGGATGGGGAATGGATGAGACATATAAAGATAAGTACCAAACAATTTATACATACACCCATAAAAAAGGATATAAAATCGAAAATTATAGTAGCTGGAGGTGTTACACATGAAAGTGTATAACCAGCTGGAGCAAACCCCTATCGAAGAGCTCGTATTACAAGTTCAACAGGGGGATGAAGAGAAGCATGACTATTTGCTGACTTCATACCAACCATTTATGATTAGTGTTATTTCCCAGGTTTGCAAACGTTATATTGATCCCAGACAGGATGATGAGTTCAGTATCGGACTATCTGCGTTTAACGATGCAATATTTTTGTATTGCCCAACAAAAGGTTGTTCTTTTCTTTCTTTTGCTAAGTTGATTGTCAGCAGAAAAGTCATTGATTATATTCGTTATAATTCAAAAAGGCAAAATGACTTGTCGTTTGATACGTTTTACGACGAAGAAACGATGGAGAATCCTGCTGAAGTTTCAGCAGTCATTGAACAATATCAAGATGAGCAAGATGCAATCAATCGACGGGAAGAAACGTTGGAATATCGCAAAAAACTTAAAGAGTTTAATTTATCTCTTCTGGAACTTACTGAAGTCGCTCCTAAACATCGCGATTCTCGAGAGACCGCAGTGCGTATCGCAAGGATGTTGAACGAGGATGATGAATTAAAACAATATGTACTCGCAAAGAAAAAATTACCAATTAAAAAATTAGAAAAACGAGTATCAGTCAGTAAAAAAACAATTGAAAGAAATAGAAAATATATATTAGCCATGTTTATTGTTTTGCAAGGGAACTTTACATATCTTAAGGAATATTTGAAGGAGGTGGGTTAGTGAAAAAGGGTATCATAATGGAAGTACGGTCCAAGTATGTCATCGTGCTTACTGCAGATGGCTCCTTTGAAAAAGCAGTTGTTGCTGATCATGATGCTACTATAGGCAAAGAAGTTCGATACGAACCGTATGTTTCCAGACCCCAATTTCCCTCCAAATTTTCAATTCAAGCTAAGTTCCTCGTGATTGCCACTGTGTTGGCTTTCTTTATAGTTACCACCATAAACTTAATCGAAGACACTGAGACGTACGCTTATGTAAATGTTGAAATCAACCCAAGTTTTGAGATCAAAGTCAACCGGGATTTGGAAGTTCATGAAGTAACTGCATTAAATAAAGAAGCTGAACCATTGGCTCGAGAGCTGAATCAATCAGAAAAAACATTAAAGGAAATGTTGAATGATATTATCAGTAGCTGTGAAAGCGAAGAGATGATAAAGCAAGGTAAACGGGCCTTGATTGGTGTAAGTTATGCGGACCATCAAGAAGGCGGAATAACGAACAGTATTAAGGAGTATTTCCAATCATATAATACGGATTGGCAAGTCGTGACATTCCGAGTACCCGGTGAAGTGAGAGAACAGGCCGTGGAGAATAGAACATCCATGAACAAGCAATTTGCATCAATCATTCAATCAGGTGATGAAAAAATCCTGGAAAATATCGGGATTGATGAAGAGAAAAGGGAAATGATTCACGCTTTTTACGATACAACTACAAAGCCTAAAGAAATGATCATAGAAGTTGATATAAATTAAATGCCTGGCACTTATAGGGGTGCCAGGCATTATTTATACTTCCATTGTGGTTATGTTGTCTTGCTGCATCGCATGATCTATATAATAAAGCAGTTGATCATGTGACTTCATAATTTTATCCTCATCCAAAGAGTAATGGTAGGCATTTAAGAACTTTTCAATCCTCTTCGATAATAAATCATCATTTGTTCGCACCATTAATATCAATAATTCATCCCATTGTCCCCATAGCGTATAATAAAGTGCCTTGTCATAATCAGGAATCATTTTTCTCCTCCTAACTAGAAACCGTTATTTGTATTGTTCCCAGTTCATCAATTCCCTCCCGCTTACAAATATGGTCTCTATTCCAAAAAAAGGATTACATTCAAAAAGCATATTCTCATCCGTGAGTAACATAATAAAGGCAAATAGTTAAGGAGGTTATTTACGGATGAGAGTTAAGTTATTGAGCATTTTAGCTGTACTTTTGATTACTTTAATGGCCTGTCAAGGAAATGATGATGCACAAAGAGGTACGAATAATCCTAACATTGACCCGACGACAAATCGTAATACAGGTGATGGTATTTTTAATAATGACCAGGATTATATGATCGGGCGAGATGCGAACGACCGTGGATATGGTCGTGACAACCATATGAATCAAAATCGCAACGGTGACAACGTAAATTCCCGTTATTCAATAGGCGAAGAGGCTGCAGACAGAATTGAGGAAGAAATAGATGAAATCGATAACGCATATGTTGTAACGACAGAAAATAATGCCTATGTCGCTGCCGAATTGGATGACGACACGAATCGTAACGAACAAGGAAACCAAACAAATAACAGAGATACCAATAACGGAAATAACCATTTTGGTGATGACGAAATTTCTAATGAATTAAAAGAACGCATTGCCGAAGTTGTCCGTTCTGTCGATAATGATATTGAAAATGTATATGTATCCACAAACCCAGATTTCGTTGGTTTGTTCGATAATTATGCAGATGAAGCAGAAGATGGGCGGCCAATAGCTGGATTTTTTGATCAATTTGAGATTATGATTGAAAGAATATTTCCGGAGAACGCAGGTAGATAAAGTTTTCTAAGCATGCTGATAGCAATATCAGCATGCTATTTTTATTTTTCATGCTGGATGGTTGGAGGAGATTACAAAAATAGTGTATGATTTAGGGTAAAGATGAGTTTGAAAAGGGAGAGATGAATGTGACAAAAAAAATGAATGTCGAAAGTTTTAATCTCGATCATACGAAAGTAAAAGCTCCGTATATTCGCCTTGCAAGTGTTTCTGAGGGAGAGAAAGGCGACAAGGTTTATAAATATGATATTCGTTTTAAGCAACCGAATAAAGAGCATATGAAAATGGATGCACTTCATTCAATTGAACACCTTATGGCAGAAAATATCCGTAACCATGAAAAGAATGTGCTTGATCTCAGTCCGATGGGATGCCAAACAGGCTTCTACCTTTCCATAATTAATGAAACAACTGAAGAAAAAGTAATGGATATTATGGAGAAGACATTACAAGATGTTTTAGAGGCAGATGAAGTACCAGCTTGTAATGAAGTCCAATGTGGCTGGGCGGCTAACCATAGTTTAGAAGGTGCTAAAGAAATCGCTAAGGATATGCTGGCAAAACGTGATGAATGGCACGAAGTATTTTAATAATGATATAAAGAAATACTTAATAAAGATATAAAGATATAAAGAAGTACAGGGACGGAGCATATGGCCCCGTCCCACTTTTTAAGGAGGAATGACATTGAGCGAAAAGGCGATCGACTATTTAAAAGAAAATAGAGACGAATTACTTGAGAAGTTGAATGAATTTTTATCTATACCAAGTATCAGCACGGACTCTACATATAAACAAGATGTTGAGAAGGCAGCGGATTTTCTTGTTACTTATTTGCAGGAACTATCCTTTGAAAAGGTTACCAAACAAGAAACAGCTGGTCACCCGTTAGTTTATGCTGAATACAATGGTGCAGGCGAGGATGCTCCGACTGTGCTATTTTATGGTCATTATGATGTACAACCAGTCGATCCAATCGATCAGTGGGAAAGTGATCCATTTAAGCCGGAAGTACGTAATGGAAGGCTTTATGCCCGTGGAGCAAGTGATGATAAAGGACAAGTATTCATGCATCTTGCTGTATTTGAAGCATACTTGAAGACCGAAGGAAAACTCCCGATTAATGTGAAGGTTTGTATAGAAGGTGAAGAGGAAATTGGGAGTGAAAATTTATATGATATCCTGCTTCAACAAAAAGAAAAGTTCCAAGCTGACTTTGCCGTCATTTCCGATTCAGGTATGGTTGCTAAAAATCAACCGACTATCTTATACGGCTTGAAGGGCTTTACGGGAATTGAGATTACAGTGACTGGTCCGGACCATGACCTTCACTCCGGTATGTATGGTGGTGCAGTTCGGAACCCAATTATGGCACTCAGTCATATACTATCATCAATGAAAGATAATGATGAAGTCATTACAGTAGATGGTTTTTATGATGATGTGGAGCCGATTACGGATGCAGAACGAAAATTAATCAAGAAGGCTCCTAGTGAAGATTATGTCCAATCTACTGGTATTACAGAAACCGTTTCGGAAAAAGGCTATACACCAGCAGAACATACAATGGGCCGTCCAACGTTCGAGGTAAATGGAATGTATGGAGGCTATCAAGGAGAAGGTACGAAAACAATTATACCTTCTGAAGCAACTGCTAAAATCACATGTCGTCTAGTTCCAGGTCAAGACCCTGAGAAAATCCAGCAATTACTGGAGGACCATGTCAACAAACATGCTCCGAGTGGTGTTTCTGTGAAAGTGAAAAAAGAGAAACTTTCAGCGAAGGCCTATAAAGTAGAGCCAAATCATCCGCTTATTCAAAAAGCAGCCGAAAGCTATACGAAAAGTTTTGGCAAGGAAACGGTTTTTGTCCGCATGGGTGGATCAATCCCTGTAGTGGAATGGATTGATTCTATCTATGATATGCCAATTGTTTTACTGGGCTTTGGAACACCGGAAGATCGTCTCCATTCACCAAATGAAAGCTTTCCACTAGACAGCTTTGATAAAGGAATGGAAACTCTTGTTTACTATTGGGATATGGTTAAACAGGTTTAACTATTGTTAGGGGGAATGTAGCTTGGCGAACCTTGCAGTGATAACTGGGGTTTCGAGGGGGCTTGGTGCATCACTGGCAAAGCTTCTATTAGAATCCGGTATAGATGTCATTGGAATTTCACGAAGAGATAATAAGCAATTAACTACGCTCGCAGCAGAAAACAATCAGTTTTATAAACATTTTTCTTGTGATTTATCAAATATTCCAGAGTTGGAAAAAACAATTACCACTATTCATGACGAAATCAAAGCACTCCACGAGGAACAAGAAATTGAAGTCATTTATCTGTTGAATAATGCTGGGGTAGTGAATCCTATTCATCAAGCACATCATATCAAGAGCGAAGAGCTGATCAACCATGTAACAATCAATACGATTGCTCCTATGGTGTTGACTGGTCAGTTTTTAAAACAACAAGAAAAACATGGGATTCCTGTCATTGTGGCTAATGTAAGTTCTGGAGCTGCTGAAAGGGCAATTTACGGCTGGAGCGCCTATTGTTCAACGAAAGCAAGCTTGAATATGTACTCTAAAACAGTGGCATTGGAACAAGAACAACTCGGTACGGAGAATAAAATTATCGCATTCAGCCCAGGTATTATGGATACCCAAATGCAAAATGAAATACGCTCTTCTTCAAAAGAGCAATTTGCCGAGGTTGAAACGTTCAAAGATTACAAAACGAATGATTCATTGAGGAATACCGATATCGTTGCTGGTGTACTCATTGATATCATCACAGATGAAGATGTGAAAAATGGAAAAATCTACTATGTAAATAACTATATAGGGTAAAAAATTATCAGGCATTCGCCCTCCCATTTTCGATAAGCCTGCATACATTATTGTAGTCTTGAAAATAGGGAGGGAATGCTATGAGCAAAGGAAATGAAGGAAGATTCGGAGGAGGCTTTGCACTCCTAGTAGTACTTTTTATCTTGTTAATCATCATAGGAACAGCATACGGAAACAACTATGGTGGAGGATATGGATACTATTAATAAAGTTAAACAAAATTCATAAGACGAGAAACCATGTGAAGTTTCATATGGTTTTTCTTTTTTTTGTGCATAGATTATTCCAAGTGGTGTTACAACTGAAACAGATGCCAATTTATGATAAACTATAGAATGGTACCCAACATCATTAACAATCGTTTCAAATATATATAGTAAAAAACGAAAGGTAGGCTTTTTAATGATAACAAGAAAGAGTGATCGTGAAATAGCACAAATGCAAGCAGCTGCTGATGTGTTAGTTGCATGCCATAAGGAAATTGCAAAAATGATAAAACCAGGAATTACAACAATGGAGATAGATGCTTTTGCAGAGGAGTTTATGAGAAAGCATGGAGCAACTCCTGAGCAAAAGGGATATAATGGTTATCCATATGCTACTTGTGCTTCCATTAACGATGAGATTTGCCATGGTTTTCCTAGAGATGAGCAATTAAAAGATGGTGACATTGTAACAATTGATATGGTTGTTAATTTAAACGGAGGACTTGCGGACTCAGCTTGGACTTATGCAGTTGGTAATGTTGATGAAGCTGGTTTACGTTTAATGGAAGTGACAAAAAAATCATTATATAAGGGAATCGAACAGGCTCAGGTTGGAAATCGTATTGGTGATATTGGACATGCAATTCAGACGTATGCTGAAGGAGAAGGCTTCTCAGTTGTCCGCGATTTTACCGGCCACGGAATTGGTCCAACTATCCATGAGGATCCACATGTTCCTCACTTCGGTTTACCAAACAAAGGGTTACGCTTGAAAGAGGGTATGGTTATCACAATCGAACCCATGATCAACGAAGGTACGTGGGAGAGCCAGATGGATACAAATAATTGGACAGCACGTACAATCGATAAAAGCCGTTCAGCGCAATATGAACACCAAATCGTAATTACAAAAGATGGCCCACTTATACTGACGGATCAAGATAAAGAGTAATAATAACTAATAGGACTGCCAGCTTGTTAAAAGCAGGCAGTTTTTTTATTTCTGGATTAGGATTAGTTACATATTTGGAAAATTTGAGTTGTATACTTTCCCTTAAGGCATGGTGTCGGAGTGGTTTTGGTCCAATAAAAGGTGTTTCCTGACCGCGTGTTGTGCCCCTGGCTTCGGTTAAATATACAGCTGCTTAATATCCCGGATAAATGCTGCAAATCCGAAATCAGTCAAATAAAACAGATAGAAGTAGGAAGGCCTGAACTACATCTATAATTAATAGCCGACTACCTTCCTAATTTTCACTAAATAGTATATAATAAGTACAATTTTAGTTTGAATCGGGGGGAATGAGATGGATCAGGCTGTTTCTAGGGAGAAAGAGTCTCAAGCAATACATATGTTGAGAAAAGGTTTGGCGACTGGCTTTCCAATTATGCTTGGTTACTTGCCAATTGCCCTTACATACGGAGTGTTAGCAAGGCAAACAGGATTGTCTCTCGTCGAATTGACGATGATGAGCGGTTTGGTTTATGCGGGGGCGAGTCAATTTATGGCTGTCAATATGATTGCTGTCAGTGCAAGTGCGATGGAGATCATCATTGCAACATTTGTGTTGAACTTCAGGCATTTTGTAATGAGTTTGTCCTTTATGAATCGTTTAAGGAATGTGGAGCGGAAGTGGAAGCTGCCGTTGTCTTTAGGGTTGACGGATGAATCATTTGCTGTATCAGCTTTCCACCCTAAAGAAGCAAATCAAAAAAATGGTGCATATTTTTACTTGGGTATTTTTGTGATGGCCTATTTCTCCTGGGTATCAGGTTCATTGCTTGGTGGAGTGTTGGGGGATGTCATTCCTGCTAATTTAAGCCAAAGTATGGGGATTGCCCTTTATGCGATGTTTATCGGTTTGCTGGTTCCTTCTGTTAAAAAGAATCTAAGAGTAGGATTAATTGCTGTCATCGCAATGTTGATCAACTTTGCTTGTGTTGAAATCGGTATGAGTTCGGGTTGGGCCATCGTTGTAGGTACGATTTTAGGAGGCGCAGCGGGGATCTTTTTATTGAAGGAGGAAGTGGAATGATTATACTGACGATTATTGGTATGTCCCTTGCAACTATGATCCCGCGAATTATTCCAGGATTCCTCGTGGATAAACTTCAGTTCAGGCCGTGGGTTAATCGCTGGCTGAACGCGATTCCTTATGCAGCATTAGGTGCATTGATTTTTCCGGGAATATTATCCGTCATTCCTGAGCAACCGTTTATTGGAATAATAGGCGGTCTAGTTGCAATTGTACTGGCTTATTTTGGTCTTAATGTCGTACTTGTTGTATTGGGTTCCATTTTGGCTGTATTTTTACTTACGATCTAAAATAAGGTTCGATATGGATATGAGCATGGGTAACACCATGCTTTTTTCCTATCTCTTTTTCAATCCATTCTGTAATTCGATGGCTGTCTTCAACGGTCAATTCAGCATCGACAAGAATGGTAAGTTCTAGTAATGCTTGACTACCATGTACTCTCCCTTTCAAATCAACGACTTCCTCCACTCCAGAAACTTCTTCAACACTTTCTTTAATTAAAGATAATTCTTCTTCATCAAATGCATCGGTAAGTGTTAAGGTGGCATCACGGAAAATGTCAAAGGCTGTTTTACAAATGATGATGCCGACAATCGTTCCAGTCAAGGGATCGAGCCAATATAATCCGAACTGTGCTCCGATAATACCGATAAAAGCTCCGCCACTGACTAAAGCATCGGAACGATTGTCTTGAGCTACCGCAAACAAAGCTTGGCTATTTAATTTTTGGGATAGTCTTTTGTTATAGAGGTATACGAGGAGCATCACTCCAGCAGAACCAAGTGCTGTCCAGGCGGTTAATATATTTGGTTCAGCCGTTTCAAAGTAAATAATATTTCTAATTGTGTCATAAATGACTTGAATTCCAATAAACATCATTATAAAAGCAGCGAATAATGATGCAATTGTTTCTGCCCGATAATGTCCGTACCGGTGATTCTCATCTGCTGGTTTTTGGGAAATTCGTAAACCAACCAATACTGCAATCGAGGCGATGACGTCTGTTGTATTGTTTAACCCATCTGCCTGTAATGCAAGTGAATTGCCCCAGTTTGCTATGATTATTTTTATAATTGCTAAGCTCAGATAGGTGAAAATGCTTAACCAGGCACCTTTCTCAGCTAAGCGTAAATTGTCTGCATGATTCATTTCATATCCTCCATATTTCTTTCGGTTTCCATAGTTTATCAAAAGCTAATCGTGTGGGTCCAGAGAAAAAGATACGCTCATAGTAATCAGTCTTGGCCGTTGTGAAGGATGTTTCGTCAAGTAAACAAATAAGGAAAGCTCTTTTCCAGAACTGGGGAAGTGAAAGGTTCCTAAAAATAATGTGTTGCTTTTATTCGGAAAATTTAGGATAATGATAAAAAGGGTAAAGGGGGCAATTCCAATGAAGAAAGAGAAAGTCTCTCTCATATTTTTTCGATATACTGGAAAGCCGATCCATGCAAAAAAAGAGATTCCTTTTGAGATGAGTATGTTGGCACGTTTACAATTGGATGTCATCTGCTTCAAGTACAACCGGTGTAAATTAGAAGAAGCCATCAACGAATCTCTGCAAAAGAAAGACAAAGAATCGTTTCGTAGAATTAGTGAGCAGTATAAAGAATATATTTGGAAGTAATGGAGGTTTTCCTTCATTCTCTTGATTATGCGATATAACTATCGGGCCGATGATTGGTCCGATAGTTGACGTGCGGATTCTCCCCCCATACCTATGAAAAATATTTACATTATCTTTGCAATGATCTTGCGGGGAGGTAATTATGAATAAAGAAATCTTCATTAAAATGCAGCACCAAGTGTTATTGTACTTATTAATTTTTTCTCTAGTCCTAGGGTTGGGTGCTGAATGGATAGTAGGTGCGCCAATAGGAAACATTTTGGCAATGATGACAGGTGGAGTTGTTGGGATTTCTACCATTGCCATACTGCATTACCGGCAACAATACATCCAGCTGATACCATATATTGCAATCATTGCTGTCAGTGGGATTGCACTTGTTGTCATGTTAAGTTCGAGCTATGTAACAAATATTTTATTCGTCTTTTATTTACTAGTTGTAGCAGCGATGGCATTGTCACGAACTGTCCTTATTACAAGTGGAGTATTGGGTATTTTTTTACTAACTTTCTTTGTATATACGAAAGGGCAGGCAATTGGGCTGGATGCCAGAGCGACGGCAATTACCCTGGTGTTTTTTACGTTGGTATTCTTCGTTCTGTTTATTATCGTAAGAAATACCCGCAGATTATTAACTCATTTGGAAGAATCTCTGCAGCAGAGTGAAATGACGTCAGATCAATTAAAAAATCAGCAGCAAATTATCCAGAATAAGGTGAAGATGGTCAACCAGCAAACAGATGAAGCGAAGGAGACCGGTGATGAAAATAGAAAAAGCATTCACCGGATGCTTGAAGCTTTTAATGATATTCATCTGGCGACAGAAGCTCAATCGGAAGCTGCCCAAAGTATAACTGTGACGCAAGAAAAGAATCATCAACTTATTGAAAAGATGCTTCAATCTTTCGAGCGGAGTAAGCAAGATGGCGAGGGGTTAAAGGATTTGTCATTAAAAGGACAAGTCCAGGTGGAAGGTTTAGCTGAGCTGATGGGAAGTTTCCAGCAATCATTTGACCGGCTTATTGAAAAAATGGGAAACCTGGTCAAGGATATTCAAGACAATAATCAATATACGAAAACAATAAAAGATATTGCAGCCCAGACAAATCTTTTGGCATTGAATGCCAGTATTGAAGCAGCTCGTGCAGGAGAGGCGGGAGCAGGTTTTGCAGTTGTGGCCGCTGAAGTGCGCAAGCTTGCGGAAGTCTCTGAAAAGGCAGCGAGCAGCATATCCAATAATCTGGTTGAAGTAGAGGAACATGCTCTTGTAACACAAGAAGAATTACATAAAAATAAAAAAGAACTAATGGAAAACACGTCAAAAACAGAAACAGCCAAACAGAACTTTATTGAAATTACGGAACAAATAATTTCCTATATCCATTACTTGGAGTACTTGGAGCGGCAAGGAAAAGAAATTAGAAAGTCCACTGAAGTCATCGATCAGGCTGTCATGCAATTAGCGGCACATATTGAAGAAACGAATGCAACAACGATAGATCTCGTTTCCCTTGTTGATACAGCAAGCGGACAGATGGACGGTATGTTGTCGATTATTGAACAAACAAATAAGACGGCAGCAAGTCTAGAGGATTCTAGCTATAACCATGTAAAATAACTGTAAATCTTTTGCTGGAATTTACCGAGTACCTCGTATATTTGGTAAGCTTGCTTTAGAAGGGGGAGAGATATTGGAAAATAAGAAAAAGTTACAAAGAAGCTGGATGATGTATGACTTTGGTAATTCCGCTTTTGCAACGACCATCATGGCTGCAGTCCTCCCAGTCTACTATGCAAACGTTGCAGCAAGTGGATTGGAAGAAGGTCTGGCAACAAGTTATTGGGGCTACTCTCAATCCATATCAGTATTACTTATTGCTATTCTCGCGCCGATCCTAGGAGCAATCAGCGACTTTTCTGCAGCTAAAAAGAAATTCCTGCAATTTTTTGCGTTCATGGGTATTATTGCGAGTATATTATTAGCTTTTGTCGGTGAAGGCGATTATATATTAGCCTCTATATTATTTATCGTCGGTTCTATAGGTTTCTCGGGTGGAAATATATTTTATGATGGATTCTTGCCTGAAGTTGCTGATAAGGACGAGATGGATAGAGTCTCTTCCGGTGGCTATGCTTATGGTTATATCGGAGGAGGAATCCTCTTAACGATAAATATCTTAATGATTTTGAATCCTCAATGGTTCGGCTTGCCAAATACAGTAGCGGCAACACAGTTATCATTTGCAACAGTCGGTATCTGGTGGCTCGTCTTTTCTATACCTTTATTAAAAAATATAAAGGAAGAGAAAAAAGTTGAAATTAAAAGGGATAAATCTTATATTGCCATCGGTTTCTCTCGGGTAGGGAACACCTTTCGTGAAATAAAACAGTATAAACAAGCATTGATTTTTCTACTTGCATTTTGGTTGTATAATGATGGGATTTCTACAATCATGCGGATGGCAACGATTTATGGAGCGGAAATTGGAATTGCGGGCAATGATTTGATTGTTGCGCTGTTGATCACCCAGTTTGTCGGTATTCCGTTCACTTTCTTCTTTGGCTGGCTAGCCTCTAAAATAACAGCCAAGCGGGCGTTGTCCATTACATTACTGACATATATGGTCATTACGATTCTCGGATACTTCATGACATCCGCTATCCATTTTTATGTATTAGCCATTGCAGTGGGAATGGTACAAGGTGGTGCCCAGTCACTAAGTCGGTCTATTTTTGGGCGTATGATTCCTGAAAATAAGCATGCGGAATTCTTTGGTTTCTACGGTATTTCGTCCAAGTTTGCTGCGATGTTCGGACCTTTCCTGTTTGCCTTTATCGGACAAATTACTGGTAATAGCAGATTCGGAATCATTTCTCTTATTTTCTTCTTTATAGCAGGTTTGATCATTTTAAGATTCGTCGATGTAGAAAAAGGGATAGAGGAAGCTCAGCGGCAATCAGGATGATTTGGAAGTGTGGAAGTGAAGCCAAAATAAAAAAGAGGTCAATCGAGAAAATGTATTCTTGATTGACCTAGTTTCATTTTATTATATTGTGTTCTGTTCGCTATACAATAGGATCACTGTATTGAAGTTCCAGCCTCAAATTTAGTGGTTTACCTGTATCGTAGGAAATATCTCCGATTAAATCTTCAAGTTTCTCCAATGAGTAAGATGAACCGCTATCCCAGTAATGAAATAATTCGGTTATGATATCAATTCCCTCTACACGGCTTTCACTGTACAGTTCGATGAAACTTTTATCACATGGTTCATTTGTTGCCGGATGATACCAAGTTGTTTTTTGTAAGTTCAAATAGTCCACTTCATCTTTGATTGGCTGATGTGAATATGCGGATATTAAACGGCCAAGCAACCTATTTTTGATTCCGGTCGGATCCGCTAAAATTTTTAATGCAAGCAGCATATCCTTATAAGCTTTCTTAATGTAGGTGTCATCGTTTCTGGTGAAATCAGGATAATTGGTATTAATTAAATGAAATAATAGCGAGACGAGACGATGATCGAGCTTCCTTCCTACATCAATTTCCTTGTAAACCGGTGTTTTCCAAGTTTTTAGATTGTGGTACTTCTCCATCATCAATGTATCAATCTGTATCTCTAATCGTTGATGATTGTTTCCATCATATCCAGCACGATAATGGATATAAGGATGGGTGTTACGGTCAAGTACATGATGCGTGACAAAACCGACGACAAATGCTTGAACTTCATTGCTATTGTCTTTGGCAGCTTTAATCATATCAAGGAGGAAGGTTCCACACTGACTTGTATGTAACGCCGTGCCTATATTATGGACCGGTTCTTCTTTAATCCATGGCCAAAAATTATAATAGAAAAACGGATCTGGTCCCTGTGCACCGAGCCTCATATAATTCTCATATTGGGAGAATGAATGATTCTTGCCAACAGCATCCACGACCGACTCGCAGAAAAGAATATGAGTCCAGATATTAGGCATTGTAATTTCCTCCTTTCTTTATTGTCAAAAATCCATCTTTGTATATTATATAGTAAAATTCGTATTTTTCACTGTTGTTGTGGCACAAATTTGTGTCAATTGATAAATCTTAGCTGAATAGTAGGGTTATTTTCATTAAAACTGATATTACATATGGAAAAGTGGATTTAGAATATGTAAGAGGTGGTTCGAGTTATTGAATATATTTGATTCCAGCGATGGAGTCCTATCGTGTATGGTTTTTCATTTCCTAAGCATCAAGAAATTTGGTACAATGTATACGGTATCATAAAACACAGGGAGGAACTACATTTGGACTATCGTTTGGAGAAAGATACACTAGGGGAAATTAAAGTTCCTGCAGATAAATTCTGGGGAGCGCAAACGCAAAGAAGTAAGCAAAACTTTCCAATCGGCAACGAAAAAATGCCAAAGGAAATCATTAAAGCTTTTGCTGTACTAAAGAAGAGTGCTGCGAAAGTAAACAGTGATTTAGGTTTACTTGAAGCAAAAAAAGCTGAAGCAATCGAATACGCAGCAGATGAGGTTATTGCAGGGCGTGTGGATGAGCATTTTCCATTAGTAGTATGGCAAACTGGAAGTGGTACCCAATCGAATATGAACGTAAATGAAGTGCTTAGCTTTATCGGAAACAAGTGGCTAGAGGAACAAGGAAGCGAATTACGTCTTCATCCGAATGATGATGTAAACAAATCACAAAGTTCAAATGATACATATCCGACAGCTATGCATATTGCTTTTGTTTTAAAGTTAGAGGATCATGTATTACCCGCAGTTGAAGTGTTAAAGAAAACGTTAAAGGAAAAAGCCGATGCATTTACAGATATTGTAAAGATTGGCCGTACCCATTTACAAGATGCAACACCACTTACACTCGGGCAGGAAATCAGTGGTTGGCATCGTATGCTAGAAAAAACAGAATCCATGATTAAACTAAGCATTCCAGAACTTAAAGAATTGGCACTTGGCGGTACTGCAGTAGGTACTGGTCTAAATGCCCATCCTGAATTCGCAGAACGTGTTGCAAAACAAATTAGCGAATATACAGGAAAAGCTTTTGTGACTGCTAAAAATAAATTTCACTCATTAACAAGCTATGACGAAACTGTATTTGCACATGGTGCTTTAAAAGCACTTGCGGCAGATATGATGAAAATCGCGAATGACGTGCGCTGGTTGGCAAGTGGTCCACGTTCTGGCCTTGGTGAAATTACGATTCCATCAAACGAACCGGGCAGCTCCATTATGCCAGGTAAAGTAAATCCGACCCAAAGTGAAGCAGTTACGATGGTAGCTGCACAAGTGATGGGTAACGATGCAACAATCGGTTTTGCTGCAAGCCAAGGAAACTTTGAACTGAATGTATTCAAGCCAGTGATTGCATATAATTTCTTACAATCTGCTCAAATACTTGCTGACAGTATTCTGTCCTTTAACGATCGTTGTGCGGTTGGAATCGAGCCAAATCATGAAACGATTGAAAGACATTTAAATGAATCTCTCATGCTTGTTACAGCGTTGAACCCACATATCGGTTATGAAAACGCAGCAAAAATTGCAAAAACCGCGTTTGAAGAGAATTCAACTTTAAAAGAAACAGCTGTAAAATTGGGACTGTTGACTGAAGAAGAATTTAACGAATATGTTGTACCAGAAGAAATGACACATCCAAAATAATATAAGATGAAACGGCTTTGCTTCCTACTTATGGAGCAAAGCCGTTTTTAAAATTCTAGAGTAGATTAAATAAGAAGAGATGAAAGACTTTTATAATATCACTTATATTCACGATAAGTTTATGATTTTTTTCGCTAAATCCTGTTATTTTCCAATTTACACCTCCGAATTGGAATAGTATCTACATTTTACCAGTGAATTCATGTAATAAGATTTTGAGGATTTGCGGACAATATGATTACAAAGGAGGTGAAGTCCAATGGCTAACAACAACAACTCAAACCAATTACTAGTTCCTGGAGTACAACAAGCGCTGGATCAAATGAAATATGAAATTGCTTCAGAGTTTGGTGTTAACCTAGGAGCTGATACAACTTCTCGTGCTAACGGTTCTGTTGGTGGAGAAATTACAAAACGTTTAGTTCGTACTGCACAGCAACAGCTTAGTGGTGGCGGACAATAACAAAAGTTAATAAATAGTGGGCGGGCAGTATTGCTTGCCCACTTTATATTATAAGAATAGAATTACAAAATACATATTAAGATTTTAATTATCAATTATCTGTTTGTCATTATCCTTATTATATTGCATTTTTCCAAATTAATATGGAAATGGTATGGGATATAAGTAAAGGTTCACGGTATACATTCTGACTCTCATTTGTTATAGTAGGTCTAACTTATATTTTGGGAGGATAAAGAATGTCCAATATTTATGATCATGCCTATAACTTAGAAAAAGCGATTCGTGAAAGCTCAGAGTTTCAACGACTAAAAACAGCATATGAAGCAGTAATGAATGACCCAGAGTCAAAACAAATGTTTGAAAGCTTCCGAGACACACAGCTAAACTTGCAAGAGAAACAGATGCAGGGTCTAGAAATTACGGAAGAAGAAGTGGAAAAAGCCCGAAATGTAGTTGAATTGGTGCAAGGCAACGAAACAATTGCAAAGCTGATGGAAGAAGAACAACAGTTAAATGTTATTATTGGTGATATCAGTTCAATTATTACAAAACCTTTAGAAGAAGTTTACGGATTCAGCCAAGAAGATTAATCAAAAACTCACAGAGAATACTTCTCTGTGAGTTTTATTGTTATGGTCTTCGAAAACCCTCGGCTACGCCGGGGGTTCCGTAGAGCTTCTAGCGTGGGGTCAAAAAAGGCCTCCTTCATGGTAAAATATGGTTGGTTTCCCGACCACCAGATCTCACCAAAGAAGGAGGCGCGTCCCATGCAGGACAAGAATAGTTTAGCACATACGCAGTGGAGATGTAAGTATCACATTGTTTTTGCACCAAAATACAGGAGACAAATTATCTACGGTAAGTATAAAAGAAGTATCGGACAAATTATAAGAGAGCTCTGTGAAAGGAAGGGGGTTGAGATACACGAGGCAAATGCATGTAAAGACCATATTCATATGCTGGTAAGTATTCCACCTAAATTAAGTGTGTCTCAATTCATGGGTTATCTAAAAGGAAAAAGTAGTTTAATGATTTTTGATCGTCACGCGAATTTAAAGTATAGATATGGTAACCGCAAATTCTGGTGTCGAGGTTACTTTGTAGATACAGTGGGCCGAAATAAAAATCAAATTCAAGAATATATAAGAAATCAGCTTAAAGATGACTATATGAGCGATCAATTAACGTTATTTGAGGAATTTGATCCATTTACAGGAGAGAAAAATCAAAAAAGATAAGAGATTCTTTTAGAATCAGTGAGTAAGTGTGGTGCAGAAGGGAAACCCATTCAGTGGGCCTTTTAGGCCGAGGCCGGTAATAGAGGCTTTCAGCCGCAGAGCAAACCACCAGTTCACATTGGTGGTTTTGATTGTTGACCGTCCCTAACCGGTCGCTTCCGCTTTTGTTGTCGTCTAGCTCAGAGTGCAGGGACTCGCAAACTTCGTACTCCTCCAATCGATAAGTCAACATCGGCTCTCTTCGGTCGCCGTGTTTCCTTTATCTCATTTCGGAGTACTCCAGTTTGTACGTCCCTAACCGCACGCTTCCGCTTTTGTTGTCGTCTAGCTACAGCGACCAGGGACTGTTCGAACTTCATGCGCCTTCAGTCGATAAGTCAACATCGGTTCGTGACCTCACCGTGTTTCCTTTATCTCCCTGCGCCGCATTCCAGTTCGACTGTCCCTAACCGGTCGCTTCCGCTTTTGAGTTTACCTATGAAATAATATTAGTTTGGCTTCTGGGTTTACGCAGCGGTGTGTGTGTTCGGAGTAGCCTTTTTCGGCTAATTTATCTTGTCCGATTTTCTTTGCTGCGTCATCGTTTTCGGCAGTGAATGATTCATCCAATAGTTTTTCCCCGTCCGGATTGAAGACTGTTAGTGCATAATTTCTCAATGTATCGTTCCTCCCTATTTTTTTAATTTTATTATAATTCATTATAAGAGATAATGCGAAAAATAAAGTTGAATCAAACGAAACCATTTGATTCATTAGTCCGTAATACAAAATGGAAAGGAGATAGGACTATGACATTATTAATAAATAATGTAACAAAACGGTTTGGCGACTTTACTGCAGTAGATAATTTGAATTTGACCATTCCTAAAAATGAGATGTTTGGATTTTTAGGGGGAAACGGAGCAGGGAAGACGACGACATTCCGCATGTTGTTAGGTTTATTGGATAAAACAGAAGGTGAAATTACTTGGAATAATGATTCAATCAGCTATGATAAGAATCATTTGATTGGCTATTTACCAGAGGAAAGGGGATTGTATCCGAAACTTACCGTAAAGAACCAGATTACATATTTAGCAAAACTACGTGGAATGGCAAAACCGGATATTTTACCTGAACTCGAAAAATGGTTGGAACGTTTTAAAGTACCGGAATATATGAATAAAAAGGTGGAAGAACTCTCCAAAGGGAATCAACAAAAAATCCAATTCATTTCTGCGGTAATTCATAAACCAGAATTGCTTATCTTGGATGAACCTTTTTCAGGACTTGATCCGGTAAATGTGGAGATGTTGAAGGAAGCTGTCCTTGATTTAAAAGAGCAGGGGACTACAATTGTATTTTCTTCCCACCAAATGGCAGTGGTGGAAGAATTGTGTGAGAACCTCTGTATTTTGCAAAAGGGGAGACCAGTAGTACAAGGTGCGTTAAGGGAAATAAAACGATCTTTCGGAAAGAAGAACTTACGCATTCATGCCGATTTTTCATTGGAGTTTTTAAAAGAATTTCCTGGTGTAGTAAAATATCGGAGAAATAATGAAGGCTGCGAACTTCAAATTTTAAATGAGAATGTCTCCCAAGATATTTTCCAGGCATTACAGAATAAAGGTTTTATAAGAAAATTTGACTTGGAAGAACCTTCATTGAACGATATCTTTATTGAAAAGGTAGGTGCTTCCTATGAATAAATTTTGGGTTATCCTTGAACATACGTACTTGGAAAAGATAAAATCTAAAACATTTATTATTATGACGGCACTCCTGTTGTTATCTGTCGTTGCTGCGGTTAATTTTCAATCAATCATGGACTTCTTCGGTGATGATGATGGCAAAGATCAAATCGCAATCATTGATGAAACTGGATTTATATTTGAACCTTATAAACAAAGTGTTGAAACACTAGATGAAGAACTAGAACTTGTGGAATTCACAGGAACAGAAGAAGATGCAAAATCGGCTGTTCAAGATGAAGAGTACGATTCACTTGTTGTCGTAGAGCTGAATCAAGAGAATCTGCCGGAAGCAACCTATTTTGCAAATAACATCACCGATTCTTCCACACAGACTACGTTACAGGAACAACTGCAAAATCTTAAAGTAGCTATTTCGATTGAACAGACTGGTGTGGATGAAGCGACTATTCAGGAAATCTATGCACCTATTTCTTTTGATACCGTTGCGCTTGATGACGATGCGAAAACAATGGAAGAAATGTTCCAGGCACAAGGAATCGTCTATGTTATGGTATTTTTCATGTATATTGTTGTTATTTTATATGGTCAGATGATTGCTCAAGATGTGGCAAATGAGAAATCATCCCGTGTTATGGAAATTTTAATATCAAGTGCCTCACCAGTTTCCCATATGTTCGCTAAAATCTTCGGAGTTGCACTTGTTGGTTTGACACAAATCCTCCTGTTAGTCGGCGTTGGGTTGGTGTTGATCAACAGTAAGAAGGATGAGCTTGTCGGCGGTATGCTTGATTCATTTGGATTAGTTAATATTCCAATGGATTTGATCATTTATGCGATTATCTTCTTCTTACTAGGCTACACATTGTATGCCACGCTTGCAGCCATGCTCGGTTCATTGGTAAGCAGAGCAGAAGATGTGAACCAACTGATCACACCAATGATTATTCTGATTGTCATTGCGTTTTTAGTTGCTATGTTTGGATTGGGAGCACCGGAATCTACACTTGTAACGATTTCTTCTTTCATCCCGTTTTTTGCACCGATGGTAATGATATTGCGGATTGGTATGCTTAATCTTCCGCTTTGGGAAATTGGATTATCTATTGGTATCTTGATTTTAACTATAATGATCATGGGATTGATTGGGGCAAGAGTTTATAAGGGCGGAGTACTTATGTATGGTAAATCAGGCTCACTAAAAGATTTCACGAAAGCGATACGTTTATCCAAAAAAGAAAAGTAAAACTGGGATATCTTCTTGTCCCGGTTTTTCTTTTTCTCCCTAGCAGAACGTGCATTCCCATTCTTAATCTGTTAAAATGAAACTAATCATAAATTCGGAGGCAATAAAATGGAGCGGAATATTACATTTATCCATGCAGCTGATCTGCATCTCGATAGTCCATTTAAAGGGTTGACCAATTTACCGGGCCATTTATTTCAAGAAATAAAGGACAGTACATTTCAAGCATTGACCCATCTCGTGGAAGCTGCAATTGAATACGAGGTTGATTTCGTTTTGATTACTGGGGATCTTTTTGATAATGAAAAACAAAGTCTTAAAGCTCAAATTCATTTGAGGAAGGCTTTCGAACGGCTGCAGAAGCACCTTATTTCTGTTTACATTAGCTATGGCAACCATGATTTTATTAATGGAAATATTCATCAAGTAACGTATCCAGATAATGTACATATTTTTCCTGATGAACAGGTACGGTCCTTCGTGTATGAAAAAAATGGTGAGCCTCTTGCAAGAGTGTATGGCTTCAGTTACGTGAATCGAGCAGTCACTGAAAATAAATCGAAGGAATATGAGGTCGAAAATCGAGACATTCCATTCCATATTGCTATGCTACATGGTAGTGTACAAGGAGATGAGGAGCATGATCCTTATGCCCCGTTTCAAATTTCAGATCTCGCTATGAAGGGCTTTGATTATTGGGCACTGGGTCATATCCATAAACGAGCGGTATTAAAGGAAGAACCATATATTGTTTATCCCGGAAACACTCAAGGACGGCATCGTAAAGAAACAGGAGAGAAAGGGTGCTATTACGTTCAGCTGGCATCACATAAAACAGATGTTACATTTATACCCCTACAAGAGATTGAATTCACCAATTTAAGCGTAGATGTATCCTCTCTAAAGGAGATATTCGACTTGGAGGCAATGGTTCTGGAGAATATAAAGCAACTCGAGGGAGGTACTCCACGGCTCATTGACATCAATCTGCCTGGACAGAATAGTGAGCTGAAGAAATGGAAAATAAATGGACAGCTGGATGAACTGATTGACATTATCAATGAGTCATTATCGAACCAAATTCCATGGAGGTATATTTTTAACGTTGCAGTATCCATGGAGGAGAGACTTGCCATCGATGAAACAAGTTACGGTGAACATTTCTTCGGGGAACTCAAGCAGATTATCGAGAACACGGATGGACTTTCTCATCTTCAAGAATTGTATCAACATCGTCAAGCTAGAAAGTATCTTGATTTACCTACAAGGACTGAAGAAAAAGTATGGAAGCAAGAAGCTGGGAATCGTTTATTTGATGAATTGCTGAAAGGGGCTAGCCGATGAAGATTGTAAGGGCCAAAATATTTGGATTTGGAAAATGGGTGGATATGGAAATTGAATTCCCAAGTGAAGGTCCATTCATTATTTTTGGTGAAAATGAATCTGGGAAATCCACCTTTCATCAGTTTATCCTCTTCATGTTATTTGGTATGCCACCGAAGCAACGTAAATGGTACCAACCAAAAACGAGCAGTAAAATGGGTGGACACCTAGTCATGTCGGATTCTGAAATTGGGGAATTCACCATTGAACGCTTCGATCATGTAAAAAACGGTGAGGCTACATGTATGACAGCTACAGGGGAGGTCTATGGGGAAGACTGGTTAAGGGAAAGGCTTCAAGGAATGAATAAGGACACCTTTGACTCGATATTCTCCTTTTCTGCATTGGATTTGAATGGAATAAAAGATATGCATGAAGAAGAGCTTAGTGACGTTCTCTTAAGTATAGGACTAACTGGCTCAAGTAATGTTTATCGGGTTGAAAAACAATTGGAGACACGACTAGGAGAATTGTTTAAGCCTAATGGTAAAAATCCGACCATCAACCAACAGCTTCAGCTTCTTCAACAACTGAAGAAGGAACTAGCTGCCATTCAACAAGAAGAAGCTACGTACCGTGAGAAAACGATTGAATCACAGTCTCTAAAAGATAAATTGGAAACATTGAAAAATCAACAGCAGGAATTGGAAAAGGAAAATAAGCTGCTCACAAAGATGCGTACGGCCTTTCCGTTTCTTCAAGAATATAAACACTTAATGAGTAAGCGACAGGCGTTTCAAAAAAGCATCGATTTTCCCATCCATGGTGTGGAACGACTGGAGAAGTTAAAAGATTCTCTTCGTCCGCTGGAAAGTGAATATGCAATTCTAAGAAAAAATGAGGATAGTTATCGAAGAAATCTTGCTGAGATCGACGATCAAAGATTGAATCAAGAACTTATTGATGAATTAAGGACGAAGCTAGAGCAAAAACAAGTATATGCCAAGTTAATAGATAAACAACAAGAATTACAAGAAGTCACGGCAGAATTGAAACGGGAAATTTCGAGAGAGCTAGATGAATTACACATCGATCTTACTCAAGAAGAGCTATCAGAAGTATCTCTGCCTTTCTATATTGAAGAGACCTGGAAACAGTTGAAAGAAGATAAAGAAAGGCTCGCTCAAGAAACAATTAGGCTAGAAGCGGAAAAACGTTCTTTAATAGAAGAAGAGAAATACAACTACGAGCAACTAGAAGAGAAAAATGCAGCCCTCTTACCTGAAACAGAAATTACTAAAATCAAGCAAAGATTAAAGCAAGGAAAGGAATCTATTCAGCTTGAGGCTATTTACGAAGCGAATACACAACGTAAGAAGAGTTACGCATTAGAAAAAAATAAAAAGATCAAACAAACAAATTTGTACCTAATTACAGGGATAGTAATAGCTTTACTTGTTTCTGTTTCAGCGATTGTTTTAGAACAAACTTTTCTTTTTGGACTTGCTGCCATCATCTTTCTACTCAGTGCTGGTCAAAATATATTCATCAAGCAAAATGTAAAAGAGATGGAGAGAGTATTAAATACTCCATTGGAATTTGAAAGTAATACAACATTATCTGAAGAAGAAGTATTGAAGTTAGAGCAACAGTTGGATGATGTGGAACAAATAAGAAATGAAATGAAGCAAATTCAGTCGGATATACAACGCCAGCAAGTTAAGTTTATGCAATTGGAAGAAAGAGAGCGGAGTCTGTTAGAAAAAGAAGCACGACTTAGGCAACAATTTGAAGAGCAATATACTTCATACCCATTTCTTAAAAATATCAACAGTAGTTATTGGCTGGATTATTATCATCGTTTAAGGAAGCTGCTTGCTACACATCACGAATACGAGCAGCATTTGCGCAAACTTAATGAAATTGGGGTAGAGTTAAACCAATTGGAGGCTTCCATCATATTCTTTGTCACCAAGCTTGATTCTGATCATTCCATTTCAGCTGCCATTGAGGCTTTTGTTTATATTGAAAAACGATTAGAAAATGAGATGGAATTGAAACAACGTCAATCTCATTACATGGAGCTTATGAAAGAAATAGAAGAGAAACGTTTAGAAATTGTAGAGAGAATGAATGTTCATAAAAGAGAAGTCGCAGAACTCTTGCAGGCAGGACATGCTCAGACAGAAGAAGAATTTTACGAAAATGCAATATATGTAGCGGATAAAGCGCAATTTGAAAAAGATGTAGAGACTAATCAAAGGCAACTCGAAGTGATTTTTCCTGACAATAGATGGGAGAGTATCATCCATGAACAGTTGGACGAGCTAGAATTGAGCGAGCGACAAAAAGAGTTGGAGAATAACCAGCATCAGAACCATAAAGAAATTGAACGGACGCGCGCTCTGCTTGCAGAAGTAAACGCAGAACTTAATCGTTTAGAAGGATCAGAAGCTTATTCGCAAAAAATGCACCAATTCGAATTGGAAAAAGAAAAACTGAATCAACTGGCAAAAGAATGGGCAATTATTAAAATGGAAAAAGAAGTACTGGTCGAAACGAAACAGCGATACCAAACAAAGTACTTATCCAAAGTGCTCGAAGAAACAACTGGCTTTTTCAGCATCATTACAGCTGGCCGCTATACAACGGTTTTATCACCACAAGGCAAACAACCATTTCAAGTGATGTCCCATGATGGAGTGCGTTATCGTGTGGATGAATTGTCACATGGAACGATGAATCAATTATATGTTTCGCTGAGACTTGCAATCAGTAAAGTGATTGCAGAGAACCATCAGTTGCCATTTATTTTAGATGATGCTTTTGTTCATTTTGATGAACTCCGCGTAAAAAGAATGATGGATGTTTTACAAAAAATTGCAATAGAACAACAAATGATTATGTTCTCTTGTAAATCCGATGTAGTAAAAGCTTGTGAAGAACTGGGGATTTCAATCTTTCGTTTGACTGGAGAAACAGAGACTGTGAAAAACACTCATTTTGCGATAAGTGAATGATAGAATAAAAGACTATTTATTTTAGTGTTTCGTGTGGTAAAAACGAATGGTAAAATAGAATAAAATAATAGACAGTGAGTTTTGGAGTGATTGATATGTCGGAGAAACAGCATTATTTTTATGGCTTAATCCCAATTGAGGTGGAGGCGACCCCTACGGAAAGGGAGCAGATTTTACGGGATTTCCCAGTTCCTGTATTGCCTGATGAAGATCAAAATTTCAGTCTCGAACAACAAGAAAAAGGAGCTACGGTTTCCATTCGGGTGCTGCTGAATGACATGAATGTGCAGACGACAAAAACGAATAATCAATTTTTAAAAATGACGTTCAGTAATAATGCCGGTACGATACAGGCGAAAATGTGGGACAACCAAGGCGCTGTAGAACGACACTTACCTTTGTTGGAAAACTACTCTATATTTGATATTGAAGGGGTCGTTGATGAATTCCGTGGGTTTAAATCAATCACGATCTACAGACTGGAACCTTGTGAAGAAGAAATTAATCCATTTTCGTTTTTACCATATACGAAACAAAATATGGAAGATTTTACGGTGGAGCTTTTCACCTATCTCAATGAATTATCAACACCGTATCATGAGCTATCCATTGCTTTGATGAATCGATTTTGGAATGAGTTTTCCATCAGTCCAGCAGCGAAAGGATTCCACCATAATTATTTGGGCGGGTTATTAAAGCATACTATTGGACTGATGCGCATTGCTAGATTCGTATTAAAACAAGAAGCGGATCCTTTTCAAGCGGTAATGAAGCTGATTCAAATTGTAGAAAAAGCCTATAAAAAAGAGTTGTGGTCACACCTCAAAAATGATGGCAAAGGTGAGAAGCTTGTTTGGAAGGATACAATTGATCATCTCTACCAGATGTTAACCGGTATGATGGAGCATAAAGAAGAACAAGTAAACTATGATGCTCTTTTGACAAGTATTCTATTACACGATATCGGTAAAATTTTAGAATACGACTTTGCTGGTAAAGGATACACCGGTTTTGACTTTCTATATCCAACTGCTATCCAAACAAGTTTGCAGGGAAGGAAGCAAACTGGTATAACAATGGATGAATTAGGTATGATGGTCGGGCATATTCCATATGGAGCCCTCATCCTGACTAAAATCGTAGAGCAGGAAGGAATTGCTCTTCCACTTGAAGAAATTCATCTTATCTCTCATTGCATTTTATGTCATCACGGATTGCCGGAGTGGGGGGCAAGTGTCAGGCCTCAGACAATGGAGGGATTTATTATCCATATTGTAGACTATCTGGATAGTAGATATGAAAATACAGAAGCGGTAAAATAGATGTCTAGTCCTCTCGGATGAGAGGGCTTTTTTATTGGGCTGACAGCTGATAAATATGGCAATATAGTAGAGGTTTTGCTGACTAGATGACTACTCATGGTAGAATGGCATGTTTTCCATAGCTCTAAGTAGGTTCATCGTTGTTCCAGCTTTTATAGATTCATTTAAATGTTATGAGGAATGTTTAACTCTTCCAGTTCATATAGTTAAACAGGAAGAACTTGGACAAGGAGGGATAAGGAATGATGATTGGTGGCGTTCCTTTATGGGTATTTATTGTAATTTTGCTTATCTTCTTTAGTGGATATATGGCATTTCGAGCAATGCATGCAGAAAGAAAATTAGACGAGCAGTTTATCGAAAGGGAAGGCCAAATATATATCGATCGGATTAGAGAGGAAAAGGAAAAGAAGGCAAATAGAGACCGTCAAGGGTCATAACATAACGATATACCTTATACAAAAATAAAAGCTGCCTCCTGTGGGGGCAGCTTTTATAAGGTTTGAAAGGCGCTGTGCAACTTTCTACACAGAAGATTAATGTATAAGAGCCAAATTCGTTATGCAGGACTCTTTCATCATAAATTAACCTTTTGCTTCTTCATCCTTTTCTTCAGAATCTTCGTCACCGGTTTCTTCACCAGATCCCTCTTCTCCAGTTTGTTCTTCTTGTTCGGCTGGAGTGAAGAGGTCTTCGAATTCTTTGATTTTTACATCTACATCAGCTTCTTGGATGATGCTGTCAATTTTACTAGCTGCTTGAGACATATCCATTTTGGAGATTTGTAGTTCTCTGCGGATATCGTCTTTTACATCTTCAAACTCTTCCACATCTTCCAATTCACGAATATCATTTACTTTAATGATATGGTAACCGTATGTTGTTTGTACCGGGTCACTGATTTCGCCGACTTCCATGTTGTATGCTGCTTCTTCAAACTCAGGTACCATTTGGCCAGTGGAGAAGTATCCTAAGTTACCTTCATCTTGCGCTGTTCCATCCATGGAGTACTCGGCAGCCAACTCACCAAAGTCTTCACCGTCATCAAGTTTTTCTTTTACTTCAAGCGCTGTTTCTTCGTCTTCAACAAGGATATGCTGAGCATCGATTTCATATTTAGTACGCTCATAATGTTCTTTAATTTCTTCCTCAGTTATTTCAATATCTTCGGATAATGCTTGTTCCTGTAAAAGGCTGATATAAAGTACATCTGCATAGTCTTCTTCTGATTCAAATCCACTTTGCATTAGAACCATATCAAAGTTTTCGCCGAATTGTTCTTTTGCTTTATCAATTTCAGCTTGTACCATATCATCCGTCACTTCATATTTATCCTCTAAAACCTTTACGGTAACTAGCTCTGATAAAACTTCTTCACCGTAACGATCTTTTAATTCCTCGTAGAACTCTTCTTTTGTGATATTACCTGCGCTCGTTTCCACAACAGTCTCAGAATCACCTGAGCTGCACGCAGCCAGTGTAAGAGCACTTGCTGTAGCAATTGCTAAGGTAGCTAATTTCTTCATCTCATCAACACTCCTAACCATATGGTCTTTTACATTTTTTTCATAATGTTAAATATATCATACTTTAAGATGAAATAAATAGGAAATCCAAGAATAACATAAAAATACCTTTAAACTGCCACATTTAATATACGGAGATAAGAGCAAACCAACATCGTTACCATAATCATGTTAATCACTTTATAAACTTTCTTCGTTCGCATTTCATTTAATTCCATCCTTTGACAGAAACTATGTGTCATTGTATTAAATATTGATAATACAATAAATGCAAATACACCATAGAAAATAATTATCAAAACAAAAACCCCCTGAATCTCTTTCCAAATCTATATTCTTTACTCTATCAAAAATTGGACTTCCTGAACAGTTTAAATTGAATTATGACACTCTTCAATCTAAATTTTGTAAACTTTCTTACTTCTAAGCGCATGTAATATATGGTATTATTTACATACTAGATGTATTATTTTATTATGATGCTGGTTGCGGAGGGGGATTTCGTGTTGAAGGAAGATAGACATAAAATAACTTCTTTTCAAATACAATTATTATCCAGAATCATTGACATGGATCAATACCCTTTTATTAAATTAATTATTGAGCATCATATCAGTGAGGATGAATATAGAGAACTTTTTGATCTTCTCGAGCGGCAGCAAGCTACATATGAAGAACAAAAAGAAGAAGGATTGCTTGACTTCAGTTCACTTTTGATTGAGTTTGCTGGTTGCTTAAATGAAAAGCTTAATCCGACAGAAACGATACTTGCGCTAAGGGCAGAGAATTATTTTCCCGAGTTGATGGATGAGTATATCAAGATTCTCAAAAATGAGACATAAAAACACTCCTAGATGCAGCTAGGAGTGTTTTTATGAACTATATACCTAAATAGTTTTCACTTTATTTTCAAGGTCTCTCAAGCTAGCTTCAATCTGTTCCAGATACTGATATATACCTTCTTGATGAGGTTCAACTGTTTCTTTCCATTCCTCTACAGATTTTTTCATCTCTTCTGTCAGCTCCTTGACGATAACCACACCTTCTTTTGAAGTTTCCCGAAGCTGATCTTTTAAATTATTAATCAGATTTTTCATTTCCACAAGCTGATCTTTAATTCGGTTTCTGACATCACGACCCGACTCTGGTGTACTTAACAGTGCCGCAGATGCGCCAATTGCGCCTCCAACAAGGAGTCCAAGAAATAATGATTTACTTGACATACGGATTTGCTCCCTTCTTCATTTACTGCTCTATTTCACCATTCCCAGAACTCCAAAACATGACTGGGAAGAGGATATCATAATTCTATTATAACAGATTTAAGACCAGGTGCTAAATATAAAGCATAAAATTGGATACGAATGAACCGAAAAGGAAAGTCGCTTGCTAAAGTTAAGTTCAAGTGAAGTTTTTATTTTAATAGCTCAAAAAAAACCTCTGAGCTGTGTCAGAGGTTTTTAAGGTGTACATTATGAAATTGATACGGGATTTGTTCTTTTGAAGATTCCTTGTACAATTGGATAAACGATTAACATAATCACTGCGTTTACTGCCATTGCCGGTAGGACAACAAGCAGGAATAAAGAAACTAATCCGCCTTCTGGAATTCCTGCAATAATCGAAATGACTGCAAGGAAAATAGAGCCACTGATTAAAGTTCCAACTCCAGCTAATATAGGTGCAGTAACATTTCCGTTTAAGCGATTCTTTACTGCAAGGAAAATTCCAAGGATGATAAATGCAGTTATCGGTTTATCGATCATATTGGCAATTTGGCCACCAGGAGCACCTGTTGTTAATGCCGACATGATCCCAGTTGCTAAAGACAGCAATAGAACGTATTTCGGTTTTGGAAATAAGAAGATTCCCAAAAACATCATCGACAACAGCATATCTGGTTTTACTCCAAAAAATATTGGAGGTACAATTGCATGCAACACCGCACCAATTCCAACAAGTAACGATAAAATAATTAGAACTCTAACTTTCATTCTAATCTCTCCTATTCTCTTCTCATCTAATTTATCTCCAACTGTACACTCATTGTCAGCTGCGAAATATTAGTCCCATTATAACAGAACATCATAAAAATGTGTAGATATAATTAAAAAAAGTTTTTAGAAATTTTTGATAAATTAAACAGCTTCACCTTCTTGTCCAAGGTGAAGCTGTACATAAAGTATTATTCAGTTATTTTACTACTGATATCACTGGCGATTTGCTGTAAGTCTTCACCTGAATAGTCTTCATTATGAGTTGTCCATCCAAGTTTGTATCCATCTCCTTCACCATAGCGTGGAATCAGGTGAAGATGTAAATGGAATACGGATTGCTCAGCAGCAGCTTCATTATTATTAAGCAAGTTCATTCCTTTTGGTTGATATGCTTCTTTAATTGCATTCGCTATTTTTGGAACACGCTCGAACAATTCTTTGGCAACCTCTGGTGGTGTTTCATAAATGTTTTTCGTATGTGTTTTTGGAATTACTAGTGTATGCCCTTTTGTTACTTGGCTGATGTCCAGGAATGCATACACATGGTCATCTTCATAAACCTTGGCGGAAGGAATTTCTCCCGCGATAATTTTACAGAAAATACAATCCTCATGACTCATTCTAACTTCACTCCTTGTATGTAATGGTACTCTCATTGTACTCTTTGGGTCATGAAAATTCAAAAAATAGAGTGGGGGAGAAGAGATATCAGATGTCGGAATTGAATGGTTGTTTTAACCAAAGAGGTGTATGTACATGAATAGATCTAAACACAGAAACAGGACTGGTCCAAGGGGGAGAACCAGCCTGCTTTAAGAAGGCAACAAAATGCGACGTGCAGCAGCTTACTAGTGGGGAAGGTAAACGAAACCTGGAGTGAAAATGTCTCGTTTACAGAGATTCTTTCTCGAGAATTAACGGGATTAATGCTCAAGAAAGAATGAGAGAAACAAGCTGTTTCTGCAAGCAGTTTTATTTGAACTTAACACTTTCCGGGCATTATAAACACCTCTTCTTGTGTCAGACATCAAATTAATAATTTGAGCTCAACACCGAACCTGGCATCCTCAACACCTCATTTGTGTTTGTCATCAAATTTCTGATTGCACTTTGCCGCCTTCGATTATATTTTGTTCAGAACCGAGATGTTTATACATATAATTAATTTAGGTTACAGGTATAATTTGGTAATACGGAGATCGGCGAAAATGGAATTTTCGACCATACATCAGGTCTTTCAACCAGAGCTTGAAGTATTATGGCCAGTTAAACTGTGGTAAAATAAAAAGAAGTATGAAGGAGGTAGGCTTTGTGGAATCTTTGTTGCATATCGATGAACTACATGGTGGATATACGCATAAAAACGTTTTACATGGTATTTCCTTTGACGTGTATCCAGGTGAAATTGTAGGACTGATTGGATTGAACGGTGCAGGAAAAAGTACAGCAATTAAACATATCATTGGGCTGATGCAGCCGAAAAAAGGAAAAATTGTAGTAAATGGCAAGACATTTCAAGAAGATCCGACTGGCTATCGTAACAAAATAGCTTACATCCCTGAAATGCCTATCCTGTACGATGAATTGACTTTACATGAACACTTGAAACTTACGGCAATGACATATGGTTTACCTGAAGATGTATTCGAAAAAAGGCTTCCCCCTTTACTAAAAGAGTTCCGCATGGAGAAAAAGTTGAACTGGTTTCCCGTACACTTTTCTAAAGGGATGCGGCAAAAGGTAATGATTATGTGTGCTTTCTTAATTGAACCACCACTATATATTGTAGACGAGCCTTTTGTTGGGCTTGATCCGCTTGGTATTTCATCTTATCTACAACTCATGGATGATATGAAGCAGAAGGGTTCTGGAGTTTTGATGTCCACGCACATTCTTGCAACGGCGGAACGCTATTGTGACCGATTTATTATTTTACATGAGGGTGAAATCCGGGCTTATGGCACCTTAAATGATCTGCAAAAAAGCTTTGAGATGCCTGATGCGACATTGGATGATTTATATTTACAGTTAACAAAGGAAGATAGCCATGTTTGATGCGCATGCCTTTTATAAAAAACGTCTTTCTTCTCATATAAAAGAGTTGGGACGGTATACGAGATATATTTTCAATGGGCATATTGCTATTGTGCTTTTCTTCTTTATCGCAGCAGTCGCTTATTACTATCAAGCCTGGTTAGCCCAGCTGCCCGAAAACTTCCCTACAGCGATTATTATCGGAATTGCCTTTGGTTTGGTTGTAACTTATAGTCCAGTCCGGACGTTGCTGCAAGAGCCGGACTTAGTATTTCTGCTTCCTGCTGAAATGAAGATGAAGCCATATTTTCGAAATTCGATCATCTATAGTTTCGTTACTCAACTTTATGTTCTATTTCTTGTTTCCGCCGCTTTAGGGCCGTTATATACAACAAGTTTCCCGGCACGAGAAGGGAAGCTCTATTTATTGACCATTCTCGTTTTACTCATCTATAAGATCGCTAATCTACTTGCTAATTGGTGGATGTATAAAGTGCGGGATAGTAATCATCGCAGATTGGAGTTAATCGTAAGAACGGTGATGAATATTCTTGTGTTTTATTTTGTTGTAGCAGGGAATATGGTTGCAGCTGGTATAGTAACAGTATTATTTGCTGCATTGTTTCTTTATAATTATGCATTATCCAAGAAGCAAGGGGCAATTGTATGGGACTTGTTATTGGAAAAAGATCAAAATAGTATGCAGGCATTTTATCGTGTCGCCAATATGTTTAGTGACGTACCCCATATTAAAAATCGTGTGAAAAAGCGTCAATGGCTCGTTTCACTTGTAACTCGGAATATTCCTTTTGAAAAACGTTTTTCTTTTGATTATTTGTTCCGCGTAACATTTGTCCGAAGTGGAGACTACGTTGGGATGTACACTCGTTTAATTATCATTGGCGGATTGTTCATCTTTCTTATTCCGAATGTATGGGTAAAACTGATATTTGTTGTTTTGTTTCTCTATTTAAGCAGTTTTCAAATGATGGCCCTATACCAGCATCATCGTACAATTATGTGGCTCGATATCTATCCGTTGGAAAAAATGGATAGAAAACGTGCTTTAGTGAAAATCATTTATCAGCTAAGTATTGTCCAAACCATCTTGTTTGCTTTATTGTTTATATTTTTACAAGAGTATACAGGTTTCCTTCTCGCGCTAGTTGCAGGGATTGGTTTTACCTATTTATTTATCAACGGCTATGTAAAAAAGAAATTAGTTTAAAAGCATTCTGTCAGTTATGCGGAATGCTTTTTTACACTAAGAAATATCAAATTATTTAGTATAATGAAATCATGTTTATTTCTCAGTTGGAGGTTGATGATGAAACAACAAAAGAGAATTCTTATCAGTCTTTCCATTATCGTATTGGTGGTAATGGGCATTTGGATCTTTCAGCTGCTGCAAGGTAATCTTCCCTATGTGGATAAAGGAACAATCCTACTGGTTCCATGGCTTGTAAACTCTTATTTTTATGAACCTTTTTCATTAATAACAAATCTCGGTTCAAGTTTCTTTTTATATCCCTTTGTAGTCGTCGTCACCATCTTGTTATTCATTTGGTTTCGGCACTGGCTACCGGCACTATTTTTCGGTGGTGGTACGTACCTTACCCATAAAGTTAATGTTTTTATTAAACATTTAGTTGAAAGGGAGCGTCCAAGCATTTCCGTCAGCCTAAATGCAGAAGGATACAGCTTCCCATCTGGGCATGCGATGGTGTCCATTTTTTGTTACGGACTGCTAGCGTACTTTATTACAAAGAAATTGAAATCCAAACGGGCTATCCTCACTGTGCAAATTTCATTTACCATACTGATTTTCCTGATTGGAATCAGCAGATACATTATCAACGTACATTACTTAACAGACGTGCTTGCAGGTTTTTTCTTTGGGTTCCTTTTATTAATCGGCTCTATCTATCTGTACGAATTTATAATAAAGAAAAGATATCCGTCTAAAGGCTGAGATGAGAGCGTGCTGTAGATGGTTCACGTACAGTTAGACAACATATAAAATATAAATAGACAAGGGAGCCTGTTTTCTTGCGTGTATAGAAGGATGGTGATCTGGATGAGCAATCTCATTCGTTACTTTATAGCGGTGTTTTTAATCGGGGTAGGAGTTATGCTCGTTCTAGCTAATTTCGGCTTTGTTGATTTTGGATTTGGAACAATTTGGCATCATCTATATCCTGTTTTGATTTTAGCTATTGGGATCAAATGGTTATACGATTATCTACGTAAATGGGGAACACATTGGTTTTTAGGTTTATTCTTTATTGTTTTCGGCGGTTTGTTAATACTGGATCGCTTTGAAGTGCTCACTTTTTATTTTAAGGATATCTTCAAACTTTGGCCATTGCTTATTATTTACTTTGGTTTTCTATTAATCGGAATTGAAAGAGGTCAGAACGGCAACTTTGTTTTTACTTTTGAAGATGATGACGAGAAAAAAAGCCAATATGTGAAAAAACAAAATTTCACGGTTGGGAGCCAAGATTATAGCCAACCGAATTGGAAAGTGGAACCGATGAATATAAACACATTTGCAGGGGATTTTTACCTTGATTTTACTAAGGCATTTATTCCAGAGAAGGAGACGCCAATCTCCATTCGTTCATTAGCTGGTGATGTTCATATTCTCATGCCGGAAAATGTGGAGTTTCGTATCGAAGCTCATGTGAAAGCCGGGGAAATTGATATTCTTGGCAATGACTGGGCAGGAGTGAACCGTTCCTATAAATATGAGACGGAAGGTTATGAAGCAGCCGTAAGTAAAATAGATTTATTTATCAAATTAAAGGCAGGGAGCATTCGTGTTGATCATGTATAGGGGGTTACAGGATGAAAAATAGATTATCGAGCATTCGTTATATTTTTATTCATTCCCATCTGTCGGGATTGGTAATGACAACCGTATCGCTCCTTGCAGTTTTCCTATCCATCTATGTCATTGTCGAACCGGAATGGCTTTCTGCCCTATCGATATTCCTTTTTATTGGAGCATATCTTGTTATAGGACTAATAATTGCACTCTATACGGGGTTTACAGCAAGCGGGAATTTAAAATCTAGATTGGATTCATTGTCTGTTCTGATCACACAGTTTGCAAATGGGAATTACCAATCGAGTGTGCATTTTGAGGAGAAAGATGAAGTTACACGGATAGGCAATGAGTTGAATGAATTAGGGAAAAAATTGATGGACCAAGTGAAATCCTTGCAGAGGATGGCAGATGAAAAAGCGGAACTTGCAAAATCTGCTCATAAATCAGCCGTGATTGAAGAACGCCAACGATTGGCGAGGGATTTACATGATGCAGTCAGCCAACAGCTATTTGCGTTGACTATGATGTCCGAAGCAGCGGTGAAACAATTGGAGACGAATCCTGCAGTATCAAAGGAACAGATGACAGAAGTAGCTAGCATGGCGTTACAAGCTCAAACTGAAATGCGGGCATTACTGTTGCATCTCCGTCCGGTCCATTTATCAGGTGACCCATTACATAAAGGAATTAGAAAACTAGTGGAAGAACTGCAAGTTCGCAGTACCATCGATTTTCAAGTCGAGGTTGAGGAGAACCTCGTTTTGACGGAAACAACAGAAGAGCATGTTTTTCGTATTATCCAAGAAGCACTATCAAATATACTTCGACATGCAGATGCCACTGTTGTTCATTTAAATATCAGAAATTTGCGTAAAGAATTATTCGTCCATATCCGTGACGATGGAAAAGGTTTTGATATGACAGAAGACAGCAGAAAGAAAACTTCTTACGGGCTTAGAACGATGCGGGAACGCAGTGAAGAACTAGGGGGTACGTTCCGAGTCCGTTCGAAACAAGGGGAAGGCACTTATATCGATATAAGAATTCCATGCTAAGGGGGATATTACATGGTGAAAGTTGTTGTAGTGGACGATCATGAAGTCGTACGAAAAGGGATTATAGCCTATTTAAAAACAGAGCCAAGAATAGAAGTCGTCGGACAGGCAAGCAGTGGGAACGCAAGTATACCGATTATTGAAAAAGAAAAACCTGATGTCGTATTAATGGATTTAATGATGGAGGATGGCAATGGAATTGAAGCGACGAAGAAAGTCGTGAAGTCGCTTCCAAATTGCAAAGTAATCATTTTGACAAGCTTTTATGATGATGAGCAGGTGTTTCCTGCATTGGAAGCAGGGGCATTCAGTTATATATTGAAAACTTCATCGGCTACAGAAATTGTTCAAGCTATTTTAAAAGCTGCAGAAGGGGAGAACGTGATTGAACCGAAAGTGGCTGGGAAAATGCTGACAAACTTTCGAAAAGCAGAAAAGAAGCCCCATGAAGAACTGACGGAACGGGAACTGGAAGTGCTGTTATGTATAGGTAATGGGATGACGAATCAGGAAATTAGTGAGCACTTATTTATTGGAATCAAAACCGTAAAAACGCATGTTAGCAACATCCTTGCAAAACTTGGTGTGAAAGATCGGACACAAGCTGCTGTGTATGTCCACCGTAATCAATTACTGTAATAGTCGTGAATTTGCAACATATTTAAAAGCAAAGAAATTGTATTTTTAAAATCTCATTCGTATAATGAAAAAGGAAATGATGCAGAAGGGAATTAGTCTATGCAAACCTTAACGAAAAAAGCAGAAAATCTCTTGCTCATCATCTGGGTACAAGCATTTGTAGCAACTGCAGGAAGCTTATTCTACTCGGAAGTAGTGGGGTATGTTCCGTGTGAATTATGCTGGTACCAACGAATCTTGATGTATCCGCTCGTTGTAATATATGGTGTAGCGATGTGGAAAAAAGATGTGAAGATGAGTCTAGCGGGATTAATTTTAAGTGGAATAGGCATGTTTGTTTCCTCTTATCATTATTTACTTCAAAAAGTTCCTGCCTTTCATGAAATGGGAGGTTCATGTGGTGGACCAGTTCCCTGTAACGCCATCTATGTGAACTATTTTGGATTCATCACGATTCCATTTATGGCGGGCGTTGCTTTTATTGTTATCTTTGTTTTACATCTGTTTCTGCTGAAAGAAATGAGGAGGAAATAACGAATGGGAAAGAAATTAACGATCATTATTTTGGTTATTGTTGTACTATTCGGTGCGCTTTACTTCGCGCTCAATTATAAAAACAATAAAGCCCTTGAAGGCGACAATCCATATGGAACGACTGATCTTGAGCAATCGACCATCGATCAATTGGATGATCCCTTATACGGAAATCAAATTTTGCCGGATGATTTAGTGGAGCGAGTGGAAAGCGGCGAACCTACTACCGTGTACTTCTACAGCCCAGAGTGTGTCTATTGTCAGAACACAACTCCTTATCTTGTGCCACTGACGGAAGAGATGGATGTGGACATGAAAAAATTAAATCTACTGGAATTTGGTAACGAAGCTGCTCCATTTGGTATCCGTTCTACCCCAACTTTAGTTCATTATGAAGATGGAAAAGAAGTTGCAAGACTGGAAGGGCAATACGCTGAAGAAGATTATGAAAAGTTCTTCAATGAGTTTGTAATCAAATAAACAGGCCGCTGGGTCAATCAGGAAGCTGACTTCTTGATTGACCCATTGTTTTATGCCTGATCTTCTTCCTCTTCGTACATCATATAATCCGCAACATAGGCATTCTTAAATAAATAAGAGGATGATTTTACCGCTTCATTTTTATGTGCTTCACTGAATACATCCGAAGCTTTCCAGTCTTCAAAGTGTTTTTTTGTAGCCCATTGTGTTAAAACGACATAGATTTCTCCTTTTTCTGGCCGCAGCAAACGAAACGCTTGAAATCCAGGCATATTTTCCACAGCTTGCTTTCGTTTTTTAAAACGATCTTCAAAAATCGGTTGGCTTTCCTCTGCAACTGGAATATTGTTCATCACTACATAGCCATTTTGCAGAATAACGCCGGTCTCTTCCAATATTTCAAAGGTTCTTCCGGATTGGAAAAGCTTTTTTGGGTTATGTTCATAGTAAGCTAAACCACCTTCATTGCTTTGCATCAGTTTGATGTTCTGGTCAGGATTTTTTTCTGCTAGTTTCTGTAAAAAATCAATTGTTCCTTTTGTCATATGAGCTTTCAAGCGAATTCCCCTTTCTAATAGTCTTTAATCATATTGTACCCGAAAAAATCTGGATGTACGCTATTTAATATTTATTCGGTAAATACGAAAATTATTTGAACAGAGTTCCTCAAACTTTATGCATGACGAATGTTGTCGTATAATGCAAAGGTAGAGGTGGAATAATGGGAAAACAACTAGAATTAATCAAACAAAATAAACTACTTAAATGGATTCTGATTATCCTAGCTTCTATTATCGGTTTAGCTTTGTTTGGTTATGCGCTAATTATCTACCTCGGAAGTCAGATTGTGAATGATGATGCTTTTCTTCTAGCAGAGACGACAACCATTGAAACGTCTGAGGGGGAAGTCATTGCTGAACTTTATGAAGAGAACCGGAAATATGTCCAAATGGAAGAGATACCTAGTCATGTCAAGGATGCCTATATCGCAATTGAGGATCGACGATTTTATGAACATGCCGGTATTGATATGAAATCGGTTATCCGGGCGGTTTACAAAGACGTAATAGCGATGAGTAAGGTGGAAGGGGCAAGTACAATTACCCAACAATTGGCCAAGAATCTATTCTTATATAATGACAAAACATGGACCCGGAAAGCGAAAGAAGTGATGGCGGCTCTTTATATGGAAAGAAAATTTTCAAAAGATGAAATCCTTGAGCTTTACTTGAATGAGATATATTTTGGACACGGAGTCTATGGGATCGAAACGGCCGCAAACTTTTATTTCTCAAAACGTACGAAAGACCTTTCAGTTGCGGAAGGTGCACTCTTGGCAGGTCTTGCTAAAGCACCTAATGGTTATTCACCGATCAACCACCCTGAAAAGGCCATAGAAAGAAGAAACCTCGTACTTGCATCGATGGCAGATGCTGGATTTATCTCCACTGAAATAAAGCAATTGGAACAAGGCAAAACATTAGGTTTACAAATTATGGAAAAAGAAACCACCCCTTGGACAGATAGTTATGTTGATCTTGTCATTAAAGAAGCTCATGATATACAAGATTTGTCCATTGATTACCTGAAAAGGGGAGGTTTTCGAATTGTAGTAGGTATTGATGATGATGTTCAACGAATCGTCTATGACAAGTTCCAAGAAGATGAATATTTCCCCGGAAATACAGATGGTGTAGAAGGTGCATTTGTGATGATGGAAGAGGAAACCGGGAAGGTAGTTTCTGCAGTTGGTGGAAGAAGTTACCGTTTGGGCGATTTGAATCGAGTTACCGTCAAACGCCAACCTGGTTCTGCATTTAAGCCGCTTGCTGTATACGGGCCGGCTTTGATGCATGATGATCATTACACACCATATAGCTTGCTCCCTGATGAACAATCTGTGAACAGAAATTATCTTGTTGCAAATGTGGACCAATCCTATCAGAAAGTTGTCAGTCTATATGATAGTCTAGTCACTTCGAAAAATGTGCCTGCCGTTTGGCTGTTTAATCAAATTGGTATCGATTATGCAAAGGGATTTTTAGAAAAGATGGACATGCATATTGACGATGAAGGACTGGCCATCGCGCTTGGCGGTCTTAGTGAAGGTGTTACTCCTCTTAATTTAATTGAAGGTTATCGAACGTTTGCTTCTGATGGGAAGTTAGCAAAAGCCTATACCATTGAAGAGATTTACGATAAAAACCACAAGTTAATTTATAAAAAGGAAACAGAAGAAAGAGAAGTATTCACACCTCAAGTTGCTTGGATGATGACTGAAATGCTCTCTAAGGCAGCCGATTCAACAGCTGGTGAAGCGGGAACCTTCTCCAAGGCAATGGCTGGAAAAACCGGCACTACGCAACATCCGCTTGTGGAAGGTAAAGCCAAGGATGCTTGGTTTGTTGGTTATACACCTGACTATGTATTTGCTACTTGGACAGGATACGATAAGTCGGATGAAGAGCACTTTTTAACTGGTGGAAGCATGTATCCGAAGCGGTTGACTGAGGATATTTTGTCGAAAATTGACAGTCTCAAACCTCTTTCACATTCTTTTGAAAAGCCAAATGATATTAATGAATTGGAGGAGCCGGTCCGAATTGCCCCCGTTACGAATGTGAAAGCCAATTATGAATTTGGCGGATTATCAATAGTCAGAGCCCGAATAACTTGGGAACGTTTGGAGGATAATCGGGTCGTTTATCGGGTATATGAAGATAGGGAAGGCGTTGATCGTCGGGTCGGTGAAGTGGAAGGGGAGAATGAATTTATCATTAATCATGCACTATTTAAGCATAATAAGTATTATGTCGTAGCTTATGATCCTCTTACAAAACAGGAGAGTCTAAAGTCTGAAACAGTAGAAATTGATTGACCAATTTAGACAAATTGATGACATTCCCATCGCTTTCATGTACAGCGGTCGAGAAAATCGATATATTAAGGTTTAGTGACAGTGATTATGACAAAAGGGTGAAACAATTGACAAAGAAAATGAATGATACGATTTTAAAGGCTTACCGTGGAGAACAAACGGATTATACGCCGGCATGGTTTATGCGTCAGGCAGGGCGTTCTCAGCCGGAATACAGGGAAATTAAAAAGAAGTATTCGCTATTTGAAATTACACATCAGCCGGAGCTTAGTGCTTATGTTACAAGACTTCCTGTTGAGAATTATGGAGTGGATGCCGCAATTCTTTACAAGGATATTATGACACCACTTCCAGCTATGGGAGTCGATGTCGACATCAAGGCGGGAATTGGACCTGTTATTGAAAATCCAATCCGAAACATCCAAGATGTAGAGGCGCTTGGGAAGATTAATCCAAAGGCTGATATTCCATACATACTTGATACAATTCGTTTATTGACGGAGGAACAATTGGAAGTTCCGTTGATTGGATTCAGTGGTGCACCATTTACGCTAGCGAGCTACATGATTGAAGGTGGCCCATCTAAAAATTACCATAAAACGAAACAGCTAATGTACCGTGAACCAGAGACTTGGTTCCTGCTCATGGATAAATTGGAAGAAATGATTATTACTTATGTGGATGCTCAGGTGGAAGCTGGGGCGAAAGCCATTCAAATTTTCGATTCTTGGGTAGGCTCTTTAAATGCTCCTGATTACCGTATATTCATTAAACCAGTAATGACAAGGATCTTTTCCGAATTGCGGAAGCACGATGTACCATTGATTCTATTCGGAATAGGTGCTCGCCACTTGCTCCTGGAATGGAATGACTTGCCAGTGGACGTTATCGGATTGGATTGGAGAACTTCGATTACAGAGGCTAGAGAAATGGGTGTAACAAAAGTTCTGCAAGGTAACCTAGATCCGGTTATTTTATTGACAGAATGGGAAAACATTGAAAAGCGTGCAAAAGGTATCTTGGATGAGGGTATGGAACAAGGTAAGCATGTCTTTAATCTAGGGCATGGAGTCACACCGGAAATTCAACCGGAAATGTTGAAGAAATTGACTACACTTATCCACGAATACAGCAAACGCTAAAATATTCAACTGAAAATTTAACAACTCGAGGTGTATAATGATGTCAAAGAAAGTAAAAGGATTATTAGTAATGGCTTATGGGACTCCAACAAGTGAAGAGGAAATTGAGCCTTATTACACACATATTCGTCACGGTAGAAAACCAGAGCCAGAAGCCCTTCAAGATTTAAAGGATCGTTACGAAGCAATCGGCGGGGTTTCACCGCTTGCGAAAATCACTGAGGACCAGGCGAAAAGCTTATGTGATAAATTAAATGAGTTACAAGATGAAGTGGAATATAAAGTTTATATAGGTTTAAAACATATCAGTCCATTCATTGAAGATGCTATAGAACAAATGGAGAAAGATGGCATAACAGAAGCAGTATCAATCGTGTTGGCACCACATTACTCCACATTCAGCATCAAATCCTACAATGAACGTGCTGGAAAAGAAGCTGAAAAACATGGCATAACACTCACTTCTGTAGTGGATTGGTATAAAGAACCTGGCTACATTAAATTCTGGGCGGACGGCATCAAAGAAATCTATGATAACATGTCTGCTGATGAACAAGATGAGACGGTTGTTATTGTTTCTGCTCATAGTTTACCTGAAAAGATTTTGGATGCAGGTGATCCATATCCACAACAATTGGAAGAAACAGCTCAGCTGATTTCTGATGCAACTGGCATTACGAATTACGATGTAGGTTGGCAAAGTGAAGGAAACACTCCAGAACCTTGGCTTGGACCAGACGTGCAAGATTTGACACGTATTTTATACCATGAAAAAGGCTACCGTTCATTTATCTACGCTCCAGTTGGATTCGTAGCGGATCATTTGGAAGTACTGTATGATAACGACTATGAATGTAAAGTTGTTTGTGATGAATTGGGAGCAAAATATTATCGACCAGAAATGCCGAACGTTCACCCACTATTCATTGAAACGTTGGCAGAGGTTGTATTAAAACAAGAGAAACGTGATGCACGTGCATAATATTATAATTGTAGGCGGCGGTATAACAGGTTTATCTGCCGCCTTTTACATACAGCAGGAAATCAAATCCAGAAACTTACCGTACAATGTCAAACTGATTGAGGCAACCGATCGCCTTGGTGGAAAGATAAAAACGCTGAAGCGGGACGGATTTCTGATTGAACAAGGTCCTGATTCATTACTTTCTAGAAAGCCTGCTATTATTGAACTTGTGAAAGAGCTCGGATTGGAAGAGGGAATGATTTTCAATCAAACAGGTGGCTCCTATATTTTTGTAGATGGCAAATTACACCCGATTCCAGCTGGTACATTTATGGGAGTGCCTAAAGAAGAGCAGGCGATTTTGGATACCGATATTTTTACGGAAGAAGGAAAAAAGCGATCATTAGCTGAAATGGAGATAGAGAAAGGTGAGGCAGCGGAAGATCAGTCGCTTGGTGCCTTTATGCGCCGTCGTTTTGGTGATGAGGCGGTAAACCGCTTGATTGCACCGATGCTTGCTGGAATTCATTCTGGCGATATTGATGCGATGAGTCTCATGGCCACCTATCCGAATTTTTATCACTTGGAGCAGAAGTACGGCAGTGTCATGAAAGGCTTGCAGGAGAGTATGCCAAGTGCTCCTCCTTCAAAGAAAACGACATCCGGAATATTTTTCTCGTTTGAAGATGGTTTGGAGACTTTGGTTACTCGACTTCATGAAAAATTAGATGAAGGCAGCGTGATGCTGGAGACAAAGGTAGAGCAGATTGTGAAGAATGGATCTGAGTATACCGTTCAACTGGATTCGGGAGAGAATCTAGAAGCAGCTGCTGTTATTATTGCTTCACAGCATAATGCAGTACCGGCAATGCTTTCCGATTATCAATTTGTAAGTGAACTCAATCATATACCTGCCATTTCTACGGCGAATGTCGTCATGGCATTTAATGATTCTGATATTGTAAACGATTTGGATGGCACAGGCTTTCAGGTGGCCCGAGAAGGGGATATCGAAATCACAGCTTGTACGTGGACAAACAAAAAGTGGCCAACAACAACACCTGAAGGAAAAGTGTTGCTTCGTGTCTATGTTGGTCTGCCTGATAAGCAAGAATTTATGCAGAAGACAGATGAAGAGCTGGCAGATGCAGTATTAACAGAACTGAGAAAAGTAATGACAATAAAGGCAGATCCTGAATTTGTTGTCGTGACTCGTTGGAAGGATGCAAGACCTCAATACAACGTTGGTCACCGAGCACTTGTTGATCGTATTCGCAATCAGCTTAGCACAGAATTGCCGGGTATACAGATTGTCGGCAGTTCATATGACGGTGCTGGTATTCCAGATTGTGTAACCCACGGGAAGAATGCAGCCATGGAGGCTTTAAGCTTTTTAGATGATAAGTAAGGAGGCTATCTATAGATAGCCTCCTTTTGTATATTTGCGGGTGGTGGCTGTTTTGTGCATAGAGAACGGATCTATTGTATCTTTGTGGATAACGTCCTTATAATTGTGTAAAAAGGTATAAAAAAATAGGTCATCTTCCAGACCCATGTTAAAATATTTTCGACCAAGAAAACAACACATGGAGGTAGGAAAAGATGACCCAAATAAATATTAC
>NZ_JAMBON010000049.1 GCF_023715655.1 Oceanobacillus luteolus | reverse complement strand
TAATATTTATTTGGGTCATCTTTTCCTACCTCCATGTGTTGTTTTCTTGGTCGAAAATATTTTAACATGGGTCTGGAAGATGACCTATTTTTTTATACCTTTTTACACAATTATAAGGACGTTATCTATCATCCTCGTTATGAACGCCCGAACAGAAGAGTTGAGCACTCATTCGGTCGCTCATCTCCGTTATGAACGCCCGAACAGAAGAGTTGAGCACTCATTTGGTCCCTCATCCCCGTTATTATCGCCCGAAGAGAAAAGTTGAGCACTCATTCGGACCCTCATCCTCGTTATAAACGCCCGAACAGAAGAGTTGAGCACTCATTCGGTCACTCATCCTCGTTATGAACGCTCGAACAGAAGAGTTGAGCACTCATTCGGTCGCTCATCCTCGTTATGAACGCCCAAGAGAAAAGTTGAGCACTCTTTCAGCCCTTCATCCCCCGCCATACTCACCAAAAAGAAAGCATGTGAGTCTTAATCCAAATGAACCATACAAACAAAACCTGTAAATTAACAATCTTCCTTTTACTTCAATCACAATTTTTTGTATAGTGATAGTATAAATGTTTGTAAACTGTCTAATACTAGCTGATAGAATGATAGATTCCTATAGATAATTGGTGGAGAGAGGAACGGATAAGATGACAAGACTTACGGCCTATAACAAAAAAATCAGTCCTGTAATTGAAAATATGAACGAAGTGATGATCGGAAAAGCAGAGGTAATTACCTTAAGCTTAGTGGCTTTATTAGCACGAGGGCATGTTCTTTTAGAAGATGTACCAGGCGTTGGAAAAACCATGTTAGTAAAAGCTCTTGCTAAATCATTAGACTGTGATTTTAAAAGGATACAATTTACTCCGGATTTGCTACCTTCAGATGTAACAGGAGTTTCCATTTATAATCCTAAAGAAATGGAATTTGAATTTCGCGGAGGGCCAATTTTAGGAAATGTGATATTGGCTGACGAAATTAACCGAACCTCACCTAAGACCCAATCTGCACTACTTGAAGCCATGGAAGAGAAAAGTGTCAGTGTGGATGGCAGAACAATATCCTTAAATGATCCGTTCTTTGTAATGGCAACACAAAACCCGATTGAGTACGAAGGTACATACCCTTTACCTGAAGCTCAGCTCGACCGTTTTATCCTAAAGTTGAAAATTGGTTATCCGACTTTCAAAGAAGAAATTGAGCTTCTTGAAAGAACTTCAATGAACCACCCGATTGATACCATTCATGCAGTCCTATCCCGAGAAGAATTAATTGACATCCAAGAAGAAGTAAAAGACGTGTATATTGCTGATACAATTCAAACCTATATCGTAAATATAGTGAATCGGACAAGAGAACATCCATCATCATACCTTGGCGTCAGTCCCCGTGGTTCCATTGCATTGATGAGGGCAGCGAAAGCGTATGCATACATCAATAACAGGGATTATGTCCTGCCGGATGATGTGAAGTATTTGGCGCCTTTCGTATTGGTGCATCGGATAATCGTTTCATCTGAAGGTAGGTACAATGGAGATACTGGTGAGAGGATTATTGATTCGATTTTAAAATCAACTCATATTCCGGTTCGAAAGGAATTTAGCTGATGAAAGTTACGTTCCGTTTCATTGGTAATTTACTTTTTATTCTCACCTTGATTATCGTCTTGTTTTCTTATGCGATGTTCCAAGGCGGATTTGTAAGCTGGTTTTTGTTTTATAGTTTTCTTCCAATATTACTGTATCTTTTAGTTTTGGTCTGTTATCCGATAAAAAATTGGAAAGTAACGAGAGTATTGTCTGGCCGGCTTATTAAAGCTGGAGGTACAGCACAGGTTGTCCTAACGATTGAGCGGAAGTTTCCTTTTCCACTATATTACGGAATCTTTGAGGAAATCATGTCAGATTCGTTGAATAGGAAAGACAGGAAACACCATAACTATTCGCATTTAAATGAACCTGAAAAGTTATTGTTTACACGTTCGATGAAAAAAATCTTTCTCATCGGATTCCGAAAAAGGATAGAAATCCCCTTTAAGCTGGAAGAGCTACCAAGAGGGGAACATAAGCTGGAAGCTGTTCGGGTGAGAATCAGCGACGTGTTTGGCTTTGTAAAGAAAGAACATGTTTTTACTTTGGAAGATGAACTGCTTGTACAGCCTCATGAGAGGGAAATTAAATTAATCGATGGTGCCCAAAGTTTTGAACAGGGCCAAACAGCGGTAAATAGTTTTCAGCTCGAGAATACAACGGTAGCAACAGGTGTTAGGGAATATGAACCAGGTGATCGTTTCTCCTGGATCCACTGGAAACAAACGGCGAAGAACCAAATGGTGATGACAAAAGAATTTGAGATTGAAAGGAGCAACCAACTCCTACTTATTCTTGACGCTACGCTGCCTAAAAATATAAACCCCCTTGCTTTTGAAGCGAGTGTGGAACTGGCACTTTCGATGCTGGCTAAACTTGAAAACACCACATCTGACGTGCACTTATTGACCATTGGTTCGGAAGTCCGTAGCTTCTCCATTAGAGAATCCAATCAGTTGAAAGGGGATATCCGGTACTATCTGACTAAAATCCAGCCGGATGGAGAAGAGTCCTTTTCTCGATTGTTGAAGGAAACGATGCAGGGCCAGAAAAGACTGGAACGGTTGGTCATTTTCACTTCGTCTATTGACGACTTCTTTAGACTGACCATTCAGGAACTAAAACAGCGGACTGCCCAAATTGTGGTTATGTTTATCCAAGGTTCCGCCTTTATTTTAGAAAGCGAGCAGAAGATGATCGCTCAAATGAAAAAAGAAGGTACAAAAATTCATGTGTTGACGGAGAGACAGTTAGCAGCAACACCACTAGAGGTGAGTATCCGATGAAAGAGAGGAATCTAGTTACTATCCCACGTTTCTATACGGTTGCCCTATACCTTTGTGGTCTTTTTCTGTTTTTAGAATGGCTATATCCAATTGAGCAGGTCACGGATACGAGTAGTATTTCCATCTTTGTCCTCTATGCCGTGTTCTGCTTTTTCATTTCAGTGCTTCAATTGAAATGGTGGGTCAGCTTTCTTTTAAAAGGGTTTGGTCTCGCTTTTATTTTAAATGGACTTTATTTTGAAATGACGTTTCTTAGTCGGGAATGGTTTAATCGTCTTGCAATGGAATTGATGATTAATATTGATATTCTCGTCTCGCAAAATTGGTATTATTTGAGTCCATTGTTCCGTAGCTTTTTATTCTTGTTGCTCATCTGGTTGATGAGCTATTTATTGCACTACTGGTTCGTACAAATGAAACGCATTTTCTTGTTCATCTTTTTGACGTTCGTTTATATTACCGTGTTGGATACATTCACGATGTATGACGCTACATTTGCGATTATACGCATCTTTGTCATCTCTTTAGTTGCACTTGCGATGTCTAATTTTAATCGTGAACTGGAAAGGGAACGTTTATCCTTCAAACGGATTAAAAATAAAGTGCCGTGGAGTGTGCCGCTTATTCTCACTATTGTCTTTTCTGTATTTATAGGAGTACTCGCACCAAAACTGGATCCGATTTGGCCAGATCCAGTTCCGTTTATTGAGAGTGCAGCAGAACAAGTGCGTGGCGGTTCAGGAGATGGTACTGTTCGTAAAGTAGGTTACGGTGAAGATGATAGTCAGCTTGGAGGTTCATTCATCCAGGATGATACGCCTGTCTTTACTGCGGAGGCAAGCCGAGACCAATATTGGCGGATTGAAACGAAAGATATTTATACAGGAAAAGGTTGGGAAACTTCAGGTGAACCAATGTACCGTGATCACTCACATCACGAATTTGTAATAGGTGCATTTCATCCTGAAGTCGAGACAGAAGAATTAACTGCAAGGATTACCTTCCAAGAAGGCCAGAATTTTAGTAAGCTCGTTTATCCTTATGGAATAAAAAGGGTGACAGACATTTCCCATGATGTGGTTTTACGTGTGGACTATCTCACGGAATCCATTGAGGCCCGTAGTAATGGAGAGCAGACGAAGCTGGATTATTATGAACTAGCTTATGAACATCCATCCTTCTCCCTGACTGCTTTACGGGAAGAAGCGGACGAAACATTTGATATATCTCATTACTTGCAACTGCCTGATTCGTTGCCGACAAGGGTCCAAGATTTGGCGCTTGAGATTACATCCGAATATGATAATCAATATGATAAAGCCAGAGCAATTGAACGTTATTTCAGCAGCAATGATTTTACGTATGAGACAACTGGAGTGGCGATACCTGGACCAGACGAGGATTATGTCGACCAATTTTTGTTTGAAACACAAATGGGATATTGTGATAATTTCTCAACTGCGATGGTTGTCATGCTCCGGTCAATTGATATTCCAGCCCGTTGGGTAAAAGGCTTTACCGGTGGAGAGGTGATCGGTGAAGGAAGCAACGAAGGTTATAATTTGTATCAAGTTACGAATGCCAATGCCCATTCTTGGGTTGAGGTGTATTTCCAGGAAATAGGCTGGGTGACGTTTGAACCGACCCAGGGGTTCTCCAATTTGACGGATTTTCATATGGAAAGTTCCGAAACAGATTATCAAGAATATGACGATGTACTGGAGGTGCCACATCAAGACCTTCCAGAGAATGATGTAGAAACAGAAGAGGATGAAGCAGAGCCGGTAATGGGACAAGGAGATAGCGGGGATGTTGAATTCTCATGGGTGCAGCTCGGTATCATTGTACTGATAATTTTAGGAATGGTGTTTATCATGTATAAACAGCGGTTAAAGATTAAAACTAAGTTACATGAATTCAAATTAGGGAAAAACAGGGATGAAAAATCATTCCAAGATGCTTATCTTCATTTATTAACTGTTCTCGAACATAAAGGTTACGGACGTAAAGAAGATCAGACGTTGAGGGAATTTGCAAAACGAGTGGATGCCCGTTATCTTACAGGTGAGATGCAAGTGTTGACAGCACACTATGAACAATTGCTCTACCGTGATGATTTTGACTCAACAGATCTCGAAAAGTTGATAGGCTTATGGAAGAAGTTGATAAAGGCTGTTTCTGCCAATTAGTTCATTCATTATTTTAGTTGTAGGTTGACCTTGTTACTCTTGGTTAGTAGAATGAAAATATTATCAATAGGTACGGTTAACAGATAACGGTATCTAATTAGACAGGAGTATAAGTGATGGAGAGAAAAGAATTGAATGTTGAAGAATTCATTGCACGTGAAGTGAAAAGTATTCAGGAACAGGTTGGTGATCGTAAAGTTCTTTGCGGTCTAAGCGGGGGTGTGGATTCCTCTGTTGCTGCTGCCCTGGTGCATAAAGCAATCGGTGATCAACTGACTTGTATTTTCGTAGACCATGGGTTGTTGCGTAAAAATGAAGCTGATGAAGTGATGAAGGTTTTCGCTGAAGATTTCCATATGAATATAATAAAAGTGGATGCTAAAGAGCGTTTCCTCTCCAAATTAAAAGGTGTCACAGATCCTGAACAAAAAAGGAAAATCATTGGAAATGAGTTCATCTATGTGTTCGATGATGAAGCTAAGAAGTTGAAGGATATTGATTTCCTAGCTCAAGGAACTGTTTATACGGACGTGATCGAAAGTGGTGGTGACGGTGCAAAAGTAGTTAAATCCCACCATAATGTTGGCGGTCTTCCAGAAGATATGGAATTTGAATTAGTTGAGCCACTCAAGACATTGTATAAACAAGAGGTTCGTGCAGTAGGATCTGCCCTTGGAATTCCGGACCATATCGTTTGGAGACAACCGTTCCCAGGCCCAGGTCTTGGAATTAGAGTGCTAGGGGAAATAACGGAAGAAAAACTTGAAATCGTTCGTGAATCAGATGCAATTTTACGTGAGGAAATTGCAAAAGCTGGTTTAGACCGTGAAATTTGGCAATACTTTACCATCCTGCCGAACATTCGTAGCGTAGGTGTTAAAGATGATGCACGTACTTATGTCCATACAGTTGGTATCCGTGCTGTGAATTCAGTTGACGGGGTAACTTCTGACTGGGCAAGAATTCCTTGGGATGTGCTTGAGAAGGTTTCAAGCAGAATTGTAACTGAACTTGATGAGGTTAATCGCGTTGTTTACGATATAACAAGTAAACCACCTTCAACGATTGAGTGGGAGTAGTAGAAGGAGAGCTGAAACCCCTTTGTTTATAAGGGTTTCGGCTCTTTACTCTATTTTCATTGCATTGTTATTGCATTATTTGTTTCTAATCCTTTACGTAGGTAACGAGCAGTGAACTGATTTTTAGGTGAAGTATCTTCATTTTGTGTTGCTGTTTGGTAAGACATAATACCTTCTAATTTATGGGCTACCTCAAAGTTACTGTTAGGATACAAATGTCCGTAAGTGCCGAGTGTCGTTTCAATATCTTCATGCCCTAGACGGTCTTTAATGATTAATGGGTTTTCACCCATGCTAATAAGCAATGAAGCATGAGAGTGTCTTAAAGCATGTAATCTAATTCGATGAACCCCAGCTTTTTTTGAAAAACGTGTAATGGCATTCGCCAACGTATGTTTTTGTGTAGGAACACCATTATAGCTCATCACATAATTGGTTTGAATGACAGCTTGCTGCACGTTCTGCCATTCACGGAGTAAAGTTAAAGTATCCCCGTCTAATGCAATTTGGCGCACACTAGCCTTTGTTTTTGGTTCTACAAAAGAGTAATTATCTAAATTCTTATAGTAAAGTGTTTTATCAATAGATAACACGCCAGAATCAAAGTCAATATCTTCCCATTGAATTGCAGTGGCTTCTCCAATCCGCATCCCAGTCATAAATAAAAACCACAATGAGATAAATAAAAAGTGTTGATAGTAGTCTTCCTTATAAAAAAGAGAGATGACTTTTTCAAATTCTTCTTTGGTCCAAAAATCTATTTTTGTCTTTGTCTTTTTTACATTTCCAACAATTTTAGATGGATTACTTTCAGCTAAACCTAAAACAACCGCTCGATCCATCGCCATGGAAAATAACCCTTGAACATTTCTAATATAAGAAGAACGATACTTCTTTTTAGATAATGCTAATTGCCATTTTTGCACATGAATCGGGGTAATTTCGGTAGTGATTAAACTATTAAAAAAAGTGAAATGTTTTCTTACGGTCGGTAATCGATTTTCGTACGTTCTTTCTTTTACTTGTGTTTTATACCAAGGTAAAAAAATATCTTCAATAAACTGTTGGAACAGAATGTCATCTTGCTTTTCTTCCAATTCATCTGATTTTGTAAGCAGTAACCTCGAATATTCTTCCCTTGCTTCTTTTTTAGTTTTAAAACCACTACGGTATTTCTGAATTTGCTTGCCAGTGATCGGGTGATACCCTAAATTAGCACGAAAATAATATGTTCCGTTCTTTGCCTTTTTGACGATATCTTTAGTCATGATTTCACTCCTTACGCAATTAGTGCAAGAAGTACAAATCACACATCTAAAGTTATCCCTAATACTTCCTCAACAGCTTCTTTAGGAACACGATCTAACTTTTTAGATTGATAATACGCATGTCCTTTTGAAATCATTAGTTTTTTACATTCTCTAATGATATCAGCTGAAAAAGAGGGACCATAACCTAGTGCTATCAAGTCTTTTTTAGTGACTGTGACCATATGAACTCCTTTCCATAGACTAGGATATGCTATTTGATATCTGTCTATTATTATATCGCTTCTATAAAACTAATTCTAATACGTTGCGTGAATTTGGCTCTTGCACTAAAATAAAAAGGATTTAATGTCATAACTTGATAGTTACTTTAACCTATCTTGCTAAATTGAATATCAAAAATCAGACGGCTGCTGGTGCAGCTCCACGGGAATTTCACCCCTGCAAGTATTTCTTCCAGCCCTACTCATAGCTTGCGACGGTTCAAACGCTCGAACCATGACGATAGGGGAGTATCATTATCCTAACTGATGGGTTATCGCCAGCAATCCACCACGATTACATTAGATTCATAGATTATCGCTCGCTTCTAACGAAAGTCATGGCGTATGAATCAATTGGCTCATCATCAGTAGAACGTATCTGATTTTTTGCTTATACTGCACGGCGTAATCTTCCGTGCTTTCTTTGTCAAAGAACAAATATATGATGAATGAAAGGGAAAACCTAACCATTCTGTATTCAAATTTTGAAAGCTAAAACAGATTGCATAAGCTTCGCTCGTAAGCGTTCGCGTGTATCTTCATCGATGCCCCAATAAGTGTTTCCTTGTTCATCACGGAGCTTACGCATGGATAAACTTGTCATATAGCTTCTATAATGTAGAACAACTACTTTCATTGCTTCTAGCTCACCCTTATTTGCAGCTAAAATGATTGGATACGGCAAAAAGCCACGCTCATTGCTTTCCGTATTAGTATTAATCATCCCATTCATCTGCATGCTCCTCCAAAAAACGTCTTGATGATTTCCCCTTTCATTACCTTCAACAAGTTTTTTTGTAAAATGCCAAAAATCAGAGAAAAAGTTTTTAAAAAACAATAACCCAACTGAATATTAACAGTTAGGTAGAATCATTTTTAATATTTAATATTAAGGACCAAAACAAGAAATACTTTAAATGTCAAACTCTATTTTATTACAATTCACATAAAAACTGATCGAACATAATAATGAATAATACAAAAATAAAGTTTTTTAAAATCATTTCTTATCTGTTAACCGTAATGAAACTTGAAAGGTCCAGCTAAATAAAATAGTAAGAACATAAAAATATAACCAAATAAAAATCTTAAATAAAGTGTTTGAGCCTCAGTTGATTTCAAAAGTCATTGCATATGCATGGTGAAACCATGGATAATATTTCCCATACTTGGAACTGGAGATAAAAAGAGGACATATAACTTTGATTTATCGTGGTATTAATAGAACAATTTTTGAAAAATTCGATCAAAATATAATAAAAACCTGGTTATAGCTATTTTCAATTACTCATTTTTTATCAATTAATGCACTTACTATTGACTATATTATTTAATATTTATTAAGCCTTACGATAAACATTATTCTACTCGAACACCTTTAATTTGATACTTATTTTCCGATTAACCAATTTCTTTAACCCCACCATTATACTTATAGATGATAATAATTTCTGATTTTTGGAAAGTGGATGATGACCTTCGTATATTTCCCATCTTCTGAATGAATGGAAAGGTCATGTCCTAATTTAAGAGCCATTTCTTTTGCAAGGTAGAGACCTAAACCGGTAGATTTGGCATGACTTCTCCCAATAGATCCTGTAAATCCTTTTTCAAATACGCGGCTGATATCCTCTGGCTTAATTCCAATGCCTGTATCTTGAATCTGTAGCCGCTTTTCTTTTCGATCTTCCTCAAATTGTACGGAGATTTCCCCGCCTTCACCTGTATATTTTAAAGAATTTGAAAAAACTTGATCCATAATAAAACCAAGCCATTTACTGTCGGTATGGACAACCTGTTCAATATTGTCCATATGAAAACGAATTTGCTTGTTAATAAAAGATTTGGCAAATTTCTTTACACTATTTTTAGCGACTTGATCCAACACTACCTCGGAAATAAAATAATCTTTGGAAAAAGAATCAATGCGAGAATAATAAAGAGCCTGCTCCACGTAATTTTCGATTCTATCCAACTCATCTTCAAACTTGTCCACAAGGTTTTCAACAGTTCTTCCATTACTGTTTTCCATAAGCAAGCGACCTGCCGCAATCGGAACCTTGACTTCATGAATCCAAGATGTAATAAAGTCTTGATGATCCATTTTTTCGTTATACAACTTTTGTAATTGATCGCCATGCACACTATTTACTTTTTTTAATAACTCAAGATATAACAGTTGTTCATCGTTTCGCGGTTTAGGCAGAGTTGCGAGAAATTCTTCATGATTACTTTCAACCACATCATTTAATTCCCGATAAAATTCTCTATTGTAATAGTATTCGATGATTACGTATATAGCTACAATAAAAAAGATAACCATATTGGTATATACGATATTACTTACAGCGTTTCTGGAATCTGTGCTCACAATCATCATCAAAGAAACAAAGAACATAATGATCATGTTTAATATAAAGAAATTCCGTTTATCTTTTAAGTAATGAAAGAAATTCATTGAATTATATAACCTTGTCCTTTCTTAGTTGTAATAAAGTGTTCTTTTCCAAGTTCAACAAGTTTTTTACGCAGGCGAGCAATATTAACCGTCAATGTATTTTCGTCCACGAAATTTTCATTCTTCCAAAGGCTACGCATCATTTTCGTACGACTGACGATGATTCCTTTATTTTTCATAAGAATTTTTAAAATAAGAAATTCTGTTTTCGTGAGTTCCGATTTTCGATCTCCATGTAAGACCTCTCCGTTTTCAAGATTTAATATAATTCCATCATGTTCCATTGTCTGAGACTGTGTTTCCATATAGGAATACGTTCTGCGAAGGAGTGCATTTATTTTTGCAATCAATACATCCATATGGAAAGGTTTTTGAATATAATCATCTCCTCCCATGTTCATCGACATCACTATATCCATTGGTGTATCACGGGAAGAGAGAAAGATCATAGGGACCTTTGAAATTTCTCTGATTTTATTACACCAGTAAAATCCGTCAAACGATGGCAAATTGATATCCATGATGACTAGGTGAGGATCATGATTAAGAAATACCTGCATGATTTGGTCAAAGTCTTCGATCTTAACGGTTTCAAAACCCCACTTTTCTAATGCTTCCCCTACCATATCACGAATGGTCAAATCATCTTCCACAATCATGATTTTCATTCCTCTTCCCTCCAAACAATCATCCTTCTGTAACATCATATTAATTGAATATCGACCAACATACAAAGAAAACATCGTGTTTAATATATTTTTTATCAATGTGACGAAAATGTAAGGTTACGAGATCAAGCTGTAAGTTTATATAAAGAGCAGCTATTGTAAAATAAAAACATAAAACAAAACTATTCTGAATGGAGGATTTAAATATGAAAACTATTGTCGAAGCAAAACAAATAAAAAAAGTCTATGGTGCAAAGGGAAATGTATTTTCAGCTTTGGAGGATATAGACTTAACCGTCATGGAAGGTGAATTCGTCGGTATTATGGGTCCCTCGGGTGCTGGTAAATCAACTTTACTAAATATATTGGCAACAATTGACGAGCCGACTGCTGGTGACATCGTGGTTGACGGAATCAATTTGACAAAGATGAATGAAGAGCAATTATCTGCCTTTCGCCGTGACAAACTTGGTTTCCTTTTCCAAGACTATAATTTATTAGATACTCTAACTGTGAAAGAAAATATTATCTTGCCGTTAGCCTTGGCAAAATTGAACGTTGAGGAATTGGAACGAAGAGCAGATGAAGTGGCAGATAAGTTTGGCATTCGCGACATTTTAAATAAGTACCCGTACCAAATTTCTGGGGGACAAAAGCAACGCACGGCAGCATCACGCGCGATTATTTCAAAGCCAAACCTAATATTGGCAGATGAACCAACAGGTGCGTTGGATTCGAAATCAGCAACAGACTTATTAGAAAGTTTAAAGGATCTTAATGAACAAGACAAGGCAACAATTTTAATGGTTACCCATGATGCTTATGCGGCAAGTTATTGTAATCGCGTCCTATTTATTAAAGACGGTAAAATCTTCACAGAACTTGTAAAAGGGAAAAGATCCCGCAAAGAATTTTTCAACAAGGTATTGGATGTTCTATCCGCACTGGGGGGTGGAGCAAATGACGTTATTTAGTTTAGCAAGGAAAAATATTAAAGGTAATTTCAATAATTATTTTGTCTATTTTGTTACACTCGTCTTCAGCATGGTTATTTATTATACGTTCACTACCTTGCAATATAGCGAAAAAATTCAGGAAAGCATTGAATTGTCGGATACAATGAGTTTCATGTTTGGGGTATCATCAATTATCTTAATTTTATTCGTAGCAATCTTTATTTTGTACTCCAATTCATTCTTCACAAGAAAAAGGAAGAAAGAAGTCGGATTGTACGCCATACTTGGTTTACGCAAGAAAACCATTGCAAAAATGTTGTTTTATGAAAATTTGATTATGGGAATCATTGCAATAGTTATTGGAATTATTCTTGGAACCTTACTTTCCAAATTATTTGCAATGATTTTAATAAAACTTATGGGTTCAATTGCCGAGGTGGACTTCGGTATTTCCATTCTAGCGATTACCCAAACAGTCATAGTCTTTATGGTCATTATTTTATTCACTTCCGTTCAAGGTTACCGTTTGATTTATCGTTTTACATTAATCGAATTATTCTATGATGAGAAAAAAGGAGAACAAATTCCAAAGGTTTCACTTATTACGGCTGTTATCGGAGTTATATTTCTTGTCGTTAGTTACTGGCTGATATTAAAACCATTTCCTGACGAATTTACTACGGAATATTTAATAAAAAATTATGGTATTGCTTTTGTTGCTCTCGTCATTGGCACCCATTTATTTTTTCGATCTGTAACGGTCTATTTATTAAGATTATCACAAAAAAATAAGTCGCGTTATTACAGAGGAACTAGAATAATTGAAACATCTCGTTTACTGTTTCGTATTAGAGGGAATGCACGTACCTTTACAGTCATTGCATTGTTGAGTGCTGCTACGATCTGTTTCTTAGGTGCAACTTACAGTGGGTATTACAGCAACGAAAAAAGAGCTAAGGAAGTTGTTCCATTCAGCTATTCGCATTTGTCAAAAGGTCCAGAATTTGATTCGCAGGTGGAGAGCATAATAAAAGCAGATCATCGACATCCAATAAAAGCCCAACTAGACATACCCGTCATTCAGGTAAAAGGGATACTCTCATTTCAACTGGATTATGACATAAATCCTGTGAAATTAATCTCAGAAAGTACATTTAATAAAGTAGCGAATGCTTTAAATAAGGATGAAACAGTCTCACTATCAGGAAATCAAGCAGCAGTAATCCAGCCAAGGTTTACTGAATATACGAAGTCGGTTTTTAAAGGAGAAAATATAACGATTCAATTGCCTCAAGGAAGCAGCGAACTGCCATTTGTTCATATGGTTGAAAGTAATGTGCTACCTTTCGATTATCCCGATTTCTTTCTAGTAGTCAGTAACGAAATGTTTGCTGAGATAGCCAAAAAAGAGGCTCCATTAACTTATAAAGTGTATGAAGTGGAAAATGAAGTAACGGCACAAGCCACATCAAAGAAAGTAAATAAACTGGTTGGAAACGATTTTCAAGTTTCTTCATCATTTTATACGGAGTATAAGCAAGGTAAAGAAGGAAACGCAATTACTCTCTTTATTTTCGGATTTTTGGGGCTAGTATTTTTAGCAGCAACTGGAAGTATCATTTATTTCAAACAGTTAACAGAAGCGAATGAGGCGAAAGGACACTATGAAATCCTTAGAAAAATCGGTGTCAATAAAAAGGATATACGTAAATCAATCAAAAGGCAGTCATTATTTGTATTTGGATTGCCACTAACCATAGGAATATTGCACAGTTGTGTGGCATTGTACTTTACTAGCAACTTTATTTCTAATCTCATTGGAATCAATCTTATTTTCCCTATTCTAATGGCTATAGTCTTCTTTGTTATTATCTATGCAGTCTATTACGTATTAACTGTTAATACGTACAATCGCATTGTAAACAAATAAGGGCGAAACATCTCTCGAATGTTCGGTTCGGGAGGTGTTTTTTCATGTATTCCTTTGTTAAAAAAATCCTCATTACTCTGGAATCTAGACCGATTATATTATTGAAGATCAAATTGAACATCCTTAAATCTTCTAACAACAAAAAATCGAATGATTGGAAATATGATAACTCCTATACAAAATGTATCGCCAATAGAAACACAATTCAGTCTGTAATATCAGAAATAATGCCATATTCTTTCATTAATTTATTTTTAACCATGTAATATTCTTTCTTGGTAATCAAATTACGGGTTAGCAGTTGTTTTAACATAGCAATTTGTATACTATAAAGAATCAAATCCTGTTTCAAAAAACACGCCCCCCTATAATTAATTAAAAATCAGACGGCTGTTGGTACAGCTCCACGGGAATTTCACCCCTGCAAGTATTCCTTCCAGCTCTACTCAAAGCTTGCGACGCTTTGAACGTTCGAACCATGACGGTAGAGGAGTATCATTATCCATACTGATGGGTTATCGCCAGCAATCCACCACGATTGTATTAGACTCATAGATAATCGCTCGTTTCTATCGAAAGTCATGGCGTATGAATCAAGTGGCTCATCATCAGTAGAACGTATCTGATTTTCGGTCTATACTGCACGGCGTTATCTTCCGTGCTTTCTTTGTCAAAGAACAATATATGTGAAAGGGAAAACTTAACCATGTAATCAAATCTTGAAAGCTAAAATGCCCTGCATAAGCTTCGAACGTAAACGATCATGTGTGTCTACATCAATGCCCCAATACGTATTACCACGCTCATCATAAAGTTTACGCATAGACAAACTTGCCATATAGCTTCCATAATGCAAAATAACGTAATTCATCGCTTCTGGATCACCCTTATTTGCAGCTAAAATAATTGGATACGGTAATAAGCCACATTCGTTGTCTTTTGTGTTAGCATCAATCATCCCAGTCATCTGCATGTTCCTCCAAAAATCGCTTTAACCTTTTAAAAGAGCTTGTCCGTCTATACTGAACCGTACTACGAGGAATCTCTAGTAGTTCGGCTATTTCTACATCTGATTTATCAAAAAAATAGTATAGTAGGACTGTCTTACGCTTTTCTATTGGCAAAGTACGCAACGCTTCAGCGAGTAATTTCGGAGTTATTTTCTTTCCAACCACTTGAAAACTTTGTCCTTCTTCTCCTTCATATTGCTGATCTAAGGTATAGAGTTGATTTTCTTCTTGTGGTGTGAGATCAGAAAATGTCATCTCCTTTGCTTGTCGTTGTTGTCTTTTGTTGAAAATATTGATTGCTTCATTCTTCAGTACACGTTTACAAAAAGCATTAAATGCACAGCGAACTTGCCACTCGGTACGATCTGGTTCTATCATGCATTTCCTCTCCCTTCGCAACTGCAAAGGTGGGTGATGATTTCCCCTTTCATAACCTTCAACAAGATTTTTTATGAGATGCCAAAAATAAGAGCAATATTTTAAAAAATATTCATTAAATACAAAAAAGCCCAACTGAACATAAGCCAGGTGGGAGTAAAAATTTATACATTTTATTAAATGGAAAATTCTATTTAAAAAAGTGGAAAGCCTTAGTTCAAAAAGAAAACAAATTACGACAAAACAAAAAGTAAAAGTAATATATGAGCTAAGGCACGATTATCCTGTGAAGACATTACTCAAAATTTCCGGTATTCCACGTAACACTTATTATTATAAAATTAATACTTTTGAGCACTCAGATAAAAATTCCAAGTGGAAAAGGCTCATTAGTTCTATTTTGAGAAGCATAAGGGCAGATATGATTATCGTCGTATCCTCTTTTCTTCTTTAATACTCACCATCCCTAAAGAATCTTTGACACAAAGGGAATCTGCTTAATTATATAACTTAACAAGAAGCAAAGTGGTAACGTGATCAGAATCATAGCTAGAAACATGAAGGATGGTGGAAAGTGGATGACCTTCAATCCAGCAATAACAATAGCGATAATCGGTATATGAATGATGTAAATCACGAAAGAATGGGCTGACAAGAAGCTCCAACCTTTTCCTTGATGAAAAACTCTTTCGCGAAAGAATATGATTAATCCGAGAATGACGCCAACACAAAATAGAGCTTCCCACAGAGAATAAACCAAAGATGTCCAGTTCCAGCCGCCAGAAAACTGTAATCCGTCTACCCCAAATATCAAGACTAAGGGTAGAAGAAGAATCGATGCTCCAATTGCAATTCCAAAACCCGCCCTCCCCATAGAATCAGGAGTATTTCGAAACCAATTACGTTGGTAAGCGATGATACCCAAAATGAATAGCCCGACATATTGTGGGAGATCATAGCCGCTTGCTGTAAAAAGTCCAACAAATGATTGAACCTCGGGAGATCCACCGGGTAAATCAAGAGCAGGAACCCACAGTCTTATGGTGAAGTATCCTGCTGCTAATATCATTACAAAGACTGTAAACATCCTGTAGGTGGGTGGCGTACTCTGCCGAACTACTGATAGCTTATTTTTACTCATAAACTTCGCCCAGACTGCGTATAAACAAACGAATACGAAAAGTAGCTCGACGTACCACATCGGGCCGTAAGTTAAATGTGAAAAATAGGTTTGCCATGTAAATGGCTTTTGGTTAAGTATATAGGCTTCAATTGCTTGAACTTGGCTAAGAATGAAAATATAGAAGATAAATGGGATTAGGAATCGGATAGATCTATCCTTGATAAACCGAGTTGCCCCATTTCGTTCAAAAGATAAAGGGACAAAGTAACCAGAAATAAGAAAAAATGTCCCCATAAAGAAAGTCTGGTTAAAAGCAAGAAATAGAAGGCCCATTACAACCCCAATAGACCCTTGTGTTAATACCTCGTTATAGATGGAAAAATACACCAAATGATGAAACACAACCAACACTGTAAGAGCTCCTCTTAGATTATCAATAAAATATAATCGTTCTTCCTTTTGGGGAGACAAGCTCCCTATATGTCTTGAATTCATAATAATTCTTATGTTCCTCTCTATAAACATTTAAAAATATATTTCAACGGAGCATCCGCCAAACTGGACGGCTATGTATAAACCGTCCTATTTGCTCTATATTTTAATTTTCTCTTTTAGTTGATCCGCCTATTTTCCAAGAGGCTAAACTTATGACCCCACCAACTACAATAAAAATAATGTCCATAACAATTTCAAATCCCTGAAACGCATTAATATAATTTACCAAAAACCAGCTTTTTCCACCATTAGTCAAATGATTAATTAATCCGCCTACTCCCTGTATAACAAAAAGTAGACCAAGTCCACTGATTATTTCTTTCATGATGAACACCTCATTAATAATTTTTTAATTTAATATTCCTCTAAGACCGATATTGAAAAAAACTGCACCTACTACTCCTATCGCTACCAACAGTGAGGAAATCGGAGCTTCATTTAATTTTGATCTAATTTTATTTAGAAATTGTTGCAGTCTCTCTTTAAACATAATATTAACCCCTAACAAAAGAAGAGAAGGAAGCACCATTACAAGATTGTAGCCAATTATAATAAAGATAGAAGAGGAAGGCTTAATTGTTAGGTGATTCATTAACAAAATGGAATAAAAGTAAGGCAACGCAGTTACAAATTCAATTAGAAAAACAATGATACCTAACATGATCATCCCTTTCATCGTTGTTTTTTGGGGTATAAATGAAATTAAACGTTTTTTTGTATTATCATTTGGTTTACAGAAGCTAATTAGAACAATAACTGCTCCAAAAAGGAGATAAAACCAATTGATAAAGTCAAATTCAGATAATTTTCCGATTCCTTTCAATAGTGAATCTCCACCAAAGTATAGGAATAAGCCCACTATGAAGTAGCCAAACTGCGTAATAAACAAAAAAACAAGCAAGCGAGAAGATAATTGATTAGGCTGTGTCAATAATAAATAGGCTGTTACAGCAAGTACACCAGGACTTAATATATCAATTAATGCGCAAATAGAAATAATTAGCAAAGCTATCGATGTGTCTATTGATGAAGAAGGCATTAATGCTTCAATACTTTCGATCAAATATAGAGTCTCTCCTTTTTATATGTTATAATTTAAATAACACAGTGTGTTAAAATTATAATAACACACTGTGTTAAGAAAAGGAAGTGATTTTTTATGCCAAGGATTGTTAATCATGAAAAAAAGAGGAAGTCAATTGCTGAGGCCGCTTGGAGTATTATTAAGAAAGAGGGAATCGAAAAAGCATCTATAAGAAGAGTTGCTATTGAAGCAGGCATGTCTGCTGGAGCGTTAAGACATTATTTTTCAACTAAGGATGAAATGTTATTATTTATCATGGATTATTATCTGGAAGAAGGGAAAAAACGTTCTCAAAGTAAAAGTTGGTCAGACAATCCATTGCAGGCGGTTGCGGAAGTTTTATTAGAGCTTATTCCAATTGATGAAGAAAAGAAAATCGAAACGAGTGTTTGGTGGATCCTTGCACTTCAGTCACTTACAAGTGATACTTTAAAAGAAAAAAAAGATGAAATGACTAACGGTATGTATGAATTAGCAAGTTCAATGATCGAGATATTAGTTCTACAAGGGATTTTATCTGATTCAACTAATGTAAAATTAGAAAAGAGTAGGCTAGCGGCATTAATTGATGGATTGTCCATTCATGCTCTGTTAAGACCTGACGTCTACTCTCCAGATAAGGTGAAGGAAGTAATCCGTTATCATTTAGAAACACTCTGCAATGAAAGTCAATTGAGTTAGTTGATCATTTATCAATATTATTCGATGAGTTAGTAGATTTTGTTTTTTAGAAAAAAAGGGTAATCGGAAAATAGTGTGGAATAAATGTATGTTGAATGATGGTTGCTAAATTAAAGGAGGAGTATTCTTGTAAGCGTCAAACAATGAACACCTTCTATTAAATATCCGTTCTTGAGATAATCTCTTTAGAAAAAAATCTGGAGGTTATGCCAATGAACGATGCTAACAAAAGAATAGAATGGAAAGCTAGGTATGA
>NZ_JAMBON010000048.1 GCF_023715655.1 Oceanobacillus luteolus | reverse complement strand
TGGTAACTTTAATTTTATCAAAAGGTGTCCTTTTTGTTTACTAAAATTATGATAAATAGAAAATAGCTTCGCGCAAAAAGCGCGAAGCTATTTTCTATTTACTGGGGTTTTGTCCCAGCCTCTTCTTTTTTTAATTTAATTGATGATATCTGATATTCTGTTTTGAACACCTTGTGGAACACTTGATTTTCCGCCGATGATTGTTACTTCCTCTACCTTTTTACTTTGAAGGAAGTCACGTACTTGCCATGGCACTCCATTGTTCACTAGTAATACACCTGATTTATTTTTCGCTGCCAGTGCTGCACTAGAAAGCGCATCTGGATAATCTTTTCCTGTGGCAACATAATAATGCTTCGTATTTAAATTAAAGTGTTTTGCTACTGCAGCTGTTGTTGCATAGCGAGTATTTCCTGACACTCGTTTTGGTTTCGGAAGTTGATCCATTACACCCTTGGAAACGGCTCCTGTACCACCGACGACAAGTGTTTCCGTGTAATTCGCCAATGTCGCTTTCGTTTCGGCTGGTAGACGGTTAGGCTGGGTTAGTAAAATCGGCATGCCTTGTTGAGCTGCATAAGCTGCAACTGAAAGTGCATCCGGGAAATTGTATCCATTTACTACAACTGCTTTCTTACCGCCGACTTCTTTTGCAATCGCGCTAGCTGTTCCGATTCGGTTATTTCCACTGATCCGTTTTACAGTAACTCCCAGTTTCTTCACTTTATTTTCTACCGACTTGCTGATTGCCCCTTCTCCACCTAATAGATAGACTGTTTTTGCGCCAAGACGTTTAATTTCCTTCTCTGTCACGTCTGTTAGTTTATTAGATTGAGTTAATAGTAATGGTGCATTGTGTTTTCCTGCTAAAGGTACACCTGCCAACGCATCGGCATATTCATCGCCTCTTGCTAGAACGACCGTATTGGCACGATTCCAGCCATCCTGACTTACCTTTACAGCTGTTTGGTATCTGTCACTTCCGGAAATTCGGGAAACAGATAATTCATCGTACTTTTTCACAACTAATTGTGTAAATTCGTACCAGCTATAACCCCATCTTTCAAAGTAATTATGTGGATCTGGAGAATTTGTTCCACCGAGCCATTTGGAAACAGCCAAGTGTGACCATAATGTTCCTTGACCTTTTAGTTCGGCACTTGTCACACCAAGGTCATAGTCTTTTAAAAGCGTTGCGATATAATAAGCATAGTTATTGATAGACAATGCAAAGTCATGGAAATTCTTTAAATTTACTAATTCGACATGAATGAATCGTTGGTTGGCAATTGGTCCTGCACCCCATGCACCGTAATCTGGTGGATGAATCTCAATGATCCGGTTATGGTCCACAAAGGCATGTACAAATGCATTATGCCAATTTCGTTCCATGAAGGCAATTTCGTTCTCTATCTTGTCATTTCGGGGATTTCCCGTATCGTGGGCAACGACACCTTCTGGTCGGCCAACACCTTTACGATAAGGAAACTTCTTGAATTGTGGTTTATGTTGATATTCAATTCGAGCTGGTTCCATATTTTCTATGTACTTGTTGACATTAGGATATATACTTTGAAGTGAACCTGTGATTCCTTCTGGAACATAGTTTTCATCTATCGGTCCGTGCGGCTCTTCAAAGTCTCCATCCAACCAAGCTTCTGGAACATATTGAAGCTCTTCTTCCGTCAGTTCACTAAGGTCGATACCATAAACGGTCAAGCCTTTTTTAATCCCAAACTCATTATACTCTTCCTCGTTGGAGTCGTCCTTCTGTTCTTCTTCATTTACTTCTGTTTCTTGCTTTTCAATCTCTGATTCTTCTGTCACTCCCGTTTCTGCATGAACAGTGAAAGTAGGTAGCAACATGATGAAGATAATAGCATAAACAGTGATCAGATGTAGCTTTTTCATAATTCCCTCCTAAAAATATTTTTTTAATCCTTCCATTCTCAAAAACTGCGACTTGCCATGTATAATGTATGTATTTTGTCCGTTTTGATAGTGTACTAGACTATGATTATATCATATCAAAACCAGGACCAAAATAGTATATTTTTCTGGTAAAATTTTACGTTTTATATCAAAAAGAGAATCCCCCTGGTCCCTAAGACCCGGAGGATTCTTACTGCGTTAACTATTAATCAACTAAACGTTTGAATTCACTTAGAATATCATCACTCACCACAGAAGTTCCACCAACTACAGTAATGATGTCGACATTATTGTCAGTAATGAACGCTTTGTGATAGTTATGAACATACTTTCCTACCAATAGTACTCCCGTATTGTCTTTTGCAGCAATTGCTCCTGCGGCCAACGCATCAGGGAAGTCCATTCCAGTAGTTACATAGTATTCTTTCGTGTCGTAATCAAAGTGTTTTGCGATTTCAACAGAAGTTGCAAATCGATCAGCACCTGCAATACGAGTTGCATTTGGCACTTGTTTCGCTACATTTTCAGCAATTGCGCCAGTACCCCCGATTACTAGGGTTTCAGATGCTTTTAGATCATATAATGCAGCTTGAGTTGCTTGTGGAAGTTTCGCATCTTGTGTTAGAAGAATCGGTAGTCCTTCCTGTGCTGCATATGCTGCTACGGAAACCGCATCCGGGAAGTTATAGCCGTTGACAAGAACAACTTGCTCAACTGTTCCATCATCCACTATAATCTTCGCAATTTCTGCTGCTGTCTTGTCACGGGAATCTCCAGCAACACGGATTACTTCAATTCCTTGAGCTTCTAGTTCTTCTTCAACAGAAGCATTAACTGCCCCTTCTCCACCAAGGATATAAACTGTTTCAGCACCTAAGCGTTCGATTTCCTCTTTTGTAACAGGTGTGAATCTATCTGTTTGCGTTAACAATAAAGGAGCATCAAATTTCTTAGCTAATGGAACACCAGCAAGTGCGTCCGCAAAGTTATCGCCACGTGCAAGGACTACTGCATCAGCAGTATCCCAGCCTGCTTTACTTAACTCTACTGCAGTTTTGTAGCGGGAATCACCAGAAAGTCTAGATACCGCTTCATCCGCTTCTGACGTTGCACGGTAAACCTTCACATTTTTTACTGTTTCGTTACCACCAAGGTCTACTGCTTTCACTTCAAATGTATTTTGTCCTGGCTCTAAAGAAACTTCTACCGTTTCTGTCTTCTCTGTTGGGTTCATTTCATATCCAGGCATTTCATGGTAGGCAATTTCACTTCCGTCAACATAAATACGAAGTTCCTCAAAGTTATCTTTTACATTAACATCAAGATTTACAGAAGTGACATTTTGCTTCACATATCCTGGAGCAGTCACGTCGACTACTGCAGGTGTAGTATCAACATAGAACATTCTGCTGTTGGAGAGACTTGCTTCATTGCCAAACTCATCTTTCGCGTAAACCTCTAGTTTATTCACACCGTCTTCAAATTCCATCGTTGTGTCAAAACGGTATACGCCTTTTTCTTCTTCCGTGAGTTCAACATCTTCTCCTTGAATGGTGAATTCTACAATTTTAGATTTGTCTTCTACTGTTCCAGTGATATGCACTTCATTTGTATTTAGAGCTTCACTCGTTTCAGGAGTTTCTACATAAATGTTTGGAATATTATTATCTGTCCCTGCTGAAACTTTTACTTCTGTTCTGTTTCCAGCAAAGTCTACTGCTACAAATGATGCTTTGTTGTTTTCAGATAAACCATCCTCAAACACATATCCGTTTGCATCTGGAGCTACAATGTCAATTTGCTCTCCATCCACGATAACTTCAATGTGAGAAACACCAGACAGCTCATCTTCAGCATTTAATGTTGCTTCATTGCCGTCAAGGCTAACTTCCAGTGTTGGTGCCACAGTATCCACCTTAACTGGTACTCTTACCTTTTGAGCTTCTTTACCTTCGTATTGAAGCGTTGTAGCGATTTCCAAATAATATTGTCCATCTTCTACAACTTTATTTTTCACCTTACCATCCCAAGCTTTAGTCATTTGAGATGATGTACCTCTTCCTCTGTCATAATAATTCTTTCTGACATTTTTATCGTTGAAGACGGTATGGATTTTCTTCTCTTCTTCATCTAAAACGCTAACTTCTACAGATTTAGCATTCCGTAAGAAAGATAGTAATGGGATAATTTGATCATGCGATTGATCACCATTTGGTGAAATTGCAATGTTTTCTAGAGAGTTTTCTTCTGCTATCGGATCATATCCTAGATAGTTATAAGCCTCTCCATCATCGTATAAAAATCCTGCTTCTTCATAGAAAGAGTCATTGCCATCATAAACAAACTCATCCAGAATCGGCGCAGCATTCCAATCACCGTTGAATCCGACAAATGGAACAGATAGCTCAGGAACTTCTTCGTTTATTAATGTGACATATCCTTCTACAAAGTAGCCATTAGGGAAAATATCTTCCGGATCGAAATAACCGATCTCTTCATCATCACTTACTGTCAGTACTAATGCATCTTTCAAGTCTACACTGACTTCAAAAGATACGGAACCATTAGCAGGAACATCAATCGTAGAATTCCCACCATTAATGGTAATGTCGGCATCTACAATTTCAGCGGCTTCAAGCTGGTCTAGAGTTCCTGTCAAGTAAGCATTACCAAGCACTCCAAAGATTTGCAAATCGGTTTGCAAGTTTGCACTGACATCATATTTCACATTAAAGTCGCTAGTGTTTCTTGCTGTAAGGGTAAAACTGAATTCATCATCAATTTCTTTAAGGGCAACTTTCGCTTCCCCTGTTTCTTTTTCTGTAACAACTACCGGAGTGCTCACTGCGGCATGAAGCTGCATCAGTCCAGCACCTTGTCTTCTTGGTGAATATGGTACCTCTTCACTACTAAAGTTAGCATTGAAGATACCTTTATCAGCAACTGGCTTAGCTGTGTTCATCAAGATATTCTTCGCCATGTTCACACGGTCTGCGCCTTCCAGGTTAAACTGCTCGTCCACACGTTGCAAAACAAGAGCTGAACCACCAGATACGTGAGGTGCGGCCATGGACGTACCACTCATCAATCCGTATTGATCGTTTTCGAAAGTAGAAAGAATGTTTCCGCCTGGTGCTGTGATCTCTGGTTTGAAATCTAAGTTAGGCGTTACACCCCATGATGTAAAGTCAGACATTTCATCAGCAAGAGGGTTAGCTGCTGTTGTTGTCTCTCCGTTAAACGAAATCGTAACTGTTTCACCGGCATCAAGTGCTGCTTTTAGACGATCACCGTCTGTTTTCGCCATGAATAATTGTGGAATATTGATTGCTGGATCAGACTGCATGTTTACCCATCCGTCGGAATGGTTATATACAATGACACCAGCTGCATTAGCATCCATTGCATTGAATGCAGTATCTGTAAATGTATTTCCTCTAACTGCAAAGGCAAATTTACCAGTTAAATCTTTGCCTGCAAATCCATCTGCATCTCCAATACCAACATACTCGATTTCATACGTACCACCAATATCATTCGGATGTACAGAGCTTGCTGACATGAATGGTGCGAGCCCTTCTTCATCACCATAGGCAAAGTTCATCGCATCCATATCTAGATGTGTATTTTCCAAGGATGCTACCTGTAAGGATTCATACGTTATACCAGGTGAACCAACAACACCGATATCCGGGTTGGAAGCATATGGGTTGAAGAATCCATTACCTAGATGCGCAGAGTTACCTGCTGAGATCGAGAACAAGATCCCATTCTCTACTGCGTTTCGGATTGCCGCTTGTTCAGCGTTTTCTGGGTCGACAACTCCAGCAACTGAACCAAGACTCATGTTCACGACATCTGCACCTAACATAATCGCATCATCAATCGCTTTGATGTAAATATCGCCCCATGTTGATCCCATATTTGGATCATTACCAAATACTTTCATCGCCAAAAGCTGTGCTTCAGGAGCCACACCTTTCAGTCCGCCATTTTCTTCATCACCATTCGCCAGCACGGTACCTGATACGTGCATCCCGTGCATGGAAGCACCTGCACCACGATCTTGGATGACATCATTTTCATCCATGTAGTTGTAGCCGTATGGTACTTTTTCATTGAAGTATTTACCAGGCATGTTATTGTTTTTAATCTGTTTATTCACTTCTGTTTCCGATAATGCCGGTTCGGTATCTTCTGACAGGACAAAGTCACGGTGGTTCGGATCCGCTCCAGAATCGATTACACCAACAACCATTCCTTCCCCGTCATAGCCATACTCATCCCATGTTTTTTGAGCCTCAACGATTTCCTTACTGTACTTCATATCCGGCTCAACTTCTGGACGAGAGTATTCCGTGCTGACTGTCACATTTTTAACACCGGATAGATTTTCAATGATTTCGATATCTTTGAATGTGACAATCCCACTGAAGCCGTTAAATACGGTAGTGAAAGACTGTTTATAATCCACATTTACTTTTTGTTTATTAATTGCTTGCTTTACTTTATCTTGAGTTGCTAGATTCTTAGATTGCAACTCTTGTTTTTGTGACTCTGATAGATTGCTGAACTTTACCCCTTTTGCAGTCGCAGCCTTAATCGCAGGGTCTCCATCCACTTCAACGATGACACGAACTTCATCGTCCGGACCAAATTGCTCTTCCAGTTCTTCTTTACTGATTTTCTGCTTGTTTTCCTTTTGAATCTGCTTTGTGATTTCCACTGGGTTGATCTTTGTCGAATTCGCTCCAACAAACGTGAAATTCGAAAAGACTAGTAGAAATGCTAGAAATAAAGTAAGACTCTTCCTAAACTTCCTCAACTAACAATCTCCCCTTTACTATTTTCGTATCGAAAATTCTCCCCCCTATCCCCCTTTCCAATCTTAGTGACAAAGATTTACATATAATTATATTTGTTTCAAAATTGTTAGTCAATTAATAATAATAGAATTGTCAGATAGCAGTTCAAATGTTTCGTTAATTTGAGAGGCTTGAGAGAGATCTCGTGCGGTTAAATAGATGGTGATTGTATAATTCCCCGGTTCTAAACTTGGGAGTTCGACTTCTAGAGTCATTTCTTCATTAGGTTCTAGAGGGATTTCTTGTATTGCCTGTAAAAATCCCTTCCCTTTAGAATACTTAGCCACGAGGCCTGATTCATCGCTAATTTCATACTCATACTTTTGACTTGTAGGAAACGTTAATGTTTCCGTTGCGTCCCCTTCATTTTTAACGGTGTATTGCATCTTGTTCCCATCAGCTTCTAATGTAAATGCCAAATTAGTATCCACCTCTTCTTCTCCCCCATCATATTCATTTTTAGTTTCTTTTTCTTCTTGTTCATTTGTAGGTGCTTCGTCTTCTTGATCTGTCGATTCGTCTTTCTCGTCTTCCCCTGGCAACAGAACGAAATAAGCAATTAAACCAGCAGTCACTAATAATGCGATGATTCCGAATATTTTCTTCATGGTTTCACCTCAGATAAATAAATTTAGGGAATGAGATAGTACTTGATACTGCTCCTTAGAGCGTGAATAAGGAGATAGTATTTTCAATCGTGCACTTATACTGCTTGTAAGAGCACGACGAGGTGATCGTCTTTCCATTCGTGTACTTATTCTGCTTGTAAGAGCACGAATGAAGAGAATGTGTCTTTCCTTCATGTCCTTATACGGCTTGTAAGAGCACGAACATGGAGAAAATACTTTCCTTCATGTCCTTATAAGGCTTGTAAGAGCACGACGAGGTGATCGTCTTTCCATTCGTGTACTTATTCTGCTTGTAAGAGCACGAACGAAGAGAATGTGTCTTTCCTTCATGTCCTTATATGGCTTGTAAGAGCACGAACATGGAGAAAATACTTTCCTTCATGCACTTATACTGCTTGTAAGAGCACGAACATGGAGAAAATAATTTCCTTCATGCACTTATACTGCTTGTAAGAGCACGAACATGGAGAAAATAATTTCCTTCATGCACTTATACTGCTTGTAAGAGCACGAACATGGTGAAAATACTTTCCTTCATGTCCTTATATGGCTTGTAAGAGCACGAACATGGAGAAAATACTTTCCTCGAACAAAGAAAGTTTGAGTTCGTTCGTGTCCTTATCATCTAATTTAAGCAGTATAGTGTAATATCCCATTCCCTATATATTCTTATTGTAATAGTTTCAGTAAGTCTTTCCTTATTTCCTCACTCACAGCAGCTTTACCACCGAAGATGGTTAGCTCCTGTACACCGTTTTCCGTAATGAAGTTCTTTACGCTTTCGGGGATACGGTGATGGACAAGGAGAATCCCTGTGTTATTCTTGGCAGCTAAAGTTGCTCCTGCCAATGAATCTGCAAAGTTTGTTCCTGTAGCAACATACATGCTTTCGACATTAGGATTGAAATGTTCGGCAAGCAGGATATTTGTTTCGTAACGGTCTTTTCCACTAATTCTAGTAGGTTGTGGTAGTTTGCTTTTTACTGACTCTGTTACAACGCTCGCTCCACCGATAACCATTGATTCTTGTACGTTCAAGCTATCCAATGCTTTTATTGTAGCAACTGGTAATTTATTAGTCTGAGAAACTAATATTGGAATACCTTGATTTGCTGCATAAGGAGCTGCGGACAAAGCATCTGGGAAGTCATAACCATTCACAACAAATGCTTGCTCTGAACCGTTTGGTGCCACTTCTTCTGCAATGATGGCGGCCGTTTCAGTTCGGCTACTTCCATATAGTCTTCTAACGTTTAGCCCTTCATTTGCCAATGTCGTATAGATACCTTCGCTGATTGCGCCAGTTCCACCAATGATGACAACATTACTTGCTTTTAACCTTTTTATTTCCCTTAATGTTTCATTGTATAACTTATTCGTTCCAGTCAGTAAAATAGGTGCATCCAGCTTGAATGCAAGCGGTACTGCAGTTAATGCATCCGCAAAATCATCGCCTCTTGCCAATACAACTGTGTCTGTACTGTCCCATCCTCTTCTACTAATCTCGATTGCTGTATCGTAACGTAAATATCCGCTAATACGGCTGACAGCTTTATCTTTTTCCTCAAGTACCTGTTGCATTGCAGCTTGTGCATTGATTAATCCATATCCAAAGCCATTATTCGGATAATCCGAATAGTTGGAGTCCGTGAGTGGTGTAGCAGTTTGTTTAAGGATACGTTTTGTATCTTCCACCGTTAAGTTTTTATCTGCTTGTTTCAATAACGCCACCAAGCCGGAAACATGTGGACTTGCCATCGACGTACCTGGTTTCGTACCATATCTTCCATCCAATATAGACGAGTAAATATTCACTCCAGGCGCTACAACATCGGGCTTGATCTCACCGTATGGAGATGGACCTAATTTTGAGAATGGTGCGAGGCGATTCTCCTCATCTATTGCGCCTACTGCAAAGGATTCCGGATAATTTGCCGGTGATTCTACAGAACCTGGTTCAGGTTTGTAATTCATTGCGTTCCCTGCCGAGAATACAGAAGTTATCCCAGCAGCATTCCAAGCCTTTACAATGTCGCGGTAAAATTCATCGTATCCGCTGCCGCCACCCCAAGAATTATTTACGATATCCGGTGCAAGGTCAGGGCGCTCGACTCCGTTCTTATCGGTTGGATTCAAAATCCATTCTGCAGCCTCTAACAAATCTGTATCTGACGCATTTCCATAACGGTCAAATGCACGTACGGCAATCCACTGCGCTCCTGGAGCAACACCAATTTCTTGTTCTCCCGCTACTCCTACCATCGTACCGGTGACATGTGTACCATGGTCAATCACATCTGTTGGTTCCGTTGCATCACCTACAGCATCATACCAGCTATACGCATGGTTTACTGATCCAGTTTCGGCATTATAGCCACGGTAGTTCGCTTTTAATGCCGGGTGTTGCCACTCCACTCCCGAATCGATGGTAGCTACTACTATCCCAGTACCATCATAGCCTTGTTCCCAAACATCTCGTACATTCAGATGTCTAAGGTTCCATAAATCATTTGCATTTGTTAATTTCTTTGTTTGTGTATTATGTAAATAGTGCTTTTTATTCGGTATGATTCTTTCTACTTCTTCCAACTCATTCAATTTCTCCGCCACTTCTTTTGTCCCTGTTACCGCAACCGAGTTAACAATATAGTAAGGTTTTACCTCTTCTGCGTTACCTTGTTCTGCTTCGGTATCCAATAGTTCAATAACTTCTTGTTGTGAAGTTTCAGCGGTTTCTTTTAATTCGGTAACGACTGCCTCACGCTGTGTTGCTATTACTGCATCTTCTGATAATGTGTTCGCTTGTTCAGCAACTTCCTCTGCCACTTTTTCAACATCTGGTTTCTCTTTCAGCATGACCAAGAAGCTTGCTTCATCTTTTTCAGCAAATTCATCAAGCAGTTCTGAAGCAATTTTTTCCGACTGGTGATTCAGCTCTGCTGAAATTGATGTTCCTGGTAAAAAAGTAGATAGCAATAATACAGTTATCATGAAGAACGATAAAAGTTTGCTAGTTAAATTCTGCATGTCCAATCTCCTTACTTTTAGTCTATTAAACTTATTTACTAGTTTAACATTTCATTGGAAGTTCTTCTATGGATATAAGCAAAAAGGTTTAGTTCATGTTACTACACAAAAATGGCTCCGGACATGCGGAGCCATCTTGGAATACATATTATTAACGTAATAGTTTTCTTAAATCTTCTTCAACTGATGAATCAACCGCTCCTGTACCCCCGAAGATGGATAGACTTTCAAAGTTTTCTTTCTTCATATAATCAGATACGGCGCTTGGTATACGATGATGGACTAAGAGAATCGCGCTATTTTCTTTAGCTGCAAGGACACCTCCAGATAATGCATCCGCATAATTCTGGCCAGTTGCTACGTAAATATGTTTCGTGTCCAGACCAAAGTGTGCAGCAATTTCGATATTTGTTTCGTAACGGTCATTTCCGCCTAAACGTGTCGGTTGTGGCAATGCTCTTTCCACATTTTCAGCGACGACTGATTTTCCGCCGACTACGATCGTTTCTTTTACGCCGAGTTCTTCCACTGCAGCCTCTGTTGCGTTGGCAAGTTTGTTATTCATCGTTAATAAAATTGGCAAACCTTCTTTCGCTGCATACGATGCGACAGATAGTGCGTCAGGGAAATCCATGCCGTTAGCAATAACAGCATTGTCGATTCCTTCCGGAGCAATTCGTTCAGCGATTAATGCTGCCGTTTCAAAACGAGAGCTGCCATTAATACGCTCGACCTCTAGACCTGCATCTTCTAAAGCTTTGGCAACACTTTTACTTACAGCACCTTCTCCACCAAGGATGATGGCATGTTCTGCGCCGAGGCGTTTTATTTCTTCAAGGGTGTTATCCCAAAGACGTTTACTTGGTGTCATCAGGATTGGAGCGTCTAATTGATATGCAAGCGGCACACCAGCAAGTGCATCTGCAAAGTCATCCCCTCTTGTGATAATGACCGTGTCGGCAGAATTCCATCCTTGTTTACTGACTTCTACAGCTGTGTCATATCGCATATAGCCGGAAATGCGTTCGACTTCAGCTTTTACTATAATGACTGTTGCTTCACTTTCGTTATCGGCTTTGTCAGTAGCGGTTACAGTTATTACTGTTCCTGCTGGTTGTTTTACGATTGGCAGTACGAATTTGCCGTCAGCGCCTACCGTAATACGACCGATTTGTCTGTCATCCGCCTTCACTACAACCGTAGATCCCGGTTCTGCTGTTCCGGATATGCTCGTTGATTTTTCGGAAACGATAGCTACTTGTGGTGCAGCTGGTGCAGTTATATCGACTACAACAACTTTAACCGCCTCACTGATGTTGCCTGCTCTGTCTGTTGCAGTCACAACAATTTCTGTACCTGCTTCTAATTTTTTAATTGGTAGTGAAAAGCTGCCATCTTCACGCGCTTCCACTGTACTGATTACATCACCAGAAACGGTAGCATCCACTGTAGAGTATGCTTCTGCTTTTCCAGTAATTTCTGTTGTATCTTCCGTAACTTCCTCTACCTGTGGCGTTGCCGGTGGGATGACATCTTTAATTTCCACTGTTTTATTAATTTTACCGCCAAAGTTATCGGTCAACTCAAATTCAACGCGGTCCGTGATCATATCCTCTACTGTGGCGGTAAATATACCTGCTTCATCTAACGCAACTTCCTCCCCATCAGCATAAACATCTAGAAATGGAAGAGTTTTTCCTTCAATGACAACCGTGCGAGTTTTGTTTGTCAGATCTTCATTATAGATGAAGAAAGGGATTTCATAGGGAACTTTGTTGGAAACTTTCTCGAAGTTGTTAACTCCACGTAGCTGAACTTCACCTTGATAAATCGGAACGGACCACATGTCGAGCACTCTCTTGGCATTCAGTGTTCCGTTTATGAAGAGACCTCCTTCACTGCGGATGGCACCATATACATAAACATCGCCATTCACCTGTACGTTGCCATCCACTGTCACGATGGACTTAGGGCCAATGTAAACATCCTGGTTGATGATCACATCTTCCCATTTTTCATTCCCTACAGTGACATAGTAATCTTCCTCAGGATTTTGAGCAGTTTCCTCTGCCTCGCTCGATCCAATCACCATATCATGAAGGACCTTCTCTTCACCATCCTCTTCCAATTTCTTGGTGGCGAATGTTTCAGACGGGACTAATATACCAAGCAATAAGATGAGTACTAAAAATCCATATGTAATTCTTTGGAACTCAATTTTCATTTTAATCTCCTTTCTCGCTAACTAGTTTACTCTGATTCTATTATATATGAACAAACTCAATTTTACGAAAAAATAAGGATTTCTTAGGAATGCAGCAGGTTTTTTCATTATAACGGTTCTCGGTCATCCATTTCCTCAAGAATTATAATAGGCAATTCACACTAGACTTAGCAATCTTTCGGATATATAATAACAGTTATTTAGAACCACTATAAAAGTTTGGTCTTCTTATACGCTGACGATTTTTGCAGGAGTAAAATATAAAAAACCCTATAGAGTATTCGCAGTACTCTATAGGGCAGGTTATATCATTCTTTATTATTCGTTCAGATAGTCTTCTAGTGCTTCTTTTACTTCATCGCTTACTGCATTTTGACCACCAAAGATTGCAGTCAAGTCGACGTCGTTAGCTTCTAGATATGGTAAGACTTCTGCAGGGATTCTATCGTGAACCAATAGAACTCCTGAATTTTCTTTTGCAGCCAATACTGCTCCTGTAAGTGCGTCAGCGTAGTCTTTTCCAGTCGCAACATATACGCCGTCGAAGTCACCTTCAAATTCTTTTAGGATTTCAACGTTTGTACCGTAACGGTCTGGACCAGCTACACGTTCAGCTTCAGGTAGTTGTGCTGCAACTTCTTCAGATACAACAGCTTCTCCACCAACAACTGCTGTATATTCGATTCCTAACTCATCAATAACTTCTTGAGTCGCTTCCGGAATACGATCTTCTAGAGTCAATACAATTGGAACTCCGTACTGAGCTGCGAAGGATCCGATTGTCAATGAATCTGGGAAGTTCAATCCGTTTGCAACTACAACACCTTCTAATCCACCGTCGTGTACTTCAGCGATTGCTCTAGCAATTTCTGCAGCTGTTTCGAAGCGAGTATCACCTGCGAGGCGGCTTACATGTAAACCAGCGCTCTCTAATGTGTTATCAGCTTCTTTATCAATTGCACCAGTACCACCGAGTACAATTACTTCAGATGCTCCAAGTCTTTCAATCTCATCAAGTGTCTTATCAAGCATACGATCACTTGTAGTTAATAGAATTGGAGAATCCAATAGATGTGCTAATGGTACTCCAGCTAGTGCGTCAGAGAAATCATCACCACGAGCTACGATTACTGTATCAACAGATCCATCTTCCCAACCTTGTTGGCTAACTTCAATCGCTGTGTCATATCTGCTGTGACCGAAAATACGATCAAGTTCTTCAGGTTGTGGTTCTGGCTCCGGTTCTGGTTCTGGCTCTGGTTCTGGTTCTGGCTCTGGCTCTGGTTCTGGCTCTGGTTCTGGCTCAGTTCCCTCGACTAATGCATCTACCATTGCAGAAGCATTTACAAGACCATGACCGAAACCATTGTTCGGAACATTTGTGAACTCATCATTTGTTAATGGAGTTGCAGTATCGATAATCGCATTTTCCAACTCTTCAATTGTTACATCTGGATCTGCTTGCTTAGCAATAGCTGCAAGACCTGCTACAGCTGGTGCAGCCATGGAAGTACCGCCACCATAAGCAATACGATCACCAGGGTATGAAGATGGAATATCTACACCTGGAGCTACAACTTCAGGTTTAACTTCACCATATGGTGATGGGCCTTTTACAGAAAAATCTGCCAAGTTATTATCAATATCAGTAGCACCTACTGTAAATGCTTCAGGATATACAGCTGGGATAAAGATAGATCCTTCTTCAGGATTTTCCAAGTTTCCTGCTGCAAATACAGGGAAGATGTTGGCATCTCTCCAAGTAACAATTACATCACGGAAATATTCATCAATATCAGATGGATCGTATCCAGAAATACCCCATGAGTTGTTAACAACATCAGGTGCGTTAGCCGGATCTCCACCTGGAGCTAAGATCCATTCTGCTGCATCTAGGAAGTTTTGTGCTGTTCCAGAACCAATGGAATTAAGTGCTTTAGCAGCAATCCATTTAGCACCTGGAGCTACACCCAACTCTACTACTTCACCTTCCAACTCTTTTGGAAGAGCAGAAATAGTACCAGCTACGTGTGTACCATGACCATTGTCATCATATGCTTCTTCACGCTCATTAACAGCGTCAAAGAAACTTGCAGAGTGATCTACATTTCCAGTTTCAGCATCATAGCCAAGATATCCTTCTTTAAGTACTGGGTGATCCCACTGAACTCCAGAGTCAATGTTGGCTACAACGATACCAGCACCGTTGAATCCTTTCTCCCAAGCTTCAGGAGCTAGAACATGATCTACGTTCCAACCAAGCTCTGGCAATTCGTCGTCAGCAAGTTTATTGTCTGCGTAGAATGGATCAACTAATTTAATCTCACGGTTCACAGTCACTTTGCTAACTTCTGGGAATGCTGCAACTTCTTCAGCAACCTGTTTCGTTGCAGTTACGACAAGAACGTTAGCGATATAGTAAGAATCTACACTTGCTACATCAGCGTGGTTCTCTAAGTAATTAAGAACGTCTGCTTGTGATTTGTCAGCAGTTTGTTGTAGTTCATTAATTACTGCCTCACGTTGTTTCACTTCAGCTTTTTCTGCGGATAAACCAGATAGGCTCACACTGCTTTTAGCTTGTGCAGTATTTGCCTTTTCTTTAAATTGAACAATAAATGTTTCTTTCTCGTTTTCTTCGAACTGTTCTAATAGATTGCTAGAGATTTTACCCTCTATTGAATTAGCTTGTGCAGCAACATTCAATGGTGAGAATAGAGATACTACCATGAGCACTACTGTAAGCAAACTAAAAAAGTTGAAACGTCGTTTACTTTTCCCCAAAAAAATTCCCTCCTGATAATCAAAAGATTGATTTATACAAACAACAAAACTATGAAATAAAGATTACACCTTCCTTTCAAACTCAAAACTAAGCGAAATTCTTGGATGCAGTCTCATAGTATGTATGCTGTAACGTTTGTACGTCACCCGCCCCTGAGCATTAGTTTTGTTGTTGTTACCCAATTGTAATACTCGGAAAAAATTATAACATACAAAGAATGAAAATTGTTTGATATTTTTAGACTACAGTTTTTGTAGGAAAAAATGCTATATTTTTACATAAATCCGCTTTTTATGCGCTAAAAGCGTAATTATCAACCAAAAACCAAAGAAAATGATAAAATAGACCAACTTAGGTGGTAGACCAAAATTACCAAAAGCTTCCATCAACCAGGAATATATAGATTTCTTTTCGTTTACAAATGTAATATTTATATTGATTAATACTGCATAAAGCACATATTTTCCAAAGTAAACGAGAAAACTATTTCTTCCGTATGCCTCCATAACCCACTGAACAGTCCCTTTTACAGGGTTCACTTTTTCATTATTACGTCTGTCAAAAAGTATGTAACAGAAAAATAACAAGAGGATGGTTACTCCGGCTGTCAATAAACCGAATGATGGTGTCCATAATCTTTTACCAAATGGAATAATTTGTTCTATCAGTAAAGAGAGGAAGATAATGGAACCTGAAAAAAGCAATAATTTCTTGCCTGTTCCCTTTCCCTTCTGCAGCAAAAGCTTTCCTGCAACGAAGCCTAGCAACACATTTCCCAATGCAGCAAACATTGATGGGATTCCTTCTGGATCATGACCACGTTCCCCTTGAGCATATGTATGGCTTTCTCCAAATATTACCGGATCAATAAAATGGGACGGGTTACATCCTACTTGCGGCAACCCCTCTTCACACCCCTGACCTACTGCTAATAAAGCAATCCCATGTATGCTGAAAATGGCGAGAGAAAGTGCAATCAACATTCCTAGATTTTTTACATATTTAGTAATGATTACCGTCAAGACTCCGAACACAGCGAACATCTGTAATACACCCGTAAATCTTAACGTCGATAAATCCATTGACCAAGCGGCAATCATATTAAACAGTAAACCGAAAATGATTAAGCGAATTGTCCGTTTTGCTAAGCGACTGGCACGGACTCCTTTGCGATAAGCAATCGCCATACTTGTCCCGAAAATGGTAATAAAGGCCGGAAATATCATATCTAGTAAGGTTATCCCGTACCAGGACGCATGAGAAAATATTCCCTGTACACTAAACGTGAAAATGGATAAAAATACGATAGCTCCTCTAGTAATATCTAAAGAATGTATTCTTGAATTTTTTTTATTTTTAACTCTTTCGCTCATTTCACTTGATTCCCCAATCTATTCTAGTTCAAACGCAATTTATATTATAACTTAAAAATTATTTTTTTAAATTATAGTCCGTTCCAATTATTGTATAATAGCATCAGGAGGTACAAAGAATGAAACAAAGAAAATATCTATTAATTAGTTCTTTACTACTAGTATTTATCGCCAGCTTCTTTATATGGAGTAATTGGAACGGGGATGATTCATCTGAAGTCATCTATTATATCCCGCACCAAGACGATGAAGTGATTACTTTTGGTGTTTCCATCCATGATCATGTCGTTAGAGATCATGATGTATATGTCGTTCTTTTAACAGATGGTGCCAACTCTGCAGTACGAAAAAAAATGAATTTATCAAAGGAAGAGTTTAGCGAGGCAAGGAACCGGGAATTTGACAAGGCAGTGGAGATTCTCGGGGTTGATCCAGAGAACGTGGAGAAACGAGGATTTTCAGATGGTTCACTTAGTGTCGAACAAGTCGAAGAAGTCATCAAGGAATACCACGAGCGTTTTCCAAATGCTGCTCATAAAACTTTCAGCTACTATGATCCCCATCCAGATCATGCAAATGCAGGACATGCACTGAAAAATATGATGGATGAGGGCTTAATTGAAGATGGTAAATTTTACTTTGGCAATAATTTCACTCCTTTAAATGTAGAAATTAAGGAAGATCATTATGAAGAATCCTATTTTCCTGTCATCCAAGCCGCAAGTCGAGTTTACAAAGATGAAGATATTGAAAATGGTATGTACGGGATTGGATGGAAATCTGTTCCCGAATACTTTGAGATTTTAGAGAGCAGTCCTGTGAGTCCCTATCATGAATGAGGAATATGCATGTACTGCTGACAGCAAGTCGGAATTATGGAGGCAATGCTGGGCGAAACTAAAGAACTGCTTCTCCTAGTGAATATGTCTCTAAATACCTTCGAGCCTTAGCCATTAATTACCATGAGTTGACATGACCATATTCGGCTTTTGATAAAGGCTAATCTCCTCCATCAATCGAAGAAGGTATAGACAATCTAATTATTATTCGTTACACTAAAATATGTGTTTTTCTTCACAGATTAATAGAAATTTCATATATAGGAAGTGTGATATATTTGGATTTATATAAACAAGCTGATCGGAAGTTCAGGCCGGAGATAGAAGGGCTGCGTGCAGTTGCTTCTATTTTGGTTGCTGTCTACCATATTTGGTTGGGTAACGTTTCCGGCGGTGTGGATGTTTTCTTTGTTGTAGCAGGCTTTTTAATAACCACGTCGTTATTAGGCCGTTACGAGAAGAAGGGAAAGATTGACTTCACCGGGTTCATTTTACGTTTGATGAAACGTTTATTCCCTGCCGCTTTTACGGTATTATTCTTTATCGGTATAGCCTGTATACTTTGGATGCCTGAAGTGAGATGGGACCAAACCGTTCAAGAGTTAATCGCCGCAGCTTTGTACTTTGAGAATTGGCAGTTAGCCTTGAATTCAGTTGATTATTTGGCTCAGAATAATGAGGCAAGTCCATTTCAGCACTTTTGGGCAATGTCCTTACAGGGACAATTTTACATCATTTGGCCAACGTTACTGTTTATAACAGTTCTTCTAGCAAAATATGTATTTAAGAAGCAGGTAAGACCGACATTTTTAATCTTCTTAATTGGTGTCTTTATCCTTTCATTCGCTTACTCTATCTATAAGACGAATGTTAACCAGCCATGGGCTTACTTTGATACCTTTACAAGGGTTTGGGAGTTTAGTATCGGCGGGATACTCGCCCTAGTCATAGCAAATATCAAGCTGAACAAGTCCATCAGTATTTTCCTTAGCTGGTTAGGATTGTTCGGATTGATCAGCTGCGGGATCATTCTTCAGGTCTCTACCGTTTTCCCAGGATATGCAGCACTTTGGCCAGTATTAAGCGCGGTATTCATCTTGATTGCTGGAGACCAAGGTGGTAAATATAGTGCATTCCGCGTCTTAAGCTCGAAGCCTCTCATAAAGTTCGGTGGTATATCTTATGGATTTTATCTATGGCATTGGCCGATTTTAATCTTCTACTTTATTTTAACAGGTAAAGAGAGTGCTAGTTTCGTAGATGGATTGTTGATTATGTTGCTTTCTGCACTTCTGGCATATCTGACAACCGAGTTCATTGAGAAACCGATACGTCAGAGAAAAAGTTTGAATGTTAAATGGAAAACAGCTACGGTCGCGATACTACTCATGGCCCCTGTTTTATTGCTATCAGGTTTTTGGTCCTACTCCATTGCAGAACAACAGGATAAATTGAAAGATGTAGTCAATAATGAAGATTATCCGGGTGCCGCGATTACAGCATTCGCGAGTCAGGATGATGATATGAACGAATCCATAGCACCTTCACCGATGCAAGCAAGAAATGATCAGCCTGTACTTTATGAAGATGGCTGTCACCAAGGAATTGGTAAAACGGAAGTTATCGAATGCATTTATGGTGAAACGGAGGATCCTGAGTACACCGTTGCATTAGTTGGCGGCTCGCATTCTGCACATTGGCTTCCGGCATTGCAAGGATTCGCAGAGGAAGAGAAAATTGAGATTAGGTCATACACAAAAAGTGGATGTCGCTTTTCTGCAGAAGAATTTGAAGCTGAAGATTGTACAGAGTGGAATCGTAATCTAATGGAAGACATTCTGAATATAAAGCCTGATTTAGTATTTACTACGGCTGATGCTACAGAATTGGATGAAGTACCAGAAGGATATGTGGAAAACTGGGAAACGTTGAATGAACACGATATTCCAGTATTCGCTGTCCGAGATAACCCACGTTTCGAATTTGATGTACCGTCTTGTGTAGAAGAGCATGGTCCAAATTCATTGGATTGTGCGGTCGAAAGAAAAGAAATTGTTCCAAAGAATGGACCTTGGACGAAGTTGGAAAATCCACCTGAAAATGTCCATTACGTAGACCTTAGCGATCGATTTTGTGATGAAGAATATTGTATGCCAGTAGTGGGTAATGTATTGGTTTATACTGACAGCCACCATATTACCGCTACGTATTCAAGCACATTGGCTCCTTTCGTACGGGACGAGCTGATGCCGATTCTCGAAAAGTAATAAATGAGAAAAATCCCTTGGGTCTTTTAGACTGACATAGCAATTTGAGACAATAATAAAACACCTTCTTAGGCTGCCATTCCACGAAATTCTATTGGAGATTGGTAGCCTAATTTTTCTTGAATACGCTCTTCATTATAATGCTTCATAAAT
>NZ_JAMBON010000047.1 GCF_023715655.1 Oceanobacillus luteolus | reverse complement strand
AAGGGCTCAGAGGTCTACACGACCGTTATAAATTCTTGCGTTATCAATCTTGATTGAACCGCCGTATACGGAACCGTACGTACGGTGGTGTGAGAGGACGGAGGTTAATCGCCTCCTCCTACTCGATATCAAAATATAACAAAGACTTATTACTCCTTTAACATTCTGTTAATGTATTTCTTTTATAATAGTGTTAAGAAATCAACGGTTGATGTCCCATACGGGAAAGGAGAACATGATGAAAATACGTGGTGTTGCTGAACGCGGGTATGCTTTACAGTTTCCAGAAAACACATTGTCTTCTTTTCAAGCAGCTATCAATTTACATTTCTCCCATACGAAGCTGGAGGTTCATCTGACAAAGGATGGGATCCCAGTTGTCATCCGTGATGCAACCATTGATCGTATGACAACCGGTCGGGGTGAAATTCAGCACTTCACTTACGAAGAATTATTGCAATATACCATAAACCATGACGAACGAATTCCCACCTTAGAAGAAGTTATTTATCTGACGAAAGGTAAAATAAAAACCATTATTGAAATCAACCAAACTGGTTTCTATTACGATTTTGAAGAAAAGGTATACGAACTCCTCCATCAGCATGAAATGAAAGAAGATACACTTATCGTTTCACGTAACCACTATACACTATCGAAATTACGTATTCTCTCAAATAACATTGAATTAGGTCTTCTCATCGATGAACCGCATCCGTTTGATCTCCGTTTTATGCAAGAAATAAAAGCTTCTTATTACTACATGAAGTTTGATATAGCAACGATTCAAAAACTCGATTTTATAAAACTGAAAAAGCTAGGCATCCAACTAATCATCGGCCCCGTCAACACCATTGAAAAAATGAAATTGATGCAACAATATCCGGAGGTGCTCGTTACTACAACAGAACTTGAAAAATATCAAGCAATTTGCTATCCAAAAACGATTACAGATTGGCAGAAAGTAGGAATCTAATTGAAAAAACTCATCTACATTGCTTTTCCAATATTACTGATCACAGCAGCATTTAAACTAAAGCCGGCTGACAAATATGTGCGCATCGCTTAAAGACTCCAAAAAAGTGGGACAATCAGGTAATTTTGATTGCTCCACTTTTTTATTTTTATTGAAAATGCTGGATATTTACAGATTGGAATTTTGCTGTTGACAATCGAAACGAAGGGCTTCAAAATGTAACATACTTTGGGGCAAAAATACTATTTACGTCTCCAATTGGTGTCTTTTAAAAATAACGATGATCACGTGATTTTATAAAGATAACTGAGAAATACTCAAATCGAAAGGAGAAAATTATGTCGAAAGAGAACTCATTATTATCAGTAAAAGATCAACGAGCACGAAGGCGTTCACTCATGGGAGCGGCTTTTCTAATGGCCACATCTGCGGTTGGTCCCGGATTTCTTACACAAACTGCAGTATTTACGGAAACGCTGCTGGCAAGCTTTGGATTTGTCATTCTAGTATCGATCATCCTCGATTTTGGTGCCCAAATGAACGTTTGGCGAATCATCACTGTTTCGGGTAAACCTGGTCAAGATATTGCGAATGAAGTTCTTCCAGGTCTCGGTTATGTAGTTGCTGTATTCATTGTTATCGGAGGCCTCTCCTTTAATATCGGTAACATTGGAGGGACCGGTCTAGGGGCAAATGTGTTCCTTGGCTTGGACCCAAAAATTGGTGCGCTTATATCTGCAGCATTGGCTATCTTTATTTTCTTGTCTAAAGAAGCCGGAGCGGCAATGGACCGTATCGTAAATATCTTGGGGGCAATACTCATTCTTCTCATCGGTTATGTGATGTTTGTCAGTCAGCCACCAGTAGGGGATGCGATTTATCGTTCTTTCGTGCCACTTGAACTTGATGTATACGCGATTATCACCATCGTTGGTGGTACCGTCGGAGGTTATATCACATTTTCTGGGGGCCACCGTTTGCTTGATGCAGGAATAACCGGTAAAGCTTCCATTCCTGAAGTAAACCGCACGTCGGTATTCGGAATTGGTGTTGCTTCCCTAGTAAGAGTGTTACTTTTCCTAGCTGTATTAGGTGTTGTATCCCAAGGGGTCGCTTTAGACCCATCAAACCCAGCCGCAACGGTATTCCAACATGCAGCTGGTGAAATTGGTTACCGGTTATTCGGTGTCGTGCTTTGGGTAGCTGGAATTACATCTGTTATTGGAGCGGCATACACGTCCGTTTCATTCTTGCGCTCTTTCCATCGAATTTTTGAAGATTATTATAAATACTGGATTATTGCTTTTATCATCTTTTCGACAGGTGTCTTTATCGTAATCGGTGAAGCAGCAACATTACTCGTTGTCGCAGGTGCAGTAAATGGACTTATCCTGCCATTAACTCTCGGTTCGATGTTGCTTGCTGCACATAACAAAAAAATCATTGGTGATTACAAACATCCTATTTGGCTTACGATTTTTGGTGCGATTGTTGTTATTCTGACAGCAGTTCTAGGAGTTCGAACGCTATTCCAAATGATACCTCAGTTGTTCTAGTGTTATAATGGATATAAAAAAAGTGGTGTTCGAACATGCTGGAGATTCAAGTGTATGGTGATAGGGGACTCCGTGTAGTACTCGGTGAATCTATTTCCAAGGAAACGAATGAAAAGATCCGTAGTCTCACCACCCAATTAGAGAAGGAACGTATTGATGGTGTCTTGGAGTGGATACCGGCATATACAACCGTTTCTATTTTTTATAATCCAGAAAAAATATCGTTTGACGCGTTGAGTCAAAAAATTCATGAACTATATGAAAATTTATCCCAAATTGAGATTCCGCCTGCGGAAGTGGTGACGATACCAGTATGTTATGGCGGAAAGTATGGACCTGACTTAGAAAATGTTGCCGCCCATAACAAACTGACCGAGGAAGAAGTCATCCGCATTCACTCAGGAAATGATTATCTCATTTATATGATGGGCTTTTCTCCTGGTTTTCCGTATCTCGGTGGCATGTCTGATAAAATCGCTACCCCGAGACTGGAGTCACCTAGGAAGAAAATACCTGCCGGGTCGGTAGGAATCGCTGGCTCACAGACAGGTGTGTATCCAAGTGATTCACCAGGCGGTTGGCAAATTATCGGACGTACACCAATGAAATTGTACGATCCAAAAAGTGACACACCGATCCTGCTTCGTGCAGGGAACTATGTGCGTTTTCGCTCCGTAACGGAAGCAGAGTACGAAGAAATCTATCAATCTATCATGAAAGGTACGTATGAATTAGAGATAAAGCCATATAGGGGGTTACAGAATGAAGCAACATACCGTTGATTTGAACAGTGATTTAGGTGAAAGTTTTGGAGCTTATATCATCGGACAAGACGAACTGGTCATGAAACATATCAGTTCAGCAAATATTGCTGCTGGTTATCATGCAGGGGACCATAATGTATTGAGTCGTTCGGTCAAAATGGCGCTGGAGAATCATGTCGGTATCGGTGCCCATCCTGGCTTCCCTGACCTTCAAGGTTTTGGCCGTCGTAATCTTTTTCTCAATCCGGAAGAAATCTACAATATGGTCGTATACCAAATCGGTGCAGTGGAAGCATTCGTAAAAGTCCATAAGACTGTCCTCAACCATGTGAAACCCCATGGTGCACTTTATAATATTGCTGCTCGTGACAAGGAAACAGCGCAGGCCATTGCCCAGGCGGTTTATGATGTGAATCCCGAACTCATCTTATTCGGACTCTCTGGCGGTGAGCTTTTAAAAGCCGGGGAAAAAATTGGCCTGAAAACTGCTGCTGAAGTATTTGCGGACCGTTCATACCAACCGGACGGAACACTGACGTCTCGTACGGAGCCTAACGCCTTGATTCATGACCCGGATGAGGCTGTCCATCGAGTAATCACGATGGTGAAAGACGGGAAAGTCGAAGCTGTCGATGGCAGTAATATTCCTATTCAGGCGGATACGGTTTGTGTCCATGGGGATTCGGAGCAGGCGTTAGCGTTTGTCACAAAACTAAGACAGGACCTGGTAAAGAACGGCATTACGATAAAAAGAGTGGGATCCTAAATGGAAAACGCAACTATTGAAGTAATGAAACCCGGTCTATCGACATCGATTCAAGATCTCGGGCGGACCGGTTATCAGCAATACGGCATGGTAGTAGCAGGTGCGATGGACATGTTTGCGTTACAGGTGGCGAATATCCTCGTCGGAAACAAGCACGGAGCAGCCGCTATCGAAGCCGTACTTATGGGTCCTGAGCTCCGATTTTTAAAAGATACCGTCATAGCCGTGTGCGGTGCCAATCTTTCTCCTACGCTTGATGATGAACCAATTCAAACATGGAAATCGTATCGTGTGCAAAAAGGACAAACTCTCAAATTCGGCAAGCCGATAGATGGAGCATATGCATATATCGCGGTGAGTGGCGGCATCACTACGCCTAAGGTGATGGGGAGTAGGTCGACTTATGCAAAAGGTGGAATTGGTAATTATTTATCGAAGGGAGATCTTTTGCCGACTGGCGATCCTAACATGAAACGCTCAGGCAGAAGCCTCCACCCGGATTTAATTCCAAACTATAATAACCCTGATAAAATCCGTGTCATCCTCGGTCCGGACGAGGATGCTTTTACTAAAGAGGGTATCCATACCTTTTTAAGGGAAAGCTATAAGATTACAACACAATCCGACCGCAAGGGCGCAAGACTCGAAGGCGCTCCCATTGAACATGTGGATGGCGCAGATATCATCTCAGATGCAGTCTTTCCTGGTACAATCCAAGTGCCGGCAAATGGACAACCCATCGTCCTGTTAGCCGACAGACAGCCAACTGGAGGCTATACAAGAATTGCAACCGTCATTACGGAAGATCTCCCCCGGATCGCCCAGAGCCTGCCAGGAAAAGAAATAGCTTTTGAAGCCGTTTCGCTACATGTTGCGCAGGAGCTTTTTCACCGCCGGCAGAAGCTGTTGAGGCTGTTGATACCTTAAAAATTATAATGGTTCGAATTGATATTCAATAAATAGTCACAAATAAACGGGTTCAAGCAAAATTTATTGCTTGAACCCATTTTTGGGATTCTACGGGATAAATAAGGGATTTTTTAATATTGATTAATAATATTGTGAATTTGAACCCCATGAATAAACTCATTGAAACTTAACAAGGCCCTTTGTCTACGGTCTTCTCGTTAATCAGCCTTCATAAAATCTCAAGATGGTTTAAGTTTTGACATGTAACAGCATTGTAATATACATTTATTTATCGTATTATGTATATTTGTGATAAAATAGATAAGGTGTTTACTTGGGATTAGGAGCGTTAAACTCATGGCGAAGAAAGTATTAATAATGACTCAGAATTTCTACCCTGTCATCGGCAGTTCGGGTAATCGGATGAAGAATATATACCAATTATTGAATGAAAATGGTATCGATGCTGATGTACTGACAACAGAGCCAGCATATCCAAATAAAAATATGTATAAAGATAGCAAGTTTTGGGATGAAGAGTCGTTAAACAACGAAGACTATAAAATAATAAGGGTACCGATAAAAAATAATCGATTTCAAAATCATATTTTAAGTAGATTATTTTTTTATTTAGAAATTATGTACCGGTTTTTACTTGAACTATGGCAACTAAGAAAGAACAACTATGATTATATCCTTGTAAGTACACCACCTATTTTTATCGTATTCTCTGCTTTCGTTGGAAAATACGTTTTGAAATCCAAACTGATTCTCGAAGTTCGAGATCTTTGGCCGGATAGTCTGATTGGAGTAAAAACCTTCAATAACAAACCTATTATTAAACTATTTCAGTTTCTTGAGAAACGTATGTATCGACTTGCAGATTCAATCGTTATCAACAGCATCGGTTTTTACGACCATATCAAGTCAAAATTGAAGCAAGATAAACCAATCAACTATATACCGAATGGTCCGAGGCAACATGAAATTGTTGAACAAAAACAATATCATGATGAATTTAGTGTCGTGTATACGGGGAATCTAGGCCTTGCTCAAGATATCGATCATTTGAAACTGGCAGCAAAACTGCTTCATGACAAAAATATCCGTTTTGATGTCATTGGATATGGTGTCAGAACCGAGGAATTTGCCGATTACTTAAAAGAGAACAGTTTAGATAATGTATACATGCACCAACCGACGACAAGAAAACAGAGCTTAGAATTGATTAAAAACAGTAATATCGCGATTGCTTTTTTAAACGATGAAGAAGTTTTCTCAACCGTACTTCCAGGGAAAATTATCGATTATATGACTTGTAAAACTCCGATAATCGCTGGAGTAAAAGGTACCGCGGCAGAAATGATTACGTCGAACAATACGGGGTATACATTTGAACAGAAGAATGTACAAGCTATCGTCGATAAAATCGTCGAACTGAAAAATGACGAAGCAGAACAACAAGAGCTCGGAGAAAATTGTATCCGTACCGTAAAGAAACATTTTCTATGGGAAAATAACATCACGAAGTTAATTGATATTATTAAGTAATGAGGGAAAAATAGATGAAACGTGTAGGTATGTTTGTGTGGAACCATTTCACCAATGATGCAAGGGTTTTAAGGGAATGTACTACCTTATCGCAGAATGGCTATGATGTAGAACTTATTTGCATCGATGATCCGAACGACCCAGCGGTAAAAAAATATGAAGAATTCAACGAACACTTTCGGGTGCACCGGATGCGCAGATATCCAGTAACCCTTGAACTACTTCAGAAAGTATATCGATTTACAGCACGGAAGAAATGGCCAGCGATCCCATTGCTGGCGGTCTGGGGAGCGATGCTTTACTTTTTCCCCTGGATCACCATTATTCTAACCGTACTAATCGGCTTACTATTGAAAACAAAAGTGAGAGTCATCTGGATTCGTGGAGCTCTAATCCTCCGCATGATCATCAAGGGTCACCGCGGTAATTATGATATCTACCACTCTAATGACTTAAACACAATGCCACAAGGTTATATCAGTGCTAAATGGCGTTTAAAAAAGAAACCATTGATTTATGATTCACATGAAGTCCAAACAAGTAGGACTGGCTATGACAGCCCGTGGTATAAACGATTTGAGCAATTTTTTATCAATCGCATGGATAGTATGATTGTGGAAAATGATACACGTGCTAAATTTAATGAAGAGCTTTACGGGTTTTATCCACATGTGCTTCACAACTATCCATCTCTAGAAATTCAGCAAGTCGATGAGAAAGTAGATCTGCATGGCATTCTTGGGCTCCCTCAGGATGAGAAAATTCTGCTCTACCAAGGTGGGATTCAAGAAGGACGTGGGCTTGAGAAATTAGTTGAAGCCTACCCGTTATTTAAAGAAGGCACACTCGTCTTTATCGGGGATGGGAAAATTAAAGATAAGCTCGTCCAAATGGTGAAAGAAAGAAATCTTGAAGAAAAGATTCGCTTTATACCTAAAGTGCCTGTTAGAGATTTACCGAAGTACACTAAAAATGCATATTTGGCTTTCCAGGTGTTGAACAATATTAATTTTAATCATTGGTCAGCATCATCCAATAAGCTTTTTGAATATATGATGAATGAAGTTCCAGTAGTTGCTTGTAATTTCCCTGAAATCAAAAAGGTTGTCGAGGAAAGTCAGGTAGGTGTGACGATTGATCCCCATATTCCAGAAGAAATTGCAAAAGGGGTCAATTATCTAATCGAAAATCCAGATAAACGAGACCTGTTCAGTGCAAATTGCAAAAATGCTCGAAAGAAGTATAATTGGGAAATAGAACAAAAGTATCTATTGGAAGTTTATGAGAAATACTAATTAAATCATACACATAGAAAGAAGGTATTTATTGTGAAATTATGTACGATTGGACTAGGATATATCGGATTGCCAACATCCATCATGTTTGCAAATTATGGAGTTGAGGTTGTTGGTGTTGACGTGAAAAAAGAAGCAGTGGACATGCTGAATAGCGGATCCATTCATATAGAAGAACCAGGATTGCAAGAGGCATTGGAAAATGCAATGGAAAAAGGAAACTTCCGTGCATCGCTTACTCCAGAAAAAGCAGATGCGTTTATCATTGCAGTACCAACACCAAATAAGGACGATGAACATCGCTCTATGGATATCACTTACGTAATGGATGCGTTAAACAACGTTATTCCAGTACTTGAAAAAGGAAATGTTGTCATCGTTGAATCAACAATTGCTCCAAGAACAATGGATGACTTTGTGAAACCTCGTTTGGAAGAAGCAGGATTTACAATTGGGGAGGACATTTATCTTGTCCACTGTCCAGAGCGTGTACTGCCAGGACAAATTATGCATGAACTAATCTACAATAACCGTATTGTCGGTGGAATTACTGAGGCATGTACAGAAAAAGGTGCAGAAGTTTATGAGACATTCGTTAAAGGTGAACTGATCAAAACAAATGCACGTACTGCAGAAATGTCCAAGTTGATGGAAAACACATACCGTGATGTTAACATCGCACTTGCAAATGAACTTGCAAAAGTATCGAACGAGCTTGGCATCAATGCCCTAGAAGTAATTGAAATGGCAAATAAACACCCGCGCGTAAACTTACATACGCCAGGACCAGGAGTAGGCGGACACTGCCTAGCTGTCGACCCGTATTTCATCATTGCGAAAGCTCCTGAAGCATCCAAAATCATCAGCCTTTCTCGTCAAGTGAACAATTCCATGCCGGAGTATGTTGTGGATGCAGCAGAGAAGTTGGTTTCCAAACAGGATGGTAATAAAATCACTGTCTTCGGCTTGACTTATAAAGGAAATGTTGACGATATTAGAGAAAGTCCAGCTATGGATATTTATGAAATCCTTAAAGAGAAATCACAGTACGATGTAGTCGCTTATGACCCGCATGTGGAGCTGGATTTTGTCGAAAAGGATCTTGAAAAAGCGTTAGATGGCTCTAGTCTAGTATTGATACTCAGCGATCACAACGAGTTTAAAGAACTGACAGATGAAGCATTCAACAAAATGAGTGTTAAACAAGTGTTTGATACGAAAAATGTTGTGAAGGAACATTCGGAGGATATAACTTATATTAATTATGGTAACTTATACAAACATGTATAAGTTACAGTGATGAAGGAAGCTAAAATATATGTTTAAATCAGTATGGCAAGTTATTAAAGAACAACTTGATCATCGAGATCTAATATTCAGAATGGCGAGTTTTGATATCAAGGGAATGTATCAAAAGCATTATCTCGGCTCTTTATGGCAGTTTATCAATCCAGCCATTCAAGTAAGTATTTATTGGTTTGTATTTGGTTTAGGTATTAGGGGAGGGCAACCAGTTGAGACATCAGCTGGTCCAATTCCCTTTTTCCTGTGGATGTTAATGGGTTTAATTCCATGGTTCTTTATTAGTCCATCCATTATACAGGGTTCCAATAGTGTGTATCAGAAAGTGAATATGGTCTCTAAGATGAATTTCCCAGTCAGTTTATTGCCGACGATAAAAATTATCGGAAATAGTTTACAATTTTTCATCCTAATGATCTTATTAATGATTGTATTATTTATTTATGGGTTTACCCCGACGATTTATTTCGTTCAAATTGTCTATTATATTTTTGCTATGTTTGCTTTTCTATTTGCGTTTACATTGCTCAGTTCTACGATTTCCACATTGGTAAGGGATTATCAGATGCTGCTACAATCTATGGTTCGGATGATTTTATACCTGTCACCAATTCTATGGGATCCGAATGCAGGTCGAGTGCCAGAGTGGGTTGCAAATATCCTGCAGCTGAATCCAATCTTTTATATTATTGAAGGATTCCGGGATTCATTCCTAGGAAGAGAGTGGTTCTTTGAAGATCCATTATACTTCTTCTATTTCTGGATGTTTACCTTAACGATTCTCGTCATTGGCTCACGTGCCCACTTACAGTTCAGGAAGAACTTCGTGGATTATCTATAAGAATGAGGGTTAACTATGACTAAACAACTGAAAGTAGAATTTAAAAATGTATATAAAGCGTTCGAAATGCATGCCAAACAGAAGGAAAAATTGTTGGAGCTTTTTTCAATCGAACGGAGAAAGCAACGTAAAGAATTTGTGGCGGTGAAGGACGTTTCCTTTAAAGTGTATGAAGGAGAGAGTGTTGGTATTGTTGGACTAAACGGTTCAGGGAAATCCACCATATCCAATATGCTGGCTCAAGTTATCCAGCCGACGAGCGGGGAAATCACCATTAATGGTGAAACGAACTTGATTGCGATTTCCGCTGGACTGAACAATAACCTGACAGGCCTAGAGAACATCAAACTGAAATGTATGATGCACGGAATGAATGATGAAGAAATTGATCGCTTGACCCCGGACATCATTGAATTTGCCGAGATTGGTGATTATATCAAGCAACCAGTGAAAAATTATTCGAGCGGGATGCGCTCCCGTCTCGGATTCGCGATTTCGGTCCACACTGATCCGGACGTCCTTGTCATTGATGAGGCGCTCTCAGTGGGTGACTCCACGTTTGCTCAGCGTTGTTTAGAAAAGATGGATGAATTTAAAAAACGTGGAAAAACAATCTTCTTCATTAGCCACTCTGCAGCTCAAGTCAAATCTTTCTGTGAGAAGGCAATGTGGATTCATTATGGTGAAATGAAGATGATTGGAAGTTCGGATGAAGTGCAAAAGGAATATCAGAAATTCATTTCCTATTTCAATAAATTGAGTGCAAAAGAAAAGAAAGAATATAAAGCAAAAATGCTTTCAAGTCAAATCAGCACGGTAGATAATGAAATTGTAAAAAGACCAGAAGTTGTGAAGAAACGAAACATCAGACACCTATTAGCCAGTGGACTCATGCTGTCAATCGTCGCCTTTCTAGGAGCGCTGCTAGGTTTAGGGTACTAGACATCAAAGGAGAGATAGAATGAATTTTACGGAATCAGTCTATGAGGGCACAACAAGGGAAGTAAAATATGTTCTAGAGGAAGCAGAGCATAATACAGACTATCTCGTAATTGTTTTTTCAGGGTTTGCAAGCGTGAAAGCAGCATCACCGTATCGCTACAATTATATCCGTACCCTAAGACAGGTGGATGCCCATAAGCTGTTTATCCTAGATGAGGACGGTCCAAGGGGCAGTTATTATTTAGGAAAAGCGATGAGCTTTGACTTTGAAAAGTCAATCATTGAATTGATAGAAGAAACAATGAATAAACTAGGTGTTGAACATAAGAACGTTATTACGGCTGGCACTTCCAAAGGTGGAAGTGCAGCCCTTTACTATGCATTGAAATATAAATTGGGGAGAGCAATTGTCGGTGCCCCGCAAACAAAGATTGCAAATTATGTTTTGTCCATCAATGGTGAAACGGCCGACTATATGTTGGGTGACCGGACGGATAAAGAAAAAGTCATCAAGCTTAACCGACTGATCTATGATCAGCTGGAACACAATCAAGAGACCATTCTTACCATTCTCGGAAGTGAACATGACAATCAGCACAAGCAACACATCGCCCCGTTTGCAGAAGAATTGAAGGAACGCAATCATCCCCATACATTGATTCTGGATGACGATATTAAAGGACACAACGATGTGGCGGTTTATTATCCTCCATTCATTGTAAATGAACTATTGGACATCATGTACGGCTTAAAGGTTACAGATGTGAACTATGAAGCTGATTATGAAGGTTTTAAGGTGCAAACCGAAACTGTAATCCCCGAGGGATATACAGAAGTCATTCGATTCTATGATGGAGATACTCTTATCAATGAAATAGGTTACAATGATACTAGGAATACATTCAAATTGGATTTGGAAAAAATCACTTTTGTAACGATAAGCTATGCTATTTTAAAAGAATCAAATGTCATCTACAGAAAAGATTTGGCTGAACATCTGATCAGCGATAAGAACATCATATGCGAACCTGTAATCGAAAAAGTGAATGACCGTAAATTTAAGTTTGATTTGAACCTTCAAACGAATCAAAATTTGCAATACGCCTTCTATGTTTATCAAAATGGCAAAGTGATTGAGAAAATCATGTATCAGCGCAAGCAAACTATGACTTATCGCGCAAAGGAAGAGGGAAAATATCTCGTCAAATACTTTATCCTCTTACCAACGAAGGAAAAAGTGATCGGAAAATCGGATGTAATACTTATTTAGGTGAGATTGGAGTTCATAAGTATGAAGAAAAATACGGATCGAGTAAGTGAAGCATATTATAATGAATTAGGGAAAGAGTTCGGTGACAAAGTCAGAGAACGGATTCATTGGGTATTGGCGTCCAGTAAGGGTGAAACGGTATTGGATGTCGGGTGTTCCCAGGGGCTAGTGTCAATTCTACTTGCAAGAGAAGGAAAGCAAGTGGTTGGGATTGACATCTTAGAAGAGGCAATCGACTATGCAAAAGAACAGTTGGAAAAAGAAGAAACGCCTACTCAGAAGCACCTCCAGCTGATCCATGACAATTTTGTCAGTCATGCCTTTGAGCAGACCTTTGATGTAATCATTATGGGTGAAATACTAGAACACCTTTCCGATCCACAGCGTTTTATCAATAAAGCTTTTCAATTGCTGAATCCTGCTGGGAAATTAATTATCACGGTGCCATTCGGGATCAATGATTATTTTGACCATAAACACACCTATTATATCCAGGATTTATTCAGCTATCAGACAAATGAACTCCATCTGACGGAATTGAAGTTTTTGAATGGCTGGATAGGTGCAATTTATCATAAAGACAACACCTTATCGAATAAGATCATCGATGATACTATCATTCAAGAGTTTGAATCTGCCCTAATCGACCAGGAAAGAAACCATATAAATCAAATCGTTCAATTGAAAAAAGAGAACGAAGAGCTTAAACAGCAACAAGATGATAAATATTTGCAGGAAAAAATGGATAAAGTAAAAGTTCAGCAAGAATTATATAAACAGTATCAAGCGGAAGAAGAACTTTTAAGGAAATATAGTAAACTGGAGGAGCAATATAAGAGCTTAAGAATCCAGTATAATAACTTAAAGTCATCAAAGTTAGGTAAACTAACCACCAAATATTGGAAATGGCGTAGGAAAAGGAGTAATTAGATGTATTCCAATAAAACTCGACTAAAGACGATTCAGGATAAGAAAAAGGCTTTGCTTAATCGGATGCAAGAAGAAGTGAAGATACTTCAGGATGCTGGTGTTAATTTGGATTCTGAAATAGTCCAGCTTGCTGAAGAGGCATTTAACTTGATGAGTCCAGAAGAAATTCAACAAAGCTACCTAGAGCTGAAGAATAAGAAAAGTGATGTTAATTTCTTAGAGAGAATTCAACCGATCATCGATAAAATTCCTACTACAAACGGAGGACGTTACTATCAACCAATTGATTTGAAGATTGGTATGATTGCTGATGAGTTTCTCTTTTATTCCTATAAAGATACTGCAAATATGGTATACATCAACCGTGAAAACTACAAAGAACATAAGGACCTGGATGTTTTTATTGTAGCAACAGCATGGAAAGGTCTTGATTTGAGCTGGAGAGGATTAGGTAACCCGAATAATCATAAGCTTCGTGAAGAGCTATACGATATCATTTCGTACTATCGAGCAAAAGGGACTAAGGTCGTTTTCTACTCTAAAGAAGATCCGACCAACTATGAATTTTACGTTGATATTGCCAAAAAATGTGATTACATATTTACTACTGCAAAAGAAAAAATCAATGACTATAAAGCAGAGTGCAATAACGATAATGTATTTGCCTTGGAATTTGGTTTCAACCCAATTTACAATAATCCTGTAGGCATGAAACACGACCAAAAACTAGATGGTGCAATTTTCGCCGGCTCATGGTATGAACGATACCCACATCGTCAAAAGGATACGAGAACAATTTTTGATGGGGTCATTAATGCGAAGAAAGATTTGAAAATTATTGATCGAAACTATCATCTTAACCTGAAGAAATACTTCTTCCCACGCAACTACATCTCTTATTTATCACCAAGTATCGAGCATGAAACACTGCAAAAAGTGTTCAAAATCTATGATTGGGTCATCAACCTGAATTCGGTTCAGAAGAGTGAAACGATGTTTGCCAATCGGGTGTATGAGCTTCAGGCGATGGGCAATTTAGTTCTGTCTAATTACAGTTTAGGAATCAATAATTTGTTTCCGAACGTATTCATGATTGACAGTTCCAATGAGATTAGTGACATTGTGAATAATGTCAGTAAGAAAGAACTATATATGCATCAAATGCAGGGCGTGCGTACGGTTATGAAGGAACATACTACCTTCCACCGTTTAAATTACCTGTTGCAACAAATTGGCTATAATAAATCGTTTATTAAAGAAAGAAATATCGCAGTTGTATTCGAACCTGGAGATGAAAATGCGAACGAAAACTTCCAACGCCAATCTTATCAATATAAAACAATCGTCACTCCAGAATATTTAAAAGACCATTATGAAGAATTTGATTACGTCACTTTCTTCCATCCAGAATATGAATATGGAGAATATTATCTAGAAGATCTTGTTAATGGTTTTAAATATACGGATTCCTCTTATATTACGAAAGATGCTTATTATTCCCATGGTGAATATCAGGAAGGAATCGAGCATGACTTTGTCTCTGAAATGAAAGATAAATATAAGACGGCCTTCGATACGAATAACTTTACATTGGAAGAGTTATTGGAACTAGACGGTCCATTAAACAGAGGAAATGGTTACAGCATCGACTCTCTGGAGCTGGATGTCAATCCGGTTAAAGAGAGAGAACATAAAGATGAATTAAAACTTACCGTTATTATTCCCGTCTATAACAATGGTCGCCATCTCTACGGAAAATGTTTCATGAGTTTGAGAAGGTCTTCTATCTTTAAACATATGGATATTATTCTTGTAGATGACGGTTCCACTGATCCTGAAACGATTAAAATGGTAGATCGGTTGGAGAGACTGTATACGAATGTCAGATCATATAAATTCGATGATAACGGAAGTGGCAGTGCTTCCCGCCCGAGGAACAAAGGCTTTGAAATGGCCAAAACGGATTATATTACGTATCTCGACCCAGATAACGAAGCAGTGAATGACAGTTATGCTTATCTGTTGAAAGAAATGGAAGAGAATCCAGACCTCGATCTTGTAGTTGGCGACATCATCAAATATGACACAGAACGGAAAGTCATGAACTACTCAAAAAATGCATTCAAGTGGGATCCATCGGGAGTCGTATCGGATACACGAGAATTCCTGCATGACTCCATGTTAAGGGCTCAGAGTATTCAAGCGCTGATTGTGAAGAAGCATATTATAGCCGATAATAATCTAAAAATGGTGGAAAGAGCAGTTGGTCAGGATACGTTGTTCTTCCAGCAACTCATTTTGAATTGTAACAAGATCAAAGCGGTCGATCGGATTATTCATATCTACTATGCTGCTGTCACCACATCAGTAACGAATAGTATTTCCAAGCGCTTCTTTGAAAAATACCTCATCCTGGAAAAAGAAAGATATGAATTTCTGAGGGATGAGAATTTGCTGGATGCTTATATGGAAGATCGTTTTAATAGTTACTTTGTTGGTTGGTATTTACTCCGTGTGCCAAGACTAAAGGAAGACGAAGCAGAAGAAAGCTTGAAGGTACTCCAGGAGATTTACAATATCTACCGCAAGAAAGTGATGAACAAACCACCAATTATCGAAATGTATGAAAAATGTATGGCAAAAGGTGAGTATGAAGAGTTTATCAATTACTGCCGAGTACACTTCAGTATGGAAAGAGCAACGAAAAGTAAATCCAGAAAAAAGGTAACAGTGTGATGAAATGAGGGGAGGCTTATCTCCCCTCATTTTAATTGGGCTCAATCAGGGTTAATGTAGCTGGGGAGATTTTATCTTCCCGAAGCCTTGTTAATTCCAGTTGTTCGGGCAAATAGAGGGCATTTGTTTTCCCGTAACCTTGTTATTTCCAGTTGTTCGGTCGAATATAAGGCTTTTATCTTCCTGAAGCCTTGTTAATTCCAGTTACTCGGGCAAATAGAACGCGTTTATTTTCCCGAAATCTCGATATTTCTAGTGATTCCGGCAATTAAAAGACGTTTACCTTCTACAATCTTGTTACTTCATCTTTCCAGACAGATAGAATTCCACTCCTCCAACAATCTAATACAAAACTATCTATCTTACTAACTATTTATTTACAAATACAACTCAAAATAGTGTAGAAAAACTAGTACTAATTATGGTATCTTTAGATGTATACGGAAAAATACAATTCACTTAAAATAGTTATTTACAACTATAAAGTGATTGAATAGCCTAGGAGAATTTAATCAATTCTAGGTGGATAAAAATAACTAGGGGGTTAATTAGGTTGAAAAGTCAATTTAAGAAGTTATTTGTTGTAACTATCGTACTTTTGGCATTTGGGCTACTGTCTTTTGGTCATGTGAATGCTGAAGAAACGAACGGAATCCGCTTTGACTTCGGTGAAAACAATGTACAACTATCGGATTCACTGTCGATTAAGGTAGTCAACGATAGAGAAACTACAACATTGCAAATCTCGGAAACTGGGAACGAAATTTATGAAAAAAATCTATCATTCGTGCAAGTGACAGGTTTCCATCAAGTAGACATAGAAGATGAAACATATGGTGTCATTACATATCGTCATCACGGTTCAGCAAATGCCTTATATTTTGAGGTAATTAATTTGAACTCTTCTCAAGTAGAAGTTGTTTATACTTCTGATGTATTTGAGCGTGCAACAATTGAAATGATTGAAGACAAAATTACGATTGAGTATGCGGATTATGCCGAAAATGATTCTATGGCGAATCCTTCCGCTATAATCAAACAAGATTTTGTCATCAAAGAAAATACTGTGGAAACTGGAGAGGCAGAAAAGATTGCTCTCGAAAAGGGCAAGTCAACAGGCCAACTCCAATCAAAGAAAAAAACGTATGTTAACCCATCATTTGCAGAAATTAATAAAATGTTGACAGAAAAGGCAATTGAAGCAGATATTCCACCTGAAGTTTTAAAAGCTATTGCTTACCAAGAAAGTCGCTGGAGACAATATTGGACTTGGGATGAGTTTCCAGAAAGCAGAAAGAGTTGTAAAGCTGCAGGAAACCGCACCATTGATTGGGACGGGTCTAACGTTGTGATAGGTTTTGATTGTATCGGCATTGGTATTATGCAAATCTCTGATCATATTTTTATGCCTGCTGGAAAAGCTAAAGATCAATATATTCAAAGATTAAAAGATGATATTGAATTTAATATTGATGAAGGAATAAAAATCCTCAAAGGTAAATGGAACCTCAGCAAAAGCGGAAGAATACCAAAAATCAATGATAATAATCCAATGGTACTTGAAAATTGGTACTTTGCAATAATGGCTTATAATGGGCTTTCCAAACGAAATGATCCAAATCCTGACGTGAATTCTTATATGCCATTCCAAGAATTAGTGTTTAATCACATACGCAAATTTTCCGAAGTGGATGTAACACCTTTCCCGACCCAAATTCTAGATATTTATTACCCGAATAACGGGAACATTATTCACTTCCGATCGGATAAATACCAAATTAACGGACCGTTTCATTATAGCGGACAATCATTGAAATCTGGTAAAGTCGCCTATACGAATGTAAATGAGGGCGCGGAATTAAAAAACGGATATGGTGAGAAGGCAAAAGTTAAAACCATACTACCAAAAGGAACAAAAGTTACAATCACTGGAAATTATCGAACACATAGTACGTATAAGCAGCACTATCTTATGTTCCCTGTTAAAACATCTACAGGAGACACAGGCTGGATTTCATCTGGTGATTTGAACCTGAAAGAGTATACAGGTGTATATAATTTATCAGGAAAAGACCGCTTTGAAACTAGTGTAGCGATATCCAAACATGGCTGGAACAAGTCCGATGCAGTAGTCATCGGTAGAGGAGATTTGCCGATTGATGCATTAACAGGAAGTGTCCTTGCTTCAGGCCTTGATTCTCCATTGTTGCTTACACGTAATGACCGTTTGACTCCTGCAGTTAAAGATGAAATTTTGCGTCTCCGTCCAAGCCAAATTTACATCCTTGGTGGAGAAGGAGCAATTTCCTTAGATATCGAGAATACACTAAAGTCACTATACAAAGGTGTCAAGGTTGAGAGATTAAGAGAAAACGACCGTTATGGTACAGCGAAAGAAGTGGCTCAGAAAATAGCTTCCAAGTATAATGTAAAAGAAGTTTTCATTACTACTGGATCTGAGAAATCTTCCGACCCACTATCAATCGCACCATATGCTGGAGAAAAAAATATTCCGATCCTGCTTACTCAAAACAATAAGCTAAGTGAAGCGGCTAAGGCTTTCATCAATGAAAATGGTGTTTCTAAAGTCACTATCATTGGCGGGGATACAGCTGTTTCAGCGAGTGTTGAAAATGAACTGAATAAGCTTGTAGGGTCGGCAAATGTCGATAGAGTATCCGGAAAATCAAGATTTGATACAACGACTGCGATTATTAATAAGTACTATAATCTCGGCAAGTTAGATAATATATTTGTAGCCCAAGGTATGGATATTGCTGATGCGTTAAGTGCAGCACCACTTGCAGCGAAACAACAAAGCCCGCTCGTGCTCACATTATCTGATAACGTACCTGATTCTGTACAAAGTTGGTTGAAATCAAAAGTGAAAACTAATCCTGATCTTTACTTCCTAGGAGGAAGTGGAGCGATCGCTAACAACGTGAGAAGTCATATGATTAATCTAGTAAGATAGTATAACTAGACCATCCCTCAAGGATCATACCCTTGAGGGATATTTTTTTGAACCAGCTTCTGTAAGTAAATCCCAAATGAGGTAGTAATAAAAGGATAATATATGGTATCTTTAAATATAATGGAAAAAGACGAATCTTTATGAAGATTGTTACGTCTGTAGCTTATAGGAGAAAAAAATAGGGGGTTAGGAAAAAGTTGAGAACACAGTTGAGAAAGTTAATCGTTGTAATGACCGCAGTGCTTGCATTTGGATTACTGTTTTTCGGTCAAGTACATGCCGAAGAAACAAACGATCGTTTTAATTTCGGTGAAAACGTTGTACAACTATCAGACACATTATCGATTCAAGCAGTCAATGAAAGGGAACGGTCAACATTACAAATTACTGATGCTGGAAAGGTGATTTATGAAAAAAATCTAGCATTCATTCAAGTAACCGGCTTTCACCAAGTAGATTTGAAGGGTAATAGTTATGGTGTCATTACATATAGACATGCCGGTTCTGCAAATGCGCTGTTTTTTGAAGTAATCAAGCTGGATCCTTCAAAGGTGGAACTTGTTTATACATCAGAAATATTTGAACGTGCGACATTTGAAATAAACGAAGAGCAGATTACAGTACAGTATCCGGATTATGCGGAAGCTGATTCGATGGCAGCTCCTTCAGTAATACTTACTCAAAACTTTACGATTAAAGATAATGTAATAGATGTTGGGGAGGTGGAAAAAGTAGACTTTAAAGATGGAATGAAAGGTAAGCTTCAAGGTGTCGACTATAGATATACTAATCCATCGTATGAAGAGATAAGCAGATTACTTACAGATAAAGCGATTGAAGCGGATATTCCACCGGAAGTCCTAAAAGGCATTGCCCATATGGAAAGCCGATGGAAACAATATTTTGATGAGAATGATCATGACTTTATAGCAAACAGTCAGCGGTGTGAGAATTGGGATGGCACCAATGTGACGTTAGGTTCGGATTGTATTGGTATTGGTATTATGCAGGTCTCTGATTATATCTATCAGGATGAAGGAGAAGAAAGAGATAGGTATGTTGAGAGATTAAAGCATGATATCGGATTTAATATTGATGAGGGTATTAGAATTCTTAAGCAGAAATGGAACTATTCTAATGCTGGTATAACGCCAACGGTTAATGATAATGACCCTATGTATCTTGATAATTGGTATTTTGCAATTATGGCTTACAATGGAATGTTGCCAAGAAATAACCCGTTGAATGAGGAAAATACAAGACCTACTTATCAGGATTCTGTCTATGAGAGGATTCTCTTATATCAACATGCAGATGTGGAACCTTTTCCAATAGAGATACTGCGACCATATTATCTCGAAAATGGAAATCTAGCATTCCGTGACGCCAACTACCACACACCAGGTCCATTGACATACTCTGCTCAAACTCTGAAATCTGGTGCTGTTGCCTATGTGAAGGGTGGGGTGACGCTTAGAGAGGAACCTAATCCAGATGACAGAAGCAATATTATAAAAACATTACCAGCAGGAACTGAAGTAACCTTAATTGGAGATTATGCGACCAATAATAACGTTGCTCGCCAGTACAATTGGTTACCGGTTGAAACTTCTGCTGGAGATATAGGCTGGTTGGCTTCTGGTTACTTGGACTTTGAAGGTGTCTACAATTTATCAGGAGAGAATCGATTCGTAACAAGCACAGCCATTTCTAAACATGGCTGGAAAGAAGCAGATACTGTAATTATTGGCCGTGGCGATTTGCCAATAGATGCATTGACAGGAAGTGTATTGGCTTCAGGACTTGATTCACCACTATTGCTGACACATAACTATAAGTTGACGGATGCTGTTAGGGAAGAACTGCTTCGACTCCGCCCGTCGCAAATTTACATCCTTGGTGGGGAAGGTGCAATCGATCCTAAAGTAGAGCAAGACTTGAAGAAACTTTATAAAAATGTAAAAGTAACTAGAATAAAAGATAGTAACCGTTCTGGTACAGCAGCTAAAGTGGCCGAGAAAATTGCTGAACGCCATGACGTAAAAGAAGTCTTTATTACCACTGGAAATGAAAAGTCTTCTGATCCGCTTGCCATTGCACCATATGCAGGTGAGAACAATATTCCAATTCTCCTGACAGGCACGAATAAATTAAGTGAACCAGCGAAAGTATTCATTGATGATAATGACATTTCCAAAGTAACTATTATTGGTGGTAAAGGAGCTGTGTCTGCAAATGTAGAGAAGCAGCTGAAAAACATTATTGGTTCGCAAAACGTCGAGAGAGTATCTGGGGAAGCAAGATTTGACACGAACCTTGCGATCATAAACAAGTACTATGATATTGAAAAACTGGACAATATTTTTGTAGCACAGGGGTTGGATATTGCCGACGCATTAAGTGCGGCTCCACTTGCAGCGAAAAAACAAAGTCCACTCATGCTTACATTATCGAATAAAGTTCCGGATGCTGTTAATACATGGTTAACTTCCAAAGTAACAACAAAACCGGATCTTTACTTCCTTGGAGGTAACGGAGCAATTAATAAAAATGTAAAAAATGAGATTGTAGATAAAGTGAAATAATATATAAAAATCCCTTGGGAAAAGTAGACTAACACAATAAAATGAGACAATAAAAAACACCTTCGAAATGGTATAATCAAACCAATACTAATTCGGAGGTGTTTTTGCGTGGGCAAAAACGTTTATTCTAGTGAAGTTAAATGGGCGGTTG
>NZ_JAMBON010000046.1 GCF_023715655.1 Oceanobacillus luteolus | reverse complement strand
ACCGCCAACAACCCCAATCTAAAGACCGATAATGATAAATTTGACTCAAAAAAGGATCCTAGCAAAGTTTTGATTGCTTGGATCCTTTTTAATTACTGTTTTCGGCTAGTTATGTCCCAGCCTCTTCAATTATTCTAATCCAAGCACATCCTGAATGACACGAACAATACGATCAACATATTTATTACATTCTTCTTCCGTTCTTGCCTCTATCATTACCCGAACAAGCGGTTCTGTTCCAGAAGGTCGAACTAATACTCGTCCATCATTACCAAGTTCTTTTTCTACCGCTTCAATCTCTTGCAAAATAACCGGATTTGTCAACGCCTCATTCTTGTCAATTACTTTCACATTTTTCAATACCTGAGGGAAGATCTGCATTTCAGCAGCCAACTCCGATAAAGGTTTTCCTGTCTCTTTCATAACGTTAACCAGCTGTAGAGCAGAAAGCATACCATCACCAGTTGTAATGAAGTCAAGGAAAATAATATGTCCAGATTGCTCCCCACCTAAGTTGTATCCGCCTTTCCTCATCTCTTCCATGACATAGCGGTCACCGACAGCAGTTTTTTCACTCTGCATACCATTTTCTTCTAAAGCTTTATAAAAGCCGATGTTACTCATAACGGTGGAGACAATGGTATCATTACGAAGAGCTCCTTTTTCCTTCATGTATTTTCCACAAATATACATGATTTGGTCGCCATCCACGATGTTACCTTTTTCATCGACCGCAATTAGACGGTCTCCATCTCCATCAAAGGCTAAACCGACATCCGCTTCTTTTTCTAAGACAAGCTCTCTTACAGCTTCAGGGTGAGTAGACCCAACCCCTTCATTTATGTTCAACCCGTTTGGAGAAGTACCAATTGTATAAATATCAGCTTCCAAATCGGCAAACAGATGGGTTGCCAGACTTGACGTCGCACCATGTGCACAATCCAGAGCAATAGTGAGTCCAGCAAAATCATTATCAATCGTATCCTTCAGGTAGGAAAGATATTTTTGTCCGCCTTCAAAATAAGCATTTACTGTCCCAACGTTTGCGCCTACAGGACGTGGGAGTTGATCTTCTTCATCTATCAACTTTTCAATTTCCGCTTCCTGTTCATCAGTCAGTTTGAATCCGTCTGGACCAAAGAATTTAATTCCATTATCCTCCACTGGATTATGGGAAGCTGAAATCATGATACCTGCATCTGCGCTCATTGCTTTTGTCAAATATGCTACTCCAGGTGTGGAAATCACACCGAGACGCATGACCTCTGCACCAATGGAAAGTAAACCTGCCAATAGTGCTCCTTCAAGCATATGGCCAGAAATACGTGTATCTCTACCGATAATAATTTTTGGGTTTTCCGTTTCCTTTGTTAACACATAGCCTCCAACACGGCCTAATTTAAAAGCAAGTTCAGGTGTAAGACTCTCGTTCGCAACTCCTCGTACACCATCGGTCCCAAAATACTTTTTCATTTATACCTCTCCTTTAATTAGCAACTAAGGGTTAGTTTTAGGTTATTCGATTTCAATCGTAACTTCTTCATATTCAGGGGTTACTGTAAGACTCTCATCTGCATCCCAATCAATCGTAACCGGTACAGTATGTTCTCCCGGCTCCAACCCATCGACATTTACAACCACTCGGATATCATCCGGATTAAGTTCCCGCATCAACGCCTCATTACCGGTTACCTTAATATCCATTTGGGCATTCTCAGGCTCGATGAAGGTGATGTCTTGTCCATCCGATAAATCTTCTTCTTCAATCCCTATAGCTTCGATTACTCTCGTTTCTTCCACTTGGATGGTTACTTCAAGTGTTTCCACTTCTCCCGTACTGACACCCTCTGGTAAATCAAATCCTACTTCTATAGTCCCCGACTCTGTAATTTGTGATAAATCAATTTCTTCTGTTGAAATGGAATCAATACCCTCGAGAACTTCACTTACTGCGTAGATTTCCACCTCTTCTAGATTAGCAGATACAGACAGTGAGGAAAAATTCTCTGGTAGTTCACCTGTTCTCTCCACTTTGATTGGGACAACCTTACTTGGGTTTACAAAGTCCACCGAGACAACAACTGATTCCCTATCTAATCGGACGTTCATTTCATTTCCCTGCGTATCATATACATTAATTGGAACTTCTCGATTTCGAATCGGACTGTCCACCCCACCTACGTCAACGTAGATTTTTACAACACCGATTTGTTCCATAATTCTTCTTGATGTAGTAATTGTTACACTTGATTGTTCCAATTCATATTTGCCTACCTCATATCCTTGTGGCAGGTCATCCGTATTTAAAAATTCAACCGCAATTGGAAATTCTTCCGTTGCTCTTTCCTCAATTGTAACATCAATTGATTTCGGTTCGATATAGACCCGGATGTCATCCGAAAGGGTATGTTGAAGCTCTACCGGATGATTCCCTTCTTCAAGACCTCTCAAGTCAACGAAAACAGAAAAATTACGATTAAAAATCGCTGGCATGATGGTCGCAGGTGATCCTTCCAACGTTACAGTTGCAAATTCCGGAACCCCACTGACAACGTAATTCTCTGAATCGATTTTAATCTCAACTGGAACATCATCCAGTCTTTGTGTTTGAATATTTCTCCCCGGGATAGAGGAATCAGCTCCACTGGAATTCGTTTCAACATTCACGAAAATAAATAATGTAACTGCAAACGCCAATGCCAGCACGCGAATAAACCATTTGCTTTGAAACCAATTATCCATTTTGTTTCGCCCCCCGTTTCTTACCCGGTTTTTCAGAGGTAGTCGGATGTAAAGAAAGATGCTCCCTTAACATTTCAGTTAATGCTTCTTCCTCCAGATCACGATGCAATTTTCCATTAACGGTACAAGATATTGCACCAGTTTCTTCAGAGACAACGATTGTCAGTGCATCGGTTACTTCACTGATTCCCATTGCAGCACGATGCCTCGTTCCAAGCTCCTTTGAAATAAAAGGACTTTCAGATAAAGGGAGATAACACGCAGCAGCGATAATCTTACCTTTTTTTATAATTACTGCACCATCATGAAGCGGGGTGTTCGGTGTGAATATATTTGTCAAAAGCTGATGACTTAATTTCCCATTAATCGGGATTCCCGTCTCCGCATAATCGCCTATCCCTGTTTCTTTCTCGATTGAAATCAACGCCCCAATTCGGCGCTTAGCCATATATGTACAGGAGCTGACAATTGCTTCAATCTGGTCTTCCAATTTTTCTTTAGACTTTGCACTTCTTGTGAAAATGCTTCCTCTACCAAGTTGTTCTAAAGCTCTTCTTAGTTCTGGCTGGAATAAAATAATAATAACTATAATACCCCATTCAATAAACTGGTTCGTAAAAAATCGAACCGTCTGTAGGTTAAAAGCAATACTTAAAAGCCAAATTGTCAGTATGACAGCTATCCCTTTCAATAACTGCACGGCTTTTGTACCGCGAACAAGCATCATCAATTTATAAAGTACATACCAGATGAGAGCTATGTCAACGGTTATTCTGAGTATGGTTATCAGGTCGAATCCCCCATCAAGCATGGTCACACGTCCTTTTAAAATGAGTTGAAAATTGGATAATTAATCCTCCATTTTATAATAAGCAAAAATCAATGAATCTTATGTTTACTTGCTGCTTATTATACCATAATTCCCTGTTATCATGTGAACAAACGACGGACTCATACCATATAAATTTGTTGACTTCCATACAACCTATTACTAGGGTTCAGAACATTTGTATTAAAAGGGGAAACAATTGCATTATGATCAATAAAAAACCTGCGCGTCAATTACTGACGAGCAGGTTATAAAAAGTTAAAAATCAAATATTGATTTTGCAAAGTTCTTCAATTGGTACCATATCCAATCGAACACTTTATCGACCGTTTCAAACTCCCCATTTATTTCACCTACAGAAGCCATTAAACCACTATTATCCAAAGGATCGTCATCAATCAATTTTCCATTAATCAATGTGACATCGCCATCGACGGTTCCTTTTATAATCAGATTCCCGTTCTTCACGAGCAGATCCCCTTCAACAACCTCCCCTTCAGGTACAATCACTGTATCCCCTTCAATAACAAGGTTTTCCTGCTTAGAGACAACCAACTGGTTCTCTTGTTCCCATGTGAAAAACACTCCCGAGAACATGAGGATAAAGAAAATGGCAGCAGCTGTAAGCATGGGATGCATTTTAAACCAGCGCGTATATTTTACCCGCTTTTTCTCTGTTGGGAGATTGCGCATCACATTAGCAGTAAAATTTGCAGGCGCTTCAAACCGCTCCGCACTTTGGATTAATGTAATTGTCCTTTTCAACTCACGGAAATGCTCTTGACAACTTTCACAGTCTTCAAGATGCATGGATAATTGTCTTTCTTCTTCATTCGATATATCTCCATCCAAATGTTTATGCATCAACCCAACAATTTCTGGATTACATTTCAATGGGACCACACTCCTTTACACATGACGAAGCCTCTTACGTAAAGCTTCCCGACCTCGGTGAATCCTTGTTTTAACGGTTCCAATTGGGATATCCAAGATTTCACTAATTTCCTTCAAGGAAAATTCTTCTAAATACCTTAAAATGATGATACTGCGGTATTTCGATGGAAGCTGAAGTATTTCTTTATGAATATATCGCTGCAACTCATTGCTCTCCACCTCTTCTACAATAGGTGTCTCCTCACTTTGAAGCTGGGAGTACATATCCAAACCATCCGTACCTTTGACTTCGGCATCCAGAAAATAGTCCGGCTTTCGTTTGCGCAATCTGTCAATGGATAGATTTGTTGCAATCCGGTAGAGCCAACTTGAAAACTTCCGCTTATCATCAAAGGAATGAATATTCACATATGCTCGTATAAAAGCTTCTTGTGCGATATCTTCTGCCTCATGTGCATTACCAAGCATCCGGTAGCAGTGCTGGTATATTTTATTTTGGTAAAATGAGACCAAATCCTCAAAGGCAGATTGATCCCCTTTTTTCACTAACTTAACTTTCTCCCTAATCATCTGATCCATACATTTACCTCCGCCTACAATGCGGTACTGTTATTACGAAATAGACACTAAAAAGGTTTCATTCTTTCCGCTAATATTTTTTTCTTTTTAAAATGAGCTCTGTTAGACGATCCAGCAAAATCAAATTATCCACCAAAGAAAATAATTTATTTATACTAATTTATATCCTATCAATTTTATCAAATTTTTCAAAGTTTACTCTTGCTATTTTCAGGGTATTTTCTTATTATAGTATACTAGATAGGAGGAAGCTTTGGTGAGTAAATTAATATTATTAGAAAAAATCGAAGCCTGTCGTGAAGAATTAATTTCCTTAAGTAGCGATCATGATCTTACATCACAGGCCGTAATTGAATCTAGTATGAAGTTGGACACGCTGATCTATAAATATCAAAACTACGACAACTATGAGCTTGCTTCCAGATAAACTTTTTCCTGAGGTATATTTAAATAGAACAACATCAGCGACGACTAATGGCAAATATACCATTTAATCAATGATTATATATAGCAGTAAGTATTCCAAATACTAGTGACAGAAAAAAGACATAAATCTCAGGAGACGAGGTTTATGTCTTTTTATTTTAAATTGTGTTTATCGTGGCACCTTGGGCATAAGAAGAAATGGAAAGCGGTTTGATACCAGCTTCTTCCCACGCACGATATAAGAGATCTGCTTGCTTTTCATTCGGCATAAAGGCTATGCCACAGTCACCGCCACCTGCTCCTGATGGCTTTCCTGCTCCCTGGAGGTCTTCCGCCAATTCACATAACGTACTTAAGAGTGGAGTTTCAATCGATACCTTTGCCTGTTTACCAACTGTCGCAAGTGCTTCACGATTGGCCTTCACTCCTTCAAATAATAATTCATTGTTTTCGGTTTCCATGCCAGTCAATAATGTATGTACGGCACGTCCACTCTTCTCAAGAAATTCCTCGAAAGCTATCGGATTATCTGTTTTCAATTGCAAAATGCGTTCGACAAGTTTCGTAGTCGATGCAGGTCTTCCCGTCCAACCTACACAGAAGTAAACTGATGCAGGCAAAGAAAGACGCTTGATCGAAAGGTAGATCCAGTCACTTTCAATTAGTTCGCTGATGGTAGATGTTTTTCTAGAAGCATCAAGTAACCATTCTGCCTGAAAAGATGAATACTGTAAAATCCCTCCATAAACAGAAGCTGCCACATCTGCTCCTGATCCGCTCCCCTGTATATTTACATGAGCTAAGGCTGCCAATTTAAAAACGACATCCTTATTTGGCTCTTCTGTTGAAAAGCGTGCCATTATGGCTGTCACAACGGCAACAACCACAGCTGCACTAGAACCCAATCCATATTTCACACCGGATTGGTCATCCAATTCACTGCGGACGGAAAGTTTGAAGCTGTCTATTGATATCCCTTGCTCCTCTAAGTAGGTGCAAGTAATCTTCATTGCTTCACGAACAAAGGAAAGGCGCTCGTCTGTTGATTGTATGTTGATTTCTCCACCTTGGTAATTCCATTTCAAATCATGCAACTTGAAATCTTCCAAGTTGAGCAAACGCTCCTCGGAATCCTTTATGGCCGCATAAACAAAGCGGTCGACAGCCGTCACTGCAAGATGTTGATGTGGTACGAGTACCGCAAATTCACCTGCAACCATAAGTTTACCAGGTACTTGAATCGTCATGTTGTTGTTCGACAATTTACTCCACTCCTAAAGATAGCTTACTCCTGGTCCTGGTTTACTAAGTATAACATCTGTAACCCCTGGCACTTCTCGGAGGATACGCTCCACTTGTTCCTCGTACTCTGGCAAATATAACACTTTAACATTTGGACCTGCATCAATTGTAAAGTAGGCAGGTATCCCTTGTTCACGCATTTCCTGAACCTGTTGCATCACACGAATCGTCGAATCGATCCAGTACGTAAACGGAGGTTTTGCAGCCAGAGAAGTTGCGTGCATTTTCAAGCAATTCGCCTCAGCAATTTCACCTAGCCGAGTAAAATCTTTATCACTAATTGCCTTTTTTATTTGAGAAAGGTCTTCTGGAATACTCTTTAACCAACCTTCATAAAAAGGAGAAGTTTCTACTGTCCTACGCATTCCAGCGCGACTAGAGATTTTTTTCATTTTTGAAGTCAAGACAACTCCTGCCATTCTGACATCCCAATGATTTTCTGAAGCTATAGGAACAGCATAAGAGTCGGAACCATCTTCCTTTTCGCCCATTTCCCATTCTGCAAAACCACCATAAATGGAACGGCTTGAAGAACCCGAACCTTGACGAGTCAATCGAGAAAGCTCGGTATCACTTAAATCCAATCCAATTGCTTTCGTTGCTGCCGCTGTTAGTGCGGCAAAACCAGATGCAGATGAAGCAAACCCCGCTGCTGTTGGAACCTGGTTATAAGATTTGACTCGCGCAAACAAGTCCTCCTTATCAGCCATCCGTCTTATTAAATCTAAAAAGGCAGTCACGCGTTTATATGCTTCACCCATAACAGGCTCGCCATCCAGCTCAAAATAATCCTCTTTCAGGTCCTCTTGAAAGTCTACAGTGGTCGTTGTGTAGAATCCATCTAATGTAAGAGAAAGACTGTTGTTTGTCGGCAGAATCAGTTCGTCATTCCGCTTTCCCCAATATTTAATCAAGGCAATATTCGTATGCGCTTTTGCTGTAGCTTTCATAATAATCCCCTTTACCATTTAATTACAATATAAAACAAAGGCGGAAGCGCCCGTTTAGGGACGTGCAGACTGGAACGGACCGCAGGAGATAAAGGATACACGACGAACGAAGAGAGTCGATGTTGACTTATCGGACGGAGGTACGTGAAGTCTGGCAGTCCCTGGGCGCTGGAGCCGGACGTGGCCCCACCAGTGTATTATTACATCCTTAAAATTTTTATAATTTCCTATACTACAAAGAAAGTAACCAAATATGAGCTTCTCAGGCTTATATCTGGTTACTTATCAAAAAGATTAACCATTTTTCTTCAACACAAATGGCCAAACAGTATGGGCACCAAATTGTTTTAATTTCTCAGCGAGCTGTTTGCAGTGCACTTCGTTTTGCGCCAATGCAATGATACATCCACCATTTCCTCCACCAGTGAGCTTTGCACCTAGTGCACCTTCTTGTCTGGCAAAGCGAATCAAGCGATTTAACACTGCATCACTTACCCCGAGGTATTCAAGCTCTTTTTGAGCTTCGTTCAGCATATATCCAAGGAAATGTTTACTCGCCTTTTCGAGTGCGCCTTTAGCATCATGCGTCAATTCACCAATTCGGTCGAGTTTTCTTTGGATTTTACGTGGCGCTTTCTTCAGTAATCTTGTCACTGATTGTACAGAGGTTCTCGTATCCGCATCTTGCCCTGAATCTGCGACAATAAAGTGTAAATCCTCTTTCACGCCAATCCTTTCGATTGGATGGTTTTTCTCAAACCAGATTGGTGAGTCAGATGTAATGGTGAACGTATCTATCCCACTTGGGGAACCATGTGCATAGGTTTCTGCAATATGAGCAAGCTTCAGCAGTTCCTCTTGAGTACATTCACGGTCCGCATAATTAAATAAAGAACGAATGATAGATACTGCTACAGAAGCGCTGGACCCAAGACCCTTCCCTGGTGGGATGGAGGAGTTAATACGAATAATCATATCCTCCGCAGGAAGATCTAAATATTCCAATGTATCTGTAGTACAGTTGGTTATGCCACGCAACTCTTCTGGCGCCATATGAAGCGGTCCATAATAGAAACTGCTATCTAGCTTTAATGGTCCTGGCATATACTCAACCACGGTCTCTACACCAATTAACGGAAACGGAATAGCAATTGCAGGCTGTCCGTGTACAACCGCATGCTCTCCGATTAAAATTAGCTTACTATGAGCTATACCAATAGCTGTTTTTGTTGAAGTTGAGACTTTTTCTGCACTCATCGTTTGTATTTTTCCACCAATTCTTTAGCTTTTCCAACACGGATTTCATTTATTTTAATCAATTCTTTTGCAATGATATCAATCATCTCCCCTGTAGCGCCTGCTGCAATCGCAACAGAGCGAGAATGCAAGGTCATATGTCCTTTTTGAATGCCGTCTGTCGCCAACGCCTTAAGTGCACCTAAGTTTTGAGCAAGACCTACAGTAACAATTACCTCGGCCAACTCTTTCGCGCTACTTACATCCAATAACTTAAGGGCCATTTTAGCCAACGGGTGGACGCGGGTAGCACCACCGACAGTTCCTACCGACATTGGCAATTCTAATTCACCTACAAGATTACCTTGCTCATCTTTCCACCATGTAGTCATGGAAGTATACTGTCCATCTTTAACAGCATAGGCATGTGCACCTGCCTCAACTGCACGCCAATCATTCCCGGTAGCAATCACTACAGGGTCAACGCCATTCATAATCCCCTTATTATGAGTAACTGCTCTATAAGGATCCGATGCTGCAAACTCATAAGCGTGAATGACACCATCCCGTACTTCTTCCCCGGAAAAATCCCCTGTCTTCAATAAATGTGGAGGAATGACACAACGGGCACGAGCTAAACTCCGATCAGCAAGATTCGATAAAATTCGCAAATAAACTTTACCACTTGTAATCTTTTCCACTAAAGGAGCAATCGATTCTGCCATCGTATTAATTAAATTGGCACCCATCGCATCCACCGTATTTACATAAAGATGGACTATCAGCATTTTACCGAAGGCCGAATCAGCCTCTTCATTTAAAATCCGTACATCCAAGTCCTCTGCACCACCGCCGCGGCGAACAATACTTGGAAAAGCCTCATTCGCTGCTTTAATCAGTGCATCTTTGTTTTCCAAAACAGCCGTCTTCGCCTGTTGAAAATCTGGACAGCCGACTACTTGGATTTGTCCGATCATGACTCGATCGGTAGATTCGGCAGTAAAGCCTCCTGCATCCCGAACAATTTTCGCAATATGACTAGCGGAGGCAACAACAGAAGCTTCCTCAATAGCCATCGGTATGATATATTCTTTCCCATTTATTAAGAAATTCAATCCCAAACCTAAAGGAAGCTGAAAAGTACCAACTACATTTTCAATCATATTATCAGCAATATCCTGAGCCAATGGAGCCTCAGCACTTAGCGTTGCCAGCTCTTCTTCCGTAAAAGGATACATGCTATGAATAAGTTCTTTTCTTTCTTCAATTGTTTTTTTATAGAAACCAGGTATTCTGGACGATTTCATGCCGGATCATCCTTTAGTATGTTATTGAGAGTTGTTTTTATCAATAGAAATTTATAATTCTCTAAATGATTATAACACGTTCCCTCGGATTTTTTGTAGAAACTGCTATTTATTTTTACAAAAAAGCCCGTTTATTGATAGTCTCTATCTATTATGTTGAACATTTACTTATATTGCAAACAAAAACAAGGCTCAATTTAAAGGAGCCTTGTTTTTAACAGCGGTTATTCATTTTGTGATAATTAAATAAAAAGGATGAGCCATACAGGATTCGAACCTGTGACCCTCTGATTAAAAGTCAGATGCTCTACCAACTGAGCTAATGGCTCGTGATGTCTATATTGTTCTGGTTAGTTTTCTTGAGCAAGTTGTTTGAAAGCTCGTCGTGTTGCAAGCTGACTCAGCGAAGATTACACTCCTCGCAGGCCGCTACCACGATGCAGTTTCAATGATGCAATCCGCGGCGTGCTCTACCAACTGAGCTAATGGCTCGTGATGTCTATATTGTTCTGGTTAGTTTTCTTGAGCAAGCATCTATACTAATTATAAGTTACCCGTAATCTCAAAAAGTTAACCTACATATCAAAAATAACTTGTCCAAAAACAAAAAAATGGCTGGGCTACTAGGATTCGAACCTAGGAATGACGGGACCAAAACCCGTTGCCTTACCGCTTGGCTATAGCCCAACAATAAAAGTGGTGGAGGGGGGCAGATTCGAACTGCCGAACCCTGAGGGAGCGGATTTACAGTCCGCCGCGTTTAGCCACTTCGCTACCCCTCCACAATATTATTTGCAATTGTAATTGTCTTATTCCATAATCTTTTAAAAAAGTGGTGCCGGCCAGAGGACTTGAACCCCCAACCTACTGATTACAAGTCAGTTGCTCTACCAATTGAGCTAGGCCGGCAGATTAAAATTATGAACTGATTTGTTCACTTGAGCTAGCTGTTTGAAAGCTCGTCGTGTTGCAAGTTGTTTCAGTGAAGATTACACTCCTCGCAGGCCGCTTCAGAGAAACAGATCAAGGATGTATTTCGCGGCGTGCTCTACCAATTGAGCTAGGCCGGCAGATAGTATTACGTGGCTTGCCTCTATCATTTAAGGTAAGCCGAGAGAAATTAAAAAAGCTTCACAATGTAAGCTGATTTATAATGGTGACCCGTACGGGATTCGAACCCGTGTTACCGCCGTGAAAGGGCGGTGTCTTAACCGCTTGACCAACGGGCCAGTGTAATAATCATTTAATAATGATGTTTTTTCAAACTGACGATTTACATTATATCTAGTATTTTTCATTTTGTAAAGACCTAAATCAAATATTTTTTATATTTTTTTTCAACCAACCATTTAACCACTATTTTCGCTTACATTATCTCACTCCTTCAACTTTTAATAGAGTATTTTTACTTCCTTTTACTAACTTGTCCTACTTCTTAACTTGTTTGCACCCCCTTTAGCTCACAACATCTTTCAGACTGTTGCGAGCTAAATTAGTACCTGCTATTATGAACTAAACTATGGTTTTTATTTCTCTATATAGGAACATAAGGTATAATATAAAAAAACAGCTTTTATGGAGGTATACCATGTCTGGCTTATTAGAAGGAAAAAATATTGTTGTAATGGGTGTCGCAAACGAAAGAAGTATCGCTTGGGGAATTACTAAATCTCTGCACCATCAAGGAGCAAATCTAATCTTTACGAATAGGCAGGAGCGTTCTAGAAAGAAACTAGAAAAACTTCTAGAAAAACATGATATTCCCGCTAAATTAATCGTTTCCTTAGATGTTGCGGATGATTCTAGTATCGAAACCGCATTCAGTGAAATTAAAGATAATGTAGGCATCATTCATGGACTTGTCCACTCAGTAGCGTTTGCAAAGCGCGAGGAGTTGGATGGTGAATATGCAGACACTTCCCGGGACGGTTATCTGCTGGCCCATGAGATCAGTGCATACTCATTAGTTGCTGTAACTAGGGCTGCAAAAGAACTAATGACTGAAGGCGGTAGTATCGTTACCCAAACATACATCGGCTCAGAACGCGTAATTCCGAATTACAATATTATGGGTGTGGCTAAAGCTTCCCTTGAAGCGAGTGTCCGTTATCTAGCTGAAGATGTTGGGAAATACGATATAAGAGTAAATGCCATTTCAGCCGGACCAATTCGCACCATATCCGCTAAAGGAGTTTCTGGTTTCAACGAAAAAGCAAGTGTCGTTACGGAAAAAGCACCACTTCGTCGCAATGTCGACCAAGATCAGGTTGGAGATGCAACCATGTTTTTCCTAAGTGATCTTTCTCGAGGTGTCACTGGAGAAGTTTTACACGTAGACTCAGGATTCCATATTATCGGTGGTTAAGGAACAAAAAAAGATGCTTTTATGCTGTGCATGCAAAAAAGCGTCTTTTTTTATTCGCTACATACATATAATAATAAGGGGTGAATAAATGATAGATTGGTTTCTAACTCTTAGAGGAGATACATTTACTGCATTCGGTTTCAGCCATATCTTCATGTTGATCCTGTATATTATATGTGTTTTCTTACTTTTACTATTTCATCGGGAAATCAAGACGAATACAAAGATCTTCCAACGTATTCGGTGGTTTCTATTCGTTCTATTAGTCGGTTCAGAGATTATTTATCAAACCTGGACAGCCTTCCATGGAATCTGGGTATATCATCTGCCCTTCCATCTATGTGGTGTTGCCAGTCTGGTTGGAGCAATTGCTTTATTTACATTAAATAGAAAACTCATGGTAATCACCTTTTTTATCGGATTCATTCCAGCCTTTTTGGCATTAATCACCCCAGAGTTGCCTTATGATTTCCCTAATTTCCGGTACTTCAAATTTTTCATCCACCACATAGCAATTTCGACTACGAGTGTTTTTATCGCCGTTACAGCCAAACCTGGAACAATTACATTTAAAAACATGACCCACACGTATACCATATTAATTATCTACGCATTATATGTAGGATTTATCATAAATCCTTGGCTTGAGGCCAACTATCTTTATCTATCCAGCCCGCCTATCGTTGCAACGCCACTCGATTGGTTCGGCAACGGTATTTGGTACCGCATTAATTTGGGTCTAGTCGCATTCATCGTATTCCTGCTCCAATTTCTTACATTCCGTTGGCTGAAAAAGAGAGAATATATATAAAAGAATCCCAATCGTCTTGTCTTTCGACGATTGGGATTCTTTCTATAAATAGAACCATCTCTCTTTTAAAGCTAAAAGAACTGCATTGGTTCGATCTTTTACTTCTAATTTACCTAAAATAGAAGTGATGTGATTTTTTACTGTTTTGTCTGATATATCTAAGTTCACTGCAATCTCTTCATTCTGGCAACCCTTCACCAGCTCTCCCAACACTTCCCATTCTCTCCTGGTCAATAAGCCGATCGGTCTACGCACTTCTCCTTGGGAAACTTGTTTATATTTATCATAGATAACATTGGAAATGATGGGATGTACATAAGTAATCCCTCTTTGTATGTATTTAATCCCATCGACCAATTCTTCCACACTCATACCAACACTAAAAAAGCCAACTAAATCAAAATGTGTATAATCATCAATTGCATTCACTTCTGAATCAGGTAGAATTACCGCCACCTTTGTATCAGCAAACCTATAATTCCGTACTACTTCACGAACAGAAATATGAGCCTCTAAATCCAATATGACTAAATCACTATCAGTCTTCGCTTGAAATAAGTCATCGATGAACGCCGCGTTATAAACATGAAGTTCATGGTCAGGAAGCATTTCTTTTACCATCTCTACTACTGTTTCCTTGTGAACTTCAGCCCCCATTACAAATGATATGACACTCATTATTTTGCCAACTCCTATATAATATCTTTCTATATTATTGCGTACCATCTTCAAAAGTAATCACTTTGTCTCAGTTAATCAAAAACACCAAATATTTAATCCTAGTTCTATTTTATCATAATTAAAGATTATGGTATAACTTTAATCTATTCTGTAAGTAAAAAAATACCTTTTAAAGAATCAGTTCTACTGTAAAAAGGCACCTTTTTATCCTCCGAGTGTACTTTTTCTCTATTTCGGGTATTAAAGAGAGAATAATTGAGAAACCAAAGGAGAAAAGAACGTGAAAAAAATTACTTGGATAATTTTATCTCTTTTATTGAGTGTCTATATTGGCACACTTATTTTCCACCAAACAAAAGAACTACCTGATGGGACTTCTTATCTTGGTGAGGAGCATTGGCTCACAGAGGATGAGATTTCCTTCTTATATGATTTGACTTATCAAAAAGAAGGAGAAGAAGTCTATGAGCATGAAATTTTTAATACAGTCTTTCAAATGATAGAGGAAGCAGAGGAATTTATTATCATTGACATGTTTATGATCAATGATTTCTCTGATGAAGGTCGAGACTTTCCTGAGGTAAGTAAGATGTTTTCAGATAAAATTAAAACCCAACTTGAAAAATTCCCTGAACTCCAAGTGGTTATCATTACAGACGATATAAATCGGAGTTATCATTCTCATGATGCTACATACATTGATTATTTGGCAGATTATGGGGCAGAAATAATCTATACAGATTTATCCAAGCTACGGGATCCAAACATACTCTATTCAGGTATTTGGAGAATGTTCTTCCAATGGTTCGGTCAGGAAGGAAATGGTTGGTTGCCGAACCCCTTTGGAGAGACTTCTCCAGATGTCACCCTCCGCTCCTATCTAGCTCTATTGAATATTAAGGCAAATCATCGGAAAGCGATAATAACTGAAGCTGAAGGCCTCGTACTATCAGCAAATGCACATGATTCAAGTGGATTCCATTCTAATGTGGCGATTAAAGTAACGGGTCCCATCATTAAAGACATGATCGAAGCGGAGCACGCAGTAGCCGCATTTTCCGGTGGAAATTTAGATGCATTTCCGAATGTGCAACAACTAGAAAATCACTTTCCTCCTAAACAACGTTCAGAAGAGCGAACCATTCGAGCACAAATCTTAACGGAAAATAAAATTGAAACTAGCTTTATAGCTGCCCTGGAAAAATTAACTCGGGGTGATGAAGCTTGGCTAGGAATGTTTTACCTTTCCGACAGGACTGTAATTGGTGCATTACAAGAAGCAGCAAATCGGGGTGTTGAAGTCCGGATAATTTTAGACCCTAATGAGAATGCATTCGGTTCGCAGAAAATCGGCTTACCAAATATCCCTGTCGCAAAAGAATTGGTAGATGATACGAACGGAAAAGTTGAAATTAAGTGGTATCTTACAAATGAAGAACAATATCATTCTAAAATAGCTTATCTTAAAGGGAGTAAAGAAAGTTATGTTACAGCTGGGTCTACAAATTTCACTTCCCGGAATTTAGATAATTATAATATGGAAAATAATATAGCAGTAACTGCACCAAATACCAGTGGATTCATCCAGGAAATCGATGATTACTTTAAAAGGATTTGGAATAATGAAGACGCAGACTTTACAATTCCACATGACTCGAAAGAAGATGTTTTAACTCCAGTGAAATATGGGTTATATTGGGTACAAAAAACACTCCGTTTCACAACATATTAAATTAGATAAAGACAAATGACCTTGCTATACACCATGTACCCACCTTTTCATAATTTTATCTACAGCAATCAATATGGTAAACTATCTATATTGTGAAAGCATCTCCTTAAACACGATGCATTCTATGTGACTAATAGTACTTTCAATGAAAGGAAGGATTACCATGACAAAATTATCATATAGTGGTTTTAAATATGGAACGACTGATGTTGAAGTAAAATTGCTGGCGGATATACAAAATGATTGGATTGAGGTAACACATACGAAGCAAGTATCTCAAGTAATGAATAAAACAACAGGCGAATATATTCAAGTAAACCGAAACTCCTTAACGTGTGAAGTTGTTTCATAGTAAGACGTTACTTTGATGTATTAAATGGACGGATATTATAACATGTAATCTAACCGGCTTAACTCTGCATTCAGTAGGGTTAAGCCGGTTATTCATTCCTCACACCTATCCACACATGAATACTGATCATGGTGCCCAGATTGACTACTCTCCTCTCTTCGTCTTACACTAGTTAATAATTACAGCGGATGAAAGTAGGATGCTTGTATGGATAAACAATTAAAGGATTTCAATATACACTTGCAACACATTGAAACGCTTGCTCCGAAAATAAATCAAGGTATCCAAATCATTCTTGTCATCAATGGAGAACTTCATGTTGAAACAAACTCTAGGTACTATCATTTGGCTGCAGAGGACCTGCTCATCATCAATCATAATCAATTATTTCAAGCAGCTGGAAGTAATGATAATCGGACACTAATGATTACAATATCAGACTCCTTTATGAGCAATTATTACGAGGCCTACCACAATAGCCGTTTTGATTGTTTTTCCAGGGAAATCGATTTAGGTAAAGAGTCAATCATTCATGCATTATTGAAACTTATTGCCGAAACAGCAATTGCTCATTTCCGCAAAAATGAAGGGTACAAAATCGAGATTCAAAGTCATATTAGTGAAATCCTGCTTATTTTGATTCGCAGATTTAGAACGGAAAGTAAAAGCATACAACGAGTAGATAGCGAAGATAAGCAAATTCAGCAGATCCATTCCTTTATGGAAGAAAATTATGATCGACCAATCACTTTAGATGATATTGCGGATCATTTTTATTTATCTCCAGGATATCTCTCCCGCTATTTCAAGGAGAAAACAGGGATTGGATTTAAAAGGTTCTTAATGAACATTAGAATGGAACATGCACTAAAAGAATTATTGTATACACCTTATTCCATCTCACAAATCGCAATTAACAACGGATTTCCAAATACAAAATCCTTTACAAGTCTTTTTAAAGAAACTTATAAAATGACACCGACAGAATACCGAGAGAGGCATCAAGTTGAGAGAAAAGATAAAGTTACTTACTATGAACAGGACGTTGAATTTAACATTATCTCTTTCCAAAACATCCTCGGTAAACTTGGTATATATATGGAGAATACGAATAAAAGATTCAACTCCACTGAAACTAGAATGGAAAGAGTTGAAATTGATATAAACGGACCAATTATAGATGACCCCATTATCTATCGGCCAAAACATAATCTGTCAATTGGTGAATTAAGAGAAATACTTAAAGATAGTGTCCGGACACAAATTTTAACCGCCAAAAAAGATTTACATTTAGAATATATAGCAGTCCGCAATTTGATTCACGGAACAACAATTATTCCAGAAGTTGAAACAGATGAAATAATTGCTACAACCTCTCCATATTTTGATTTGGACTATGCGCTCAACTTCTTAAGACAAAATGATCTTTCCTTATTTGTACGTGTTGATTACCGAGAAATAACAAGGGATGAGGATCAATTTTTCACAAAACTGCGAGACTTGATCGCCCACTGTTTAAACCTTTATGGAAATTCATTTGTAGAAACGTGGTACTTCATGTTCTATGAGCCATATCACACAGGGGTGAGTCCCAATGAATTGAAAAGAGTCTATACAACCCTCTATCGGAATTTAAAAAATATCATCCCTTCCATCAATGTAGGGACATTCATTCCATATTCCTATCAGACAGAAAAACTAAGTAAACAGCATGTATGGATGCTCGAAAGAGATACGAAAATCGACTTTTTCGCTTACGAGGCGAATCAAAATGAAATTATTGATTTTGAGGAACTAGGAGATAATCGGTTTTCATTGGAAAAGGATTATATAAAAAATAAGACATTGAAAATAAAATCCTATCTGCGCAAACATAGAAAAGATAGACCAATTCATATGGTTAGCTGGAATGTACTTTCAGGCAATACACGACATACGAATGGAACTTTCTTTCGTGGTGCTTTGATCATGAAAAGCGCCCTTGATGTTGCCAGAGATGTTGAATCGATGGGTTTCTGGATTAATACCCATCAACATGAAAAGTTGGGGAAAAATCGAAAAATCCGTTTAGAAGGTATGGAGCTTTACCATTATTTCAGTGGTAAACGTCCTGCTTTCTTTGCGATGCATTTCCTCGAAAGGCTGCAAGGAGAACTCATCGCGGTAGGGGAAGAATTCGTATTAGCCAAAAATGAAAGAGGGTACCAGCTCATCTTGATGAACCCTAATAATGTGAACCCTTATTATTCAATCGAAGAGACTTTAATGAATAAGTTAAACAAGGAAATCAATATTAATATTGCTGGTATGGAACCAGGGGAGTATCAAGTCCGGAAACGTGTATTTGATAAAGAGCACGGAGCATTGTATACCAAATGGTGGGAATTGAACAGCAAGTACGGAATGGATGAGGAAGTGATCGATTATATCGTCAATACGAACCAGCCTTCCCTGGAACTTTTTGATGAGACAATCGGGGACGAAGGAACTCTATCCTTATATTCTTACCTAACGAATAATGCAATTCATTTTTATGACATAAGAAGAACATGGAATTAATGGGTATTTACATCTTGTCCTATTATCTTATGAAATTGGAGCAAATTACAATGCATAGATCAGTCCTCTAAAACAACATTGTTTTAGAGGACTTTTTGCTTGCCTAGAGCTTTCCTAATTTACCTGTTCGTACTTTTTCAGCAATGATAAATCTACAAATTTAATTGAAAGAACTTCTCCGCAAGACAAACAAACCGTCAATTGCTTGTCGAAATCCGGCACTTTGACAAATGAATCTCCATTACAAGACTTACACTTCAACTAAATCCGCCTCCCATAAAGTTCTTGTATTATCTAATTCATTAATACGGATCATTCGCTGATTTTGTTTCATTTTACTTACAGTAAATTCCAATATCCTACAATATCTGACATAGTGTATAACTGAAGAGCAGCCGTTACAGCCAATTAAATCGATTCATAAAATAAAAGTACTAGAGGAGGTGTTGATATGAATAGGGCACCTATCAACGGAAGAGGCTGGTGTATTTTCCCCGGTTATCGTTGGTGTGGTCCTGGCTGCAATGGACCTGGATACCCCACAAATGCAGTAGATGCTTGCTGTATGCGCCATGACTTGTGCTTGCAACAAGGACGTGATCGCTGTTATTGTGATTACATGTTTTTAGAATGTTTGCGTCCTTATCTAGATGGACCTTATCCAGAAAACAGGCATGCCCGGTTGATGTATCATACTATACTACTATACGATTAAAGACGAAATTTACATGCCGTTGATAGCAATTAAATGATAATATCATCGTATTATTTCAATTATTCTACCTATAAATTAAGATAAGACTTTTAGACAGAAAGTATCCTCCCATAGGCATTTAACCCATTCAATCTGTCCCGTTCAACATATAGTATCAATATAGATGATCATCCCATTCCGGAACACACTGATTGTTAGTAAATGATGGGTTGAATTAACAGCGAGGAGGAATATTTATGTATGGATTCGGCGGTGGTTATGGCTGTGGTTGCAACAATTATGTAAGCCCTAGTTATGGACACGGAGCTAGCAATACATTTGTTTTGATTGTCGTATTATTTATCCTACTCATTATCGTTGGTGCGACCTGCTATAAATAAACCACGTAAAAATGCCAGCCACTAAAAGTGGCTGGCTGAATTTTTACCTTTATATAGTGTACATAATAAAAGAGCTTCCAGCCGGGATTGAACCGACGACCTCTTCCTTACCATGGAAGCGCTCTACCTACTGAGCTATGGAAGCATTTAATCTCTGCAAATAAAAAAATGGCTCCACAGGTAGGATTCGAACCTACGACCGATCGGTTAACAGCCGATTGCTCTACCACTGAGCTACTGTGGAAAATCATCAATTTTATTTGTAAATAATATTATACCATGTATTAAATACAATGCAAGATTTTTAAAAATCCTAAGATACATTGACTTGTATCTCAGGATTTTTATTTCGTCATTATGGATTTAACTTATTTTTTTGAACCGAGGGAAGAAAAGCTTCATGAACAATTGACCGAAAGGGAAAATATAAATAATGAACGCTGCAACAATTCCAACAATCCATGACATTTCATAAAGAGGTTGGAAGAACGGTACAAATAATCCAATTAAACAAAGAACACCAGCAATCACTAGTGTGATGATTGCATTTATGTTAAAGCCGTTTTTATAATTGTATTTTCCATTTCGTGAATATAGTTCTTTTAAATCTAAGTTCGTTTTATCAACCACAAAATATTGGGCTAACATAATACCTGTTATTGGCGCCAATAAGCCCCCGACAATACTTAAAAACGTAAAGATACTAGTCGAGTTTTCCATCAGCTTCCAAGGCATTAGGAAGATTGCAATCAGCGCAGCTAGTGTCGCACCTGATTTGAAAGTAAGGTGTTTTGGAAACAGTGACGCCAACTGATAACCAGCTGGAACAATATTTCCTGTAACATTAACTGATAATGTTGTTAGACATAGCGTCAACACCGAAAGCAATTTCGGAACCAACAATGATTGCAATACTAGCTACAGCAAATAATAAATAAGTTACAACTAAACCAACTGTTTGTCCAACAGCTTGGTCTTTTGGTGTACGAGAAAGTCTAGTAAAATCTGATACACTAACCATCGGGGCTGCCCAAGCTGCGACAATCACAGTAACAGCACCTAAAAATACAATGATTGGATTTCCACTGATTCCAGATCCCGTATAACTTAAAATTGGACCAATACCACCAGCTAAGTTGATTGCCCAAATTGCCATACCACCAAAAACAATATAAACAAGTGGAGATAAAATATTAGCAAATTTCCCTAACAAGTCCATTCCACCATAGATTAAAGCAACGTTGAATGCCCAAAATATAAGAAATGAGATTAAGCCTGGTAATGATAATCCCAACAGGTTCCAATCGCCACCTAGCGTTAGAAATCCTGGCCATATTTTACCGATTAAGATCGCTAAAGCCTGGCTTCCTGCGAACGTCTGAAATCCAAACCACATAATCGCAGCAATAACTCCCCTTAACACACCAGGAATAACTGCACCTTTATTTCCAAATGAAGAACGTAACAACATAGCAAATGGCAAACCATACTTTGATCCAGCATGCCCGTTCAACACCAGGATTGCCGCAATTAAAATTGCCGCAACCATAATTGCAGAAAATACCTGTCCTACTGATAGTCCAATGGCAAACAGCCCACCGATTGCAATATAGTTCGGAATGTTATGCACAGAACCCATCCAGATAGTAGTATAATTGCTGATACCCCAATTTCTCTTTTCCTTTATCGTTGGTAGAATGTCTTCACTAAAACCATTTTGCTTTAGTTCTTCTCTATTTAAGTGTTCCAAATGGAATACTCCTTTCACGGTTAGGAACAAAACCTTTTAAAATACAAACCCTTCATTCCGCTTTTAAAGATTCCACAGTATTCTAACTCATATCTTGTCCAACCAAGTTATATTAATGCAGATATTTAATAAGAATGATATCCACAATTACTCTTTTATATCAGTGTAATTATACACTGTATAAACTTGATAATATATTGTCTTTTATATAGAAAAACACTATCGATTTTTAGGAAGAGTTGCTAAAAATCATCCATATAAGATACCCATTCCATAAATTTAATAATGATAAACATAAAAAAACCATTCTCACGATTGTGAGAATGGTCGATGAGAGCTTCCAGCCGGAATCGAACCGACGACCTCTTCCTTACCATGGAAGCGCTCTACCTACTGAGCTATGGAAGCATTTAATCTCTGCAAATAAAAAAATGGCTCCACAGGTAGGATTCGAACCTACGACCGATCGGTTAACAGCCGATTGCTCTACCACTGAGCTACTGTGGAACAATATCATTTAATTAATTTGGTTTGGCCTGGCAACGTCCTACTCTTGCAGAGACAAAGTCTCAACTACCATCGGCGCTGGAAAGCTTAACTGCTGTGTTCGGTATGGGAACAGGTGTGACCTTTCCGCCATCATTACCAGACCTATAAGATTAAATATATATTTGTACCTTGAAAACTAAATAAGAGTAATGGAACGACATCAAAATAGAATTTAGTTAAGTCCTCGATCGATTAGTATTTGTCAGCTCCACATGTCACCATGCTTCTACCTCAAACCTATCAACCTCATCGTCTCTGA
>NZ_JAMBON010000045.1 GCF_023715655.1 Oceanobacillus luteolus | reverse complement strand
GAATTTAAAAAATAGAAGAACCCAAACATTTTAGAGCAATATAGGGTTGATAACGCTAACAAAACACTGGACGAAAACAGTATAAAATAAGGGACTTAAAAAACTCCCACAAGTACTTGACTCAATCCTTTGACGCTCACACATGGATTAGCATTTAATGGTATAATATATTCAAATTTATTGCGTAAGGGACGTTTATTGGATGACGAGTGAAAGTAAGGGTTTGTTGCGAGGAGCGTTTTTGCTGACCATCGCAGGAATGTTGAGTAAGATACTGAGCGCGGGCTACCGGGTACCGCTCCAAAACTTCACAGGCGATGTTGGATTTTATATCTATCAGCAAATTTATCCGTTGTTGGGGATGGCGCTTGTTTTATCATTATATGGTTTTCCATCCGCAATCTCTAATATCGCGGCTGAAGTAAAAAGAAAACAGCAGAAACTCACACTGAATCATTTTTACTTGCCTATTCTTCTTATTCTCTTCTTCATGGTAGGTATTATTGCTTCCCTTTTATTTGTTTTTTCGGGAAATGTGGCAACTTGGGTTGGGGATCCGAATTTAACACGTGCATACAAAATTGTTGCGGTGAGTTTTTTAGTCATTCCTTTTACATCTTTATTAAGGGGAGCATCTCAAGGGCACTTGCAAATGAAGCCAACGGCATATTCCCAAGTCGGAGAACAGGTTGTCCGCGTGTTCATGATTATTCTAGTTGCCCTGTATGTGAATGCACAGGGTGTCAGTATGTACCGGATTGGGGAAGGTGCAGCAATTGCCAGTATTTTCGGAGGGGTCGTTGCTATATTCATTCTTCTCATTTTTATGAAACGGCAAGAAGTTCCCCGAATTAGCAACGAGCGTATTCCTTGGCGCTACTATATCCAGACTCTCCTTTTATTGGGGTTTGTAGCTGCTCTTAATCATATGGTATTACTTTTATTCCAATTTGGAGATGCGTTCACTCTTATCCCAGCTTTACAGGAATACGGCTTACTGCCAAGGGAGGCAATGGAGGAGAAAGGTGTTTTGGACAGGGGACAGCCACTGATCCAACTCGGAACTGTACTCGGTTCTTCGTTCGCGCTTGCTATGATACCATCGATTTCTAAGAGCAAATTAAAAGAAAATCCGATTGAATTTTACCAAAAAGTACGCAGTAGCCTTGCGATAAGCTTTTACTTGGCTTTTTCCGCTACAGCAGGGCTGATTGCAATCATGCCAGAAGCTAATATTTTGTTGTATCAGGATTTAAAAGGAACTGTTGATTTGAGGATTTTAATGCTCGCGATTTTACTCAGTGCCATTGGAATCACTTGTGCTACTATCTTACAAGGATTAGGCTATATGAAGCGGACTGCCTTGTTAATTCTGGTCGCGGTGATGCTGAACTGGATTGGCAATGAATGGCTCGTTCCTATTTATGGAATAACCGGCAGTGCCATTTCGACTGTTATTGGATTAGCGTTCTTTTCCTGTTTTGTATTGTTGGAACTGAAGCGCAAATTGCCAAACCTGCAATTTGCCAGATACATTAATTGGCGAGCGCTATTTCTTGCCACTTCCGCTATGCTCCTTTATATTTTTGTTATTAAACAATTTTTACCGGCCGAACTTTCAAGAGCCGGAGCACTCTTTTTTGTTGGAATAATTGCCAGCACAGGTGCCTGCATGTACATATTCATTTTAATTCGCGGAAAGGCTTTAAAACGTTCAGAAATTATGATGTTACCATTTTCACGTTTGTTGATGCGCATCTATAAGGAGAGATAATAGAATGAGCAAGATTGAGGTAATCGGGTTAGGAGCTGGGGATATAAACCAGCTGCCACTAGGAGTATATAGGAAACTGAAGGATTCCCAGCAGGAAATTTATACGCGGACGACGGACCACCCTGTCATTGATACCTTAAGGCAGGAAGGGATTTCATTTTATTCATTTGATGCCATATATGAGGAGACTTCGAATTTTGCTGAAGTCTATGAAACGATTGTTGCCCAGTTGCTGGAAGCAGCAAAGGAAAGTTCAATTGTCTATACAGTTCCAGGACATCCGATGCTTGCAGAGAAAACGGTACAACTATTGCTCGAACAAGAAGAAGTCGAGGTAGAAATTTCAGGCGGCCAAAGTTATTTGGATGCTTTATTTACTTCCCTGAAAATAGACCCTATCGATGGTTTCCAATTTGTCGATGGGACAAGTTTTGAACGGAGACAGTTAAACTATGAGCAGCATCTGGTATTTTGTCAGGTATATGACTCTTTTATTGCATCAGAAGTGAAATTGACTTTACTGGAGGATTTACCTCCCGATTATGAAGTGACAATTGTGGAGGCGGCAGGCACGGAACACGAAAAGCTGACGAAACTGCCACTAGAGGATTTGGATCGCACAGTGGAAGTAAACAATTTAACGAGTGTGTATGTTCCTCCTGTCATTCATGAGCAGCTGCCGCATCGCTTTTCCCGTTTAGTGGAAGTGATGGCTACACTCCGAGGCCCGAACGGTTGTCCATGGGATCAAAAGCAAACCCATCAGTCGCTTCGGGAATATACGATTGAAGAGGTCTATGAATTAATGGATGCAATTGATAATGAGGATGATGACAATATCATTGAGGAACTTGGCGACCTTCTCATGCATATCGTCCTTTATAGCCAAATTGGAGACGATGAAGGATACTTCTCGATTGATGATGTCATCCGGTCGATTACTAATAAGATGGTCCATCGCCACCCTCATGTGTTCGGTGAGGAACAAGTCGATTCAGTTGATCAGGTTCTTACCAACTGGGATGCGCTCAAACAACAAGAAAAAGGAAAGAAACATGATACATTGCTTGGTGGCATACCGAAGCACTTACCTTCGTTAGCCAAAGCTGCCAAACTTCAACATAAAGCTAGTAAGGTAGGATTTGATTGGACGGATGTTGAAGACGTTTGGGAAAAGCTTGAAGAAGAACTGTCAGAAGTGAAAGAAGCCATCAGCATGGGTAATGCTGTCGACATAGAAGATGAATTTGGAGATGTTTTATTCGTTACTGCCAATTTGATGCGTTTCTACGATATAAATCCAGAGGTTGCACTGAATCGGGCTAACGCTAAATTCGCTTCCCGGTTCAACTATGTGGAAGAAAGAATAAAAGAATCTGGCAAAGAGATAGAAGATACAACATTAGAGGAAATGGAAGAATACTGGCAAGAAGCAAAAGGGAGGGAATAGCCATGCGTTTAGATAAATTTCTCAAAGTATCCCGCTTGATTAAGCGCCGGACCCTTGCAAAAGAAGTTGCTGATCAGGGAAGGATTACGGTGAACGGAAGTGCAGCGAAAGCTTCAACCACCATTACTCCTGGGGATACCTTGGCGATCCAATTCGGGCAAAAGGTTGTCACGGTACGCGTGAATGATACGAGAGAAACGGTTAAAAAAGATGAAGCAGAAACGCTGTATACCGTAGTGAAAGAAGAAAAAATATAAGAACGAGTATTTAGTTCTATACTTGTCCCTCCACTCATAAATTTACATTGAGAAGGAGGTTTTTTTATGGGCGAATTTGGGAACTATTCAAATAGCAATCGAGTGGTGGAAATGGAGCATCAGGTGAAGCTTACGAATCGTAAAAATCTTGAAATCAGTGGGGTCAAGGAAGTGGATAGCTTTGACAACGAAGAGTTTCTTTTGGAAACTGTACAAGGCTATCTCATTATCCGTGGACAAAACCTTCAACTAAAGAATCTTGATGTTAGTTCCGGCAATGTTACAATAAAAGGCAGAATCTATGAACTATCCTATATTGATGAAGTCCATGGGGAGAAGGCTAAGGGGTTCTTTAGCAAGTTGTTCCGATGACTCTTTCCGTCCAATTTACTACAATGGCCATTATGGTGTTGAGCGGAATCTATTTAGGTATTGCCCAAGATACATTCCGGCGATTCTCCGTCCATTGGAAAGGAAAAAGAGTAACGAGTTACTTTCTGGAAATCAGTTTTTGGCTTTTGCAGACACTTATTATTTTTTATTGTTTATTCCTCGTCAATGCGGGAGAAATCCGGCTTTATATATTCTTAGCTTGCCTGTTGGGCTTTTCCTTTTATCAGGCGTTATTAAACACATTATATAAACGTCTGTTGGAAAGGGTCATCGATATATTCCGGGCGATCTTTCAATTTTTCAAGCGTCTTTTTATCTTACTTATTATTATGCCGTTGAAATGGATTTTTCTCGTATGTTCAAGTGTTATTATTTTCCTCTTTCAAATAGTAATTAAGTTACTGGGCTTTATTTTTAAGGTTATCCTATTTCCCTTCCTCCTGATTGGTCGTATGCTGCAGCCTTTTATACCAGAAAAATTTAAGAAATTGTTACACAAATCTAGTTCAATTTATAGTACAATAAGAATTAAACTGAAAAAAGGAATCGAGTATCTGACGTTTAGAAGGAGGTAGGGTAATTGTCGGAAAGAAGAAAAACGGTTACAAGATTAGATTCGAATTATGTGCAGCAGTATGACGCTTACATAGAAAGACAGAAAAGAAAAAGGCGGCGTTTAATTCGACGTCTTGTGTTATTCTCTCTTGTGATCATGTTAATGATTGGAGCAATGGGATTCTATCATTGGAATCAGCGGATCTTACATGCCGAAAAAACGGAAGAGTACGAGAAACTCCAAGAAGAATTAGCGGAACTGAAACGGCAAGAAGAACATTTGAAGGAAGAAATCGAATTATTGAATGATGAAAGTTATGTCCTCGATATTGCGAGAACCAATTACTTCTTTACAAAAAAGGGAGAATTGATTTTTAAGCTTCAAGATGGGGACCCGTCATATTGACACTTTAACTTAACAGCCATATACTAAGAATAGAAGTATACCTAAAATTTTAAGGAGGAGCATTTTTTTTATGTCAATTGAAGTAGGCAGCAAGCTGCAAGGAAAGGTTACAGGAATCACAAATTTTGGAGCGTTTGTTGAACTCGAAAAAGGGAAAACAGGCCTAGTCCATATTAGTGAGGTAGCTGATAACTATGTTAAAGACATTAATGATCATCTGACTGTCGGCGATACTGTCGAGGTTAAAGTAATTAATGTCGAAAAGGATGGAAAGATTGGTCTATCGATTAAGAAAGCAAAAGAACGACCAGTTCGCCAAAGAAATCCGAAAGAACGCCAGGAAACTTTTGAAGCGAAAATGAGTCGGTTCTTGAAAGATTCGGAAGATCGCTTAGCCTCACTGAAGAAGCATACCGAGTCCAAACGCGGAGGTCGAGGTGCTAAACGCGGCTAAAAGTTTGCTGTCTAGAAAATAATAATGCTCTTATATAGAGAAACAGCAGGATTCATCTACCAAGATGGGCCCTGCTGTTTTGTTTAATTAGAGAGTGATAGAATAAAAAAAGTTCTGCATCCAAGATGCAGAACTTTTTACTTTTGGTATGTCTAGCTTCAGAGCGCAGGGACTGTTCGAATTTCCCACGCCTCCAGTCAATAAGTCAACATCGACTCGTCCCTCGTCGTGTTTCCTTTATTTCCTTGCGCCGTGGTCCAATTCGACCGTCCCTAACCGCGCTCTTCAGCTTTTCTATCGTCTAGCAAAAAAAGACCAGGGACTGCGCAAACTTCCTGAGCTTCCGGTCGATAAGTCAACATCGGCTCGTTACCTCGCCATGTTTCCTTTATCTTCCTGCACCTCAGTCCAGCTTGTCAGTCCCTGAACGGTCTTTTTTGCTTTTGTTATCGTCTAGCAAAAAAAGACCAGGGAGCCGATAAACTTCCTACGCCTTCAGTCAATAAGTCAACATCAGCTCCCTTTGGTCGCTGTGTTTCCTTTATTTCCTTACGCTGTAGTCCAGTTTATGACTCCCTGAACGGTCTTTTTTGCTTTTGATTGGTATATAGCGGCGGAGGGGATCGAACCCACGACCTCACGGGTATGAACCGTACGCTCTCGCCAGCTGAGCTACGCCGCCAAAATTGTCAACGAGATTTATAATACACTAGGTTTTAAATTATGTCAACATGTTTTGATAAAAAAATTAAATTATAAAAGAATGAGATATAAAATAAAGGTTTTAAACGAATAGAGACAATAAAAGCCGATACTTTCCCACATTTTCGTCAAACATTCATCATTTCTGCATATATTCGCTTTCCATTAATACTCCATTCCCCTTGATAGAATAAAGTTTGATAGAATTTCACAACATTTGTTCGTGTGTAAATTCAGAATTCTTTATAATTTCCCGTCGAACGATTTTTTGGACACGCTCTGAAATTTTGACAACATAAACAAAATGAATATGGTTTACTAACAGAAAAGAATGGAGTGATGGTGAATGATGCAATCGGTAGAGCAAACGGGGTATACAAGTTGGAAACAGAAGGCTGGGAAGGAGAAGCTATCTCCATGGCGGACAAAGGCGAGGGTTTTATTTATTGATCGGGGCTTGCTTTTAGTCATGGTCGGCTTTTTACTTGGAAGAGCTGTAGTGCTGTCGGCAGTTTCTCCATTTGCCTTAGCGTTTATAGCGAGTGTCTGGCTGATGCAACGGAGAAGGACTCTTCATGCGTTACTGGCGATTTCCTTGGGAGCAGCGACATATTCGATTGAACATACTTTATTCGTCGGACTTTCGGTGCTCGTATTTCTCATGTTGATTGCAGTTTTTAAGCAACTGAAGCGGGAGAAGATAGTCCTTCCTTTTGTAGTAGGGATTGCGACCTTTCTTCCACGGATGTTTCTATATTCATGGCATAACCCGATTACTTCTTATGAATGGTTGCTTATAGCGGTAGAGAGTGTACTGGCTTCTGTACTTGTACTTATATTTATGCAGAGCATCCCATTATTATCACCAAAAAGGTACAAGCCTGCCTTAAAGAATGAAGAAATTGTTTGTATGATCATATTAATTGCCTCCATTTTAACAGGTACCATCGGCTGGGTAATATATGGTGCGGCAGTGGAACAGATTTTTGCACGGTATTTTGTATTAGTTTTTGCTTTTGTCGGGGGAGCGGCAATTGGCTCGACGGTCGGGGTAGTAGTGGGACTTATTTTATCACTTGCGAATGTGGCGAATTTATTCCAGATGAGTCTACTAGCTTTTTCGGGCTTGTTAGGGGGACTGCTGAAAGAAGGGAAAAAGTTTGGTGTTGCAGCAGGTCTTTTGGTCGGTACGTTTCTTATCGTCATTTACGGTGAGAGTATCACATTAATGGGCTCGATTACCGAATCGCTTATTGCCATCTTACTCTTCTTCCTGACTCCAGCGAGTTGGTTTTCAAATATCTCTCGCTACATACCAGGAACGGAGGAGCATGCTAAAGAACAGCAGCAGTACTCTTTAAAGGTACGGGATGTTACAGCAAAAAGAGTAAAACAGTTCTCTGGAGTATTTGATGCACTTGCCCGTAGTTTTGCTGTCGCAGAAACTGATCCAACTGGAACTATTGCAAAGAAGCGGGATACGGATCAGTTTTTAAGTCAAGTGACAGAGAGGACATGCCAAAGCTGCTTCATGAAGGAACGCTGCTGGCAGAAGGACTTCGATAAGACGTATCAATTAATGGAGGGGATGAAGGATGCTTACGCGATTCAACAAGAGCCTAGCTTGAAGGTGAAGCGAGCCTTTGAAAACCATTGTGTAAAATCGAAGAAGGTTGTAGAAGTGCTTAAGGAAGAAATGACTTATTATATGGCAAATCATGAATTGCGACGACAAGTGCTTGAAAGTAAGCGTCTCGTTGCGGATCAATTATTTGGCGTTTCCGAAGTGATGGACGACTTTGCGAATGAAATTTTGAAGGAGAGGGAGCATCACGAAAAGCAGGAGATTCAGATTATAGATGCGTTAAAAGGCTTGGGAATTGAACTGGAAAAGCTTGATATCTTCCAACTGGATAAAGGAAATGTCGATATAGAAATGACGATTTCTTTCTATGAATATCACGGAGAAGGAGAAAAGCTGATTGCGCCGGTATTATCCGATATTATTGGAGAAATGATTGTTGTAAAAGAAGAGGAAATCTCACCATTTCCAAATGGATACAGTTATTTATCTTTTCGTTCCGCAAAGGAGTTTATTGTGGAAACAGGGGCTGCGAATGCGGCAAAAGGAGGCGGATTCATTTCAGGAGACAGTTTTAAAACCATGGAACTTGGTGAAGGGAAATTTGCGATGGCAATAAGTGATGGAATGGGGAATGGCAGGCGGGCACGGGAGGAAAGCGAGGAGACGTTGAGGCTGTTGCAACAAATATTACAAATCGGTATCCCGGAAAAAGTGGCGATTAAATCGATCAATTCCATATTGGCTTTACGGACAACGGACGAAATGTTCGCCACCCTTGATCTTGCGGTCATTGATTTAAACCATGCGATGGTAAAATTTTTGAAAGTGAGTGCTGCACCGAGCTTTGTAAAGAGGGGGAATGAAATTATAAAAATTGAGGCTGGTAATCTGCCTATGGGAATTATCCATGAGGTTGATATCGATATTGTCAGTGACCAGCTCTTGTCGGGTGATATCTTGATTATGATTAGTGATGGTGTTTTTGATGGACCTAAACATGTGGAGAATACGGAGCTTTGGCTGAAACGCACTTTGAAAGAAATAGAAACAGAGGATCCACAAGAAATTGCTGATTTGCTGTTGGAGGAAGTCATTCGTACAAAATCAGGGGAAATCGATGACGATATGACGGTTCTAGTCTCGAAGATTATGAAGAACCAGCCGAAGTGGGCTTCGGTTCCAATTTACTCGAAGAAGGCGCTTGGTTAAGGTATATCCTTCCAGTTTTCTGGCGATGCTAGTAAAACTAGGAAACGGGAGGGTAACCTATGAAAACAGGAACATTACGGCAAATCTTATTAATTACGGATGGGTGCTCCAACCATGGAGAAGATCCGGCAGCAACAGCAGCACTTGCTTATCAGCAAGGAATTGCTGTAAACGTTATTGGAATTCTTGATCATGACGAAACAGAAGAAAGTTCAGGACTTCAAGAAGTGGAAGATATAGCACTTTCAGGAGGTGGAGTCAGTCAGCTTGTATATAGTGAAGCGTTATCACAAACAGTGCAGATGGTTACCAAGCAAGCAGTGAACCAAACACTACAAGGATTTGTTAATAAGGAATTGAAACAAATTCTTGGAGAGAATCATCGATTAGAAGATTTAGACCCAGAAAAACGTGGTGAAATCATTGAGGTAGTAGAAGATTTGGGAGAAACGTCTGACCTTGAGGTCGTCATTCTAGTAGACACGAGTGCAAGCATGCATCATAAATTGCATATGGTGAAAGAGGCATTAATCGACTTATCTATCAGTCTCAATGCAAGAATTGGAAAAAATCGATTTGCAATTTATAGTTTTCCAGGCAAACGGAAGAGTATACAAAAAGTGCTCGACTGGACTCCAAAACTAGAGTCAGTTTCTTCAGTTTTCCCTAAAATCACGAGTGGTGGAATCACCCCAACAGGTCCGGCAATCCGAGAAGCGATGTATCAATTCGGTAAGAAAAGTTTGTTAAGGAGTTTCCGTCATGGCAATGAATCGGATATTGAAGAAACAGGTTTCTAGTATAAAGCCTGGGACGTTAATCAAAGGGAAATTCAAAGGAAACACTTATCTCATAAATGGAAAACTTGGTGAAGGAGCGATTGGAGCAGTCTATTTATGTCAGGCTAATAGGCAGGTTGCTGCTTTAAAAATAAGCGAAAATCAAACGTCTATGTCTTTGGAGGTTAATGTGCTGAAATCATTGGAGCAGGTCCGGGGAAATCGCCTTGGGCCTGCTTTATTAGATGTGGATGATTGGACTGCTCCAAATGGGCGGACTTTTTATTTTTACGTCATGGAGTATGTCAAAGGGGAGACTGTCCGAGACTTCTTCCAAAAGCATGGTACTAGTTGGCTTGGTCCCTTTATGATTCAACTCCTGGAAGATTTGGAGAAACTCCACCAGGAAGGCTGGGTGTTTGGTGACTTAAAAACAGAGAATTTGATTGTCCGTTCAGCTCCTCCCCGAATCCGTTGGGTAGATGTTGGTGGGATGACACAGATTGGTCGCTCCATCAAGGAGTATACCGACTTTTATGATCGAGGGTACTGGGGGCTGGGTTCCAGGCGGGCAGAGCCGAGCTACGACCTTTTTTCGTTTGCAATTATTTTCTTGGAAATCTTTTACCCAAATCGTTTTCCGCGCCCGGAAAAAAACAGGAAGAAGTATATTTATCAAAGAATAGATCAAGTGAAGGCGTTAAAACCATACGCACCGGTGTTAAAAAAAGCAATTTCTGGGAAGTATCAGACAAGTACCGAAATGAAACGGGAGCTTAAACAAGTTTTACTCTTGTTAAGACAACGAAACAATCCAAGGAATCCAGAGGAAAATGATGGAAGTGGGTTCAAGGAGGCTTTTTGGATTTTTATAATAAGTGCTTTTTCTTTTCTCCTCTCCTTTATGATTTGACTGTAATTTGAAAGAAATTTATTAGAATGGGAAGTCAACGATCCGAATCACTATAATTTATTCGTGGCATGGAAGGTCTTACTTTAGGGTAAATGGATAACTGTGATAAAATTAAGTAAGAATAGTCTTGTAGATGGAGAGAATTTAATGGAGAATGCAGTTCGGAAATTCATCGATAAACATAGCTTGTTGCATCAAGGTGCTCGGGTGCTTGTAGGAGTGTCGGGTGGTCCAGATTCCATGGCTTTGTTGCATTTTTTGTCAACAGTAAGGGAAGAATGGAATCTAGACTTACAGGTGCTCTCTGTAGATCATCAGCTTCGTGGGGAGGAATCTGAGGGGGATTTCAACTATGTCAAACAGATTTGCAAGGATTGGGGATTAACTTTCCATGGAACATCCCTTGATGTACGTTCCCATGCTAGAACAGAACGAATCAGCATGGAAGTGGCCGCTCGTGAGCTTCGTTATAAGTTCTTCGCACAAAAGATGATAGAACTTCATGCGGATTATCTTGCTCTCGGTCACCACGGTGACGATCAGGTGGAAACATTGGTAATGAAACTTGTCCGCTCTGCAACCTCAACTTCTTTTCAGGGGATTCCAGTGCAGCGTCCATTAGCGGGAGGGATGATCATCCGCCCGTTACTTGCAGTGACGAAGAGTGAAATAGAAGTTTACTGTGAAACGCATAACATCATCCCACGGATTGATGCGACAAACTTGGAAAGTATACATACGAGAAATTATTATCGACACCATGTCATTCCTTTATTAAAAGAGAAAAACGCGAATTTACATCGGACGGCACAGCATCTTAGTGAAAACTTGGAAGAAGATGAGACCTATATGCAAAAGCAGGCAAAAAAGGTGCTCGATGAAGCTGTGGTCTTTAATCATGAAAAGCATCAAGTCATAATGGATATTAATTTGTTCAAAAAACATGACCAATCTTTACAAAGACGTGCCTTTCATCTAATATTGAACTATCTATACGAAACAATACCAAGCCACTTATCGTATGTACATGAAGAACAATTTTTTACACTGATACGTAAGTCTCATGGAAATACAAAACTGGACTTTCCACATTGCTTAAAATTAAATCGAGCATATGACAGACTGACTTTTTACTTCGAACAATCATATCCACTACAAGAGAATTTTAATCAAATGTTAGTTCTCCCTGGTACCACTTATTTACCAGATGGATCGGTAATAAAAGCTACATATACAGCCACAATTGGTAAAGAAACCCCTTTTTCACTATATATTGCCGCTAGCGGACTTTCCTTACCACTTTATGTACGAACCCGTAAAAATGGAGACCGTATGAGCTGGAAAGGGCTGCAAGGCACAAGGAAGTTGAAGGATATCTTTATCGATGAAAAAATCCCAATCGAAAGAAGAAATTCTTGGCCTATCGTTGTGGATAGCAATGGACATATATTATGGTTAGTTGGCCTGAAAAAAGGTAAACAAATAGAAGTAAATGATAAACAGTTTGTATATATACAATACGAAAAAGGACACCAGTAGGAGGATAAGAATGTTAAAGGATAGTATGCACAAAGATATTAAGCATATCTTAATAACTGAGGAAGAAATTCAAGAAAAATGTAAGGAACTTGGCAGGCAGCTGGCGGAAGAATACGATGGGAAATTCCCACTCGCTATCGGTGTACTAAAAGGTGCCATGCCATTCATGTCGGATATCGTACGTCATATGGATATTCATGTGGAGCTTGATTTCATGGATGTTTCCAGTTATGGAAGCGGAACGAAGTCAAGTGGAGAAGTTAAAATTGTGAAAGACCTTGATACAAAGGTGGAAGGCCGTGATCTTCTCATTATAGAGGATATTATTGACAGTGGATTAACATTAAGTTATTTAGTCGACCTCTTCAAATACCGGAAAGCAAATTCCATTAAAATCGTAACACTGCTTAATAAACCATCAGGACGCACAGCTGCAATATCTGCTGATCTTGTGGGCTTCGAAGTTCCAAATGAATTTGTTGTTGGCTATGGTTTGGATTATGATCAACGATACCGAAACCTTCCATATATCGGGGTACTGAAAGAGGAAATCTATCAGGACAAAGAGTAATTCTTTCACCGGATAAAGTGCCAGTAAATGGGGATGAAACAGCTGAACCGACGGTGAAAAATAAAAGTGAATTCTAAAGCGCAATTAGTTGTATAATAACTTTTTCATATGGTACTATGTAATATAGTTTTCCCGGTATGGGAGGAGGTAAGTAATGAGTCAGATATTTCGTAACGTATTCTTTTGGGTACTTATATTCTTCGTCATTATTGGCGTAATTAGTGTACTAAATGGTCCAGGCGAAGAAAGTGAACAATATCATGTAGACGAATTTATAGATGCTTTAGAAAATGGCGAGATAAAAGAATTGACGCTACAACCAGCAAATGGCATTGTCCGAATTACTGGTGTGCTTCATGATGATAATCAAACTTTTGTTTCCCAAGTTCCAGATAATACAAATGTGATTGCTGAAATCACACAACTTGCAAGAGATAATAGTGTTTTGAAAGCAGAGGAAGAAGAACGTCCAAGCCCCTGGGTTACTTTTCTTACAACCCTTGTTCCCTTCCTATTAATAGGTCTATTTTTCTTATTCATTCTTAGTCAAGCGCAAGGTGGCGGCGGTGGTGGCCGTGTTATGAATTTCGGGAAAAGTAAGGCTAAGATGGTATCGGGTGAAAAAGAGAAAGTGCGTTTTAAAGACGTTGCTGGTGCTGATGAAGAGAAGCAGGAGCTTGTCGAGGTTGTTGAGTTCCTAAAAGATCCTCGTAAATTCACAGCAGTCGGTGCGCGTATTCCAAAAGGTGTGCTGTTAGTAGGACCACCAGGAACAGGTAAAACGCTTCTGGCTCGTGCAGTTGCCGGTGAAGCGGGAACACCTTTCTTTACAATCAGTGGTTCTGACTTCGTAGAGATGTTTGTCGGGGTCGGAGCATCTCGTGTCCGTGACTTGTTTGAGAACGCGAAGAAAAATGCACCATGTATCATCTTTATTGACGAGATTGATGCAGTGGGTCGTCAACGTGGAACAGGTCTTGGCGGGGGGCACGATGAGCGTGAACAGACGTTGAACCAGTTACTTGTTGAGATGGATGGTTTTAGTGCAAATGAAGGAATTATCATTATTGCGGCTACAAACCGTGCAGATATCCTTGACCCGGCACTCTTACGTCCAGGTCGTTTTGATAGACAGATTATGGTTGGACGTCCTGATGTTAAAGGGCGTGAAGCAGTACTTAAAGTACATGCTCGTAACAAACCATTGGATAAGACAGTCGATCTTAAGGTCATTGCTCAGCGTACACCAGGTTTCTCTGGAGCAGATTTGGAAAACCTGTTGAACGAAGCGGCATTGGTCGCAGCGAGGGATGATCGTAAGTTCATTACTTCTGCTGATGTGGATGAAGCGACCGACCGTATCATCGCGGGTGTTGCGAAGAAGAGTCGTGTCATTTCTGAGAAAGAAAGAAATATTGTCGCGTACCATGAGAGTGGACACACCGTTGTCGGCATGGTGCTTGATGATGCAGACGTCGTGCATAAGGTGACGATTGTACCACGTGGGCAAGCTGGTGGCTATGCTGTCATGCTGCCTAAAGAGGATCGCTACTTTATGACGAAACCGGAATTATTCGATAAGATAACTGGTTTACTCGGAGGAAGAGTTGCGGAGGAAATCATCTTTGGTGAGGTTAGTACCGGAGCGCATAATGACTTCCAGCGAGCAACTAGTATCGCTCATAAAATGATTACTGAATACGGAATGAGTGACAAAATTGGTCCAATCCAATTTTCTAGTGGAGAGGGCGGCAATGTGTTCCTTGGCCGTGACATCCAGAACAATCAGACGTACAGTGAAAAAATCGCTTATGAAATTGATAAGGAAATGCAGAACTTCATCAATTACTGTTATGAGCGTGCGAAAACAATCCTTACAGAACATCGTGAACAGTTGGAGCTGATTGCTCAAACACTTCTTGAAGTTGAGACTCTAGACCGACGCCAAATCGAATCTCTCTTTAACGATGGAGTTTTACCGGAGCCGTTGGAAGTGGAAGAAGACGAGAACAACGAGGACGTTAAAGTGAACATCAATTCAAAAGAAGAGAACGAAGATCCGGATAAAGTCGGAAAATCTTATGAAGAAGTGAAGAAAGAAGCTGAGGAGAAACGCGAGGAAGAAAGACGCGATGAATCTCAAGCTACCGAAGAAAAACGACATATCAATGATCCGATTATGGGTGACGATGATCATAAGAATAATAACTAATGGAAAAGCAGCCATGCTAAGGGATGGCTGCTTTTTTTAATCCAAGTCTACGCGGAAGAAATACTTGATGAAAAGAAGTGGATATTCAAGCTCTGCCATTTTCATTTTTCCAGTTACCTATGCTATATTTAAACTTAGAAAAATAGGAAGGTCTGATTCGAATGTTATTTGTTTTGGATGTAGGGAATACGAACACGGTTTTAGGTGTTTTCGAAAAAGAAGAACTTTTACACGAATGGCGGATCAAAACAGATCGACACAAGACCGAGGATGAGTTCGGGATGCTCATCCATTCGCTTTTCAGTTATAAAGGGATTTCTTTTACTGACATAGATGGAGTGGTGATTTCCTCTGTGGTGCCACCTATTATGTACGCATTGGAAAAAATGAGCAGGAATTACTTTCAGTTGGAACCAGTAGTTGTTGGAAATCAGGATATTTCCCGATATATCAAGATGAGCTATCCTAATCCAAGGGAAGTTGGTGCCGACCGGATTGTCAATGCGGTTAGTGCCATAGAAACATATGGCGCACCTGTCATTGTGATTGATTTTGGAACAGCCACCACTTTCTGTTATATAGATGAAAATGAATCTTACCATGGCGGTCTAATTTCGCCAGGGATCAATATCTCGATGGAGGCATTATATAGTAAAGCCTCCAAACTTCCGAAAATAGAAATTATGGAGACAGAGCATATTATAGGAAGGTCAACAGTAGAAGCGATGCAATCAGGAATTTATTACGGGTATGTATCATTGGTCGATGGTATAATTGACAAGATGTTAGAAGATATCGACCGAGATGTGAAAGTAATCGCTACAGGTGGTTTGGCCGGTCTGATTGCCAAAGATTCGAAAACGATTGATGTCGTAGATCGTTATTTGACATTAAAAGGGTTGAATATCATATATAACCGACTAAAAGATATTTCATAAAGGAGTTAACAGCATGAAAGATTATTTAATTAAAGCGACTGCATATAACGGTAGGATTCGTGCTTATGCAGCTGCGTCTACGAACACGGTGGAGGAGGCGCGAAGACGCCAGGATACATGGGCAACTGCTTCTGCTGCTTTAGGGAGAACTTTAACGATTGCCGGAATGATGGGTGCCATGTTAAAAGGTGAAGATTCCAATACAATTAAAATTGAAGGCGGTGGCCCGATTGGAGCAATTGTCGTCGATGCTAATGCAGACGGTCATGTGCGCGGGTATGTGACAAATCCCCACGTCGATTTTGAATTGAATGACAAAGGTAAACTCGACGTCGCACGGGCAGTTGGTACATCTGGCAGCTTAAGTGTCATTAAAGACCTTGGATTGAAAGATTATTTTACTGGAGAAGTTCCAATCGTTTCTGGAGAAATCAGTGAGGATTTCACTTATTACTTTGCTACTTCAGAACAAGTTCCATCAGCTGTAGGAGCTGGTGTCCTCGTTAACCCGGATCATACGATTCTTGCAGCAGGAGGATTTATCGTTCAAGTAATGCCTGGAGCAGATGATGAGGTCATTGAAAAGTTAGAGGAACAAGTAAAAGATTTTCCAGCCATTTCTAAACTTATCGAACAGGGTTACACACCAGAACAGTTGTTGGAGAAGTTATTTGGAGATGAACCATTTACCATTCATGAGAAAATGCCTATCGAATACCGTTGCCGCTGCTCAAAAGAAAGAATCGCTAATGCGATTAGCAGCTTAGGAAATGATGAAATCGAAAAGATGATAGAAGAAGATGGAGGAGCAAGTGCTACCTGTCATTTCTGTAGTGAAGAATATCATTTTACGACGGACGAACTAGAAGAATTGAAACAATAAACGAGGGAGAAAAGTAGTCGTATGTCCAAGAAATTATTATGGGGTATCATCATAGTACTCCTTATTACCAACATTGCTTCACTCATTTTCATGATGCAAGATGATAAGGTTGTTGTAAAAGATGGAGAAGCTGCCATTACAAGTAAAGAGCCGGTCGCGACGATTAACGGGACTGATGTGACTTATGAAGATTGGATGGCTAATCTGCGTGAAACGCACGGTGAAAAAGCATTAAAATCTATCATCGATCGTCAAATCGTTTCTCAATTAGCTGCTGAGAAAAACATTGAAATCAGTGAAAAGGTCATTGAACGTGATCTTGCTTATTTGACGTCTATGCAAGGACCATTAACGCAAGAAGAGTTGAATAAGGAAGAAGAGAAGTGGCGAGAAGAACTGATTTATCGATATCAACTCGAATTTTTACTGACAGAGGAATATTCTATTCCCGAATCTGAAATCGAAAGCTATTACGCTGATTATAAAAACCAATATGACTTCTCCTCTGCTATGCAATTATCTCATATTCTAGTCTCAAATATGGAGACTGCAGAGAAGGTATATGAAGAATTGGAACAAGGGGCCAGTTTTGAGCAATTAGCAAGAGAGTATTCGAATGATGATGAGACGAAACATAGCGGCGGATATTTAGGGTTTATTAATACAAGCAGCCAATTCTTCCCGAATGGATATGAGGAAGTTGCTAACAAAATGGATGAACATACTTATTCAGAACCATTTGCCGCAGATAACGGGATTGCAATCATCTACTTGCATCAAGCACTTCCAGCAATTGAATTCAGTTATGAAGAGATTAAGCCATATGTTGAAAATGAATTGATTCTTCATGAAGAAAAGATTGCCTTACAAGCAAACCCATTATGGGAAAAAGTCGAAGTTGACTGGATTTATTCCAAATAATAACGGAAGCCGTTCAGATAATGAACGGCATTTTTTTTACGAAAATGCTTTATTATTCGTATTGTTGCAACAACAAAATAGTTGACAAACTTTCCGATTAAACATACATTATAATTAATCGGAAATCATATTAATTTACTGGGAATTAGGAGGGGTCTTATGAGAGTTGCTAATGATATTACCCGTTTGATCGGTGAAACACCTATTGTTAAATTGAACAATCTTACAGATGATAATTCAGCTGATGTATACGTGAAACTTGAATTCATGAACCCGGGAAGCTCTGTAAAGGATCGTATAGCTGTTTCTATGGTAGAGGCTGCAGAAGAAGCCGGAGAATTGAAGCCTGGAGATACGATCATTGAACCGACAAGTGGAAACACTGGTATTGGACTTGCTATGGTTGCAGCAGCAAAGGGATATAAAGCTGTATTAGTCATGCCTGACACAATGAGTCAGGAGCGCCGCAATCTATTGCGGGCTTACGGAGCTCAGTTGGTGCTTACTCCTGGGGCGGATGGTATGAAAGGTGCCATTAAAAAGGCTAACGAACTAAAAGATGAACATGGTTATTTCATGCCACAGCAATTTGATAACCCGGCAAACCCTAAGGTCCATGAAGAAACAACTGGGAAAGAAATTGTTGAGCAAATGAAGGATGGCTTGGATGCTTTTATTTCTGGTATCGGTACAGGAGGTACGATTACTGGTGCAGGAAAAGTGTTGAAATCCCATTTTGAAAATGTGCAACTCTTTGCTGTAGAACCAAAAGATTCTCCAGTATTATCAGGTGGATCTCCGTCACCGCATAAAATCCAAGGAATTGGTGCAGGTTTTGTTCCGAATGTCCTTGATACAGATATTTATGATAAAGTTATTCAAATCGAAAATGAAGAAGCTTTTGAAGCTTCCCGTAAGCTTGCAACTACAAATGGGATCCTCGGCGGTATCTCTTCTGGTGCAGCAGTTGCGGCAGCATTGAAAGTCGCTAAGGAATTAGGTAAAGGAAAGAAAGTACTAGCTATCTTGCCTGATAACGGAGAGCGCTACTTATCGACTGCATTATTCCAATTTGATGAAGAATAAATGGATTGTTTTGAAGGATTAGCAGATTTGTTCTGTTAATCCTTTTTGAATTGGGGAATATTATCCATGCATAAGTAGTATGTTTTTGTCTTATTGGAATTGAATGTGTTACGATACAAATAAATGTTTTTTGAGGAGAAGCAAGAATCATGATAGTGAAGACGAAGACTAAATCGTTAAATTTAGCGGAACGAACACATATTATGGGTATATTAAATGTGACACCAGACTCTTTTTCGGATGGCGGCAGTTATACGACGGTAGAGAAAGCAGTGGCACAAGCTGTCCGAATGGCAGAAGAGGGTGCGGACATTATCGATATCGGTGGAGAATCTACCCGGCCAGGACATACTCCGGTATCTGCACAAGATGAGATCTCTCGTATCGTACCTGCAATAAAAGCTATAAAAGAAAAGCTTAACATTCCTATTTCTGTTGACACATTCAAAGCGGAAACTGCAGAAGCAGCGATTGAAGCTGGCGCTGATATTATCAATGATATTTGGGGAGCCAAAAAAGATCCGGCTATCGCAGAAGTGGTCGCTAAGCATAACGTACCTATTATCTTGATGCATAATCGGACAAATGAAGATTATCAGGATCTTATTCTGGATATGATCCAAGATTTAAAGGAAAGCATAAAAATCGCTAAAGATGCAGGTGTTCCAGAACATCATATCATCATCGACCCGGGAATTGGCTTTGCAAAATCGAGGGAAGACGATTTAATGGTCATGCAGAAACTAGAAATGTTTCAACAGTTGCCGTATCCGTTGTTACTTGCGACATCGAGGAAGCGCATGATTGGTCATGTACTTGATGTGCAGCCGGATGCTCGTGACTATGGAACCGGAGCGACAACTTGCCTTGGAATCACAAAGGGTGCTTCTATTGTAAGGGTTCATAACGTAAAGGTGAATGCAGATATTGCAAGAATGACGGATGCCATGCTTGGAAAAGGTGTATATAATGGATAAAATAAGTTTGAATGAGTTGCAGTTCTATGGATATCACGGGTTATTCCCGGAGGAACGAAAACTTGGCCAACGTTTTCATGTAGATTTAGAACTCTTTCTTGATTTAAAACAAGCAGGCCAATCGGATAAAATGGAAGATTCCATCCATTATGGTGAAGTCTATCAGCTTGTCCGAAGCATTGTGGAGGGAGAACCAAAGAATCTAATAGAAGCTGTTGCTGAGTCTGTGGCTGAAAAGCTTCTTCAGACTTTCCCATTATTACAAGCTTGCCGAGTTGTAGTAGTAAAGCCCAATCCACCAATCGATGGACAGTATCGTTCAGTAGCTGTAGAAATATATAGGGAGAATCAACGATGAATAAATCATATATTGCACTTGGAACAAATATTGAACCGCGGGATTTCTATTTAAGTGAAGCTCTGAATCTACTGGAGGCGCATGAAGCAATCGCTATCCAAAAGCGTTCATCCATCTACGAAACGGCGCCTGTCGGCTATGTGGAACAAGATGACTTTTTAAATATGGTTATTGAAATCCAAACCTTATTGGAGCCATATGACTTATTAGAGACGATTCAAGGGATAGAGCAAAAACTTGGCAGGACAAGGGACGTGCGGTTCGGTCCACGTACCATCGACCTTGATATTTTATTGTATAATCAAGAAATTAGCACGGATGAACAATTGACGATACCACACCCGCGGATGCATGAGCGTGCATTTGTGCTTGTGCCCCTGGCGGAAATTGCGGAGGAAGAGATAGTGCAGTTTGGTAAAACCGCACAAGAAATGTTAGAAGAGCTACCGCAACGTGATGTAGAAACAGTGAAAAAACGGTAGAATATTATATGATATAATAATAACCGTTAATTGTGGTGCGAGAAGCAATTGAGGTAAAAAGCTACATTGCTTCTATATAGAGGGAGCCGTGAAGTTAACAAGAATCTGCCAGTGTTTGCTGGTAGGTTTTTCTGTGCTATAGTAGGGCTAAAAGAAAACTCTAGGCAGTAAATTACATTAAAGTTATACATACATTAAGACAGGAGTGATTGACTTTGTCAGAGGAACTTACAGATCAAATGCAGGTGCGGAGAGATAAACTTGTAAATTTACAAGAACAAGGAGTGGATCCTTTTGGCGGTAAGTTTGCAAGAACGCATCTTGCAGCAGATATTATAAAAGACTATGAATTGTTTTCAAAGGAAGAGTTGCAGGAAAAAGATATCCCAGTAGTTGTGGCCGGCCGAATCATGACAAAGCGTGGTAAAGGGAAGGCAGGTTTCACACATATCCAAGATATGAGTGGCCAAATTCAAGTATATGTACGAAAAGATGCTATCGGTGATGAAGCTTATGACGTATTTAATACTCTCGATCTAGGCGATATTATCGGTATTACAGGTAAGGTTTTTAAAACAAACACTGGAGAACTATCAATTAAAGCGGAGCAATTAGAATTGATGACGAAATCATTACGTCCGCTTCCTGAGAAATATCATGGTTTAAAAGACGTGGAACAACGTTATCGTCAACGTTACTTAGACTTGATCACTAATCTTGAGAGCCGTGAGACTTTCATTCAACGTAGTAAAATCATCCAAACAATGCGTGAGTATTTGAATAACCAAGGATTCTTGGAAGTTGAAACACCGATGATGCATAGTATTCCTGGTGGAGCGGCGGCCCGTCCGTTTATTACCCACCACAATGCACTCGACATCGACTTATACATGCGTATTGCAATTGAATTACATTTAAAACGTCTCGTAGTCGGTGGTATGGAAAAAGTTTATGAAATCGGAAGAGTGTTCCGTAATGAAGGGGTCTCCACTCGTCATAACCCTGAATTTACAATGATTGAACTATATGAAGCATACGCTGACTTTGAGGATATTATGAAACTTACAGAAAATATGGTTGCACATATTGCTCTAGAAGTCTTGGGAACAACCGATATTACGTATGGTGAACATGAAATCAACCTTAAGCCAGAATGGAAGAGACTTCATATGGCAGATGCTGTTAAGGAAGTTACAGGTGTAGATTTCTGGCAGCAGCTTACAGATGAAGAAGCACGTGCATTAGCTAAAGAGCATGGTGTGGAAATTACAGAAAGCATGTCCTATGGTCATATCTTGAATGAGTTCTTTGAACAAAAAGTAGAAGATACACTTATTCAGCCTACGTTCATTTATGGACATCCAGTTGAAGTTTCTCCTTTGGCGAAAACTAATCAAGAAGATCCACGTTTTACCGATCGTTTCGAGTTATTCATTGTAGGGCGTGAACATGCGAATGCCTTCAGTGAATTGAATGATCCAATCGAGCAACGCAAACGTTTCGAACAACAAGTTGCTGAAAGAGATGCAGGAAATGATGAAGCGCATCTAATGGACGAGGACTTCCTTGAGGCACTGGAATTTGGTTTACCGCCAACCGGTGGACTTGGTATAGGTATTGACCGTCTCGTCATGTTACTGACCAATGCTCCTTCTATTCGTGACGTTCTGCTTTTCCCGCAAATGCGTAATAAATAAATTAGATGTATTATACCCAGTTTACTTTCAGGTGAACTGGGTATCTTAATGTTTAAGGATTTATTTGTACAGAATAGTACGTGTATTTTATTTACTTATATTTTTTTAAAAAACTACTTGCATTCATTTCGTAAACATGGTAAATTAATATTCGTTGCGCTAAACGGCGCTATAAAAAAGAAATGACAACAACTTCGAAAAAAACATTTTAAAAAAGTTGTTGACAAGATATTTCAACCATGTTATATTAGAAAAGTCGCCGTTACGAACGGCAACGAAATGTTTGCTCTTTGAAAACTGAACAAAACAACCAGTATGTCAAGCAAGGTCACGTGAGTGGCCAAGCATAAACTTAATAAGAAAACCCCGTTTTCTTATTAAACAACAGCTAAGTTTTTTCAAACACTTTTATGGAGAGTTTGATCTTGGCTCAGGACGAACGCTGGCGGCGTGCCTAATACATGCAAGTCGAGCGCGGG
>NZ_JAMBON010000044.1 GCF_023715655.1 Oceanobacillus luteolus | reverse complement strand
CAAATGATCCTAAGACCATTATCTAGGAATATCCCAGAGCGTCCAAGTCATTTGACATATCAACAGGTTGATTAACAAGGGAAATAATAGGCGGAAACTAAGTGCCTAAACATAATATACGAGGAGGAATTTCTATGGAATTCAAAATTGAAAAGAGAGAGAAGTTTAACATTGTCGGTGTATCGAAAAGAGTGCCGATCCAATTTGAAGGGGAAAATCAGGCGATTATGGAGTTGGCCCAATCCATAACCGAAAAGCAAAGAAAGCAAATGCGTGAGTTAGCTGATTTGGAACCTCATCATGTATTGAATGTCTCTTATGACTTTGACGAGGACTATTTGGAGGAAAAGGGTTATCTTACGCATATGATAGGTTTTGCAACTACTAAGGATAATCCATATGATGATTTGGAGCAGATTACAATTGAGGAAAGCTTATGGGCAATTTTTCCGAATGAAGGTCCATTTCCTCAAACACTTCAAGAGACACATGCAAAAATATACGGCGAATGGCTGCAAACGGCAGATTATGAACCAACAGACCTACCAGGATTTTCTTTTACAAAGCATAATGGGAATCAGGACAAAGTGTATAGTGAAATTTGGATGCCAGTAAAGAAAAAGCAAAGATGACAGTTATGTTTTATAAGTACAATCTCTTCGAAAGTTAGAGGATAAAATCTAACTTTCGAAGTCTTTTATATGAGGATGTTGTCTTCATCAGTCTAAATAATGTCTCATCCAAACATTGGGTTCCGTATAAACGCCTCTATTTGCCGATTTATCTATATATAATGGAGCTAAACCGTCATCTATAACATACCTCCCTGTAGAAGGGAATTTCATATCCGTCCACTCTTCCCATAACTCGATGGGGGCTGGAATAACCATGGATTTTTCTGCTACTTTAATGATGGAAGCGCCAAGTTTAAAATGTGTTCTGATCCAAGGATCAAAAGGTGTACCGTCCTCTCTTTTCCAGCCAATGTATTCTTCCATTGGGATGAGTGGGTATTTGGATTTTAAAGAAGGGCGAACAGGAGCTACCATATTTTTAAAATTTCCTTTGATCGCTAAATCTCTCATTTCCTTCACCATGATGCGACTCAACCCTTTATTCCTATGTTGTGGGTGAATGACGATTGCTATAGCTGACAGTGTATTTGGTTGTTTATTTGTATCATAATCTAAGGTGCCTTTTTCAAACACTCCATCCCATCCTGTTGGCAAACTATCTGTATGACCATCCCATTGAAAAGGAATGGAATTTCCGCAAGCGATTGCTTTCGATTCCTCGTCTAAGAGAATAAACTGAAATCCAGGAAAACGAGAAAGTAATTTATCCCAATATTTTGCCGAGATGGGGCTCTCTCTCATAAATTTGACCCAACCAATGCTGTGTAATTTATTTAATTCCTCTTTTAAATCTGGACGCTCTTTTAATGTAACTGAGGTATAATTATTAACCATTTAAATAGCCCCTTTTTTATAAATTAAATGAACCAGTATTTATTAATTCAATATCGGTTTTTATTTTCCTTCTCTAGGGATCAATCCTTTTGTTATTACTATTATGCTTTCTTATAATCACTATGAAATAATTTAAAAAAGATATTGTAATCAGCATGTACATTTGCTATGATTGATTCCGGCAATTACAGAATGGAGGTTTTCTTGGTGACAGCATCAATCAGATTACGCTTTAGAAGATTTTTAGCTAATTAAATACAATGAAACTCTGTCTACGGGCAGAGAACGGGATTGATCTGTCTATTTTTAAGGAAACCAATATTTGCGGTTATTTTTAAAAGAGGGATACTTCCCTCTTTTTTGTGTTTAATGAATGAATTCAATCTCCGTTAAATATACTAAAGTTGAAATTAGAAAACGAGGTAAAATCATGACAAAATCAAATGAAGAAAAATATGAGTTTTTATCAGAAAATCCCAATGTTAAAACGGTGCCGATTATGGCTGCTCTTATCATTGGTGCATTTTTTGCGATTTTAAATGAAACACTACTAAACATTGCGCTAACAACTTTAATGGATGAGTTTGGAATTACCTTGCCTACCGTACAATGGGTGGCAACTGGATTCATGTTGATGATGGGAATTGTAATCCCTATATCTCCATTATTCATGCAATGGTTTACGACGAGGCAATTATTTATTGGAACGATGACGGTCTTTACAATTGGAACGGCGATTGCAGCAATGGCCCCTACATTTTCTATATTGTTGACCGGTCGTTTGATACAAGCGATAGGAACCGGGCTGTTAATGCCGGTTATATTCAATGTATTCCTGCTAATCTACCCACCAGAAAAACGAGGTAAAATCATGGGGATAGTCGGCTTAGTCATTATGTTTGCCCCTGCGATAGGGCCTACACTATCTGGAGTTATTGTCGACTACTTGGGATGGAGATTCCTTTTTATATCAGTACTGCCGTTCGCAGTGTTTTCTGTTCTTTTCTCACTTAAATTTTTAGTGAATGTATCCGAAGTGACGAAGCCTAAAATTGATTGGCTATCGATTATATTCTCAACCATAGGTTTTGGTGCAACGATTTACGGATTTAGTTCCGTAGGTGAAAGTGAAGCTGGTTTCTTATCTCCCGATGTTCTCTTTTTCATTATTATCGGAGTAGCTGGAATTACTTTATTTGCAGTTAGACAGTTTAAGCTTAATGAACCATTAATGGACTTGAGAGTCTTTAAATTACCAATGTTTACACACGCGGTAATCATGTTTGTCATTATTGTTATGACAATGTTTGCCTCCGAGCTGATCTTGCCGGTATTTATGCAAGGTCCAATGGCTCTTGCACCCGCAGTTGCTGGGATGTTGCTGCTGCCGGGCAGTATTTTAAATGGGATAATGAGTCCATTTATGGGTGCTTTATTTGATAAAGTGGGACCGCGAGTAATGATGATTCCGGCCACAATCGTACTTGCTGGGACTATGTTTATGTTTAGCAGGATGACTGCGGACACACCAACTTGGGTAATCATCGTCGGTTTCATGTTGATTATGCTTAGTGTCTCCGCAACGATGATGCCAGCAGAAACAAATGGACTGAATCAGCTGCCAAAAAGGTTATATCCACATGGTACGGCAGTGATGTCAGCATTACAGCCATTGAGTGGAGCCATTGGGGTCTCCGTATTTATCAGTATTTTAAACGCTAAACAAGCTAGTTATTTATCGGGTGTTACAGATCCAACGTCGCCGCAAGTCATGTCACAAGCGATGGTTGTTGCGGTGGAACATGTTTACTTTATTATTTTTATTATTACACTTGTTGCCGTAGTTCTATCATTTATCGTATATCGTGCAAAGCCTGTTAATGAAGACGTCCCTGCTGAAGGATAAGAAATATATTTGAATTCTAAAAAGAACAGAATGACTTCCATTCTGTTCTTTTTTTATACCTTTAGCCAGATGGATGATAATGTATTATTTATTCTGTATACTATAGAAAAAAGAATATTTATTATATTTTGAGGGATATGTATGAGAAACAAATGGCAATTGATATTTCAAACATTAATCTTTATTGGTGTCATACCGATAACATTGGCAGGCCTCAATATTTGGAGAGAGTATATTGGACCTTATGTATATTGGTTCGCAGCCCTGCTTTGGATTGGCTTGATTGGTGATTCTATCATCAAAAGATTGGAAAGAAGAAAAAATATGATGATCAATAATAAAGGAGAGCCATAAATTGTTGGAGTTGACACAACAGATTACCGATATTACGGGAAAAGCTGGAGGCAGTTGGGGAATTTCTCTATTTGATTTAAATAATGAGGAATCTTGGGGGCAAAATGAACATCGGCCATTCTACGCTGCGAGCATCATTAAAATACCAATTATGATTGCGGTATTTGCGGCAGCAGAACGGAAGGAAGTTAACCTGAAAGATACACTGATATTGGAGCAGGAAGATATCGTCGGTGGTTGCGGTGTCCTCCAACATATGACTCCAGGTATTCGTTTGACCATCGAAGATCTTGTTACTTTAATGATCATCCAGAGTGATAATACAGCGACCAATATGCTGATTGATTTCCTTGGAGCTCAGGAAATCCAGCAAACGATGAAAGATATTGGATTAAGGCAGAGCAATTTTTTCCATAAAATGATGATAGGACAGAGGGACAGTCGACGGATGAATGTAGTTACCGCTGACGAAATGACAGTAATGCTTAAAAACTTGTATCATGGCAGAATTGTATCTGAGTATGCATCGAGCCAGATGCTTCAGATTCTCAAGAAGCAACAAATCCGGGATTCCCTTCCATCAAAAATTCGTCATCTAGATAAAGCTACGGGCAATTTACATTGGGAATTGGCGAACAAGACAGGAAATGTTCCAGGAATACGGCATGATATTGGATTATTCTCTGTTGGTGAACGAGTAATTGCGGTGTCTGTATTGTCAGAGGGGGCGGATGATTTTACTTCAGCCGGAACAATTGGTGAAATTGGACTGATGATTCATAAATACCTAGCTCAAAGCCTGTGAAATTATTAATCTCTTTTGGTAGCGCAGAAAATAATGATTAGGAGAAACTATGAGATGGAAAAAATCAAATGGATGTTATATATAGGTGCATTATTATTGATTGGGATTCCAATGTTATTTGTTTTCACAGAGAGTGTGACATTCAGTTCCTTTGTCCGTCATATGCTGATCGGCTCTTCAATTGGATTATTAATTGCAGGATTGGTCATTAACGCCCATCAAAAGCGAAAAGCGAATAAAAGTTTTACTGTAGATATTGGTATCGCAATCGGATTATTACTAGTATTAGTGTTCAGGTTGGCTGGATGAACTACTAGTAAACATTGAATAATTAAAGATCCATTTTGACAATATGAATCAAGATGGATCTTTTTATTTCGCAAAACTTCTATTAGAGTTTACTTTTCGTTTAATGTTATAGAATCAAGCTGCTTTTCAATGTTGCGAAAATGGTGTGCTTCGTGAATGGCCAGAAGCTGAACGGCTTGAATCAGATTGGGATGATGAGCTACCGGATCAGGAAAAATAATATGTCCAGCCGTCTCTTCATTTATCTCTGCCACCATTGTTTCTATCTTCCATGTTTCCTTATAGATTAGTTGGTTCAACCCTTTAAAATTCCATTGACGTGATATGTTTTTTGGTGGATCTAAAATAAATGGAGCCTTCATGCCCCTATTCTTCTTCTCCTTATATTCTTTATATATATCATGTATTTCCGTTTCAAATGGTTTATGCTTTTTTATTTGAGCAAATAGAATGGTAGATGGTATCAGAAACTTTGCTGCGATACGTAACATTTTAGTTATCAAATATAAATGGTACAGCGTTTCTCCGATTGACCATTTATCTGCTTGAGGCCTCTTCCATAACTCATCTTGTGACAAGTTTTTGATTCTAGGAAAAATCATATTACGCTGCTGCTCAAGTGTTTTAAAATGTCGGCCAAGACTGTGTGATCTCATATTGCCCTCCTGATTTTGAATAAAGTGATGTTTCGCAAACGCATTATTATTTAACTAATCTGATTTTACCATAATTTCTCTCCCCTTGAAGGAGAAGCAACTATTTTGTTGAATATATGAAATAGCAGATTAGTGAATTTCGAATGAGGAAGTGAGCATGTGAAATTACAGGAGAAAGTCGAAGAGATATTAAGAGCAAGAGATGCAACCTTTGGTATCTCAATAAAAAATTTGCAAACGAATGAAGAAGTGAATATCAATGAAGATCAATTATTTCAAATGGCAAGTGTATTTAAAATACCTATCTTGCTTACTTTATTTGATCAAGTGTATGCAGGAAAGATCGATTTGACAAAACGGATCAAGATTACGAAGAAAGATTATGTCCCTGGTTCCGGGGTCATTCAAGAAATGGATCCGGGAATTGAGGTTACAGTCAAAGATTTGGCTACCCTGATGATTATAGTGAGCGATAACTTGGCAACAGATAAGATTTATCATATGATCGGCCCAGTAGCAATTGAGAAAAAGATGCGGGAAATCGGTCTAGACAACATTAAAATTAAGCATTCTTGTTGGGAACTTTTATCGTTAACGGTCGGGATGGAGCCAAAAGCATATACTGATGAAAGGTTTGCTGAGTTGCATAAGCGGTTGTATTCGGATGAAAAGTTTGGAGATGATTATGTGCTGCGGGTCGATAAGGAAAATAACCTATGCACCCCGAAAGAAATGACTTCTTTATTGGAAATGATCGCCAATGGTGAATTTGTTTCTGAAGAATGCTCTGAACGTATATTAGATATTATGTTCCGACAGCAATTAACCCAACGAATTCCGGGGCGTCTACCATTTGGCGTTAAAGTCGCAAATAAGACAGGAACAATCAATTCTGCAGTAAATGACGCCGGTATCGTTTATTTGCCGGATAATAAGGGAGCATTTGTGATCAGTGTTTTCTCGCAAGGTAATGAGGAAGTGTATAGCGGAGCTGAAACGATAGCCCAAATATCCAAAGCAGCTTTTGATTATTTTTTAAGGGTATGAATGAGTTAGTAAAGAGGGGAAACAATGAAACAAAATAAGTACGATAACGAACTATTCTTTTCTGAGTATAAAAAAATGTCGAGATCAGTTGATGGACTTGAAGGTGCCGGAGAGTGGCCGATTTTTAAAGAATTGCTCCCGGATTTCAATCATAAAACTGTTCTTGACCTAGGGTGTGGATTCGGATGGCATTGCAGATATGCACGCGAACAACATGCAACTCAGGTCATTGGTGTAGATCTATCTGAAAAAATGCTGAAAACAGCCCGTAATTATACTAATGATCCATTGATTACGTATCTTAGGATGCCGATAGAGGATATTCATTTTAAAGAAGAACAATTTGATGTAGTGATTAGTTCATTGGCTTTTCACTATATAAAAGATTTTCGAAACATCTGTGATAAAGTTTACCAATATTTGAAGCCTGGAGGTTCTTTTATTTTCTCTGTTGAACATCCTATTTTTACTGCACGCGCAGAACAAGATTGGTATTACGATGAAGAAGGAGTTCGTTTACATTGGCCGGTTGATCATTACCAATCAGAGGGAATGAGGGAGACTCTTTTTTTAACGGAAAATGTAGTCAAGTATCATCGGACATTATCCAGTTATATGAATGATGTCATTCAAGCTGGCTTTAATATAAAGGCAGTAAAGGAATCGCTGGCAACGGAGGAAATGCTGCAAGATAGCCCGGAAATGAAGGACGAAAACCGGAGGCCGATGTTTCTGATTATGTCTGCTGAGAAGGTTAATGGAGAGTAAAATTGAACATCAAATAAAGGAGTCGTGCTATGACTGATTCAGGAAGAAAAATTCAAGAGGTTGACCAGTATATTGCTGAATTGCCAGAAGATATACAGGCAATTACAGAATCATTAAGGGAGATGATCCTAAATACCTCATCAGAACTTAAAGAAGAATACAAGTGGTCCATGCCAAATTATTCGTATAAGGGCTTAGTTTGCTATCTGCAGGCTAGTAAAAAGCATGTGAATCTTGGTTTTCAAAAAGGTAACGAGCTGGAGGCAATAGTTGATTGTGATATACTGCAAGGAACCGGTAAAACGATGAGGCATGTGAGAATAAAATCATTGGATGAGATTAATCCGGAATTATTCACCGTCCTTATACAAGCTGCAATACAATTGAATGAATAGAAGTAAAGAGTGGTTATGTTGGTAACCACTCTTTTATTTTTTAAGTTCTCAGTGTGATTTTTAATAGGGAAATAAGGAAGAATAAAGGATGGGCGGAAGCAAATGTAAGGGTCAATTTATTACATTTGGTAATAAAAGGGGTTTGACTAGACACCAATTGGTGTCGTATAATGATATGGTACCAAATGGTGTCATAATCTCTGCAAAGGGGTGGAAGTGTTGAGTAAAACCGAACAAAAACGGGATGTTTTCTTTGCAATTGCAGATCCATCTAGGCGGAAACTAATTCGAATACTTGCTGATGCGGATGAGCTCCCCCTTCACGAAATAACTGCAAAGTTTGAGATGGGACGGACTGCTGTTTCTAAACACTTGACGATCCTTAAAGAAGCCGATTTAGTGAGGAATCGAAAAATCGGCAGGGAAACAAGGTATCAGTTAAATCCAGGTCCACTGGAGGAAGTCAAAGACTGGTTAGCATATTATGAGAAGTTCTGGATTGAAAGAGCTGCAATCTTAAAAAATATATTGGAGGATTAAATTATGGCAGATATATCATTAGATTTTCAATTTCAAAGTCCTATTCAAAAGGTTTGGGATGCATTAACAAAATCAGACACGCTTGCAAAATGGGTGATGGAAAATAATTTTAAACCTGAGGTAGGTTATAAATGCCAATTCTGGAATAAGGAAATTGACCTCGTAGTAGAAAGTGAAGTATTGGTGGTGGAAGAGCCGAATAAATTATCTTACACATGGATCGGTGGGCCAATAGATACCGTTGTCACCTGGACTTTAAAACAGGAAGGTGAAACTACATATGTACACCTTGACCATGCCGGATTCGATAAAGAAGATTATGCGTACAAAGGAGCAAAAAGTGGTTGGGCTTACAAGGTTGAAGTGCTTAAAAGAGCTCTTGAGGAAATGTAATTTATAAGCATTAGGAGGTTAATGGATGGGTTTTTTTAAAGATGCAATAGCGGTATTTAAAAAAAGAGATATTCAGTTTATGGAGAGTTATCAAGAAACAGAGGACGTATATACATTTAAGTTTAGAAAACCAACTGATTTAACTTGGGATGCGGGACAGCATGGTTTATTTCAAATTACGCATAAGAAGATAAAAAATGGTACACGCCCATTTACTATAGCATCAGCGCCTGCAGAGAACTTCATTCAGATAACGACGAGAGTTACTGAGCAGCCAAGTGACTTCAAAAAATCACTGCTGGAATTAGAGGATGGTATGACAATTAGGATGAGCGGGCCTGTGGGCTCCTTTTATTTAGATGAAAGCAGCCCAACACTCTTCATTGCTGGTGGAGTTGGTGTTACACCGTATCGATCGATATTAAAGCAGATTGAAGCAGAGGGTAGCTCAAATTCAAAGCAAATAAAATTACTTTACATGGATAGTGGTGGAATATACCTATTTAAAGATGAACTTGATAAAATGGCTGAGAATTATCCAATCGATGTTACATATCTTGATTCTAAGGATGGATTACATCGGGGGATAAGTGAGTTTATAAATGAAAATCAGGACAATGGAAGATACTTCATCGCAGGTCCGAAGTCTATGGTCGACGCTGTTTCTAGTCATTTACAAGAAGAGAATATCCCTAAAAGAAATATAAAGAAGGATGCCTTCTTTGGTTATTAGCAGCTTTTTCAGGGAGTATATAAGAAATTGGTCATTTAGAATTAAACCCTAGATGACCTTTTTTTAAATCTTATCGAACCTTTTAATCCGTTCCATTGTATAAGTTAGTAAAAGAACGAAAAGGAGCTTGATTAGTAATGGGGATTGGCTGGATTATCGGTATCATAGTGGGAGCAGTTCTGGGAACAATTTTTGCAATTGCAATTGGGACCATGAACAAGAAAGTTGTCCGCAATAAACTGGGGAATATAGACTTTAGTAAATCAGACATATATTTCCGTTGGACGAGGTGGGATTATGTGATAATAGTCGCCGCAGTTTATACCTTTTTATGCATAACTGGTCTATTACTGTTTCTGATCCGAGGTGATAACTTTGAAAGTCCATGGATTCAATTTTTCATCCAGCAAACATTTTTGTTTTCTTTACTCACATTCGTTTGGTTTATAACAAGGATTGCATATATTTTTAAAGGAATAAAAGAGCGGTGGTCCGATGAGTTCGAATAAAGAAGTTATTCCCATCGCTGAGAATAAAGATGCTTATTCATTAGAAGTACTTTTTGTGACCTATAAAACCCCTATTTATCACTTTGTGTATAGATACTGCCAAGATGAACAGCTCAGTTTAGATATTGTTCAGGATACGTTTATCCGTTTCTCGAAATATCAGAACAGCTTTGATGGAGAAAAATCCAATATTAAAACTTATTTATTTCGGATGGCTTATCAGCTTATGATTAACCGATTGAAAAGACGTGATCGTCTGCATAAATTACTGCCCTTTTTGTATATTCAAAACCAAAAACAGATTGTTTCATCTGAGGATAGAATTTCTATACAAGAAGCAATCCAGCAACTTCCTACTGATCAGCGGGCAGTAATCATTTTAACTTACTATCATGATTTATCGCAAAAAGATATTTCATTGATACTGGAAATCCCTGTAGGAACTGTCAAATCACGTCTACATGCTGCATTAAAGAAACTGAGAAAGTTATTGGAGGTTGACGAATGAGTAAAAAGGATATTCCCAAAGAGCTTAATGATAGATTGGCAGAATTCAAAGTGGAAGTACCGGAAATTCCATTAAAAAGAAGTAAGATGGAACGATTTGCAAATTGGATTTATGCTCCGGCAAAGGATCCACTAGAAGCGCTCGGTATAAAGGAGAATTCGCTTCCGAAGCTAATCGGGTACCCGTTTGTTATCTTATTAATTTTGTTTGCGATGCCGATACTTTTCATTTGAATTAAGATTAATTCACAGAAGAGTGTTGAATAATTACCTAGATTGTAGTATATTTACAAAGTGCGTAGATAACATGCGCCTCTCTAAACTTTTTTAGAGAGGCGCATGTTATCTGTTGCAATTATAGCTTTAAGCGAGAAATAAGAGGTGACTTCTATGAATAAAAAGAAAAAATTTCCTTTAGCATATCAGATTCTTGTTGGACTAGTCCTCGGGATTATCGTTGGGGCTATTTTTTATGGTAATCCTGCAGTAGAAACATATCTGCAGCCACTTGGTACCATTTTTATAAATATGATTAAAATGATTGTTGTTCCAATCATTGTTTCTACATTGATCGTTGGGGTTGCCGGCGCTGGTGATTTAAAACAATTAGGGAAACTTGGCGCTAAAACGATGATTTACTTCCAAGTTGTTTCTTTAGTAGCTATCGTAGTCGGTCTATCTGCCGCGAACATTTTCCAGCCTGGTGCTGGCATTGATATGTCTACCCTATCGAAAACGGACATCAATGATTATGTGCAAACAACGGAAGATGTACAAAATGAAGGTGTTATGGACGTTATTGTAGGTATCGTTCCAAGTAATATCATCCAGTCGATGGCCGAAGGGGATATGCTTCCGATTATTTTCTTCTCGGTACTATTCGGATTAGGTGTTGCAGCTATCGGTGAAAAAGGAAAGCCAGTTCTGGCGTTTTTCCAAGGAACTGCCGATGCAATGTTTTGGGTGACTAATTTTATTATGAAGTTCGCTCCGTTTGGGGTATTTGGTTTAATCGGTGTATCTGTATCTAAGTTTGGTTTGGAGTCATTGATTCCGCTTGGTAAATTAATGATCCTTGTATATGCAGCAATGATCTTCTTTGTTGTCGTCGTACTCGGAGGGATTGCTAAAATTGTAGGATCCAGTATGTTTAACATCATTAGAGTATTGAAAGATGAATTGATCTTAGCGTATTCTACTTCAAGCTCTGAAACTGTGCTTCCGAAACTGATGGAAAAATTAGAGAAAACGGGAAGCCCTAGAGATATTGTCTCGTTTGTTATTCCAACAGGTTACTCATTTAATCTTGATGGTTCTACACTATACCAAGCGATTGCTGCTATTTTCATTGCGCAATTGTATGGGATTGATTTGAGCATCATGGAGCAAGTTACATTAGTCTTAGTATTGATGATCACTTCCAATGGTATTGCCGGTGTACCTGGTGTTTCCTTCGTTGTTCTATTGGCTACACTTGGAACAGTCGGTATTCCGCTTGAAGGTTTAGCCTTTATTGCTGGTGTTGATAGACTTCTCGATATGGGACGAACAGTTGTAAATGTACTTGGAAATGCACTGGCTGCCGTAGTTATGTCAAAAACAAGTGGCAGGTTTGATATAGAGAAACGTGACCGTTATCTTGCAGAACTTAAAAAAGTAGCAGTATAACACAAGGTTGGTTTTTCGTTCTACAAAAAGTATAGTAATTACTATAGAAGAACAGCAAAAAACACCGTTCGTGATTCGAACGGTGTTATATTTTTTAATTTAACAAGATACATAGTGTCATATATCAAGAATGATTTTCGAGCTTCTGAAATTCTGCATTTAGTTGCTGTATTTGATTCTTCACTTTTCTTGCAGCGGCATCCAGTGTAAAGCCTTCTTTTAACAATTCATTAATTAAAATAATCTTTTTTATATTTATATAATCAAATCTCCTGGTGGTTCCTTCTCCATCATGATCAGAAGTAATGATTCCTTTTTCTTCCCAATAACGGATTTTCCTAGTTGGTACTCCAGTGATTTCAGATACTTCCCCAATAGCTACAATTAGTTTTTTTAAAAAAGAAACGTCCACAAAAGAATCCGCTTCTTGATTGTTTTCCATGCTTTTCCCTCCAGTAATGCTATGTCACTATCTTACAATAATAATAGAATATTTACAAATATTAAATGACGATTTTTGACTACGTTTGCTGATTAATTACAATTCCGGTATAAAAAGTACATAAGAGGAGAGACAATCCTTATATTTATGGGTTAGTAAACGAAATAATGAAGAAAGTTTTGTTAAAATACTATATCTCTATTAAATCCAAATAATTCTAATTGATAAAATTATCTTGTAATTATTACTAATATTAGTTACAATATTTACAATTAAATAATAAATGGTTGGAAGTGCGTGGTTCTGTATTTTACAATCTTTGGAATACCTCCAAATAACGACATTTAGCAAATCAATTTACTATTAAAGGAGAAAAGACATGAAGCTATATTTATCAGTCGATATGGAAGGAATATCGGGTTTACCTGACCAAACATTTGTTAGCGCTTCCATGGGAAACTATGAACGAGCGCGAAAAATAATGACACAGGAGGCGAATTATGTTATTGAGGCTGCCTTTAACAACGGATGCAGTGACGTACTGGTTAATGATAGCCACTCAAAAATGAATAACCTTTTAATTGATGAGCTTCACCCAGACGCACAACTCATATCAGGTGGAGTTAAAAAGTATTCGATGGTTCATGGAATTGATGAAGGATATGCTGGTGCAATGTTTATTGGCTATCATTCCAGAGCTGGAATGCCTGGTGTGATGTCCCACTCCATGATACATATGATCCGTAATATTTATGTAGATGACTTGCTCGTTGGAGAGATTGGCATGAATGCTCTGGTTTCGGGTTACCATGGAGTGCCAGTTCTTTTAGTCTCCGGGGATGACGAAACGGCGAAAGAAGCGAAGGCTCTTATTCCAAATGTAACTACTGCTGTCGTTAAGGAGGCGGTCTCCAGATCAACAACAAAAAGTTTAACTCCTAAGAAAGCTGGTGAGCTATTACAGAAGAAAGTTAAACAGGCACTTGAAAACAGACAACATGTAAAGCCGTTGGTACCACCTGAAAATCCAACGTTAAAAGTGGAGTTTGTAAATTTTGGCGCAGCAGAGCTTGCGCACATGATGCCTGGGACAAAAATTATTCCGGGAACAACCATTGTCGAGTTTAAAGCAAAAGACATGCTGGAGGCATACCGGGCGTTTCTCGTAATGATTGAGCTTGCCCACGGCACTCAATATGCATAATTCAAGATACATAAGCAACTCGCATGCATAAGTGAAATCAATACAGGAGTTGGAATCTATGCTCAAATACATATTAAAAAAACTATTGATCATGTTATTCACCCTTTGGATCATCATTACGTTGACTTTTGTGTTGATGGTATCGGTACCTGGATCTCCGTTTAATAGTGAAAGCAGCTCGAATGAAATCGTACAGCAAAATCTGGAAAAGCATTATAACCTAGATAAACCGATGCATATTCAGTACCTGCTTTATTTAAAATCAGTGGTTACCTTTGACTTTGGTCCGTCGATTAAACAACCAAATCAAACGGTGAATGATTTACTTGGAAGAGGCTTTCCGATTTCAGCGGAACTTGGAATCGTCACAATTATCGTTGCCCTAATATCAGGCATCACTTTAGGTATCCTGGCGGCACTCAGGCATAATCGGATCATTGATTATGCTGCGATGGCAATTGCTGTACTTGGTATTTCAATACCGAACTTTATTCTGGCAACATTATTAATTCAACAACTGTCAGTAAACTGGGGAATTTTCCCGGTAGCGACTTGGAAAAGTTGGAGTCATATGGTATTGCCGGTACTTGCTCTAGCAACTGGTCCAATGGCGATTATCGCAAGGCTCACCCGTTCTACCATGTTGGAAGTGTTGACACAGGATTACATTAAAATGGCACGGGCGAAAGGACTGGCCCCTTGGAAGATTATTGTGAAACATGCACTCCGGAACGCTCTCATGCCAGTTGTCACCATCATGGGGACATTATTTGTCGGAATCATGACAGGATCCTTTGTTATTGAACAAATCTTTGCCATCCCTGGGATGGGGAAATATTTCGTGGAAAGTATCAACCATAGGGACTTCCCGGTGATTATGGGAACAACTGTCTTTTATAGTTCTTTTCTGATCATCATGCTTTTCTTGGTTGACATTGCTTATGGAATATTGGATCCACGTATTAAAGTGAACAACAAGGAGGGGGATTAATATGGAAATCAAACAAGTTCCCCCACAGGTAACGAAAGAAAATATACCGGATGAATGGTTTACACCGCGGGAAAAAAATAAAAATGAACAAGAACGCTTAGCGAGACCATCTCTTTCTTATTGGAAGGACGCTTGGCGAAGATTAAGCAAGAATTACTTGGCAATGTCCGGCTTAGTGTTCATCGTGATTTTAATTTTTATGGCGATTTTTGGCCCGATTCTTTCACCTTATGAAGCAAGTACTGGAGTATTATCCATGCAGTATCAGCCGCCTTCTGCTGAACATTGGTTTGGTACCGATAATGCAGGCCGTGATGTGTTCACCAGAACGTGGGAAGGTGCTAGAATATCTCTATTTGTCGGTTTTATGGCAGCATTAATTGATGTCACGATAGGTATTATTTGGGGTGGAATTTCCGGGTACAAAGGCGGCCGTACAGATAACGTCATGATGCGTATCATTGAGATATTGTACGGTATTCCTTATTTATTAGTAGTCATTTTATTACTTGTTGTTTTAGGCCCAAGCTTAATGACCATCATTATTGCTTTAACCGTGACGGGTTGGGTCGGTATGGCGAGGATCGTTCGTGGGCAAGTCATGCAAATCAAGAACTATGAATATATTCTTGCATCGAAAGCGTTTGGGACGAAGACTTCACGAATTATTCGTAGAGGGCTGCTTCCGAATTCGATGGGCCCAATCATTGTGCAAATGACTTTAACGGTACCATCCGCCATCTTTGCTGAAGCATTCCTTAGTTTTATCGGACTCGGAATCTCTTCACCGAATGCAAGTTGGGGAGTTATGGCAAATGATTCATTAGGTGCCATTCTTTCAGGGAATTGGTGGACATTATTCTTTCCAGCGTTTTTCATTTCACTGACGATGTTTGCTTTTAACGTATTGGGTGACGGATTACAGGATGCTTTAGATCCGAAATTACGAAAGTAGGTGATGGGATGGAGAAAATACTTGAAGTAACTGATCTGCACGTCACCTTCGCAACTTATGGCGGGACTGTCCAAGCAGTAAGGGGTGTAGACTTTCATCTTAATAAAGGAGAGACTTTAGCCATTGTAGGGGAATCGGGATGCGGAAAAAGTGTAACAGTGAATGCAATTATGCGATTGATTCCCAATCCGCCCGGTAGAATCACAAATGGAAAAATTCTTTTCAAAGGTCAGGACCTGACAAAATTGAAAGAGAAGAAAATGCGATCTATTCGGGGTGTAGATATATCGATGATTTTCCAAGACCCTATGACGGCGCTTAACCCGACATTAACAATTGGAAATCAATTGATGGAAGGGTTGAAACAACATCATGATGTAACAGATAAGGAAGCGAAACGGCGTGCCTTAGAAATGCTGGATTTAGTTGGAATACCTAATCCTGAAGAACGTTTGAAACAGTATCCTCACCAGTTTAGTGGGGGGATGAGGCAACGGATTGTAATAGCAATCGCGCTCATTTGTGAACCAGAATTACTCATCGCTGATGAGCCGACAACAGCGCTTGATGTAACCATCCAGGCGCAGATTCTAGAATTGTTCGAGAGGATTCAAGAAGTGACAGGTGTATCCATCATATTGATTACCCATGACTTAGGTGTAGTTGCAAAAATCGCCGATCGGGTCGCTGTCATGTATGCAGGTAAGATTATAGAGACCGGGATGAAACGGGAGATTTTTTACCGCCCGCAACATCCATATACGAAAGGTTTGCTTGAATCTGTGCCCCGATTGGATACAAAAGGAAAGTTGCAGCCAATCGAGGGGACGCCACCTGATTTATTCTCACCTCCAACTGGTTGTCCATTTACAGCTAGATGTCCTTTCGCTATGGAGGTGTGTGATAAAGTATACCCGGAATCTACTGCAATGAGTGATTCCCACACGGTGAATTGCTGGCTGCAGGATGAACGGGCAAAAAAAGTATTGGCCACGATGGCCACAAATTAAAGACAAGGGGGATTTGAATGAAAAAGCTTCTCTATTTACTATTGGCAGGTTGTATCGTCTTTTTTCTAGCGGCATGTACTGCTTCAGAGGATGCAGGTGAAGACACGGGAACAGAGAATGAAGTGGAAGCTGAAGAAGGGGAAACTGACAGTACTGAAAGCGAGTCAGCGACTGATGGAAAAGTACTTCGAATCAATAATGGAACTGAGCCGACATCCTTAGACCCATCCATCGGCTTTGATGCTGTATCTTGGGACCCACTAAACAACTTGATGGAAGGGTTGACCCGTTTAGATACGGAACATCAAGCAGGCCCTGGAGCGGCTGAAAGCTGGGATGTTTCAGAGGATGGTTTAACGTATACGTTCCATCTAAGAGAAGATGCGAATTGGTCTAATGGAGATCCGGTTGTAGCGGCAGATTTTGAGCATGCATGGAAATATATGCTTGATCCTGAAACTGCTTCTCCTGCTGCATTTTTAGCCTATTTCATTGAAGGGGCAGAGGCTTATAACAGTGGAGAAGGTTCCGTTGACGATGTTAAAGTTACAGCAGTCGATGAAAAAACTTTAGAAGTTGTCTTAGAAGCACCGACTGGTTTCTTCCTTGATCTATTAACCAACCCGGCATTCTTCCCTATCAACCATAAAGTTGCCGAAGAGAATCCAGATTGGCATGCTGAAGCAAATACATTCGTAGGAAATGGTCCGTTTAAGTTGGATTCTTGGAACCATGACGAAGAAATGGTATTAGTGAAAAACGAACATTATTGGGATGCTGATGCAGTGAAACTGGATCAAGTCCATATTGCGATGATCAATGACTCGAACACGCAGTATCAAATGTTTGAAGCAGGAGAACTTGATACAGCAAGCATTCCAGCAGAATTATCAGATCAGTTGATAGATGGAGACAATGTGTTTATTGGTCCTTATGGAGGATTGGAGTTCTTCCGTTTCAATATCGAGATGGAACCGTTCCAAAATAAGAAAATCCGTCAGGCGTTCTCGCACGCCATCAACCGTGATGATATTGCAGAGTTTGTTGTTAAAAACGGGGTAGAGCCGGCATATGGATTTATTAACCCAGGTTATACAAGCCCTACTGGAGAAGATTTCCGTGAGGCTAATGGCGATCTTGTTTCCTTTGATCCAGAAAAAGCAAAACAGTTACTCGAGGAAGGGATGGCAGAAGAAGGCTATGATGAGCTGCCACCAATCACTCTGACATACAATACAAGCGATACGAATAAAGCAGTTGCTGAAGCAATTCACGGTATGTTTAAAGAGCATTTGGATGTAGAAGTCAAACTTGAGAATCTGGAATGGAATGTTTTTGCAGAAGCACAGCAAGCGCTTGAATTACAATTTTCTCGCAGCTCTTTCATCAACGACTACAATGATCCTGTGAACTTCCTTGAGAGCTTCGTTACAGATTCCTATATGAACCGTACCGGCTTCTCAAGTCCTGAATATGATGAACTGATATCTAAAGGGAAGACAGAAGTTGACGAGGAAAAACGTTGGGAGTATCTGTATGAAGCAGAAAAAATGCTTGCAGATGAAATGATCGCAACACCATTACGTTACTACAATACGGTTGTCCTTGAAGCAGAAGGTGTCGAAGGGATTCTTCGTCATCCAGTTGGATACTTTGATTTGAAATATGCGGATAAGAATTAAACCGGTTTGAGTACTGTTGAATGATTCTTGGAGGAATGGCTCATCGGATAAGATGGGCCATTCCGTATATACATAGAAGGAAGGTTCTACATATGTTATTGCCAAAAGCGTTGGAGCGAGGGGATACGATTGGTATCATTGCCCCTGCTAGTCCTCCAGATCGGAAACGACTTGAAGCTGCTATTTCTTTTTTCACTGACCTTGGTCTAAAGGTGAAGCTTGGGAAGAATATTAATAAAGTATATGGTTATTTGGCTGGAAACGATGATGAACGGTTGGACGACTTTCATCAAATGGTGGCAGATGACGGAATTAAAGCGATTGTCTTTGCTTGCGGTGGCTATGGAACTGCAAGAATCGCTTCCAGGTTAGATTATGAATTGATTAAGCAACATTCTAAAATCATCTGGGGATATAGTGATATAACATATTTACATACAGCTATCCGACAAAAAACTGGGCTTGTTACTTTCCATGGGCCGATGCTCAGTTCTGATATTGCTGATTCGGATTTTGATCCACTGTCAGCTGCATCTTTTCAACAATTATTTAAACCTACAATACTACAATACAATGAAACAATCTCCAACTTAGAAGTTCTGGTTGAAGGAAAAGCAACAGGGGAGCTAGTTGGTGGAAATCTGACATTACTTATCAGCACATTAGGTACAGAATTTGAAATACAAACGAAGGGAAAGGTACTTCTTTTGGAAGATATAGACGAACAGCCTTATAGGATTGATTCGATGTTGAATCAGTTGACTCTCACCGGCAAGCTGGAAGAAGCCGCTGGGGTGATCATCGGCCCATTTACCAATGCCGAACCAAAAAAGAAACCATCTCTCAGTCTAGAAATAATTTTGCGGCATTATTTGGAGAACTTATCTATTCCTGTTTTGAGCGGATTCAAGATTGGTCATTGTAATCCACATTTTGGTGTCCCTCTTGGTGTTGAAGCCACAATAGATTCTCAAGCCAAAACTTTATCCATTATGCCGGGGGTTAATTGAGGGTTTTTGAAAGGAGAGGTATATTTGTTCAAACATTCATTTCCATTGCCAGAAACATTTCACGTATCTAGTGTCCAGGTTGCAACAATCTGGACAGAACCGGAATCCCCGAGACTGATCGATGAATTGGCTACGGGAAATCCTACGGACATAAAACGGTGGCTGGAAGAGTTATCAAAGGAAGAAAAATTGGCATTAATCAGCGAAGACCGTATTCAGACTCAAATTCTATATGGAGAAGCAGTAGTCGTTACAGAGGTGAGAGGGGATTGGGCACAAGTTTATGTTCCGAGCCAGCCTTCTAGAAAAGATAAAAGAGGATATCCAGGATGGGTCCCTTTATCCCAGTTAAAACAAGTAAGCCGGAAGACGTGGTTCCAGCCAGAGATGGCGGCAGTTAAGCTGGAATCGGTATGGTTGGAGAACGAAGCAGGAGAAAAACTCATCCATCTCAGTTATATGACTTGCTTACCGGTACAAAATGTGGGAGCTGATCGAGTGGAGGTAGCCACGCCACAGGGGAAAGGTTATTTGCCAAAAGAAGCGGTTGAGTTATTCCTGACAGAGGATGGCGGGGAGAGAAAACCCGGGCAAAGCATTATCGATTCGGCTGCGAAGTTTATCGGTCTCGAATATCTTTGGGGAGGGATGAGCGCCTTCGGGTATGACTGTTCTGGATTTACTTACGGAATGCATAAAGCTAATGGTTATCAGATTAGTAGAGATGCATCCGATCAGGCGGAGGGTGGAAAAGATGTTTCGCTCGATGAATTAATGCCAGGTGACTTGCTGTTTTTTGCTAAAGGAAAGGCAAGGATTCACCATGTTGGAATTTATTATGGAGACGGAAAAATGCTCCATGCACCTTCTACGGGCAAGGGAATTGAGATTGTGAGTCTGGCAGGAACCAAACATGAACAACAGTTATGCAGCGCAAGACGATATTGGGATGTGGGAGAGAAGTGAGAATGACAGAAGAAAAAATACTAGAAATCAATCACTTGAAGAAGCATTTTGATCTGGGTAAGAATCAACTATTAAAAGCAGTTGATGGAGTAACCTTTCATATTCGTAGAGGAGAAACCTTTGGACTCGTCGGTGAATCAGGTTGTGGTAAATCCACCATTGGACGCACCATTATTGGACTCTATAATAAAACGGAGGGTGATGTTTGGTTCAATGGGCGTAATGTTCATGAACTAAGTGAGAAGGAACTATTTAAGCTTCGTCGGGAAATGCAAATGATTTTTCAAGATCCCTATGCTTCACTAAATCCAAGGTCCACTGTTCGTGAAATCATATCAGAGCCGATGGAAGTTCATCAGCTCTATAAAAACAAGAAAGAACAAGATGAACGTGTATATGAATTGCTGGAAGAGGTTGGTCTGAATCGGGATCATGCCAACCGTTATCCTCATGAATTTAGTGGTGGTCAGCGTCAACGAATTGGGATTGCGAGGGCTTTAGCGTTGGGCCCGGATTTCATCATTGCAGATGAACCGATTTCTGCACTAGATGTTTCGGTTCAGGCGCAAGTCGTCAATTTATTGAAACAGTTGCAAGAAGAAAAAGGACTTACTTTTCTTTTTATCGCTCATGATTTATCGATGGTAAAGCAAATCTCAGATCGTATCGGAGTCATGTACCTTGGTAACATGGTGGAGTTGACGGAAAGCGAGATGTTGTATGAAAAACCGCTTCACCCGTATACTCAAGCATTACTTTCGGCAATTCCAATACCTGATCCGGATATTGAGGAAAAACGGGAACGGATCATTTTAGAAGGAGATCTTCCAAGTCCGATAAATCCACCGAGCGGTTGTGTATTTCGAACCCGTTGTCCATTTGCAATGGAAGTATGCAGCAAGGAGAAGCCCGAGTGGCAAGAGGTGGAAAATAACCATTTCGTCGCTTGTCATCTTTATAATAAAAATGTGAAGAACACCTTAGACAAGGACCCGGTTGTAAACATCAGGTAATTGATGAGAACAATTATGATGTACTTTTCCTACTGACATAATTCTTTGCAACAGCAGTATTTCTTATCATAATAAAAGTTAACCCTGTTTATAGGCAGGGTTTTTTACTTGATGTGCACTTGAATTTATATTCCTGTAAAATAGGAGGCACTTATGACTAAAAATATTTATATTGTGCGGCATGCTGAAGCAGAAGGACAGGATCCTCAAGCAAAACTAACCGAAAGAGGTTTAAAGCAAGCAGGTATATTAGCTGATTTTCTCTCAAATGTAAAGGTTGAGCGCATCATTTCCAGTCCTTACGTCCGAGCAATTGAAACGATGAGACCCTTTGCTGAGAGAAATAATTTAAATATTGAATTGGACGACCGATTAACGGAACGAGTCCTTAGCACCCAATATTTCTCTGACTGGATGGATAAACTAGAAGCGACATTCTTTGATATGGATTTGAAGTATAAAGGCGGAGAGTCCAGCCATGAGGCGCAAAGCCGGATTGTAGAGCTTTTCAAAGAGGTGTTGGAGAGCGATTACACAAATACATTGATTGTTGCTCATGGTGGCATCATTTCGTTATTATTAAATTACTGTGATGGAGAGTTTGGTTTTGAGAATTGGAAACAATTGAGCAATCCAGATGTGTTTTTAATAACTGGTTTAAATGATTCATATCAATATAAACGGTTATGGAATGATTAACTTTTTATAGGAAAAGCTAATGACGATTTTTCATGTATTTAACGGGCTGTAATACTCACCATCTCTAAACATGCCGTAAGTCAAAATCCGAAGGTGGAGGACAAACAGCCCATTTTCTGATTATGTTTAACTAACATTTAGTGGGTGGGGGAGGGAAGCTTCACTAAATGACTTTATTTTAAAGGAGAAATATAAATGGATGTTTTCGCTGAATTTATTGCAGGAATCGGTGACTTAGCAAACCGTGAAAGAACAGAAGAAGTATTAAACTGGGTACAGACTAACTATCCCAACTTAGAAAAAGAAGTAAAATGGAATCAACCGATGTATACAGATCACGGTACATATATTATTGGCTTTAGTGTATCAAAAAAACATTTAGCTGTGGCACCTGAAAGTGTGGGAATTACCCATGTTGAAGAGGACATTAAAAGGGCCGGTTATGATTATACGAAAGAAATTATCCGAATTCCTTGGGATAAACCGGTTGATTATGAATTACTAGCGAAGATGATTGAATTTAATATTTGGGATAAGAAAAATACTAAAACCTTTTGGCGGTAGAAGTGACTGGGGGGAGGAGATTAGTGGGACAGCTTGTTCAAATTGAAAATATCAGTAAAGTATACCAACAAGTGGAAGTTTTAAACCGAATTTCACTAACCATTGACAAACAACAAATCATTGCCTTTTTAGGTGGTAATGGTGTAGGAAAAAGCACATTGCTGCGCATCATAGCAGGGATAGAAAGACCAACTTCTGGGAAATTCACTTATCGGGATAAAAAGATGAGCATCGGGTACGTTCCCGAGAGATTTCCTAAAGATATCCGCTTTACACCTGGTGAGTACTTGACATATATAGGAGAAATCAGCGGGTTGCCTGAAAGAGAGAGGCGCGAGACGATAGATGGTCTTATGCGGCGTTTTAAATTAAATGAGTACAATCATGAACGGGTGATGAATTTATCAAAAGGTAACATCCAAAAAGTTGGTATCATTCAAGGAGTCATGCGAAAACCAGATCTATTAATCTTGGATGAACCAATTTCTGGTCTTGATGCCGATTCACAGCAAGAGCTGGTGAAGTTAATGCAAGAGTTAAAAGAGGAGGGTACTACTATTCTTTTAACTTATCATGAAGCTGATTTATTTGAGAAGGTAGTTGATGTCGCATTTGATTTAACCGGTGGACGGCTTTCAAAAAAGGTTGCAGATGAAAAAGAAACATTGAAAAAAATAGAACTGGAACGAATCGATGAACAAGTTGTAATGATGTGGGAAGAAGTACGGAAATTGGAAAAGAAGAATGATAGCTTAGTGCTGCATGTCCATGCAAAAGACAGTGATACGGTACTTTATCGGATACTTAAGTTGAATGGTAGTGTCAGAAGTGTACATTACTACAAGGTACAGCAAAGTGAAGAGAAAATTGATTGAATGATAAGGAGAGGGTTTGATGAAGAGTCTAATCAAATACAGCTTGCATGGGGCTTGTCAAATAAAGTGTGTAAGTCCCCATTTACTCAAGGTATTTTAACACCCTATCTTTCAGTTCATCATGAAGAAGAAGCTGGTTCATCACCATGGCCCAGTTTTGAATACGGCCACCATCCCATTTGTTTTCAAGTTCTTTCACACGTAGATATAATACTTTCAAAA
>NZ_JAMBON010000043.1 GCF_023715655.1 Oceanobacillus luteolus | reverse complement strand
GACCAAGGAATTAGCCTTTGCATTAATGGCGGTGAACTTGAGAAAGTACACCGCCAACAACCCAGGTATAGTGACCGATGATGATAAATTTTACTCAAAAAAGGATCCAAGCAAAATTTTTTGCTTGGATCCTTTTTAATTACTGTTTTTGGCTAGTTATGTCCCAGCCTCTTTTTTATTACTGATAAATGAAGTTATCCACTCTTTTAATCTTCTTGTAAGTTTGTCCATTCTTCCATGTGGATATTTACCTGCTGTTGCAATTCTTCCACTTGCTTTGTCAATTCCAAAGCTTTTTCGTGATTTTGAAACACTTCGGGTTTCGTCATTTCCTCTTCTAAAGCTGCAATTTCTAATTCCTTTTCTTCTATCAAGGTTTCCAGCTCTGCAATTCTTCTTTCTTTTTTCCTTTTTTCACTTCGAAGTTGCTTTTCCTCCTTATAGCTAAGCCGCTTTTCATCTGTTTGTGGCTTCTGTTCCTTTACTTCAGAAAGTCTCGCCAACTCAGCTTCCTCTTCCAATTTCTCAAGGTAATAATCATAGTCTCCAAGGTATACTTTGATTCCATCTTGACTCATTTCCGCTACTTGATCCGTGATACGGTTGATGAAGTAACGGTCATGGGATACGAATAGGATGGTGCCAGGGTAATCCATTAAAGCAGCTTCCAGCACTTCTTTACTGTCAATATCCAGATGGTTAGTTGGTTCGTCTAAAATGAGTAGATTAGCTTTCTGCATCATCAGCTTGGCTAATGCGAGTCTTGCTTTTTCACCGCCACTCAACTGGTTGACAGGCTTCAGTACATCATCACCGCTAAATAAGAAATTACCTAAAATCGTTCGGATATCCTTTTCCATAACGAGCGGATACTCGTCCCACAGTTCTTGGAGGACAGTTTTATTAGAAGAGAGATCTGCTTGTTCTTGATCATAATAGCCGATCGTCACATTCGTACCAAGTTCAAATGAACCTTTGGCTGCCTGTAATCTCCCCGTAATGACTTTCAATAAACTTGATTTACCGATACCATTTGGACCGATGAGCACCATTCGTTCTCCTCGTGTCAATTTGAGATTCGCATTCTCAAATGTATAGTCGTTCTCGTTCGGATAACGAAGGGCGAGATTCTCAATCGTTAAGACGTCGTTACCACTTCTTCTATCAATATCAAAAGAGAAAGAAGCAGAGGATTCATCACCCAACGGCCTGTTCATCCGTTCCATTTTTTCCAATTGTTTTCGTCTGCTTTGTGCTCGTTTTGTAGTGGAGGCCCGTGCAATATTCCTCTGGATGAAATCTTCCATTCGTTTGATCTCAGTTTGTTGCTTTTCAAATTCCTTCAATTCTCTTTCGTAATCCAAAGCTTTCTGCTGCAAATATTTACTGTAGGAGCCATGGTATTTCTTTGTTCTTTGCCTCGAGACTTCATAAACGATAGTAGCCGTTTTATCTAGGAAATACCTGTCATGGGAGACAACCACAACCGCTCCTGGATAACTATTTAAATACGATTCCAGCCAGCCGAGTGTTTCAATATCTAAGTGGTTGGTCGGCTCATCAAGAAAGAGAAGCTGCGGTTTTTGCAGGAGCAATTTTCCTAATGCAAGCCGGGTTTTCTGTCCGCCACTAAGCTCACTGATTTCAGTATCATAATCAAAGTTACTGAAATTTAATCCATTCAACACTGCTTTAATATCTGACTCATATGTATAACCGCCACCTGATTGAAAGGCATGCTGAAGTTTATCATATTCAGCAAGCAGTTCCTGATTCTCTTCCTCGGTCAGTTTATGGGCATCTTGTAATTTCGCTTCAATTGTCCGTAAATCCTCTTCCTGCTTTCTCAAGTGAGCAAAGACACTGACAAGTTCATTCCAGATTGTTTTCCCAGATTCCAGCTTCATCTGCTGGGACAGATAACCAATTTTTAGCTCCTTTGGCTTAATTAGTTCACCATCATCATATGAAAGCTCTCCGGCCATAATCTTCAGTAGTGTGGATTTTCCAGCACCATTTCTACCGACGATTGCAATCCGGTCGAGATCTTTAACTTCTAATTTTACATTCGATAAGATGCTTTCCGAACCAAAGGATTTGGAAAGGCCATTAATTTGCATCAAAATCATACGTTCACCCCATTGCCTTTATTGTATCACGCATTAACGGACTGTAATACCCCCACCTCTAAACATGAGGGAAATCCAATAGGAGTAGGTGGGGATAAACAGTGCGTATACCTCACTGAATGTAGTTTAACTTTATCGTAAATTGCCGTTATTAGGACACTAACTTGTGAATATCATCACGACAATTGCCAAATTTTCTGGTAGAATAGACGTGTGTCCATATTTTACTATTGCTAAGGATGAAATGAGGCGTAAATATGAAACAAAATAAGATTCCACAGGCTACAGCGAAACGGCTTCCATTATATTATCGATATTTAAATAACTTGAATCAACAAGGAAAAAAGCGTGTTTCTTCTAAAGAACTTTCCGAGGCAATCAAAGTTGATTCTGCTACAATCCGTCGGGACTTTTCTTATTTCGGTGCGCTCGGGAAAAAAGGCTACGGCTATAATGTGGAATACTTGCTTGGATTTTTCCGCAGTACGCTCGACCAGCATGAACTTACAGAAGTTGCTTTAATTGGTGCCGGTAATTTAGGAACAGCATTTTTAAATTATAATTTTACTAGAAATAATAATATTAGAATTACGATGGCATTTGATAGTGATGAAAGTAAGATTGGAACAGAGGTCGGCGGGGTTCCCGTATATGGCATTGATCAATTGGAAGAAAAGCTGGATGATATTACAGTAGCAATTCTTACCGTACCTGTTGCGGAAGCGGATGCAATCACCGAGAAGCTGGTTAATTCAGGAATTAAAGGGATATTAAACTTCACTCCTGTCCGGATTACCGTGCCAAATGATGTGCGAGTGCACCATATTGACTTAACGGTTGAATTACAGGCTCTTGTTTACTTCCTAAAGCATTATCCATTAGACAATCAATAAGATACATATCATGAAACTTCATGTAGTGGGGAGCTTACAGTCCATACATGCTTAATAACAAAAAGGGAAATTTTTCCGTTAAGACATGAAGAAAACGATTGGGCTGTTTTTTCTTTCAATAGAAAGGAACGACAGTCCGTTGGTATATAAAGAAGCGGAAGAGAGAAGTGGGAGTGTGAGTCGTGTTGAAAAGTAGATTATGGGCAGGCATATTTTTTGTATTAACCTGTCTGCTGGTTGCAGGGTGCACCGATGAGGGTGCTGATAAAGAGGAAGTAGAAGCGGAAGTTAGTGATGAAGCAATACTCGCCGTTGTAGAAATGAATGTGGAAAAATTGATGGCAAAAGATTTGGATGGATACATGGAGACCATCCACAGTGAATCTCCAGTTTACGAAACAACAGAAGAAACGATTACGGAATTATTTAATTATACATTGGATATCGAGCTTCAAAACCTGGAGATTAAGGAACAAACAGATAAGGAAGTCATTGTAGCATACACTCAGCGGACTGTGGAAACGGAAGCAGGAGACTTTCAAAACAATGAAACCACTGGTGAACACACGTTGCGTTTGGATGATGGACAATGGAAAATCTACAACTCCGAAGTTATAGCAGTAAACCCCTTACCTCAAGAAGAGCAGGAAATGGAGCAAGAAACTGTTGAAATGGCAGGAGAGTATGCCGCCAAGCTTGAAAGTGTCGCTAAGCCTTTTGATGAGGAAGAATGGATTCTCTCCAGCTATAAAGAAGCTGAAGGTGCAGCAACTGCAGTATATCTTCCAGAGGGCGAGAATTTGGGGAATTATAGTCAAATCATAACATATGATTTTTATGAAGATGGCAATATACATAGTGACTTGGCACATTTTATAGATGTATTTGAGCAAAGTTTAAATGATATGGCTACGGTAGACGTGGAGTTTCAGCGTTTTAATGCGACAGAGACAGAAGTGTCTTATCAGTTTGCTTTAAATGGTGATCCCACTGAACCGGATCAAGAAGAAATCGGCAGGGTTTTCATCTTAGATGATGATATGTATGTTGTCCGTTATACAAAAATGGACAGCAGCATAGAAAACAGAGATGAAGTGGTAGATATGTTAAGAGAAATATAATGTGAAAAGAGCTGTACCTCGATTTTGAGGCACAGCTCTTTTTTATTCGTTCTTATAAGAAGAGAATCGTCTGCATATTTTCCAGTTGTTCTCTCATTTTTTCAATTTCCTCTGGTGATAGTCCGTACTGAGCCAAGACCACCATTGTATTCATTCCAGCATGTACGATAATCGGTACTAGAATTCGCTTCGTCCTTACATAGAGGAAGGCAAATACTAAGCCCATCGCAGTGTACATGAGAAGATGTGAGAAGTCCCAATGAACAGCGGCAAAAATCAGCGCTGATAATAGGGCTGCGAAGATGAAATTCATTCGTTTATAAAGAGTGCCAAATACAATTTTCCTGAATATGATTTCTTCTAAAATTGGAGCAATAATCGCAGGAATTAAAATGAATAAGGCATTGGAACGGACAACCTCCATGATCTGGAATGTATTCTCCGAACCAGGTTCAATTCCTAGAATATAAATTTCAATAGAAGCCGCCAATCCCTGAGCGAAGAATGCGAGAAATACCCCGAGTATCGACCAAAGAATAATTCCACCTGTGGAAGTAGCCTCCCGATGTGCTGGCATCTTCATATCCGGTTTCAGAATCCATAAGATGATGAATAAAGCGGCAATAAAGCTGAAGATAGACCAATAGGTCATGTTTTGCATATAAAGTTCTGGATTATCTGGATGTCTATTAATCATATAAATAGCTACAGGAAAGCTAGAAAGTTGCATGATTAAATAGACGAATATAACGTACCAATATCTTTTCGGCAAGATGAAACGACTCCTTCTCTTGATGGTTTCAAATTATTTTACCATAAAACAGGATAAGGGTCAGAGCATATGACCCATGAATCATACCTTTTCATAAATTGTATGCTTTAACATGAGATTTTATAAACAGGGAAAAACCTTCATAAAAAATATCTCATATAAAAGAAAATTAAATATATACTTTGCTTGCAATTTTTGCAGCTTTTCATTATCATATAAATTGTGATTAGCACTCGCAACCGGTGAGTGCTAACAATAAATAAAACAAATAGAATCAAGGAGGAGTTCTAGATGATTAGACCATTAGGAGATCGCGTTGTTATCGAGCTTGTAGAGCAAGAAGAAACAACAGCAAGCGGGATTGTACTTCCAGACTCTGCAAAAGAAAAACCACAAGAAGGTAAAGTAGTAGCTGTAGGCTCTGGCCGTGTTACTGACAGTGGTGAAAAAATTGCACTAGAAGTAGCTGAAGGAGACCGCATCATTTTCTCTAAATTTGCTGGAACAGAAGTAAAATATGGTGGAAACGAATATTTGATTCTAAGAGAAAGCGACATTTTAGCTGTAATCTCATAATTTAAACTTACCGAATTCGGACAAACATAAACATTTTCATATACTTAAATTTAAAACTAGATTTTAAGGGAGGAATTTAACAATGGCGAAAGATATTAAATTCAGTGAAGACGCACGCCGCGCATTGGCTCGTGGAGTTGATACACTAGCAGATGCAGTTAAAGTTACACTTGGACCTAAAGGACGTAACGTGGTACTAGATAAAAAGTTCGGTGCTCCATTAATCACGAATGACGGGGTAACGATTGCTAAAGAAATCGAATTGGAAGATGCATTCGAAAACATGGGTGCTCAACTAGTATCTGAAGTTGCTTCTAAAACAAACGATGTAGCTGGGGACGGTACAACTACAGCAACAGTTTTAGCACAAGCAATGATCCGTGAAGGATTGAAAAACGTTACTTCTGGTGCAAACCCAATGGGAATCCGCCGTGGTATTGAAAAAGCGGTTGAAACTGCAGTAGAAGAATTACAAAATGTTGCAAAACAAGTTGAAAGCAAAGAATCTATCGCACAAGTTGCAGCTATTTCTGCTAACGATGATGAAGTAGGGGAACTTATTGCTGAAGCGATGGAACGCGTTGGTAAAGACGGCGTTATCACAATCGAAGAATCTAAAGGATTCTCAACTGAGCTTGACGTTGTAGAAGGTATGCAATTTGACCGTGGATATGCTTCTCCATACATGGTTACCGACCAAGATAAAATGGAAGCAGTTCTTGAAGATCCATATATCTTAATCACTGACAAGAAAATCAGCAACATCCAAGAAGTACTACCAGTTCTTGAGCAAGTTGTTCAACAAGGTAAACCATTACTTCTTATCGCTGAAGATGTTGAAGGTGAAGCACTTGCTACATTAGTAGTTAACAAACTTCGCGGAACATTCAACGCTGTTGCGGTTAAAGCTCCAGGATTCGGTGACCGTCGTAAAGCTATGCTTGAAGACATCGCTGTATTAACTGGTGGTGAAGTGATCACTGAAGATTTAGGATTAGATCTGAAGAGTGCTTCTATCGAACAACTAGGTCGCGCTGCTAAAGTTGTTGTAACGAAAGAAAACACAACAATCGTTGAAGGTACTGGTAACCCAGAACAAATCGCAGGCCGTGTGGCACAAATCCGTGCTCAAGTAGAAGAAACTACTTCTGAGTTCGATAAAGAGAAATTACAAGAGCGCCTAGCTAAACTAGCTGGTGGTGTTGCGGTAATTAAAGTTGGTGCTGCAACTGAAACTGAACTAAAAGAACGTAAACTACGTATCGAAGACGCACTGAACTCTACACGTGCAGCTGTAGAAGAAGGTATTGTTGCTGGTGGAGGTACTGCATTAATCGAAGTTTACAAGAAAGTTAGCGAAATCGCACTTGAAGGCGACGAAGCTACAGGACGTAACATCGTTCTACGCGCTATCGAAGAGCCAGTTCGTCAAATCGCTGACAACGCAGGACTTGAAGGTTCCATCATCGTTGAGCGCTTGAAAGGCGAAGAACAAGGAATCGGATATAACGCTGCAACTGGCGAGTGGGTAAACATGATCGAAGCTGGTATCGTAGACCCTGCTAAAGTTACTCGTTCTGCTCTACAAAATGCAGCATCTGTAGCAGCTATGTTCTTGACTACTGAGGCTGTAGTAGCTGACAAGCCAGAAGAAAACGCACCTGCAATGCCTGACATGGGCGGCATGGGTGGAATGGGCGGCATGATGTAATCCAAAAAGTGGAACAGGCTCGTTCAGATGCGCACGCATAAGCAAAACCACGTAAAGTCCCTGAACTTGGGACTTGGAGAGGGATTGCTTATGACGGGAGCATCTAGCCTGTGGAACTAGATTATGCCGTCTGAACCCTTGATATGCTTGGGATTTGGTGTGAGATGAGAGTTAAATGCTAACATTTTGCTAACATTGAGGTTTTTAACGGAGGCTTCTCATGAGTTCATTGAACTTTGAGAGGCTTCTTTTTTCATTTCTTGTATGACATGGAGATATCATCGCTTTATTAAACACCTGAGTTGCTAGGTGTCTAATTGGACATAGATACAGAACTTTCTCTTCATTACATCTTCTCCTATATTCTGCAATTAATTAACCGTTGAATAATGATCATAGAGGACCAAAAAGCCATTTTAAGGAGTCGGCTTTTTGGTCCCTTTTTAATTTTGTCAACAATCCTTTTGCCAAAATGCATTTTTCATTAAATTGAAACATCCTTGTAAACGCTTTAATATTAAACTAGAAAGTTAATTGGAGGGGAAATCTAGATGAATGAATCTGTTAACAATAAACAAGATGTCAAAGTTAGGATACAAAAATTTGGAAGTTATTTAAGCGGAATGGTTATGCCGAATATCGGCGCCTTCATTGCATGGGGCCTGATTACGGCCTTATTTATTCCGACTGGCTGGCTTCCGAATGAAGACTTGGCAAAGCTGGTTGGTCCAATGATCACATTCCTGCTGCCATTATTGATTGGTTATACTGGCGGTAAGATGATTTACGATGTCCGAGGTGGGGTAGTAGGTGCGACAGCTACAATGGGTGTCATCGTCGGTGCGGATATTCCAATGTTCCTGGGCGCAATGATCATGGGACCTATTGGCGGATTAGTAATCAAGAAGTTTGACCAGGCCATCCATGGAAAAGTAAAATCTGGTTTTGAAATGCTTGTCAATAACTTCTCAGCTGGTATTCTTGGCGGCCTATTAACTTTATTGGCGTATAAGGGAATCGGTCCAGTTGTACAAGGAATAAGCAATTTACTTGCAAGTGGCGTTGATGCAATTATCGATGCAAAAATGCTGCCATTGGCTAACGTCTTTATCGAACCAGCAAAAGTTTTATTCTTAAACAATGCAATCAATCACGGTATCTTAAGTCCATTAGCAATTGACCAGGCAGCAGATGCTGGAAAATCAATTCTATTCTTGCTTGAAGCAAACCCAGGACCTGGCTTGGGTATCCTGCTTGCTTTCTGGTTATTTGGAAAGGGAACAGCAAAGCAAACGGCTCCTGGTGCGGTCATCATCCATTTCCTTGGCGGTATCCATGAGATTTACTTCCCGTACATCCTGATGAAGCCTATGCTGATCCTTGCAGCAATTGCGGGTGGTGTGAGCGGAGTGTTAACATTCAATCTTCTTGATGCAGGTTTAGTGGCAGCTCCATCACCAGGAAGTATCTTCGCATTACTTGCGATGACACCAAGAGGCGGTTATTTCGCAACTCTTGCTGGTGTAATCGTAGCAGCAGCAGTTTCATTCGCAGTTGCATCGCTTATCTTGAAAACTAGCAAAGCGACAGAGGAAGATTTGACTGCAGCTGCAGCTAAAATGGAAGAAATGAAAGGCAAGAAGAGCTCTGTTTCATCTGCATTAACAAATGAGCCTGCAGAAGTGAAAGCTGTTGATGTCAATAAAATCGTGTTTGCTTGTGATGCAGGGATGGGTTCAAGTGCGATGGGTGCTGGTATTCTAAGAAATAAAGTCCAAAAAGCAGGACTGGATCAAACAGTCATCAATACTGCGATCAATAATCTTCCAGAGGACGCGGACGTTGTTATTACACATAAAGATTTAACAGATCGTGCGAAAGCAAAGCTTCCCAATGCTACTCATATCTCGGTCGACAACTTCTTGAACAGTCCTAAATATGATGAATTGATCAATTCACTTAAGAAATAAGTTATGCACCCAGCCAGTTATGGCTGGGCTTTAATTTGTTAAATCTTGTCAACAACTATATTGACGAATCCTTATTTATCATTTGTTGTATTAGGGTATTTTGCATTTTATAATAGTGATGTCAGTATGACATTTCAATTCTGTCAACAATCTAGGGGAAGTTGAAATTCATCAGACGGGGGGGGGTGACTTTATGTATATTTCAGCGAGAGAAAGGCAAATTTTAGAAATCTTGCTGACTGAAAAAGAAGAAATGACAGTTAAAGCTCTTGCAGACGAGATTGGTGTAAGTGGAAGGACCGTGCATCGGGATTTGAAAAATATTGAAGATATCCTGATAGAATATGAGCTTACCCTGCTAAAAAAATCAGGAGTTGGCATCCAAATCTCTGGTAGTCCGGAGAAAATACGTCAATTGGAGCTTTTTCTGTTTAACCTTTTTCACACAGAATACACTCCTGACGAACGACAGACGATCATCCTGTGTGAGCTCCTAGAAACAAAAGGCCCAGTAAAGCTGATCGGACTGGCCAATGATTTAAACGTAACGACTGCCACAGTCAGTGCAGACTTATCAAAATTAGAAGACAAGCTGGAATCCTTTGGTTTAAGCCTCATCAGAAAAAGAGGGTATGGTGTCGAGCTTGAGGGGGATGAAGCCGCCAAGAGGAGGGCTATGAGAAATCTGATTTCGGCTTATCTGGATGAATCCGAAATCCTTTCCCTGGCAAGAGAGAATATCCAAAAGCGGTCAACTCAGCAAACCAATACCATATCAGAAAGACTTTTGGGGCTGGTAGAAAGGCAGAAGCTGTTGATCGTTGAAAAAGTAGTGGATTCCATCATCCAGGAGTTGCCTTATGCAATGGCTGACAGTGCTTATATTGGACTGGTTGTCCATCTTGCCCTAGCGATTGAACGAATCCAAAAAGGCGAAGGGATTGCGATTAATAAAGCCTACATGAAAGATCAACAATCTTCAAAAGAATATAAACTTGCCGGAAAGATTGTTATTCAATTGGAGCAAGTTTTTCAAATCGAAATCCCTAGGGCCGAAGTAGCTTATATCACCATGCACCTGAAGGGCGCAAAACTCTGGTATGACAATGAGTATTTAATGGAGGAATCTAGCCTGCGAGTTGCATTAAAGGTAAAACATCTGATTGACCAAATTGAAAAAATGGTTGGAATAGAACTGACGGCGAATCGCTCGTTATTTGAAGGGTTGGTCATGCATTTAAAGCCGGCGATATATCGGCTCAAGCAGGGAATGGGAATCAGCAATCCTTTAACGGGTAAGGTTAAAAAGGATTATCCGGAACTGTTCTCAGTCGTTAAAAAGGCAGCAGAGCAGGTATTCACTGAATATCATGTACCCGATGAGGAAGTTGCCTATCTGGTCATGCATTTTGGCTCAGCAGTCCTCGGGCGGAGAGAGCTGGAGGATTTTAAAACACTGGTCATATGTTCAAGCGGGATTGGTACTTCTAAAATGCTTGTTACCAGACTTAACAAAGAGTTCCCGGAGCTTAAGAATGTCCAAAATGTATCGCTCATGGAGTTCAAAAAGTTGAGGGATTCAGATTACCAGCTTGTCATCTCAACGATTCCAATCCCTGACTATCATAAAGAATATATTATTGTCAGCCCAATGCTGAACAACGATGAAGTCAAAAAAATTCGTTCGTTCATCAATAAACATAAAATCATCAACAGTTCGGAAAAAGGTCTTACTTTTTCCAGCGGTCAACCAGCAAAGACGCGAAATGTGAAAAATTTCATCGAGCAATTAAAAAATGTTCAAGGATATAGTGAAGCGATTGCTATCATCCTCGAGGGTTTTGAACTGGTCAAAATTAGGGAACGGAAAACTATTGATGAAATTCTATATCAGGCTGTTCAACAGCTTGCTCAAAAACAGGCTGTAAACAATATCGATTTGGTGGTAAATGCGCTAAAAAAAAGGGAACGCTTAGGAGGATTTGGTGTTCCAGGTACTGACATGGCCCTTTTTCATGCCCGTTCTCCGGGCGTCATTCAATTAAGCTTTACGATATATTCTTTAGAGAATCCAATTTTGACGACTGGCATGGATGGGTCGACAATGGAAGCCAAATCCCTTCTCCTGATGCTTTCCTCTGAGGAACCAGATGAAAAAGCGTTGGAGGTCCTGAGCCATTTAAGTTCATTGATGATTGAAAGCGAAGAAAATACAGCAGTTTTTCAATCAGGCGATAAAAATCAAATCTTATCCTTTTTATCATCTGAATTTGAAAAATTTTTCACTGAAAAAATAGATCTTCTAAGGAGTGTTTGAAAATGTCATTAATCTTAAATAAAGAAAACATCTTATTAAATAAGTCGCTTAACACAAAAGAAGAAGCAATCAAGCTGACGGGAAGCGTCCTGGTTGAAAGAGGATATGTAGAACCGAGCTATATTGAAAAAATGCTGGAAAGAGAAGAGCTTACATCAACTTATATGGGGAATTTTGTAGCGATTCCGCATGGTACAGAGGATTCAAAGCAATTTGTAAAAGAATCAGGCATTTCGATTATTCAGGTGCCAGAAGGTGTCGATTTCGGTGGGGGAAATATTGTTAAGCTTTTGATCGGCATTGCAGGGAAAAATGATGAGCACCTAAACATCTTATCCAATATTGCGATTGTTTGTTCTGAAGAAGAAAATATTGAAAAGCTTATTTCGGCAAAATCACCAGAAGAAATTTTAGAGATTTTTGAAGGAGAAAGCTAATATGCTTGCAGTACACTTTGGAGCAGGGAATATCGGGCGCGGATTTATCGGGAATTTATTATTTCACTCAGGATATGAGACGGTTTTTGTAGACGTTAATGCTGAGATTGTTCATCTACTTAATGAAAAGAATGAATATAAAGTCGTTCTCGCAGAGCCTGGCCAGCAAGAAGATGTCATTAAAAATGTCAGAGCCATCAACAGTGCGGAGAATCCAGACCAAGTAATCGAGGCAATTGCAAAGGCTGATCTGGTGACGACTGCGATCGGTCCGAATATTCTTCCGTTGATCGCGGGATTGGTAGCAGAGGGCTTGCGTAATAGGGCTGAACAGTCTGACCGACCACTGAACATCATTGCTTGTGAAAATATGATTGGCGGAAGCACTCTTTTAAAAGAGAAAGTATATGAAAAATTAACAAAAGCTGAAATAGCTCAGTTTGACGCCCTATTTGGATTCCCGGATTCAGCTGTAGACCGGATTGTACCGAACCAGACGAACGAAGACAAATTGATGGTGAAGGTAGAACCGTTCTATGAATGGGTGGTAGAGGAAACAAAGCTTGTCGGTGAAAAGCCGGACATTCCGGGAATCACGTATGTCCAGGATTTGGTCCCTTATATTGAACGTAAATTGTTCACAGTTAATACAGGCCACGCACTAGCAGCCTATTTTGGTTATTATTACGGTGAAGAATTTATCAACAAGGCAATGGAAAATCCGCAAATTTATGAGCTGGTTGAAGGTGCCCTGAGTGAAAGTGGCGAGTTTCTAGTCAAGAAGTACGGATTCAATGCTGAGGATCATGCTAAATATATTCAAAAGATCCTCCAGCGTTTCTCTAATTCGCATATTGTCGATGAAGTGACAAGGGTTGGCCGTTCTCCAATCAGGAAGCTAGGTCCGAATGATCGCCTTGTAAGCCCGGCACGACAGTTTTCCGAAGTAATCGGGCAAGAACCTGTCAACCTCCTGAAAGGAGTAGCCGCAGCGTTCTTATACGATTTCCAGGGTGATGAGGAAGCAGTCAAAATCCAGAGCACAATCGAGGGAATTGGGATTGATAAAGCCATCGAAACCTTTACACATATTTCCTCAGAATCAACACTTTTTCAAACCATTATCGAACAGTATAAACTGTTGAAGGAGAATAAATAACACGCCAAACTTAAGGGCGGTTCTTATGTTACATTGATGGTGTAGGCCATTATGCTAGCTGAGGAATATTATCAGACTTTGTTCATTGAGGAATCCGTTGTAGCTTGATTAATAAGATATTTCGATATGAAGCCAATATACAGTGTAAAACCGAAATTTTTAAACGCCGATTATAAAAGTCTGAAACCAAAGTTCTTTTGCAGCATTTCTCGTAAGTAAATTAAAGAAGCTTCCCACAAGTTACAAAACTAGTGGGAAGCTTTTTATTTGTCCGTATGAAAAATTACATTTGGTAATAATCTAATCACCTAAAATAAATATTCATCATTATTAGCACTATTTTTAATTACTCATTCTCTACATTATCTGGAGATGATATTCTTCGTTTCGTTATCTCTTCCCTTGCTTTATTCCCAGTAATCTTACCTTCCTTTAAATTATTGTAATTATCCTTCGTTTCACTACTAATTTCACTATTGAAGTAAGTCTGCAAGTCTTGAATCTGTTGATCGGTAAGATTAATTTCAAGTGCTGCCAGTTCTGCAACAGCCTCATCAACTGTTATATCGCCATTCCAAGTTTTTTCTAAAATTTCTTTTACTAATGTTTTTGCCTCATCATCAACATTCATAAATTGCTCTGTTTTCTTCTCTTTGTTTGAGGGAGAAATTCTTTGTTTCCTTAACTCAAGTGCTTCATCTGATGATAATTTTTCTGCTTTTAGATTTTTAGCAAATTCCTCTAACTTTTTCTTCGTATCAGCATCTAAATTTGCGAGGTATTCATCTTTATCCATGCCTTCGTCTGGGAGTGTAATACCTTGTGCTTTGAGCTCTTCTTTTATCTCTTGAATTCGATCCTTGGAGGAAATGACTTTTGCAGACTGCTCGGAACTATCGTTATCCTGGCTAGTCATCGCAAATATAGAAGTTCCCATACCAGCTACTCCAACTGTTAATACTCCTACGATGGCGTAACTAATTACTTTCCTTTTAAACATTTTCTCACCATCCATTATTATTATTTGGTTCTTACCTCTTTCTTAAATTGTTAAGAAACGTTTTCATTCAATCTTCTATAATGAACAGCTTTTTCATTTTTTAAGTAAATTATTCAACATGTATGAAAAGTATACCAAAGATTCTTAATAAAGAACAAGATGTCCGTCAGAAAAAGAGAAAACCTAAATGTTCTTTATAGAAAACAAATTGTTCGTTATTTTTAGAAAAATATGTTATAATTCTAATATAATGAGAGGACTATACTTTCATTTCATTTTTTTAATCACGTTGTTCTTTATTTAGAACGGAGAGCGGCGTGAGGAAAATAGTATTAAGTCAAAGAAAGACAAGGAGGGAGGAAACTAGATTAAAGCGTTTCTTTTACTAATTGATTATTTTTCATCATCTCAGAATAAAGTAAATTTGATTGTCTTGTAGAATATTTTATCAGTCTATTACCGAGGAGATGGAGGGAATGTATTGGGAAATAAGAAGTTAATCAAATTATTTAGTAGTTTTCTAGCCTTTTTAATGGTTGTTTCGCTTGTCTTTCCTGTATCGGCATCAAGGACAAACGTTGAAACGTTTAAAGAGCAAGTATTTAATGAAGAAAATATGGAATTGAAAGCGGCAATTGTAGAACAACTAGAGAACTCTGAAGGGTTAACGAAGCTTCATAAGGATTTACAGGGCAAATCGGGGAATGAGATGGTTCCAGTCATTATCCACCTCTCAGAAAAACCTGTAGCATTGGAAAAAGGTATACAATCTTTAAAAGGAAAAGTTTTATCCAATTCTAAAATTGACGCAATTCGTGACAAAATAAATAAGCAACACGGACGTGTCGATAGAGAAATGGTATTGAAGGGCATTACCTTTGATAAAGGTTTTTCCTATGACACCGTTCTGAATGGTTTTGCCGCTGAAGTAAAAGCAGATGATCTTGTAAAACTACTTGATATAGCAGAGATCACATTAGTAGAACCAGATACCATTGTTTATGCAACGGATGAAAAGGGTTCAGGTGACGAACCATCTGATCTTCAGAAGGATATAGAGTTTGAAACGCAGATGGACACTAGTATCCCTCATCTAGGAATTGAGGCAGTCTGGGAAGAAGGATATAAAGGAGCAGGGATTAAAGTAGCTGTACTTGATACAGGAATTGATCCTGATCATCCTGAATTCCAAGGGATTTATAAGGGTGGAAAGAACTTTATTGTACACAGTTCTGATTATAGTCGTGAACGTGCAGATGATGATGCCCGTGAAACATCACCAGCAGAACGTCCAGATCATATGCCTGAAGTGAATGCAAGTGGACGTACTTTTTGGACAGACCATGGTACACACGTAGCTGGAACAATTGCTGCTATTGGTGCCAATGAATACGGAATTCAAGGGGTTGCTCCAGAAATTGATTTATATGCTTACCGTGTCCTAGGGGCATATGGAAGTGGAGCGACATCAGGTATTATTTCTGCTGTGGAGCATGCTGTGAATGAAGAAATGGATATTATTAACCTTTCACTTGGTGGAGGCAGCAACTCTGAGAATGATAGTTTAGCGTATGCACTGAATAATGCAATGATGGCAGATGTAGTTGCGGTTGTTTCATCAGGAAACTCAGGACCAAATCGTGCAACAGTGACTACTCCGGGTACATCGCGACTTGGAATTACTGTCGGTAACACGACTAATCCTGAAACACAGCATAGCGCAGTGGTAAGTGTCTCTGTTCCTAGTAATGATTACGGCTACTCTAAAGAATTAAAGTTCATGGGAACAACTTATGGACAGGATTTAGCTGAGCAACTGGACGGAGAATATGAACTTGTTTCGATTCCTGGATTTGGTAGTTTAGCAGACTATGAAGAAATCGATGTGGAAGGAAAAGTTGCCCTCATCTCCCGTGGAGAGCTTCCTTTTGTAGATAAGATCGCAAACGCTAAGGAAAACGGTGCAGTCGCAACAATTATTCATAACTTCTCGGGTGGAACAAATGCACCAGATGTATCAGATGTGTTCTTAGGTGATACATTTAGTTTTATCCCAACCATTGATATGTCGGTAACAGATGGAGAAGCAATCCGCAGTGCGCTTGAAGTAGGTCCGGGAACTGTATCTTTCGCAGAATTCGGTTCAACACGAACTGAAGGCGATGAAATTAACTCATCCAGTTCACGTGGACCATCTACACCGAACTTTGATATTAAACCAGATGTTCTAGCACCTGGAACTAACATTATGTCATCTATTCCAGCGTACAAATGGGACTTCCCAGATGCAAGTTATGAAGAGTCTTATGATCGTTTTACAGGTACATCGATGGCAGCACCACATATTGCTGGAATTGCTGCATTAGTCAAACAAGCTAACCCAGATTGGGATGCATTTGATGTGAAGGTAGCCCTTTCCAATACTGCAACATTACTTGATACAGAAAGATATGATGTATTTGCTCAGGGACCTGGTCGAGTAGATCCTTTTGCAGCAGCATTCCCAAGTGTTCTTGCTTATGCAGAGGATGAAGCTGTACTTGATGCCAGTGGTGAAATCGTGCCAAACATAAAAGGAACGGTCACGTTTGGACCACAAGATCTAAGTGATGAGATTTCGGTTACGAAGCAAATTCGTGTCAAAGATTTAGAAGGAATTGGTGGAGATTTCAGTGTGGAAGTGGAAGAAACGAAACCATTTTCTGATGCATATTTGAGTATTGATAAAGAGTCCTTTACATTAGCTCCAGATGGTGAAGAAGTAATAAACGTAACACTAGTAGCTGGAGGGCAAGATACTCAGGCAGGGGATGAATTCTTAGGATATATCCGTATTAATGGAGGAGAAAATCATATTTCCCTACCATTTGCTGCTGATTTTAGTCCCGAGGAAGATGTTGTTTACGAAGTAAGAGATATGAGTATATCTGAAACAGATTTATCATTCAATGGTGATGGAGTAAATGATCAAGCAAGGCTTGACTTCACTATTACAGGAGATGTTTTAACAAATTATCTTGAAATTTGGAATTTCGAAGATCCATATGGCGGTTATTATGGTGATGGCTATATCGGATACCTACATGCTGGGAATTCCTTAGGTGCTGGATCTTACTATTTAAACATTACTGGTGATTATACACCTTGGGCTCCGCCACAGGAATTGACAACGATTCCAGACGGGGTATATTCCATTGATTATACTGCTCTAGCACCTAATGGTGAAGTGATTGGTGACTGGGTTGGTCCGATTTTTGTTAAGTCGACAACTCCTGATATTTCAGGTGAAGTGACTGAAGACAAAATTACAGGACAAGTTACAGATGATTATCTCCACTATATTGACGTTTTAGCAGAATGGGGATATTCTTACGATCTTAATGAAAAACTGTCAGCATCTTATAAGTTCATAACGGATGGTGCTGAGAGTGAAGTAGACTTCTTGACATTAGAACAAGATGGTTCGTTTGAAATCGAGTTAAATCAAGAAGCAGATAGCGTTATAGTTATAGTAGAAGATGCTGCTGGAAATATTGGTGAGGTTGAAATTGCAATTGAACAAGGCGATGAAGATCCTGAACCGGTTGTAAGTCTATCTGTTAATCCTGAATCAGTTGAACTGGAGGAAGGAGAAGAGGCTTCAGTAGTAGTAACGCAAACTACTACAATTGGTGACGAGTCTACAGAAGAAGATGTGACAGCTCTAGCAGAGTACGAGGTAGCGGATGAATCAATCGTCTCAATAGAAGCTGGAGTAATTACAGGAATTAAAGCTGGTGAAACTACTGTTAAAATCACATATGGTGAAAATGAAGTAGCCTTGGATGTAATAGTAACAGAAGGAGATTCCGAGCCGGACCCTGACGCGGAAGTTAGTTTGGAGGTTTCTGATCCTGTCGTTCTGGTGAACAAAGGGGAGACTAAACAGGTTACCGTCACAGAACTAACTACCATTGATGGTGAAACCACAGAGAGGGATGTGACAGCGGAAGCGAACTACACAGTAGCTGATGACCGTATAGTTGAGGTTCACGAAGGAGTTATATCAGGTAAGAATCGTGGAATCACGGTAATAACCGTTGAATATGGTGAAAATACTGTGGAAATAACAGTTGCGGTAGCTGATAGTAGTGGTCCTCGTCATAGATTACCATAATTAAATAAAAAAGGACGGTTCTCTTAGTTCAATAAAACAAGAGAACCGTCCTTATTTTTTTATGGAATAAAAGAAATCTTCTTTCCACCAAATTCAAATAAAATAGTATGGAATATTATTTAATACATATTTTTACCATAAATGCTTAAATTTACCTATATTAGTCCGATATATATAATGGGCTAAATAAAAATACCTATTTTTGGTAAGTTTACGACAGGAGGACCTAGAGTAATGCAGAATGCCGTAATAGACCAGGATACTCATCCGGTTCTAAAATCCTTTGTTCAAATAGCTCCGTATCTTCAATTACTAGTGAATGATGATATAACAATTGGAGTCTATGATACAGAGAAATTGTTAATCAATATACCCGCAAAAACATTCTCACTTAATGTAACTCCCGGAGATCCATTGCTTGAAGGTGATATTATTACCAATGCAATTCGTGAAAATAAAAATCAAGCAATGACTGTACCAGCTGAGGTATTAGGAGTAGACCTTGTTTCACGTGCAATACCGGTGCATGATGAGCAAGGTAGAGTAATTGGTGGAGTTGGTGTGGGATTAAACGTCGATAAGGCGAACAAACTTTCACAAATAGCCAGCAACTTATCAAGTGTAATTGGTGATGTAACGAATACGGTTCAAGAAATGGCAGAATCGGTTAATGAATTAGCTACGAATATAAGCTATGTTTCTGAAAAGGCAGATGAAGTTACAAGCAGTGTAGACCTTATCGAACAAGTTTCAGCGGTAGTTAAGAATATCGCAGATCAAAGTAATTTACTAGGGTTGAATGCAGCTATTGAATCAGCACGAGCTGGAGAACATGGTAGAGGATTTGGGGTTGTTGCCGATGAGATTAGAAAAATGGCAACTAATTCAAAAGACAATGTACAAGAAATTCAAAATATAACCAGCCAAATTAAAGAAGTAATCGAAGACCTTGGTAAAGATATACAAAAAGTAAATCTTGAATCCACTAGCCAGTCCGCTTCGATTGAAGAATTAACTGCAACAATGGAAGAAATCAATGTAAGTATTCGGAGTTTAGCAGAGTTAGCTAAAGAAAACATAGAGTTAAAAAATTAACGGAGGTTGAATGAATATGAATTTTAAAGAATTAGCTGGTCAATATATTAACGGAGAATGGAAAGACGGTTCCAGTAGTCTAGTAATGGAAAATAAAAATCCATATAATGGTGAAATTATTGCAACGTACAAGGCTGCTAATTTAGAAGATTTGAATGCAGCATATGAATCGGCGCAAAAGGTACAAGAAAAATGGGCAAAAACAAACCCAGTTGTACAAAGAGAAGTCTTTGATAAAGCTGTAGACTATATCAATGAAAATCATGAAGCTATTGTGGATGTCATCATTGATGAAATTGGTGGTACCCGCTTAAAAGCAGAATTTGAGATTGGCTTAGTTACAAACATGATAAAAGAAGCATCAACTTTCCCTATGCGCATGAACGGAACGATTTTACCTTCTCCAATTGACGGTAAGGAGAACCGTGTCTATCGTGTGCCAGTTGGTGTAGTTGGGGTTATTAGTCCATTCAACTTCCCATTTTTCCTATCGATGAAATCTGTTGCACCAGCTTTGGCTACTGGAAATGGTGTTGTTTTGAAGCCGCATGAGCATACAACCATTACTGGTGGTAGACTAATTGCTAAGATTTTCGAGAGTGCCGGATTGCCTAAAGGATTGTTAAATGTGATTACTACTGAAATATCCGAGATTGGAGATAACTTTGTTGAACATCCGATTCCACGTGCTATTTCCTTTACAGGATCTACAAAAATAGGAAAACATATCGGAGAAGTTGCTGGAAGAAATCTAAAAGAAGTCCATCTAGAATTAGGCGGTAATAGTGCCTTAGTTGTTTTAGAAGATGCAGATATTGATCTGGCAGTAAGTGCTGGTGTATTCAGTCGCTTCACGCATCAAGGACAAATTTGTATGTCTGCTAACCGCATCATTGTTCATGAAGATGTATATGATGAATTTGTGGAAAAGTATATCGAAAAAGTATCTGGTCTGACTTGTGGTGACCCGAGAGATCCAAACACAATTATTGGACCGGTTATTAATGAACGCCAAGTTAAAACGACTGTGGAATTAATTGAAAAAGGTATTGAAGAAGGTGCAACTCCTATACTTAGAGGAGAAGTCGTAGGAAACGTAATAGAACCAGTTGTATTTACTGATGTTACTCCAGAAATGACCATTGCAAATGAGGAGTTCTTTGCCCCGGTTGTATCTATTATGAAAGTAGCGAACGAAGAAGAAATACTAAGTTATGCTAACCAAAGTCCATATGGTTTAAGTGGTGCAATCCATACAAGAGACGTGGAACGTGGTGCAGAACTTGCTAAACGTATGGATACTGGAATGATTCATATCAATGATGGAACAATCAATGATGAACCAAACGTTGCTTTCGGTGGCGTGAAAAATTCAGGAATTGGACGACTAAATGGAGAATGGAGCTTAGATGCATTTACTACAACAAAATGGATCTCCATTCAACATACAAAACGAGCTTATCCATACTCTTAAGATAAATAAATTCCTAATCAAGTAGGATGGTGGACAATATTAGAAGCCACTCAAAAGTCCGTAAAACTTTTGAGTGGCTTCTTTTTATCTTGAAATCCAAAGTATCCCTAGAATATTTAAATCTAGTAAATATTGACATAATGCATCTAGTTTAGTAAGATTACATAGCTATTTATTAATGGTTCTAAATAACTGTAAAGGTGATAAGGAGTTAATGGAATGATACTAGAGAATTATATTACGTGCTTAAACAACAGTGATTTTGAGGGTATTGCAAGTTTATTTACAGAGGACTGTCAATTTAATGATGGTGGAGCCCGTACAATTAATGTGGATGATTTGGTTGTAGAAGGAAGAGAAGCATTAAAACAAGCATTTCAATCTGTTTGGGAGAACAATAAAGTTCGCGCTGAAATTGTAAAAGTAAATGCAAATTCTATGGAATACAATGTTTATCTTGGTGACATCAAATTAGAATGCGTTGGATGTGCTACGTTGAAGGATGGACTGATTTCGGAGTATATTGTAAGACCTAGATAATTAAAGTACATAAAAATAAAGGTAACTATTAATGGATAATGTAAGGCTCTTTGTAGAAATATGTGATTGATTTCACTAGTATCTATCTTTACAAAGAGCCTTTTAAATAATTATTTATGGATTTGAAATAGTTTAAGGCAGGTAATGAAGGATTGGCTAAAAAAAATAAAAAAGCAACTAAATTTATAAGTATAAAGCTTAAACTCATTATTTCTTTCTCAGTACTAATTTTATTATTTACTATCAGTTTAGGGGTGTTATCTATTAATATCTCTAGTGATATTGTGATGGATGAAGCAAGGAATACAGTACTATCCGTAGCAAAAGAAGAGGCTAAGTTAGTATCTACAAGACTGGAAGCACAGAGAAAACCATTAAATACACTTGCCTCTCTGGAACAGGTGCAGAGTATGGAATGGGAGGAACAAACATCTTTCCTAAAAGATGTATTAAGGAATACAACTTATATTGATATAGGTATTATGCATATGGATGGGACAGTACGTTACACGAATGGGGATACGGAGAAGTTTGAATTAACCGATTCAATTAGTGCTCCTATTAACGGTGGATCAAACGGAATAGCATTTAGTGTTGATCAGGATCAAGAGGAGCTTATTTTATTACAATCGGTTCCCATTCATGTAAATGGTGAAATAATAGGGGCGATAGTAGGTCGCGAAGATGGAAAATTATTAAGTGAGCTAGTGGCTGATATTGGTTATAAGGAAAATGGATTTGGATATATAACGGATGAACATGGAACGACATTGGCATACCCGGTGTTGGATTATGTTTTCATGGAAATGAATCCAATCGTGGCGGCACAGCAAGATGATACAAATACTTACACAAGTTTAGCTACGATGGTGGAAAAAGTAACAAAGGATGCAACAGGTACAGCTGATTATAATTATGATGGTGTAGATTACATTGCTGGCTTTGATACAATTGAAGGCACAGACTGGTCTTATATTCTCCTTGCTGTGGAGGACGAAGTGTTAGAAGCGATACCAACTTTGCAAAAGACGCTGATTATAACTTCAATCATTATTCTCGTTATTGGATTATTGATTGCGTTTAATATAGGAAGGGTCATTGTAAATCCTATCGTTCAAATTATTAATCATTCAAAAGAGATCACCAAATTAAACCTTACCGAGAATGTGAAGGAAGTATATTTAAAACGAAATGATGAGGTAGGAAGCTTAGCTAGATCGCTTCAAGAATTAACAGAAAGCATGAGGGAGATTGTAAATGAAATAAATGAATCCTCAAGACAACTAGCTGTTTCTTCAGAAGACCTTACTACAACATCAAAAAACTCTTCCACTGTAGCGCTAGAAATATCAAGCACAGTTCAAGAAGTTTCGCATAGTGCTACAGAACAAGCGAAAAATACAGAAGAAGGTTTCAATAAGGCTATATTATTAGGGAAATCTATTGAAATGGTTGACGGATATATCAATGAAGTGAATGATTCTACTGTAGAAGTAGGAGGAATTATTGAGAACGGAATAAAAGAGATGGATTCCTTAAGCAAGATTACTGAAGAAAGCACAGTAACAACTGAAGAAATCTATAAAGTTGTATCAAAAGCAAACGATAGCTCTAAACAAATAGGTGAAGCGAGTAATTTAATTAATTCGATTGCATCCCAAACGAGTCTCTTGTCTCTGGATGCCTCCATTGAGGCTGCAAGAGCAGGTGAAGCAGGTAGTGGGTTCGCGGTAGTGGCTGAAGAAATAAGAAAACTCTCGGAGCAGACGGCTGATGCTACGAAAATCATTGATGAAGTTGTAGCCGAGCTTCAACAAAATACAACGAACTCTGTAGAGTCTATGAATAGAGCAGTTCAAATCTCAAAGGACCAAGCAAATAGTGTAGAAAGAAATAGACAAAAATACGAAATCATTGAACAATCAGTGTCTCATACGAGGGAAACAATGGAGAAATTGAGTCTCTCCGGAAAAGAAATGAATGAAATGCGGGAGCAGATTTTAGAAGTTCTCAACTCCCTATCAGCTATTGCAGAAGAAAATGCCGCATTAACTGAGCAGGCATCGGCATCTATGGATGAACAGACTGCATCTGTAGATGAAGTAGCTGTGGCAAGCAATCATCTGGCTGAGTTGGCTCAGAAGTTACATGAGGTAGTGAAACGGTTTAATGTCTGATAGCTGACTACTTAATGTGAGATTATATATACTATAATTTCAGGGCTTGTCAAATAAAGTGTGTAAGTTCCCATTTATTCAAGGTACTTTAACACCCTATCTTTCAGTTCATCATGAAGAAGAAGCTGGTTCATAACCATGGCCCAGTTTTGAATGCGACCACCCTCCC
>NZ_JAMBON010000042.1 GCF_023715655.1 Oceanobacillus luteolus | reverse complement strand
CCAATAATTTCCAGTAAATTCGCATAACTTTACTGGGTTAGTTTAGTGTTGCCTTTTTTAAGGATAATGCACCTTGATAACTGAACAATTATTTATTTACCTCTTGACATATCACCGCAGGTCTTTTACGTCTATATAGAATGTAAATTTGGGAAATGATTTTTGTATCTTGTTTTTGACTACTTCAGATGGCAGAAATCCGCTCCACTCACGGAACGCTCGCGAGAAGCCATCCATGGATCGATAGCCATATTTTAACGCTACATCGGTCACTTTCCCTCCATTAATCAACTCAACATTGGCGACTGACAATCTCCTGTTTTTGATATATTCATTTAAAGTCATTCCGGCCATGTAAGAAAACATTCTTCTAAAATGATAATCAGATATCCCTACAATTTGAGTAATATCCTTCCCAGTGATTTCTTCCGTTAAATGTTCTTCGATGTAATCCATTAAACTATTGAATTTATGAAGCATTCATTTCCCTCCTTCACATCACTATCTTATCGGCAAAAGTTAAAAGCTACTCGATAATTCACGTACGGAGTTTATCGATTGTAATATGGTTTATCATGTCATGTTACCCTCATCTTCAAATCACTGAAGACTGGATCACGTTTGGATCCAGCCCTGCATGTTATTATAAATATTTTCCTGTATAAGAATTACTGTTTTCCTTTATCTCTGCTGGTGTTCCTTCTGCAATCACTTGGCCACCAGCTTCCCCTCCTTCTGGTCCTAAATCAACAATCCAGTCTGAGGCTCTTATCATTTGGCTGTTATGTTCAACCATAATAACAGTATTACCAGCATCGACGATTCGGTTGAGTAAGTTTAATAGTTGGATGACATCATTTGGATGCAGTCCTGTTGTAGGTTCATCCAGTAAGTATAAAGAATGTTTATTTCCTTGTTTTAATAATTCCTTTGCCAGCTTCAGCCGTTGCCCTTCACCACCTGAAAGTGTTGTTAGTGATTGTCCCAACTTTAAATAACCTAATCCAATCTCAACAAGTAATTCGAATACAACTTTAATTTTTTTCTCTTCCTTAAAAATGTTTAAACAATCCTGAACGGAAGTTTCGAGTATATCAGTAATGGAATGACCATTATATCTGGATTCCTTGGCTTATATGGACTACCAAATCGAACAACAGCTTCGAGGTGCACATTACTTATACAAGTTAATTGAGTTAGTGAAAGCAAAAGGAAATGAAACTTAGATAAGATTCATTTCCTTTTCTAATCTCTCTTGCAATTATCTTCTTTATCATCTTCGCCCTTAATCAATAAAAAGACTCTTGCATTTTAAGATTTGGCCATCCTAAAAGTACATCGAATTTACTTTCTCTAGATCATTTAATAGTAAATTAATCTCTTCTTGGGTCAATCGTATCGGCAATTGATCATATAACGTAATGACATGACCGTCAATATCCTCCTGATTCTTTTTCAAATAGTGATATAGACTTTTTAGCTGGTTCTCATTGATTGTTGTTTCAGTCGTGAAATGCTTAACCTGTTTTAAGGAAAACTCATTATTGCCTTCGTCAAATTCACCTGAAATGATATCTCCATTGAGCAACATATCATCACTCCTGTTTTCGATTCTTTTTAATTAGTGTAACCAAAAACAGTGACCTTATTGATCGGTCAGCTTTTTAACACTAGTTTTCTATCCTCTATCAGATAAACACTGTCGGCTACTTTATCAATAAAAGTTCGATCATGTGAAACAAGAAGTACGGTTCCTTCATATCCTTTGATGAACTTCTCCAATGCCTCGATACAGAAGATATCCAAGAAATTTGTAGGTTCATCTAAAACCAGCACATTATATCTTCCTAAAAACAGTTGGCAAAGTACTAATCTTATTGCTTCCCCACCGCTTAAATCTCGAATATCCTTTATGAGGTCGGTACCATTGAAATTCATTGCATGAAGTACAGAGCGTATTTTACTCTCAGGAAAGTCACTTTCGGATTTAATATTCTCTAAAACAGTTTTGTTTTTAGTAAATTTATAGTCCAACTGCTGATAAGCACCAAACACTACCTTTGGTGAAATTGTCAGTCCTTCTCCCCTTTGTAAAATCTGCTGCAGCAGTGTTGATTTCCCTGACCCATTTTTTCCAGTGATTGCAATCTTCTGTCCTAAAGGGAACTGAAAGCTTGCTTCATCTAGAAGAATCTTATCTCCAACTAGTAGGTGCAACCGATCCGCCATAATCGGAAACTTATTATGCAGCTCAAGAGCTTTTGATTGATGGAAGCGAATCATTTGTTCTTCCTTTGGTGCTTCGACTGCCTCCAATTGTTCCACTCTCTTCTCCATTGCCTTGGCTGCACGCTGAACCGCCTTTTGGCTCGTGCCTTTTGATTTCGTTTCAAACATTCTATTTGCCTTAGCCTTTGTTTCTTTCTTTGAAGTCCGGCCACCAGCTTCAGTTATTTTCTCAGCTTTTTTCATTTTCTCCTCTGCTGCTTGAATAAGCCTGGATTTCTCTTTCACATACTTTTCATGCTGCTCTAGTTGCTGTTGTTTCATCAACTCTTTCTGTCCAACATAGTCTGAGTAATTTCCTGTAAACTCCGTTACGGTACCATCCTCGACTTCCCAGATTTTAGTCACTAGTTCATCCAATACATAACGATCGTGACTGACAAGGATAAGCGCACCATAATAATACATTAACTGGTCAACAAAAAACTGTGTCCCTTCTGCATCCAGATGTGTAGTCGGTTCATCAAGAAGCAGGCCTTCATGATAGTTCGAAAATATTTGAGCCAGCTTGAGCCTTGTTTGTTCTCCACCACTAAAGTATTCAATTTCAGTCTTTGGAACAGCCAATTTTCCTAGCAATTCAAAATCCGCTTCTGTTTTATCAGGTGATTTTAATTGATCAAAATATGCAAATTCTGTATGACGGTGTACATTGCCTTTTGTCGGTTTGATCATTCCTGCCAATGACTTTAATAAAGTACTCTTTCCTGCTCCATTCTTACCGACAATTCCAATCCGGTCAAACTGATGCACCGCTAAACGTTCTATATCTAAAATCGTTCTATCTAAATACGTGAGTTCAATATTCTCCAATTCAAAACAAACTTTTTCCATTCTTGCTACCTCCCGAAATAAATTCATTTCGTATCGATAGCTAAGATCGATACGGGCTTACTTTCACTTCAAGCCCGTATTAAAAGAATAATAATATTTGCATCGAAACTTCCTCCTCTTACCAAATAAAAAAACCACAAGCATCTGCCTGTGATTTAGAGTGAACGGAAAAGAGTCCCATCTTCATATATGAACATAATAAAAGAAAGGCAGAAAATCCGCCTTTCTAAAGAAACATTCCCCACTGAATTCATACTGACCGTGGGTAATATATATTTTGGTTTCGCTAGATGATTAAAAAAGGGCAGACTAATCCCATACACTCTGATACACAAACAGAGCCTTTGACCGTATTAAATTACTGGTTCAAAGTTGGGAATCGTAGTCTCATCTCTTTATTAATCCTCCTTAATGTAAAAAATCTATGCTCATTATAAACTGTATGATGGAATGTGTCAAAAGGTGCTCTCGTCAAGCAATATAAGATTGGTAAAGTTATGTTCCATTTGAAACTCTAGCCCTCAACCATTTCGCTGTCACCGTATCTGTATTTAGCATTTCTTCCGGAGTACCTTCAAAAATAACCCTTCCGCCCTCTTTTCCACCTCCCGGACCTAATTCAATCACCCAGTCGCTTGCAGCGATAAAGTCCAAATTATGTTCAATAATGATGACGGAATTTCCTCTGTTTACGAGATACTGGAATACATCTAAGAGCCTATCGTTATCTTTTGTGTGCAAACCTAAAGATGGTTCGTCTAACAGATAGATTTGTCCCTCTTTCTGAAGATGGCTCGCCAGCTTCAATCGTTGGACTTCCCCTCCACTTAGAGAGCTTGTCGTCTGGCCAAGCGTGAGATATCCTAATCCTACGTCTTGCAACGTATGTACTCGCTTTAAAATCTTCGGTGCTTCAAAATAATCAAGCGCCTCTTCGATCGTTAAGTTCAAAATCTCAACTATATTCTTGTCTTGATAACGATGAGACAATGCTTCATCTGAGTATCTCGTACCTTGGCATGCTTCACATTGGACAGTCACAGGGTCAGCGAAAGCCACATCCGGCTTCATCTCACCTTTACCTTTACAAACCGGACATGCCCCTAATGAATTAAAGCTAAATAATCCCGCAGGTTGTCCTGTTTCTTTAGAAAAGATGGAACGGATATCATCCATGATCCCCATATAAGTTGCTAGTGTTGAACGGCTGGAGATCCCGATACTTCCTTGACCTACCATAATCGTCTCCGGATAATTTTCAGTAAATGCTTCCATCATTAAAGAACTCTTCCCAGAACCCGATACACCGCAAACAGCGACAAGAACGTTTTGCGGAATAGTCACACTGATATTCTTTAAATTATTGCTAGTTGCATTTTCTATTATGAAATTATCTTTGCTTTCCCTCGGATTTTCATTTACATTCAGTTTGTAGTCTAGAGCTGTAGCGGCTTTAGAATTAGATAGTCCTTCCATCTTTCCTTGATAAACGGCTTCTCCCCCATATGTTCCGGCTCCTGGGCCCATTTCGATAATTTCATCCGCAACTTTAATGATCGATAAATCATGTTCAATTACGATAACTGTATTATGCTGCTCCTTTATATTCTTGAGCATATCGATTAATAAATCCACTTCTTCTGGATGGAGGCCAGCACTTGGTTCATCAAAAATATACGTAAGATTATTAAGGCTGCTGCCTAAATGGCGGGCAATCTTTACCCTTTGAGCCTCTCCCCCAGATAAGGTGTCCATTTTTCTTGATAAGCTCAAATACCCCAAACCCATCTTCACAAGTTGCTTTATATGAGAGATAGCCTGAACTGCAATCGGTTTACCCAACGGAGCCTCAATATTCTTTAACTCCGTAACCAATTCCGTAATTTCTAATGCATCATAGTCTGCAATGTTTAGACTATTTATACGGCATTCCAACACCTTAGGATTTAGACCTGAACCTTGACAAGTTGGACATAAGGAATGAGTCGACATTGCTAAAACATCTTCCTGCGAAACTTCTTTCAACTTGGAAATGTCTCTATTAATATACAGGCGTGTAAATCTCGGTAATAACCCATCCCACTCATGAGGCTGTGGACCATTTTTTGTATGGAATGGCGCAAAGACCTTTTCACCTTCAGGCGGACCATAGATGAGCAGGTTCCGCTCTGCTTCGGAATAATCTTTTATTGGTTTATCCGGGTCGAACAAGCCCCCGGTGATCATCCATCTTCCTTGCCACCCAGAAGGGGATAATGGCTTAAAATTCACAGCATACTCACGTAATGATTTATTGAAATCTATCATCTTATTTATGTCGGGAGCTATCACCTCGCCATAACCACTACAGCTTGGACATCTGCCAAACGAGCTTTGACTTGAAAAATCAGTTGCAGAACCGATGGATGGCTCCCCAATTCTTGAAAACAACAATCTGATTAATGGATGAATATCCATATATGTACCAACCGTAGAGCGGGAATTCCCGCCAATTGGCCTTTGCTCGACAACAACAACAGGACTTAAGTTTTGCATGAGATCAGCATGGGGTCTTTCATATCTCGGCATTTGATTTCTTACGTAATGCGGATAGTTCAACGTCATTTGTCTTCTGCTTTCGGTTGCCAATGTATCAAAGACGACAGAACTCTTGCCCGAGCCAGATAGACCAGTAAATACTGTAATTTTCTCTTTTTGGATATTTAGATCAATATTCTTCAAGTTATTTGCTTTCAGTCCTCTAAGAATGATTTCGTCTTTTATCTCTGACACGTTATCGTCCTTTCCGACTTGATACTTTTAAAAAATGATTGCTTAAATCACCTTAATCATTTCAAATTGTTCTATTTTCTCTTTCGTGAATCCAGTCTTATGAAGAAACTCCGTCATATCAATATTATCAGGCATATTTATATTAAGCTTCTGCAAATCCAGCTTGCTTATTGCATAGGATAACAAACTACTGGCAACTCCTTTTTGCCTTTCCCCTTCTTCAGTATATAAAAAGTAGATTTTACCTTCCTCGTTCAATACTAAGGTGCCTAAAAACCGTTCACCAGCATAAGCCGCAAAACAATGAGCAGTAGAATCCAGCTGAAAATAATCCACTTCATTTTGCCAATTGATATGTGTAGTTGAAATACTTTCCCTTACTTTTACTGCTATAGATAGATTGACTTCATTCATCAATAGCCCATCTATACTATAATCTTTTATTTGCCCTCCAGCCAAAGAATGGCTGAAGTATATCAGCTTATTATTTTTTATAAATCCTTGTTTTTCATAGAAGCAAATGGCACGGATATTGTCAGATATCACTTCTAGACTAATCCTCTCGCATGACTGACTTATCCCTTGCTCAGCAAACAAACGGAATAACTCTTTACCTACATCTGCTCCTCGATATTCAGGTGTTACACATAAAGCACCGCACCTTAGATTTTTATAACCATCAAACTCTCTTATTCCTCCAAGAACTAAACCAACTGGTTCATCGTCTTGAAAGGCAATAAAGGAATTCTCTACTGAATTCCCTTCAGGCCCGAAAAATCTCTTGACGAAAAGATCCAATGGTATATTCATAGGAACCGAATAATCAGAAAATCCATTTAGAAATGCTTGATGAATATAGGATTGCTCCACCTCTGAACAGTTTTTATAATCCATAGTAACCTCCGCGTCATTTGAGTCTTTTATCCATATATTCGGTTTGCAATATACCCATATGGATGATGTCATGCCATGTACCATTTCTAAACAAACTCTGTCTACTTTTCCCTTCTTTCGTGAAGCCAAGTTTAGTGTACAATCGGATGGCTCTTTCATTGAAAGAAAAGACTTTGAGTGAAATGCGATGGAGATTCAATTCATAGAATGCATAATCCAATAGCAATTGAAGTCCTTCAGGACCAAATCCTTTACCCCAGTACTCTTTTTCTCCAATATCAATAATACATTCAGCATTTCTATTTTGATAATCCATATTTATTAGCGAAACTATGCCGATCGGAATTTCCTTTTCCTTTTCAACCAAAATGTAGCTTTTTGAATTATGAGAACCCAATATAACCTGTTCTACGAATTCTTTCGTTTGTTCCAGCGAATACACATCTAATGATGGATTAGTTGAATGCATAACTTCCATATCGTTTCTCCACTTATGATAAAGCTCTGTATCTTCCACTGTCATTTTTCGTAATTTAACCCTTGCTGATTCAAACAACATAACGCTCCCCCTATTTACGATTAAATCTCCCTCCACAATCTTTCAACAGATTTCAGCTCTCTATCCTTAAAAGTCAACTTATAAATATCCGGCATTTCGAGATTTTTCCAAAGTGAAAAATCATACTTACTATCGAAATAATTCATAATCAATACCATTATATTACCATGAGTACCGATGACAATATTTTTGCCATTGTATTTATCGAGCACATGATAAGTGGACTCTATTCCTCTTTTTTGAGCAACGAGATTAGACTCTCCGCCAGCCCATGAAAAACTGTAATCCTCCCATACTTTGTTAATTGCAAGATTAAAATCTTCTACGGGAGCTTCGGCTAAAATGCGTTCTTTGAACCCTTCTATAATCTCAACTTCTTTATTTATATGTTCAGCAACAAGCTCCACTGTCTGGATAGCCCGTTTATATGGGCTGGAGATAACAACGTCAATATTCTCCGTTTCCAATAACTCTCTACCCATACTGGCATCGGTAAATCCTCTTTCAGATAATGGCCTACCCAATTCATCAGGTGTATATATAGAATGAGCATGTCTTACGAAATATAAGTTAGTCAATTCAGCGACAACCCCTCATGTCATTTTTCCAACAAAAAAGTCACTCACCCTGATCTTCGGATTGCACCTGCATGTATTATACATTTCTAATAGAGTTCTCTTCCTTCTTTTTCTTGAGTTGTTCTTTGCAGCTTTCCACTCTGCTAATCTTTTTGAATGTGAGTAAGGAAATAACAAAAATAGCATAATATTCAAGGACATAATCACTTTTATGTGACTTATCAATAATTTCCATTAAAGCCTCACCTCTCAGATTTATAGGATTGAGTAGTTTTTAAAAGAAGTTACATTTAATCAGCTACATGGACATTGCTGAAAAAATAAAGTTCCTGTTATTGTGATTCTTCCACTTTGATTTTCAGCAACAATACCAAATCATCTTCTTCAATCATCCGGTTTACTGCTGCGTCATTCTGCAAATCGATTGTACGGATGGAGTCGCTCTTCTTTTCTCTATAAGCGGCCAACAAATATGTTTCATCCAGATCCAACTCTGATTCTTCTGCATCAATTGCATAATCCCAACTACTGAAAACACCCGATTTATCTTCCAATTCTATGATTGATGGTTGAATGCTAACATTCGGCCCATATAGGAAGGCCATCGCTTCTCCTTCTGAGTTCGGATTAATTATCCCAAATCCAATTTGGCCAGTTTCTACTTCTTCTGGACTCATACCATAACGTAAATCCAATGAGGATGGAACTTCCTCTCCATTTTCATACCTTTCCACCCAAAGAGTCACCCACCTATTGTCAGCATGAGGCAGTTTGAAATCAAAATCGAACAATATCCCTAAATGCAAGTCTTCAAAGGTATTCACATAATCTGAATCGGCATTCACGGAAATAGTCGCTCTTTCTGTTTTTTCACTGCTGGAATTAGAGCAGCCAGAAATTAATATGAAGAACAACATCAAAAGAGCAATATAAACATAACTTTTTCTCAAAAAAGTTCCCCCTCTGATTTTGGTTCATAACACCATATCTATGATTCTATTAAGCTGTTCCGAGTCTTCCTCTATTTCTAATCTCCGACATAAAGAATAATGAATTTTTTTAAACTCAGGAACGATACTTCTCACTACATCTATGATCTCTACCTTATTTCTTCCACAATCCCAACTTTCAAGCAGGTCTTGCTGCCAATCCTTCAATCTACTTCGTTCACCTTCGTATTTCGCCCAGTCACCAAATGAGTTTGGTTGAATTCCAGCAATCATGCACCAGCCTGATACGATGGATAAGCGCATCTTATCAATACAATCTAAAGCGTAGTAGTATTCATCCCTCATCATCCTTCTGTATGCTTCGTGTAAAAGTGCAAAAAACTTTGTTCGCCACACTTCAAATTCCTTCACGGACGGTTTATAAGCAAGTTTCATGGATTGCTCTAAAACATTTGCAAGCATCCCCCTGTTATCCTTCATAATTTTGATGTTTTGCAACCAAACCGAAGGCTGGATATAATCAGGTGTGTAATAAAAGATATCCACTTTTACAAAACAGTCATAATGGGCCACTACGTATATGGATGAAGGATGGGAGTCTTCGAAGTAAAGAACATTCCCCCAATTACCCGCACGATTGTTTTTATTCGTAATATACTCCTTCATCTTCTCCGGTTTAACAATAATCCTAAGGTCTATATCTGAATAATTATCGAGATGATCATTAGCAATGGAACCTCCATAGAAAAATCCCAGGACATGATCATCAATCAGTAAATCATTTTCAATCGCTTGCAATAATTTATTCCGCTGTATTGGTAATTCTGAGTCCCTTTCCTTATGTTTACTTACAAATCCCACACATGATAATACCTCTCCTTATTGAGCCTGATTAACAAGCTGCACATTTTCCATAAAGTTACTTTTCTAGTTACCGTACCATGATCCGATACTTGAGCTGTTATGATGAAATCATAATCATTTATATCAAATCATTTTACTCATCAAGATGACATCAACATATTCCTCAGGTCCCAATTTAACCTGGTTCTTTTTTCTGCCTTCTTCAACAAAACCATGCTTAACATATAGATGTATTGCCCTTGCATTATTAGAAAAAACTTCAAGGGAGATTTTTTCTACACTTTTATTCTCCTTTGCCCAATCCAACAAATGCATTAACAAGGCTCCTCCAATACCAATATTGGAAAATTGCTCTTGTACACTCATACCAAACATTCCTGTATGGCTAAACCGCTTGCGGGGGGAAAGTTGAAAGTTAAGCATTCCGACGATCCTCCCATCAACTTCTGCTACCAGCAATAAGCCAATTTGTTTTTGAGTATTGATCCAACGTTTTTCTTCTTCCAATGTCATAGTAAACTCTTCAATTGTTGTTGCCATCACATCGGGATTTTCTTTGTAGACTTTTCTCGTATGTTCAAGAATTTGTTCCGCGTCACTTTCAACAGCTTCCCGAATTAAGAAATCGTAACTCATGTTTTCTCCCCTCTTTGTTGGAATTGTTTCCAATTCCTTTAATAATTCAATTGCCCTTTCAGTAGATCTAATTAAATTCATATCCCCTTTTTGTCTCCTTAATCTGAGAGCTTCCATGAAGCATTTTTCTGCTTCGGTGAATTTTGACAGTTCGAGTAGGCACTTTCCCTTATGCTGTAACACAAAATCGATGTACGCGTTTACATCTTCTGCATGACTTTTTTTTAACGCATCATTGAAATGAAAGAGGGCAGCACGATGATTATTATTGTATTTTAATACCTCTCCCAACCTGATCAAGGAAACGACTTCTTTTGAAATATCTTTATGATTTTCAGCATATTGAAGACAAGTACGTAAATGTTGTATCGCCTTGCTAGACTCGCCAATTATCCTATATAAATTACCGAGTAATCCTTTGAGAAAATACACATCTTCATTATTTAGAGTAGTGCCCAGTAATTTTTCACCCTCATCAATGTATCTCTGCAATAGAACCCTGTCTTTCGGCTTCTCACGGAGAAACTCATTCTCATCAAAGTAAATGATGTCATTAAGATTCATCAACTTATTTTTAAAGTCTGTCAACATATTAATATCACCCGACACATCTCTCCATTAAATATGTAACTTGTATCGTATAAGACAACTATCCAATCCTAAATAGTTATCCGTGCCATCCCTATCAATCTCTCTAAATCCTATTTTCTCAAGCATACTTCTAGAACGTGTATTAGCCTCATGCGTCTCTGCTTTAAATATTTTAATTCCTAATTCCTTCGAGGCATATTCCATCAATTTTAAAATAGAACTGGTGCCTATTCCTCTCCCCCATAAATTACGCTCGCCTATAGCAATTCCTATTTCAGCGGTAACATCATTAATAAGCACTACATCTACATAGCCTATTAATCTTCCTTCGTATTCAATCCCTATCCGATTAAAGTTTTTAAAATCAGTTGTTACACAATGCACCCACCAGGCATATACATCCTTTTCATTCCTATTTATCTCCCAATCATTAGCCAAACAAAATGCCTCATCTCTACTCCAGTTTAAGACGTAATTATAATCTTCTATACGTATCGGTCTTAGTATGATGCTTGATAAGATCTCCATAGACGCATTCTCCAATCAGATACAAGGTTCCTCATATTATAAGTTCTATGAATATAGTGTATATCCCTGTTTTATCTTAAAATTCACCTAAACTTGACCTTCCACCCAATCTATTCTTTTTAACACCATATTTAAAGAATCAATCCATTCTCCTTCCCATTCTAATTCGTTTTGATCAATGCTCTCCAGAACAAATCCTGTCTTTTCATACACCCGCTTCGCCCTTGGATTGAAATCAAACACACTTAAAGTAAGTTGCTTCAGGTTAGTATGCTGAAAAACATAATCAATGAAAAGTTGTGTCGCCTCAGTTCCTAAGCCACGATTTCTCCCTCTTGGACCAATAAGTATTCTGAAGTTCATACTTTGATGTTGCTCTTCATACTCATTTACCACTACTTCTCCCACTACTATGTTTATGTGCTTATCAACAATAGCCAAATCCAATCGATTCTTTTGCTCATTTCTTGTACTGTACCATTGATTCATTATTTCCTTATCTATATCCGGCGTACTTCCTGTAAGTTTTATTACTTCTGGGTCATTTAGATACTCCTCTATATACGGAAGATCGCTGGACTGAAATGGCCTCGATATAACCTTCTCTCCGATAATAGTTGGTTTATCACTTAGATCCACCATTTTTATCACTCCGTTTATCCATTTTTTCGAGAACGTTCTTCAAAAGTCGTTTATCCAGCACAACCAATTAATTCCAATCATTCTCCTCCATTATAACCGTGAGAATCCTTTATTTAAACGGAACATCAGTAATAAGCGGAAAATCAGCGAGAAATCTCTCACTGATTTTTTTAGTATTAATCACAAATCACCTATCTACTGGTATACTATTAATTATTATTTTATTGAATGAACAGGGTGAACATGATTGAAAACATCTTTAAAGATAACCTTTTTCACAGCTTTAATTGGTCTTATCGTTTTTTTCCTCCTTATTTCTGACTCGGAGTCCCAGCAAGAAAATTCGGATGTTAAACATAAAACCGACGTGGAGCAAATAGAGGAGATAGAAGCAACCGAAATGCATTTGCCCCTCAGAAATTCAGAAAAACGCTCCAAACCGATTACACATGTGGTGCTTCACTTTACCAGTAACGTAACAGGAAATCCGTTAGACCCTTACCAATTGGATGATATCTACCAAATCTTCGTAGATTATGGTGTTTCTGCTCATTATATCATTGATCGGGAAGGTGAAATCTTTGAACTTGTGAAACCTAATCGGATAGCTTATCATGCAGGAACCGGAAGTCTTGCACAATTTCCTGAGTATGAGAATCAATTGAATGCCTACTCGATCGGCATTGAATTGCTTGCTATCGGTACAAAAGAAGAGATGGCTGAATTCCTTGACGAGGATAGCTATCATTCACTTGATCCTTCTCATATCGGTTATACAGATGCGCAATACGCCTCTTTAGGAGAATTGTTGGAATATCTCTATAAAGTCTATCCTGAAATTAAGAAGAATCGTGAGCATGTAATTGGGCATGATGAATATGCACCTGAAAGAAAATCAGACCCAGGTACATTATTTGATTGGACTAAAATAAGTTACTAACTTTCAGATTTATGTAAAATTGAGTTACAATATATGTATAGTTCATGAGGTACTACTTAAGGACGTGTAAACATGGCACAACAGAAATATAGCGCAAAGGATTTGGGGTTTTGGCGAATTACCATCAGCCTAGCCTTTGCTTCTTTTTTCATTTTTGCAAGCATGTATGTGGTGCAGCCCATCTTGCCTGTATTCGTTCGGGAATTTAATGTAACCGTTTCAGAAGCAACATTGACATTATCCTTACCTATATTGGGGTTAATCATCGGTCTCGTTATGATCGGATTTTTTTCCGATCGATTAGGCAGAGTGACATTTATTAAGTATTCTTTAGTCTTTACAGTCATTCCCTTTTTCTTGATTCCAATAGCAGACTCTTTTTATTTGATTGTGTTGTTGCGATTTCTCCAGGGATTTGCTCTAGCTGGGTTACCAGCTGCAGCCCTCGCTTATATCAACGAAGAAATCAATCATTCAAGTATCGGTATTGCAACAGCACTTTATATTGCAAGCAATGCTCTTGGCGGGATGGCAGGTAGAGTGGTAGCGGGTTATTTAACAGATCGATTCTCTTGGGAAACTGTATTTTATAGTTTTGCTGGAATAGGTATTGTCATTGCTGTTCTTGTTATATTATTCTTGCCGAGGTCAAGATTCTTTCAAGCTAGTAATCTATCCTTTCGTAAAGATATTGAAGGAATGCTTTTTCACTTTAAAAATCCTAGTATACTTATCATTATTGGAATGGGTATCGTACTCCAATTCTCGTTCACTTCGATTTGGACTTACTTACCATTTCACCTGGAGGGCGAACCGTACTCATTATCTGTAAAGACCATCTCCTATACCTTTTTTGCATATGGATTTGGTGTAGTAGGTGCACCTTTTGCCGGGTGGCTCGCAGGAACTTTTGGCATGAAACCTATCCGTATTGCCGGGATCATCGTGTTGTCGCTCGGCATCTTTCTCACGATTTTCTCAGCATTACCTATGATTATAATTGGCTTATGTGTAAGTTGCCTTGGATTTTTTACAGCCCATTCTCTCACTGCAAGCACAGTTGCAGAGGAAGCGACTCATCATAAGGGAAGTGCAGCCAGTCTATATTTAGTAGCTTATTATATTGGAGTGACTCTAGGAAGCTCTGCAGTTGGACCGGTTTGGAATATGTCAGGCTGGAATGCTATTGTCATAATAGCAGGTTTATTACCTGTAACCTACCTGGCTTTTGTTATCATCTTTCAAAAGAAGACTGTGAGTAAAGTAATCCGGACTCAGGTAAAATAAAAAAGAGATGAGTATAAACTCATCTCTTTTTTATTATTTAAAACTATCTGGGAAACTAGTAATATCAATTCCAAGCGTCAAAGGAAGCAAGTAATAACAGGTTAGCGTGATTAAAATGATTGCTGCTATATTCAGGAAGAATCCTGCCCGAGCCATATCTAGGATACGTATATAACCTGTTCCGAATACAACCGCGTTTGGCGGGGTTGCAACTGGCAGCATAAATGCACAGGAAGCGGATAGTCCCGCTGCAACCATCAACGCAAGTGGATGGACATCCAATGCTAATGCAAGTGCTGCCATAATCGGGAACATCATCGTAGCAGTTGCTGTATTTGATGTAACTTCAGTCAAGGCATTGACTAGTGCAGTTACAGCTAAAATGATTAGTAGAATATGAACTCCTTGCAAACCATTGAGCTGTGAGCCAATCCATTCTGATAGACCAGAGCTTGTAAATCCAGCTGCAATCGCCAGTCCTCCACCGAACAGTAAAAGTACACCCCAAGGTAATTTTACCGCTGCAGACCAATCCATAATATGGCTTGCTTTCGTACTCTTTGTTGGAATAATGAATAAAACAATAGCAGCTAATATCGCGATAATCGTATCATCGATATTAGGATTGATCGCTTCTAGAATAAAGGAACGTGTAATCCAAGCAAATGCTGTCACAACGAATACAATAAAAACAGCCTTCTCTTCATAAGATGCTTTCCCAAGTTTCCTCTTTTCTTCATCAAAGATCGCTTTACCGCCAGGCAGGTCCTTTAAGTTTGTCGGGAATGCCATTTTCGTCAGATAAATCCAACCGAATAGTAATAATGCCCAAGCAAACGGTACTCCGAAAACCATCCAGCCGGCAAAAGAGATTTCATAGTCAAATAGTTCTTTAACCGTACCAGCCAGTATTGCATTCGGTGGTGTACCAATCAAGGTCGCCATCCCACCAATGGACGCTGAATATCCGATACCAAGCATAATTGCCTTACCGAAAGCAAAGTTTCCTTTTGAAGTATCCACATTTGGATCACCCTTCAAGGCATCTTGGACTTGATATGTGATTGCTAGTCCAATAGGAATCATCATCATAGCCGTTGCCGTATTGGATATCCACATAGAAAGAAATCCTGTCGCCACCATAAATCCAAGCACAATTCGATCTGGTCTTGTCCCCATAACAGATATGATATTTATAGCTATCCTTCTATGTAAATCCCATCTTTCCATCGCAAGAGCCAAGACAAATCCACCTAGAAAAAGAAAAATTGTGCCGTTTCCATAAGCTGAAGTCGTCGAATTAATATCCAGTCCACCTGATAAAGGAAATAGAATAATTGGCATCAATGAGGTCGCTGGAATAGGAATTGCTTCTGTTACCCACCATATTGCAATCCAAAGTGTACTAGCTAATATTGCTTTTCCTTCATTGGATAATCCTTCAGGAGTGAAGAAAAATAGCGTCAAGAAAAATAATAACGGTCCAAGAAAAAGTCCCGTGAGCTGAGCATTCGTATAGGGGCGTCCTCCACCATTCCCCTTACCGCCATAGCCTTTCTTTGTAACGTCAGGCTGCTTCACTTTGTTCTTTTCAATTGCATCCCCGGGTTTAACGAAAAAACGAAACAAATCTTTTATTTGGTCGTGTTTCTCCCAAAGCCAGCTCCATGTTGCAGTAATCATCGATGTTCCCCCTTTTAATAGAAATATACCATTCATTTTAAAGCGTTTCCATATAAAAAGCAATATGTTATATATCAGTCGCTATATTGATTTTACCTTCTTTTAGAGAACGTTGTAAACACTACACATCTGATATATAACAAAGTTATTGATGTCGTTAATAGCTTCCTTCAAAGAAAAATTAGGGCTTTATGATGACTATTATCACTTAATAAATCTCTTTTAATAGTCTTTCAATCTTTCAGTAAGAGATTGTTATTAATCGACCTCTACTATTAATTCAACAATGAAAAACAAGAATAAGTAATGGACGAATTCGACATGAATTCGTCCACGATATGCTTTGCTTTTATCTACTCGAACCATTCAACACACATAAAAAGTTCGAATGCATATTTCAAGCCTTACTTTAACATCTCAAAGACTTGCTCCACATCCTTATCCCCTCTGCCTGAGAGATTCACGATAATGATATCTTCCTGATGAAGTTCTTTTGCTAGTTTAATAGCATGACTTACCGCATGAGAGCTTTCTAATGCAGGAATAATGCCTTCTGTCTTTGATAATTGCTGAAAGGCCTCAAGCGCTTCTTCTCCAGTTACACTAACATACTCTCCACGGCCAGTGGTATGCAGATAACTATGCTCAGGACCAACACCTTGATAATCCAGTCCGGCAGCGATGGAACTTGTCGGTAAAGCTTCACCATGTTCATCTAACAATGTCAAGGAACGATATCCATGAAATACAGCAGGCTTTCCTAAAGAAATGGATGCAGCTTCTGCAGGTTCCACACCGATTAATCGTACTTCTTTTTCGTCAATATAGTGGGCAAAGGAACCTATAGCATTGCTTCCACCACCGACACAAGCAACTACCGCAGTAGGGAGCTTACCCTCTTTGTCTAATATCTGACGCTTAGATTCTTCACTGATAACAGCTTGGAAATACTTCACCATCTCCGGGTATGGATATGGACCGACTGCCGATCCGATAAGGTAGAATGTCGTCTCATGATTTTTCAATAAGTCACCGAAAGCTTCATCCACCGCCTCTTTTAAGCGGCCCCGTCCTTTATCTACTGCAACTACTTCTGCACCCAATAACTCCATACGAAACACATTGAGCCGCTGTCTTTCCGTATCCTTTTTCCCCATATAAATCGTGCATGGCAGTCCAACCATTGCACAAGCGGTTGCTGTTGCCACCCCATGTTGACCGGCACCAGTTTCTGCTATAATCCGCTTTGCACCGATTTTCTTCGCTAACAAAATTTGTCCAAGCACATTATTAATTTTATGAGCACCTGTATGGTTCAAATCTTCCCGCTTTAGATAAATTTTAGCCCCACCAACCTCTTCAGTCAGGTTTTTAGCAAAGGTCAACGGATTTTCTCGACCAACATATTCTTTTAGATAATAACAATACTCCTCTAGAAAGTCAGGGTCTTCTTTATACTTTTCAAATGCTTCACCAATACGATCCAAAATACTCTTCAAATCCTCAGGAATAAAGCTCCCTCCAAAATCTCCAAAGAAACCTTTCTCTACTACACTCTCTCTTCTCATCTAAACTCATCTCCTATAAATTTTTAAAACTTCCATTAATTATAAATGAAAAATCTAAAAATTCAAGTTCATTAATTTTCCTTTTTCTTATGACTTCCACGAAAAACCTTAGCACTCCGGGCATACTCTACATCGGAAACTTTAAGCCGGCTGTTCACCACACGAGCAGCTGCAAAAAAATAATCGGATAGTCTGTTCATGTATTTTAACGGGATTGGATTGAGGTCTTGTTCTCGTTGATAGAGGGTAACAATTTGTCTTTCCGTCCTCCTCGCTACGGTCCTTGCTACATGTAGTGTAGCTGCTTCCTCAGAACCACCTGGCAAAATAAAGCGTTCAAGTGCTGGTGCTTCATCAATAAGCTCATCCATTCTTTCTTCCAAGTATGTGATGATGTCTTCTGAAAGCTCGTGAGGACGTTCTTTCTTAGATACATTCGATAATTCCGTGCCGATATCAAATAACTCGTGTTGAATTTTTTCAAGGTCAACAATCAGGTCTTTAAAAGGTTCCCGATTCTTGTTCAATTGTGCCACTGCCAATCCTACAAACGAATTGGTTTCATCGATGGATCCATACGCTTCTACCCGGATATCATCTTTACTCGTTTTTCCACCGATTAATGCCGTTTGTCCTTTGTCTCCAGCTCTTGTATAAAGTCTCAAATCGATCTCCCCTTTCATTATCCAATGCTACCATTTGATTTAGCTGTCGCTTTTCTTTTTTGATAATTTAATATTGCTTGTTTCATCTCTTCATATACCGCTTTTCCAATTATTGCACCGAGTTCTGTCGCAGTTCCAGCATAATCTAGCTTCTTTCCTTGCTGAGTAGCAGCTATTAAAATACTATCCGTTGGAGTACCTGTAGCAACTGTATTCGTTTTCTTATCTTTAATCCCCATTTCCCTTAACACTTGAGCCTTAGCTTCAGTAGCAGTGATAATGGATTGGATGAACGCTTCTTCTGTTAAATTACCGTTGATGAATATCCATGTATTGATTGTCCCTGCGTTTACCGGCCCAACAATCGGCTTAGACTTGGTGCCATCCACTGCCGCTCCTATTCCAGCAGTGACCACTACCATGACGGAAAACCCATCTCCCTGATACTCCCCATAACTATTATCCTCAAGATTAACCGCCGTCATCATCCCAACAGTCTGATTTGGCCGAAAACCTTTTTCACTTAAATATTCGCGCATCTCTTTTCTATGATCTACACAATAATAAGTTTCATCCACATGCCGATTCACGAAATTTTTATACCACCCGAAACCTGAACCGACAACTCCGGATGATACCGTTTTTAGAGGTGTTTCAGCTTGCAGGACAATCTTCTCTCTGCTGATGGAAAGCTGTGATTCATTAATATATATATCTTTAGCAAGCTTTTCATCCCTCTTTCCCGGCATTAAATGGAGCTGGGGTTTGGCAACTCTTGAGTGCGGTTGCTTTATCACTTCTGTCCGGTAAACATGTTTAATCAATTCTTCCGATAACACTTCATCTGGGTTTTCAATCGCCCTAGCTTTACCATCCTCCATCAACAAGAGACGATCACAGTAAAGACTTGCTAGATTTAAGTCATGTAGAATCGCAATCACAGTTAAACCTTCATTTCTCGCGCTTTTTCTTAGAAGATCTAATAATTCTTTCTGGTAGGCTAAGTCCAAATGATTCGTCGGTTCATCCAGTAAAAGAATTTGCGGATTCTGAACAAGTGCTTGTGCCAGGAAAATTCGTTGCTGCTCCCCACCAGAATGCTCCATGACGGAAGTATTTTGAAAATCTTGGATGTTTGTTTGCTTCATAACCTTTTGAACGATTTCCTCATCCTGTTTTGTCCATTTCTGGAACAAGCCGCTATGGTGTGCATATCTGCCTAGTGAAACCATTTCTTTTACGGTGTACGGAAAAACTTGTGGTGATAATTGAGGTAGGACAGCAATCCTTTTGGCGAGCTCTTTCTTAGAATATGCTCCGATGCTTTTTCCATCAATTTTAATCTTTCCTTTGTCGAGGTTAAGCAGTCCGCTGATCATTTTAAGTAACGTAGTTTTCCCACTTCCGTTTGGACCAAGGATACCGAAGAACTCTCCCTTTTCCACAGAAAAACTAATATCTTTCACAACTTCCTCTCCGGTATAGCCACCTGAAGCATTTTCCACAATAAGCATTACTGCTCACCTCAACTTTCTTTTCGTTGTCTGATTAGAATAAACGCAAAAACAGGCGCACCTACTAAAGCAGTAATGACACCCACTGGAAGAACTTGCGGGGATATAATCGTCCTTGAGAGAAGATCCGTTAAAATTAAGAATCCTGCACCAATCATCATCGATAATGGAAGCAAATGTGTATGATCCGGCCCCCAAAGTTTCCGTGTCAAATGTGGAATGACCAAGCCGACAAAGCCGATGGTTCCTGATACGGCAACAGCTGCACCTGTTAAAACAGAACCCGCCAGCAGGATAAGCAATTTCCTCTTCTCCACATCCACTCCCAAATGCTGTGCGCGTTCTTCCCCTAGCGACATTGCATTTAATTCCTTTGCATTCAATAATAACAATAAACTTCCAAGAATAAAAAATGGAAGAATAATTCCTACATATTTCCAACCACGCATAGATACACTGCCGAGCAGCCATCCGATGATCTGTTGCAGCTCATCCCCAGTAAGGGCAATGATTAAAGAGATGAAAGCACCTAAAAACGAACTGAAAATAATCCCCGTCAGAATAATCGTTTCCACACGCATTGTTCGATCAATCTTCCTGGCAAAGTAGAGCACAATCAAAATCGTCGCCAACGCTGTTAAAATACTTAAAAAAGGTAATGTGTAGATGCCGATCACTGGAAGAGAAATGCCAAAGAACAGAGTAGAGACAGCCCCGACAGATGCACCTGAGGAAACGCCCAGTATATAAGGCTCTGCAAGCGGATTTCGTAATAAGCCCTGAAAGGCCGCTCCTGCGATTGCAAGAGAAGCCCCAACAAGACCTGCCAATATAACCCGTGGCAGACGGATATCATAAACGATACTTACATACATTGACTCCACATCACTTCCAATTGGTAAATTAAATGCTTCACGTCCAACAATTTTAATAATGTCCATAATTGGAACGTAAACACTTCCAATTGATATAGCAAATAGTGCAGCAAATAAAAGGAAAGTTAGAGCCAATATATATTTTATAGCATTACTCTTCATCAAAAAGCTCCGGATAAACTACCTCTGCCAAAGCTCTTGCACCATCAACCAGTCTAGGGCCAGAACGTGTGATTAAATCCGCATGAATGTCATAAACCCTCTCATTTGCTACCGCTTCAACAGAATCAAAACCTTCCCGTGAAAGAACCTCTCCTTCCGGGTCTTCAATATATGCTCCATAAGAAGTGATAATAACATCCGGATTCAACTCAATGATAGCCTCAGGATCGAGCGCCAACCAACCCTCATGATCACTAGCCGCATTCTCAGCATGAATCATATCCAACAACTCTTGGATGAATGTATTCTGGCCTGCTGTATAAATTTCCGGTGCTGGAGAATTCTCAAAGAATACAGATTGACGCTCATCTTCCGGAATCGCAGAAGTAAGCTCTTCAATTTCTGCAAATCCTTCCTTCATCTCACTAATCACTTGTTCTGCTTCTTCTTCAGCTCCAACAACTTTTCCTATAGTATCAATCGTTTCATATGTACTTGCAATATCTTGTGCATCCTCAATAACAAATACATCAATACCTGCTTCTTTCAATTGCTCAAACGCTTCCTGCGCACTGCTGAGTCCAAGTTCATGAGCTAGTATAACATCTGGCTCTAACGCAATAATCACCTCTACATTCAATTCCATGCCACCAATTTTTTCAATTTCTTGCACTTCTTCTGGATAATTATCATGATCAGATACACCGACAATCTTCTCCCCTTGTCCTAAAGCAAACGTAATTTCCGTATTACTTGGAATCAAAGAAACAATCCGCTCAGGTTCTTTTTCAAGTGTTATTTCGTTTCCCACTGCATCTGTAAGTGATACTGGATAACCAGCTTCCACTTCTGTTTCTTCTACCGCATTTTCTTCCTCATTAGCTCCTGTATTTTCCGAGTCTGTATCTTCTTGCCCACAAGCAACTAACAGACTGAAGAGCATTACTAAAAATAAGATATTAAGAACTTTTTTCATCCCGATTCCTCCATAAAATCTTTTTTTATATTAAAAAAGCATCTTCACGACAAATGAAGATGCTTAGTTAAACAGGTATATGTACGGACCCGATTCACCTTACTATTCCTCGTAGCTTTGGCGTTCACAAAATAATAGGCAGGTCTCCTGGCTTATGGTCAACACTCGCTGTACCTTCCCATACTTGATGTACAGTGGTATATACAGCTCGCTCGCATTCACAGTGGCGGGACCGCGTTGGAATTGCACCAACTTCCCTTTTAAGAATTCAAAGAAGAATTCACCTATTATTTATTATGTAATTTTCAATTGAATCTATACATATACTACACCTTATTGACCTAAAAGTCACTTTTTTATCCCATAGTGCACCTATACATTCCCTTGAAATCAACAAATGCATGAAAAAAACTCCTGTTTAATGATTCAAAGTCATTTAACAGGAGTTTGATTACTTTATTAGCCTTGATGCTTTTCCATGAACTCTAACATTTTCTTATACACTTTAATCTCATTCTCTTTTTTCGAAAAGCCATGGCCTTCATCTTCCAAGACCAAATACTCCACTTCTCTTCCTTTCTCTTTCAGCTTAGCCACGATTTGATCGGACTCCGCTTTTACTACTCGTGGATCCTTAGCGCCTTGGATGACCAGCATTGGCTTCGTCATATTATCCAAATAAGTTACAGGGGAGTCTTTAATAAATCTGTCTTTATCACGGACCGGGTCTCCCACCCAACGCTCCATAATCGGCTTCCAGTGTGGTGGTACAGATTCTACAAAGGTAAATAGGTCAGACGGTCCGAAAATATCGATTACCGCTTTAAAGTATTCTGGGTGACGACCGTGCAGGAGCAACGCCATATAACCACCATAGCTTCCACCAACAAGAAATAGTTTATCACGATCGGTAATACCATTCTCGAATAACCATTCGATTCCTGCAACATTATCTAAACGTGGCCCTTCTCCCCAATCTTGCTCCACCAATTTCACAAATTCAGAACCATATCCCGTGCTTCCACGGAAGTTCGGTGCAAAAATTGTATATCCTCGATTGAGGAAGACTTGGAACATAGAACGGTAGAACTCCCTTTCCGCAGCCTGTGGTCCACCATGCGGCCAGAATATCGTATGACCATTATCATTTTCTGGTCTTGCTTTAAATAGCAGCGCTTCAATTTCCATTCCATCAAATGAGGAATAGGTAACCACCTCTGGATTCACCATCTCTTCTTGAGCGACACCCAGTACCCGGTTGTTCGTCAGCTTAGTCCAGTTTTCTGCATCCTCACTCTTATAAATATTCAAAGGAACAGTTGCTGAAGGTCCTAGTATGTATAAGTTACCAGACTTGGATACGACAAGTGAATTGATGATGGCTGTAGGGGCATTTAACTTTTCAATCTTTCCTGTAGTTGGTTGTAAACGATAGAACTGATCAACGACTCCTTTTTCAGTCGTTAAATAGAACACTTCGTTTTTCTTATCCCACTTTAGATGAGTTACACTCTCTTCTTCTATCTCTGCAACCTTGGAAAACTCCTGCTGTTTTAAGTCATATTTCGCAACATAGCGGTAGTTGCTTTCATAGTCTGTGACGAAATAGATCGTTTCATTATCCGTAAACAACGGCTGTGAAGCAACATGGACTTTATCAGGATCTGGCACAAGGTTATAGATTTTCTCATCAATCTTCACAAATGATTTTATATACGTATTAGCAAGTAATTGCACGAAGACAAACGCTCTCTCATCATCGGATACACCAACAACCTGAGTTGGCGCAGTTTCACCTTCATGGATGAGTTCGTCACTACCGTCTTCCAAGTTTCTTACCCGTGAATTTAAAAACGCAGCATTATCCTTTGAGGTTGTATAATATAGACGGTTTCCATCTTCACTAAGCTGAGAGTAGTAAAACTTCTCATCAGGTTCTCCTGTAATTAGTGGTTGTGGTAATCCACCCTCATAAGGAACAGCATAGATTTGGTAGTTCTCATCTCCATCGTTATCATACCCTGCAATCACAAAACGTTTCTGCGGATCAAATGCAGTAAACCCGATCGATTCATCATGATGGGCAAATAAATATGGAAACATATCAGGAAGGTCCATTGCCCACAAATTTATTTTCCCATTTAAATTTGTACTGAAAATCAATTTTGTCTCATCATCATTAACTTGAAAATCATCGATATAGTACGTACGGAAAAATTGTTCTACTGTCGGTTTTGGAAAATTGATCATTAAAATCCCCCTATAGAATTATTATTATCTTCCATTATATTATAAATTTACTATATTTTAATGAAATTTAGTATGGCTTATAGAAAATATAAAGTTTATCTCCAGTGTCTAATATAAGTTGACTTTGGTCATCTGCTTCCACAACTTCAATATAATCACACTAAATTCATTAGCCTAACCCTATCGTACAATTCCAAATTATTAAATGAAACGAACCCAAGATGGAAAATATATCGGTCTCAGGACGGAGTTAAAATCATTCACACAGCCTCATACGGCTTCCTTAAAAACAAAAAGAGGCTGGGACAAAACCCCAGTAAATAGAAAATAGCTTCGCGCTTTTTGCGCGAAGCTATTTTCTATTTATCATAATTTTAGTAAACAAAAAGGACACCTTTTGATAAAATTAAAGTTACCAGA
>NZ_JAMBON010000041.1 GCF_023715655.1 Oceanobacillus luteolus | reverse complement strand
TCTCAGTCCCAGTGTGGCCGATCACCCTCTCAGGTCGGCTACGCATCGTCGCCTTGGTAGGCCATTACCCCACCAACTAGCTAATGCGCCGCGGGCCCATCTGTAAGTGACAGCAAAACCGTCTTTCATCTCCACACCAGGAGGTGTGGAGCATTATCCGGTATTAGCTCACGTTTCCGCAAGTTATCCCGATCTTACAGGCAGGTTGCCCACGTGTTACTCACCCGTCCGCCGCTCGTTCCACAGACGTCACTCCCGAAGGAGATCAGTCTGCTTCCCGCGCTCGACTTGCATGTATTAGGCACGCCGCCAGCGTTCGTCCTGAGCCAAGATCAAACTCTCCATAAAAGTGTTTGAAAAAACTTAGCTGTTACTTAATAAGAAAACGGGGTTTTCTTATTAAGTTTATGCTTGGCCACTCACGTGACCTCGCTTGACATACTGGTTGTTTTGTTCAGTTTTCAAAGAGCAAATGTTTTTGTCGACCTCGTCGCGAGGCAACTTTTACATTTTATCAAAATTCGTTTATCAAGTCAACAACTTTTTCATTGTTTTTTCTTGAATGTTTTCGCCTGTTAAAAGCGACAAGAAATAATATACCACACTATCAAACTAGAAGTCAACAACTTTTTTTATTTATTTTCTTCCGTTTCCGTGGTGGACTATTAATATATCATGATTTACTAACTTGTGCAATACTACACTTCACTCCAATTGTTTCCAATTAAATAGCACAACCTCGCGCTTATCACTAATCAATCAATAGATATCACTAATCTTCATTCATAAAAGCAGAGTAGATATTAAACGTTATTAAATACGATATGAAACTCTACTATATATAAGTAAGGTTATCTTCCTTATCACATTATTACTTAGATTTGTTCCTAAGCCATCCATATACTTTTTACTATAATAGTAGATTTATATATTTTACTGCTTACACCATCTACATCGTTCAACCAATTATATAATCCAGCTCCTTCATAATCTTATATAGTTAAGTCACCTAAGTACGTACAAAAGCCAAGTCTGTGGCAACACATATGAAAACATGATAAGATTTCTCATAAATACAAAAATTTAAAAAGGATGGAGATTCATGTCGCTGGAAAGTGTAAAACAACATTTTAAGAAATGGAACAGAGAAAACGATATTATGGAATTTACTACTTCAAGTGCTACAGTTCAAGAAGCAGCGGACACGATTGGTGTGAAACCAGCACAAATTGCAAAAACTTTGTCTTTCCGAGGTGCGGAGGGACAAGCGATGCTTGTTGTTGCTGCTGGAGACGCTAAAATTGATAATAAGAAATTCCGCCATACGTTTCAGTTTAAAGCAAGAATGTTATCAGCTGATGAGGTTATTGAACAAACCGGTCATCCGATTGGCGGAGTTTGTCCATTTGGTTTAGCAAATGAATTGGATGTGTATCTCGATATCTCCCTGAAACGTTTTAATAAGGTTTTCCCTGCATGTGGCAGCACAAATTCAGCAATTGAACTTACCTGTGGGGAGTTAGAAGAATATTCTTTTGCCAAGCAGTGGGTGGATGTTTGTAAAGATTGGGAATCAAACTCCACGGAAACTCCTGATTTAGAGAGTGTTAAATCTTAAGTTATTTTATTACAGGGTACCAGTCACTGGTACCCTGTTTCTTTTACCCGCTAACTAGACTTCTTGTATGAAAGTCACTTCATTACGATCGCAATTTTTACAATACATTAAATGAGGACAAGTTTGCTCCTCTATTGTATGCATATATCCATCTCCCATTTTCACGGTATCCACATCATTATAATGTCCGTATGGATCTAAGTAATCGGATACCTTTCCCATATCTTCTAACTGTGCATTACACGTAGAGCAATTCATTTCCAACTCTCTAAATGCATTACATATCGGACACATTGCCACGGGGATCACTCCTTCTTGCTTTGTATTAGTATCCATCATCTTAATTAGAACTATGTAATGGAAATAAAGTGAGGCGGTTAAAAATTTCCAATCGAGGGTAGTATACTTCTATAAACAAGCATGAGGTGATATTATGTCAAACAACATTAAACAAGAAGAATTGGAAACACTTAGGGAGCTAATCAAAGACGTAGATACTGCTATGCTTACCACAGTAACGGAAGATGGTCTCATTTCCAGACCAATGAAAACACAGGAAGTAGAATTTGATGGTGATTTATGGTTCTTCACGAAGAAGGAAACGGATAAATATCGAGAGATCTTGCATGAGCAAGAAGTGAATGTTGCGTATGTAGGAAAATCATACGTTTCCGTGCGTGGAACAGCCGAAATTGTGGAGGACGTTGAGAAGAAAAAGGAATTATGGAGTAAAGCATACGAGAAAGTAATGCAAACTTCTTATGATGACCCTAACTTGATCTTAATTAAGGTAAAAGCTGAAGCAGCAGAATATTGGGAAACCGGCAATCTCACGAAAAAGATCGCCTTTTTCTATAAACGCATGACAGGAAAAAATACCGAATCAGCAGATATTAATGAAACGATTGAATTGGATAAGTAAACCAGAATTGAAAATGGATTGACATGCTTCTGAGTCAATCCATTTTTTCGTTACTTATGACGCTACTTAAACAATGAACAATTCTTCTCAACCAACCTGGATAATTTCTTGCATATAATGGAGATAATTTCTTGCATATAATGGATATCACTGGAATCGAAAGCAATTCGATTCATCTCATTTCAGCTAGTCACCAGAAACAATATGCCAATGAAGATGTTTGGAGTCCTGATACTCCCCTAAATTTGTAATCACTCTGCAAGCTCCGTGTTCTTCTGTAACCATTGTCGCAACCTTTTTAATTACCCCTAACAGCTCGATCAACAGTTCATTATCACTTTCCTCCAATGCAATTAAAGAAGGGATATGTTTCTTTGGTATAGCAACAATATGAACTGGCCAATACGGTCTTGTATGATAATACGCTAATACATTTTCTGTTTCTAACACTTTATTCACTTCGGTCTTCCCACTTAATACTTCATCACAATAAAAATCCTCAGTCATGAAATACCTCCACATTATATCTTCTATTAAAATAATTAATACTCATTACTTACTGGACAATCACTTATTTAACTCCTTAGTCAAAAAGTCAATTGCAGTCATTACTTCTTGAAGATTTTCATCCGTATTCATTTTCTGTCGAGCATGCAGAAGAACTGGTCTCACCGATTCAACTGAGCGGCAAATTCGTACATCCAATCATATCGCGGAACCATCCAAATATGAAAGTGATGAGTAGTATCTTCATTATAAAAATAGTAAACGAACTCAATTCCTAAAACATCTCTTTGAGCCTTCCTTATCTTTGTCAGAGCCTGGATAAAATCTATCTTTTCATATTCAGTTAATTCATCGAAACATTTAACATGGCGTTTAGAAGCTAAAATTATTAGCCCCCTTACAGGATAGGCAACGTCTTGATGAGCGTGAAAATACTCTGTCTCAAGCACAACGCCCCCTTCTGCTTCTGCTAAACCACTTGTTATTGCACAGCTTAAACAATCAACTTCAACTGATTTTCCATTAGATAAAGTAATTTTTCTCACAGACTCCCCCTCACTCCACTCTCAAGCTAATACAGTAACTTCTACAAAAAAAGCACTTCTCCTGCTTGAGAAGTGCATCTTTTACTTAAATGAAAAATTAGTGCGTCTCCCCACCAATTGTCTTCAAATCTTCTTTTCCATCATATGCAATAATCGCCTTTATTGTAGCGATCACACCTTTCACCATATCATTCAAACTCATCGATGCTGTGCCCGGACGCTCAGTCACTTGTTCCGGCAGAAAGGGAATATGGATAAACCCAGCCTTTACATTTGGATATTCTGAATGAGTTAAATACAAGGTTTGGTACATGATATGATTGCAGACGAAAGTACCCGCTGAATTAGATATAGATGCAGGAACACCCGCTTCCTTCATAGCTTTTACCATGGCTTTTAACGGTAATTGGGAAAAATATGCATTTTCGCCATCTGGTTGAATCTGCATGTCAATTGGCTGATTTCCTTCATTATCCGGAATACGTGCATCATCAAGATTGATAGCTACACGTTCGGGAGTCAATCTATAACGTCCACCCGCTTGGCCTATACTCAATACATAATTTGGGTTTTCTTTACGGATTGCCTCTTTCATCACTCCCGCACTTTTCCCGAAAACAGTCGGAATTTCTAACTTGATGATAGATGCACCTTCAATTCCATCAGGCAATTTTTTCACTACTTCGAGTGCGGGGTTTTTCGTCTCTCCACCAAATGGATCAAAACCTGTAACTAAAATTTTCATTCCCTCAACTCCCTATTCTTAAATGCTGTAGTCGTGAAGCATTGTTCAATATCCATCTATAGTTGTTAATAGTGTATCAGATGGGAATGGATAGTCACCATTAATAAATCATTAGGACTAAATTTCATATTTAATCTTATTTTGTTATAATGCGGCATAGACGACCTGGAAAAAGGAGATTATTGTAATAAAAAAAATAGTCATTGATGGTTTCGAACTGACTGAGGAATATAAAAATATGCTTTTAAAAGAACTAAAAGATGAAAGAGTTAAAACAGCGGACGACCTCGAAAGGTACTTTAAAGACCATTGGTATACGAAGGACAATTCTAGAAAGTGTCATTTGCTTGTAGCTAGACATCCGAAGAAGAGGAACTTTGCAATTCCGTTTGAAGGGTAATATATTAGACGCTAGTTCAGTCAACTAAATAGTCAATCACCTTAGCTTGTTCCAATATGCGTACCATCTAATATAAGTTTTAAAAGCAAACTTAAATCATCCCCGCTCTGAAATTATTCAGTAACGGGGATGTTTCATCTTTTTCACTATATCTATCCCTATTTCTTTACAGCATGAATAAAGTGAATCGTCTCAAAGGCAGATAAATAATCAGTCCTGCTTTTAAAAAATCGCTCATCGATATCATTTGGTGATAGATGTTCATAAATAAGCAACTCAAATTTTTCTAGCATATGTTCCATTTCTTGATAAGTGTAATTCGATTTCATTGGTTCTCCACTTGCTGCAGCCATTTTAACCATATTTTCAACTCTGTTAAACTCTCCCTTTTCCGTGAAGAGATTCTGGTCTGCGAAATCAAAAACAATCGAACTACCAGATGGAACATTAGCGAATATACTATTAATCAAATTTGCAGTTTCCTCTTTAGTCAAATAATAAGACACACCTAATAGACTATAGAATGTCTTTTTGTAATCGAACCCCTTATCTACTAAAGACTGGTCAGAAAACCTAGATGTAAAATCGCTGGAAACAAAACGTAGATTATTTGGTATCTCAAAGTTAGCATCTTCTATCTTTTTCTTTTTAAATGCCTGTGTAGTTGGATGATCGACTTCAAATACCTTTAATTTATTCATTAACTCTGGGTACCGAAAACAGAACGTATCTAAGCCAGCACCAAGAATAACGTACTGTTCAACTCCTAAATCCATTTCATTCAGTAATACTTTTTCACAAAAAGCAGACCGCGCCAAAGAAATTGGGGACAGCTGGACTTGTGTTATCCATTTCAAAATCTTACTTGGATCATCTTGAAATTTCTTCCCAATATCTCCGTTAAAAAAGTGGATCCCGTGAATCATATTACTACTGATAGCCTCAAACTCTTCTTCGGAAATTAACTTGTTTGCCATAAAATCATCAAAAACTTTCGGTGAATCATATTTACTATGATATACACGACTAAATGCAGTTACTAAGGAAGTCAAACTGGACTCATTTTGTTTCATACCATTTTCCTCCCATATAAAAAATAAGATTCCCCCGGCCAGGAGAATCTTATTATACACATAATTATATTAACTGTAAATTATAGCATAAATAAATAATTTTGTCAAGTTTTAGCCTCTATGCAGTTAAATAGAGTTTTCAAAAAACACATGACCTGTGCGGAGGTTGGACTCTCATCATCTAACCTAATATTAATTGAATTTTTTGTAATCCCATAGTATGATTTCTATTAAAATATAAAAAGGAGTGTTTCAAAATCAGCACAAACTTACGACCCCATCCATCTACAGAACAACAAATCCTCTATTTCTTAAACTCCAGAATCAAACTTACAGCGAAAGATCGAAACCGACTTGTTAATCTGACAAAAGGATATGAGGGAGAACTAACGTTTTACTACCTCCTGCAGGAATACCTTACGAGCAAAAGCATAAATTTATTTGATTTACGCTTAGAGTTAAATAAGAGCGAGTTTCAGATTGATAGCTTACTAGTTTTCCAGCACAAAATCTTCTTAATTGAAGTAAAGAATTTTGATGGCGACTTTGTTTACCATGACGATAGTTGGTATTCCGTTAATTTTAAGAAAGATATTCAAAACCCTATACAACAACTTAAACGATGCGAACTTTTACTTAAAGAAACCTTTCATCAACTAGGCATCCATTTTCCTATCGAATCTTTTATCATTTTTATAAATCCAACATTCACTCTATATAACGCTCCACGTAAGCAGCAAATCGTTTTCCCCGGGCAACTCCACCGTTTCCTTAATATGTTAAACAACACACCGAGTACATTAACGAAAAACCATCGTGAATTAAAGGAAGAACTCATACACCGCCATATATCCGTTTCCTCTCGTGAAATATTACCCAAATACAATTATGAGGAATTAAGAAAAGGAATTATATGTATTAATTGCGGAGGGGTTCTCGTAAAGAGGACAGTATTCAAATTAAGATGCGAAAGTTGTCAGGAAGAAGAATCCACAGATAGTGCCATATTACGTAGCGTGCACGAATTTCAAGTGCTTTTTCCAAGTAAGAAAATCACAGTAAACTCCATTTACAATTGGTGTAGCACAATTATATCAAAAGGGATAATCAGAAGAGTATTAGCTGATCATTTGGAGATAGTCTATCGAGGAAAATATTCTTATTATATTAATAATAAACTTAATTTCCACACAGAATTTCCAAATAATTATAAAGGTGTACAAAAAAAGGCCATAAATTACTTCAATAGTCTAGACTCAAAGTGAAAATACATTCATTCAACTCCTCTCTTTAGTGATTTTGTTGTCGGAATTGGATTATGCGAGAGTTTGTATTTTCTACGAGTGTAAAAGTCCCACTACAAACGCAAGAACCGCTCACGTTTGATGAAGATGCAAAAACCACATCACAATCAGACGAAAGAACATCTCACGTTCGATGAAGATGCTAAAGTTATAACGCAATCAGACGCAAGGATGGCTTACGTTCAATCAAGAAGCAAAAATTACATCACAATCGAACGCAAGAACATCTCACGTTCGATGAGGTTGCAAAAGTTATAACACAATCAGACGCAAGGATGGCTCACGTTCGATGAAGAAGCAAATATCACATCACTATCAAACGCAAGAACTGCTCACGTTCGATGAGGATGTAAAAATCACATCACTATCAAACGCAAGAACATCTCACGTTCGATGAAGATGCAAAAGTTACAACACCTTCAAATGCAAGAATGACTTGCGTTTGACGAGGATTAAAAAGTAACACAACAAACGCAAAAATCCCTCATGCATAATCAGCATGAGGGTAAAAATCAATGGAATCATTCCACCAGAATTGTTATTTACACACACACTTCCAACATCTCATACTATTAACTAATATCCTTCACAAACACTCCGCTCTCAGCAATCTCCCTGAGTTCATTCAAGGCTTCGATCATATGATTCATTAGTTGTTTTCCTTTAAATTCATTGTGGATATAACTTGAGATATTCAAGGTAATCGAGTTCTCACGAATCATGTAAGCTAATCCATGTCCATCGTTAACGACCGGAGCAAACATCCGGTATTTTGCATTATCATAGTTCATTCCACTTGTTGAGATAAAATCATGACGCAGTGCTAAATATCCTTCATCTTTGAAGACCTCAGGCAACTTATCTATTCCAAGTTCTGATCCAAATAAATGATACATTTGTTCAAGCCCGTATAGATGTCTTTCAACACCCTGCCCTCTTTGGCAATCTCTGATCCGCTGGGAATGAGCGTCACTTGCAAGTTGCATCAGCGAGTACAGTATTTCATTTGCCGTCTCGCCACTTTCAATTGCCTCGACTAGATTCCGTTTTTCCATACTTGTAGCACGTGCACATTCTGTTCTCCCTTCACGGAAAAAGCTAACCGACACAGGTTCGTACACACTTCTCAAATAGCCGTACGTGCGGTACTGTGCCAGCTGCAATGCCATATGGAAGAAGGCATCAGGACTTATCCTCAACTTTTTAATTTTTTCTGCACCAAAGTCGGCGAAAGTTTTTGACAGCAACGAAAAATCTTTATTACGCTCTAGATAGACTTGTTCTAGTTTTTCTAATCGCTCGATAATCTCCTTTGTTAATTCCCATTCCTTCTTCACGACGCTTGGTATCTCAGAAGTGCAATCCTGTAGAGACAATTCGTTTTGAAGGCCGTTATTTATATACTTTACAACTTTATTTATCATCATGCCATCGACAGCAGAGTGTTCCATATTGAAGCCAATTCCACCGTTTTTTGTAATCACGATTTGCATCGTTTTATCAAAATATTTACTAGTAGGATGTAACATCAAGTTTTCAAGTGACTCTTCGGCTATCTCGCTTTCTTCATCTATGGAAATGATGACGAGTGCATCGGCGATAGTTTGCAGTGTTTCTTTATTCACATTAGATCGCTTAAGTTCAGTAACTATTTCAGCGGCAATATCGCGTTCCGCAGCCGTAAATATACCGACGTTAACACCTTCCACTTGTGCGGATAAAACGTTTTTCTCTATGGCTTCTGTGATGTTTTCGATGGAATAATAAACACCTTCCCGATTAGTCACCGGTACTTTATATACATGGTTCTTGTATAAAATTACAATATGATTATCCTTTTTATCAAAATCAGCTACATGGAATGCATCTCTATGTTTTTGAGGGGTTCGAACCGATCGGAATACTTTTTTAAATTGTCCCATATCAAGGGGTTGATTTCTAAAGTAGGCAGGTTCTAATTGCTCATCCATAATGCTATGGTAGAGCTCTGCGGTTAGTAAGCTTAATTTCGTGGCCAATTCCGAATGGGATAATCCGTGCTTCATCTGATTTGTTTTCAATAATATATTGAAGTTGGAAGTAAGTGGCAAGGATTCCCGATGTTTTAAATACAAATCATCCCAGAAAGGTGCGAGCCAACTTCCCTCCCTACTGTTATCCCACACATGCAATTTCTTTTGAAGCTTTTCAGCCTCACCGTCTTTTTGAAAGAAATCTTCAACGATGTATTTTGTTTTCTCGTATTGTTCGCTGCTAACTAATGGCTCGATCCATTCAAGCAGCTTTGATTTAGTACTGCTTAAAGCTGGTACAGGCAATTTCGGCAGTTTTTCTTGATGTATAAATGTTTGTCTTATTTTTAATTGCTCCTTTCATTTTTTGCATAATTATGCATGAATTTTGTTAATAAGTTCTGTGGGGGAAAACATAAAAAAATCTTCCTGTTAAGAAGAATTGGGGGCAACTACTATGAAAAAAGGGCATTTCCTATATTTATTATGCTATGAAAGTGATTTTTTTTCACCTAAGAGGAGAGCAATCAATATGCCAAACTTATAACAAAAATAATAGTATACTTAAAACAATGATCCCCATGGAGACTACATAGAGTCAGTCTACACCAATCAACTTGAGGGACTAGCAAATAGATAGATAAAAGGAGAGAAAGAAATGAGCAACAAAGCTACAATATTATTTGATAATGATGCACTTCTTACAGATCATACATCACTAAAACAATTCGTCGAGAACAGTACAAACACGGTAAATACCCTATTTCATGATGGTGAATTAATTGTAGTTGTAAAACTAAAGAAAAAGCCATCAGATGAGGATTTTAGAATGGCAGCTGGAACAATCGCTCGTGAATTAAGTAAACGTAAAGTGGAATCTGCCTCAATCAGTGGAGAAAAACTAACAGCAGGATTTCAATCTTTAGAAAAAGGTTCGGTAGTGACAGCGTTTGTGGAAGGATGGAATCTAGGCTCCTATCAATTCTTGGAATACAAGTCTGGCAAAAAACCATTTAAGACAGAGTTACATGTTGACGGTGATGAAACCATTCAAGACTTTGTTGAAACAGGTAAAATCCGAGCAGCTGCTACTGCTTTTTCCCGTGATTTAATGAATGAAATTCCGAGCACGCTCAATCCTACGACTTTCCCGTCAATTTTAAAAGAATCATTTCAAGATACGGACGTGAAAATATCTGTTTATGATAAAGATGAACTTGAGAGACGCCAAATGAATGGAGTGCTGACAGTTGGTAGAGGAAGTACCCACTCCCCCGCTTTTGTTGAACTGAACTATCGCAAAGATGAATCCAAACCACTTGTCGCGCTCGTTGGAAAAGGCGTTACATTTGATACAGGTGGAATCACGCTGAAAAGAGGAAAAGATTTAAGCAGCATGCGCATGGATATGGGCGGGGCAGCTGCAGTGGCTGGTGCAATGAAATTATTGGCAGATTCAAAAGCAGACGTGAATGTTGTTGCACTTATTCCAATTGCGGAAAATATGCCGGACAGCACTTCCATTATTCCAGGAGATGTCATTACTTATAAAAACGGACTCAACGTACAAGTTGGGAACACCGATGCGGAAGGCCGCCTGATACTTGCTGATGCGCTCATCCGTGCCGGGGAACTGAACAGTGAGTATGTGATTGATATTGCTACTCTTACCGGAGCAATCGTCAATGCACTCGGTACGCAACTCGCAGGAGTGTTTGGTGATGAACAACTTGCACGTGAAATGAAGGAGATTGGCGATATCAACGGGGATTACGTTTGGCCAATGCCTCTCGTTGATGCATATGATAGTTACCTGTCAAGTGACTATGCTGACTTCAATAACACAAGCTCTAAAGCCGAAGCAGGATCGATCACTGCAGGATTATTCCTGCGCCGCTTTGTTCCGGAATCCTGTAAATGGCTTCATGTCGATATGGCTGGTGTCATGCAGAGTGCAGAAAAAGGCTACTATGCAAAATCTGCTACTGGTTTCGGAGCGAGATTGCTCGCTGATTTCACGAAACATATATCAAAGTAAGAAAACAAAGGAGCAGCAATCCCTAGGATTACTGCTCCTCTTTATGAATTCAGTTTCCTTAACTCTTCTATATTCCTCATCTTGTTATCCCAACAAGCCTGACTCAAGTTCACAGGATATTCAGCTGGATTTAATGATCGCTTGTATTCTTCCCATAGTAACTCCAGCTGTTGCTCTGCGTATGATTGAATTTCATCGACAGATGGATTTTCATACACAAGAACTCCATTTTCAAAAATGTTTTCATGTAAATCTATTGCTGTAAAGTTAGTGACAAATTTTCCAATGTACGTATGTACCGGATGGAACATATGCAGCTTGGATTCCTTATCAGGCTGTTCTGAGCTTAAAGCGATATAATCTCCCTCTGATTTGTTCGTATGATTATTGACAATACGATATACGTTTTTTAATCCTGGTGTTGTGACTTTTTCAGGACTAGAAGAGAGTTTAATGGTATCCACCATATTTCCACTTTCATCTTCAATCGCCACCATTTTGTACACGGCACCTAATGCCGGCTGATCAAAGGCTGTAATCACCTTTGTTCCGACTCCCCAAATATCGATTTTCGCTCCTTGCGCCTTCAAGTTCTGAATCGTATATTCATCAAGATCACTGGAAGCAATAATCTTTGCATCGACAAATCCTGCTTCATCCAATAATTTCCTTGCTTCTTTGGAAAGGTAAGCCAGATCTCCACTATCCAATCGAATCCCAATAAAGTTGATTTCATCACCCAATTCTTGAGCTACTTTAATCGCCGTTGGGACTCCTGATTTTAACGTATCGTATGTATCTACCAGGAAGACACAGTCTCTATGAGTTTTTGCATATTTATGGAATGCCGTATATTCATCACGATATGCTTGTACAAAAGAGTGCGCATGTGTTCCAGAAACGGGGAGACCGAATTGTTTCCCTGCCCGAACATTACTTGTGCTGGAGAATCCACCAATATAAGCGGCCCTTGTCCCCCATATGGCGGCATCAAATTCGTGGGCCCGTCTAGAACCATACTCTGCAACGACTTGCTCACCAGCTGCTTGTTTAATTCGAGATGCCTTCGTAGCGATGAGTGTTTGGTAATTCACAATATTTAACAGAGCTGTCTCAATAAGTTGCGCTTCAAGTAACGGAGCCTCAATACGAAGAATAGGTACATTATCGAAAACAACCTCTCCTTCTCGCAACGCACGCACAGTTCCTGTAAAACGGACCGTACGTAAATAATCAAGATAGTCCTCCGAATAGCCAATCTCCTGCAAATATTCTAAATCACTTTCAGAAAAATGATAGTTCTTAAGATAATCGATAATCCGTTCTAAACCTGCAAATATTGCATACCCGTTACTAAATGGCAGCTTCCGGAAGTACAATTCAAATACGGCTTTCTTCATATGATAACCGTCTTCCCAATATGCTTGTGCCATATTAATCTGATACAGGTCGGTGTGAAGGGCAAAACTATCATCCCTAAACTTGTTCATGACTTTTCCTCCTACTGTGTTGCCTAAAATAATCTCCATTAGATACAATATATCATTTCCACATAAAACTGGTCGCATTGTTTCACTTTACTCGCTGACCCATTTTTCAACAAAAGACCTTAAGTAAAATTGTAATCCTTTATCTGCTAATTTGGAAATAAACGCTCTCGGCCCGTCTTATTCTCAAGATACATTTGACCCAACTATAGAAATGCCATTCAATATGAAGCCACCATTAACCCTCTTCCCTTAATGCTTGGATTGCTAACTGCAAATCTTTATCGATATCATCATTATTTGTATACGGCTCGTTAATCCCTAACAGCTTTTTTAGACAGAAAACTGTACCACTACTTAAAGTTAATTCTTCTAGCCAGCTTTTTCTTTTGCTTCTTTTACCTTTATACTGAGAGTATAGAATAAACAATAAAATATCAGCTAGATCAAAAAAATCATCTTGCTTTTTTATGAGTATCTCTTCTTTATTATGGGCGTCCAATTGCTTTGCCAATCCAAAATCAATCAAATAAATTTCTTCGTGCTGTAAGATAATATTTGGTGGCCGGATATCGCCATGAAAAATCAGCTTAGCATGTAAGTAATCCAAAATAGACAACAACTTTTCAACTAGCAATAAAGCATCTAATTCCGAGAATATCCTTTTTTGAGCAAATAGCACGTCCTCTAAATTTGTCCCTTTCACTTCCTGCATGACATAATACGATTGGCTATTTATCGTAAAATAGTCAACGAGCTGAGGTATTTGGGAATGATCCATGCGTTTCATTATTTCAGCTTCGGAATGGAACCTTTCTTTTTCTTTCGAACGCCTAGCCTTTCTGGGGCGCAGCTGCTTTAATACACAGGTTTTGTTGCTGTGGGTGTCTATACACCGATAGATTATTCCGTATCCGCCCATGCCGAGAACTTCATCAATCTTGTATTTGTCTTGTAGCAAGACCCCTTTTTTATGGGGATGGTCATAGATCCATTCTTTTATTCGTTTCCATTTCAATCAAAGCACTTCCTTTGGTATGCGAGAAATGTAGAGTAGAAAACAGGAATTAGATAGTTGCCTTCTTGTCCTCGGGTTTCAGGGTGTTCCACCTTACTAAGCCAGACAGGAGGGCAATTCCTTTTCCTGTTCCCCCTCATCAAACCGTACATGAAGTTTTCCCTCATACGGCTTTCCGACGTTCTTCTTCCTTTGGCTTTACGGACTTAATCTGCTAATTTCACCAATAGGTGTTCAACTTGCTTTACCGTTTCTCGAAGATAGGCATGTTTATGCTTTTTATTTCTTTTCTTATTGTTGAAAAGGGTTAAGCGTTGTAACACATACCAGTCAATGCGATTCAGCCACCTCTTGGATAATGGAGAGAGCTGGTAATAGTTCTTGAATCCTTGAAGCCTATGGTTCAATCCCTTCACTAGTTCCTCTATATCCATAAACAGTTTATAGCGAGGTTCTGTATAGTCTTTTATTTTCTTCCGCATTTTCTTCATCGCTTTCTTGCTTGGGATATGATTCATGATAAAGAATGTATGTCCACCCTTCTTACGGATGGGGAATTTACGATGATGAAATCCAAGAAAGTCAAATCCATCACTGTCATCCCAAATGTTGACGAGCCTTGATTTCTCTGGATGTAGTGAGAGATCTAGTTGATACATGATTGCTTGAATAACCCGTATGCTCTCTAAGGCGTGTGCTTTCCTTTCACATAAAATCACAAAATCGTCCGCATAGCGAACAATCGTCCCCAAATGGCTGAATTTCTTTTCCCAAAGAGAGTCCATGACATGTAGATAGATATTAGAAAGTAACGGAGAGATTACCCCTCCTTGAGGTGCTCCTAATATGGAATGCCTAACCTTACCTTCTTCCATGATTCCTACCTGTAGCCATTTCCGTATTAGCTTTAATACCCTTCGGTCACTAATGCGTGGTTCTACCAGTTTCATCAGTTTGTCATGGTTAATGTTATCAAAGTAGCCTTGGATATCGACGTCTAATACCCAATAGTTTTTCCTACTCTCTTTTCTTATTTTCGCTATCGCTTGATGAGCATTTCGTTTGGGTCGAAATCCATAGGAACAGTCTTTGAAGTCAGCTTCAAAGATTGGTTCGATTACTAATTTCGTTGCCATTTGTGCGACTCTGTCTTTTATCGTTGGAATTCCTAATGGACGTTTCGTTCCATCATCTTTCGGAATGTAGGTACGTAAGACGGGCTGCGGACGATATCGTTTCTCTTTCAATTCGAGATAAAGTTCGTTTAGAAACTTCTTCTCTCCATACGATTCAATATCCTCCAATGTTTGCGAGTCTACGCCTCCACTTCCTCTTTTCCTTTTCATTCTTTGCCATGCTTCCCACAAGATATCAGGGCGATAAATTTTATCGTATAAAGCATGAAATCGACGTGTCTTACTTTCCTTGGCACAAAGGTATAATGTTTTCCAGAGTTTTTGAGCTTTTGCTTTACTGGTGTAGTTAGCCATTTTCTTGGCATTCACTGACTCTTACCTCCTTTGAACATCTGAACGAAGTAGGGTATTGGCTATTGCCGTCCTTCCCTAGACAACGTTATGTTGTCGTTGTCATCATCGGTAGTATGACCCCCTCCGACTCCCTCTCGACCCATCTACCACTTCACTTTTAAGCTTATAGGTGTGGAATACATCGTTAATCAGTTACGCGCTGCAACGTGCCGGTGTTTCATGGGATGACCCGATGATAAAACACGCTAATGACTACTTACTCTCTCGTCAGCATTATCTATACGGTGACTGGAGCATTCATAATCCCACGAGTACCCCCGGAGGATGGGGATTTTCTGATGAAAACACAATGAACCCGGATATGGATGATACAACTGCCACACTACGTTCCATTACAAACTTGGTATCAAATGAGTCCGTGTACCGACAAACCTGGGATAGAGGAATCAAGTGGACGCTATCCATGCAGAATGATGATGGCGGCTGGGCTGCGTTTGAGAAGAATGTAGATAAAAAGATTGTTAGTCTTATTCCGATTGAAGGAGCGAAATATTTATTAGCTGATCCCTCTTCTGCAGATTTGACAGGAAGGACGTTGGAGTATTTCGGAGAGTTCACAAACATGGCGAAACAACATAACGCAATAAAAAAAGCTATGAATTGGTTAATAAAGAATCAGGAAAAGGATGGTTCTTGGTATGGACGATGGGGGATTTGCTATATTTACGGAACCTGGGCTGCCGTTACCGGTTTGATTGCGACTGGCGTCCAGCCCACACATGGGGCCATTCAAAAGGCAGTAAAATGGCTCAATACAATTCAAAATCAAGATGGAGGTTGGGGAGAATCTTGCTACAGCGATATCAACCAGACGTATACCCCACTTGGAACGAGTACAATAACCGACACGGCCTGGGCATTGGATACCCTCATTTCTACCTCCGAAGCACCAACACCGGAAATTCAAGCAGGCATAAAATTTTTATTAGATCACTCTGACAAAAAGGACTGGACCAGCTCCAATCCAAAAGGTCAAGGAATGGCAGGAGGTTTTTACATCCATTATCACAGCTACCGATATATTTTTCCTTTGTTAACTTTGAGTCATTATCAGAATAAATATTTATAATGCAAAGAAGTCTCTCCTTCAATTGTTACACTACATGCACCTTGATTAACTTCTCTGCAGCCAGTAATGAGAAACAATTCTATACTACCGGCTGCAGAAAACCTAACAGATTAAACCATAAACATTCGACCTTACATTTACTTTTTGTAATTAATGATTAAACTAAATAATTATGTCCTCAGCCGAACATTCACCGTTCATATAGGCTTCAGGCGTCAAATCTAATTCAACACCTCTTCTTAGCTGATTTATGAAATCATCTCTAGTAATGTTGCCATATTCAAGTTTTAAAAATGGGTTGTCTCCAGAAAGTTCTCCAAAAAAACTCCAGTTAGATCTATCTCCACCTAAATACTTAATGAGTGTACGCTCTACTTCCGTAATAGATTTAATTAAAATGCCTGGGCCACCTCCCTCTTCACCCTCCAAAATGGTCACAGCTTTTATAATTTCTTTTTCCTTTGCGTATAATTCTTCCAATATTGTAACTAAATCACCTGTAATATCGTTCATCTTTTCACCCTTCCATCTAATATGATCGACCAGGATCACTCAGTTCATTTTATTTTTCCGGATTGAGACTTAATTCTTAATTTACTCTAATGCTTCAACGCTTCTCTTCTCGTCAAATAAATCAATAATACAATCATAATCACCGTCTGTGCCAAAAAGATGACGGCATCCCAATATGCCGCGTCATTTCCCGGACTTTGTATATTGGAGAAAATAGTGGCGTACGCGTAATAGATCTGTGGCAATATGTATACCGCTGCAAGGAGTAATGTTAATAGAACTCCTATAATATAAAACACACTATACAAACGAACAATCCTAAAATCATTACCAAAATCCTGTGGGTCACTCTTCTCTGGCCGCCTACTTCTATTAAACAAAGAACGTAAATATTCTTTACCGCTCTCTATCAAGTTATAATATCCTGTTGTATTTTCCACGACGTAATAAACATCCGTCTTCATATAAAAACAACATTGGTAAATTGTTTTGATGAAGATGTCCAATACAACGATACCAAGAACTCCCGCAAAAAATGTGTCTGGAAATAGAAGCATTACACCGAATGAAAGAAAAAGGATGACCTGCTCGAAAGCCATTCCTGCAAAATACAAGACATTACGTTCTTTCGGGTCAAGCTTCCACGCTTGGGTCAGATCCGTTTCAAAAACTATCAGAATCAGCCGAGTCCCAATACTGAGCTGGGCAGGTAATTGATGTGAACGGATTGCAAAAATATGACCGAATTCATGAATGAGAATCAATACTAAAGAAAGAAATAAATAGGTAATCATATTGAGCATCATGGAGTCAAATAGGAATATATCCTTATAATGAGGAATGAATGCTGGATTCAAGATGAGAATCAATATATTACATAATAATAAAAGCAAATAAACTTTATTCATGACCCGATTAAAGAGAAGACGGCCAACCCATGATGGAATCCATAAAAATCCGCCTGCTTTCGGACCCTGTGTCTCCTTTTGAACGTGTACCCCATCGATTTCCTGAACAAGACCGAGCTCAACCAGCTGCTCAACAAATTCAACCATGTCTACTTCTTCCTCAGGATACTTGCTCTTCAACATCTTCTCGATCTCGTCTAATCCTTCTCCCATTTCTATTCGTCTAATCGCTTCAACCGTGATCTCTGTCATTTCGAAAAAGTCACCAGATATCTGCTCTTCTACGATGAAATTCTTTTTTTCTTTCTTAATGGATAATTCATATAGTGTAATTTGGGATTGTAAGGATATTTTCAACGGACATCCTCCTTTAAAACTTAAAAATAGGATGCTAAAAATCTAGCACCCTACCTATGTCCTACCTATGTACTTACTTAACCTTTTGGAATATACCAGCACCACCAGCAAGTAGCTTTGATTTTATTTAGCTTGCGGATTTTCATTTATCTGACCTCCTCTAGCTTCACTATATTTTTTAGAAATTTGCACCCACTCTGGGTATATTTGCTTAAATATATTAACTAGTTGTGGATCGAATTGACTTCCTTTTCCAGCAAGGATACGTTCATACGCCTCCTTAAAAGGAAGTGCCGGACGATAGGATCGGGATGAAGTCATCGCGTCAAATGCATCTGCAACCGCCGTTATTCTAGCAGACAATGGAATGTTCTCTCTGGCCAATCCATCTGGGTAGCCTTTCCCATCCCATCTTTCATGGTGATGGTAAATAACATCCAAATTATCAGCGATCCCTTCCACCTCTCGAATAGCCTCCGCTCCAACTACAGGGTGCGTCTTAATGATATCATATTCTTTATCTGTTAATCTACCATTCTTTGCCAAGATTGTGTCTGGTATATTAACTTTTCCTATATCATGCAGTAAACAAGCATAATAGAAACTCGTTAATTCAGATTCTTTAAATTTCCCTGTCGCTTTTGCCAAACTCATCGCATAGTCAGCAACTCGCTCACTATGTCCACGGGTATATGGGTCTTTTAGCTCTAAAGTGGCAATGACTCCCCGTACTACTCCTTCCATCTGTTCACTGTATGATTGTTTCAGCGCTTCAATATATTTCAAAAAACGATGGAGAAGAAGGTAAGCAATAAATGATAAAACAATAATTAATATCACTGGGAACACAACATTTAGAGACTGCAGGAATACTCCTACCAAAAGATATTTGAGAGTAATACAGATTGACGCTATCGTTGTATATTTCTTATTCACAAAAATAGGTGAGAACAAGATAATGACTACTTCTACAAAGTTTCCACTGCTGAAAGTATCTGGACTATCTTTATAATACAATATATCTGATACAAGATTGATAGAAACATAGGTAAAGAGCAGAATATATTTCACCGTTTCTGTTCTACCGTTTTTAACTAAATAGATAGATAATGGGATAAGGGAAACAGTAACAAAATATCTAACATACATAAAGTTATACCATAATGAACTTATCGTATCATTATTGTACCAAGGAAATCTTGGAAATAAATAATAATAGAACATATCATATATAAAAAACACAATAAAAAATAACCATAAAAACAAAACAGTTGAACGTTTTTCTTCTTGTAATAAATTATTCATCGTTTAACCTCACAATATTAACAATCTATGGACATATCTGCTTTTGCCCTACGAAGACTTCTTTCCATGTTTAACTTCGTACATTCTTTCATCCGCGATAGTGATCAACTGGTACAAATTTTTGGTGTCTTCCGGGAACAAAGAATAGCCAACTGATAGTGTAATATAGATATTCTCTTCCTTTACATACTGACGACTACAGATCTTCTTCATTGAATCATTCAAATCGTTAATAAATTTCTCTGTTGCTGCCTTATCTCGACCAATCAATAATAAAAGAAATTCATCTCCGCCCCACCGGATGAGAATATCTTCTTTACGAGTAATCCTTTTAACGATACGGGTTATTTCTTTAAGCACATAATCGCCATAACCATGCCCATAAGAATCATTGATTGCTTTGAATTCATCGATGTCGAACGCAATAATTCCTACTGACTGTTTGAGTTTCTCCGCACGATGGAACTTCTTTTCAAGTACAGTATAAGCAAACCTACGATTATAAACACCGGTTAACGGATCATGATAAGAAAAGTAACTGCTTTTATCATACCAGCTTCCAAAGAGCCATGATACTATGGCATGTACAATAGCAAACATAAAAAATAACGGGGTTAAACCGTCACTCAATACCCCAAAAATAAACGATGTCAATAAAGACATAAATAATAGAACCAACCGACCCTGATACTTCATACCTTCTCTCCTTATTATCGACAGAGGAATGGTCTGTCACCATGTATCTCTTCACCTATGTATGATTTCGTTTCTTCTAAACAGAAAAGAATAAACAAAACTAAATAAATAATTACTTCTTATTGCAGAGCTTAATTAGTTGAAGCTCTAGACTAAAGACTTTTTGACTATTATTATATACCTTAATCGAACAAAAATCCAGCTTACACTGATACCAATCTACTATTCCAAGGATATAAGAATTTCTTCTTTTAAAGTACCAATCAAAGCTTAGCAGCTTTTAATTCTCGAAAGAAATAATAAAAGGTGATGACATTTCCCGTCTTCACCTTTTCCATTTCATTCAACTAAAATGGGCAGTTTTTATATGATTCAAGTTGATTAAGATGACTTCTTCTTTCGCCGTTACCAAATGGATAAATTTCGATTCAATCTTCTTCAATTGTCCGATTCGGAATTCCGACATACCTAAATCAAAAACGACAACTTTACCGATTAATTTGTTCAACTGTACTTCAAACGACCTTGCGATGGTAATGTTGGAGGGGTTAACAGGCAGCATACTATACTCTAAAGCATATGGAGTCATCGAAGTGTGGTATGGTATTATCCATTTCAAGTGGTGAAAAGGGATGTACATAGTCTTAAAAACCGGGGAGTAAAAAATGATATAATCGCTTTGTACGCTTGTGACATATCCATGTATCGATTGTTTTCCTGCAACCTTTACTTCTAAAAACAATCCTTTGGCATTTGTTAAGATTGAGCGGACAGATAAAGTGGTTGTATTGAACGGGACAGAATCGGTTTCATTATATTCCTCTTCATCTTCCTGATTGCCCCAAAAATGTTGAATATGCATAAAAGGAATGTATAAATAATCTTTTCCATTAAATAAAACGATAATATCAGACCCAACATCGATTAACTTTCCACAGAGTGTCTCGTTTCCTGATATTTCAATTTTCACTTTCTGATCTAGAAAAGGCCGTAATGTTTCCATACTATACCTCCTTTACAAAATATTTGTTTCCTTTTTAGTCCACTACTCTAACTATGCTGATGCCAGTTTTGTATAATATACAGTACTCGTGTACTTGGATTATTGTAATCTTCATCAGATGATCCATTCCAATTTCTATATCTTCCTTTTGACACCTTGTCTCGTTCATTCTTTGCTCCGTTGTCCCCGAATCCATGAAAATCCAGATATTCTTCAATGTATATATCTTCATCATAAGAATCTGATAGACGATTCTCCATCCAATCAAGAACTTCAAAGTTGGTACCTTTTTTACTTTCCTGTGCCTGAATTCGATTATCTATCACATCTGTTTCCGGATCGACTTCCATTACCTTGTTCGGGTCACTCTGGTGAATTACCAGATCGAACGTTTTTTCCCCATCTTCATTATTCGTTAATTGCGCTTCAGAAGTATTTAGAATCTCTTCATGTACAGATTCGACTTTCTCCACTTCAACTGGATGTTGTTCTTTTATCAATAGGGGGGCCTTAACTTCATCTTGGCTGTCCTCAATTATTATGGAGTCTTGTTGATTCGGTTCAAGTGGATTTTCTTCAGATGGCTTAATATCATTTGTTATAGAATCTAATGGTTTCTTTTCAACTGAGTTATCTTCATGAATGACGGAAGCGACTTTCTCCATTTCTATTTGGTTAACCTCTTTAGTTTTGGATTCTACATGCTCCATCTCTGGTGTTTCTATTATTGATTTTGTTTGCTCCTCCACTTCAGCTGTATTATCCACTTTTTCTGTGTCCTTTTCTGTATTCGTAAGTGAAATCACAAGGTCTTCTTTTGCATCTTGAGAGTCCGGCTGCTCTTCTTCGTTAGATATCATTTCCAAAGTTTCTTGCATGATGACTATAGTCATTTTTCGGTTCCCGGGTTAAGCTCTTGATATGTTGTAGTTTATAATATACAACTCCATCCTCTTCTGTTAAGAGCGTGAAGAAATCATCTTGAACATCTAGAAGCATCCCACTTCTTGACTCTGGTCCGCCACGATCAACTTTAATATGCCTTCCAACCATGGATTTTAAATAGTCTCTCATTTTCAAATGTACCCTCCAATATCTTCTGGAGACCTAAAGGAATGAACGAAGTAGTTCCGGCGAGTATTGGTGCGGGATTAATTCTATTAACAGGTATTGTATCGAAAGCGGACATTCTCGATATTACAAGTAAAATTAGTGGAGCTTCCATAACGATCATCGCAACCATAGTAATGGCAGTCATTCTAGAAAGCTTCGGATTCTTTTACTGGGCTGCAGCTAGACTTACAAATTTAGCGAGAGGTTCAGGGTACCGTCTTTATTGGTATGTTCAACTATTATGCTTTTTTATGACCTTATTATTTAATAACGATGGAAGTATCTTGATTACGACACCGATATTAATTCTACTATTAAGAAACCTTCAACTTACACTACCTCAACAAATTCCCTATTTATTAACGGGGGCTTTAACTGCGACCGCCTCCAGTGCCCCGATTGGTGTTAGTAATATCGTCAACTTGATAGGATTGCAAATTGTAGATATGTCACTTTACATGCAAACTGCAATGATGTTTGTGCCAGCAACATTAGGACTACTATTTATGTCTATGTTGATGTTTGTAGTAGTAAAGAACAAGTTACCGAAAAAATTGCCGGACATAGCTAATGAAATAGAAGAATCATATTTTGATAGGAATTTCCATCCTTTAAAAAGAAAGAAACTTTCAATAGAAACCAATAAAAATCGGACCAAATTCATGCTGAAATTACTTCTGTTCGTCTTTATGATACGACTACTCATGTTTGTAGCATCTTATTTCGCCATTCCCATTTGGATCGTGGCTGTATTAGGTTCTATCACGTTGCTGATTTGGCGCTGGCATCATCTGCGTACGAACCCGGTTGATATATTGAAAAAAACACCATGGCATATCTTGATTTTCGCTTTCTCTATGTATGTCATCATTTATGGATTGAACAACGTGGGCTTGACAGCTTTTCTAGTAGAAACACTTGAGCCAATCGTCCATCAAGGGTTATTTTACGCAAGCTTTGCCATGGGCGGACTTGTTTCCCTTCTATCAAACATATTCAACAATCATCCTGCCTTGATGGTCGGTACCATCGCCCTTACTGATATGGGACTCGATCCGATTACGTTAAAAACGATCTATCTCGCAAATATTATTGGAAGTGATATTGGGGCCCTATTGCTACCGATTGGCACACTTGCATCGCTCATCTGGATGTATATCCTTAGACAGCATAAAATTAAAATAAAGTGGAAAGATTATTTGAAGGTTTCACTGATTGTAATACCAATATCTACCCTGGTTACCTTGTTCTTCTTGTATTATTGGGTGCAATTCGTATTTTCTTAAGTCTTACTTTATAGATTGCCTTGAAAAAATCCTTACCTTCTCCTAAAATAAATCACCACTGGAAAACGGAGATTCGTTTTTCGTGGTGATATTTTGATGACTCCTAACGATTTCATAGTATAAGAGGTATTTTGTAGTTATTCACCTAAATAATGAACATCAATAGTTAGCGCTTTCAGTTTCTCTAGACGAAAATACCGTACGTTTTGCAAAAATGAATATATTGACAAGCGCTTAATCCATCAAAGGCCTGCTCCCTGCCCTGGAGCAGTTTTCATCCAAGACTTATAAGTATGCTTTATAAATCGTGACCGACCGTACAAGTATTAAATCATTACTTCATCCCAGCGAAGTTTTGCTTCACTTTTAATACTCGTAATATGCTCGGTGATTGCTTCTGAAAAAAGGGTCAAATCATGGTTTTTCATTGCTTCATATAATCTCGCATGATCCTTATGCCTTTTAATCGTACTTTCAAGCGACGTGGAATGGACAATACGGGATAATGATACGTGCGTGTTCAAAGAAGAAAACAGCTCAAGTATTTTTTTATTGCCTGTCCATTCAATCAACGTGGAATGGAACTGCATATCTAGTTTGTTGTAAGCATCAAAACGGAATGGTGAGGACTCTAATATGTCGTCCATTTCTCGAACCATATTTCCCCAATCTTCCACTTGCTCTGGCGAGATCGTATCAATCATCTGCTTCCCAGCCCATTCTTCAATCATTAATCTCGCATCAAGGATCTCATTGAATTCAGTGAAATCCAGTTCTGTGACATAGGTCCCTTTACGTGGTATGATTTCAATTAATCCATCATGTACCAGTTCGTCGACTGCACTCTTTACTGGTGATCGGCTTACCCCAAATTCTTCTGCCAATTTATAGATATCGAGCTTATCCCCAGCCATAAATTCCCCTGCAACGATTTTCTCCCGCAGTACCTCATAAACTTGTTTCGTTAAGAGAGAAGTCTCAATTCTAGCCATGTCAGCTCCCCCTTGATTTAGTAATTTCGTGCTATGATATTTTAATTATATAACGCTTTTTGTGAAAAAGTAAACGCATTCTTTTTTCCTGAAAATCTATTGACTCTCATTTATAAATATTGTATCGTATAACTCATGACATGTGAAATGTTACATGTTATCTGATGAATATATTCTAGTAATGCATTTTCTTGTCCATATATGAAAAGGATTACAATTCGATGAAAACAGGGAGGAATATTCATGAAAGCAATTCGTATACCAGAAGCTAATGTTATAGAAACATTGGAAATAGAAGAACCGCAATTGAATTCTGCCGTCGAAGTAAAAGTAAAGATTAAACGAGTAGGCATTTGTGGTTCAGACATGCATATATATCACGGAACAAACCCGCTTGCTACTTATCCGAGAATTGTCGGACATGAAGTTGCTGGTGAAATTATTGAAATCGGTTCCGATGTAACCCGTGTGAAGGTCGGCGATCATGTCGTCATCGAACCAATCACTTATTGCGGCGAATGTTACGCATGTAAAAGCGGAAGACCAAACGTCTGTAAAGAAGTCTCTGTTTTCGGTGTCCATGAAGATGGCGGAATGAGAGAATTCGTTACACTTCCTGAAAAACAAGTCCACCCGATCGATCCTGAGATTGACTGGGATGAAGCGGTAATGGCCGAGCCTTACACTATCGGTGCCCAAGCAACTTGGAGAGGCGACGTGCAAGAAGGACAAACTGTTTTCATCCAAGGCGCAGGTCCAATTGGAATTACCGTATTAAAAATGGCTAAAATCCGTGGAGCAAAGGTTATCATCTCTGATTTCACGAATGAACGTCTAGAATTTGCAAAAGTAAACGGAGCAGATTACACAATCAATCCACAAGAAGAAGATATAAAAGCCAAAATAAATGAAATAACGAATGATGAAGGAGCCAATGTTGTCATTGATGCAGTCGGTGTGCCGCAAACATTTGAATTGGCGGTTGAAGTAGCATCTCCTGCTGGGAATGTCGTAACTCTAGGATTTAATGAAACCCCTTCATCTATTGCCATGATGCATATTACGAAGAAAGAATTGACGATTGCTGGTTCCAGATTACAAACAAACCAGTTTGGTAAAATTGTAGAATTACTCAATTCAAAGCAACTAACGCATAACGGACTGGTGACACACCGTTTCCATATTGATCAAGTTCAAGAAGCATTTGATTTTATAGAAAAGAATCCAGATAAAGTAAGAAAAGCAGTTATTGAATTCGAATAAATAAAAACTCATATTTAGAAGATCTAAATTCAGAGGGATACAGAGGGAGAGAGTTTAAATGCCATTGCTGATTGTCGCACTCGGCGTAGTCTTACTATTAATTTTAATTATGAAATTTAATGTGAATACATTTATTTCATTAGTTGTCGTTTCGTTTCTAGTCGCACTAGCTTTAGGTATGCCGATAAATGAAATTGTCGGTTCCATTGAATCCGGAATGGGTGGAACATTAGGCGGAATTGCTTTAATCTTCGGTTTGGGGGCAATCCTTGGTAAATTGATTGCCGACGCTGGAGGAGCACAGCGAATCGCCATGACATTGATTGAAAGATTCGGAGAGAAACGAATTCAATGGGCGGTTGTTACTGCCGGGTTCGTTCTCGGTATTGCCCTATTCTTTGAAGTTGGACTAGTATTATTGATTCCAATCATTTATCAAATTTCTAAACAGTTGAGAATTCAATTCTTATGGTTAGGTTTACCGATGGCGACTGCGTTATCTGTTACACACGCATTCTTACCGCCACACCCGGGACCAACAGTTATCGCTCAAGAATTTGGAGCAAACGTAGGGATGGTACTCGTTTATGGTTTTATCATTGCTATTCCAACGACGATTATCGCAGGTCCCCTATTTGCGAAGTTTGCTAAGAAAATGGTTCCAAGTGCTTTTGAGAAACAACCTACAGGAAGTATGGCTTCCATCGGTGAAGCGAAACAGTATAAGTTGGAAGATACACCTGGATTTGGGATTAGTGCATTTACCGCTTTATTCCCGGTTATCTTAATGGGTGTTGCAACAATTATTACTTTATTGCAAGATGCGCTAGGTATTTCAAGCAACTTATTCTTCGATATTGTTGGAATGATCGGTGCTCCAACAACGGTTATGCTAATATCAGTTCTACTTGCTATTTATACAATGGGTATCGCAAGAAAGATCCCAATGACGGACTTAATGAAATCTGCAGAAAATGCAGTTGCTGCAATTGGTATGATGCTACTAATTCTTGGTGCTGGTGGAGCGTTAAAACAAGTATTAATTGATGGTGGTGTTGGAGATTATGTTGCACAAATCTTTGAAGGTAGCACAATTTCCCCACTAATTCTAGCTTGGTTGATCGCAGCATTGATTAGACTTGCTCAAGGTTCTGCAACCGTTGCAGCCCTTACAACAGCAGGATTAGTTATGCCACTGATTGCCGGAAGTGATGTTAACCTTGAACTATTAGTACTCGCAACAGGTGCAGGAAGTATCATTGCATCCCACGTAAACGACACAGGTTTCTGGATTGTTAAAGAATCATTTGGTTTAACCATGAAAGAAACATTCGCAACATGGACAGTTCTTGAAACATTGATTTCTATTTGTGGACTTGTGTTTGTATTGGCTTTGAGCTTGTTTGTATAAGTTGTATGAAGATAGCCCGGACAGATTTTGCTGTTCGGGTTTTCCTATGGATATTTTTGAATGAATATGTGTAAACGTCAAATAATCCACACCTAGTTTTAGATGTGGACTATTGTTATGATTTATTTAGTTTTATTTGGTACACGACATTCCGCTGGAATGGACGGTGACCAAGGTAGTAGTTGATCCAATT